>SJBG01000001.1 GCA_004332195.1 Desulfobulbaceae bacterium
TTAGAGCCAGGAGAACAAAAGTGCACACCAATTGGCTCATGCCGCCATCCAGTTTCCATAAAACTTCTTCTCATAAGCAACCGGGGATAGATACCCTAGCCGTGCCTGCCTCCTCTGCCGATTGTAAAAAACTTCTATATACTCTCTGATCTCCTGCGTTGCCTCTTGTCTTGTTCTGTATTTCCTGTGATGCACAAGCTCCTGCTTAAGTGTTCCCCAAAAGCTTTCCATAGGAGCATTGTCATAACAGTTGCCTTTTCTGCTCATTGATGCGGTCATCCCAAATTGCTCAAGTAACTTGCCGTAATTGCCGGAACAATATTGACTCCCCCTGTCAGAGTGATGTATCAGCCCCCTCGCAGGTCTCTTGGATGCCACTGCCCGAAACAATGATTCGCTGACAAGGTTCTTTGTTATTCTTTCTCCCATTGCATATCCCACTATCTCTCCGTTAAAGATGTCTTTATGTCCGGCAAGATATAGCCAGCCTTCTTCCGTAGGTATATAGGTTATATCTGTTACCCATACCTTATTCGGAGCCTCTGCTTTGAATTCTTGCTGTAATAAGTTCTCTGCCACCGGCAATGTATGCTTTGAGTCAGTTGTTGCCTTGTATTTCTTTGTCTGCTTGCAATAAAGTCCGTGCTCTCTTTTTGTCCGCTTTATGCGGCATATGCCGACATATCTGCCGCCCTCTGCCAGCTCTTTCTGAAGCTTCTCTGCTCCGCATACCCTTCTGTTTCGCTTGTGTGCTGCTTTTATCTCTATTGTCAACCGGATATCCTCCTGCTCTCTTTTAGAAGGCTTTCTGTTAATCTGTGCGTAATATCCGCTTTCTGATACCTTGAGCATTTTACATAGAGATGATGTGAAATATTTGAGCCGCATATCTTTTATCATCGCGCACCTCTCTGCGACTCCTTTGCAAAGTACGCTGCCGCTTTTTTTAATATGTCTCGCTCCATCCTCGCTTCAGCCAACTCTTTTTTGAGCCTGTAGTTTTCTATCTCTACATCCGTCAGCGGTCTGTGGTTTTTCCCTACTTCTCCAAGTTTGCCTGCCTTACATGCCTTCATCCAGTTGCTTAAGGTTGTTGATGCCAATGACAGCCGCTTGGCCGCCTCATGCACCGACAGCCCCTCATCAATCACAAGCTTTACTGCCTCCTGCCTAAATTCCCTTGTGTACCTTCCATACGGTAACCTTTCCATCTTGACACCTCCAGTTAGTTATTTTAACTTTTCTTTTGGTGTCCACTTTTTCTATCCTACCTCAACCATGGCCGAGGATTGCATTGGGGTCATTGCCGAGGTGCTGCACTGTCTAAAAAATGAGGTGAGCTGGAAAAACGGTTTCTCCGATTTGCGGATGTTCCAAGTCGGCCATCTCCGCACCACCGATCCGGCGGAAATCGAACCGGTGGTGACCCTACAGAATGTTATGGGCTCCTACGTTTCCCGTGAACAGGTGCAGCGCCCATTATGTGTGGGGGTATTCGGCCCCCCGGGTTCAGGTAAATCTTTTGCCGTCAAGGAGGTGGCCAATGTCATCGGGCAGCACTTTGATGCCAACCCTTTTGATTTTTTCGAGTTCAATCTCACCCAGTTCAACGGCCCGGCCGAGATCGACAGTGCCATTGACGCCATTCGGGCCTCGGTGGCCAAAGGCAAGGTCCCCATCGTCTTTTGGGACGAGTTTGATTGCCGCTATGATCATCACGAGTTTGGTTATCTTCGTTATTTCCTCCCCGCCATGCAGGACGGCATCACCTATGTCCATGGAGTACCTTACAACATTGGACGTTCAATTTTTGTTTTTGCCGGCGGGGTCAAGGCCAGCTACGACGGAATGGCGGCCCTGTTGAACGACTCCGATCCGAAATTTCAGCAGTCGGCCCGCACTTTGAAAATTCCCGATTTCTTAAGTCGCCTACGGGTGGTTTTAGATATCGACGACATTGAAATAGGCTCTGAACTCCTCTGCAATCAGGCCGACCCCCAAGACCTGGCCAAACTGCGACGGATTCTGATCAAGCGGGCCTTCATCATCGCCCATCAGATGGATACCCACTGGAAAAAAGCAGCCCGCAAGACCTCCGGATTGCTGCTGCGGCTCCTGCTGGCTGAATACAAGTTTGGGGCCCGCTCCGTCGAGGCGGTAATTGAAGCCTCCAGCGCCTCGGATCGCCTGGTGTATGGTCTGCCGGAACTGATCGCCCCTTCCGCCGCCCGAGTACATGCCAACTGGCGGATTGAACTGGAAAGACTGGTGGATCTGGTCCGTAAACAGCAGGGCCTGCGAGAGGTCTGGTAACTTGATCCAACCAGCAGGCACGGGATAAGGGGGTTATGCCATCCCATCCCCCTCGCTAGTGTCGTGTCGAGGCCGAAATGTCGTAATATCGCGCCGTCATTTTTTTTATGCCTGCAAGGCACGGCTTGATGAGCATAGCCCAGGCTATGTGAGTCAAGTCATAACGCAGCAGGCGTGAAAAAGGGCAAGCGAGATGCGTCATCTCAGCCTTGACACGACGCCAAGCCACCTTGAAAAAAGGTAGCCACTAGTGTTTAAAAGAGCGCTGACCGGTATATTTCATCGCCACCTGCGGCTGGGCTTCGTTACAGGCAATGATGGTTTCAAAATCCCGGGTCGAACCACCGGCCTGGAGAATGGCGCTGACCCCTTGGCGAATGCCGACGTCGGCCCCGTCGCGGAAAGGGAAAAAGGCATCAGAAATCATCACCGATCCGGGCAATCCCGCCCGGTCCGCCTGAGTCCTGGCGTCAATGACTTCTCGCTGGGATTTGGCTCTTTTGCCCCGCTCTACTGCTAAAAGTAGCTCGGCAAAAGGAATGCCGTAAGTGTCAAAGCAGAGCATGTCAGCGTACTTGATATAAGCCTTATGCACCGCGATCTCCGCCACTCCAACCCGATCCTGTTCTCCGGTGCCGATCCCCACGGTGCAACCATCCTTAACATAAATCACCGAATTAGATGTCACTCCATGTTCCACCGCCCAACCAAAAATCATGTCGTCGATTTCACGGGCATCTGGTTCCCGCTGACACCGGTACTCTTGCCCCTTAAAGGTGGTCAAAGCCGGTTTCAGGTCGGCGGCGCCGGCTATGGAGTTGACGGCCGACTGCTGGACAACCAGGCCTCCGTCGATCAGACTCTTGAAATCAACGAAGCGGAAAGCGGCATAATCGACCAGACGATCGATCCGGGCGATTCTGATCACCCGCAGGTTCTTGCGACGGCCAAGAATTGTCAAAGCACCGGAGTCGAATTCCGGGGCGCAAACTACCTCGAGGTAATTCTGACTGAGCAGTTCGGCGGTGGCCAAGTCACAGGCCCGATTGAGTACCACCGCGCCCCCGAAAGCGGCAATCCGGTCGGCCCGGTTGGCGCGGTCGAAGGCCTCGGCTAAGGTATTGCCGTAGGCGGCCCCGCAAGGATTATTGTGTTTGAGAATCACCGCCGCCGACCGACCCGTCAAGTACTTGATGATGTTGAGTCCGTTGTCGATATCGGTAAGATTGATCTTGCTGGGATGCTTGCCCACCTGGAGCATATCGGCCGCCTTAATCCCGCTGACTAGACCGTGACCCGGCTCGATGAAGCGACAATCTCCCAGGGTCAGGTTACCGCCCACCAGCTCGTAAAGGGCCGCCTCCTGGTCGGGGTTTTCCCCGTAACGGATGCCGCGTTCCTCAACGCTGCCGTCATCCTGAGTTAATTTCCAGCTACGTTTGCGATAGATAAGAGTCTGCTCACCAAAGCTGATGGTCATATCCAGAGGGAAGTGATCCCCTAAAATGGTGGTATACATCTTTTTGAGATCAGTCATTATAAATCGCCTCCTCCTGTTTTGTCGTCTTTAACTTACATCTGCATTTACATCTGCATCTGCATTTACATCTGCGCGGATTCGTGGTCCGTTTCGGGCTCCAAATTCAGTCGTCTACGCCTGCGCCCGCGCTTGCGCCTTCATCTGCCGCTTGAAAAACGGCATCCCAATCCTTGCGGACCGGATCAAAACCCTTGGCCCGGATGGAGCTGGCAACCTCATCAATACTCCGCTCATCGCTCACGGAAAACTGCTCACCGGCGGCTCCGGCATCACCATAACCGCCAGGGATGGTGCAGGAACCAGCAGAGTAGCGGGTGGGGGCAAGACCAATCATCCCATCGCGAAAGCGGGCTTGCTCACGAGTGGAAAGCACCAGACCCACGTCGGGATCAAAAAGACGCAGGGAAAAAAGCAGTTGGCCTAGATTTTTTTCGCTCACCGCAACCAGGGGGGAAAAACTGCCAGGGGCCGGCCGCAGACGGGGAAAAGAAATGGTATAGGCCGTACGCCAAGACAGTTTGCGCAGCCAGGCCAGATGCAGGCCGAGGGCCAGGCCTTCGGCCCGCCAGTCACTAAGCCCCAATAAAGCCCCGATCCCCACCTCGCGCATCCCGGCCAAGGCGGCGTAAGCTGGAACCGCAAGACGCCGCTGGTAATCGGTCTTGACCCCACCCCGGTGAACGGCGGCGTAGGTCTGGCGATCGTAGGTTTCCTGATAAACCACGACTCCGGTAATTCCGGCGGCAAAAAGCCGAGCGTATTCGGCGACCGACAGGGGCTGAACTTCAATGGCCACCGAGGCAAAACGCCGACGCAGGCGAGCAGCCAGACCAACCAGGTAATCCACCCCTAGCCGGGCCGGGGCCTCGCCGGAAACCAGAAGGATGTGACCAAAACCCCGATCAGCCAGGATCAGCGCTTCCTTTTCCGCCTCAGACAAAGACAGAATCCGGCGGGGAATTTGATTGTCAAAGGAAAAACCACAATATAAACAACGATTGGCGCAATAGCTGGAGAGATAAAGAGGGGCGTAAAGCTGCATGACCCGCCCAAAGCGCTGCCGGGTAAGTCGTCCCGCCGCGACGGCCATGGAGGACAACAAGGGCTCCGCCGCCGGAGAAAGCAGGGCGGTAAGATCAGCGATCCGGCATCCATCCCGCTGTTTTAGGGCGCGTAACACGTCTTCCCGGCGGCTGCTATGAATCCGCGCCGCAAGAGAACTAAAATCCGGCGCCGAAAAATCGTAGTTATTCATCACGCAGAAAATTCAGATCGAAATCCGGGGATGAAGCCCTCGCCTGATCTTGTTTTTCCCCAGGACCAGCCTCGTAGGCCATCCGGCCAGCCTCGACGGCGACCGCAAAAGCCTTTGCCATCTTGACCGGATCGGTAGCCACGGCAATGGCGGTATTAACTAAAACCGCATCAGCCCCCATCTCCATGGCCTCGGCGGCATGGGAGGGTACGCCAAGCCCAGCGTCCACCACCACCGGCACCCGGGCCTGCTCAATAATAATCCCGACCTGGAAACGGGTCAGCATTCCCTGATTGGTGCCAATCGGCGCCCCCAGGGGCATCACCGCCGCCGCCCCAACGTCTTGCAGACGCAAGGCTAAAATAGGGTCGGCGTTGATATAGGGCAGCACGACAAAACCCTCGGCCACCAGAATTTCGGTAGCCTTCAAGGTTTCAATGGGGTCCGGCAGTAGGGTGCGAGGATCGGGGGTAACCTCCAGCTTAAGCCAATTGGTGTCCCCCGCCGCCCGGGCCAGATGGGCCAGACGAACGGCTTCAGCCGCGTCACGAGCCCCGGAGGTGTTGGGGAGAAAGAAAAAACGCCGGCGGTTGAGAGCCCCCATGATATCATCGGCGGGATCATTAAGGTCAACCCGACGCAGAGCCACGGTAACCATTTCACTGCCGGAAGCCCTCAGAGCCGCGATCATCAGTGCGGAAGAGGAAAATTTACCGGTCCCCATAAAGAGGCGGGAACGGAAAGTCCGACCGGCTATACTTAACATTTTCAGCCTCCACCAACAAAACGAATCAACTCTAGTCGCGAATTTTCCGTCAGCATCGCGTTGTCAAGTCCTTCAGCCGTCAACACCCGGCCATCGAGTTCGACCGCCAACTGAGTTTGTTCCAAACCCAACTCAGCAATTAAAGCGGCTACCGTGGTGTTAACCGACACCAAACGTGATTCACCGTTACAGATGATTTTCAGCTCAGTCATGGTCTTGCGGGGAAAAGTGACTATTGATCAGCCAAATCATTGGAAAAACCTTGAACATATTGCCCTTCGGGCAATATGTTCAAAATAAAAACACAAAAACATAACAAGGTTATGCAACTATTTTTGCAACACCGAAAATGGACAAAAAGGCAAGTAAGGGCGCACTCAGATATAACTTTAGGGTATCTTGAATAATTAGATTTTTCGTTCAAGATCAAGGCATGCGAAAAAAATTACCGCAGGCATATAGTTAATATTCCGAGGATAATTTTTTGAGCATAACGCAGAGATTGGACGAAAAAGCAATTATTCAAGGTGGCCTTTACATTTTGAGAGGCCGCAGGCGCCCGCATAACCAGGCACGAGGAGATCAAGTGGTAGGGCTATTTAACCGACGAGCAAGGCCGTCATGGGGGATGAATCGGCGCCGCAAAATGTAAAGTTATTTCTGAGTGCGTCCTAAGGTTGTGATCCTTATTTTTGCACAAACCCATAAGAAAGCGGAATCAACGATGATGCCTTACTCAACGCGATCGGTCTTCACGTCTGCGCGATTAGTTCCCGTGCCTGCCACATCACCCTCACTATCCGGTTCCCGATAATTAACTAATTCGAGAATCGCCATGGAAGCGGCATCCCCCAGACGGTTACCGGTTCGAATAATTCTGGTGTAGCCACCTTGACGTTCCAGGTATTCACCCCGCAGGGCAGCAAAGAGTTTGGCAACCACCTGTTTGTCCCGCACCACGGCCAAGGCCTGACGGCGGGCATGGAGATCGCCGCGCTTGGCTAAAGTAATCATTTTATCAGCCACCTTGCGAACTTCCTTGGCTTTGGCGGTGGTGGTGACAATCCGTTCATGTTGCAACAGTGAGGTCACCATGTTACGGATCATCGCCTGACGGTGGGAAGTAGTACGTGATAGACGGTTACCGCTATTATTATGTCGCATACATATACCCTCGCAGCTAGCACTTTCCGGTTGACAAACTATTCCTTACTTTGCGGTTCATCGGCCGGGGGGGCCCAGTTGTCGAGCTTCATCCCCAGGGAAAGATCCATTTCAGCAAGTAACTGTTTAATTTCATTCAATGATTTTCGACCAAAGTTCTTGGTCTTAAGCATCTCCGCTTCGGTTTTTTGGACCAATTCGCCAATGTGGCAAATCTCGGCGTTGCGTAAACAGTTGGCTGAACGCACCGAAAGTTCCAGATCTTCGATACTGCGGAAGAGACTTTCGTTAAGCTGGGGTTTCTCGCCGGTTTCTAATGCTCGAGGCCGAGGGATCACCACATCTTCGTCGAAATTGATAAAGACCTGCATCTGCTCCTTAAGAATTTTGGCGGCATAGGCCAAAGCATCTTCCGGGCGGATACTACCATCGGTGCTAATCTCTATGGTCAGCTTATCAAAATCGGTTTGTTGTCCAACCCGGGCTTGACTGGTCAGGATCTTAACATTACGAATCGGTGTAAAAATGGAATCGACAGAAATAACCCCGATGGCCTGCTCCTCTTTCTTGTTCCTCTCAGCAGGGACATAACCTTTACCCCAACAGACCTCCAGCTCGGCATTAAAAGAGCCATCGCCGGTAATCGTACAGATGTGCTGCTCGGGGTTCATCACCTCCACTTGAGCATCACCAACGATGGCGGCGGCGGTAACAACTCCTTTCTTTTTTTTCTCAATTCTCACCGTTTTTGATTTAGGCGAGTACAACCTGAGACGAACCTCCTTAAGATTGAGAATGATCTCGGTGGCGTCCTCTTTAATCCCGGGAATCGTGGAAAGCTCGTGGAGTACCCCTTCAATCTTAACCGAGGTAATGGCCGCCCCCTGAATGGAGGAGAGCAAAATCCGCCGCAGAGAGTTGCCAATGGTGGTGGCAAAACCACGCTCAAAAGGCTGACAACTGAATTTGCCGAAGCTCGCGGTATGGGTGTCCTGATCGACTTCCAGACGCTCAGGAACAATCAAGTTATGCCAGTTACGATAAAACACATCAGTCTCTTTCGTCATTTTGTCCTGATTTTCCTTAGGCTGAGTTTGGAGGGTCAACCCGCTCAAACAAGGTGCCCCACTAGAGTAGTCGCCAACCCGAAACCGCTACATCAATGACTTATGGCCACCTTGAAAAATTGCTCTTTCGCCCGATTTCTGCGTTATGCTCAAAAAATTATCCTCGGAATATCAACCATATGCCTGCGGTAATTTTTTTTACGTGCCGTAAACTCGAACAAAATAGCTAATTTTTCAAGGTGGCCTCCTATCAAACCTAAGCTTAGCGTTTTCCTTTCAGGAGCTATTTAGAATAAAGCTCGACAATTAACTGTTCCTGAATCGGCATGGTCAGCTCCTCGCGATTCGGGGCATTCTTGACTGTACCAGTAAAATTATCCTGGTTCAGATTCAGCCAGGTAGGCACGCCCCGGCGAGCCATGGCGCTGAGGCTTTCCTTGATTACCTCAACCTTATGAGATTTCTCCCTTAAAGTAACCACGTCACCTACGTTGACCTGCATGGAAGGAATATTGGCCCTATGACCGTTGAGCAGAAAATGATTGTGCCGCACCAAATGGCGGGCCTGACTCCGGGAACTGGCAAAACCCAAACGATAAACAGCATTATCCAGACGTAGCTCAAGCAACTGCAACAAATTTTCACCGGTCACGCCACGCCGCCGTTCGGCCTCTATAAAGTAGCGATGAAACTGACCCTCAAGCATCCCGTAAATCCGTTTTACTTTCTGTTTTTCCCGCAACTGCAAGGCATAATCGGACACTTTGCGCAGTCTGGCTTGACCATGCTGGCCAGGGGCGAAAGAGCGTCGCTCAAAAGAACATTTATCAGAGTAACAGCGGTCCCCCTTTAAAAAGAGTTTGAGCTTTTCACGCCTACACTGACGGCAAACCGCACCTGTATATCTGGCCACTAGAAGTCTCCTTGTTTACTAAAGTACTTGAACATGGTTGTATTTCACACCCGCCGCCGCTTGGGAGGCTTGCAGCCATTATGGGGCAGCGGAGTTATGTCGCGAATAAAGCTGACTTCAATCCCGGCCGCTTGGAGCGCCCGAACCGCCGATTCCCGACCCGGCCCCGGACCCTTGACCCGGACTTCAACTTTACGCAAGCCTTGGTCCTTGGCTTTTTTGACCGCCGTCTCTACGGCATTCTGAGCCGCAAATGGGGTACTTTTACGCGACCCCTTAAAACCCAGACAACCGGAACTGCACCAGGCCATGACATTACCTAGGGGATCAACAAAGGTAATAATGGTATTGTTAAACGTTGATTTGATAAAGCAAATCCCCTCCGGGATATTTTTTTTATCTTTCTTGCGAGGACGCACAATCTTAGCCTTATCCATGGCTTCTCCTAGGTCGGATTCCTGGTTATTTATATGTTATTTCGTGATTATATTAGGTGGGGCCACCAACTTGGCCTAACCATATACCGTAACAAGCGTGCCCCATATTGGTTCATTTGGGACTTCGAAGCGTGCTTGTGCTATTTGACAAGGCCAAAACGGGACAAGATGGGCGCTCCTGAGTAGTTACGTTATTTCTTTGATTTAATCGCCGCCCGCCGCGGACCCTTTCGGGTGCGGGCGTTAGTATGGGTGCGCTGACCGCGGCATGGCAAGCCCTTACGATGACGCAACCCCCGATAGCAGCCAATATCCATCAACCGTTTAATGTTCATTCCCATTTCGCGGCGTCGGTCACCTTCAACCGCATATTCATCTTCAATGACCTTACGAATATCAGCCACCTCGACATCAGTCAAATCATCACTGCTACGATCGTAGGGGAGCTTAACTTTATCCAGGATCTTACGGGCAGAAGGTCGGCCGATCCCGTAGATATAGGTCAGCGCCACCTCCATGTGCTTATTTTTTGGAATATCAACACCAGCTAAACGGGCCAAGGGTTACCTCCATTGACAAAAAAAATTATCCCTGACGCTGTTTGTGTTTCTTGTTCTTGCAAGAAACCCGCACCACGCCTTTGCGTTTAAAGACTCGGCAATCACTGCAAATCTTTTTAACGGAAGCCTGTACTTTCATCTACAATACCTCATTATCAGCATAAGACCTAACGCTTACTTTTGGCGCGAAAAGTCACCCGTCCCCGGGTCAGGTCATAGGGAGAAAGTTCCACCGTGACCCGATCACCAGGCAATATCTTAATGAAATGCATCCGCATTTTACCGGAAATATGGGCCAGCACTCGGTGACCGTTGTCTAGCTCAACGCGAAACATTGCATTGGGCAACGGTTCGACGATGGTACCCTCAACCGTGATTGGTTCTTCCTTGGTCATATCCTTATAAGTTCCTAATCCAACTCACTCAATAAGCTTCAGCGGTAGCTATAAAACCTGCAATTATACCCTTAAAAGAAAATTTTCGCCGCTTATTTTTTTATTATTTGTCATCAATCGAAGTCGCTGAGGATCAAAGGTCCATCTTCAGTAACGGCTACGGAGTGTTCAAAATGGGCAGAATGTTTGCCATCCTTGGTCACCACCGTCCAGCCATCTCGCAAAACCTCAACTTCAGCGGTCCCGGCATTGACCATCGGTTCGATGGCCAGCACCATACCCGCCAACAAGCGCGGCGAACCGCTGCTACGCACATAATTTGGAACCTCGGGGGGTTCGTGCAACTGGGAGCCGATGCCATGACCAACAAATTTACGAACCACCGAAAAACCCCGGCCTTCAACATGTTCCTGAATCGCTCGGGAAATATCGTTAACCCGGTTACCGACTCGAGCCTGGGCGACAGCCAGCCTAAGCGATTCCTGAGTCACTCGCAACAGCTCTTTTGCTTTAAGGGAAACCTGTCCTACCGGCACAGTAATGGCGGCATCACCATAATAACCCCGCCATTTAACGCCAAGGTCGATACCGACAATATCACCGGCACGAAGCAAAACCCTGCGAGAAGGAATCCCGTGAACCACCTGTTCGTTGATGGAAGCACAAAGGCTGCCGGAAAACCCGCGATAGCCCTTGAAAGCCGGAATACCGCCGCGGGCCAACACGTACTCCTCAGCCCATTCATCTAGCTGAGCTGTACTAACCCCCGGTTCAATCCGGGCACTGAGCATGGCAAGCGTCTCGGCCACGATTCGATTAGCTTCCCGCATTATCTCAATTTCAATCACCGATTTAAGATGAACCGCCTCACTCATACCATCATGCTGTTACCTTCGACCCTTGAAACGCCCTGATTTCAAGAAGCCGTCATAGTTTCGCATCATGGTATGGGATTCAATCTGGCCAATGGTATCAATCGCCACCACCACCACAATCAACAAGGCTGTACCCCCAAAATAAAAAGGGACGTTGAATTCGGAAATAAGCACCGTGGGCAGCACACAAATCGCACTAATATAAAGCGCTCCCACCACCGTCAAACGGGTGGCTACCCTATCGAGAAAATCAGCGGTTTTCTTCCCCGGTCGAACACCGGGAATAAACCCGCCATTACGCTTGAGATTGTCCGACACATCGGTCGGATTAAAAGTTATCGCCACGTAAAAGAAACAAAAGAATACCAGAAATATGACAAAAATAATGGTGTGAGGCAGACTGCCCCAGGCCATGGCGGCGCTGGCTCGCTGGATCCAATCAACTTGAACAAAATTGCCGATGGTTTCAGGAAACATCATGATTGATGAAGCAAAAATCGCCGGAATAACGCCAGCCATATTGATTTTAAGGGGCAAGTGGGACTGCTGCCCGCCATACATCTGGCGGCCAACCATCCGTTTAGCGTATTGCACCGGAATACGTCGCTGAGAGGTCTCAACAAAAACAATAAACCCGGTGACTCCCAAAACCATAACCAGCAACAATGGTATAGCAATCAAAGCTAACTCACCGGTGCCGACCATTCGAAAGGTACTGGCCAAGGCCGACGGCATACTGGCAACAATACCAGCAAAAATAATCAAGGAGATGCCGTTGCCAATACCCCGCTCGGTTATCTGTTCGCCAAGCCACATGATGAAAGCAGTGCCACAGGTAAGGGTCAGCATGGTCATTAGCCGAAAACCCCAGCCCGGATCAATGACTAGAGGAACCCCACCCGGAGCGCTCATCCCCTCAAGGCCGACGCTGATAAACATCCCTTGCACTAAAGCCAGCCCAATCGTGGAGTAGCGAGTGTACTGGGTGATTTTCTGGCGACCCGCTTCCCCTTCCTTCTTCAAGGCATCAAGATATGGCACCACCACCGTGAGCAACTGAAAGATAATAGTAGCGCTGATATAGGGCATGATGCCCAAAGCAAAAATAGAAAAGCCCTCCAGGGCGCCGCCGGCGAACAGGTTGAACATATCAAACATGCCGCCTAGTTCGTCAAAAAAAAGCCCTAATGCCTCGCGGTTCACCCCGGGAGTCGGAACCTGGACCCCAGCGCGATATACCGCCAGCATCGCCAGGGTGAAAAAAATACGCCGACGGAGCTCAGGAATACCGGCGGCATTGCGAACGCCTGCTTGCATTAAGTTTATCCTCAGCCTACAGGACCGACGGAACCGCCGACCCCTTCAATCTTGCGCCGGGCGGAATCGCTGACCCGATCCACCACAACCCGCAAAGATACGGAGATCTCGCCACGCCCCAAGACCTTAATCAACTGATCTTTAGTCGCAACCAAACCTGCGGTCTCCAGCACGGCCCGATCAACCAGCACTCCAGCCTCGAAGCGATTGAGATCCTCGACATTAAGCACTGCGTACTGCTTGCGGAAGGGATTATAAAAGCCACGTTTGGGGATTCGCCGTTGCAGAGGCATCTGCCCGCCCTCAAAGCCCGGTTTGATCCCACTGCCGGAACGAGCCTTATAGCCCTTATGGCCGCGTCCAGCCGTTTTACCGGAACCAGACCCCGGACCCCGACCGATTCTTTTCCTAGACTTACGGGAGCCGGGATGCGGGGCAAGATTACTCAGAGTCAGCATAAAATTTCCTCCACGTCCACCAGGTGACGGACCTTGGCAATCATTCCCCTAATCTCAGGGGTATCTTTGCGGACAATAGTCTTGTGGGTTCTGGTCAAACCCAGTCCAATGAGAGTTTGTCGTATTTTCACGGTGCTGCCAATCGCGCTTTTGCGCAAAATCAGCTTAAGATCATTAGTAGCCATTTTGTTCCTCGCAGACCGGGAGTTAAGCGGTGATTTCTTCCACAGTGCGGCCGCGAATCCCGGCAATCCGCTGCGGGCTTCGCAGACGACGCAACCCATCCAGGGTAGCCTTGACCATATTGTGCGGGTTATGAGAACCGATACACTTGGTCAAAACATTGCTAACTCCAACGGCTTCCAGCACCGCCCGGACCGGACCACCGGCAATTACCCCGGTACCCGCCGCCGCGGGCTTGAGTAGAACCTGACCGGCTCCAAATTTACCCATAATTACATGGGGAATGCTTACTTCACTGATCGCCATCGGTTTCATATCTTTGCGGGCCCGCTCCACTCCCTTGCGAATCGCTTCAGGCACTTGGTTGGCCTTGCCCAGACCATAACCAACTCGACCCTTACCATCACCAACCACCACAATAGCACTGAAGTTGAATCGTCGTCCACCCTTAACAACTTTGGCTGTTCGATTGATAAAGACGATTTTCTCAATAAATTGATCGTCGGTTTTGCTGCCTCTGTATTCCGCCAATGTACACCCCCAAGCATTATTTATTAAAAATTCAAACCACCTGCACGAGCGCCATCGGACAAAGCCTTTACCCGGCCATGATAAGCATAACCACCGCGATCAAAGACCACCTGCTCTACCCCTTTGGTCTTAGCCAACTCTGCTAAGCACACACCAACTTGCTTGGCCAGAGCGGTCTTGCCTTGAGCATCTCCGGCACTGAAATTCTTGCTGTTAGTGGACAGAGCCACAATGGTGTGCCCGGTCACATCATTAATGATTTGACCGTAAATATGGCGAGCACTCCTAAAAACCCGAAGACGAGGACGCTGAACGGTGCCAGCAATTTTTTTCCTGATTCGTCTGATTCGCTTGATCCGCTTGCTACATTGATTACGGGCGTTGGCCCGGCTGTTGCTCTTTGCCATAGTCTTTACCTGTCAAGCCTGTTAATCACCTAGTTAGGGTCTGGAAGGGTCTAGAGCGAAAACTCGAAAAAACGTGTTTACAACAGATCACGCTGCTAGTTTTCAGAAGAGGTTAGCACTTAGTTTTTATCGGCTTAAAACCGAGTCATCGAAACCTCAAACTTACTTCGCTTTGGTCTTGCCGGCTTTTCTGACAATATGTTCACTTTCATAGCGGATACCTTTGCCCTTATAGGGTTCAGGTTTACGCACCGCCCGAACCCGGGCCGCAGTCTGGCCAAGTAACTCTTTATCAATCGACTCCAAAGTCACAGCGTTTTTTTCGACGCCAACACTAACTCCGTCCGGCAAGGGAAAAGCAACCACATCGGAATAACCAACACTGAGATTCAAGATATTGCCCTTAGCCTCAACTCGGTAACCAACCCCTTCGACCAACAATTTTTTCTTAAACCCCTTTTCAACTCCGATCACCATATTGTTGATCAGGGTTCGGGTCAAACCGGTGAAGGCGCGGGTGCGCTGAGTTCCATCCTTGGCCTTGACCATGATTTGATCCTTGTTACGCTCCAGGAATATTTCCGGACGAATTTCCCGGTCAAGCTTGCCCTTGGGGCCACTCACCAAAACTTTACTCCCCATGATTTCGATTTCGACCTTGTCGGGAACATCAATGGGTTGTCTGCCAATTCGGGACATATAGGCACTCCTTCTTGCAAAACAGGGATTGCGAATTATTCAGCCTTAGGGCCGGTTTACGAAATAAATATTGCTACCTTGCGCCGGATTTTTGTTCCTTTTCAAGGCGTGAAAACAGGCGCATAGCGCCGATATATAACTGTTTTCGCAACGCGGGAAATGGACAAAAAGACAAGCAGGTTGTAACACTTGTTTCATAACCGGCCCTTACTTACCAGACTTCAAAAAGCAACTCACCACCGACCTGTTGACGGCGTGCTTGCTTGTCGGTCATGATCCCCTTGGATGTGGAGATAACAGCCACCCCAAGCCCACTCATGACCTTGGTAATTTGGTCATGTTTAACATAAATTCGGCGACCAGGCTTGCTTTTACGTTGAATGCCGGCAATAACTCGCTCGCCGTGCTCATCATAACGAAGATTAATTTTCAACATTGCCCGGTTGTGGTTTTCAACGATTTCATAAGCGCCGACATATCCCTCATGCTCAAGGAGCTCGACTAAACTTTTTTTAATCTTGGAAAGAGGAACCAGCACATTTTCATGGCCCACCATTCCGGCATTACGTATCCTGGTCAGCATGTCGGCCAGGGGATCACTCATCGCCATTGCTTCAGACTCCTGTAACCTTATTGATTTTCCAAGCCATCCATAAGCCGACGCCAGTCCATCACCCATCGTGGGCGGAGGCGCCATCAACTTACCAGCTTGATTTGGTTACCCCGGCAATTTCTCCCTTAGACGCCAAGGAACGCAGACATATACGACAAACTCCAAACTTCCGGTAATAGGCTCGAGGACGGCCACAAAGGCCACAACGATTATATTCCTGCACCTGAAACTTCGCTTTGCGCTTACACTTTGCGATCATCGATTTCTTAGCCAACTCAAGCCTCCCACCTACTTTCTGAAGGGCATGCCCATTGCCCGCAAGAGAAAACGGCCTTCATCGTCACTCTTGGCCGTGGTCGTAATAGCAATGTTCAAACCTTTGATTTTATCAATTTTGTCATAATCAATCTCGGGGAAAATAATGTGTTCCTTGATCCCTAAAGAGTAATTACCACGACCATCAAAAGCTTTAAGCGAAACCCCCCGAAAATCCCGAATCCGCGGCAAGGCAATTTTAACCAGCTTGGCGAAAAACTCATACATCCGATCTCCCCGCAAAGTAAGCCGACAACCAATGGCCATCCCTTCCCGCAGCTTGAAGGTCGCAATCGATTTTCTAGCCTTGGTGCGAACCGCCTTCTGGCCCCCGATCAGGGTTAACTCCCGGCTAGCACTTTCAATGATCTTGGGGTTTTGCACCGCCTCACCCAATCCCATGTTGAGAGTTATTTTTTCGATTTTAGGAGCCTCCATGACATTGCGGTACCCGAACTCCTTCATGAGTTGCGGCATGCATTCATTGAGGTAAAATTGTTTTATGGCAACCATGCTCAAACGCCTCCAGAGCTTTATCCGCAGTGTTTATTTATCCTCACTGCCCGACTGTTATGTGGCACCCGGTCTCAATGCTCGACAATATAGCATATCCGTTTCGTGTAAAACCGGAGTACGCACTCGAGCACTTTTCAAGCAACATTTAGTTGATAGTTTTCAGGTAATAGACCAGTTCACCAGGACTATTAAATCTAGTAAAAATTCGAAGCCGTAAAAGTTTACCAACGCCACAGCTTAGCTCACTTAAAGTCGTAAAAAATCACCAGTGCCACAGCTTCGTTCATTTGGAACTTCGAAGCATAGTCTGCTATGCGAGAAGTTCAAAATGGGCGAAGACGGGGTGTTGGTGATCTTTTACGATCAAGCCTGGGGTTCGACAGACTTACCGCACTTCCGACAAGTTCGCACTTTGCTGCCATCATCAAGAATTTTATACCTAACTCTGGATGTTTTGGTGCACCGGGGACAAATCAACATTAAGTTGGAAATCGCCACCGGCGCCTCTTTATCGATAATTCCACCCTGCTGATTGGCCGCGCTGGGTTTGGTATGGCGTTTGATCATATTGGTCTTTTCCACCACTACCCGACCGCTTCGGCGATTGACGCGAATCACCTTGCCGACCCGGCCCTTATCGCCACCAGTAATAATTTCCACTCGGTCATTAACCTTAATGTGTTTTTTTGTGTTCTGAACTATCATGGTCATCATCCTTAAAAGTCAGCATAAAGTGCGCCGGCACCTCATTCTCGCTCACTCTGAGCCTTTTCAAATAACTTAAATTCCCAGGTAAGCGCAGACTCCGAGCGAACGAAGCTGAGGCATTGGTAAACTTTTACGGCTCCGAATTTCGCTAAACTCAATAATCCTAGTGAACTTGATTGCAACAAAAAAAGTGCATGGCACATTCTTACAAAAACTACAGAACCTCAGGGGCCAAAGAGACAATTTTCATAAAACCCCGAGGCCGAAGCTCACGGGCCACCGGACCAAATATTCGGGTGCCAAGGGGATCACCGGTATTACTCAGCAATACTGCGGAATTATCGTCAAAACGAATCGTCGTATCCTCTGGTCGCTGAATTTCCTTGCTGGTTCTGACCACTACCGCCTTGAGTACATCACCTTTCTTCACTTTGGCATTAGGAATCGCCTCCTTAACCGAAACTACCACTACATCGCCAACACTGGCGTAACGCCGACCGGTTCCGCCCAGCACTCGGATACACATCACCTTTTTAGCGCCAGAATTATCGGCCACCTTCAAAACTGTTTGCGTTTGGATCATGATTTCACCTGCGTAACCGGCAGTAATTCACATCGTAACTGTTCAGGAGCACACCCCATCTTGTCCCATTTTGGCCTTTTCAAACAGCACAAGCATGCTTCGAAGTCCAAAATGAACCAAATATGAAGCACTCCTGAACAGTTACGGGACATGGTTAGGTCAATCTGGTGACACTCACCTATAATAGCCACTTCACACCAATCCCCTCTGCCGCCGGGGATTGTTCTATTTAGTGCCTGATCACAAACTCGAGAAAAAACATATTCACAGGAGATTCGTTACGATCTCAGTTCGTTACGATCTCAGTAATGAAGCCTATAGCGATTATCTTCATAGTCGCTAGCTTAAGGCTACCTTGAAAAAATCAAACAAGAAAACATCTCAAGCTAACTGCGAATGGCCAACAGTTTTTTTTAAAATTAATCAAACTGCTTTTCCCAGAATGGCTCGCAAACGCCACCGTTTTCGGCGACTCAAAGGCCGACATTCCTCGATGAGTACCCGGTCACCAATGTTACAACTATTACCTGGATCATCGGCCATGTACTTGGTATTACGTCGAATATATTTACCGTAAAACTTGTGCGGGGTCAACCTGGTGGTCTGAATCACAATCCCTTTGTCCATCTTATTACTCACTACCAAGCCAACCAGGGTCTTCTTGTTTCCTTGTTTTACACTCATTTATTTAGTCCCGCTGCAATGTTATAGCTGCATTGTGCCCTAGTGATACGCCCAAAGGCCTTCAAGTCCCGCTTGTTTCACGGATAATGGTCTTTATCCGGCTTATGACCTTGCGGGCCTGACTGATCTTAGCCGTGTTTTCCAAAGGACGAATCCCATGGTTAAACTTGAGCCGACAGAGTTCCTCGGAAAGTTCACGAACTTTAGTCGCCTGTTCATCGCGGCTCAGAGCGCGGATATCTTTATTTTTCATAGCGTCGAATCCAAATCAATTATCTTGGTGGGAAAAGGCAGTTTGTTGGCCGCCAAACGCAAAGCCTCCCGGGCCAGCTCCCCGTCAACTCCGGCCAACTCATAAAGGATCCGACCCGGTCTGATCACCGCAACCCAGCCCTCGGGGCTGCCCTTGCCTTTACCCATTCGAGTTTCCGCCGGCTTTTTGGTGTAGGGTTTATCGGGGAAAACCCGAATCCACATCGTACCGCCACGTTTAACCTTGCGATTAATCGCAATACGGGCAGCTTCAATCTGACGGGCGCTCATCCGGCCACAGCCCACGGCCTTTAAGGCAAACTCGCCAAAGGCAATGGATGATCCCCGGTGAGAGACTCCGGTCATCCGACCCTTGAACACTTTTCTGTGCTTGACTTTCTTCGGACTAAGCATTGTCATTTCCTTTAAAAAAAGCGGTTAGCCGTTAGCTTGCAAAGCAACTTTTATGGTAATAATCAGGCTCGAGCTTGCTCTTTAAGGCCACGCTGTTCCTCATTGTTCAGAACCTCGCCCTTAAAAATCCAAACCTTGACCCCGATCACCCCGTAGGTGGTCTTAGCCTCGGCCACTCCATAATCAATATCGGCCCGTAGGGTATGCAGCGGAACCCGCCCTTCGCGATACCACTCTCGCCGGGACATTTCAGCCCCGCCAAGTCGGCCTGAACAAGCTATTTTAACACCCTTGGATCCAAATTTCAAGGCCATATTAACAGCTTTTTTCATGGCTCGGCGAAAAGCTACCCGTCGCTCCAACTGTTGCGCGACATTTTCGGCCAACAGTTGAGCATCGGCCTCGGGACGACGCACTTCTTGAATATCCAGAGCGCAACTCCGACCAGTGCGGCGTTCAAGGTCGGTCTTCAGTGTATCAATTTCAGACCCTTTCTTGCCAATAACAATACCGGGACGGGCGGTGTGCAACTTGATCCGAATTTTCTCGCCGGTGCGAGCAATCTGGACACGAGAGATACCAGCGTGATTCAGGCGTTTTTTCAGATACTTTCTGATCTCCTGATCTTCCAGAAGATTCCTGGCATAATCCCGGTCGGCGTACCAAATGGAATCCCAGGTCCGGACGACATTTAGCCGTAAACCAATTGGATTGACTTTCTGACCCAAAATTTTCCTCCGCTCACTTATAGGGTTAACTTTTACGTCTACGTCTATTGTTCATCAAGAACCACAGTGATATGACTGCTACGCTTGAGAATTCGGCCGGCCCGGCCCATGGGCATCGGTCTGATCCGCTTCAGAGTTGGACCGCCATCAATAAAGATAGTTTTGATATAGAGATCATCAACGTCAGTGCCTTTTTTTTGGCTGGCATTAACCACCGCCGACTCGATAATCTTGCGCAAAATCCTCGCCCCTTTTTTTGGCATAAAACGCAGGGTGTTAATTGCGGTTTCAACCTTGCTGCCACGAATCAGATCGGCAATCAATCTGGCCTTCTGGGGAGAAATACGAATATTGCGGGCCAGTGCTTTAGCTTCCATCACTATTTAGCTCCTTAACTATCTTCAGGGCGCACTCAGAAATAACTTCGCATTTTAAGGCGCCGATTCATCCCACATGACTGCGTTACTCGTCGGTTAAATAGCCCTGCCATTCGCCCTCCTCGTGCCCGGTCGTGCGGGCGCCTTGACACCCCGCAAAATGTAAATTTATTTCTGAGTGCGCCCTTACGTTCCGGTGATTACTTCTTCCGGCTGGAAGTATGACCGTAATAAGTCCGGGTCGGAGAAAACTCACCTAATTTATGACCAACCATATTCTCGGTCACAAAAACCGGGATGAACTTTTTACCGTTATGTACCGCAAAAGTAAGGCCAATCATTTCCGGAATGACATCCGAACGTCGCGACCAGGTCTGAATAATTTTGCGAGACCCATCTTCCTTAGCCCTGACCACTTTCCGCCAAAGGTGGTCATCAATAAACGGTCCTTTTTTAATCGAGCGTGCCACTGCGGATCCTCCTTATCTTACGATCTTTTCTTGACTATATTTTGGTCACTGCTTTTTTTGCGCCTGGTCTTGTAGCCCTTGGTGGGAATACCCCACGGAGTACAAGGATGACGACCGCCGGAGCTTTTGCCTTCGCCACCACCCATGGGGTGATCTACCGGGTTCATGGCCACGCCACGAACCGTAGGCCGACGACCCAACCAGCGGCTACGACCCGCCTTGCCCAGCTTTTGCCGTTCATGCTCAACGTTACCAACTTGACCAATGCTGGCTCGGCAGAGACGATGGAAGCGTCGAACCTCACCGGAGGGTAATTTTACCAGCACATGGTCCCCTTCTTTCGCCATCAACTGGGCCGATCCGCCAGCGCTGCGCACCAACTGACCACCCTTGCCAATTTTCATTTCGATGTTATGAATAGCGCTGCCTAGTGGCATATTACCCATGGGTAGGCAGTTGCCGGGCTTAATATCGACATGCTCGCCGGCTTCGATAAGATCGCCGGCCCTGACTCCGTTGGGGGCGAGGATATAACATTTCTCGCCATCCACGTAGTGAAGCAGCGCAATATTGGCAGTCCGGTTGGGATCATATTCGATCCCGGCGACCTTGGCCGGGATATCCACTTTGTTTCGCTTGAAGTCGATCAACCGAAACTTGCGCTTATGCCCTCCCCCTTGGTGGCGGACGGTTATGCGGCCATAGTTGTTTCGACCCCCTTTTTTGTTAAGGGTCCGCACTAACCCCTTGACCGGCCTTTCCTTAGAAAGATCCGGGTTGATTGCGCTTACCAGATTGCGACGTCCCGGTGACGTTGGTTTATATGTTTTTAGTGCCATCTGTAACTCCAACCTTGGTTTTTCCGACCTTTTTCACGCCGCGATACAAATCTTAACGTGCCGCTCCGACGCTCGATTAAAAGCCCTGGCCTAAAGTTCCGCAAGAAAATCCAGCTTGCTTTCGGCGCCCAGGGTGACAAAAGCCTTCTTATAATCTGATGTGCGACCTTGATGACGGCCCAAGCGTCGTTTGCGCCCCGGCATATTGGTGGTCCGAACCTTCTCCACCTGCACGCTGAAAAAAGCCTCAACCGCTTGTTTAATCTCGTTCTTATTGGCTCGTCGATCAACCTGCAACACCACCTGATTATGGACTTCCTGCAGAGCTAAGCTTTTTTCCGTCAAGCGTGGCCGCTTTAATACTTCGTAAATATTCTTCATGACAGCAACCTCTCTCGCAATTGCTCAATGCACGGTTCCAGCAAGACTATATGCTTATGCAACAAAATATCGTAAACATTGAGGCCTTCCGTGGGTATAACCTTAAACCCCGGCACGTTGCGCGACGAGCGCTCCAGGCTGTTAATGGACGCGGGGACGACAATCAGAGCATTACTGATGCTAAAACTGTCCATAATCTTGATAAAATTTTTGGTCTTGCTTTCATCCAAACGAAAATCATCCAGCACCAGCAAAAGCTCATCGCCAAAACGTGAACTCAAGGCCATCTTCAAGCCTAATTTTTTGACTTTACGCGGCATATTGAAGGCATAACTGCGAGGACGTGGACCAAAAACGGTACCACCACCGCGCCACAGAGGCGATTTTCGACTGCCGGCTCGCGCCCGACCAGTCCCCTTTTGTTTCCAGGGCTTCTTGTTGCTACCCTCAACTTCTGCCCGAGTCTTGGTGCAGGCGGTGCCGGCACGCCGATTGGCTCGTTGCATCCGCACAATATCATGCAAGAGGTGAGGGTTGACTTCGACCCCAAAAAGAGCCTCATCAAGTTCGAGGTCTCCCACCTTTTCCTTTTTAATGTTATATACTTCCGTTACCGCCATTACCTATATCCCCCATCAGTGATCAAGACTGCCTGGATGGTGGCGCCTCTGCTCTGTTTTACGCAGACCATAGGTGCCGCAGTCAACTCATGACTTTTTATAGATTTGAATCAGTTCCTGTTTAGCCCCAGGGATCCCACCTTTTAAGACCAACACGTTCTGCTCGGGCCGAACATCAATAACCATGCAGTTTTTTTTGCTGGTCGTCTGATTGCCCATATGACCCGGCATTTTTTTGCCCTTGACCACCCGACTCGGCCACGCACTACAGCCGATAGAGCCCGGAGCCCGATGAAACATCGAACCGTGGGTAGCCCTACCACCCCTAAAACCATGGCGCTTAACAACTCCCTGAAAACCGCGGCCCTTGCTGCGAGCTCGGACATCAACCAGGTCGCCAACACTCAGTAGATCAGCAAGTCCAACTTTCTGACCAAGTTGGTAGCTCTCAGGATCAGTCACCCGAAACTCCTGAATGTGATAGAAACCGCCTTGGCCAGCGGCCTTAACATGACCGATCTCGGCCCGGTTCATCCGGGTCTCCTTTTTGCGGCCAAACCCTACCTGAATGGCGTTGTAACCTTCTTTCGCCTTAGTTTTCTTCTGCAGCACCACGCAAGGCCCGGCCTCAATCACCGTTACCGCAACGGCAACCCCGGTTGCCGAATACATTCGGGTCATCCCCATCTTCTTGCCAAGCAAACCCATCATTTTAGCCATTATTGCACCTGTTATTACTTGCCTAAGCCGTTGGTTTAGAGCTTTATTTCAACATCAACCCCAGCGGAAAGTTCCAGCTTCATCAAGGCATCAATGGTCTGCTGGGTCGGCTCAAGAATATCCAGCAGACGTCGATGAGTTCGCATTTCGAAGTGTTCCCGCGATTTTTTGTCCACATGTGGTCCCCGCAAAACGCAGTACTTATTAAGCGAGGTCGGCAAGGGAATGGGACCGGCCACCGTAGCCCCGGTACGCTTGGCAGTTTCAACAATTTCACTGGTGGACTGATCAATCAACTTATGATCGTATCCCTTGAGGCGAATGCGAATTTTCTGCGCGTTAATCATGATTTTACCTTCTAGTCGCCCTTAAGCGACAATCTTGTTAATTACCCCGGCGCCCACGGTCCGGCCACCCTCACGGATGGCAAAACGCAGACCTTCATCCATGGCAATCGGGGTAATCAGCTCGGCATTAACCGTAACATTGTCCCCAGGCATTACCATCTCCACCCCATCGGGCAGGGTCACAACCCCGGTCACATCAGTGGTCCGAAAATAAAACTGGGGACGGTAACCGTTAAAAAACGGGGTGTGACGACCACCCTCGTCCTTACTCAAAATGTAACACTCGGCCTGAAACCTGGTATGCGGAGTGATGGTGCCGCCTATGGCCAAAACCTGACCCCGCTCTATATCGTCGCGCTTGGTCCCGCGCAACAGAATCCCTACGTTGTCGCCGGCCTGGCCCTGATCCAAAATCTTGCGGAACATCTCAACCCCGGTAACCGTCGTCTTCTGGGTCGGACGAATACCAACAATTTCAATCTCATCGCCAACTTTGACTATCCCTCGCTCAATCCGACCGGTAGCGACCGTGCCCCGACCGGAAATCGAAAATACATCCTCAACCGGCATCAAAAAAGGATGGTCGATATCACGCTCAGGCTCCGGCACAAAACTGTCACAGGCCTCCATTAAATCCCAGATCGGCTTGGCCGCCGCTTCGTCATTCGGACTCTCCAGGGCCTTAAGAGCGCTGCCGTGAATAATCGGGGTGTCATCCCCGGGAAAATCATACTTGTTCAACAACTCGCGCAGCTCCATTTCCACTAACTCAATCAACTCCGGATCATCAACCATGTCACACTTGTTGAGAAATACCACAATGCTCGGCACCCCCACCTGACGGGCGAGCAGAATATGCTCGCGGGTCTGGGGCATCGGGCCGTCATCAGCCCCCACCACCAAAATTGCCCCGTCCATCTGGGCTGCCCCGGTGATCATGTTTTTGATATAATCGGCATGGCCCGGACAATCGACATGGGCGTAATGACGCTTGGTTGATTCGTATTCCACATGGGCCGTGGCAATGGTAATCCCCCGCTCCTTCTCCTCCGGCGTCTTGTCGATCTGATCAAAGTCCTGAGGCAAGGCCAAACCTTTGGTCGCCAAAACTTGGGTGATGGCTGCGGTTAAAGTCGTCTTGCCGTGGTCAATATGGCCAATGGTGCCGATGTTAACATGCGGCTTGATGCGCTCAAATTTTTCCTTCGCCATGGTCTTCTCCTCTCGAGATTGGACTTGTAAACTGTTGATTGCTGGTCGATACTTTTAAGAACATCACGCCTTGCCGAGCTTTGGGAACCACTAATCTTTCCTCAATGTCCGACGTTCATCAATGTCCGACGTTCATCCTTTCATGTTGGACGTTACTTGATAAAATAGCGACCACCCCTGGTTGCTGCGTCTTCTAGCCAAGTCCCTTAACCCGCTTAATGATTTGCTGAGCAAGATGGTCCGGCACCAGCTCGTGACCACGAAAATGCATGGTATAATTGGCCCGACCTTGGGTTGCCGACCGCAAATCGGTGGAATAACCAAACATTTCAGCCAACGGCACCTGGGCCCGTATAACCCGCAGGTCACCAATCAAACTGTCATTGCCGGAAATGGCCGCCCGGCGGCCGTTAAGATCGACAATAACCTCGCCGATGAAACTTTCGGGCACGGTAATCTCAACTGCCATTAAAGGCTCCAACAATCGCGGGTCGGCTTCCAGCAGCCCCTGGCGACAGGCGATGCCGGTCGCAATCCCGAAAGCCTGGGGGGTTGACTCCACCTCATGGTAGGAACCATCAATCAGCTTAACTTCAAGGTCGATCACCGGAAACCCCAAAAGCACCCCTGAAGTCATAGCATTTTCCACCGCCTTGCTAACGGCGGCAATGAACAGCGGCGGAACCTTGTCCTCATCAAGTAGGCTTTGGAAGGCAAAACCCGCCCCGCGGGGTCGGGGGTTAAACTCCAGCGATATATGGGCATATTGCCCTTTGCCGCTGGCCGTGGGCTGCTCGAATCTGGTCTCGACTCGGGCCAAGTTGGCTATACTTTCCTTATACGCCACCTGAGGGCGACCGACGTTGACCCCCACCTTAAATTCACGTCGCAGGCGATCGGCGATGATCTCCAGGTGCAACTCCCCCATTCCGGCAATAATGATTTGACCGGTATCAGGATCGGTCCGCACTCGAAAAGAGGGATCCTCAACACTGATTCGGGCTAAAGCCCCGGCGAGCTTTTCCTCATCAGCCTTACCCTTGGGCTCGATGGCAACACTGATCACCGACTCCGGGAATTCCATGGTGTCGAGGACAAAATGATCCCCCAACCCACAAAGGCTATCCCCGGTGGCAGTGAACTTCAGGCCAACCACGGCGCCGATATCACCAGCATGCAACTCTTGAATCTCTTCACGCTTGTTGGCGTGCATCCGCAATATTCGCCCAATCTTTTCCTGTTTGCGCTTGAGCGGATTATAAACCTTACCTCCGACCCTCAGCACCCCGGAGTACACCCGGACATAAGCCAGGTTATCGACAAAAGGATCTGAAGTGATCTTAAAAGCCAAAGCGCTGAGCTTTTGCTGATCGCCAGCCTGACGTCGCTGATCGCGTCCGTCCTGATCAACCCCATGCACCGGAGGGACATCTAGCGGCGAGGGCAAATAATTAATCACGGCATCAAGTAGAGGCTGCACCCCCTTGTTCCTGAGAGCGCTGCCACATGAGACCGGCACAGCCCGCAGGCTCAAAGTGGCCGCACGAATCGCCCGAGACAGTTCCGCCGCCGTACACGTTTGCTCGTTGAGGAATTTTTCCATGACCCCATCATCGAAGTCGGCCAACTTCTCGATAAGGGCCATCCGGGCAGCCGCTGATGCTGTAATGAGATTGGCAGGGATCGGTTCTCTTAGAACCTTGTTCCCCTGCGAATATTCATCAAAAAGGAGCATCTCTTCCTGGATAAGATCAACAATGCCCCGAAAATTCTCCTCACTGCCCACCGGCAGTTGAATCAGGAGCGGCACGACACCAAGCCGCTCAACCATCATCCGCAGGCAGCGTTCAAGATCAGCCCCGTTACGGTCCATCTTGTTGACAAAAGCCAGGCGGGGAACCTTATATTTGTCGGCCTGACGCCAAACTGTTTCCGACTGAGACTCAACCCCGCCAACCGCGCAAAAAACCGCGATCGCTCCATCGAGTACTCGCAGGCAACGCTCTACCTCGACCGTAAAATCGACGTGGCCTGGAGTATCAATAATATTTATCTGGTGACCCTGCCACTTGCAGGTTGTGGCGGCGGAGGTAATGGTAATGCCACGTTCCTGCTCCTGCTCCATCCAGTCCATGGTAGCGTTGCCGTCATGGACTTCGCCCATCTTGTGGGATCGACCGGTGTAATAAATAATCCGCTCGCTGGTGGTGGTCTTGCCGGCATCAATATGAGCCATGATGCCTATATTTCTCACCAGCGATAAGTTGTCTACGCCCGCCACCACCTTAACTCCTCTCTCCCCCGGTTGCCAAAGAGACCTAATGTCAAGCCACCTGAAGAGGGAACTATCTAACTCACCCGCCTCTCTTTGTCAACTAAGTAATCAGGGGTCAGGAGTCAGGGGTCAATTGGTTGTCGGGGACTACCAGCGATAATGAGCGAAGGCCTTGTTAGCATCAGCCATCCGATGGGTATCTTCTTTCTTTTTCACCGCCGCTCCACGATTTTGAAAAGCGTCGGATAGTTCGGCCGCCAGCTTTTCCGCCATGGTCTTTCCGGGACGCTGACGAGCATAGGAAATCAGCCAGCGAAATGCCAGGGCGTTGCGCCGTTCGGTGCGGACCTCAATCGGCACATGGTAGGTAGCCCCGCCAACGCGGCGGGATTTAACCTCAACCCGAGGCCGCACTTTATCTAAGGCGCCTTCAAAAACCTCGATGGGGCTGACATCCTTAACTTTGGTGGCCAACATATCCATCGCGTCATAAAAAATGGTGCGAGCGATACTTTTCTTACCGTCATACATGATTCGGCTGACGAACTTGGAAACCACCACGCTATTAAATCGCGGATCCGCGTCAACAGGCCTGCGGGGTGCTATTCTGCGTCTCGGCATTCTTTTTTCTCCTGGGGAAAAACGTGAGTCAACTACTACTAACAGTTTATAAGCTTATTTGGGGCGTTTGGCCCCATACTTGGAACGGCCCTGTTTGCGGTTGGCAACCCCTAAAGTGTCCAGGGTGCCACGCACGATATGATAACGCACCCCGGGCAGGTCCTTAACTCGGCCACCACGAATCAAGACCACGGAGTGCTCCTGCAGATTGTGACCGACCCCCGGAATGTAGGATGTGACCTCCATCCCATTAGTCAACCGCACTCTGGCAACTTTACGTAAGGCCGAGTTGGGTTTTTTGGGAGTGGTGGTATACACTCGAACACACACACCCCGTTTTTGAGGGCAACTTTTTAAGGCTGGGGTGTTGGTTTTGGTAGCCTTTTTCCTCCGACCATGACGAATCAGCTGGTTAATAGTTGGCATTACAAACAACTCCTGATTTACTTATTTATCCTGGCGCTTTGTTTACTTTTATTTATCATCGCTTCCGCCGACCGAAGAGCGGTGAGAACGGCTCTTGTACCCTGATATCGGAACAATGTCAAGTCAATCTCAGGGATCACCCTTCAATGACGTAGCGCGCTACTCCAGTGCCGGCCGGAATGAGTCGACCCATAATGACGTTCTCCTTCAGGCCGCTCAACCGATCGGTTTTGCCGGCCATGGCAGCATTAGTCAAGACCTTGGTGGTTTCCTGGAACGAGGCCGCCGAAATAAAGCTGTCGGTAGAAAGCGAGGCCTTGGTCACTCCAAGCAGTATCGGTTCGGCTGTGGCCGGATGGGATCCTTCGCTCAACAGCTTTTCGTTTTCCTCGTTAAAACGCCACCACTCTACATGTTCCCCCAGGATGAAAGTGGAATCCCCAACGTTGGTGATATGAGCTCGGCGCAACATCTGGCGGACTATAACCTCGATGTGCTTGTCGTTAATTTTAACCCCTTGAAGTCGGTAAACTTCCTGGACCTCGTTGACCAGAAAACGGGCCAACTCCTTGATTCCCATTACTCGCAGGATATCGTTGGGATCGGGAGAACCATCCATCAAAGATTCACCCGATTTCACATAATCTCCTTCATGAACGAGTACATGTTTACCTTTGGGAATCAGGTACTCCTTAGGTTCGCCCACTTCCGGGGTAATCACTACCCGCTTTTTACCCTTGAGATCCTTGCCAAAGCTGACCTGACCATCAATTTCGCTGATCACCGCGTACTCTTTAGGTTTGCGGACCTCAAAAAGTTCGGCTACTCGCGGCAGACCACCGGTGATATCCTTGGTCTTGGTGGTTTCCCGGGGAATCCTGCCCAAGATCGCGCCGGGCAAAATCTGATCTCCTTCCTTCACCCTGATAATCGCCCCCACTGGCAGCGAGTAACGCGCTGGAGATCCGGTTTTGGGCAAATTGGCGGTCTTGCCGCTTTCGTCCTTGAGGCTGATCCGGGGATTGTATTGCCCGGCTCGAGACTGAACGACAACCGAGCTCGACTTGCCGGTGACCGGATCCACCCGATCCTGCATGGTGACTCCCTCAATGATATCTCCAAGCTTGACCTTACCGGCGATTTCATTAACGATGGGGATAGTGTAAGGATCCCAGTCGGCAATCAAAGTGTCGGCTTCAACCTCGTCCCCCTCTTCGATATAAAGCTGGGCTCCGTAGTTAATGCGATAACGCTCTCGCTCCCGCTCCTTGACTCCCAGTATTGAAATCTCGCCATTACGAGTCATCACCACCTGATGACCGGCGGAGTTACGAACGGTATGCAGGTTGATAAACTTGATGGTTCCGCCATGTCGACTGCGAACCTCGGCTTGTTCGACCGACCGACTGACCGTCCCGCCGATATGGAAAGTTCGCATGGTCAACTGAGTTCCCGGCTCGCCGATGGACTGGGCGGCAATAATGCCCACCGCCTCACCGATATTAACCATGTGGCCTCGGCCAAGATCACGACCATAGCAAAGACTACAAACCCCATGCCGGGACTTACAGGTCAGCACCGAACGAATTTGAACTCGATCTATACCGGCCTCGTCAACAATGACCACCTTGTCCTCGGTGATTTCCGCATTGGCTTCCACCAAGACCTCGCCGCTGTACGGATCAACGATATCGTCCAAGGCCACCCGACCTAAAATCCGTTCACCCACCGGTTGGATCACCTCACCGCCTTCGACCAGGGCTTCGATGACAATCCCGTCCAGGGCTTCGCAATCACGTTCGGTAATCGTCGCATCTTGGGCCACATCCACCAGGCGGCGCGTGAGATAACCGGAATTGGCGGTTTTAAGGGCGGTGTCGGCCAGTCCCTTACGAGCCCCATGGGTTGACGTAAAGTATTCCAGCACCGACAGGCCCTCGCGAAAGTTGGCCTTAATCGGAGTTTCAATTATTGCCCCCGAAGGTTTAGCCATCAAGCCACGCATTCCGGCCAACTGCTTGATCTGATCGCGGCTGCCCCGGGCTCCGGAATCGGCCATGATGAAAATCGAGTTAAAGCTGGGCTGCTCAACCAGCTTATTCGCACGATTCCGCAGGTAGTCAACCTTCATTTCATTCATCATGTCATTGGCCACCTGTTCGGTGGCCCTAGACCAAATATCAACGACCTTGTTGTATTTTTCCCCGGGGGTGATCAAGCCATCCCGGTACTGCTGATCAACATCGAGAACTTGGGCTTCGGACTTTTCCAGAACTTCGTCCTTGCTCACCGGGATCTTCATATCGTTGAGACAAATGGAAATCGCCGCCCGAGTGGAATGCTCATAACCCATGTCCTTCAGACGATCGGCTAAAATGACCGTAGCCTTGGTCCCGGCATGGCGATAGACGTAGTCGATAAGCTTGGCCAGTTGCTTTTTGCCCAACACCTGGTTGACCAAAGAAAAAGGCAGACCGGGGGGCAACAGTTCGCCCACCAGCACCCGACCGGGGGTGGTGGCCACCAGTTCACCGTTAATGCGCACCTTGATTCGGGCCTGGAGATGGGCCTCACCAAAATCGTAGGCCAGACGAGCTTCCAGCGGCGAACTGAAACACTTATCTTCACCTTTGACCAAGAAACGCTCCCGGGTCATGTAGTAAAGACCAAGCACGATGTCTTGAGATGGGATAATGATCGGTTCACCATTAGCCGGGGAGAGAATGTTGTTGGTGGACATCATCAAAACCCGGGCTTCCATTTGGGCTTCCACAGTTAGCGGCACATGAACCGCCATCTGATCGCCATCAAAATCGGCGTTGAACGCAGCACAGACCAAAGGATGTAGCTGAATGGCTTTGCCCTCTACTAGAATCGGCTCAAAGGCTTGCATGCCAAGGCGATGAAGAGTGGGCGCCCGGTTAAGGATCACCGGATATTCATTGACAATCTCGTCAAGGACGTCCCAGACCTCTTTGGTCCCCTTCTCCACCATCTTTCGGGCGCTTTTGATAGTGACTACCAGACCTTTAGCCTCGAGACGGTTGTAGATAAAGGGCTTAAACAGTTCCAAGGCCATTTTTTTGGGTATACCACACTGGTGCAAGCGTAAATTGGGTCCAACCACAATGACGCTGCGACCGGAATAATCAACCCGCTTGCCCAGCAGGTTCTGGCGGAAACGCCCCTGCTTGCCCTTGAGCATATCGGAAAGCGATTTCAGGGGCCGTTTGTTGGGTCCGGTGATTACCTTACCCCGGCGACCGTTATCAAAAAGGACATCCACCGCTTCCTGCAGCATCCGTTTTTCGTTACGAGTGATGATCTCCGGGGCATCAAGCTCCAACAGCCTTTTTAAACGATTGTTACGATTGATTACCCGACGATAGAGGTCGTTGAGATCTGAGGTGGCAAAGCGACCGCCTTCTAACGGCACTAAAGGTCGAAGATCGGGAGGAAGTACTGGAATAACCTCAAGAATCATCCATTCCGGACGATTACCGGATTCCACAAAGGCCTCAATCACATTAAGGCGTTTGGCATACTTCTTACGCTTGGCCTCAGAGCCGGTTTCCCGCATTTCCCGGCGCAACTGCTGGGAAAGAGCAACAAGATCGAGGGCAGCCAGCATTTCCCGAATGGCCGTAGCCCCGATGCCGACCTCAAACTTGCCGGGGAAAGTTTCGCGGGCCTGGCGATACTCTTCCTCGCTGAGCAAGCTACCCTGAGGGATGGACTCCTCACTGGATCGAGAAACCACGTAGGAGTCAAAGTAAAGAACTTTTTCCAATTCTTTAAGGGTCATATCAAGCAGGTTGCCAATCTTGCTGGGCAAACTTTTAAGAAACCAGATATGAGCCACCGGAGCAGCCAACTGAATATGGCCCAGACGTTCCCGCCGAACCTTGGATTGAATGACCTCGACCCCACATTTTTCGCAGACCACCCCACGATGTTTCATCCGCTTGTACTTGCCGCAATTACACTCGTAGTCTTTGACCGGGCCGAAAATTTTGGCACAAAAAAGACCTTCACGCTCCGGCTTAAAGGTTCGATAGTTAATGGTTTCCGGCTTTTTAATTTCGCCATGCGACCAGGCCTTGATTTTCTCCGGAGAGGCAATGGCGACACGCACAGCTTCAAATTTAGTCGGAGACTTGGGTTTGGCGAAAAAGCTGAAAAGTTCTTCCACAGCAACACCTTTCTCTATAAATGGTGAATAAAAGTTCACCAGGGCTATTCATTTAGCGAAATTCAGAACGGTAAAAGTTCACCACTGCCTCAGCTTCGTTTATTGGGGACTTCAAGCATAGTTTGAGTTTGCTATGTGAGAAGACCAAAATGGGCGAAGATAGGGCGCTGGTGAACTTTCACTACGATTTTTCCTTGTTCTGATTGGACTCAGCGTCAAGCAGCTCCACGTCCAGACAAAGGCCCTGCAACTCCTTGACCAACACACTGAAGGATTCGGGCAGTCCCGCCTCCAGAAAATTATTGCCCTTGACAATCCGCTCGTACATTCGGGTGCGACCGCCGACATCGTCGGATTTGACGGTGAGAAATTCCTGCAGGATATAAGCCGCACCATAAGCCTCCATCGCCCAGACCTCCATTTCCCCCAGTCTTTGGCCGCCAAACTGGGCTTTGCCGCCTAAGGGTTGCTGGGTGACCAGGGAATAGGGGCCGGTTGAACGGGCGTGGATCTTGTCATCGACCAAATGGTGCAGTTTGAGCATATACATGATCCCTACGGTGACCTTGTTGTCGAATTTCTCGCCACTTAATCCATCGTAAAGGTCCACCTGGCCGACTTCGTCCATCCCGGATTCCACCAGCAGTTGACTAATCTCCCCTTCTTGAGCGCCATCAAAAACCGGGGTGGCCATATGCAATCCGTCTCCCATTTTGCCGGCTAAATCCAGGAGATCAACGTCGCTTAAGCCCTTGGTAAATTGCGCGTATTCCTCTTTTGAGTATACGGCGGCCAATTTTTTCTTCACCGCCGCCAGATCCCGGGCGGCGGCGAGTTTGCTGATCTGCTCACCAAGTTTTTTGGCGGCTAGACCCAAATGGATTTCCAACAACTGACCGACATTCATCCGCGAGGGCACCCCCAGTGGGTTCAAAACGATGTCAACCGGAGTCCCGTCGGCGAAATAAGGCATATCCTCTTCCGGCAGGATTCGGGAAACCACACCCTTGTTACCGTGCCGACCCGCCATCTTATCCCCCACCGACAACTTGCGTTTGATGGCGACATAAACTTTGACCATCCGAATCACTCCCGGCGACAGATCATCACCCTTCTGCAAGCGAGAAATCTGAGTTTCGTAGCGATTGCGGACCATTTTGAGCTGACTATCGTGACGATTAAACAGAAGTTTGATCTCACCTTCCAGTTGGTCCCGCCCAGCATAATCAAGTTTTTTGATCTCAGATGGGGTCAGTTTTTCCAAAATAGCACGGGTAATCTTCTTGCCCTTGGCCAACAGCTCGCCCTTCTTGTCTTTGACTGAACTCTTAACCACCTTGCCTTCAAGCAAATCGGCCAAGCTGTTGCCCACACTTTTGGCCAGAAGCGCCAATTCATCGGCGAGATCATGCTCCAAGGCTTTAGTCTCAGCTTCCTCAATCGCCAAAGCCCGCTCATCCTTCTCCACCCCCTTGCGAGAGAAGACCCGGGCATCGACCACCACCCCTTCAACTCCTGGCGGCACTCGCAGCGAGGTGTCTTTGACATCTCCAGCTTTCTCGCCAAAAATGGCTCGCAGCAGTTTTTCCTCCGGCGAAAGCTGAGTTTCTCCCTTGGGGGTGATCTTACCCACTAAAATATCGCCAGTCTTGATTTCCGCCCCGCTTCTGATGATGCCTGCCTCATCAAGGTTGCGCAGCGCCTCTTCACTGACGTTGGGAATATCCCTGGTAATCTCTTCCTTCCCCAACTTGGTGTCCCGAGCCAAGGTTTCAAACACCTCAATATGGAGCGAGGTGTAGGTATCCCGCTTGAGCAAACGCTCGCTCACCAGAATCGAATCTTCGTAGTTGTAACCCCGCCAAGGCATAAAAGCAACGGTGACGTTCTTACCCACCGCCAACTCCCCTTGATCACAGGCCGGGCCATCGGCCAGAATATCGCCCTGCTTAACCCGAACTCCGGGATCGACCAGGGGGCGCTGAGTAAAACAGGTATTCTGATTGGATTTCTTATATTTTTCCAATCGATAAATACCGATCCCGGTGGTAAAATCGTCGGTTCCAGGCTGATCATAGCGCACAACAATCCTTTTGCCATCGACCGCCTCAACCAACCCGTCGCCACCGGCCAACAAACAGACGCCGGAATCCTTACCCACCGAACTTTCCAACCCAGTGCCAATTAACGGGGCGGAAGAGCGTAGCAAGGGGACTCCCTGACGCTGCATGTTGGAACCCATCAGGGCCCGGTTGGCATCATCGTTTTCAAGAAAAGGAACCAGGGAGGCGGCCACACTGACCAGTTGACCAGGAGAGACATCCACGTTGGTCACCGTATCAGCGCCGCTAATCATAACCTCGCCCTGGTGCCGGACCACCAAAGGGCCGGTCATCAGTTTTCGGTCTTTTCCCGTTGCGCTTTTGGCCGGGGCAATTACCCTGTCCTCTTCGTCAAGGGCGGTCATGTAAACTATTTTATCGCTGATCTTACGATTTTCAACATTGCGGTAGGGTGTTTCAATAAAGCCAAATTCGTTGACCCGAGCATAAGACGCTAAGGAAACAATCAAACCGATGTTGGAACCTTCCGGGGTTTCCACCGGACAAATGCGGCCGTAATGAGTAGGATGCACATCGCGGACCTCAAATCCGGCCCGCTCCCGGGAAAGCCCTCCCGGACCCAAAGCCGAAAGCCGCCGTTTGTGAGTAACCTCGGAAAGCGGATTAGTTTGATCCATGAATTGGGAAAGTTGGCTGCTGCCGAAGAACTCCTTGATCGCGGCGGTAATCGGCTTGGGATTGATCAAATCGTGAGGCATCATGGTTTCAGCTTCCTGCAGATTCATCCGCTCCCTGATCGCCCGCTCCATTCGCACCAGTCCCATCCGATACTGGTTTTCCACCAGCTCACCCACAGTCCGCACTCGGCGATTGCCCAAGTGGTCGATGTCATCAATGGGGCCCTGGGCGTCTTTAAGGCTAATCAAAAGGCGAACCGCTTCCATGATGTCTTCAGCAGTTAGGGTGCGGACGCTGATTTCGGTGTTTAAGCCCAATCGGGCGTTGATCTTGTAGCGACCCACCACCGAAAGATCATAAAGCGCGGGATTAAAAAAGAGATTATCAAAAAAGTTTTTCGCCATCTCGATAGTCGGGGGACTGCTGGGCCGCAGACGTCGATAAATTTCAATCAGGGCATCTTCCTGGCTTTCTATACGATCCAGTATCAAGGTTTTACGGAGAGAATCAGAAGCCTTGACCCCATCAATGAGCAACAACTCAAAGTTTCGTACTTGAGCGGCCACGATCTCCTCGATGAGGCTTGCGGTCAACTCGGTATTAGCCGGGATCATGACCTCGCCGGTTCCGGGGTTGACAATGGAGGTCGCGGTAATTCTGGTCTCCAGGTCATCGGTCGTAATCGTCAAAGTATCAACGCCGGCTGCCATAATTTTCTGGGCCAGAGCCTTGTTGACCTTACGCCCCTTGCGCGCCAAAATCTCGCCATTTTCGGGGTTGATAAGATCATGAGGCAGTCGTTGACCAACCATAGTAACTGGATCAAAACTCAACTTAAACGTCTCCCGAGTGACGCTAACTCGTTCGACCTGGTAGAAGTAGTCCAGCAGCTCGATAACGCTGTATCCCAAAGCTCTGAGCAAGGTAGTTACTGGAAATTTGCGGCGACGATCAATACGCACGTACAGAACATCCTTGGCATCAAACTCAAGGTCAATCCAAGAGCCACGAACGGGAATAATTCGCGCTGAGTAAAGAAGTTTGCCGCCGACATGGGTTTTGCCACTATCATGGCTGTAAAAAAGCCCGGGTGAACGCTGGAGCTGACTGACGATAACTCGTTCGATGCCGTTGATTACAAACACCCCGGCCTTGGTCATCAAGGGAATGTTGCCAAGGTAAACCGACTGCTCCTTGATGTCACGAATGCTCTGGGTCCCACTGGTTGAGTCGATATCGTAGGTGACAAGGCGTACCGTTATCTTGATTGGTGCCTCAAAACTCATCCCCCGATGAATGCATTCCTCAACCGTGTATTTGGGTTCTCCAAAGGTATAGCCGACAAACTCCAGAGAACCGGCCCCTTTGAAATCGTTGATCGGAAAAATGCTCTTGAAAACTCCCTGCAAACCTTCATCAAGGCGTTGCCCCGGCGGAGTCCCCTTCTGCAGAAACTTTTCATAAGAGCGGCTCTGCATTTCAATTAGATGGGGCTTTTCAACAATCTCCTTAATTTTAGCAAAACTCTTGCGGAGTCGTCTGATCGTCTGCATTCAACAGTACCCTCGTCGGTTATCGGAAAAATCAGGGCTAAAAAAGTGTTGGGAGTTAGTCCCACCCCGAAAAATAAATAAAAAACGCAACAACGCCACCGGGCAAAGCACCCCGCAACGCTGCTGCTGATTTGGGCCAGCTCAGTCCGATGTTACAGGCAAAAAGAAAAAACTACTTGATTTCTACGGTGCCGCCGGCGGCTTCAATTTTACCCTTGATCTCCTCGGCTTCAGCTCTGGAAATTCCTTCTTTAATCGGCTTGGGAGCTCCTTCCACCAAATCTTTGGCCTCCTTCAGGCCCAGCGAGGTGATGGCTCGGACCTCCTTGATCACCCCAATTTTCTTGTCGCCAATAGCGGTAAGGATTGCATCAAATTCGGTTTTCTCCTCAGCCGGCGCGGCGGTGTCCGCGACCGCGCCGGCCACGGCAACCGCCACCGGGGCGGCCGCGGACACCCCAAACTTATCTTCAAGTTCTTTGATCAGCTCAGAAAGCTCAAGCACGCTCATATTGGAAATAAAATCGACAACATCTTGTTTGGTCACGGCCATGGTAATACTCCTCTTAAAATATCGTAAATGACGAAATAGTTGTTAGTTGTTCTGCTCTTTCTGGTTTTTGATGGCCTGCAGCAGATAAACGGCCTTCTGCGGCACCCCGCCCAGTACCCGGACAAAGCTGGCGGGAACCGCCTGCATCAAGCCCAGCAACTGGGCCCGCAGCTCATTGATTCCCGGTAGCCTGGACAGCGCGTTCAGATCGTCGACGCTAAGCAGCTTGCCAGCCAGAACCGCCGATTTAATCACCAGATTGGGGTTGTCCTCGGCAAACTTAATCAGCACCTTGGCCGGAGCCACAGGATCATCAGCCGACAGGGTAAGAGCGGTGTTGCCCCGCAGTTGGGCGTTTAATGGCTCAAACGGCGTATCCTGAATCGCCCGACGCAACAAGGTGTTCTTGGCGACCTTGAGCTCGGATGAACTAACCTTTAACTCGCGGCGCAGCTCCTGCAACGAACCGACGGTTAACCCACGATAGTCGGAAAGCACCGCCAGTTTAGCGTTGGTAAACTTGGCGCTTAGTTCCCGCACCAACTCTGCTTTCTCCTCTCTTTTCAAATTCTCAACCTCCTTTGTTTCGTGCGACGGTTATTGGCCAAAAACAGTCGAGATCGAAATTAACAGACAAGAGGAACAAATCACGGTTACGCTGTGATTTGCCTATTTTATTGTCCATCTCGGCAGGCCGCTCCATTTAAAAGAACGCTTAAATCTTTCCGACACCTGCGGTCTTCGACGACCGAACTGCTCACTCGTCTCTGAAGTTCGCTAAATTTAATAGCCCTGGGGCACTCCTGGGGAACTATTGCGCTCACTCTCATGCTTACCCCCCAACAATGAGGGGTTTTCAAACTTCCTTCGGCTAAAGAAAAAACTCTTGGCAGCTTAAGCAACCGCGCGCTTACGCACGACGATGGGATCAAGTTTGAAGCTTGGCCCCATGGTGGTCGAGATGCTAACCCCTCGAAGATAAACCCCTTTGCTGGATGCGGGTTTAAGCTGCCCAATCTTGTCGATGAAGGCCATTATGTTGGCCTGCAACTTTTCAGGACCAAAAGAGGACTTGCCCACCATGGCCTGGAGAACTCCGGCCTTATCGACCTTGAAGTCGATTTTGCCGACCTTCATCTCCTTGACCACCCGAACAACGTCAAAGGTCACCGTACCCAGCTTAGCGTTAGGCATCAGGTTGCGTGGCCCCAAAATCCGGCCAATTTTACCCACCAATCCCATCAGATCAGGGGTGGCAACGGTTTTGTCAAACTCCAGCCAGCCGCCTTGAATCTTGGTAATATATTCGTCAGCTCCGGCATAATCAGCGCCCGCGTCAAGAGCCTCCCGGGCCTTGTCACCTTTGGCGAAAACCATAATTCTGGCGGTTTTTCCCGTACCATGGGGCAACACCATGCTGCTGCGCACCATCTGGTCGGCGTGCCTGGGGTCAACCCCGAGGCGCAGAGCGACGTCAACCGACTCATCAAACTTGGCGTATCCGGCCCTAAGCATAAGTTCAAGAGCTTCATTAAGGGGATACAGCTTCGCGCTTTCAACTAGTTCCAAACTTTTCTTATACTTCTTACCACGACAAGCCATGACTTTACTCCATTGTAATCAGGGACTTTAGGCGGCCCTTTATAAATAAAGTGCGCAAAAGAGTTAATCAACTACGGTGATTCCACAACTTCTGGCCGTACCTTCAACGGTAGCCATAGCCTGGGCTATATCGAAACAGTTGAGGTCCGGCATCTTCTTTTCGGCAATTTGCTTGATCTGATCGCGGCCAATCTTGGCAACCCGTTCTTTTTTGGGGTGACTGGAACCTTTTTTGAGGCTCAACGCTTTAAACAGGAGGGTTGAGACGGGAGGGGTCTTGGTGACGAAGGTAAATGATTTGTCAGTAAAAACGGTAATCACCACCGGAATAACGCTATCCCCTTCAGCTTGAGTTCTGACATTAAACGCCTTGCAAAACTCCATAATATTTACCCCGCGCTGCCCAAGGGCCGGCCCCACTGGAGGGGCGGGATTAGCCTTACCCGCGGGAATCTGCAACTTTATGTATCCCTGTATTTTTTTGGCCATGATGATACACTCCTTGCCCACACACATGATGTGGTTTTACGGTTGTTGGGTCTCAGCGCCCTGCCATACGTTCGGGCCGTTCGAGCTCCCCTGAAACAAAAAACAGTTCACAAAAATATCAAACAAACAGGAACAGAACAGTTGATATCCAAGGCCAAGATTCGACCAACAAATTACCGCTTGGCTTATCCTTTGCTGACCTGAACAAACTCTAGCTCAACCGGGGTCTCGCGGCCAAAGATGGAAACCAGGACCCGGATCCGGCCTTTTTCGGGAAAAACCTCGTCAACCACTCCCTGGAAATTGGCAAAGGGGCCATCAATTACCCTGACCTGATCACCATTTTCAAAGGAAATCTTGGGCCTGGGCTTGAGGGCCCCGTCCTTGATGCGGTCGATTATTTTCATCGCTTCGGCATCGTCCAGGGGGACTGGGTTAAGGTCGTTACCGACAAAACCAGTTACTTTGGCAGTGCCACGGACCGTATGCCACGATTCCTGATTAAGCTCGATCTGGAGCAAAATGTAGCCGGGGAAAAGCTTGCGGAAGGAGGTTTTCTTGACCCCTTTGACCATCTCAACGACCTGTTCGGTGGGGACCAGAATTTCACCAAACAGCTCTTGCTGGCCGGCATTTTTTAGCCGCTCCTGCAGCGCGGCTTTAACCTGTTCCTCAGACCCCGAGTAAGTTTGTAACATGTACCAACGTTGTGCCATTTAAGTCCTCAGATCTTTGTAGCTCCGCTCAGCGCAGAATAGCCCCGACAAGTGACCCCAGTACCCAATCAACGGCGCCGAGATAAATAGCGATCAAGATCACTAGGGCCGTCACCACTGCGGTTGACATTATCGCCTGCTTTTTGCCCGGCCAAACCACTTTGCCGAACTCATGCCGAACTTCGGCGGCAAATTGCCTGATCCGGGATAGATTTGCAATCAATCCCCGGCTTTGCTCTTCCGGCTGTTTATCCTTACTATGTCCGACCTTTACCGCCATGGCTACAATCATTCCTCTGAACACAGCGCCCTATGCGGGCAATTCTCAAGAGACGAACGTCCAATGTTCGACGTTTACCTTTTTATTAACAGCTTTTTCAGCAAATCAACTGATCAGTTTGGCAGGCCAGGAGGGACTCGAACCCCCAGCCCTCGGATTTGGAGTCCGACGCTCTACCATTAGAGCTACTGGCCTACAGGACGCTATTTGGTTTCCTTGTGCGGAATATGACTCCGGCAGAAGGGGCAAAACTTTTTAAACTCTAACTTGCCGGGAGTCTTGCGTTTGTTTTTGGTGGTGGTGTAGTTCCGTCGTTTACAAGTGCCACACCCCAAAGTTACTATATCTCGCATGGTTCTGCACCTAGTCGCCCTTAAGCGACAATCTTGTTAATTACCCCGGCGCCCACGGTCCGGCCACCCTCACGGATGGCAAAACGCAGACCTTCATCCATGGCAATCGGGGTAATCAGCTCGGCATTAACCGTAACATTGTCCCCAGGCATTACCATCTCCACCCCATCGGGCAGGGTCACAACCCCGGTCACATCAGTGGTCCGAAAATAAAACTGGGGACGGTAACCGTTAAAAAACGGGGTGTGACGACCACCCTCGTCCTTGCTCAAAATGTAACACTCGGCCTGAAACCTGGTATGCGGAGTGATGGTGCCGCCCTTGGCCAAAACCTGACCCCGCTCTATATCGTCGCGCTTGGTCCCGCGCAACAGAATCCCTACGTTGTCGCCGGCCTGGCCCTGATCCAAAATCTTGCGGAACATCTCAACCCCGGTAACCGTCGTCTTCTGGGTCGGACGAATACCAACAATTTCAATCTCATCGCCAACTTTGATTATCCCTCGCTCAATCCGACCGGTAGCGACCGTGCCCCGACCGGAAATCGAAAATACATCCTCAACCGGCATCAAAAAAGGATGGTCGATATCACGCTCAGGCTCCGGCACAAAACTGTCACAGGCCTCCATTAAATCCCAGATCGGCTTGGCCGCCGCTTCGTCATTCGGACTCTCCAGGGCCTTAAGAGCGCTGCCGTGAATAATCGGGGTGTCATCCCCGGGAAAATCATACTTGTTCAACAACTCGCGCAGCTCCATTTCCACTAACTCAATCAACTCCGGATCATCAACCATGTCACACTTGTTGAGAAATACCACAATGCTCGGCACCCCCACCTGACGGGCGAGCAGAATATGCTCGCGGGTCTGGGGCATCGGGCCGTCATCAGCCCCCACCACCAAAATTGCCCCGTCCATCTGGGCTGCCCCGGTGATCATGTTTTTGATATAATCGGCATGGCCCGGACAATCGACATGGGCGTAATGACGCTTGGTTGATTCGTATTCCACATGGGCCGTGGCAATGGTAATCCCCCGCTCCTTCTCCTCCGGCGTCTTGTCGATCTGATCAAAGTCCTGAGGCAAGGCCAAACCTTTGGTCGCCAAAACTTGGGTGATGGCTGCGGTTAAAGTCGTCTTGCCGTGGTCAATATGGCCAATGGTGCCGATGTTAACATGCGGCTTGATGCGCTCAAATTTTTCCTTCGCCATGGTCTTCTCCTCTCGAGATTGGACTTGTAAACTGTTGATTGCTGGTCGATACTTTTAAGAACATCACGCCTTGCCGGCAAAAAAAGCAAAACTCAATTTTTTGGAGCCCACGACCGGATTCGAACCGGTGACCTCTTCCTTACCAAGGAAGTGCTCTACCGACTGAGCTACGTGGGCTTGAGTCTGAACAAAATAAAGCCGAAGCTACGAACCGACGAGCACATCGCGCTGGAGCGGGAAACGGGTCTCGAACCCGCAACCCTCAGCTTGGAAGGCTGATGCTCTACCAATTGAGCTATTCCCGCCTTTAATTATCCGATAACGTCCAAGCGCCGAATTCCCCTGAAAGGTGGTGGAGGGGGGAGGATTTGAACCTCCGAAGGCTTTGCCGACAGATTTACAGTCTGTTCCCTTTGACCACTCGGGAACCCCTCCTTATTCGGACTGATGCGAGGCAACAAACGTAGAACAACCAACAAAACATTAAAAGGTCCAGCCCCAAACCACCTAGCCACGACAGGGGCTCCCAGCCTTAACTGTTCGTTCTGGAGCTGGCGATGGGACTTGAACCCGCAACCTGCTGATTACAAATCAGCTGCTCTGCCAGTTGAGCTACGCCAGCTTCGCAAGAAGCAGCTTCGCAAGAAGCACGGGATACTACTCGTTCAGACAACAAACATCAACCATTTTTTTTTACGCAATGTTGGCAACAAATAGATTTGTCCGCTTTTAAAACAAATAAACTGTCCGCCTAGCACCTTCCCTTAAAAAAACATCTTTTTCGCCCTTCCCTCACCCGATCCGGGGGAGGGCGAAAAAGATCGTCCGAGACGTCCGCTTTTACCGCGGGCCTGGCAGTAAACGCGGCAATCATTGCCGACGAGGCGCCAAAATGCCGCAAGCAACCGACTATTTATCCAGCTTGGCGACAAAAGCGCTGACCCGATACTTCTCAAAAGTCATGGCAAAAGTTCGGTAAACCATGTGGGCTAACTCTGCTCACGGGCTTCTTCGAGGGACAAGAAGACGTTGGGTCGAACGCATTCACCCTTGATGGTCTGGTGGTAACGTTCCAGTTTGCCGTTGCTCTGCGGATAAAAGGGTGATGTCCGCACATGGGTCATACCGGCCAGGCGGATAAACTCCTTGAAGTCCTTGGCGATAAACTGGGGGACCGTTGTCGGAAATAATCCGTGGCGTGGCCTCCGGAAACTTTTCTCGGGCACGCTGCAGGATAATTTCAATGTCTTGTTCGGTCATTAATTCTCGCAGTTCCCAGTGGACGAGATAGCGACTACAGCCATCCAGTAGGCTGCAGAGGTAGTAAAAGGTGCCGCACAGGTTGATGTAAGACACATCGATATGCCAGTGCTCATGGGGTTTCAACGGTTGCACAAAACCGGTCCCCTTTTTGCTGGTTTTACCGTTCCAGCGTCGCAGTAGATCGGCGGCACTCAGAACACGATAGACGCTGCTGGGGCTGACGGCAACAACATCTTGATCGAGCATCATGAAGGTCAGGCGGCGATAGCCTTCCAGCGGATGCTTCTTGAAAAATTCAATAATGGCCTGCTTCTCCCAGGCTGCCAGCCAGAAATCACGGGGAATCAGGGCGTTATGTTCATTGGCTTTACCGTAACGATTCTGCCAATCGTAATATTTGCTGGGGGCGATACTAAAGCCAGCGAATCAGATGCGTCACGGCGATATCGGTCTTTTTCGCCCAGTACTTGACGAAATCGACGACGGCATCACGAGTATCATGGGGAACCCAGGACGCTTTTAGCGAACCCCAAGATCTTTTTTTAACTGAACATGCTCCTCCAGCAATTCAGAAAGAACATCGTTCTTGGTCTGCAGCTTGGCTTCGAGCTGCTCGATCCGTTTTTGCTCGGCGTTTTTCTTGGTGCCGTTGGCCTTTTCAAAAGCCGCTGCGCCATTCTCGAAAAACTCCTTTTGCCAGCGGTAGAAAACCGTCGGTTGCAGGTTGTATTCATCACAAAGGTCAGAGACGGCAACATGATCAACCAAGTGCCGTTTGATGATGAAAACCTTCTCCTGACCGGTGTAATTTCTTCGTTGTTTGCGCATGGTGAATTCCTCCGTTGTTGTAGACTAACTCAAACGGTTGAATTCTCCAATTCACGCTGAACCAAAACACTTTAAGGATAGTCGGCATCAACTCAAAGGTGATTGTTAAACATAACGAAAATTTTGCAAAAGCTATTCGCGGTTGTTCTCGTTTAGCTTAAGGTTTTTTTATTTGATTGCTTAACCACGCATGAACGCTAATAGCAACTCAACCTAATTGTAAATACGTTTTTTTGAATTTTCGTCCAGACGCTAGTTACCCGCCGCACGTCGCAAGCGATCCCGCACCGCAACCCATTCCGATGTGGCGGGAGGACGCTCGACCAGGATCCAGGCACAGCCTTGGGCATCGGCCTCGCGCAGTCGGGCATACAAGTCGTGACCATATGCCGCGGCCTCTTCCGGCATATGCACCCAGTTACAAGTAGTGGTCTGCAACGGCGGACGGCGCGCCAGCACGACCACCGGGCCAAGCGCAGCAAATCGGGTGACCGCGGCCTTAAGTGCGAGGGACTCAAACAGATGAAGTGGGGTCTCAGGGGCATAGTGAGTCGCAAGGGCACCGGGGGCCCGCAGCGCCTGGGTGCCGAGTGCAGCCCCGAGTGGACCGATGATGGCGGCCAACGCCGCGACTGATATCGCGCCCGGACGCAGCACCTGAGGAGATTCGCCGCTTAAGTCAAGGATGGTCGATTCCAACCCGAGTGCACACGGACCGCCGTCGATCACCGCCGCGATGCGCCCATTCAGTTCAGCCAGCACGTGCTCAGTGCGAGTTGGGCTGATACGCCCGAAACGGTTGGCTGAAGGCGCCGCGATGCCGCCGCCAAAAGCACGCAACAACTCGAGGGCAACCGGATGGCCCGGCACCCTGAGACCCAGAGTAGCAAGCCCACCGCTGGCAGCTTGCGCCAGGTCGGGAACACGTTGCAGAATCAGGGTGAGCGGGCCGGGCCAGAAACGCGCCGCTAATTTCCAGGCTGCTCCAGGAATGTCGCGCGCCCAACGCCGCATCTCGTCTGCCGCGGCGATGTGGACAATCAACGGATGCTCGGCGGGGCGCCCCTTGGCGATAAAAATTCGGGAAACCGCGGCATCATTGGCGGCATCCGCTCCCAGGCCATACACCGTTTCGGTGGGGAAAGCGACTAAGCCCCCCGCACCCAGGATCGCCACCGCACGACCGAGGTCCGCGGATCCAGAAAGGATCTCAGTCCCCTGGCCCCCGGACTTTTCCCGCTTGCTTGCTTCAAACATACTCACAGACCGGAATTAACAATCCTCATAAAAACAGACCCTACCCCCGATATAACCGGAGACAAATTAGCTGCCTGCTCTTCAATACTTATTTCGGGCAATTTTGGCGTCACTCCCATTCCCATTGCCACCCCGGTTGATCCCAAAAAAGATGTCAACAAAAAAACCAACATCACGTTAATCCGGCTTTTTTTCATGTTTTTACTCCTTCTTTTTTTAAAATTTTCACATTGGCTCAAAGGTTTTTAACCTGGTTCACTTCTTCAGGTTTTTCACTAGAACATCAGGGTCGATACTTAGTCAAGAGATTGAGTTGTGGAATTCCGCTAAAAAAAATAAGGCGGAAACAAGTGCCTCGGTCCGGTTCGCTCTCCACCTCGATCCGGCCCTGATGGGCGTCGATGATGTTTTTGACGATAGCCAACCCCAGGCCGGTGCCCCGGTGCCGATCGGTATAAAAGGGAGTGAATATTTTCGCCATATTTTCCGGGGCAATACCACTACCGGTGTCGACAACTTCCACCACCGTGCTGCTATTTACCCCTTCCCTTCGCTGCCGACTGCGCAAATTCAGGATGCCGCCGTCGGGCATGGCCTGGATGGCATTAAGGATTATATTCAACAGCACCCGGTAAATCTGCTCCCGGTCAATGAGCAGCGGGGGCAGACTCTGCTCCAGTTCCAACCGGGGGGTAATCCCGCGCTGCACCAACTCCGGAGTCAGAAAGTTCAGAGCCTGAGTGATCAGCGTGTTGATCGCCTCAGGAGAACTCTTCAAATTCTGAGGCCGGGCAAAATCGAGAAATTCGCACACAATACCATCTAGGCGCCTGGTTTCATCCACGATGATTTCGGCCAGGTGTTCGTTGCCGGGAGCCGCCTTCTGTATCCGTTTACCCAGGATCGCGGCAGTTGAGCTAATAATTCCTAAGGGGTTTTTGATCTCGTGGGATACCGATGCCACCATCTTACCTAAAGTCGCCAACTTCTCGCTCTGATGCAGTTTGACCTCTAGTCGACGTCGCTCTTTGGCCCGCTCTTCCATGATTTTCTCGGCCCGACCAACAATAATTTGCAGAACCACAAAGAGGGTTGACATGATTAGCATCGAAATCAGGATCACCGCGACTTGAAATTGGGCAATGGCTTCCATGTCCGCGGAAAGATCCTGGACCACCTCGATGACTCCCATTATTATCTGTGGTTTGTCATCCAGCGGAGCGTATTGAATGAAGGGAATGAAAGTATGGAGTTGCGAGGTAACCGGCCCCACCCAGGGCAGCACTCCCCAAACGCCGCCGAAGGTAACCAGGCGTGAGGTGCTCTTTCCCGCCAAGGCTTGCCGGTACTCCTTGCCACCCAGATCCCGTCGACCGACTTTCTCGATGATGGTGCTGTAGGAGACAACATTTTCGCGCGAGTCGTAAATGATCACGGCTTCGATCAACAGACCGAAGGTGGCATTGCGTACCACCGCATCCAGCAACTGAAACTGCTCGGGATTACGCAACGCAATTTTGCCATAACGAAGAACAGTGGGCACCACAAACTGCTGAAACACCTGGTGACTGAGGTTTTCCGTTACCACCAGGGCGTAAGCCTCACTACGCTCCAACAGAGTCCGCTTGGCATACTCGGAAATTGACCAGGCGAGAGCCAGGGTAAAGACCAAAAACACCGCCAAGCTGGTGAAAGAAAAAAATTTCACCAAGCGAAAAGGCTTAATCGCCGCCAGCTCAACGCTATCGTCCTCCAGTTTGCTCCTGTCCTCAACCACCACATACCCCGCAACGTCGACAGCTTTCCACCCGACACGCTTCGCTGTCGCCCCCTTTTAGTCCTCGTTCATACTCGGCGGCCAGATAACCCGGGGCAATCCCCGGATCAATAATTTCCCAAGGGAAAAGCTCATCATGGTCGCGACGCCGGGAAGCATACCAGGTGGGATCAAGCCCCTGGGCGACCAGATGTTGCCGCCAGTTGCCACCGGTGGCAGCTAGGGTGATCAGGGCTCGGCCCAGACGACGATCACCCCGGGCCAGGACTGCCTGCCAATACGCCTGCTCCGGCGACTCCGCGACCAGTCGGACATTAGGCACCGTTCGCAACTGATTTTGCAACCAGCCCAGACGACGACGCAACAGAGCCACCCCGGCAAAGGGGTGGTATTGGAAAGGGGTCCAAGGCTTGGGGACAAAAGAACTCACACTGACCCGAATTTCGCTGAGCCGACCTCTAACCTTCCCCAACTTCAGCAGGCGACGACGCAGCTCGTGAATCATGCTCACCAACTCCGACAAGTCATCGTCCTCCTCACCGGGCAGGCCCAGCATCAAATAAAGTTTGATGGCGCTGATCCCAATGGCTGCCAACTGCTCAGACGAGCGCAAAATATCATCCTCGACTAAATTTTTGTTGATAATCCGGCGCAATCTCTCCGACGCTCCGTCAGGGGCCAACACCACGGTTTTGACCCCGCTCAAGGCCAACAGATCCAGAAGCTCCGGCGAAATAGCGTCAGCCCGCAGCGAGGAAAAAGAAAGGGCACAACCGGCAGCGGTGATAACTTCACTGATTTGGGCCAAAGTTTGGGGCGCTGCCATTTCCATCCCCAGCAAGCCCACCCGCTTAATTTCCGGCGGCCGTCGCGCCAGGGCCGCCTTGATCGCAGCTATCGACCAAAGTCGCGGTGGCCGGTAAATAAAACCGGCCGCACAAAACCGGCAACTGCGACTGCAGCCCCGCCCCAGTTCCACCAGAAAAAGATCGGCAAATTCGGCCTGAGAGCTGAACAGCCGCGAATAACCAGCAACTTCAGGGTCCCGTAGTAACCCCGGCCTAATCCGGGTGGGCAATGCGGGGGCGGCACGCATGGCGGCCAGGCGCCCGTCCCTATGGTAGTCGGGCGTGTAAAAACGGGGGACGTAACAGCCGGAAAAAGATAAAGCCAAGCCAAGCAACAACTTTTTCCGCTCAGCGCCAGGTCGCCAAGCCGTCAACCGGTCCAACACGGCGGGTAAGACCACCTCCGCCTCCCCGATGATGAACAGGTCAGTGACCGGGGCCAGAGGTTCGGGGTTCATCCAGACGGCTACCCCACCGCCGATCACCAGGGGGTGGCGCTCATCTCGACGGGCGGCATCAATTTCAATGCCTCCGGCGATAAGCATTCTGAGCAAGTTAAGGGTGTCTCCCTCAAAAGAGAGAGAGTAGCAAACCACGGCGAAATCACCCAGGGGCCGCCCCGATTCCAGGGAACGCAAGGGTTGATCAACCGCTGGTAGCACAAAGCGCTCCGCCACCACTGTCGGATGCTCGTTGAGTAAATCGTAAACCAATTGCCAGCCGAGATTGGCAATAGCCACCCGGTAACTGTTGGGAAAGATTAGAGCTACCGGCAGTCGGCCACTCCATTGTTTACGCCAGGTTCCCCTTTCGCCACCCAGCAGATCAGTAGGGGTTGGTTCTCGGCGACGATTTCGCGCCGGCTGGCGACGACCGTCATTACCCTGGATAGCGCTGATCCGCATCAGGCCCCGAGAGTCAGCTCTCGTTTTTACGTAAAAAGGTGGGACGTTCGTAGTCGTCTTCAAACATCGGTGGGAATGCCTTGCGTCTGACCTGAGAGATCACTTTGCGACCACGGTCATTGCTCACCCCAGCCAGCGGCAATTTCTGGATCTTGGTCTCGCGCTTTGCCGCCAAAAGCAGGGGACGAACATGGTCGCCAAGATCAAAGCAATCCTCAATCGCTCTGATCCCGGTGGCGATCACCGTTACTCGCAACTCATCGCCAAGATTTTCGTCGAAAATAACCCCCAGGATGATACTAGCCTCCTCGTGGACATCCTCGTAAATTTTGGTGGTGGCTAAAGTAACTTCCGCCATGGTCAAAGTATCCTCGCGAGCGGAGATGTTAACCAACACCCCCTTGGCCCCATCGATGCTGATATCTTGGAGTAGCGGACTGGCAATAGCCATATTGACTGCCTCCACTGCTCGATTTTCCCCGACCCCGTGGCCGGATCCCATCAAAGCCGGGCCCATTTCATTCATCACCGTGCGCACATCGGCAAAGTCCGGATTAAGGTAGCCGGGAAGGTTAATCAGGTCCGCGATGCCTTTGACCGCCTGCACCAGGACGTCGTCGGCCATTTTCATGCCATCGATGAAGCGGGTGCCCTTTTGGGCCAACGAAATCAGACGATCATTGGGAATGGTGATAATTGTATCGACGTGGTCTTTTAGCTCACGCCAGCCGATCTCGGCATTTTTCATCCGGGACCGACCCTCAAAGGCAAAAGGCTTGGTGACCACCCCGACGGTGAGCGCTCCCATCTCCCTAGCCAGTTGGGCCACCACCGGCGCTCCTCCGGTCCCGGTGCCGCCTCCTAAGCCGGCGGTGACAAAAACCAGATCACAACCCCGCAGAACTTCACGAATTTCCTCGATCGACTCCTCCGCCGCCGATCGACCGACATCAGGCTTGGCTCCAGCCCCCAGCCCTTTGGTCAGAGAAGGTCCGAGCTGGATTCGGATGTCAGCTTTAGACTGCTCCAGGGCCTGCACATCGGTATTACCGACAATGAACTCCACGCCCGTCAGACCGCTCTCCACCATGGTGTTTACCGCGTTGCCGCCGCCACCGCCAACACCGAACACCTTGATTTTCGCTCGAGATTCCGATTCCGCTAATTTGAAAGACATATGCTGCCCCCGGTGATAAGTGATGAGCGCTGCGTGCTGCGTGCTGAACGTTATTTCGCCCCGGACATTCCTGTGCCGAAACAACTTATGACAAAAAAACTCAACGTCTAACCCTGTTGCCACACCTAAATCATAATCTTTTAAACCAGTTCCGCATTCGACTACCAAACCGAGTAAACATCCCGTCTGAACCAGTCCGAAATCTGGCGGCCGGATCATACCGCATCCCGTAAATCACTAACCCGACCCCGGTGGCCCACTGAGGGGAATTCACCATCTCATTAAGCCCTCCAATGTTTTCCGGAACACCGATCCGCACCGGCAGGTCGAAAATCTGCTCGGCCAGATCCTCCAGATGCTCCAGCATAGCCGTGCCACCGGTTAAAACCAGACCGGCGTTGACCATCTCTTTGTAGCGAGAGTTAGTCAATTCACGATTGATCAGGGTCAGTATTTCCTCCACCCGTGGTTCGAGAATCTCACCCATGACCCGTCGGGAAAGCCTTCGGGGGCTACGGCCACCAACACTGGGAACATCAATGAGCTGATCCTTATCAATCAGTGAAGACAAAGAACAGCCGTATTGCTCCTTGAGTCTTTGGGCCTCTCTGAGCGGGGTCCGCAATCCAACAGAAAGATCATTGGTCAAACTGTGACCGCCTAAGCCAAGAACGAAAGTTTGCTTGATGGCGCCTCCGACAAAGACCGCCAAATCGGAAGTCCCCCCTCCGATATCGAGCAACCCCACCCCCAACTCCAGTTCCTCTCGAGTCAGGACCGCCTCCGCCGAAGCCAGGGACTCAAGAACCATATCGGTCACATTGAGACCGGCCCGGTTGCAACACCGGATAATATTATGAACCGCCGTCACCGACCCGGTGACAATATGGACTTCGGCCTCCAGCCGAACTCCGGTCATTCCGATGGGATCTTGGATTTCGGGCTGGCCATCCACCATAAACTCCTGGGGCAAAACGTGGATAATCTTCTGATCCTGAGGTATCGGCACCGCCCGAGCCGCATCCACCACTCGATTAATGTCATCCTGGCGAATTTCCCCGGAACGGATGGGGATCAAGCCATGAGAATTAAACCCTTTGATGTGACTACCGGCAATTCCCACGAAAACCGAGCCTATTTCACAGTCGGCCATTTGCTCGGCCTCTTCCACCGCCCGACGAATCGAACCTACCGTGCTTTCAATATTGACCACCATCCCGCGGCGCAGACCCATCGAAGGCGCGCGCCCCACCCCGATTATTTTCACCTGCTGGTCGTCAATCTCGGCCACCACCACACAAACTTTGGTGGTCCCAATGTCCAAACCGACCAGCAACTCTCCCCGTACACCCTTACTCATATTTTTCCCCTAAACCACTATCTTTCAACCAAAACCCGGTCCGGGAGATAGTCCATGCGGATTGCTGAAGTTTCCGTGAAAGCCCGCTCCCGATGGAGCTGGCTCAGCACCCTGACCAGACGATGATAATTCAACGAGACCGCCGGGCTCTTCCCCAGATATATGGGGAAGGGGCGGCTGACCAGAAACATGATCATGGCCCCATCCGCGTCAATATTGATCTCCGAGATCCCCTGGGCCGGCAAAACTACCCCACCGCGATCCGCCAAACGAATAAGGTTTAAGGCCTGTTTTACGGCCTGACGCTGTCGATTCGGCAGTCCATCCCATGAACTCAGACCAGTAATCACCGGGAAATCCAGATCCCCCGGCAAAGCCCGAGCAAAGGGCTTAGCGAAATGATCCGTGTAATAAAGGCCCTCAGGCAAACTCAACAGGGCCAGCGGCTGTCGCTCGCGCACCGTAATTTGCAAACGATTGGGCCACTTGCGACTAACTGTTGCCGACTCAATCCAATCGTGGGCCTCTATCTTGGTCCGAATCCTGCGGGGAGACAAGGCCAGCAGGTTACTATGGACATCAACCCCACTCAAAGCCAAAACCTGTTTTTGCGTGATCCGGACACAACCATCGATCCTGATCGCAGTAATTTGGAAAAAAGCCGACTGCCCCAATTGCTGCCAAACCAGCAGGCCCCCGAGAACGACAAGCGCCAGTAGGCATGCCAGCGCCACTCCAAGTACCGCTAGTCTGCCGATAAACCAGGAGGAGGCCGAGGCGGCGTAACCAGCGGGTCTGGTCAATCGGCCGGACCTGTCGGATCCGGTCCGCAATCGCCAACCACCTTGTTTCACCGGCTTTTTCATGGTTGTTCAAACCCCAGAAAATGCACCTCCGGCTCCAGTTCAACGCCACTACGCGCCCTCACCTTTTCCTGTACCAGTTCCATTAAAGCCAGCAGATCGGCAGCGCAAGCTCCGCCCTGCTCGCCCCGCTTTCCCAGATTGACCAGAAAGTTGGCATGAACTGGTGAAACCTCGGCGCCACCGACCCGAGCCCCCTTTAAACCAGCCTGCTCGATCAGACGTCCGGCAAAATCCCCGGGGGGGTTTTTGAAAAAAGAACCGGCGCTGGCAACCCCCCGGGGCTGGGTCGTCCGCCTTTTTTTAAGCAGCCGCCGCATCGTGGTGCGAATCTCGGCGGGGTCTCGCGCAGTTAAGACCAAGGAAACAGCCCCCACCACTTCCCTGGCTAAAAGCCCTTGTAGTCGTCGATAGGAGAAGCACACCTCATCACGACTCGCCAGCCGCAAACGGCCGTCACTCACTATTGCCAGGGAATGGACCTTATCACTTAATGACTCGCCCCAGGCCCCGGCATTCATCATCACCGCCCCACCAACCCGAGCAGGAATCCCGACCAGAAATTCCAGACCGCCCAAACCTTCCTTGAGAGCCCAGCCAAGCAGCGTCGCCAGACTACAACCAGCTTCAACTCGTACCAAGTGCAACTCACCGCCCGCCTTTACCCCCTGCCCCCGGCCCATTGATCTCTGCTCCTTGACCACTGACCTCTGTTCCCCATCTCTCTTTTCCTCACTTACCGGATCAACGGGGATCAAGTCGTTTTTCCCAGCCAAACGAGTGATCCGCCCCAATCCCCTCTCCATCAGGATCACCACCCCGGCATAACCGCGATCAGCCACCAAAACATTGCTGCCCCGTCCCATAACCCGGCGGGGACAACCCCGACGATCCAGAATTTTCACCAGCTCAATCAACTCCTTAAGGCTTTGGGGGCGGGCAATGACGGCGGCCGGGCCACCCACCCCCAGAGTGGTCAGAGGGGCCAAAGACACGCGCCGACGCAAATCTCCGGACCATTTTTCAGAGAATAACGGGCAGTCAACGGCCCAGCTAAGGCAATCACCTTCGCCAAAATCGGCGGCACATGACGAGCCGCTGGACCAAACCCAGCGGTCGTTATCGGTCCACAACCTTGGCGACTGAACATGAACGACGGCCATTTGCAAACGCCTCGATTTAAGCAAAAATTACTATTCTCGAACAGCCTCCTAGGCTGCCTGATTTTTGACTGCCATGGTCGTGGACTCTTTCTCCAGGATGGCCAGAATGCTCTCCCCGGCCCGCCAAATATCGCCGGCCCCCATAGTTAGAACCACATCCCCGGAAACTAAGACGGGAGCCACCGCGGCTGGCAGGTCGGCAAGGTCGGGGATATATTCCACCGCCTTCTGGCCGTGGCTGCGCAAAGCCCGCGTCAAAGCATCCCCAGCCACCGCGGCGATGGGCTCTTCACCGGCGGCATAAATATCACTGAGAATCACCAGATCGGCATCATGAAACGCGGTACAAAACTCCGGAAAAAGCCCGGCGGTCCGGCTGTAACGATGAGGTTGAAAAAGCACCACCAGGCGTCGCTTCGGCCAAGCGGCGCGCAGGGCCGCCAGGGTGACTCGAATTGCGGTGGGGTGATGACCGTAATCATCGATTAACATAATCCCATTAACCTCTCCCTTGATCTGCAAGCGCCGCTGCACGCCAGTGTAATTGCCCAAAGCCCTGGTAATTACCGCAAAATCAATTTCCAGCTCCAAACCCAGAGCCACCACCGCCAGGGCATTATAAACGTTGTGTCGACCCGGCACCGAAAGCGTCATCTTGCCCAGAGCCCGACCGCGATGCCATACCTCAAAGCGGGAGATAAAACCCCGAGCGGTAATCTCCCGGGCCTGGATATCGGCCTGAGGGGTCAATCCGTAAGTGATGATTCGCTTGCGAATCAAGGGCAACAGCGCGGCGACATTGGGGTCATCCAGGCAAAGAATAGCGGCCCCATAAAAGGGAATTCGGTTGATAAACTCCAGAAAAGCCGCCTTAACCGCCTCCAGGTCGGAATAATGGTCAACGTGATCCAGTTCTATATTGGTAATAATTTCCAAAACCGGTGAGAGTTTCAAGAAAGAGCCGTCGGATTCATCGGCTTCAGCCACCAGAAAGTCACCATTCCCCAACTTGGCATTAGAGCCGAGGTTGTTGACCTGACCACCGATGACCACGGTGGGATCAAGCCCGGCCTCGGCCAGCAGGACCCCAGCCATGGAAGTGGTGGAAGTCTTACCGTGCGTGCCGGCCACCGCAATTCCGTTGATCTTGAGGCGCATCAACTCGGCCAGCATTTCAGCTCGGGGAATTACCGGAATGCCCGCTGAATATGCCGCGCTCACCTCCGGGTTATCCGACCGCACCGCCGAGGAGATCACCACCACGTCAGCGCCTTCAATCCAGTGCGGGGAATGTCCAATCTTAATCTGGCCGCCAAGTTTGGCCAGCCGTCGGGTGATCCGACTCTCCCGTAGATCGGAGCCGCTGATTCGGTAACCCAGGTTGAGCAGCAGCTCGGCGATCCCGCTCATGCCGATTCCACCTATTCCGATAAAGTGGATATGTTGGTTTTTGCGATACATGACTAAATCTGATCCTCATGATTATAGTGAACAAGGACGGCGACTTTTTGCCTTAAAGGCCACCTTGAAAAATTGCTCTTTCGCCCGATTTCTGCGTTATGCTCAAAAAATTATCCTCGGAATATCAACCATATGCCTGCGGTATTTTTTTACGTGCCGTAAACTCGAACAAAATAGCTAATTTTTCAAGGTAGCTTAAAGGCTTTCCGGGTTGATAACCCACCGGGACAGCCAAGGCCTGGGAATACATCAATGTAAAAGGTCGCAGTCTCCATTTACTTTCAGTTATTTTCGTTTAGCCGCCAGGCTCTCGTCAATAATTGTGGCAGCCGCGTCAGGCCGGGACAACTTGCGGGCCTTAATTCCCATCATTTGCCGGTCGGCTTCATTGTGCAATAAGGCCTTAATCTGCTCGGCTAGTTCGTCGGCGCTCAAACCGTCTTCCGTCAGCAACCGGGCCGCCCCCCGCCGGACCATGATCTCGGCGTTTAACCGTTGGTGATCATCAGTGGCAAAGGGATAGGGGATCAGCAGCGCCGCCTTGCCGAAAAGAGCCAGTTCCGCCAGGGTGGTGGCCCCGGCCCGGGAGATCACCAGATCAACCGCTAAGTATTCCGCCGCCATGTCAGGGATAAATGCCTCAACTCGGGCCCTGACTCCCGCCCGACGATACCCTTCTTCAGTCGACCCCCGGTCCTGTTGTCCGGTTTGGTGGCTAAGCTCAAAATCTACCCCGTCTGCGGCCAGCTTTCGGGCCGCCTCAACCATCAACAGATTGATCCGGCGCGCCCCCTGACTACCACCCAAAACCAGCAGCCGGGGAGGCTTGCGCCCAGCTTCTGGTCTTGCGGGCAAGGCGGCGGCAGCCAGCAATTCCCGCCGCAATGGGTTGCCCACCAGAGAGGTTTTGGCCGCCGGGAAATAATTGCCGCTTATCGGCAACGACAAAAAAATATGATCGACCAAGGGGCCCAAAAGGCGGTTGGCCAAACCCGGCACCGAATTCTGTTCATGAATGCAAGCGGTAATTCTCAGTAAGCGGGCCGCGATTAAAACCGGGCCGGTCACATAACCACCTACCCCCAGAACCAGATCGGGGCGAAACTCGCGCAGCAGGCTGAGAGCCTGGCCAAACCCCAGCGGAATCCGGGCCAACGCCGACAAACGACGCCGCCAGGAAACACCTTTCAAGCCGCCGCCGGTTAAAACCGCTTGACGGTAAGGTTTTTCCGCCAAGGCCAGCCGATCAATTTCTCGACCGGGACTGATAAAGAGTACTTCGCTCCCCGGGTAACGGGACAGCAACTCGTCAGCCACCGCAATCCCGGGAAAAAGATGGCCGCCGGTACCACCACCGGCGATCACCAGCTTAACTTTCATTAACCCTCAATCCTCAGCTCTCGGCCCTCATTCATCGCTCATCACTCGTCATTCAGGGGCAAGGCCAACTCCCGGACCGCCCTACGGAAAACCTCACTCCTCTGAGCATAACCGGAGAACATATCAAAACTGGCGCAGGCTGGAGAAAGCAGCACAATCCCGTCCCGGGTTGCCAATTGATGGGCAAGCCCCACCGCCTCAGGCAAATTGGATGCGGCCTCTACTCGAACGGTATTGGCGAAAGCCTTCGTCATCTTCTCCCGGGCCGAGCCAATCAGGACCATGGCTTTGACCTTATCGCGAACCACCGGCAACAGCAGGCGATAATCCCCGCCTTTGTCCAGGCCACCGGCAATCAGGACCACCGGTCGGTCCATGCCCCGCAGGGCCGATTCCACCGCTCCAATATTGGTAGCTTTAGAGTCGTCATAATACCGCACACCGTTAATTTCGGCCACTAAAGCCAAACGGCAGGGCAAGGGCCTAAAGGAACTCAGGCCCCGCCGCACCGCAGCCGACGGGCAATCGGCCAGCCGAGCGGCCAGCACGGCGGCCAAGGCATTCTGGCGGTTGGGTTCGGTGGCCATTGCGGTAGCACTCAGATCATATTCTTCACAATCGCAGTCGGCAAAAATGAACTCCGCATTGGGGTCATCAGCATTAGAATCATTAAAGTCAGGACCCAACTTTCGCGATGGCTCCGAGGCAGAACTGTCCGCCTTTTCCAGGCAAATACTTATCTTGTAGGGCTCAGGCAACATCCTTTGCTTGATGTTTGAATTTTCTTTTTTCACCGGTCCAGCCCATCCCTGAGAACCAAAGCCATATACCCTGCCCGCCAGTGGGCCAGCGGCCAGCATCCGAACGATTTCCTGATCTTCCCAGTTGATGATGGCCCAACTATTTCGCTCTTGGTGGGTAAACATTTTCCATTTGGCCGCAGCATAAGCCGTGAAATTCGGATATCGATCCAGGTGATCGGGAGAAATATTAAGCAGCAAGCCGATTTGAGGGCGGAAATCGCCAGCACTGTCCAGCTGAAAACTGCTGACCTCCAGCACCACCCAATCGGCATCCTGGTAGCCGGCCAGATACTCGCACAAGGGGGTACCGAGATTGCCGCCGACAAAAACTTTTTTCCCAGCCGATCGCAACATCTCCCCAATCAGGGTAGTCACCGTACTCTTGCCGTTGGTGCCGGTTATGGCAATCACCGGCGTTTGCAGGTAAGCGGGAGCCAAGGCTAACTCGCCAAAAATTGCCACCCCGGCCCGACGGGCTGCCGCCAGGGCGGGAATATTCAGGGGAACGCCAGGGCTAAGCAAAATAGCATCCACCCGGGTAAAAAACTTAAGTGAATGCCCGCCCAGTTCGTAGTGAATCTTCAACGTCTCAAGCCAAGTCGCGACCTCGCTCAGTGCCGACAGGTCTCGGCTGCCTTCGGACACCGAGATCTGCACCCCCTGCTTAAGCAAAAAACGGATCGCCGCAAGTCCGGACTTACCCAAGCCCACAACCAACACATGCTTGCCTGTAAGATTCATCTCCCCCAAAATCCTCCCACCTTGTAAGCAGCTCACCAGGTCTATTAAATTTAGCAAAAATCAGAGCGGTAAAAGTTTACCAGCGCTTCAGCTTCGTTAATTTGGGTCTTTGAAGCATAGTTTACTATTCGAAAAGGCCAAAATGGGCGAAGATGGGGTGCTGGTAAACTTTTACCTTAACTTCAGAGTGGCAATGGCCAGCAACCCCAGCACGATAGAAATAATCCAAAAGCGAACCACCACCTTGGGTTCCGGCCACCCTTTTTCCTCAAAATGATGATGAAAGGGAGCCATCAAAAAAATCCGCTTACCGCCGCTCATCTTGAAAAAACCCACCTGCAGGATCACCGACAGCGCCTCCATGACAAAAACCCCACCAACAATAACTAAAAGAAACTCCTGCTTGGTAATGATCGCTACCATACCCAGAGCCGCGCCAATGGCCAGTGAGCCGACATCACCCATGAAAACTTGCGCCGGATAGGTGTTGAACCAGAGAAAGCCCAGACTGGCCCCCACCAGAGCGCCACTGAAAACCGCAACCTCCCCAGCCCCTGGCACATGAGGGATATGAAGATGGGCGGCAAACAACGCATGCCCTGCCAAATAGGCAAACAGCAGATAAACAGCGCCGGTGACCACCACCGGGCCGGTCATCAATCCGTCAAGCCCGTCGGTAAGATTGACGGCATTAGAGGCTCCCACCACCACCAACAGGGCGAAAAGGATGTAGAAGACTCCAAGATCAGGTCGCAAGTATTTGAAAAAAGGAAAACTCAACTGACTATCAAAGCCCGGCATCAGGTAAAGGACGACAATGGCAGTCCCAGCTCCAAGGACTTGCAGCAAAAGCTTAGCGCTTACACTTAAACCCTTACTGTTCCGCCGGCGAATCTTGCGGTAGTCGTCATAGGCCCCGATGGCCCCAAACCATACAAGCACCGCCAAAATCAGCCAAACAAAATGGTTGCTTAAATCAATCCAGAGCAGGGTGGTTAAAATCACCACCGCCAGAATCAGCAACCCACCCATGGTCGGAACCCCTTGCTTCGAATAATGGCTCTTAGGCCCATCTTTCCGCACTACTTGGCCAATGTGATGACTTTTGATCCAGTTGATAAAAACCGGTCCCAGCACCAAAACCAACAGGAAAGCGGTTAACGCCGACCCGATACAACGAAAGGTGATATAACGAAAAACGTGGAGTACGCTTAAATACTCATGCAAGGGGAATAACAAATGATAGAGCATTATTCTTGCTCCCGGCTGGTGTTGCTTAAACCATCAATGATAGTTTCCATTGCCATCCCCCGGGAAGCCTTGACCAAGACCAGATCCTCGGCTACCAGATCCCCTTTTCTAACCGCGGCAACCAGCCAGTCCTTAACTTCCTCTTTGTCATCGCAAATCCGAATCCGCTCGGCCGACATCCCGGCTCGTCGAGCGGCGGCGGCGGTTTCAGCGGCGTATTCACCCACCGTCAGCAGATAATTAAAGCCGAGCAATGCCACCTTTGCCCCGATAAAACGATGCGCCCCCGGACTATGCCCACCCAGTTCCAGCATGTCACCCAGCACCGCCACCACCCTGCGGTGACGTCGCAGGTTGTGCACGGTTTCCAAAGCCGCCAACATGGATGCGGGGTTGGCGTTGTAGCTGTCGTCAATCAACTTCAACCCTGCGAAAAACGGTTGAATCCGCAAGCGCTTAGCAAAGGGACGGTAGTGTAAAAGACCGGCGATAATATCGGCGGGACTAATACCCGCGGCTCGCGCCATGGCGGCGGCGGCTAAAGCGTTTTGAACATTGTGCTCCCCCAAGGCGGCAATTTGAACCCGGCGAGGACTATCATCAGTCATCCTCAGGGTAAAACTCATACCGTCTTGCCCTAGGCCACGCAGGTGGGTAGCCCGAATCATCGCCCCACGGGCGCGCCCGAAAGTGATTAGTCTATGGGGCAAATTGTTGGTCAGTTTCCTGATTCGTTTATCGTCCAAGTTTACCACCAGGGTGGTCCAGGGCTCCATTCCTCGAAAAAGCTCCCCTTTGGCCCGCGCCACCCCCGCAAGATCACCCACCCCAGCTAAGTGGGCCGCCTGAACGTTGGTAATACAGGCGATGTCCGGCCGGGCAATTGCCGCCATCCGATCGATCTCGCCAAAACGGTTCATGCCCATTTCAAGCACCGCGAATTCGTGCTGTTCATTCACCGACAATAATGACAAGGGCAGCCCGATAAGATTATTAAGGTTGCCGCGAGTTTTGAGAACCCGATGGCGCCGGGCCAAAATGGTGGCGATCATTTCTTTAACCGTGGTTTTGCCCGAACTGCCGGTAATCGCCAAAACCTGAAGATGCCGCATCCGGTTGCGACGGTAATGAGCCAAGTCCCCCAAAGCTCGCAGAGTGTCGGCAACCAGAACCACCGGCACCGACACCGGCAGACTTTCGGCGGGAGACTTTTCTAGAATCAAACCGGCAGCCCCTTGGCGTATCGCCTCCCCAACAAAGGCATGACCATCGAATTTCTCTCCCTTAAGAGCGATAAAAAGATCGCCGACTTCAATGGTACGGCTGTCTGAGGAAACCAGGCGAAAAACCGATGCGCTGTGTTGGCCCCAAAGGCGACCGCCGGTGGCCAGCAAAACTTGAGCCAGGGTCCAAACCGGACTCTGAGCCAGGGCAAAACCATAGCCAAACTCAGCTCGACGACAAGTTCGCCGCCAAACGCCATTTTCTTCGTGTACTCCTGCAGGTCCCATACTTTGCCCTTGATAAACGATTGCTGTTGCACTTGCATGTTGCCAAAGCACTCAGGCGCCTTATGCCAATATTGCCAATTGCTCCCTGATGACTTCCTGTCGGTCGTCAAAAAAACTGCTGACCCCACCCACTGTCTGGGTGTTTTCATGGCCTTTACCGCAAATCAGCACGACATCGCCGGGGCGGGTCCGCAACAAGGTGTCCCTGATTGCCTGGCGACGAGATACTACCAAATCATAACCCTTGAACATGTTTGCCGCCCCCAACAAACACTCCAAACGGCAACGTTGCGACCCGACGCTCAATAGACCACGCTCAATTGCGGCGATGATTGCGGAACTCTGCTCACTTCGGGGATTATCCGAAGTCAGAATCACGATATCGGCTAAACTGGCGGCAATTTTCCCCATTAAAGGCCGTTTGCCCCGATCCCGATCGCCACCACAGCCAAAAATCGTAATCAAACGTCTCGGGGCAAGGCGACGAAGGGTCCGCAGGACTTGGGCCAGGGCATCGGGGGTATGGGCGTAGTCGACAAAAACCTCTACCCCGTGATGAGAGGTGAAACGCTCTAGGCGCCCCGGCACCGCTCCGGCGTTGGCCAGGCCGGCGCTTATCTGCTCAACATTCAGTCCCAGTGCCAAGCCAACACCTGCCACGCCAAGGAGGTTATCAAGGTTGAAGTTTCCCACCATGGTGGAGCGCAAAGTCCACTGACCAGCCACTCCCGTCAAATGCGCTTCGATTCCGGCCAGACTGCTACGACTGGTCAGCACCTGCAATTCCCCACGATCACCGCCACAACGAAAAAGCCGAAGAGCAGCCTTGCCCCGACCCGACTCGTCAGCGGGGGTGGCCAAAGGTTGCAACACTGCGATTAAACGTTGGCTCCAGTTCTCGTTTCCATTTCGGCGCTCGCCTTCATTTCCATTCCCGTTTCCACTCTCATACCCATGCCCATGCCCATTCCCAGTCCTGTTCCCGTTATCAATGTCCTCTTGTTTCCGGCCAACAACCACCACCGCCGCCCCCTGAGGTTTGAGGTGATGGGAAAAAAGGCGCTGTTTACAGGTGAAATAACTTTGCATGTTACCGTGGTAATCCAAATGTTCACGGCTGAGATTGGTAAACAGGGCCACATCAAAAAGAATCCCCGCCACCCGACCTTGGTCAAGGGCGTGGGAGGAGACCTCCATGATCACATGAGTGACTCCGGCATTAGCCATTTCCCGCAGCAATTGTTGTAGGCTCTCCGGTTCGGGGGTGGTGTGGGGAGCCGGCACAACCTGGTCCCGATAACGATAGTTGATTGTGCCGATCACCCCTGGTTCCCCGCCGTTAAAACGAATCAACTCCTCCAGCAAATAGGCGGAGGTGGTTTTGCCGTTGGTCCCGGTGATGCCGATCATAATCATTTCACGGGCGGGGAATCCTCGCAGGGCGGCACAAAGCCGACCAAAGGCGGCCCGGGGGTTGTCGGTCGTCAAATACAGGATTTCATGGCCGTCGGGGGTGATCGCCGGTCTTTTTTGATCAACAGCGGCAGCGGTATCAACCGCGGCGGTGGTGGTGATCGTTGTGCCGGGAGCTGTTGTGCCGCCTGCCCTGAGCGGCAGGTTGTTGCGTCGGCCAGTAAGCACCACCCGACAGCCGCGGGTTCTGGCATCAGCAATATATTCCCGTCCATCAACTTTGGTCCCCATCAAGGCAACAAACAGTGAATCCTCCCCAGCTCGGCGCGAATCGGCGGTGACCGCGGTCACCGTCAAATCGTCGAGGTTTCTCCCGGAATCAACCGAGTAGTCCACCTTGGCCGCTTTAAATAGCGCGGTCACATTCATGGTTGCCGACCTCGACTGCTGTTACCAACCACCGTCAAATTGTCGCTATCCCTCCGCAGTTCAATGATCCCCTCGCTGATCCCCTCCAGGGCCACGCCGGGAGCGGGATGTTGGGCAACAACCCGGCCGCTGCCCTGCACCTGAATTCGTAAACCGGATGTCTGTAAACCCTGCAGGGCCTTGCGCAGGCTCAGGCCCAAAACATCAGGCATGTAATCGGGAGAACGATTGCCCACCACCTGAGTTTGTAGCCCCTCTTTTTCCCGCGTGCTTAACCACTGCCGATACAAGGTGTCTTCACGGACCGTGATGATTCCCGGCAGCGGTGGAATAATCGGGTGACGCAAGGTCGCGCTCCAGCGGTCAAGATCCCTGACGATCCCGGGCAACGGCGAGGGCAAAGTCAGATCAATTCGAGCCCGGTCGATAAAGACCAGGGCCACCAGGGTCGGATGCCTGGCTGGAGCCATCCCCAGCATAACTGCTTGATAACGACGCGGCTCCTCTATCTCCAGATTGGCGTCTTGTCTGTTTTCCGTTCCGCCCGGCAGAGCCAAGCTTGCTAGCTCAGCAGACTCCTGCCGGGTTTGCGTGATCAAACCTGGTTCCGACTCTTCGTTGACCAAAGGACCAGCCACGACAGCTAAATCGCCAAGATCAGCGGTCTTCGTCTGTTCGTCAAAGAACAAATGGCCTGGCCCCGCCCCCCAAGTCACCAGACTCTCAAAAGTGACGACTGTTTTTGAATCGCCAGCCATGGCGATCAATTCCTGCCGCAAAGCCTGGCCGGCAGCATCCGGAAAAATCCCCTCGGTTGCTCTCGGTTTATGCCGCCAAAACTGCTCTCCATCCCAGAATCCCTTGATCAGATGGGGCTCCACCACCTCACCACCGTTAAACAAGCGACTAAAGGCAGTCAACAAGGAGATCCCGCTAACCGTGCGCAAGGCCGCAGCTCGCTGCGTAGCGCCTTCATCCTTATAGCCACCGGTGGCGGTCAGCGCCCGGTTTAAACTCCGGATTTCCAGCAAATCCAGAGCGCCGGCTGCGCAAAGCTCAATCTGCCGCAAAAAAGTTTCCGCCGACTTAGTCTTTGTCCGGGGAATGCCAGCCAGGTTGGCAGAGGCATAGATCCCCGGCTCCCATTCATACCAATCTCTCTTTGAGTCCACGGCCCCCGCAAGCGGAATTATGGCCGCAGTACCTTGTTTATGGGCCACCGCTCGGCTGAACAATGCTCGCAACGCCCCCAGATGGACCTGAGTCACTACGGCGCGATTAAGCCGTTCATCGGTGCCGACCATCCAAAAACGATTGGGATCGTAGGTGGGGAGACTGGCCATGGCTACCACCTCTCCACGGCTAATATCCATTATCACTGCTGCCGCCGAGTCACCGTCAACCGCCCTCATCGCCCGAGCCAACCTTTGCTCCAGCTCTTGCTGCAACGTCAAATCCAAGGTGCTAACCACATGAACACCAGAGGCGGCCACCACCCTTTCGGGCACCCCGGCAGCCGCCAAACGAATGTCTGAAATTCCGCCGCGCAGGATATCGTCGTACGCCAACTCGATGCCGGCCAAGCCCTGCTCATCCCGGACAAAACCCACAACATGAGCAGCTCCCGTCTGCTGCGGATAATAACGGTGGAATCGGGGCATAACGTGGATTCCCGGCAGATTACCCGCCAGTACCATATCCACCACTTCCTTGCCCGCCTGACGGGTTAACCAAACAACACCGCGTTCACGGCGGAAAGATTCCAGTAGTTGTTCCCGATCCAGGTTCAAAAGTCGAGCCAACTCGACGGCAGTCCCCTCGGGATCGACAATTTCAAGGGGGCGGGCGTAGAGCGAGTTGAGCTGCAAGCTTAGGGCCAGGATATCAAAATTACGATCATGGATGTTGCTACGCCGAATACCTGATTTTCCCGGCATAGTGTCAGCGCTAAACCAACCTTCCTGCTCTACCGGCCAAGAGTCAAAAGTGGTCATAAACCCCCAACTCGCAAAGCCAAGCAGAGAGATTAGTAACCCGCCAAAAAATATTTTTTTTAGATATTGTCGCTGAACAAAAGCTCTCCGCATCTTTTTAATTCCTTCAGGCAATCAAAGCATTGAGGAGCGGCGACCATAAGTAGTTGGACCAAGCTGGTTTGACTCAAACCAAAAATCAGAGTCAAGGGCGACGAACCTGATTATTTTGCGGCGGGAACAAACCCAGTTCGACCGCCATTTCCTTAATCCGATCCGCTGTCAGCAATTGATCGCGTCGTTGACTCAATTTCTGATGCTGTTGTCGCAATTCCGACGCCCGGAACTGTTCAACGGCCATTTCATCCAAACCGCTACGCACGGCCCAAGCCACCCAAAAACCGGAGAAAATAGCGAGCAGAGCCGCAACCAGCAACACCACACCCAGGGCTTTGAACAGAGCATTTATCGGATCATGATCACCCCCGGTGGGGCGTCTGCCCGATTGAACCATTTTGCTGCGATAAACACCATAAGTGCGGATCATCCCGTCTCCTCCCGACGTTCGGCCACCCGTAATTTGGCGCTGCGGGAGCGAGGATTACGCCGCAACTCCTCCGCACTTGGAGTCACGGGGCGGGGGGTTAGCACCCGCAAGCGGGGATCAGCGCGGAAAGCCCGTTTAACCAACCGATCCTCCAGGGAGTGAAAAGTGATCACGCAGAAGCGGGCTCCAGACCTAAGCAACGACGGGGCCATGGTCAAGATGGTTGCAAGATTTTCCAATTCATGGTTGACGGCAATTCGCAAAGCCTGAAAAGTCCGGGTGGCGACATGAATTTTGGCCGGGTGAAAACGACGGGGGATCGCCGCAGCCACCAGTTCGGCTAATTGGCCGGTGTTATCGAGAGGAACTTGACGCCGTTGCTCAACAATCGCCCTCGCGATACGCCGGGCCTGACGCTCCTCCCCGTAGTAATACAAAATATCGGCCAACTCTGAGGCACTCAAATCACGGAGCAGATCCGCCGCCGTCCGGCCACCCCGGCGATCCATCCGCATGTCCAGCGACTCACAACGGCGGAAGCTGAAGCCCCGAGCTGAACCGTCAGCTGAGCGACCGTCGAGCTGGAGCGAGGAAATCCCCAAGTCAAGCAGCAAACCATCGATTCGAACGATAGCCAGTTCAGCCAAAGTTACCTCCAGTTCGATAAAGTTACGCCGCAACAACCAGGTCCTGGCTTCGTAAACCGCCAGATTTCGTCGGGCCAGAGCCAGGGCGTCCTCGTCCCAGTCGAAACCAAGCAAACGGCCATCCGGGGCACTACTCGCCAAGATGGCGGCGGCATGACCGCCAAGCCCGACATTACAGTCCGCATAGACCCCGCCACTGACCGGGGCCAACCAGTGTAGTGTTTCGACAGCTAATACCGGCTGGTGTGTAGGACTCATAAGCGAAACAACCGGGGGCCGACCTCTATTTTAAAAGTAACACGAAAAGATGAACGTCCAACATTGAATATGGTGCTTTTTTAGACAGAGCGGAGCGATTTCCTCAAACGGTTAAGGTTTAGGGGGTTCAGAGTTTGGGGGTTCAGGGCCCTGAGGTCAAAAATCCCCAACCGGCGTAGTAGGCAAACAAACAAAAAACCGAACCTCAAACTCGTCAAGAAAGCCCCAGCTCCAGCCAGGTCTGTTCAAAGGCGGCAAATTGCTCGTTGCTGGGCCGACTGACCTGCTCCCAAATATCCTTGTCCCAAATTTCAAAATGAGTGATCATGCCGTTGACTACCACGTCCCTTTTTAGCTTACACTCTTCGCGGAGATTGGGGGGCAGCAGAATACGGCCTTGACGATCCAGACCGCACTCCAGCACCCCACCAATCACGTAACGCATCAAATTGACTTGCTGAGGATGCTTGCGGCCTTCAGCGATCAGACGGGTTTCCAGTTTTTCCCAGACCGGCAGAGGATAGGCGCGAAGACAGGTTTTCCAAGGCGTAATCATCAATCGCTGATCATCTTGCTGGCGCAAGACATCACGGAAACGGGTGGCGATATTGATCCGGCCCTTTTCATCCATGGTATGATCTGAGCGGCCCCGGAAACGATAAACCGGGTCCTGTGCTGGTGCTACGCCTTCAGTCACTGGCCCTTACCGCCTCCTAAAAAACCGCTTTTAACAGGTGGGAGGGGGAGGAAGAACCCCCCCTGCTTTCTCAACAATCCCTTCCTGATCAGGTTCAGGGCTTGCGTCAACTCCGTCCGCCCCTTTCCCCCACTTTGCACCACTATAAACCCTTATAGTGACAAAGCGTCGAGAGTGTCAAGGAAAAAGCAGAAAAAAATGAATGTAGGGAGTTGGAGGGGATAAGCCTCGCTTACCGCAGGTCTGCCACCGCTCCCCGAAGCGAGAATACGGTAAACACATCGGATAACAATTATGGGAGGTAGCCCAATACGGTTTCGCCGGCTTTTACTTTCTGGCCCACGGCTACTTCCAGTTGGGTGGCCAGGGGCAGATAGAGATCGACCCGGGAGCCGAAACGAATCAGGCCGAAACGCTGGTTGCGTTGCAACTGATCGCCGGGCTCGGCCCAGCAGACGATGCGACGGGCAATCAATCCGGCCACCTGAACCACCGCTATCTTACGGCCCCGTTGGGAGTCGAGAATCACGGCGCAGGCCTCGTTTTTTAAGGCCCCACGTTGACTGTCGGCGGAATAAAAGGTGCCGGGGGTATAGATGACCCGCTCTACCCGGCCAGGGTAAGGGATACGATTGACATGAACATTTAACACGTTCATGAAAATGCTGACCTTATAAACGTGTTCCTTGAGGAAACGCTCATCAAAAACCCGTTCCACCAAAATCACCTTACCATCGGCAGGAACAACCAGAGCATCTTCATCTTGGGGAGCAACCCTCTCAGGGTCGCGAAAAAAATAGACCACAAAGACCGTGACGACCAGTAAGATCAGGGTGGGAATGAGCCAGCCCAGGATCGCCGCCACCAGGGTGGTGAATCCAGCCAACAAAATAAAGGGGTAACCCTCCAGGGCTACGGGAATGCGGGGTGGATGCATGTACGTACCGGCCTATGACTTTTTGCCGCGCGTGATGGCGATAATTCCGGAACGGACGATTTCCTGAACCCCGACAGGCCGCAGAATATCAATAATTGCCTGGACCTTGGTCTTGGAGCCGGTAACCTCCACCACGTAACTCTTGGGTGAAACGTCAACCACCTTACCCCGGAAAATATCAATCACTCGCAGCACCTCGGCCCGGGAGCCAGATTCGGCCTTGACTCTGATCAGGACCATTTCCCGCTCGACATGATCATGTTCGACCATGTCGGTAACCTTGATTACATCAATCAGCTTGTGTATCTGCTTGGTGATCTGCTCAATGATTGCCTCGTCTCCGTGAGTAACCAAGGTCAAACAGGACACGTCCTTTTCCAGGGTTTCCGCCACGGAGAGGCTGTCGATATTAAAACCGCGGCCACTGAAGAGCCCGGTCACTCTGGAAAGCACTCCCGGTTTGTTCTGCAGTAACACGGAAATGGTGTGTTTCATGGTGGTTCCTGTTTTTTTTGGTTATCTTAAAAAGTATGTTTCATGGTGGTTTTTTTCTCTTATTATCCTAAAAAAGCGTTTCATGATGCCGAGTCATTTGTGCCGGGAGCACTACACCAAAAGCATTTCGGTGGTCGCCTTGCCCGCCGGAACCATGGGGAAAACCCCTTCCTCCCGGGCAATGACAAAGTCCATAATTACCGTGTTTTTAGTCTTGAGCGCTTCCTTGATCACCGGTTCAACTTCGCTGGGCTTGGTGGCTCGCAGACCCACGGCACCGTACGCCTCAGCCAGCTTGACGAAATCCGGCGCTACATCCATGGCAGTATGAGCATAGCGTTTGTCATAAAAAAGCTCCTGCCACTGGCGCACCATCCCCAGATACTTGTTGTTGAGGATGGCAATTTTGATCGGACACTTATACTGTTGGGCCGTGGCCAACTCCTGGATGTTCATCTGAATGGAGCCATCGCCGGCAATATCGATGACGGTTTTATCCGGGGCGGCTATCTGGGCGCCGATGGCGGCGGGAAAGCCGTAGCCCATAACGCCTAAGCCCCCGGAGGTCATAAAATGGCGCGGCCGGTTGAAAAGATAGAACTGAGCCGCCCACATCTGGTTTTGACCGACCTCGGTAGTGATGATGGCATCCCCTCCGGTCAACTCATGGAGTTTCCGGACGACAAACTGCGGCTTGATTACCCCTTCTTCCTCGACATAAACCAAGGGGTGGTCGACTTTCCACTCCTTGATTCGCTTTTGCCAAACCTGATGCTGCTCTTGGACCGCCTTTTGATCGAAATCCCGGCTTTTGTCGAACCAGATATTCATCGCGGTCAAGGCTCGACGGCAGTCGGCAACGATGGGGACATCGACCTGTACATTCTTGCTGATCGAACTGGGATCGATGTCAATATGAATGATCTTGGCCTGAGGAGCAAAGGCGTCAATCCGCCCGGTGACCCGATCATCAAAACGCGCGCCGACGGCAATCAGCAAATCGCTGTGGGCCACCGCCATGTTGGCAAAATAGGTGCCATGCATTCCCAGCATTCCCAAAGACAGGGCATCGGAACCGGGGAAACCACCCAGCCCCATCAAAGTCATGGTCACTGGAATATCGAGCTTTTTAGCCAGTTCGGTTAAGGCCTCCGAGGCATTGGCATTGATAACCCCGCCACCGATATAAAGCACCGGCCTTTCTGCTTTAAGCATCATCTTGCAGGCCTTTTCCACTTGGCCGGAATGCGGCTCATAAGTGGGTCTATAGGTCCGCATTTTGATCGGTTGAGTCTCGGGGAAATTGATTGTCGCCCCAATCACGTCCTTGGGCAGGTCCACCAGCACCGGTCCCGGTCGACCGCTGCGGGCCAAATAAAAGGCTTCGCGAATGGTGGGAACCAGGTCTTCGGGCCTCTTAACCAGATAATTGTGCTTGGTGACTGGACGAGTTATCCCAACGATATCCACCTCCTGAAAGGCATCGTTGCCGATCAGCTTGGTGGGCACCTGACCGGTGAAAACCACCATTGGAATGGAATCGCAGTAAGCCGAAGCAATCCCGGTGACCGCGTTGGTAGCGCCAGGCCCGGAAGTTACCAGAGCAACCCCGACTTCGCCTTTAACCCGGCCGTAGGCATCGGCGGCATGAACCGCAGCCTGTTCGTGACGAACTAGAATATGGATAAGGTCTTTTGCTTGCAGCAGCTCATCATAAAGCTCAATAACCGCTCCACCGGGATAGCCAAAAACAACCTTAACTCCTTGTTCATTCAGGCATTTGATCAAAGCCCGCGCTCCTTTCATTTTCATCTGGCTTTTCCTGTTTTTGGTTTTTGGGGTGAAACTTTTGGTTTTTGAAATTGCAACTTTTGGTTTTTTGGACGAAAAAATTTTAATATAGTGAGTGCTGAGTGCTTGTCAAGCAGCTTTGCGCCAGGCGGCATTTTTCTTTGCCCAAAAGCCAAATGACCAAGATAAATCACTGGCCAAGCCGCTGCTGGAGCGCTCTTGCTGGTCTACAGGCTGGGTGGCAATATTCCGGCCTCTCGCCCACGGCGCAAAAACTCGGCCACCGCCTGCCGCGCATCTTCGCCGAGCCTGCAGGAAAACTCATTGACATACAAATCAATGTGAGCGGCCACTGTCTTTTCGTCCAACTCCCCGGCATGGCGACGGATATAAGCCAAGGCCCCGGTCGAATTTGCCCGAGCCAAACGCAAACTTTCCCGAATTGCCGCCTCAATGGCCGCCAACTTTTCCGGCCCCAGAGAACGACGGGCGACTAGGCCCCCCAAAGGGATGGGCAGTCCGCTGAGATCTTCCCACCAGGCCCCCAGATCGGCCAATAAAACCAAACCGTGTCGCTGATAAGTGAAGCGGCTTTCATGGATGATCACCCCGGCATCGATTTCCCCGCGAACGATGGCCGGCATGATGAGATCAAAGCGCATCTCACTCACCCCCCCATCGCTCTTATCCTCATCCTTATTCTTGTTTTTGTCCTTACCCTGATCTTTACCCCCACCCCCACCCTGCTCTTGATCGCCACCCCAGTCCTCATCACCCTGTTCCTGATCCTGACCTTTGCCCTTCTTCTCCAGATGTTCATCAGCCCAACCAGGCCGCGCGGCGGCTCGCAAATAGTCGTTTAACCGTAGGCAGGCCGGGGCATAAAGCCCGAGCAGCATGGCGGCGGTAGTGAAACGACCGGGCACGGCCAGGCGCTTGTCCGGCAACTCATCGGGATCGTATGGCTTGCGGGCCACCAGCAAGGGGCCACAGCCCCGCCCCAGGGCCGCCCCCACCCCCAACAGGACATAATGATCCAAGACGTGCCCCAGGGCATGAAAAGAGATCTTGCTGACATCAAGCCGCGCCCTCAAAGCCCAGCGATTCAGGGTTTCCACGTCTTTAAGCAGCGCCGGGGCAAAGGCCGGAGCCCCATCAACCAGGCCATGAACCAAGGCATGAAAGATAAAGGTGTCGTTGGGGCAGGGAGAAAACCCTAATGACAGTGGGCCGGTCGTCATTTTGCGACGACAACGGCAAGCGCCAGTTTTGGCAAGAGCTGGGCGATAATCTCGGAGTTACGTTTAATCGCATCAGACAGACGCCAGCGCTTAAAATCACGAGTCCCAACCTTGTTGCTGATACAACGAATCTCCAGCAAAGGCAGGCGGTATTGTTGACAGACATAAGCGGCGGCAGCGCCTTCCATGTTTTCGCAAAGCCCTTGGTGACGGCGAGCCAGAGCTAGGGCCCGGGCCGAGGTGGCAGTGGTGGCGTTGACCGTGATAAAAGTGCCACTGTGGAAGGGAATCTTTAGCTGCCGCAGGATTGTTTTGGCGGCGGACGCCAGAGGGGTGTCCAAGGAAAACTCGTGAGCTGCGACCAGATCCGGATGTGTAAAGGGGTCAGCCACGTGGATGGTGGCAATCCCGAAATCGCCGAGCACTTCTCGGTCCGCCAGACAAATATCCAAAATCTCGGCAGGCTTCGGCGGTTCATCCGTCTGCTCGTTGGCCGTTTCCAGTAAATCAGCAGGGACCGGATAAGCTCCGGCCACCCCTCCGAGGATCACCCCGGCGTAATCCCGGCACCGATCGGGTTGGCTGGCCAGATACCCGGCCAAGGTTGCGGCCGTAGCCGTTAGTCCCACCCCGCAGCAGAGGAAATCCAGACGGGAAACTGCTTGCTGATCATCAGAGGTCGTCTGTCTCAAAGTCTCCCGCAGGGGGGTAAGCTCCATGACCGTGGCTGCCAGGAGCAAAAAACGGGCGGCAGCGGTGGGCTTCGCCTGGCTTGCGACAAAACCGCTCATGCTCCGAGGTCAGTCGGCTCGCTGAGTCCCCGCCGCTTAATCCGGTTGCTTGAGTCGAGAACGATGATTTGCGGATGATACTCCTTCAGTTCCTCGGGCCGATAAAGGGCATAGCTGACAATAATGATCATATCACCAGCCAAGCCCTTACGGGCCGCGGCCCCTCGCAGGCCAATGATCCCAGAACCGGCCGGAGCTTCGATGGTATAAGTTTCGAAACGCTCACCGTTATGCATGTTGTAAACGTGAACACCCTCGAAAGGAGCCAGGCCGACGGCCGCCATCAAATCAGCATCCACCGCCAGACTGCCCTCGTAGTGAAGATTGGCATCAACCACCGTGGCCCGGTGAATCTTGGATTTCAACATGGATTGCAGCATAATCAATCAATCCTCTTTGGCTTATTTTCCGTAACCGTTCCCATTTACTCACTCATTTATCCAAATCGGCAGTTATCAATCAGCCTGGTTGAACCGCAGTGAGCGGCTAGGGCCAAAATTGTATTGATTCCCACCGCGGTCACCGGCTTCAGATTTGACTCATCAACAAACTCTATGTACTCCGGTTCCAGCCCGGCTGAAGTCAAAATGGCAGCGACCTTCGGGCGCAAAACATCCGGTCGTCTTTCTCCCCGTTTTACCATGCTGCCAGCGTGCTTAAGGGAATGCGCCAGAGCCGGGGCCGCCTGCCGTTGTTGGCTGCTCAAGTAAATGTTGCGGGAACTCATGGCCAGCCCATCGGCTTCGCGCACAATGGGATGACCAAGAATTACAATATCTAAATTCAAATCTCGAACCAGGGTGCGGATTACCGCCAACTGCTGAAAATCCTTCTCGCCGAATATCGCCAGATCCGGTCGAACAATGTTGAAAAGCTTGGCCACCACGGTAGCCACCCCGGCAAAATGACCGGGCCGACTGCGGCCGCAGAGACTATCACTGACCCCGGTTACCGTCACCGTGGTCTGGAAGTTTTCAGGATACATCAGGGCGAGGTCCGGGCAAAACAGGATATTAACCCCGTTGGTCGTTGCCAGTTTGCGGTCTCGCTGCCGATTGCTGGGGTAAGATTTAAGATCTTCCCCGGCCGCAAATTGAATGGGGTTGACAAAAATACTGACCACCAGGCTATCGGCCCGAGCGACGGCAAAACGCATCAGACTGAGGTGCCCCTCATGAAAATAACCCATGGTAGGCACCAAAGCTAACTTTTGCCCAGCCCGACGCGTCCGCTCCGACCAGGCCCTCATTTCAACGGGATTAGTGATGATTTGCATCTAAACCAAAGCCTTAGGGCACGCTAAGAAATAACCTCACATTTTGCAGCGCGGATTCATCCTGACATGACGGCGTTACTCGTCGGTTGAATAGCCCGGCTATTCGCCCCCCCCTTGCGCCTGGTCATGCTGGAGCCTCGATCCCTCAAGATGTAAATTTATTGCTGAGTGAGCCCTTAGGGAAATCTTGGATGAGCCTTAGCAAAAGAGAGCGGGTGGAAGAAATCAGCGCAGACGTTGCAACGCTTGCGCTCTGAGCAACCGGGCAACGTTTTCCATTGCCACTACCTGACGATATTTTTCCCAAGCCGCATCCATGTCACCCCGGCGGGCCAACATATCGCCACTGCCCAACAAGCCCCAAGCCTCGAAACCGACGATCGTTTCCAGCTCCAGATAAACGGCGGCGGCCTGGTCATACCGCTTTAGTTCCACCAGGGCTTGGGCCAGACTGAGTTGAACCATGGGCCTCCGGGGATCGAGCCGGGAAAGAGTCGGCAACAGCTCCTCGTAAGCCTGGACCGCACTGGCCATTTCTCCGGCTTCCCGGGCCTGGTGGGCCAATTCAATTCGGCCCCAAAGTCCGGCCCCGGTGCGGGGATATTTGGCGATCAACTCATTAAGAGCAGCAACTCGAACTAAAGAATCGTTGGCACCCATGGCCACTGACAATTGTTCCGAGGCTCGATTCTCCCGACCGGAGATATATTGCTGGCTAAAAACCCAACCCAGAATCACCACCAGCAACAAGACAAGGCCCGCCAGCAAATGGCGATACCAAATCGTAAGAAAATCGGCTACAGTGGGCGGCAGATTAAGTTCGTCGATAAAATTGCCGCCGCTGCCGCCGCCGCTGCCGCTGCCGCTGCCGTTGGGGGTGGGGGCGGCGGAGTCCATAATGTTTTCGATTTTGAAAACTTTTTTGTCGGTCACGCTTTCTCCCTGTCGCTTCATAAATGTTAAACTCAAGCGTTGAGTTGTCTCTTTCTCGATAATATACCGGAAAAAGCATTGAAAAAGTATCGGAAAAACAAAGTTTCATTCTAGCAAAATTTCGTTTTTTCGTTCTCCATCCTTCGTAACATACTCGAGTTTAAGCGAAAAATCACCCAGGATTTCCCGGCATGGAAAACCCCTTCGATCATCGTATTCAAACAGTAAACGAGCTTACCCGATCAATTCGAGGGCTGCTGGAAACATCCTACTCGATGATCACTGTGACCGGAGAGGTCTCCAACCTGCGCCGCCCTCAGTCCGGCCATCTTTATTTCACCCTCAAGGACGCCTACGCCCAGATCCGGGCGGTACTATTCAAGGCCCAGCAGCGCTACCTGACCTGTGTCCCCGCCGACGGTCTGGAGGTGCTTTGTCGGGGGCGCATCTCGGTTTACGAGCCCCGGGGGGAATACCAATTGATTATTGATTATCTGGACGCAAAAGGGGCGGGCCTGCTGCGCATCGCTTTCGACCAGTTGAAAGCCAAACTGGAGGCCGAAGGTCTGTTTGCCCCGGAACGTAAAAGACCTCTGCCCTTTTTGCCGCGCAATATCGCGGTGGTCACCGCACCCCAAGGGGCGGCGATTCGGGATTTTCTTTTACAAGCCCGACAACGTTCACCCGGCACGGCCATCAGCATCATGCCCGTGCGGGTTCAGGGAGAGGGAGCGGCGGCGGAAATTGTTCAGGCCATTACCGAACTTAACCGCATGGGTCGGGCCGAAATCATCGTTATATGTCGGGGGGGTGGTTCGCTGGAAGATCTCCGGGCCTTCAACGAAGAGACGCTGGCCCGAGCTATCGCCACCTCCAAAATTCCGGTGGTATCGGCGGTAGGCCACGAGGTCGATTTCACTATCGCCGATTTCGTCGCCGATCTTCGAGCCCCTACCCCCACTGCAGCGGCCCAGATGATTCTGCCCAGGCAAGATGTTCTGGCGGCAGCGATATCCGATCTTAACCACCGCGTTAGCGCCACCATGACCCGGCGGCTGGCCACAGCCCGACAACAACTGATGACCGCTCGGCGCCTGCTGGGCGACCCCGGTCGTCTGCTGGTCCAGCATCATTTACGCTTGGATCATCGACAAACGGAACTTGGACATGCCCTGCATCGCCGTCTCCATCGCGATCGCGACCAACTCAACGACTTTAACGTCGTCCTGCAACACCATGATCCCCGCCGAACCATCACTCGTCATCATGGCCAGATCCGGGAAAACACCTTGCGCCTTTCTTGGCTGATGCAGCGTCTGCTAAGCGCAAAACGTTATCAATTAAGCCAATCCGTTGGCATCCTGGACGCAGTAAGCCCCCTGGCGGTACTCAGCCGCGGCTATGCCATACCCTACCGCCACGACGGCGCCGTACTGCGAAGCGTCAATCAGGCCAGGCTTGGCGAGGAAATAAGACTCAGCCTCAACGACGGACATCTGGGTTGCAAAATCACCGAAATCAAACATAACACCGATCGGTAAAAGCTTACCAGCGCCTCGGCTTCATTCATTCGGTAAAAGACGGGGTGCTGGTGAACTGATCTTTTAGGCTACCTTGAAAATTGCTATTTTGTTTGAGTTTACGGCCTGCGAAAAAAAAATACCGCAGGCATATGGTTGATATTCCGAGGATAATTTTTTGAGCATAACGCAGAAATCGGGCGAAAGAGCAATTTTTCAAGGTGGCCTTTACTCTGCGAGCACCGAGCCAAGCTGCTCGGCCAGGCCGGAGCTTCGTTGCCGACGGCGTTCCACCGCTTTGCTGATAACGGCTTCCGGGCCAAAGAGATGAACGCTGCCTCGGGCCCTTGAAACCGCGGTGTAAAGCAGTTCTCGACTAAGCAGTGGGGAATCTTCCCGGGGCAGGACTACCGCCACCCGGAAAAATTCCGAACCCTGACTTTTGTGGATGGTCATGGCAAAAGCGGTTTCATGACGAGGCAGACGGCCCAGGCTTAGACGACGCAAACCGGCGGCTGCGGGGAAAAAGGCCATCAGCTCACCGTTATCCTCAGGAGAATCCCAGATTACGCCCAAATCACCGTTAAAAAGCCGAATGTCATAATTATTGGCAACCACCAGGAGCGGTCGCCCCCGATACCACTCATTTGGTCCCAGGGCCGGTGACCAACCAGGGATAAGCTCGGCAATCGTCAGTAGTTCGCGACAAAAAACATTAAGTCGCTCAACCCCCGCCGGCCCTCGACGATGGGGACAAAGCAGGCGAAAGTCATTGAGTCGGCTCAGGGCCTCGGCCGCCGATGAGGCTTCCAGATAACCACGAAAACCAGCCAGAATCAGAGCCCGGAACTCCGGATCATTTTCCGGGTCCGGGGCCACGTTTAGAGTTAGTTCCGGCCACCTTTCGCTTTTGATCGGCAAAGTACGTCTCCAGGCGCTACTTAGCTCCAAACCCGGATGTTGTTCATCACCCGCCCCCAGATTCAGCCCTCGGGCCGGTACGGCCAGCGCCGAGGCCGAAGCGCCGGCCTTGATTCTCCGGACCAAGGCGCCGATTCCCCGTTGAGGATCGAAACGAAACCCCCGCTGTAGGGAGACGACGCAGGAAGCCAGACCGGAAGAGGCCCGGCAAATATCCCCGAGAATGGCGCCGGCCTCCACCGAGGCCAATTGATCCTGATCGCCCAGCAGAATCAGCCGGGCCTTGGGGGGGATGGCGGCCAACAGTTTGCTCATCAGAGCCAGATCCACCATCGAGGCCTCGTCCACCACCACCAAGTCAGCGGCCAGAGGGCGATCCCGATTATACCGGAAAACAGTCGGATTATCAGACTGATAACCCAGAGCCCGATGAATGGTCATGGGCGCAGGGACCCCGGCCAGTCGTCGGCCTTTGTCGGCCAGATCCGGCAGGGCCGCCACTAGACTATCCTGTTTTTGGCTAATGGCCTCACCGAGCCGGAGAGCCGCCTTGCCGGTGGGCGCCAGCAATAAAATCCTGGGGGGATTGCCTCCCGAGGCCACAACATCATGCCCCGAGGCCGCAATTTCATGATTCTCCGGAACTGCAACATCCCTCTCTGATGATGCAGCATCACCGCTTAAAACCGCGATCGCACTTCCCGAGGTTGCGACCTTGCTTCCCGGGGCCGCAACCGCACACTTTGGGACCGCAACCTCATCTCCCAACACTGCGGTCGGTTTGACGTGAAATCGGGACGGTTCTTGCGCCAGAATGGTCAGAATGAAAAAAATAATTGTGGTTTTGCCGGTGCCCGGCCCGCCGGTAATCACCGTTAGATGATGGCGAAGCGCCGCGAGGACGGCTCTTTGCTGGTCTCGGTCAAGCTCAACCCCGGTTGCCGTCGCCAGTTTCCGCAACCGTTGCTCAGCCCAAATCAGATCCGGTTGCGGCTGGACTAAAACCGCTCGACGGCGAATATCTGTAACCAACGTCCGCTCATATTGCCAGTAACGGTGAAGATAAAGACGATGGTTGGCCAACACCAGCGGAGCAACAAAGGGGTCAGCAAAAACGGGGCGAGTGAGATCAGTCTTCTCTGATGTCGGTTTTATTTTGCTCGTCTGTTCAGGCGGCAGGTGGGGTGGGGCTGGCGCTCGGTTCACCTCGGACACGGACGGTAAACTTAGTTGGGGCGAGGGCGAGATGTCCACCAAGGGTGAGCGGCGCAGTTCGCGCGCCAAGGCTGGGGTGTCGGGCTTGGGATAGCCAGCCGCTGTAGCCAACGGTGGCCACCAGGTGGCTGTTTCATCAAAATCAAGACAGATATGGCCCTGGTCGATGGCAAAACGAGCCAGGGCGGCGGTAAGCAGCAAGACCGGAGAAGCAGCCGGATCGAGGCGGGCCAGCAACGTAACCCAATGCAGATCAAACTCGGCCAATGCTTCCTCCCGAACCAGACGGGTCAGCAGACTATCTAATTCCGGCCAATTGGTCAATTCGGGGGAGATCAGGGGGGGATCGGTGACGACTGTTCGTATCATTTGGTCCCTTCATTAGATAACCTGGACGGACGTCAACAAGGCCAGCAAAGCCAACCGGCAACCAAGGCCGGCGGTGTCAACGGAACCAACCGGCAACCGGCGTCATAAGGAATAACCACTATTTCTCTCCCTGGGTCAGGGTCACTGCGGGCCTTTATTTATTATCTTGTTGCCTTTGTGCATCATTTTGGCCTTGAGTAAATCGCCCAGGGTTCCTAGGGGATTATCGGATTTTTTTTGATATTTCCGGTAATCCGGGCTCACTTCATCGACACTGGTATCCCTTAAATCAGGTCGACTCTTGAACCCACTTTTTTTCGCCGGGACGGTGACGGTCTCGATTTCGGCCGGTGGAGGCACGTTCAGGGAGAGTCGCCGTTTTTCCGGATCAAAAGTCTCAATTTGAACCTCCAGTTCATCACCGACCTGTACTATCTCCCGAGGATGATTGATTCGACGACCAGCTCCAAGCTTGGAAATATGAATCAGGCCATCAATCCCCGGGGCAAGGGTGACAAAGGCGCCAAAGTCCATCAATCTAACCACCTTGCCCATCTGTCGCGAACCTTCGGGAAACCGGACGGGGACCTCATCCCAGGGATCGGGTAAGGTATCTTTAAGGCTGAGCGCATAGCGGTCCTGTTCCCAGTCCAGACTTTTGATCACCACTTCAACCTGACGGCCCGGTTCAAGATGACTGTGAATATCTTCCACCCGGCCCCAGCCAATTTCCCCCATGGGAATCAGACCCTCGATCCCGCCGATATCGACAAAGGCGCCGAATTTTTGCAACGAAGTCACCGTGCCGCCAACTTTGTCCCCCACCTTCAGAGTTTGGCGCAATTCTTCCTTGCGAGCTGTCCGTTCTTCCTCCAACAACTGGCGACGAGAGAGGATAATGTTGCGACCCCCTTCCCGAAATTCCATGATTTTAAAGGTCATACATTGGCCCAGATACTCTTCGCTGTTCTCAACCCGGCGCAGGCCCATCTGGGAATAAGGGCAAAAGGCCCGGATACTGCCACCGATCCGTACCTGAAAGCCGCCTTTACCCTCCGCCCCAACTGTTGCTTCCACTGGGATGCCGCAGCGAAATGCCTCTTCCAAGTGGGCTTGAGCGGCGACTCCACCGACTTTGGTGGTAAAAAGTTTTTCCTGTTTTTTCTCGGCCAGAAAATAAACTTTCACCGTATCTCCCACCGCCACTTTGCAATTGCCCTCCGGGTCAAGAAACTCGGACTTGGCCACCACCCCTTCGCTCTTAGTGCCTGAGTCAATAAAAATCCATTCGCGGGCGATGCCGACCACCGAGGCGCTGACCTGTTGTCCGGGTTGCAGTTTTTCTCCCACCACTTTATTTCTCGCAAAAAGTTCAGCAAAGCCACTCATTTGATCAACCCCTTTTCACAGTTTTCGGACATTTCCCTGATGGCCTCCAGGCAACGACGCTGCAAGGCACATTTCCCTCTGGTGTTTTCCCAATGATAAACGCCGGCGGCGGAAAATCCAAGATAATCGGCAAAATCGGCTACAGGCTACCTTGAAAAATTAGCTATTTTGTTCGAGTTTACGGCACGTAAAAAAAATACCGCAGGCATATGGTTGATATTCCGAGGATAATTTTTTGAGCATAACGCAGAAATCGGGCGAAAGAGCAATTTTTCAAGGTGGCCCTATACCAACCGAAAAACTCGCCTGACTGGCGAGACCCACAGCCATAAGCGACCATTTTTCAAATTTTTCCTTTTGTCGGTCAATTTCTGCTGCGCTCCACCAGCCCAGGGCATGAATATCCTCACCCTGTTTCCTGATTCGCAGATCATCGGCGGCCTGAATCTCACAACAATGAACCGCACCTAAATGGACTTGTCCGACTGAATCGGAATCATCATTGATCCAGCCGATAAAATTTATCGGCAAACCGTTCGTCCCGCAGAGTTCCTCCTGACGTTCACGAAGAAGAGCCGCCAGATATGCGGCCAGAGTCATCAGGCCGTTTTCGGTGTCTTCGATACTGATATGGCCGCCAATGCCCACCGAGAGACGGCTGGCCAAACGGCCTTCTCCGACCCCGTCGCCCCGTTGATAGACAAAAAAATGGTCCTGTCGGATGAATAACTGATAGGGAATAAGTTGTTTGTAGACCGGATCATACTCTGCGTCGCCCCGTCGCAGGAAATGCTGGGGCAATGAAAACACCCGCTCAAGCTCCGGCCCCATATATCTTCCCTGGGGAAGCGGGGTCCCGAAAAGGGCTTCCAGGTCGGTTCGCAACAGGCAAAATACTATTTCATTTTCTTTCATGACTGTTTCGTATCCTCTTTGCGCCCGACAAAATCAAAGCCGGTAACGCGCGGCCCCTTTCCCTCTCCAGGCTGACCTATATAATACCACGGCGACCACGTGGACGACCTTGAAAATTACGGTCGGCTACAGCAAACAATATCCTGAGCCCATCAAGTAATTGCGGTAAAAAAGATGCTGTGTCAACACTTTGTGGTTTTTGCGGGGACGAACATCCACCTTGCTCTGTCTTTCTCCGTCGACATCGACAAAACGGCAGATGCCACACAATGAGAGACCATAAGTGCAAGACTGCAAGTGAAAGACTTGTGATTTTCTACCCGATTGAGTATCGTCTTTAGCAACGCCTTGAGCTCCTTCCTGGTCTTGTTTTGGCGAATCGGGTAAGGGGGAGGTTTCCCCCCCCCTCCCCACACCACCTGGCATGCGGGTCCGCACCGGACGGTTCCTATGAGCTACCGCTTCGAAAGCGGGGTAATGAATCTTCACCCACAGATCTTTGACCGACAACAACCCCTGATCCTTCAGCCATTGGTTGGTCATCCCCGACTTTAGTAGCCGGCGTCTTGGCGAGTCGATACGGCCCCTTGCGGCTCAGGCCGATGGAGATGGCCTGAGCCGCAAGGTTGCAACCGAGTCTGGTCAGTTCACGGACTTTGGTGCGGCACCTGCGCCACCTTTTCAGGTAGCACATCCGCACCCTTCGGGGCAGCCGGTGGTCTATCTCCGGGAGTGGGCTGTAATACTCCGCAATCCCGAAATAGCCCATTAAAGCCTCGGAGGTACTCCGCGAGCTTGGCAAACCGGTATGCCATTAAGACTCCCCAACTCCGCCCGGTCAGTTTCCTGACCCGCCGCTTGAACTCGGCAAAGGCCTTGTCCGACCAGCGGATTTTGGCGCCCTTGAAGATGAACCCGAGAAAACCGCTCTCGTTGGTCGAGGCCACCTTGCTCTTCTCCTGGTTGACCGCAAGCTTGAGCTTGTGCTCAAGAAACCTTAGTGACGCTTGCCATCACCCGCTCACCAGCCCCGCCGACTCTTTACCAGGATGATAAAGTCATCGGCATAGCGGGCATTGCTACGGCCGCGTTTTTCCCGTTCCTTGTCAAGGTCGTCGAGCAGGATATTACTGAGCAAGGGTGACAGCGGACCGCCTTGAGGAACCCCTTTGCGGGTCTCCTGCCGGCGGCCGGCGATCATGACCCCGGCCCGCAGGTAACTGCCGATCAGTCGTAGAATTCGCCGGTCGCCAATTTTACGGCCGACCCGGTTCATCAGGACATCATGATCCACGGTGTCGAAGAATTTCGACAGGTCGGCGTCAACGGCCACGCGGTATCCCTGACGGATAAAGTCGCGCACCCGAAAGACGGCGTTGTGGGCCGAACGTCCCGGCCGGAAACCAAAACTTAATTCCGAAAAGTCCGGGTTAAAGATCGGCAGCAGTACCTGGGCAATGGCCTGTTGGATCAGGCGGTCAAGCACGGTGGGAATCCCCAGGGGGCGGGCGCCCCCGGTTGCTTTGGGAATCTCCACCCGCTTGACCGGCCATGGTTGGTAGGCGCCCGCCGGCAATGATGAACGGATTTGCTCCCATTGTTCGCGGGCAAAGGCCGGGAAGTCGGTAATGGGCATGTTGTCCACCCCCGGCGCTCCCTTATTGGCTTTGACCCGGTCCCAGGCGCGGGTCATATTCGACCGGGAGAGAATCCGTTCCAGCAGGTGTTGATCGGGATCGGGTTTGTCGGCAACGCGCCGGAAAGTGCGCTCCCCCGGACGGGTTCGTGGCGCCGAGCGAGCTTGCCGGACCTTTTCCCTGCTCTGGGTTCGGCCCTTCGCTCCGTTGACCGGAACTACTATGATCTTGGCTGACTCCTGCCTGATCATCCGGCATGTTGCCATGCAGGAACGCTGTCCAGCGTGAGCTGAACCGCACGTCGGGCAGGTCTCCCCGGATAAGAACGTGATCTGTCGCTACACCACCGCGGCATTTACCCTACCTCCTGAACCCGGGGCTTCGTCATGTTGTGCTGACTTACCCGGAAGCTGGGCCTTGTATGCCATTTCTGTTCGTCGGCTCATAGCTTAGTGCTCCGGCTTCCTCCGGACGGTCCCTCACGGTTCCGCCCTTGCCTTCGGCTAGTATTTGTGGTTCTGTCTTCTCGACAGTACCAGGGTTCACATACAGGGGGACTTGCACCCCAATCACGCCCATGCCGGGCGTACCACAAATCGCTGCACTGGATTTTTACTACGCTGCGCTCCGTAAAAACCAGTGAGATCAAGCGGTTAACTGTGTATGTGCCAACGTCTTGACGTTATGGCGCTATAGTGTTAATGTGACTCATGGAGGAAAAATCTATGAGCGCCACATCCAAACGATCAACGGTCTATTTTGAACCTGAAGTTCACCAAGCCTTGCGGTTGAAGGCAGCCTTTACGCACCGATCTGTATCGGATCTTGTAAATGAGGCAGTTCGTAACGTACTGCAGGAAGATCAGGAAGATTTAGAGGCCTATGATAAAAGAGTAAGCGAACCAACAATTACTTACGAAGAGCTACTGAATGATCTAAAGGCCCATGGGAAGCTTTGAAGTTATATTCAAGCAGTCCGTTGCAAAGGACTTGCGTCAGATTCCAAAAAAGGATATCGTAAGAAAGAGGATTGAAGCACTGCGAGAAAAGCCTCGGCCTCCTGGTGCAGAAAAACTCTCCGGTCAGGAGAAGTATCGTGTCCGTCAGGGTGTCTACCGGATTCTTTATGAGATTCGGGATAATGAGTTGATAATTGTGGTTGTTAAAATTGGTCATCGACGTGATGTCTATAGAATCACCTGAATCCGTGAGGGTCCTTATGCCCCCAGTAACGCGGGGGCGTTTTTTGAAAAAAATGTCAATGGCACCTTGCCATAACACAAATCAGGGGCTATTCCCTGTGATTTTTCGCGCGATCTTTGAAAAAACGGCCCATTTCGGCGGACCATGGGCGCACCTGCCCAGCCGGGCCGCCAGCCGCCATTTCGAGATCGGTGGGGTTGAGCTCAAGCTATCCGGTGGCAAGGTAACCATAAACCAACCTTCCAGAAGGCGTCATAGGCCCGGCAGTGTCGGCTGAATCTCAGCTTTAGCCGGTGGCCGCTTTCTATCAGCCGGGAAGCGCGATAGACCAGTTCCTGGATCACCGTCTTAATCCGGCGCCGCTTGGCAGCATGGCGGATCGGTGAGCGGTCTCCCAGCAGGCCAAGCTGGCCGATAAAGCGCAAAATATTGTAGGTCAGGCCGGCCAGGGCCATGATCAAGGCATTGGTGGCGAACTTGCCCGACGGCAGCCGCTCCATATCCATGTCGGTCTTGAACTCGCTGTGGAACTGCTCGCTGGTGCCGTGATCTTGGTAAAGCCTGATGATCTCCTGTTCCGGCAGGTAAAACGAGGTCCACCAGCCTTCCGCTTCGATCTTTGGTAAAAGCAGCCGCTGCCCGCGGCGGTCGATGGCACGTTCCGTCACCCGAACCACTAGGCGGCTGCTGATTTTTTGCCCCTCATGTTCCTCACGCTGGTTGTAGCTGAAGGTCACCACCCGCTTGCCATCCCTGGGGGTGGGGTGACCTTGCCCTCCCGCAGGCCCCGCTCAAACAAGGCCTTGCGGTCATGCTTGCGGGGGTTCCACTTGAGGATGTAATCGGCCTTTTGGTGGCCGCTGATGGTCGCCCTGGTTTCAACGGCATCGTGGGCGGAATCAAGCCTGAGCAGCAGTGGCCTCCTGGTCAGCACTCCGGCCCGCGCCAGGGATTCTTGCAGAAAGGGGATAAAGTTGTTCTGGCTGTGCCGGCTCCCCTCCCGAAACTCCAGGTTGAGGCACCAGCCTTCCTCACCCAGATAGGCGGCGATCGGCGCATAGCCATGATACCCGTGGTAGGTGTAGCCTATTCCCTCTTTCTTGGTCCCGGAGTTGTCCATGCAGAAAACATCGATATCCAGGGGGACACTGGCGGAATTATTCTCCCCGATGTTGCTGATGGGCTTGGTGTCCGGCATGGCGCGTTTCAGTTTTCCGCTTAGTTTGGTGAAGCGGTTGATCCCCAAGCCGACCAGGGCCAGCCCGGAATGGGAGGTGTAGAATTCGTCCTCGGATCTTTCGATGATGAATTTTCTCATTTTTGCACCCGTTGAGTGAGCTTTTTAGACGGGCGTATATTGCACTATATTTGCATAAAAATCAATAGATTAGGTTGAAAAACCGGGTTTTTTTATTGCAACTTCTTCACGGACTCAGGTCTATTTTTTATCCCCTTTGTTAAAACGCTCCTCACTTGCTCTTAAAATATTTTCTAACATTTCAGCGTACGAAAGTCCCGCAAATTTAGCCATTTTTGCCAGGTGGCCATCCCAACACCAGCCCGGATTCGGATTTGCTTCAAGCAGCCTTGGTGTTCCATTTGCATCCAATCGCCAGTCAAACCTCGCATAGTCACGACATTCAAGTCTTTCAAAAAGTTTAATACAGCTTGCCACCAGGAACCTCTCTGTATCTTCAGGTAAATTCGCTGGAACAGAGTCTATCTTGCCGTATGGAGAATCAGGTTCCCATTTAGCCTCATAACCGCAGATTTTTGGCAGATCAGGTGGTAATGTTGAATAGTCTTCCTTAATAATAGGAAGCACTAAATATGATTCAGGAGGATTGCCGATAATGCCGACGCTGATATCTTCTCCTTCAAGAAATTCTTCTACTATAATAGGCTTGTCATATCCCACATTCCTACGCACATGTAAAAGAGCGCTTTCCAATCCTTCTAAATTATTACAGACGCTATATTGATTGATTCCGAAACTGGAATCTCCAAAATTAGGTTTCACAATTACCGGGAAGTCTATTTGCAATTCGATAAAATTCGTGTCTTCAGGATTGAGAATAAAGGCACGTGGAATGGGAATGCCCATCTCTTTGGCAATCCCTCTGACAAGTGATTTGTCGTAACAATACGCAAGGCATTGAGGAGTTCCTCCCGTATATTTAATATTGAGAATTTCCAGTAATGAAGGAACGTGCAGTTCTTTTGTGGCGTCATTGTTGAACCCTTCGTCACACAGATTGAAGACAAAATCAAATTTGTTCGTATTTTTACTGAGATCATTAATAAGCGTATCATGTTTGTTGAAGTAGATGAAAGTATATTCCTTCAATCCTTCCAACGTTCTTTTCAGTTCATTGATTGTGAAAAAATCATCTTCATCAAAGCTCCCGCTGGGCTTCACTCTGTCAAGTTTTCGGTGGTCGCCCATCGCTATGGCGATCGTCTTCGTGACTATTTGCCGCTTTTTTACAGGAGCCCATTTTTTCATGGCCACGGAAGTAATGACAATACGTCTTTCCATCATCCCCAGGTCTTGTTTTCTTTGCGAATCAGTAGACAGTTCAGCGTGGAAATCTATGTCTGCAAATCCTGATCTTTTCAGCAGATCACTTAGGCTTTCTCTGGTGTAAAGCCTTTCCGCATAGAATTGGTCCGCGATTACGCCTTTTCTTACATTGCTAATCACTTCTCGCGATATTAATCGTTCACCATCTGCCGATAGAGAACGCTCCCTGCACACAAAATAGTCCTTATTAATCCATTCCCAGCTCCGGGGCTGAAAGTTATTTTTCATATAGCAACCGTCTGTAATATCTACAAGCAATTTTCCGGATGGCTTAAGAACCCGCATCGCCTCCCGAAGAATGGCTATATCATCCTTAATGGTTTCAAAATAACCGAAACTATTGCCGGCTATAAGCACATAATCGAATTTATCGGGAAGAAATGACATCTTCCTGGCATCTCCTTCTTTGAAGGTGACGTTAAATCCCTCTTTTCGATTGATTGATCTTGCTCTATTAATAAGATAATGGGAACGGTCAAGCCCGAAGACGTTTTTGAATCCGCACCTTGCCAGTTCCAGGGAATGGCGTCCCTGTCCACAGAATAAATCCAGAATCACACTCTCTGTTGACGGGGACAATACACTCAGGAACAGATCGATTTCGGTTTTAGTAACGGCTTTATCTTCTACAACATCGCCATCGGTTCTTAAGTAATTGGCATTGAAGATTTCTCTCCACCAATCCGCCTTGACATAGCTTTCAAGATTCTCAACAGGGCCTATTGATTGCAATAGTCCAGCACTTCGTGGTTTGCCGGTTTTTGATTTGGCGTTTTTAGTTATCATTTTTCAGTTGGTGATGGGTGGGTGATGGTGATAGTGATGGTGATAGGAAGTTGCTTTTCTTGGCCCTGGCAAAAAACGGGGCACCAAAGACAACCCCGCGCAATTTGCCCCGCAAAAGGGGGTGCTTTGCACCATTAACGGCTACCGGCCAGCGTGTCAACTAAAAAATCCAACACTAAAAAAATCCACCGCCAAAGCAACCTGATTTCGCCTGATTTCGGCAGATACCTGCATTTTGCGCCAGTGACCGGCAAAAAAACATGTACTACCCCAGCCGCCTGAATCCCCTCGCAAAAAACAGACCCAGGCTCTTGTCCCCCGCTACCCCGCAACAAACGGATCTTCATACTGCGACCAGCCATCGTCGAACGGTTCATATCGCTCATCCGGACTCAATCAACGTGTCATACGAGCACATTAAGGCCCATCTCCGTTTTGGGTTCGGTCCTTCGTCGTATGGTGACGACTACTACAGACCTCTGCTGACTTTTGCTCACTCATCAATGATGTTACCATCAGAGACGCTGCCGGGATCATCCGACAGCCCGCAGAGCAGATCTCCCCGGATAAGAACGTGATCTGTCACTATGCAACCGCAGCATTTACCGTATCTCTTGAACCCAGGGCTTTGTCATGTGTGGCTGACTTACCCGGAAACTCGGCCTTGTATGCTGTTTCTGTTCGTCGGCGCATAGAGAGGATATTGCTCTCTAAAGCGATGGCCCGCGGTAAGTATTCTGTTCGATGAAGAGGAGGAGAAAGTTGGCTTGAGTGGGACATGACATTGCTCCCTTTAGAGTTGAACGGTAAAACCGGGTTTAAACGGGGTTTGCTCATCTCCTTGTCAGGTCAAACTTGACGGTGATGGTGGCCTTAGCCGCAACCTTCTGACCATCAAGGATCTGGGGATGAAATCGCCAGAGGCTTACAGCCCGCACGGCTTCCTGGTCGAAAATGCCGCGCCGGGGCTCGGCTTCGACCACCCGAACATCGTGGACTGAACCGTCCACGGCCACAACAAACTCCAAACGCACCCAGCCGGATACTCCGGCCAATCGGGCCCGCCGAGGATAGTGAGGCTTAACCTGATAAACCGGACGTAAAGACTGAGTATAAAGCACCGGCCCCATCGGTCCCGTTGGTGGATCTGCCGGTGGCTCCGTCATTGCCATCGCCAAAGGCAGATCGGCCAGGGCCAAATTCGGCCGCAAGGTGGGTACCGAGGGAGCAAGCGTTGGCGTCAGCGGGAAGGGAGCAAGCGTTGGCGTCAGCGGGATCGGCGTCGGTAATGGCGGCGTCATCATGGTCTCCAGCCGGGGAACCGTCGCGGGCTGCTCAAGCGGCCGAGGTTTTTCCCGTTGTCGCTCTTGGACCGTGTCTTCCGACTGTTCCAGCCTGATAAACTCGGTGATGATCCCCGCTCGTTTCTCACTGGGGTCAAGCTCAGGGCCGATGATCAATCTTTGCATTAACCAAAACAGCCCTAAAGTAACCCCAACAGCCAAAAGCAGGGCAATGCTCTGTCTGGCCCGCGCGGTCACGGCTTACCGGCCGCGATCGCCATGTTCAACACCCCGGCCAGGCGAACCTGATCCATAACCTGAACCAACACTCCAATGTTTGCGGCTTCATCGGCCTGGATAATTACCGCACTCTCCGGGCTTTCAGCTCGCAGGCGTTCCACATTTGCCCGCAGGGCCAAAATGTCCACCTGACGGCCATCAATCCAGACAGCCCCGGCCGTTGAAACCGCGATCATAATGTTGCCATGCTCCATGTGCTGCGCGGTTGCCGCGACGGGTCGGTTGATCTCAATCCCCGTCTCTTTGATAAAAGAGGTGGTGACGATGAAAAAAATCAGCATGATGAAGATCACGTCCAACATCGGAGTCAGATTTATCTCAGCGGCTTCCTGGTCGTCGCGTTTTTGTCGGCGTCGCATCATGATTTTCCCGTCAGAGTTGAAATATCAGTGCCAGAAGGAAAAGGAAGAGGGTAAGCTTTCAACTGTCGCACCCTACATTCATGCAGTTTACGGTACAGCTCGTCACCGGCCCATCGCACCTTGGAGGTGCAGTCACGTTGCAGACGGACGCTAAACACGTAACCGGAGAGCGCCACCACCAAGCCGGACATGGTGGGAATAGTGGCCATCGACACGCCGGCGGCCATGGCCCGGGGATTGCCGGTGCCGCTGAGCTCTAAGACCGCAAAAACCTGAATCATGCCGGTGACGGTGCCCAGCAAACCCAGCAGGGGACAAGCGACGATTAAGGTCCGAATAAGGGGCAGGGATTCATTGAGCCGCAGGCGTAAACGACAAACATCTCGACGCAAGCGCATGTCCGCCAGTTGATGATCGGGGTGAGTGGTGGCGCGCCAACGTGAACACAGGGCGGCGAAGTCTCGCGGGAAAACCAGCCACTGATACCAGTAACGTTCAATAATCAAAGTCCACATGATCACCGCAACGATGAAGATGAGCCACAAGACCGGACCCCCGGCATCAAAGAAGCGCTGGAGGGCATACCAGAAATCAGCCATGACGCTCAACCATCGTCCGGGTCCGGGTCCACTGAATATGGTCGGCCAGCAACCCGGCCCCCTGCTCCTCCATAATACTTAGCAAACGCTGGCTTTTGGTCGAAGCGATATTATGCATAAACAGCAGAGGGATGGCCACCGTCAGACCCAGGGCGGTAGTCACCAGGGCCTGGGAAATACCTCCGGCCATCAGCTTGGGATCACCCGTGCCAAACAGCGTGATAACCTGAAAAGTTTCGATCATGCCCACCACCGTGCCAAGCAAGCCCAACAGCGGGGTCACCGCCGCCAGAATCTTAATGGTCGTCAACCCCGCCTTCAGGCGTGGAGTCTCGCGCATAACCGCTTCATTCAGCCTGATTTCCAGAGCTTCAGGATCCAGCGTGCGGTTTTCGTCGTAGAGGGCCAAAACTCGTCCCAGGGGATTGTCCAGCATCGGCCGTTGGGCTTGTTGTAACTGACCTTTTATGCGCCGGTCTTCAAGCGTCAGCACCACGAAGCGGACCACAAAAAGGACCAGGCCCAAAAGGCCCAGAGCCAGAATAATCACCCCAATCGCCCGGCCCTGCCTAACTCGTTCCAGGGGCGATGGCGACTGAACCAGTTGGGCCAGGATGGCTCCCTGCGCAGGATCCAGGGCAAAGAAAGCCATCTCGCCGGGGCTTGCGGCCTCCAGATTTCTGGCTAAACGCAAATAACGACCCTGGGGTTGGCGCGACAGTTGCAGAAATTGATTGCGGCCTTGAATATGGGACAGGTACAGACCATCGGCAATGGCGTTAAATGACCCTACCCGCAAAATCCTATCAAGCTCCCGGCGGCCGTCAGGGCGCAGCACCTCGCCGTTGAACCATGTCACCCGGCCAGAGCCGACCATTTCTTCAAGGATCAGCAACCAGTACCGCGAAAGCTCGGCGATGTTGGGCAGCTTGCGACTGTTGCTCAGATGATGGATAAAGGCCAGGTCTTCGGGACGCTCAACCATGGTTAATGAGCTTAGCAACTGGGCATGAAAATCTCCCGCGAATTGACGAACCACACCAAATAACTCGCCGAGATCACCCTGCCGTGCGTGCAGGTCGCCCTCTAGTTCCAGCACCTTTTTTTGGTTGGTCTCAAAAATCTTAAGCAGACGTTCTTGCCGTTTTTTCTCGACTTGCAGGGACTTACGCATTTCCTGAACCCGGCGATCGGCGGTTTCCAGGCTGCTTTTAAACTCCTGTTCTCGCTGTTGATTGACTAGCTCGGCGCTGACGGCCCGTTGGCGAAGCTCCTGGAGCAAGGTATCGAGCTCCGGACCGGCCCAGGCCGGATCGCTTAAGCAAAGGGCCTGAATAAGGGCAATGGCTATCAGAAAACCTTTCATTGCCGACCCTCCGGGATCATCAATTGATTTTCCAAAATCATCAACCGGTTGGCCGAGCTTACCGATTGATCCCCTAAGATTGCTAGTTGAGCTTCTGAGCTCATCGGTTGCCCCCCTTGATCCCCTGGAATCACCGGGCGGTTCTCTGAGATCACCAGCGGCACTCGGATCAACTTCGGGGCCGCTTGCCGGGCGGCAACACGGAGACTCTGATGGATGGCCCGATTATGGCGACGCGCCAGGGGAATCCAGGTTTGCCGGTGGGGGTCCCAGAAGCCGCTTTCACGACGATCCAGGGTTTGATAGATCAGGGCCAGGCGACCAACACGCAGAAACTCGACAACGCGAGCCGAGTCCTCATCCCGGCCGGCTAAAACCAGTTTGCCTTGATAGGCCTCGATGGTCCGACCAAAGTCAACCTCGGCCTGATAAGCGAGCATAACTCGACGAAACTTTTCCGGGATACTGACATCAGCCCGAACCATCAAGGCCCGCAGACCCTCAACCCGCGCCTTTCGCTCCTCGGCAAGAAAGGGGATATCCGCTGAGACAAAATCTGCCAGCGTGTCGACCATGCGCAGCACCATAGGCAAAATCTCGCGCTGACTCACCTCGATATCTTTGATCTGCTGATCTAAAGCGACCATCTCAGCCTGTTGAGACCGAATCATCTGTTCCAGATTATCGTTGTAGATAGCCAGATTTTCCTGTTGCCGGAGCAAGTTTCGATACTCATGCAACAGCTTGGTTGTCGCCTCGTCCAGGTCGTTGATTCGGTTTTGCGAAGCCAGACCCTGTTGTAAAATAGCCGCCTCCGCTTCAATAATCCGCGTAAGCTGCTCGGAGGCCCAAAGTGCTGGTGGTGGCGATAAAAGAACCAAAGACCAGGCAAAGATGAGGCTAGTGAAGACCGTCCAAATAAGCCCTTTGGGTTTTGCTGACGACCCTGAGTCCGTTGCTGTTTGAGTGCGGTTAAAAAACAAGAGCGTTCCTCTTCTATGGTTGAACTTGCTGCGGATACTTCGAACATTATGCCCTGTGGGCAAACAGGGATCAGGGAGATCGCAGTATTGGACACCTGGGCTACGCAGCTTAAAAAGGCGGCGCAATGGTCACCATCACCCGCATGTCCGTGGTCGCACGAATCCCGTGGGGCACGCTGATCTCGCACACCAGAATATCTCCGACCTTGGCCGGCATGGTTTTATCCTGGGCCAGAAATTCACCCTCGCCCTCTATGATCAGGATGGAAAGCTGCCCCTCGGAGTCGTGGGAATGAATGGGTAGTTGCTGACCCGCCCGAAAGTTGAAGCTCAGGATCTTAAAATAGGGCGAGTCGTGAACTAAAAATTTACTTAACCCCAGGTCATTAAATCCATTGGCTTCGTACAGATTGATCTTTTTCACAGTGTCCCACTTTGTTGGGTTTGGGCTCGCGGCTTAACAGGCCACATTGGCCGGGTGATCACCCGAAAACGAGCAGTTTCGCTCTAGTCCGACCGGCGCAAAGCGCGGCCAAAGAAAAAAAGCGGAGCTTGTTTTCAGAAGCTGCCTCGCCATGCGAGTTGAAAACTGCGCCCCGGCGCCTTAATCTCTTGACCGGAAATGCCTACGGTCAAATGCTCGTGGTAGGCCTTGTCGGCAAGATTTTTGACGCTGACCCGCAGCGATTGACCCAGCGCGTAGCGCCAGGTCACACCGATATCGGCGGTGGCAAAGCCGGGGGTGGGGTTCTCCGTGCCACGGGCAAATACGGTAGCCACCCGATCCTGCCTGCGGACCAGACGAAGCGTTGCGTCCGCCGTCCAGTCACTTGCCACCGTGCCCTCCCAGCCGAAGGAAAGTTCGTCGGCCGGCATCTGAAACAGCGGCTCATTGAGTTCTTCGTTGTCGCCACGCAGACGAGAATAACTCACAGCAAGCCAGTAGTCATCAATAAACTGCCAGCGTGCTTGGGCCTCAAAGCCCGTGATGACGACCTCATCCACATTGCGTGTTCGCTTAATCGGCGCCCCGCTTGGATGGAACGTACCGGTTCGTTAAAACTCACTGTCCGAGCGTTTGAGACCGGTAGTTTGGGGCGGGTTGCCAACGGCGGCGGCGCGGCCTTCGACGATATCATGACGCAGTCCGGCAAGCACATTTAGTTTGCCAAAGCTCATATCGTTTTGCAGGTAAAAGCCCAATGCTTCGATGCGCCCATCGCGGAAAGGGTCGTTGCGGGCAAAGACGAAGCGGGGCGGGTTTGCGATAAAACGTGCCGGTGCGGCTTTCATCCGCCAAGCATCAATGCCGAACGACAACAAATGCGCCGGATGAGCCAGCCAGTCGGCCTTAACATCCACCCCGTTGGTGACAAAGGAGACCCGGCCTTCGGTAATATTGCGGGCGAGTGGACCGTTGGCTCGCGCAAAGATTTGTCGTTTCATCTCTTGGCGATAAACCCGCGCGTCAAAGTTGAGAGGGCGCTCCCCTAAACCCTGCCAGGTATAGCCAAACTCAAACAGACGCCTCTCTGTTTCAGGCGAGTGCAGGGTGGTGCTCACAACTTGCGGATGGGGATGGGGCCGGGTCGAACCAGGATACCAAACGTCCTTGTCGATGTGCCGCTGCAATGACAAACGCAGTTGCTGAACATTGTCGATGCGGAAACGATATTGACCGATAAAGGCATTCGAGTCGTAACCCGTCCGCGCCACCCGGCTGTCGGGCGCGTCATAGTCGCCGATACGGGCCAGTGAAGCGCCAAGCATCAATGCATGGTCTGGGCTTGCAACGTTGACCACACTTGTGCCGCGAATGCCGCGGCTGGCGCTGTCGAAGATTGCCGCCGCATCTAAGCTGACTCGGTCGTCAAAACACGCCTGGGGCATCAGCACGTTGATGGCGCCACCCAACGCGCCGGTGCCGTACAGCACCGAAGCCGGCCCCTTGACCACCTCGACCCGCTCGGCCAGTCCCAAGGACAGCATTGACCCGATAGCGCCCGCCGGCTGAGCGGAATTAAGTCGCATACCATCCACCAACAGCACCACTCTTTCCTTCTTGAGTCCACGAATCACCGGATTCTGCCCTTGGGGGCTATCGCTGGCCACCGCCAGTCCCGGTCGGCCGCGCAGAACGTCGCCGAGATTGTTGGTCCCGCGTCGCAGCAGTTCATCCTGATCAACAACGATGACTGCCGCCGGGGTCGCAAGAACATCGGCAGCATGCCCTTTGGCGGTAACGTTGACGGTGGGCAGAGCGTGTAAATTTTCCGCCGCCCGGGGCACAGGGTCCGCCGCCTGGACGACGGAGGCGGTTAAAACTGCACTTCCCCCAGTATAGCGGACACACCGAAGAGTTAGGTTACAATAAATAACCTTATAACCTTGGAGGTGTAAAATGCAAGAGAGCAGAAGGCATAGGACGTACGACCGGCAGTTCAAAGAAGAAGCAATACGGCTTGTGACAGAAGGCGGGCGATCAGTAACAGAAGTAGCCCATAGCCTTGGGATTCACGAGAATCTGCTGCACACATAGAAACGAAAGCATAAAGAAGACCCATATCGGGCAGTTTCCCTGGCAAAGGCCACCTAAAGCCAGAGGAAGAAGAACTCAAAAGGCTGCTGAAAGAAAATGCCAACCTGAAGGATGATAGGGAAATCCTAAAAAAAGCGTTGGCCATCTTCTCAAAACACCCCAGATGAAATACTGGTTCATGGATCAGTATCGCTCCACACATGGGGTGCAGAGGATGTGCCGAGTCATTGGAGCATCAAGGAGCGGATATTACAGCAGGAAGATACAGCCTCAGAGCAAGAGGCAGAAGGAAAACGAAAAGATACTCATGGAGATAAGAGAATCACACAAAAACAGTCGCAGGGCATATGGAAGTCCGAGAATCACGGAGGATTTGCAGGCAAAAGGGACAAGATGTGGCGAAAACCGCGTAGCCCGATTAATGAAAATACATGGCATTGTTGCCAAGACAGCAAAGAAGTTCAAAGCGACAACGAACTCGAAGCACAATTTGCCTGTTGCTCCCAATCTCCTGAGTCAGAACTTTGAGGTAGAAAAGCCAAATACCGTATGGGTATCTGATATTACGTATATTGCAACCATGGAAGGCTGGCTGTATCTGGCAGTAATATTGGATCTCTATTCCCGGCAGGTAGTTGGCTGGGCTATGAGCGACCGGCTGACATCCGGGTTTGTTGTCAAAGCCTTATATCAGGCCGTAGGGCGGAGGAAGCCCGGTACAGGATGTATATTTCATTCTGATAGAGGGGTTCAATACGCAAGCTCTGATTTCAGGGATGCACTAAAGGCTTATGGTTTTATCCAGAGTATGAGCAGGAAGGGTAATTGTTATGACAATGCGGTTGCTGAAAGCTTTTTCCACACGCTAAAGACAGAGCATGTATATGATTACCGGTATGAAACACGGCCAGAGGCTATACAAAGTATTTTCGAATATGTTGAGATGTTCTATAATCGTAGATGTTCTATAATCGTCAGAGGAGGCATTCAGCGCTGGGATACCGTTCACCAGTATCTTTTGAACTGGAGGCCATGGCAGCCTAACTTAACTGGAGTGTCCGTGAAAACGGGGGAAGATCAGTTGCGCTCTCGACCATCCCATCCCCAATGATTCATGGAAAGCCGTTTCATCCGGACCTTCATCGCCGCTCTTCTTCCGTAGGCAAACATTTCCGCCTGCAAAGGGATGTCGGCAGCAGGGGAGATTTTTCCCTCAAGAATGGCCGTGGCCAACGGCCCGCCCCTGAAGACGTTGAGCTGGTACATATCGCAGCCATCAAGCTGGGTCTCCTCAAGAAAGGTCCGAACATCCTCCTGCCAGATTTCCATGCTTTGCTCCGGAAATCCGTAAATCAGATCAATCACCGTTGCGGCTGAATTTCGGCTGGTCAGATCAGCAAGCATCGCCAGCGCCTGCTCGCGGTCGGCCACTCTGCCCATCTTGCGCCGAACCATGGTATTAAAACTCTGCACCCCAATCGAAAAGCGGTTGGCGCCGCCATCGAGGCACGCAGTGATCTTTTTCGAATCAAAACCACTCACTCGGCCTTCAACCGTAACCTCACAGTCGTTGGCCAGCGGCAGAACATCCCGGATTCCCAGCAACAATCGCCGCAAATCAGCAGCATCGAGATCGCTAGGCGTGCCGCCACCGAAATAGACGGCATGAATGGGGTTTTGCCCCACCGCCTCGAGAGTTGCCGTCTGTTTCATTTCGGCAAGCAGGGCGCCGGTGTACTCACTTGAAATACATTCCCTGCTGCCATACATGTAAAAGCCACAAAATCGACAGTGACTTCGGCAAAATGGGATGTGAACATACGCGGTCCGGCGCCGGTTTTGATCCGGCCTGCCCGCAAGCCTTTGCCAAGTCGCGGCAACCTGGTCAGCGGGCAGGTGTTCACCGCCGGCCCCGGCATGAACGGCCGCTTTTTCCGTAAAGGCAAAACGCAGCGGATCAACATTTTCCCGAGCAAAGTAAATGGAGTTTTGCCGGTGCAGGCGCGAGGTTTCCTTGTTTGGATCACCCAAATTTGTTGCTGTTTTATTTTCCTTTACCGCCGGACCCTGCTCCATCTCTCCCTTGGCTGCGCGGATGATCTCCAACGTGATCACCGAAACGCCCCTCATCCGGGCAAACTTTTCCACGCCTTTTTGGGCCATGGGCCGGACAAAGAGCGGAACTTTTTTTTAAGGACTCAGTGGCCTCATCAGTCCATTTCAGCTTGCGGTGTTTTTGCATGATAATATTGTCTTTTGTCGTAATTATTCGGTGGTTTTAGCGCGCGCGGAATCAAGTAGACCCTTATATATCAGTCCAAAATTAATATCTCAATACATTTTTGTGGACTGGTTAAAAAATCCTGCGCAACAAATAAAAAAGATTTACAAAAAAGATTTAATGATGATATAAATGTCGGCGAGACCCCGCCACCTATACAGACCATGTTATTTTTTAATGAATGCCTAAAAAAAATATTGACACCTCAACTGTAGCCTGGTAGTTAGTTAAGTGAAACACTTTTCAAAAACCCTGATCGAGGATCTCAAGAGGTCAAAACAAAGCGGTCACGGACGTCAACGATGGCTGCCAAAGACATCAGGCTACCTTGAAAAATTAGCTATTTTGTTCGAGATCAAGGCAAGACTGTCAACTATCACCCAAACCATAGCCAGGAGGCACGATCATGAGTATCGCGGTAATCGGCGGCATCAAAAGACTGGAGACCCACTATCGGCGCGAGGCATCAAAGCGGGGCATCAATCTGGTGATTTTTAACGTTGCCAGCCGTGACATGGATCAAAAGTTGCGCCGCATGGATGCGGTGATCCTCTTCACCGGCCAGGTTTCCCATAACGCTCGCACCGAGGTGATTCGGGCGGCCCGTCGCCACCAGATCCCCCTTTACCAGCATCACTCCTGTGGTATTTGCACCCTGCGGGACTGCCTGGACTGTTGTTTGGACGCAAACAAACAAATCCAGGCCTGAGAAAGCGAATTGTCTGGGGGTTAGGAGCGGCCGACAACAACGATTTGCGAAATTTTCAATCCTTGCATATTGAGGAGCTAAGAGAATGACGATGTACACCTCTTCCTTCGGCATTGATTACAGGAAAAACCACAACGCCCTTCACCTCAGCTTGGCCGGAGATTTTGACGGACCGGCGGCCTATCAACTAATCACCTTTCTGCAAAGCAGGTTTGCCGCAGGGGATCACATTTTTCTCAACACCGAAAAACTCCGCCGGGCTCTGCCAGCCGGCCGCAATGCTTTGCAAAATCTTTTGCGATGGGCGGGCATCCCGGCGGAATCTCTCTCCCTGAAAGGAGATCAGGCTGCCGCGATGGCCCCGGATGGCAGCGAAGTGCTTATTGGCGACCAGTGTTGCGGTGGCTGAAATTGCTCACCATGTGGCCAGCAAAGTCGCACGAGCCGCAACCACCAGCACAACCCTGCCGACTCTTTTAAGGCCACCTTGAAAAATTGCTCTTTCGCCCGATTTCTGCGTTATGCTCAAAAAATTATCCTCGGAATATCAACCATATGCCTGCGGTAATTTTTTTTCGCATGCCTTGAACTCGAACAAAATAGCTGATTTTTCAAGGTAGCCTAAATTTAGCAGGCTGTGGCTTGTTCCAGTTTGCTCAATTTCAGGGTGCCTCATGAACGACGAAGCTACTGGCATAATCAGCCAAATAACGGCAACTCTCGCCTCAATCGGCGATTCTATGCTCGGCTGGAGTACTGCTAAGAAGCTTCGATTGATCATTGTCGTGCTGATGGTGATTCCGACGCTCGGTGGTTTGATCATTCTGAAAGTCGATGCCCAGTACCTGGAATCATACTTGGTGTTCATGTTGCTGGCTTGGCTCATCCTGCTGCGTCCGCTGTCTACGTTATTAGGCCATTTCCTGGCGCTGCAAGAGCTTCACGATATTGAACAATTTTGTCGGAAATTCAAAAGCGGAAATTACGGCGCCAGATTCGATTTGCCCCCACAACGGGCTGAAGAGAGTGACCTGCTGGCCCTTAAACGTCATCTAAACTGGATGGCTCACCTCATTTCTCGTCGAGAGCGGCAGTTGGAGGAAGAACTGGGCAAAGCCCACCAGGATAGAGCCCACCACGAAAACATGTCCATGCTGGATCCGCTCACCGGATTGCACAACCAGCGCGGTCTCCAAGCAAAGATGACGCAACTGATCATCGAAGCGACGGCCACCAATCGGCCACTGACCATGATATTTATAGATATAGACAAATTCAAATCGGTAAACGACACTTTTGGTCACCAGGCAGGCGATGAGTTGCTACGCCATATGGGGCGAATTTTACGAGACAATGTTCGCGAAGATATGGACGTTCCTTTTCGCTATGGCGGGGATGAGTTCGGAGTTTTGCTGGTCAACACCGAGCTTAAACATGCCAACGTCCTCGGTGAACGGATTCTGCAAACTTACAATACCGCCAAAACCGGTGACACTACCCTGAGTATCGGGATTATCGAAATGATTGCAACGGAAGGGGATCATCACCTCGCGACCGACAAGATGATGAAGATGGCCGATCAAGCCGCCTACAAGGCCAAGCGCAGTGGCGGTAATCGCATTCACACTATCCCGGCCAGTGTAAACAGGCCTTAATGTAGGGATGACCGCATGACCCCACTGAGATGTTTACCGGGAATCAACGAACTTTTTGTTGAAATAAAAAGCTGTGGAGCCAGCTGTGTGTCACTGCACCAGTTTTCAGAAGCAATGGGGAATGCCGTTGATGCTAAAGACCAAAATACTTATCAGCACTCGCAACACGTGGCGGTAATCAGTTACTTGCTCGCCCTTGCTGTTGGTTTTAGGCCCGCCCAGGCAGATGTTATTCATATCGCGGGACATTTGCACGATATTGGCAAAATAGCGGTGCCTGACGCAGTATTACTGAAACAAGGAAAGCTCACTGAAAACGAATGGTTGACGATGAGAAAACATCCCGAATCAGGTGCGAAGATTGTCGACAACATTAAACTTTTTAACCATCCTGGCGGGATAAAAGATATGATTCTTTGCCATCACGAAAAATTTGATGGCTCTGGTTATCCCAACCAGCTCAGCGGCAATCAAATACCAATTGGCGCAAGAATCATTGCGGTGGCCGATGCCCTTTCCGCGATGATCCAGGTCAGGATTTATCGACCTGGTCGTTCTTTCGCGGAAGCCATTAATGAGATTTTAAAAAACTCCGGCAGTCAGTTTGACCCGGTGATAGTTGTGGCTCTTGAAGGCCAAGCCGCAACCATCAAGAGCTGGCTTGATCACATGTAGCCTAGAAGCATATCTTGATCCAGTATATGAGGTAGGATAGAAAAAGTGGACACCAAAAGAAAGGTTAAAATAACTAACTGGAGGTGTCAAGATGGAAAGGTTACCGTATGGAAGGTACACAAGGGAATTTAGGCAGGAGGCAGTAAAGCTTGTGATTGATGAGGGGCTGTCGGTGCATGAGGCGGCCAAGCGGCTGTCATTGGCATCAACAACCTTAAGCAACTGGATGAAGGCATGTAAGGCAGGCAAACTTGGAGAAGTAGGGAAAAACCACAGACCGCTGACGGATGTAGAGATAGAAAACTACAGGCTCAAAAAAGAGTTGGCTGAAGCGAGGATGGAGCGAGACATATTAAAAAAAGCGGCAGCGTACTTTGCAAAGGAGTCGCAGAGAGGTGCGCGATGATAAAAGATATGCGGCTCAAATATTTCACATCATCTCTATGTAAAATGCTCAAGGTATCAGAAAGCGGATATTACGCACAGATTAACAGAAAGCCTTCTAAAAGAGAGCAGGAGGATATCCGGTTGACAATAGAGATAAAAGCAGCACACAAGCGAAACAGAAGGGTATGCGGAGCAGAGAAGCTTCAGAAAGAGCTGGCAGAGGGCGGCAGATATGTCGGCATATGCCGCATAAAGCGGACAAAAAGAGAGCACGGACTTTATTGCAAGCAGACAAAGAAATACAAGGCAACAACTGACTCAAAGCATACATTGCCGGTGGCAGAGAACTTATTACAGCAAGAATTCAAAGCAGAGGCTCCGAATAAGGTATGGGTAACAGATATAACCTATATACCTACGGAAGAAGGCTGGCTATATCTTGCCGGACATAAAGACATCTTTAACGGAGAGATAGTGGGATATGCAATGGGAGAAAGAATAACAAAGAACCTTGTCAGCGAATCATTGTTTCGGGCAGTGGCATCCAAGAGACCTGCGAGGGGGCTGATACATCACTCTGACAGGGGGAGTCAATATTGTTCCGGCAATTACGGCAAGTTACTTGAGCAATTTGGGATGACCGCATCAATGAGCAGAAAAGGCAACTGTTATGACAATGCTCCTATGGAAAGCTTTTGGGGAACACTTAAGCAGGAGCTTGTGCATCACAGGAAATACAGAACAAGACAAGAGGCAACGCAGGAGATCAGAGAGTATATAGAAGTTTTTTACAATCGGCAGAGGAGGCAGGCACGGCTAGGGTATCTATCCCCGGTTGCTTATGAGAAGAAGTTTTATGGAAACTGGATGGCGGCATGAGCCAATTGGTGTCCACTTTTTCTATCCTACCTCAATCTACGCAGGGTTGGCGATCTGGGTTTCATTGTTAATCATTGCTGCTTCATCAGGGGTTTTTTCTGCCGCCTAGATTTTGTCAACATGACAAAACCTAGGTACTGTATTGATGGTGACCCCTAGGGGAATCGAACCCCTGTTACCGGCGTGAGAGGCCAGCGTCCTGACCGCTAGACGAAGGGGCCATACTTGAATGGTGGGTCTTATCTATATGACTCTAGGGATTGCTGTCAAGTTAATTGTTGGTTCACGCAGGACTATCAAGTTTAGCGGAAACCAGAATTGTTACAATTGTTTAGCCGGATCATCGCACCAGGGTGTAGCCAAATTCTTCGGCCCGTCGCAGGGCATCATGATTGCGACCAGCATCGTCCGGTCCTTCCAAACCACGGATCAGCAGGGCGCCGCCATAGGCAAGACCCATGGCGTTAAAGGCGTATTTGGCGGTGAGGATCGCTCCGTCGAATACTTTTGCCCCCTTGGTGGCCGCCACCGCCAGCAATACTCCTCGCCGCCGCGGGTCTGACCGACGGGCGTCATCCAGTGCGACTTGTAATCTTTGTCGGTTCCAAAGGGCTTGAGTGCGATCCACCAAGGCCTTGGCTTGAGCAGTAATCCCATAGAAATAGATGGGGGAGGCCAGCACCACCCGGTCAGCGGCCAGAATTTTCGGGTAAATTGCCGTCATATCGTCCTCTAAAATACAACAACCGCTGAGGTCACAGCCGCCGCAGGAGGTGCAGGGATGAATGGCTAAATCACCAAGCCGAATTATTTCAAGATCACCCTGACCATCATCGACCCCTTTTCCCAAAGCCGCCAGCAAGGTGGTGGTGTTACCTTGACGACGGGGGCTGCCGTTAAATGCCAATGTTTTTATTTTTGCCATTTCTTAGCCCCCCTTTTTTTAGGTGACTTCTCAATAAGTTTGGATAACTTGCACCACTGGAATTACGTGATGACATTGCAGATTTTGCCAGACCCCAGGGCTCACTCAGAAATAACTTCACATTTTGAATAAGCCCTTATTGCGAGATTGACGCCCCCGGCAGGCGATTATAGAATTCACATTCTCGTCGCAAGTGTTCCATAGCCCCTACCTCGAGATAACGTGGAGCCACTCGCCAGCGCCAGTTACCTTGAGGTGTTCCGGGTAGATTCATCCGGCAATCACTGCCAAGACCCAAAACATCCTGCAGCGGAATAATCACCAGATCTGCCACCGAGCCTAACGCCAGGCGGATAAAGCTCCAGTGGATCGAGCCACCCGCATGACTGCGGGCGTACCGCAGTAAACGGGTCTTGGCCTCCGAGCTAACTCTCTCGCTGTAATACCAGCCCAGCGCCGTGTCATTATCGTGGGTGCCGGTATAGACCACCCAGTTACGGTGGGAATAGTTGTGGGGCAGGTAGCTATTGCCGGCGTCGGAATCGAAGGCAAACTGCAACACCTTCATTCCCGGAAAACCCAAGGCGTTCCGTAATTTTTCCACCGCCGGGGTGATGACTCCCAAATCCTCGGCAATAATCGGCAGCTTGCCAAGATCAGTTTCCAAGCGCCGGAAAAATTTCAGGCCCGGTCCCTTGATCCACGCACCCCGCACCGCATCGGACTCTCCGGCCGGAATCTGCCAGTAAGCCTCAAAACCGCGGAAATGATCAATCCGGACAATATCGACCAAGGAAAACTGGTGGGCCAAGCGCCGCCGCCACCATTGATATAAACGCTCTTTAGCCCCCAGGTCGCCACCATTCCAATCAAACAACGGATTACCCCAGCGTTGACCGCTGTCGCTGAAATAATCCGGCGGTACTCCGGCTACATAGGTGGGGGTCAGGGTTTCCGGATCAAGCTGAAAACACTCGGTCAAGGCCCAGACATCAGCGCTGTCCTGGGCCACATAAATGGGAAGATCACCAATCAGCTTGACTCCTTTGGCGACGGCATGACAACGCAGTCTTTGCCACTGGCGCAAGAAAATAAACTGAACAAACTCGTGATAGGCAATCTGGGCTACCAGACGCTTCCGGGCGCGCGCCAGCGCCGATGTTTGCCGTCGAGCCAACCCCTCCGGCCATTGATGCCAAGGCAAGCCCTGCTGTTCTTCACGAAGGGCCATAAATAGAGCGTAATCGTTCAACCAAGGGTTGGCGGCGGCAAAGTCCGGCAACTTTCTCCGCAGAGGATGGTCTTGAAAGTTGGTAAAGGCCACCGCCAGAAGCTCTGCTTTCCAGGGGATAAGAGTCGCGAAATCGACCAGATATTCGGAAAATTGCGGGGCCGCGATCAGGAGTGCGTCAAGAACGTCGTGCTCCAGCAGACCGTCTTCGATCAGTAATTCGGGACTGATCAGCATAGGATTGCCAGCAAAAGCGGAAAGCCCCATGTATGGTGAATTATCCAGGTCACGACTGGTGGGGATCAGGGGTAAAAATTGCCAGTACTGCTGGCCGCCTGCGATCAGCAAATCGATAAAGTCATGGGCGCCTGGCCCCAAATCCCCTACCCCAAAGCAACTCGGTAAAGAACTGAGATGCAAAAGAATACCACTGCCTCTGGTTGTGAAAATCATCCCCACGCTCTTTTGGTTTTTAGCAAATCGTTAACCGGAATCACCGAGATGTTTGACCTCGGCTGATTTATATCTCTGTCCATATATTTTTTATTTTGGTATAATTACGTTTTAGAGTTGATTATGACCTGTTAAAATGTTAGAATTAAGCGTTTGGTGTGGTGCTTTCGCTCCAGAGAATACAAAAGCTCTTTAAACCATCCAACCTGGGAGTTTTCATTAACGTGTTCACCAATACTGAATCCAAACTACTCGAAGCTGGCAAGGACGACGGTTGCATTACCCTTTCTTTGCTCAACGATCTGATCCCCGATGATCAAGATACGGACGCTATCGACAGAATTTTTGACTTCCTTCAGCAACACAACATCGAAATCATAACCCATGACAGAAGCGGCGACAAGAGAAACCTCGAAGGCAAGCCACTGGACGACAAGGATCAGGAAGAAAGCCAGAACATTGGCGATAAGGCCCCGCTAGCCGCTAAGGTCGTTGGCCGTGATGATCTGGCCGAATCTGAGGAAACCACCACCACCTACCTTCGGGAAATGGGCCAGTTCGATCTGTTGACCCCGAAAGAGGAAGCAAAGTACTCCAAGGCTATCAGCGAGGGCTTTAACGCGATTATCGCAGCCATCCGTGATGATCGTTCCGACACGCCGGAGATGAAACAGCTTGCCGCCCAGATTGAGCTTTGGGAAAAACGTGACCCTACCCTTAAGCCTAAAAAACAGCACCTTAACTATATGGTGCAGGCTATGACCAAGGTCTGCGAGCAGTACCCGGAGGAAAAACGGCTACGCCATGGTTACTGTCGAATCGAGCTCTACGCCCGCTCAATCGAGGTGGCCAAGGATGAGATGATTAAAGCCAACCTGCGGCTGGTGGTCAGCATCGCTAAACGTTATATGCACCAGGGCCTGACTCTAGCCGACCTGATCCAGGAAGGCAACCTGGGCCTGATGCGGGCAGTTTTTCGCTTCGATTACAATCGGGGCAACAAGTTCAGCACCTACGCCAGTTGGTGGATTCGTCAGTCCATCACTCGGGCCATTCTCGACAAGACCAGGACAATTCGCCTGCCCGTCCACTTCCTTGAATTGCGCAGCCAGTTTTTTAAGGCATTTTATTCCTTACTCAAGGAACTCGGTCGGGAACCGACCTCAGTGGAAATTTCCGAAAAAACCGGGCTGGGCATGGAGAAAATTCTCGCCATCTTCGAAGCCTCCCGCGAACCAATTTCTCTGGAAACTCCGGTAGGCGACGACGACTCCACCCTGGGTGATTTCCTGGAAAATCAGGAATCTATTTCTCCTTACGAAGCGGTCAAGGGCAACCAACTGACCGAACGAGTCACCAGTATTCTTTCCACCCTGAGTTCCAGAGAGGAAAAAATCATCCGCCTGCGTTTCGGTATCGGGGAAGACACTGAGTACACCCTGGAGGAAATCGGCAAGCGGTTCAAGGTTTCCCGTGAACGTATTCGCCAGATTGAAAAAAAAGCTTTACACCGTCTCCGCCACTCCAGTCGTCGAGAAAAACTAAAGAACTTCTTGGATTGATCAAAGGTTGCCGGTGATTGCCGCATTATCATCCGTCAACCTTTTTCGTGGTCCCCTGATCCTGCCGATCATGACCTTCACTCTGGGCATTGCCGGCGCCTATTACCTGAATGTTCCCCGGGCTGGGGTCGCAATCCCGCTGGTGACAACAACCCTGGCTCTGCTCCTGCTGGTTCGGCCGGAAACTTTTTTCACTCCAGTCGCGATCGTCTCCATTCTGCTCCTACCCCTCTTTTTTTTCGCCGGCTACAGCCTGACCCACTTTCAGCTCGCTTCACCAACCGCCCCCGAACATATTTACAACCTGCTGACGACAACTCACGATCCCGATGATTTGAACCCTGACGCCTTTGCGCAACGACGAGCATCCCATGACCTGGTTTTGGTGGGAACCCTGCGGGAGTTGCCGAGATTTAACCGGGGACGCACCAGCATGGTTCTGGAAGTCACGGAACTACACCGGACTTTGGGAAAAACCCCGGCCCACGGCCAAATTAAGCTTACCGTTAACGGCCCCATGGCTCCGGAAATCACCCCGGGCACCTCGCTGATAGTTCGCGCCAGAGTTGGCCCGGTCCGCTCTTTCAGGGTTCCCGGCGCCTTTGACTACCAACAATTTCTGGCCCGCCAAGGGATAAAACTCAGCGGCTGGGTTGACAACCCGGCTCATATTGCCAAAATCTGGGATGATCGACAGACCACTCTCGCCTTGCGTCTTCGTTATCTACCCGAACAGCTCCGCGCCAAGGCCAGTGATCTGCTAAATTTGCACCTGGACGGCCCAACCAGACCCGTGATCAGGGCTTTGCTTATTGGCGATTACAGTGAAATCGCCCCGGCCACCATGGAGATTTTCAAGGCCAGCGGCGCCATGCACCTGCTGGCCATCTCCGGCATGCATATGAGTTTGATTGCGATGATGAGCATGGTCGTAATCGAATGGTTGCTCAAACGCTCAACCCGCATCATGCTTGCGTTACCGGTGCGCAAGGTGGCCCTGCTGCTGGCCCTGATTCCGATCATCGCCTACGCTTTAATCACCGGCCTGCAACCCCCGGCCGTGCGGGCCTTGATCATGACTCTGGTTTTCATGGCCGCCATCCTGAGCAATCGCCAGTGGTGCAGCCTCAACAACCTGGCTCTGGCCGCCCTGATCATCCTGATCCTGGATCCGCCGGTTTTGTTCGGGGCCTCATTTCAACTCTCTTTTGTCGCCACCGCCGGCATTATCATGCTGGTTCCCGGTCTTCAGGCCCGCTATGAGGCCACCTATGGCTTTTGGCAAAAAATACTATTCTGGATCATTACCAGCCTGCTGGTTTCGACGGTAGCCACCCTGGTTACCGCCCCCCTGGCCATTCACCATTTTCACCGGGTCTCATTGCTCAGCCCCATCACCACCCTGCTGGCCACTCCGCTGCTTTTTTTCTGGACCATGCCCGTAGCCCTGATCGGCCTGGCCCTCGCGGCCACTGAAATTGCCGGGCTGGCAAGCTTGGGCGGCTTGCTGTTGCAAGTATCCACCTGGGGGATAGCGGCCACCATGTTGATCGCCACCCCTCTAGCCGCCCTGCCCTTCAGCTTTTTTTATCTAGCCCCGCTCACTGGGGCGGAAATAACCGTTTGGATTGGCTTGTTTATCGCCCTGGCCTTGCTACGTCGCCATTGGTTTTTTCCCTTGGCCGCGGCCCTCGCCGCCTTGCTCCTTTTCCTGCTGCCTGTTCACGGACAATGGCAACGCCAACAAAATGAAAACAGCCGGATCAGCTTCCTCGAAGTTGGCCACGGTAGTGCTACCGTGCTTGAAATGCCCGGCAACCGCACCATTTTGGTGGATGGCGGCGGCCCATCCAGCTTAAGCACCGACGTGGGAGAGCGGTTGATCGCCCCATTCCTCCGCCATCGTCGCATTAGGCGCTTGGAGGCGGTGGTGATTACTCATCCGCACGCCGACCACTACAACGGCATACCCTTCATATTACGTCATTTTAGGCCAAAAGTTCTATGGATAAACGGGGAGCCCACATCCATCCCCGATTACCTTAGCTTGCTGGCCCTGGCTCAGGAGTTGGGCATTGATGTACAAATTCCGGTCGCCGGCCAAGCTATGGTCTCAGCCCCCAAGATCACGGGGGACAAGACCGGGGAAGTCGGGCAAGCCGGGAAGGGAGAAGGGGCTGATTCAAACGGGACCGGTAATCCGGCTGAACTGCGCAATCTGGCTGATTTTCACCTGCGGGAACTGGCCGACTTCATTCCGCCATTGACAGATCCAGGCAACGACCGGGGACTGATCGCCAGCTATCGCCACGCGACTTTTGCCTTGCTTCTGCCGGGGGACATCAGTATGGGGCAGGAAAAACGGTTGCTCGGGGAATTTGGCCACGACCTGCCCCATCATCAGGTGTTGGCCGCATCCCATCACGGGCGCCGCGACTCCATGGCCCCAGAGTTCGTTGCCGCTATAGCCCCCAAATACATCATCGTTTCCGACGACGAACGTCGCATTGATCTCCAGCGTGTCAACTCCTGGCGAGATCTGGGCGCAAAAGTGTTCACCACCGGTCACCACGGAACCATCGTCTGCACCACCGACGGCCTTTCCACAAACTGCCAACCAACCCACCACTAAACGGATATCCTGTACGACGGACAAAAAGACAATGAACAATATTTACGAAAACAAAAAACTTTTGTTACTACGCGCAGCCCACCTATGTCAGACCGCTACCCGGCTTCATAATGCAGACTCCTTGGCGCCTTGACAAATGGCGTCCTCCATCTCGAGGAGGGTTTTGGTTTTACTGGAACATTTCAGAACAATACAACCTTGACGATACGTCATCAGTATGCTAGACAGACCGCTCTTGTGGCTTGATCAGCCGAAGACAGGGCCGTTAGCTCAACTGGTAGAGCAACTGACTCTTAATCAGTAGGTTTGGGGTTCGAGCCCCCGACGGCCCACCAGTAACGCCAAGGGTTTCCGGGTTTTCCCGGAAACCTTTTTTTGTTCATCGGTGATTCAAGGATATACCATGGCAATTTCCAAAAAAATGATCGCCTTTGCGGCCCAATCTTCCTGGATTCGTAAAATGTTTGAAGAGGGTGTCAGGCTCAGGGCTGAACATGGGGCGGAAAATGTTTTTGATTTTAGCCTTGGCAACCCGGACCTGCCGCCGCCGGTCCAGTTTGACGCGGCATTGCAAGAAGCAATCGCCGAAGCCGAGTCGGGGGCCCACAGCTATATGCCCAACTCTGGTTACCCGGCGGTGCGAACCGCCGTGGCCCGGCAAATCTCGCGGGAACAAGGGATGACCCTCAGCCTCGATGAGGTCCTGATGACCGTGGGCGCGGCCGGCGGCCTCAACGTAGTGCTCAAGGCCCTGCTTGATCCAGGCGATGAGGTGATCATCCTGGCGCCTTTTTTTGTGGAATATAATTTTTACGTGGACAACCACGGCGGCATAAGCAAAATCGTTAATACCAAAAAAGCTGATTTCAGCCTGGATCTGGATGCCATCGCCGCGGCTATCGGTCCCCAAACCAAGGCCCTCATTGTCAACAGCCCCAACAATCCCAGCGGCCAGATCTACGCAGCGGCCGAACTAGCGGAACTTGGGGAAATTTTAAATAAAGCGCCACAAACCATCTATCTGATCGCCGACGAACCTTACCGCAAGATCGTTTACGACCATCATCTGGTGCCCAGCGTTTTCAAAGCTTATCGCCACAGCCTGGTGGTTTCATCCTACTCAAAAGATCTTTCTCTGCCGGGGGAGCGCATCGGCTATATCGCCGTCCAACCGGAAATCACCGGTAAGGCTCAACTCATTAACGTTATGACCATGGCCAACCGCATTTTGGGCTTTGTCAACGCCCCGGCCATGATACAACGGGTGGTGGGAAAAATGCAGGGAGTCACCGTGGATACGGCAATCTATGCCCGTCGCCGCGATCTTTTCTGTCAGGTGCTGAGAGCGGCGAGCTACCAGTTCGTTTCGCCCAAGGGCGCGTTTTACATCTTTCCCCAATCACCACTGGCCGATGATACCAGATTTATCGGCCTATTGGCTCAACAGAGAATTCTGGGGGTCCCGGGCTGTGGTTTCGGGATGACGGGCTACTTCCGCCTGGCCTTCTGTGTCGAGGACGACCTTATCACTCGCTCGGCCGTCGGATTCAAGGCGGCCATGCTGGCGGCCGAGTCGGCTGGTACTTGATGGTAAATGGGGTGGTTGCACGATCAGATCGGAGATTTAATCCCGGTCTCGGGGCCAAAACAGGCGATAGCCCCGCTTTCGCTAACCAGATAATGCAGGAGTTGATCGTGGGGCAACAGAGCCAAGGCGTCCACCACCTGAAGGTCGAAGGCTAAGCCGATCCTGATAGCCTGGGGAGCCTGATTGGCCAGAAAACGATCGTAATAGCCACCCCCATAGCCTAGGCGACCGCCCTGACGATCAAAGACGCTGCCGGGCACCAGGACCAGATCGAGTTCGGCCGGATTAAGCCGCTGGGCCTTGGCCGGATCCGGTTCTGTAATCCCGCGATAACCCGGGCGCAGTTGCTGGTCAGGGTCGGTGAGAAGGTAAACATCCAAGGTTTTTTCGTCCACTCTGGTTAGGGGTGCCGCCAGACGGCAATGCGGCGGCAAATGGTGTTGCAGAGCGGGCAGAGTTTCCACCTCGCTGCGAAAATGAAGATAAACCATGATGACGGTGGCTCGACGCACCGGCTCAAGCCTGGGCAAAGCTGCGTGAATAGCCGCACTTTTATCTCGGCGCTGGGCCAAGCTCAGAGCATCGCGGGCTGCCAGCTTTTCTTGACGAAGAACCCGTCGTTTATCTGCCACCATGTTTTATCTTCCTCACGAAGCAAAAATTTTTATCTCCCCATAAACGACTATTTCAAGTAGACTTGCCTCATCCATATAGTTGTTCTCTACCTTAGCCTTACTTTATTCTACCTTAACTTCAAATCGGAGTACAGCCGAGCGCGAAACTACTAACAACACAAAGCTGCTTGGTGTTCATCCGGCAATGGCCATTCTATCCGGTTACCCGGCTGTAATAGTGCTTGGAGGCCGAAAATATCTACCTATCTCCAGATGCACTTGATCTTTTCGTCCTCCGGGTATCCCGCACTCGAACAAAATTGCTCGTTACCCAGTGGACACTTTTAACGGTTTTTAATCGCTTGGGGATGTTGAACCAGAATATGCCGGAATTACCCGAAGTCGAAGTGGTCCGCCGGGGCCTTAAACCGCTGATCCTTAACCGTCAAATCGTAGCGATTGCCACCAGCGGTTTATCTCTGCGAGTACCGACGCCACTGAAAAACTTGCAACGATGGGCTAAAGGAGCACGAGTAACCAAAGTGGCCCGACGGGCCAAGTTTATACTGCTGTATCTGGATAACGGCGCCATGATTCTGCTGCATCTGGGAATGACCGGCAAAATATATCCGGCTACATCTCAAACGCCTCGCCGCCGACATGACCACCTCTGGTTAACTCTCGGTGAGATTCCCGGTGAGAGTTGCGCCGATACCGACACCAAGATCGCCTGTCCGGAAAACCGTTTCAGTCAGGGCTTAAACAGTGGCCCCAATCCGGCGACCGAGCTTCGCTTCAACGACTCTCGCCGTTTTGGCCTGGTGGCGGTGTGTTCACCGCAGGAGGCAGGCAATCCACCACTGTTGGCCAAGCTCGGCCCCGAACCGCTGGATCCGGATGCCGGAGCCTTTACCCCGACCTATCTGGCTCAGTATTGTCGACACCGCCCGACCCCGATCAAAAACCTGCTGATGAATAACCAAATGGTGGTGGGAATTGGCAATATTTACGCCAATGAAATTTTATTTGCCGCTAAAGTCAGTCCCTTTGCCCCGGCCAACTCGTTGAGCTTTATTGCGTGTGAAAAAATTGTTATCGCCAGCCGAAAAATCCTGAATCAGGCCATTGCCGCCGGCGGTACTACCATCGCCGATTTTACCAACACCACCGGGGAATCAGGTTATTTCCAGGTCCAACTACAGGTTTACGGGCGCCACGACCAGCCCTGCCCCCGCTGCCGGGGCTTAATCGAGCGGCGCACGCAGGGGGGGCGGCCCACTTTTTTCTGTCCATCATGTCAAATAAAAGGTGTTGAAATTAACTGACCAAAGGCTGAGAAAAATTTTTCTGCAAGCCAAATTGGCCATTGAATTTTTTATTTTTCACCCCTGCTGGCGATTATTTTTGGCTTGCAAATATATTTTTGCTTTTTAATCCCTTTTTGGGGCAGCACTTTAAGTAAGGCAACAAGTCGTTTTCGCTAACATAGACAGAAAAATCAGTTGGTTATCTTGCGTGCTAAGCAACGTTGCAGTTTTTGGCACGCGTTGAGCGTATCAGGCCGCAGCAAATATATACTGTTGCTGCGCTGGCATATTGATAGGTTTCTTTTTCCTTGTACCGGCCATTTTTATTAGTAGTACAGCGATTGAACTCAACGTGCATCTGGCCATTGTTGCATGCTGGCTTCTTACTCGTAACGTTTCAAGACCGGTTTGATTTTTTAATAGGTTAAAAGGCCTTTCACAGTTTTTACGAATATCATGGGCCTTTGGTATCATTCCTGTTGCGTGGGGGATTCGTTGAAAAAGCCCGCGATCCATTGGCAAAAAACGACATTGTGGGCATGAGTGCAGGTGTAGGCGCTCACCCGGCAAGGCACCACACTTAAATTCGTGGTTCTGGTCTTCCGAGCCGACATGCCGCATGGAGATAGAGCATTCATCATGACAAAAAACAGCGCCGGTATTTCCGTCGACATATTCAGGCAATGCCACTTTTGCAGAGGGAGGCGCTGTGACAATTGCACCGGTATCCCTGTATAGAGAACCATCTTTATCGTGGTAAGCTTCGTCGGCAGTAATAAGCTTTACTTCAATCCCCATTGCCTGGGCAAGACGAACCAGGAATGGTAAAAAGTGGCTATCATGATGATTAGCAGGAGCCAGAAGAGAGACGAGGGGGAAACTTTGGCCCGATTGAGCATCAATAGCCGTGAGAGTATGTAAACGATAGCCAATGACGAATTGAGATTTATCCCGTTTATTGCGGCGTTTGCCGCAATCACAGTCAATGTCATTGTATATCCGTATTTTTTTGCCCTTGATCTCGACACTGGCTAAGGGAACTCTGCAATCGTTAGCAAGTTCTGTTGAATCAACTCCATGAAGGGCACAATCACCTAAAAGTCCTGATTGGTTGAAGTAATGAAGGATATACGCCAGTAAATTGACCTGCTGCGTAAAAGAGAGGCTGGATCTGAACTTACTGAGCTGGCTATGATCAATAGTGGTATTTTTGTGTAACGGCAAACCAATGAATACACGGTTTTGTTTTCGATCCAGGCCAAGATACTCATCGGTGCAAAATTTACGGTAGCTTATCTCTGGATATTTTATTGCTTTGAGCAATTCGGCACGGAATAAGGTGGCCGGGAAAAGATCCCGTGTTGCTGGTCTAAAGCCTTCATATGATAGGATGCGATTGATTATCGTGTCATCGATTAATCTATCAACAAAAGCAAGTTTTTCATCTTTGATATAGATAGGGGAACGTTTATAACTACTGAATTTTATGATTCTATTTTCGTTAATCATATCGATAAATCGAGCCATTTCATCAAGCTTGATGATCCCCTTCGGAATTTGGCTTTCAATGCCAAGCAGTTCTTCCACTGGAGCCTCGACAACTTGTTTGAAATCGTGTTCAGCAACAGCTTCAGCCAGTACCGTGCGGGCAATGTCCTTCTTTTGCTTTTTTCGTAGACGATTCCAGTTGGGGAATTGTTTTTTTTAGTTGTTTCCGTATGGTTCGTTTGATATCTTTGTGGTGCATGAAGAGCCTCCGTTTTGATGTTACTTCTCGGCGAAATAATCAACACCATCATATATAGAGGCTTTTCTGTCTTAACTAAATGTTTTTATTCACAAAAACATAACTTATTTCAACACCTTTTACTTGTCAACCCAAAGAAAAACAAAAGGGGGAACACACTATGCACAACGGCAAGGCCGAAAAAGTAGTGGTTTTCGGATGCGGCAACACGCTGCTTGGCGATGACGGATTTGGCCCGGCTGTCATCGCTGATTTGCAGTCCCTTGGTGATCCGCCAGAGCATGTTTTGCTGGAGGATGTGGGGACCGGGGTCAGGGAATATCTTTTTGATTTTATTCTTGCTCCAGATATTGCCCCGAAACACTTGATCATTTTAGACGCTGTTGATTTTCAAGGACGTAAGCCCGGAGAGGTTTTCGCCATAACTCCCGATACTATTCCGGCAAACAAAATTCACGATTTTTCTCTACATCAGTTTCCCACCGTTAATTTGCTGCGGGAACTTTCAGAGCATACCGGGATAGTCATTCATATTATTGCCGCTCAGGTTGAACATATTCCAGATAAAATAGCCCCGGGGCTTACTCCATCCATGAAAAACGCGGTCAAGGAGGCGAGTGCAAAGGTGAAAAAATTACTATCAAGCATCTGCCCGCAAATACGTGAGGTGACGGCACTATGATCTACGAGTTTAAAGTAAATGAGCTGGCTGAGGAGTTCGGGGTCCACCGAAATACTATTCGCAACTGGATTAAGAGTGGATCGGTCAAGGCTAAACCCGGGCCTGGTCGTCAATATATCATGCAGTGGGCGGACTACCAGGCGTTTTGTGAAAAATTCGGGCGCAAACCGCGCATCAGTCCGAATCAGGATTTGGCGATGATCAGGGCCCGAGAAAAAAACTGCCGAGGTGGTTGTTCAACCTTTCGCCCTGGTTTCCTGCGAAAAAACCCTCTACGACGAGCCATCATGGGCGGATACCTGCCTGACCTGCGGGACTTGTGCCTCGGCTTGTCCTATTGCCGGGGTGGACGATTTGGATCCGCGCAAAATCGTGCGGATGGCTTTTCTGGGTATGGAAGATGAGTTAGAGGGCGGCTGATGATTTTCTGGTGTTCCTCGGCCGAGCCGGACAAGTTTGTCGAAGCTGTTACCAAAATGACAACTCTGACCAAAAGTATGGGACCAATTCTGGTAAATTCTGAAGCCCCACAGGTGGCATAGGAGGCAATTATGGGTGTAAGCGTAGCTGAAGAATGGCTGCATTCCTGTTCCGGTTGCGAAATTGCAATTCTCAACATTGGTGAACCTCTCATCGAAATTTTGGGATTAATTGATTTTGTCCATATTCCCGTGCTGATGGATCATAAGTATTATGGGCAACTTGGCGACGGTAAAGAGCTGGAAATTCCTGAAGCCGTAGTGGGTATTGTCTCAGGCGGGGTTGCCAACGAAGAGCACCTGGAAGTGCTCGAGGTTATGCGGAAACAGTGCAAGGTGCTGATTGCCCTGGGAACCTGCGCCACCCATGGTGGAATTCCCGCGCTTGTGAACTCCTGGGGCCTAAAAGAAGGAATTAAGTGTTCTTATTCAACTCCGACCACTGATCCCTGCGAGATACCGACCAAGGTTGTTCCCAAACCCTTTGATCGAGTGTACGCACTCGATGAGAAGGTTGAAATTGATATGTTTATTCCCGGTTGCCCACCTAATTCTCAACTTATTGCCGAGGTGATCACAGCTTTGGTTGAAGGGAAAGACCCGGTTCTTCCTCGAAAAGCTGTCTGCTCCACCTGCCCGACCAGGCGGGAAGGCAAAGGCGGCGTAAAGCAGGTCAGGCGTTTTCGTTTTTTACAAAATGCCCAGTTTGACCATGAAAAGCCTATTGACGACATGCGTTGTCTCCTGGAACAGGGTCTTACGTGTATGGGACTGGTCACGGCCGCCGGATGCGCCAAACAAGGGGCGCCATCTTGTATCATCGCCAGGGTTCCCTGTAGCGGCTGTTTCGGGCCGGTGCGCAAAGATGGCAACCAGATGCTTGATATGATGAAAATCTTGGCCAGAAATGGAATTGATGATAAATCTGTGGTTGATCGCTGCTCTTTACTACGCTTTTCCGGGGCACACGGCCTGCTCAGTCCGGTAGCGTCCCGGGTGGCAATGGAGGAATAAACCATGACGAAAGTGATAAATATCCAACCGGTAACCAGAATTGAAGGGCATGCCAGGATTGCCATTCATCTCGACGATGACGGCAATGTAAATGATGCCTTTCTGCATATCATGTCCCTCAGAGGGTTTGAAAAATTCATCGAAGGACGACCCGCTGAAGAAGTACCGCGTATTGTCAGTCAAATTTGCGGCATCTGTCCTTGGATGCACCATCTTTCTTCCACCAAGGCAGTGGACGGATGCTTTGGGGTTACCCCCGCACCCACCGGTGATAAACTGCGAGAGCTGTGTCAGACTATGGCTCATATCAATGATAAGATCCTGCACTTTTTCTTTTTGGCGGCACCTGATTTTGTTCTTGGGCCGGATAGTGATTTTTCGGTTCGTAACGTCATCGGGCTGGTGAAAAAAGCCCCTGAGCTTGCGACCAAGGTCGTCAAGATGCGGCAACTGGGCCAGATGATGCTGGAGCGCTTTGCCGGCAAGGCAATTCACCCCATTGCCGGTGTGGTCGGTGGTTTTTCCAAACCCATGACCGAAGAAGAGCGTAAGGGGCTTTTGCAAGACACCAGAACCCTGCTTGATTTTGCCTTGTTTGCCATGGATTTTGCAAAAACCAAAGTCTTTCCCGAATATGAAGCAACCATGGCCACCCTCGGAGCCATCACCACCGGCTTTCTGGGTACTGTTGACAATTCAGGGGCCCTGAACTTGTATGATGGGCACCTTCGACTGATGAAAGCCAATGGCTCCATAACCGATTTCCCGGTCAATGAGTACGACCAGTACCTGGCGGAACATGTGGAAGATTGGACTTACGGCAAGCTAGCCTATGCCAAGTGCTGGGGTGAAGGTTTTTCTATGGATCTGAATGCCCCCAAAGGCATCTATCGCGCCAACACCCTTGCCCGTATTAATGTTGCTGACCGAATATCAACCCCGCAGGCGCATGGGGAGCTTGAGGAGTTTCGGGAGAAATTCGGGCGACCCGCGCAGGGGACCCTGCTTTATCATTGGGCCCGGCTGATTGAGCTGGTGTATGCTTGTGAACGGACCGTTGAGCTTCTGCTCCAGGATGATATTACGGATACCTTTGTCAGGGCCAAAGTGGAACCCAAAGCAGGGCGGGGCATTGGCGCAGTGGAAGCCCCGCGGGGAACCCTTATCAATGACTACACTACGGATGCAAACGGTTTAATTGTCAAGGCCAATATGATTATTGGGACAACTCATAATGTTGCCCCCATGAACATGAGTGTCAAGCAGGCAGCCACCACCCTGATAAAAAACGGGGTTTATGACGAAGGACTACTCAACAAAGTCGAAATGGCGGTGCGCGCCTATGACCCCTGAATGTCCTGCGCCACTCACCGCCTGGATGGCGGCATGCCCCTGACCATTACCCTGATAGACAGCTCCGGCAATATTTTGAGTACGCTCAACAATAAGTAGAGGTTTATATTATGAGTGCAACAGGTAGCAAGGAAAGAAGACAGGTTAAGGCCGAGAATCCTAGTGGCGCCTGCGGATATGTCGGACATATGACGCCGATGAACTAAAAGCCAGGGCCGTTGGCGAAGAAGTGGACGGCACCTGCCCGGTTTGCGGCATGGTCCATCTGTCCGTTGATGAAATAACCGAATTGGAGCGACAGAAGGTTGTTGACTCTGACCGGTTTGAGATTATCAGAAAAGAGGCTGAAGCAAAATAAAAGGCTATATCCGAGTTTTCCGCCATGTTGACCAGTCTTCGGGGAAAATTAGTTGTCATCTTTATGATAATCACCTAGAAAAAGTTCAATGATTTCAGAGCGGGAAAGGAGTGATGGCAAAATGGATGAATGGGAAAAATTCGCCCGGTTAAAGCAAGGCTTGATCCTGATGACCCGCAGCATGGGACACCACAGCTTGCATCCCTTTGCCGGTCAATCATGGTCGGTCCCCACCGATATTTATGAAACTGACCAGAACTTCGTGGTTCACATGGAGTTGGCCGGGATCAATCCTGACTCGATCAGGGTGGTGGCCGAAGAGTCTCGGTTGACCGTTTCCGGCGAACGGAGCTACCGCTTGCCGCACCAAGTGCGGCGGGTTCACCAACTGGAGATTGAACGGGGTTATTTCGAGAAGCAGATTTCTCTGCCCTGGCCCATCGATGTTGCCGCGGCCGAAACCGAGCATCACCACGGCTTTTTGGTGATCATTTTGCCCAAACGACGACGGCTGGCTAGTCTGCCAATCAGCTTTGGATAAATAAATGTTGTCCTTCGGAGTCAGGAGGCAAGAGGCAAGAGGCAAGAGACAAGGGGTAGAGCTCATAGTCAAGGGACAGGGAATAGCGAGGATGCGTGCGCTCTGTCCCCTGTCTCCTGATTCCTGACTCAAGGGCAACCAAAAATTGAAAGAGCATAGGCTGTTATGACCGATGACAAGAAAAACATGGAACAATCGGGAGCCAAGTCCCAGGAAGGGGCGGGACAAAAGACTGAGCAACCGGAGCTCTCGGACCAGAAAAGCAAGCGAAGTGATCCAGCCAATTTGCCGGTGCCGGAAGAATTGCCGGTGCTGCCGCTGCACGGTTTTGTTTTTTTTCCCGGCATGGGCTTTCCCATGCAGATCAGTCATTCTTCCTCGATGCAACTGGTGGATGAAACCATTTTGCGAGATCGACTGGTGGCAGTGGTCGCCCATCGCCGGACGGCGAAGGAAGGCGGAGAGCAACCGCGACCGCCCGGCGTCTTGCCGGAAAGCTCCGACACCCTCACAAGCGAACATCTTTACTCGGTGGGGGTGCTGGGATATATTCATAAACTGATTAAATCCGATGACGGAGTTTATCAGGTTTTGATCAGTGCGGTCAAAAAACTGCGCATTAAGGAATTTACCCAGCAGACCCCGTTTCTGCGGGCCAGAATTGAGCTGATCCCCGCCGACGAGAGCCTGGACCAGGAAGGGGAGGCCATGCTGCTTAATATCCGGACGCAGTTCAAGAAAATGGCCGACCTGGGAGGGACGCCCAATGAACTGGCTCAAACCGTGGCGGCTTTGGCCAATCCTTTTTATGTGGCCTATCTGGTGATGTCCCAAGTCGGCTTGAGCTTGGAGCAGGAAGAAGAGGTCCTGGAGATTGAGGACTTAAAAAAACTCCTCAATTGGGTTGGTCGCGAATTAAACAAGAAAATTGAAACCGTGGAAATAAGCCATAAAATCCAGAAGGGAATCAAGGAGGATATGGACAAAAAACAGCGGGAGTTTTTTCTGCGCGAGCAGTTGAAGGCCATCCGCAAGGAGTTGGGCGAGGACGGCGAAAATCTTGATCTCAAGGAGTTGCGGGAGAAGCTAGAGGCCGCAGACTTGCCGGAAGAACCCCGCAAAACCGCCGAGAAAGAATTAAACCGACTGAGCCGAATTTCCCCCTCATCCCCGGAATACACGGTTTCCCGAACCTATCTCGACTGGATTTTAGACCTGCCCTGGCAAAGTGTTACCGAAGACAAGCTCGATCTTGATCAGGCCCAGCAGGTGATGGATGAGGACCATTATGGACTCAAGGAAATCAAAAAAAGGATCATCGAATTTTTGGCGGTGCGCAAACTAAAAAAGGATATGCACGGGCCCATTCTTTGTTTCGTCGGCCCTCCCGGGGTGGGGAAAACCTCGCTGGGCCAGTCCATCGCGCGTTGCATGGGGCGCAAGTTCATCCGTATTTCTCTGGGCGGGGTCCGGGATGAGGCGGAAATCAGGGGCCATCGCCGGACCTATATCGGCGCCCTGCCGGGCCGGATCATTCAGAGCCTGCGCAAGTCTGCCTCGGCCAACCCGCTGTTTATGCTGGATGAAATTGACAAACTGGGCACCGATTTCCGGGGTGATCCTTCATCAGCCATGCTGGAGGCTCTTGATCCTGAGCAGAATTTTTCCTTCTCCGATCACTACCTGGAGATTCCCTTCGACCTGACCAAGGTGATGTTCATCACCACCGCCAACCTGCTGGACAACATCCCCGGCCCCCTGCGGGACCGCATGGAGGTGATCGAGCTCTCCGGCTACACCGAGGAAGAAAAACTCAATATCGCCCGCCGCCATCTGCTGCCTAAGCAGCTTGAGGCCCACGCCATCGGGGAAGACGATCTTCAGTTCAGCGACGAAGCTCTGCGCAGCATCATCCGTTCCTACACTCGCGAGGCCGGGGTGCGCAACTTGGAGCGCAAAATCGGCGGGGTGTGCCGGGGGGTGGCTCGCAAGATTGTCGGCGGTCATACCGGCCTGATTGTGGTCCAACCACAAGGTCTAAACGAACACCTTGGCCCGGCCCAGTTTTTCCCCGCAAGCAAGGCCCGGACTTGGGGCCCGGGGTTGGCCACCGGCCTGGCCTGGACTCCGGTGGGCGGGGAACTGCTCTTCATTGAAACCGCCAAAATGACCGGTAAAGGCGGCTTGAACCTTACCGGCAAACTTGGCGAGGTCATGAAGGAGTCGGCCAGTGCGGCCCTCACCTATATCCGCTCTCATGCTCAAGATTTGGCGATTGACGAAAAGGTTTTCGCCGAAAACGATCTTCATATTCATGTGCCGGAGGGGGCCATTCCTAAGGATGGACCATCGGCCGGGGTGGCCATGGTGGTTTCCCTGGTTTCGCTGCTTACCGGTAAGTCGGTACGTCGTGATCTGGCGATGACCGGCGAGATTACCCTGCGCGGTGATGTGCTGCCGGTGGGGGGGATCAAGGAAAAGGTGCTGGCGGCGGTGCGTTCAGACATTTACGAGGTGATTTTACCCAAGCTCAACGAAAAAGACTTGATTGATTTGCCCGACAGCGTTAAGGATAAACTAAAGATCCACCTGGTTCATGACATCAAAGAAGTTCTGGGGGTAGCTCTTAGGGCGCACTCAGCAATAACTTCACACTTTGAGGCGCCGATTCATCCCGCATGACGGTGTTACTCGTCGGTTACATAACCCGGCTGCTTAACCTCCTCGCGCCTGGTCATGCGGGCGCCTCGACCCCTCGAAATGTAATTTATTTCTGAGTGCGCCCTTAACCTTGCTGACGAATAGCCTCGTAAAGAACCACGGCGGCGGCTTGTGCCAAGTTAATACTGCGGATGCCGGGATTGCTCATGGGAATTAAACAGCAACGATCGTGGTAAAGATCGAGCAGTTCCTCGGGTAGGCCTTTGCTCTCTTTGCCGAAGATCAAAAAATCTCCGGGTCGAAAATCTACCGCGGTATATAGTCGTTTTACCTTTTTGCTGAGGAAATGCAGCCGCCCTTCGTCCTGGGCGGCAAGAAAGTTCTCGAGCTTGGGCCAGTTAACTATTTTTACTTGAGACCAGTAATCCAGTCCCGCCCGTTTTAAGTGTTTGTCGTCAATTTTGAAGCCCAAGGGATGCACCAGGTGGAGAATACTATCGGTGGCCCCGCAAAGCCGCGCAATACAGCCGGTATTGGGCGGGATCTCAGGCTCCACCAGAACAACGTTGAAGGGCGGGGAGATTTGTGGTCGAGTATGGTTGCTTGAATTAGTCATGGTTCTTCCTCTTACCTCAAGCAAAAAAACTAGTAAACAATAAAAAACCCAGCATCTTGTCGGACAACCACGCATGTGGTTGTCTGCATGTGGTTGTCTTGATTTTTTTTTGAGTCAGAAGTTACAATGCTTCGCCTTCAGGCCGACGAAATCGGGGGCATGGTTTTTATCTGCAACCGCCAAGATCAACCGTCTTTTTAAAAAGAGGAGGGTATTTTTTATGAAATTTAATTTTCCAGCGTATCTTAAGTCAAAAACAACCCCCGAGCCTAAGCGCCGTAAAAAACTCCTGTTGTTTTTTGTTTTTTTTATTACGACCGTTCTTTTTTCTTACGTGTTTATCGGTTTTGATTTTGAAATTTCCGAACCCCCCACCTCAGTCGCCCTGAAGGAGAAAGCAGGGCAAACCAGTTTGAGATCAGAAGCGACCGAGGCCCACTGGGAAATTCCCCGGATCCTGGAAAAATCCGTAGCCGTATCTGCGGGCGACACCCTGATGAATCTTTTGATGCGCGGGGGTTTGGCTCGGTCTGAGGCCCACGCGGTCATTTCCTCAATGGAAGAGCTGTTTAACCCCAGGCGTTTTCACCAGGATCACGAAGTTACTCTGGCTTTTGAAGCCCTGGAGCATGAGGACCCGCTGTTTCGAGGCATGAGCTTAAAGCTTGATGTCACTCAAAAAATCCAGGTGACAAGAACTCCTGAAAATGAGTTTGTAGCCCAAAAAATTGTTTATGAACTGCAGACCAGACCGGTCAGGGCTGAGGGGGAAATAAGCTCCAGCCTTTACAGTGCCGCGGTTAATTCCGGCGTGCCGGTTGAGGTGTTGATGCAGTTGATCCGGGCCTATTCCTTTGATATTGATTTTCAACGAGACATTCAACCAGGCAACCGATTCGAGATTCTTTTTGAAGAGCTGATCGATGACCAGGGAAACAGGGTGCGCGGCGGAGCAATGCTATTTGCCAGGCTCAACATCGGGGGTCGCGACCTTGCCGTTTTTCGTTATGAAACATCGGATGGCGAGGTTGATTTTTTTAATGAAAAAGGACGAAGTGTGCGCCGGGCCCTTATGCTCACCCCCATTGATGGGGCTCGAATAAGCTCCAGTTTCGGGATGCGCAAACATCCCATTTTGGGGTTTAACCGGAAGCACCAGGGGCTTGACTTTGCAGCTCCCACCGGAACCCAGATTATGGCGGCCGGCGATGGGGTGGTTGAATTTGTCGGACCTAAAGGCGACTTCGGCAACTACATTCGTTTGCGTCATGCCAACGAGTATCATACGGTTTATGCGCACTTAAGCCGTTTTGGTTCGGGGATTCGTGCGGGAGTACGAGTCAGCCAGGGGCAAATCATTGGCTATGTCGGGTCAACAGGAATGTCCACCGGACCTCATCTTCATTATGAGATTCATCACCGGGGTCGGCCGGTTAATCCGACAAAAATTGATTCTATGCCCGGCCGCACCCTGGCTGGCGAGGAATTACAAAAATTTATGGCGGCCCGAAAAGACTTGAAAACCCTTTTTGCCTCCCTCAAAAGTGAGAGAAAAATTGGCGGATGAAGAAGCGGGGCCGAACCACCTTGCAATAAAGCCGCTTAAGGCCACCTTGAAAAATTGCTCTTTCGCCCGATTTCTGCGTTATGCTCAAAAAATTATCCTCTGAATATCAACTATATGCCTGCGGTAATTTTTTTCGCATGCCTTGAACTCGAACAAAATAGCTAATTTTTCAAGATAACCTTAAGTTTAGTTCATCGCCCCCATCATAAAAGTGGATTTGAGGGTACTCTCGGCCAACCTGGCCGTCTAGTCCCGTAAAAGTTCACTTCAGTGCTTCAGCTTCATTTATTTGGGACTTCGAAGCATAGTTTAAGCTATGCGAGAAGGGCAGGTAAGCGCGGATTCCGAAATAAACGAAGATGGGGTTGCCGGTGAAATTCTATGAAAAAGTAGGCGAAAATTTATGGCTCTTATCGTTCAGAAATTCGGTGGCACCTCAGTGGCCAACCTGGGGAAGATCAAGGCGGTGGCCCAACGAGTATTGAGTAAACATCAGCAAGGTCATCACGTGGTGGTGGTGCTCTCCGCCATGGCGGGAGAAACCGACCGTTTAATAGACCTGGCCAATCAGATACAGAACATTCCAGCCCCTCGGGAGCTGGACATGTTGCTAGCCAGTGGCGAACAAGTCTCGGTCGCCCTGTTGGCCATGGCGATTAAAAAAATGGGGACTGATGCTATCTCTTTAACGGGAAATCAGGTTAAAATTCATACCGACGGCATGCACACCCGGGCCCGGATTCTCTCCATTGACCATGAGCTGATTGAGACTCATCTTGACCAGGGTAGAGTCGTGGTGGTCGCGGGCTTTCAGGGCGTTGCCGCCTCGGGGGATATCACCACTTTGGGCCGGGGTGGCTCTGATACCACCGCGGTGGCCCTGGCCGCGGCCCTCAAGGCCGACCGCTGTGATATCTTCACCGATGTTGAGGGGGTTTACACCACCGATCCGCATATCTGTGCCTCAGCCCGCAAGATCGATCGTATTTCCTACGACGAAATGCTGGAGCTGGCCAGCCTGGGGGCCAAGGTGCTGGACATCCGCTCCGTTACTATCGCCAAGCGGCACAAAGTGCCGGTGCAAGTACGTTCGACTTTTACCGACACCGCAGGCACATGGATTGTCGAGGAGGAAAAAGCTATGGAACTAAATCCGGTTTCCGGGGTTACCTATAATCGTAATGAAGCACGCATCACTGTCAGCAAATTGCCGGATATGCCAGGGGTTGCCTCTCGACTGCTCAGCCCGATCGCCAAGGCGGGTATTGTGGTGGATATGATTCTCCAGAATACCCGCGACGGCAATCTCACTGACTTGACCTTTACCGTCCTGAAGACCGATTACCAAAGAGCCATGGGCATTGTCGAAAAAAACGCTCAGGAAATCGGAGCGGCGGGGGTCAGCGGTTCGGAAAACATCTGCAAGGTTTCCATCGTCGGCGTGGGGATGCGTAATCATCCGGGTGTCGCCATCACTATGTTTGATGCACTGGCCCAAGAGGGGATCAACATTCAGATGATCAGCACCTCGGAAATTAAAATTTCCTGCGTGATCGAGGAAAAGTACACCGAGCTGGCGGTCCGCACCCTGCACGATGCCTTTAACTTGACTTAGCGCATGATTTGAAAAAGTGATTAGCGATAGTAAGCTGCGTAACGAGGGGTCGCCATGCGAGAACAACTTACCATTTACGATACCACTCTGCGAGACGGGACTCAAGCCGAGAATTTCAATCTCTCGGTGGCAGACAAGCTGCGGATCACTCTCAAGCTGGATGAGTTGGCTATCGATTTTGTTGAAGGCGGCTGGCCGGGGGCCAATCCGGCATCCACCCTCTACTTCGAAGAGATTCGTAACTACGAACTGAAGCATACGGTGGTCGTGGCTTTCGGCAGCACCCGCAATTTCAGGAATCTGCCGGAAAATGATCCCAATCTGAACGCCCTGATTGCCGCCAAAACCCGAGCCATCACGATCTTCGGCAAGAGTTGGGATATTCATGTCCATGACGCCTTACGGATTGAACTGGCGGACAATCTGCAAATCATCGAGGATTCGCTGGCTTACCTGCGACCCCATGTTGAATTTCTCTTTTATGACGCCGAACATTTCTTTGACGGCTACAAGGCCAATCCCGCCTACGCCTTAAGCACTCTGGATCGGGCAATTGTCGGGGGAGCCCGGTGCCTGATTCTTTGCGACACCAACGGGGGCACGCTGCCAGGAGAAATCGCGACAATTTATACCGAGGTGCAAAAACATCTGGCCGCGGCGGTTAACAAAATCGTACCGGTTGAGCTGGGTATTCATGCCCATAACGACACGGAATGCGCGGTGGCCAACACCCTGGTCGCCGTTTCCCTGGGCGCCACCCATGTCCAGGGGACCATTAACGGCATCGGTGAACGTTGTGGCAACGCCAATTTGACCTCAATCATGCCTGGCTTGGCCTTAAAAATGAAACGTTATTTCGCTGCAGCCGAAAATCTGCACAAGCTGACTGAAGCCTCCAGATTTGTTTCCGAACTAGGCAATGTAACGCACAATAAGTACCAGCCGTATGTCGGTCAAGCAGCCTTTGCCCATAAAGGAGGAATCCACGTCAGTGCGGTTAAACGCAATCCCCTGACTTACGAGCACATCGTGCCCGAACGGGTGGGCAATGTTCGCCGAATCCTGATTTCCGATCAGGCCGGACGCAGCAGCATCCTGCACAAGGCCAAGAAATTCGGGATTGACCTGGCCAGTCATGATCCTTTGGTCAGTTCCATCTTGAAAAAACTCAAAGAGCTGGAAACTCAGGGCTTTCAGTACGAAGGGGCCGATGCCTCTTTTGAGCTGCTGATGCGCAAAGCCCTGGGCACCCGTAAGGAATATTTTCGGTTGCTGAGTTTTCGGGTAATCAGCCAGAAGGAGACTGCCGGTAACGGGTCCGAGGGAAAAATCATGGAAGAGGCCACCATCCGTCTGGAGGTGGGTGGGGAAGTAGTGCATGTCGCCGCTCTGGGCAACGGCCCGGTCAACGCCTTGGACAACGCCCTGCGTAAGGCCCTGAACGATTTCTACCCGCAACTGACGACTATGGAACTCCAGGATTACAAGGTGCGGGTTCTGGCCAGCGAGCACGGAACCGGGGCCATGGTTCGGGTTCTGATCGAATCCCGCGACGAAACTTCCACCTGGGGGACGGTCGGAGTTTCCCACGACATTATCGATGCCAGTTGGCAGGCTCTGGTGGACAGTATTACCTACAAGCTGATACAAGATGAGCGGTCTCACCAGAGCGACAGGCAATAAAACGGGGAGCAACGAGTTTTTGCCGGAGGTCCAGTTGGATGTTCAACCGGAAGGTTCAGAGGTTCAGCTAAAAGTTCAGCAGGCGAAAGAGGAAACCACGATGGCGCCCGAGCTTGCAACCGTGCTGCTGGTTATGGCCCTTGGCTTTGGCTTGTGGTTGTACGCGGTGCTGCCGGGGAATTTCAGCGCGACCTCAACATCGCCTGGTACTCCGCTTGCTCAGTATCGCTGGCTGGCCGAGCCCGGCCAACCAGCCGGGATTTATCGTATTTCATCGCCCACCAAGCAGATTCTCGGCGATAATTGGATCGATGATTGGACCAGGGAAGGCCCCCCACATCTGGCTGTTTTCAGCCTCGACCCCCTCCCGCTAAATCGGGTTGACGCCCAAACCCTGACCCTACTGCCCGGCATCGGTCCGGCGTTAGCCCGCCGCATTATCCAATATCGCGAAAATCACGGCCCTTTTAGCAGCAGTGAAGAACTGATTCGGGTTCACGGCATCGGCCCCAAAACCATGGAGCGTATCCGGTCGCTGGTGACAATCGATTAGGCCTTGGTTCCGTTATCCTCGTTGTTGGACCAGTTCCGCCATATTGCGACGAACCTCCGCGTATTCCTCGGCGGAAAGTCCGGCGCCCAAGCCGACAATTTTCGCCATTGAGCTGGTGAGGAAATCACCGGGACCGTGAGCGTCGGCATTGATCACCAGGCGCGCTCCCGTCTGTCGGGCCAGGGAGGCGACATGGCCGTTGGTCAGGGAGTGTCCTTTGCGGCCGGAAAGCTCGAGAAAAACCCCCGACGCCGCAGCCAGTTCCGCATCTTCACGACTGAGCAATCCAGGGTGGGCGAGAATATCGACTCCGGCAGCGATGGCGGCCCGGTTGGTGCCCGGCTCCACCGGCTCCACTACGGTTTCTCCGTGACCAACCACGATTTGTGCCCCCAGTTCCCGGGCTTGGGCGGTAAGTTCGGCAAAAAGAGCGACCGGCACATGAGTCAGTTCAATACCGGCGAGCAGCCGGGTAGGGGAGTGGGGGTTTAGTTGGGCGGCCACCCGTACTATCCTGGGGATAATGAAATCCAGATTAGAGCCATCGGCATGGTCGGTAATGGCCACGGCGGTATAACCAAGCGCCGCCACGCGTCGCAAATGCTCTGCCGGCACTAATGCCCCATCGCTGAACAAACAATGGGTATGCAAATCAATCATCAGGTTTTCTCCGTCATACTTTGATGAATCAATTGACCGCGGAAGCTGTGGCGGCAAACTTCTTCCAGGCGAACTAGCAGTTGTTGGCCGGGGGTGAGGGGATGGTCGCAAACGAAGTTGACGATCTGGTTGGTGGTGGTGCGACCGCTCCATTGCTCTTCGGCGTTTTTGTTTCGACTCTCTACCATTACCTCCTGCGTGGTCCCAACCAGGGAGACCCTGATCTCCCGGCTGATTTCTTCCAGACGGGACTGCAGACGGGCCAGTCGTTCGCTCTTGATCCGTTCGGGCACCTGGTCGGCAAAACTGGTGGCGACGGCATTAGGGCGATCAGAGTATTTAAACGAAAAAGCAGAATCATAGCGGACAAAGTTAACAAGATTCATAGTCTCTTCGAAGTCTTCGTTGGACTCGCCGGGAAAGCCAACGATAATATCGGTGGTGATGGCGATACCTGGTCGCACTCGGCGCAGCTCAGCTACTTTGGTCAGATAATCGGCCTTGGTGTACTTGCGGTTCATCTTAGCCAGAATCCGGTCGGATCCGGATTGCACCGGGAGATGAAAGTGGGGGCAAAGATGGTCGATTTCGCCAAAACAGCGCACCAGTTCCGGTGAAAGATCCTTGGGATGGGAAGTGGTAAAGCGCAGTCGACTGATACCTTGCAACGTTGCTATCGTTCGCAGCAAGGTCGGAAAATCGCTGACCGGAAAATTTTCGTCTTTTCCCCCGACTTGGTTCAGGCCTCTATAGGAGTTAACGTTTTGGCCCAGCAGGATGATCTCCCGAACCCCGTGGGCGGCCAGATGGCGGATTTCATCAATGATATCCTGGGGTTTACGGCTGATTTCCCGTCCTCTGGTGTGAGGGACCACACAGTAAGCGCAAAAATTATTACACCCCTGCATGATGGTGACAAAGCGTCGGTGAGACCCCTTGCCAGCCGTTTTAGGTAAAAATGGGGGGATGACAAAATCCCCCCGCAGCTCGACGGCCGGGGCCTGGATCGCTCGCCTTTGGGCGGCCCGCACCAATTCGGGCAGCCGGTAAATGTTTTGCGGGCCAACCACCAGATCAAGGTGCGGCATTCTTTTAAGCAAGTTTTCGCCATCGAGTTGGGCCACGCAGCCCGTTACCGCGATTATCATCTCGGGCCGCAGATCTTTGATGGCTCGATAACCGCCCAGCAAGCTGTAGGCCTTCTGGGCTGCCTTGCCCCGGATACCACAGGTATTGACCACAATACAATCGGCCTCTTCAGGCCGGGAAGTCTCTCGATAAGATGCCTCCCCCATGAGTTGAACCATAATTTCAGAGTCCCGCTCATTCATCTGGCAGCCAAAGGTTTTAATGTAGATAGCTTTAGTTTTAGTCATCTTTTAACTAAATTGTCAGGTATTATCCGTATTTTACTGTATTTATGTGTTTTCTGGTTCAGCATGAGGAGCCGGGCGAACTACCAGTTGCCAGGGTAGGGCGGCCAGCAGTTCATCAACTTCGCTTGTAAGCTCCCGGGGGTAAAGCAGTTTCACCAACCCCTGTTTGTTGTCCAAAGTGGTGAGGATAGCCAAATTGTCGTAGGCTTCCAGAATAAAACGAAAAAAACCGATCTGTTCCGGGATAATGATCAAGGTTCGCGCGGCCAATTTCAGCATTTTAACATTCAATCTCCAGCTTAGCTTAACCTAGACCTGAAGGTTGCTCTCCACTTCCTCTTCCTTGAGCAGCTCACGATAACCAGCCAGGCGTGGCTCCACTTCTTCGATCAGAAATTCTTCGGTCTGGGCCTCGGCTCGACCGGCAAACTCGGCGGGGTCGGCCACCATGGCTTTTAGTTCGGCCAGGGAAAAACCCATGGCCGGGTCCGCGGCCAATCGGATCAGCAGGTCGTTGTCGGCCGCTTCCTCCTTGACCTTTTTACCCGCCGCAACTGAATGAATCTTGATAATCTCGTGCATTTTCTGGCGGCTGGCCCCTTGGCGCACCGCAACCATCAGAATTTTTTCAGTGGCCATGAAGGGTAGTTCCTGGTGCAAATGTTTTGCTATTTGTTGCGGATAAACAACCATATCAGAGGTAATGTTCATATACAACCTGAGAATAGCATCGGTCAGCAGAAAGGCTTGAGGAATATCCATGCGACGAATGGCGGAATCGTCCAGACTTCGCTCAAGCCACTGATTGGCGTAAGTGGCATAGAAATTCGGCACCAGACCCATCAATTTGCGGGCCAGACCGGTCATTCTCTCCGAGCGCATAGGGTTGCGCTTATAAGCCATGGCCGAACTTCCCACCTGGTTTGACGCGAAAGGTTCCTCTTGGACCTTGAGGTTGGACAGCAGGCGGAGATCAACGGCAAATTTATGGGCTGAGGCTCCAATTCCGGCCAACACCTCGGAGATTTTCACATCCAATTTGCGCGTATAGGTTTGGCTGGTAATCGGAAAAACTTTGGAAAAACCAAGCTTTAGTGCGACAAGTTCATCCAATTGTCGAACTTTTTGCTGATCTCCCTGAAAAAGTTCAAGAAAGGTGGCCTGGGTGCCCACCGTGCCTTTGACCCCTCGGGCCTTAATCTGCCCCTCCAGCCATTCGATAGCCTCGAGATCCATCATTAGATCTTGAAGATAGAGGGTGTGCCGTTTGCCCACCGTGGTCGGCTGGGCCGGTTGATAATGAGTATAGCCCAGGGTGACCAACGCCTTGTGTTTACGACAAAAATTCGCGAGATTGGCCATAACGTTGAGCAGGGCCTTTTTGACCAGGGTCAGGGCCTGTTTTTGCAGGAGCAGATCGGTATTGCAGCCAACAAACTGGGAGGTGGCGCCCAAATGAATAATAGGTTCGGCGGTGGGGCATTGCTGGCCGTAAGCATAAACATGGGCCATGACATCGTGGCGTATTTCCTTTTCTTTTTGGGCGGCCAGCTCAAAGTTGATATCAGTGGCATGAGCTTTAAGCTCAGCGATCATCTCCTTGGTAACCAGATTGTTCAAGCCCAGTTCATGTTGAGCCTCAGCCAGGGCGATCCAGCAGCGCCGCCAGGTGGTGAACTTGCCGTGTTCGGAAAAAACAGCCTGCATTTCCGGGCTGGTATATCGGCTTACCAGCGGTTCCTGATAAATTTCACGATTCATTCAGTGTCTCCACTTTAGTGGTTAGCAGGTTGAGCGATTATCATTATATTTACCGGAATTTCAGCAAAATTGCTTGCCCAAGATGCCGGCTGAGTTGTTTCTTCGCCGTTTATCAATGTCGCAGTTTATCAATGTCGCATAAGGTATATTATGTTTAGTAATAAAAATAACGCAAAAACAATCTGTTATTATTGTGGGGCGACCGAGAGTGAAAACACCTCTTCCGTCAACCTGGGTGAAAACTTAGCTAAAAATTTAAGGGATTTTTTGAATTGATTGCGCTTGCAGTTGCCAGGAAACCTGACCTTGATAGATGTTGCGCCGGAGCACAAAAACCATCTCCACCGCTTCTTGGGTAAAATCAATTTCTTGGATGAAGTTAATTGTTTTGGTGAAAGCGCTTTGCTGATTGGCTTGGCGCTTAACCTGGCATTCAGCTTGGTGTTCAGCTTGGTGTTCAGCTTGGTGTTCAGCTTGGTGTTCAGCTTGGTGTTCAGCTTGGCACTTGTCATCTAGGCGCTCAACCTGGCGTCCAGTTTGACGTTCAGTCTGACGTTCACCAAAACCGAAGGCAATCCCGGGAATCGCGATTTCCGGTTGCTGCCAGCGAAAACGCAGATGGTTGCGACCAACCGTGGCGGCTTGATGCAGCATTCCCCGTACTTTAAAAAGCGGCTCCGGATTGTCCGGCCCGAATGGCTCCAGCAAGTGATAGCTGGCCGTAATGCCGGGATCTATGCGTCCAGCGGGGAAAATCCAATCAATTGTAGTGGCCGCCGGCTTCAAGGTAGCCAGGCGTCGTCCCGTTTCCAGCTCAAGCAGTTGGCTGAAAGCCGGCAGGTTGACCTCTTCCAGGCTTAACCCCAGGGCTGCCCCATGGCCGCCATAGCCGGTCAGGGGGGCCCGGCAGGCCTCAACCGCGGCCAGCAGATCCAGGCCCTCGATGCTTCGACCCGAACCTTTGAGGATTTTTTCCACGCGACTCAGCAGAATTACCGGTCGCTTAAAGTCCCGCGTCAGCCTGGTGGCGGCAATCCCCAGAACCCCCGAATGCCAGTGATCATCGGCAAAGATCAGAATACTGGGCATTTGCGGGTATTCAGTGGCCCGTTGCCTGGCCTCCTGGTAGACCATATCGCTCAACTTGCGCCGCCAACGATTAAGCTGTTCCAATTCCGCGGCCAGGGCCAGGGCCTCAGGCGGATCATCACTGATCAACAAGCGAAAGGCGATTTCCGGGGTCCCTACCCGCCCGGCCGCATTGAGCCTTGGCGCCAACGCAAAGGAGATATCCGCGGCGTAAAGGGGGCGATTATTCTCGCTTTTGGTATTGTTGTCAGCCGCCCCGGTATTGTTGGTCATAATTCCGCCGATTTTGGCCAAAGCCTTCAATCCCGGTCGCTTCCCCGCCGATAAAACCTCTAGTCCGGCTCGCACCAAAATTCGATTGGCGCCCCGCAACGAAACCATGTCCGCCACCGTCCCCAGGGCCACCAGATCAAGATATTCCTTGAGGTTGGGGGGTGGGGTGTCGGGGGACCAGAAGCCCTGCTTCAGCAGATACCGCCGTAAACCCATCAGCAGGTAAAAGGCCACCCCGACTCCGGCCAAGTTTTTACAGGGAAATAGGCAACCGGCCTGCCGGGGATTGATGATCACGGCCGCCGGCGGCAGGCGTAGCGCGGGCTGGTGGTGATCGGTGACGATCACCGTAAAGCCCAGTTGGTTGGCGTCGACAATGGCCGCATGGTCGCTGATTCCGCAATCCACGGTAATCAGCAGGGGGCGGGCTGTCGCGGCCAGTTGTGATCGCAAATCAGCCAACAGGTGGGTATGCACCCCGTAACCGTCTTTGAGACGATGGGGCAACAGGTAACGCAGTTGTCGGTGGCCCAGGCTTTTGAGAAAAAGATAAAGCATGGCCCCGGCGCTAAGTCCGTCCACATCGTAGTCGGCATAAATCACGATTGGTTGATGACTGCTGAGGGCTTCCCCTACCAGCTCAACGGCTCTCGTCATCCCCAGCAACAAATCAGGGTCCGGCAGATCAGTCAAAGAAGGTCGCAAAAAGGCTTTAATCCGGTCGGCATCGCCGAGATTGCGACGCAGCAAAACTGCCACCAGAGCCTCGGGTAGACCAAAACGAGTAGCCAGTCGGCGGCCGTTATCCCGGCCATGGCCGCTCGCCCTCTGGCCGCTCACCCTCCCCTCTTGCTCTTGGTTTTTTATTGGGGCTACGTGCATTAAGTATGTCTCATAATAGATTGTTTTTACGATACTTTATCGCAATGTTCACCGCAACTCTCACCACCACGCTTATCGCGATGTTCACCGCCCATAACCCGCAAGCCGACAACCAGGTAGTGGGCAAGGGAAAGCATGGTCAGCAAGACGGTGGCCATGATCAGATAATTCTGCAGCAAGAACAGAGCCGGCAGATAGTTAACGCTGAGAAAACCGGCCACCGTGAGCAACTGCGATACGGTGGTCAACTTGCCGGTGTAAGTCGGTTTAATCTGTACCGGGCGGCCGCTGAGCAGCAGGATGGCAACCCCGGTGACAATAATCAGGTCGCGGCTGATCACCAGGACGGTGAGCCACAGGGGAATAATCCCGATCGCGGTCAAGATACTAAAGGCGGTGATCAGTAGAGACTTGTCGGCGACAGGATCAAGAATGGCCCCCAGGCGGGTTTGCTGGTTAAGCAGGCGAGCGAAAAACCCATCCAGGGCATCGCTAAGCCCCGCGATAATCAAAACCACCAGGGCGTAGCCAAGTTGACGGTCCAGCAGTAAAACCGCCAGCAATGGCACCAGCAGAATGCGGAAAATGGAGATCAAGTTGGGAATGTTCATAGCTTTTGGTTAAGCAAACTGGGAATACTTATGGTTTTTGGCCAAGCAGTCTGGGGAGTATTCATAGTTTTTGCTCAAGTAATAATTTAATTTTATTCGTTTCTTCGGGGAGATACCAGTGAATGTGCTTCATCCGCCTAAACCAGGTGAGTTGGCGTTTAGCGTAGCGTCTGGTGTCACGAGCCATCAGATCCTTGGCCTCCTTCAGGGAGTAGCGGCCGCTTAAATACGCCACCATGTGGCGGTAACCGATGGACTGCATCGACGATAATTCGGGGTCGTAGCCTTGCTCCAGCAAACCGCGGACCTCATCGACCAAACCTTGAGCCAGCATGTTCTCCACCCGATGGTTGATCCGTTCATACAGGATGTCCCGCTCAACGACAAGCCCGATTATCGGCGTTTCCGTCGTCAGCAAGGCCGTTTGGCGACTCCGCCGCAAGTGTTCCGACCAACTGGTTCCACTAAGGTAAAAAATCTCCAGCGCCCGAAGCAGGCGCTGGAGATCATGGGGGTGAATGCGGCGGGCCGATTCGGGATCAATACGCGTCAGCTCAGCATGCAAAGCGTCGTGCCCTTCATTTTGCAGGCGCTGTTGCAGCCGCCGCCGTAGTTGCCCCCGCAACTGGGGATCAGCGTCGGTAAGTTCAAAAATTCCCGCCGACAGTCCCCGCAGATAAAGACCGGAGCCCCCGGTGAAAAGGGCCGTCCGGCCCCGCTGCTGGATGTCCTTCAGCGCGATGGCGGCGGCGGTTATAAAACGAGCCAGACTGTAATTATCGTCGGGCTCGACAATATCAATAAGATGGTGCGGGATCCGCCGACGCTCCTCCGGGCTAGCCTTGGCGGTGCCGATATCAAGATGGCGATAAACCTGCACCGAGTCGACGCTGATGATTTCAGCCCCGTAGTGGTTGGCCAAATCCAGGGCCAGGGCGGTCTTTCCCACCGCCGTGGGGCCAACCAGGCAGAAAACTGGACAAAAAACGGTTGTCTGCTTTCGGTTTTCTCGGTAGATTCTACGGCTTAGGTTATTCACCGGTCACCAATTTTGATGGTCTCGTAAAAAGTCATACCTTTCCCCCGGCCGTCATTTCGGCGAACGCCGGAATCCCGTGATTGCAACACGTTCCGGATTCCGGGTCAAGTCCGTAATGACAACCTTAATGACAATCTTGGAGCTTTTTACGAGTTCATCAGTTTTATTGTTTTCTCTCAGTTATCAGGCATCAGTCGTCAGTTGTCAGGCATTAAGTATGTAGGTGTAAGGAGAACAGTTCCATGCCGAAGCGTATCTTTAATTTCAGTGCGGGGCCATCTACCCTGCCCCCTGAAGTCTTGGCTCAGGCCGCTCGGGGGCTCGTCAATCACCAGGATCTCGGGATGAGCGTCATCGAGATTAGCCACCGCGCCAAGCCCTTTATGGCCGTTATCGAAGAGGCCGAGCAACTGCTGCGGGAACTGCTGGATATTCCTGATAACTATAAGGTGCTTTTCCTCCAGGGTGGAGCTTCCATGCAGTTTGCCATGATCCCCATGAATCTGCTGAGGCCGGATCAGATGGCCTGCTATCTCAACACCGGGGTTTGGGCCAAAAAGGCGATCAAGGAGGCCAAATTATTCGGCAAAATCGAGGTGGCTTACTCCAGCGAGGGCCTTACTTACAACCATGTTCCGGCCCCCGCTGATTACCAGGTCAGTCCCGGTGCGGAGTATCTCTACTTTGTCTCCAACAATACCATTTACGGCACTCAATTTCATAGTTTTCCCACCCCCCATGTCCCCATGGTTTGCGATATGTCCTCGGACATCCTCTCGCGACCTTTCGATATTCGGCCTTTTGGCCTGGTTTTTGCCGGGGCCCAGAAGAACATGGGGCCCGCCGGGGTGACGGTGGTAATTATTCGCGAAGATTTACTGACCAAAACCCCTGGCCATCTGCCCACGATCTTCAAGTACCGGACCCATGTCGAGAGTGCCTCGATGTTCAATACCCCACCCTGCTTTGCCATTTACGTGGTAGGGCTGGTTCTTAAGTGGCTCAAGGGTTTGGGGGGGGTGGCGGCTATCGAGCAGATCAACCGGGAAAAGGCGGCCTTACTCTACGACACCATTGATCGCCTGGACTTTTATCGCGGACATGCCCGCCGAGATTCCCGCTCTCTGATGAATGTTACCTTTAATCTCCCTTCGCCGGAACTGGAGACCAAGTTCGTTAAAGAGGCCACCGCCCTGGGGCTGGATGGTCTCAAGGGTCATCGTTCGGTGGGGGGTTGTCGGGCCTCGATTTATAACGCTTTCCCTCGCGAGGGGGTGGAAAGACTGGTGAGTCTCATGGAAGATTTCGCCGCAAGAAATTAAGATGGAAAAAATTGATCTTAAAAACTTGAGCCTACCGGAGCTGACCACCTGGGTGATAGCATTGGGCCTCAAGCCCTTCCGGGCCGAGCAGATATTTTCCTGGATTCAGCGGCCGGATTTTACCGATTTTGCTTCGATGACCAATATCGCTAAACACGTCCGATCCTTACTGGCGGAAAAGGCCGTTTTTAGCCGGATGGTTCCGGCCAAAGTGGAATGTTCCGAGGATGGCGCGGTTAAATTCGCTCTGCGTCTGGAAGATGGCAAGATGATTGAAAGCGTCTTAATTCCAGAAGATGGGCGTAACACATTATGTGTTTCCTCACAGGTTGGCTGCGCGATGGATTGTAAGTTTTGTCTTACCGGCACCATGGGACTAGCCCGCAACCTGACGGCGGCGGAAATCGTCGGCCAAGTGGACGTTGTCCGTAACTGGCTGTTTGATCAGGCTGCTGAAGGCCCACGCATTAATAATCTGGTCTTTATGGGAATGGGCGAGCCCCTGTTGAATTTCACCAACCTGATCCGGGCTGTCGAGATTCTAATGGAGCAACGGGGATATGACTTTTCCGGGCGGCGAATTACGGTGTCAACCTGCGGAATTGTTCCGAAAATTAAGGAGTTGGGCGAAAAAGTTCCAGTAAACCTGGCGATTTCTTTACATGCCCCTGATGATGAAACCAGAAATAAATTGATGCCGATCAATCGAACTTATCCCCTGGCGGAGCTGCTGCGGGCTTGTCGGGAATACCCCCTGCCCCCCCGCCGTCGAATCATGATCGAGTATGTCATGATCAAAGATGTCAACGACTCGGTGCTTCAAGCCCACCTGCTGGTCCGGAGGCTGCACGGAATTCGCTGTAAAATCAATATATTACCTTATAACGAAAACTCCCGTGTCAACTTCCGCCGCCCCGATGACCAAACCATCGAGGCTTTTCGTCAAGTTCTGCGGCGCGCTGGGTACACCACCCTGCTCCGCAGCAGTCGAGGCACGGATATATCCGCCGCTTGCGGCCAACTCGCCGCGTAAGCGAGGAGCAGCGCCGCATCTTTCCGCGATCAGCCCCGGCGATATAGCGTTGCTATAATCTTCGGGGCTGCTTGCGAAAATCTACGGCGCTGCTCCTCGCTTACGCTTTGTTTCTTGGTTGTAGCTGTAGTATTAGCTGAAATTGCGGCCCCTGTTTTTCGATAAATTAAAGGGCGCTAAATGGGTCCTGCGACCTCTGGATTTTGGGGTAGTTGCCAGGTGATCTGACTCTTGCCTTTGGTGGCGAGGTAATGGTTGGCGCGGGAGAAGTGGCGACAGCCGAAAAAGCCTCGGTGGGCGGAAAGGGGCGACGGATGCGGAGACTGCAAAACTAAGTGTTTTTGCCGGTTGATTATCGCCCCCTTTTTTTGGGCGTAACCGCCCCAGAGGAGAAAAACCAAGTTAGCTCTTCGCTCATTGAGCAGCGCGATAATCCGGTCGGTGAAGCGCTCCCAACCCTGCCCCTGGTGGGAACCAGCCCGACCCCGCTCAACGCTGAGGATGGCGTTGAGCAGCAAGACTCCCTGCTCGGCCCAACTACGCAGGAACCCGTGCGCCGGCGGCACAAACCCGACATCATCACGAAGTTCCCGGTAAATATTGCGCAAAGAAGGTGGCACCGGATTTCCCGGCCGCACGGAAAAACACAAGCCGTGGGCCTGATTAGGGTTATGGTAGGGATCCTGGCCTAAAATCACCACCTTAACCTCAAAGAAAGGCGTCAGGTTGAGGGCCTTGAACATCTCTGCCCCCCGGGGATAAATGGTCTTGCCGTCGGCCGACTGCCCCTTTATAAATTTTTTCAACCGCCCCATATAGGGTTGGGCAAACTCCTCCAGGAGCAACTCTTTCCACGATTCTTCCAGTTGGATTTTTGTCTCTTCACTTAAGTTTTTTGCTTCAGCGCACATGAGCGAGTTGGGCCTTATTTAATTTGGTGTTCAGTTCGCGCGGTCACGAGCCCAACAAACCGCTGAGCAAAGCCAGCATCAACCCTAACAGCAGCAGGACAATCCCCCAGAACCCTCGTGAAAATGCGTCTGCCGTGGGGGTGTCGGGGGGAATAATCAAGGCCGCGTACCCGGCGGCAATCGACAAGAAGGCCATGGTCAAAATTATCCAGCGCAGAGCGCGCCGATATTTGCTGGGCCTTAGCAAACCCAAGCCAAACAACATGCTCGATCCTTTTGGGCTTTTTATCTTTTGTTGTAGCGTAACCATTTAGGTTGATCCGCCAAATTGTCATAACCATGAACAGTTACGTTATGGCAATTGATTGGCCTTGATCATCTTGTGGTAGAGGATAAAGGGTGAAAGCCAGATAATCATGTCGTCGAAATAGGCCTCGCTGTAGGTGGTTGAGACGAAGTCTTCGTCGGCGGCGATGCGGTAGCTGATGCCCGACGGCCCACCATTGATTGTGTCCTCACCAGCGTTCTCCTCCTCGTTGTCTGAGGTAAAACTTGCCCAATTTTTGCCCATGGCCAGTACTACTGCCGGCGCTGGGACAGTGCCGCCGGCCGGTGGTAGAGTGATTCGCAGATCGCCGGTGCCAGGAGGAGTTTTTCTAAATTCACCCTTGACCCCTGAATAGACCCCTGTACCATCGTCAACTGAAGCCTCGGTAAAGCCAACATCAACCGAATAGCGCAGCGGATTCTTCCAGGCATCAAGCAACAGGCCATCGGCATTGACCGGCCCGCTGAGGCCCAAGGTGGCGGCGGGAACAAAACCATGCAACACCGTGCAAACCCCGTCTTCGTCTCGGGCCTCAGCGCCCTCACTTTCCGGGGTGGCCGGACAAGGCAATCGTCCACGGGCCTGAGCGAAGCCATACAAGGCCTTTTCCACTTCGGCAAGCTGGGCCCTGGTGTCGCTGCGCCTGATGGTCTCCTGTTTCTGGCCGAAGGGTATGAGCAGGCCGCCCAAAAGCAGCCCGATAATTACCAGAACGATGGCTATTTCCACCAGGGTGAATCCACCTTGGCGCTGGATTGTTTTTTTCAACTTCATCTCGACCCCTCCACTGTCTTTTTCATGAGTGGCAGAAGCGGCAGGATCCCGTTTCTGCTCTAAAAATTTATTTGCATGACTTGGGAGCATGCTCAATCTTTTGGCCAGGGGTCAGGGTGAAAAGTATCTGGCAATCTGCAAACCTTAATGTGGCGACATTAAGGTTGGTTCGCTCATACGTCGTGATTGCGACCCAGTCATTGGCGGCCAACCAAGCTCTATTCCCCTGGTTACCAGCAATATAGTTGTTGATGGCAACTTTAAAGCCTGTACGATTGGCAGGATATTGGGGCGGGGTCTGGTTAACGTGATAAGCATCCAGTGCTTTTTTCATCTCACCGGCGACCCTTATCGCTACGGCGGTCATCAATTCGTCAATCGTGATGTAGATCAAACGATCGTTGAACTCGTCATCGGAACGCCGCATAACAAAGCCGGAATCGGGATCTTCGATGACATGATGGGTATAGGTAGTGTTGGCTATGGTGATCCCCTCAAGAAAGTGAGTGGAGGCTGGAGCCGACCCTATACGGTTCTGACCGGCAAGCGGCGGGCCGGGGGCCATGATTACCACTGCCGCTCGGTTAGTCAGCTTGTCGCCCTGCTCATTGAACACGGAGAACCAGACATTGTTTGGGGTGGCGGCAATGGTCTCTGTATTAATTATCGAGTACTGGCTATCTCTGCCTGGCTCTGATGATTTTACCAAGTGCCGCGCCACCGCATACCACAAGACCGCACCACTGCCGTCACGCAGTGGCGTCCCGAAAGCCGGCGGCCACCGCGGCGGATGGGGCGGATGGGGAATAGTGCCACATCCTCGCTCACTAAGGTGGGGCCACTTACCCAACAGGTGCCTGGTAGGATCAAAGGTGAGGTAATCGGAAATGCAATCGCCATGACCGTCGAATCTGCCACGGTCGGGAAAAGGAAGTCCCCCCGGGGTTGACCTATTTTTGAGGGTTGGCGGACTACCGGCTAAGAGAAAAGCATGGGTATTAGTAACCGCGAAAGCAATGACCAGTTCTTTCGCCTGAGCAAGGGCGCGCGTAGTGGCGGCTTGTTCAGTGCGTTGGGTTTGTCCCATGCCGCCCGCCATGAAGAGCATGCTCATTCCCCCAATAAAAAGTATCAAAATCAGCAACAAAGCCACGATACCTCGTTGGCTGGTAAGCCTGCTGCTCGGGTTTTTGCTGAGTTTTCCGGCCAGATCGGGTGAATAAGCTGAGAAACCGGTTTTTGTTTCCTCAGCCACCACTAAATATTTCATTTCTTTAACCCTGCTTGTCTGAAAACACTATTCTGAGCTCCCCACGCCATGTCATCGTTTGATTTATCTGCTACGGTGACCAAGCCATATTTACTCGAATGCTTAAATTGGCGATGACTTCCTCTGGTGCGAACCCAATACCATCCGGCATCTTTAAGGATTTTGATCACTTCTTTGACTTTCATTCGTTTGTAAAAGTTTCATGGTGTTCGTTTGGCATAACCTCCGTTATCGTCTCAAAGGCATCATAAATCCTCCCCCCCGCCATATCATAACTTTGGCCCGCTCGCAAAACGACAATCCCGGCTGATTGGGGTAGGTAAATTGGCACCCCGGTTGGTCCCGCCCGGTGCACCCTAACCTCCGCGCCGGTCACCGTTGTTACCCCATCCAGGTTGTTTACCTGGTTAAGCCAAAAAACATGTTGACCATCAGCCCGCCGAACCAGGCCTTGCAAGGTGAACACCCTGGTTGCCGGCGCCGGTTCAGGCTCCGGTCGGTCGGCATGTTCAGCGGGCGGTTCGACCACCTCGACAGGTCGCTCCGGCGCCGGCTGATGACGCAGCGCTTCAAGTTGCTCTCGCATGGCGGGGGTGGTCAATAAAAATCCCAGCTCAGGGTCCGGCCCGGCCAGACTGAGCGCCGGCAAAAGCAATCCACCAAGTCCACCAAGCATAACAGCCATGAGTCCCAGTCCCAGTCCCTTGCCCGGTCTGAATCTAAGCTGCTTTTTAATAACTTGGGTTTTTTTAATAACTTGGGTTAGTGTGAAGAATTGTTTCATGGCTTTATCACCTCTTCCAACTCGGCGGCCCTATTTTATATTTGACCTCTTTTATATTTTTTTATATTTTCTCCACTCAAATCCGGGCATTGTATAATAGGTCTTTTCATGTCTGCAGAACAAGCTACCTACCTTCCCGGCCTTCCCGGCGGATTTTTAAGGGTTAGGTGGTCCTGGTCTCCAGGCGCTGGCCGGCACTTTTGGAGTATACATTGAGTCCAGAGATATTTTAAGACATCTTTTATAAAGATAGCTTCTAAGAGCTAGCTTCGGAAACAACTGAACTTTTTTTTACTGCGGTTGCTTCACGGACTTAAGGTACCAACAAGATCAGCGAGGCGCCTACACCGCGGTTTTCATCAATAACAGAGGAGTTTATTTGGCCATGGATAAGGATTCCGGTTTTTCCTCCCGTCGCGCCGGCGACCCACCAACTGAATATCATCACCCATCCGATGAGATCGATCTGTACGACCTCTGGTTCGTCATGCTGCGTCGCGTCTGGTGGATTGTTGGCGTAACCGCGCTCTGCCTCTTCTCTGGCTTGATCTATTGGCAAACCCAGGAGATAAGCACGCGTTATGTAACCTCCATTGAGATTGGAAAGGCCCCGTCGGTTGTTGGCGAACATACCGCGCACCCAGCTTTGGTGGAACCGGCATCGGAGCTGTTGACGCGATTACAGGAAGCGGCATTACCGGTGCTGCGGCTGGAACTCGCCACCAAACACGACATGACGGTGGGGGAAATGCCGGAGGCGGAGTTCCGCCACGCAGATGGCGCCTTCCTGTTTATTGAAAGCGCCGTTGCCGATAATCAGCGGGAGCTGGCGGCAACCATGCATCGCCAATTGGCGGATTTTACCCTCAACACTCATCAGGCCCTGGCGGCCCCCGCCCGGCTCAGGCTCCAGAGCCAAATGGCCAGTCTGGAACTAGAGCTGAAGGCACTTGAAGACGAATCCACATTCCACTTGCGCAAATTAGCGGCAAAAGCAAAATTAGCTGAAGCGCAGGCAAAACAGGACCAAATATCGCAGGTGTTCCCCCGGGAGCAACGGAACCGGGGTCGGGAAATAGCCCGGCTCAAGGAACAGTTGGGGGAGACTCAAGAAGCATACCGCATTAAACGGCAAGCACTGACGCATGAAATTCGCCAAAACACCGCGGCGGCGGACGCGACCAACGAGCTACGGGGACGCTTGCGCGACAGCATCAAGTTGGTCGCAGCAGAGCAAGAACTGCTCACTTCCCAGCTTGATGACTTGCGGGTCTGGGTTGGTTCCGCCCGTGACCTGCAAAACCGGGCGTTGGCTCAACCTGACAACATCGGCGGGTTGGGCGCCCTGATGATGGGGAATATCGCCCACACCGCTCATTTAGAGTACAGGCAGATGCAGTTGCGTTTAGAGATCAACTTGCCGGAGCGCCGCGCGGAACTGACAGGACGGCTTGAAGATGCGGGGCGCGAACTCACCGCCACTAAGGAACGCGGGGCGGAGTTGTCGACAGTCCTGAGCAAGCTCTCGTCCGACCATGGGCGCGATGAGCACGAGCGGGCAAGGGAAATCGAGCGGCTTAAAGATGCTATGGCCCTTGCTGCCGAGGATCACCAACGAACGGTTGCCGCGACGGCGCGCGCCATTAACCGCTTAGCAGTCGAGCTGGAACGCTTAGATGACGATTACGACCGGGAGTTGGCCGCAAAAAGGCAAAGCATCGCGCAGTTTCAGGCCTTTGTCAACCTCATGACCGACACCCGGGTCGCGGGGGTGTTCATAGCCGAGGAGCTTGTGGGTCGCGGCGGCGCGCTGATTCTTGCTCTGTCCCTGGTGTTGGGCGGCATGCTGGGCATTTTTACGGGATTTGTGGTGGAATTTCACCACAATGCCGGGCAACGCCTGCGCCGACAGCGGGAAAAAGAGACGCCGTACGACGTTTGAAAAAGCGGTGGGTTTTTTTACGTCCGCTTGATTGACTTGTTATGAGTTTTAGGCCATAACCAGCGCCTAAAGTGAAGTTTAGAAAAAGCGACCGGCTCCCGGCCTTTAACTGTTGTCCGTAATAAATCAAATGAGAACATGGAGTTTCTGGATCATTCTGGGCGCGGACATCTTGCTGGTGATCGCCGCCCATTTGTTGGCCTACGGCATTCGCTTCGATTTTGTGCTGGGCGAGCGGTGGTGGGGCCAGATCTGGGCGGTGCTGCCCTGGCTGCTGCCAATGAAGATCGCCGTTTTCTACTTTTTCGGCCTTTACCGGGGGATGTGGCGTTACGCCAGCCTTACCGACCTGCTCAACATCAGCAAGGCCGTGGTGGTTTCCTCCTTGCTGGCCATGGGGGTGCTGCTGCTGCTTTATCGTTTCGAGGGCTTTTCCCGCAGTGTTTTTGTGTTGGACGCGGTTTTCACCTTTTTGCTAGTGGGTGGCCTGCGAGTTGGCGTGCGGCTGGTTTATCAGCATTTTTCCTCCGGTTATTCTTTGGCGAGAGGGCAAGGGCCGGCCTTAACTCGGCGTAAATCGCTGTTGATTATCGGGGCTGGAGACGCGGCGGAAAAACTCGCCCGGGAGATTTTCGACAACCGCGCCTTGCCTTATCTGATCAAGGGTTTTCTCGACGATCATCCAACCAAAATTGGCCGGATGATTCACGGCATTCCAATTCTGGGGCCGATTGCCGATCTTAACCGGTGGCTGGCGCAAACCGCCGCTAGAGAAGTGTTGATTGCCATCCCTTCGGCGGGGCGCGACCAGATGAGCCGGATAGTTGAAATTTGCCGGGAAAGCGGCGCAGTTTTCAAGATCTTGCCGGGCCTGGGGGAGATTATCAGCGACAAGGTGAGCATCAAAGCCATCCGCGATGTGGCGTACAATGATTTACTGGGTCGGCCGCCGGTCCGCCTGGATCTGCATAAAATTGAGGATATCCTGAGCGGGCAAACAGTACTGGTCACCGGGGGAGGTGGCTCGATCGGCTCCGAGCTTTGTCGCCAGATTCTGCGCTTTAAGCCCGGTAAGCTGATTCTTTTTGACGCCGGCGAGGAAAACCTTTATCGGATCGAAATGGAGGTGCTGCACGAGATCGGCTTTCGGGATTACGTTACGGTGCTGGGCAAAGTGCAAGACCGGGAGCTATTAAACCATGTTTTTCAACAACACCAGCCGACCGTGGTTTTTCACGCCGCGGCCTACAAGCACGTGCCCTTGGTCGAGGAAAACCCCTGGGAGGGGGTGTACAACAATATTTTCGCCACCAAACGCTTAATGGAGGTCGCGCTGGCGCACAAGGTGGCGCGTTTTATCCTGGTTTCCACCGACAAGGCGGTGCGGCCCACCAACGTCATGGGGGCCAGCAAGCGCATGACCGAAATTATCATGCAGGCTTATTGCCATCAGGCCGCTTCGGCCGCTTCGGCCGCTTCGGCCCCCCCTCGCTTTATGGCGGTGCGCTTCGGCAATGTGCTGGGCTCTTCCGGTTCGGTTATCCCCCTGTTCAAGCGTCAGATCGAAATGGGCGGCCCGGTGACCGTCACCCACCCGGATATGACCCGCTATTTCATGAATATCTCGGAGGCGGCTCAGTTGATTTTGCAGGCGGCCACCATGGGAGCAAACGGCGAAATCTTTATTCTGGAAATGGGGACCCCGGTGCGTATCGGTCAAATGGCCCGGGATTTAATCAGGCTTAGCGGCAAAGAGCCGGACACCGAGATTGAAATCAAGCACATCGGCTTGCGTCCCGGCGAGAAGATGCATGAAGAGTTGATTACCGAAGGCGAAGGCATAGTCTCCACCGAACACGAAAAAATCATGGTGCTGCGCGGGGGCGGCAGCTCCCTGGCTAAACTGCGCGAGCCCCTGGATCGCCTGAAGCGCTATGCCGGGAGGCATGATGCCGCGGGAATCAAAGCCGAACTGAAAAAGATCATTCCCGAGTACACTCCCCGGCCCGACAACGAACATAGTTGAGGCGCCGGTTTTGGTTGACCGATGCCGGTCAACAAGGAGACTTAATCCTTTGGCAAAATATTCTTGGCTCTTCTATGATTCGGGATCTACGACCAGCCACCACAATTCGCAGTCGGCTGTGACCGGAGCTTTAATAATGATCCCATCTTCCGGCAAGGGGTCACGTTTCAGCGCGCAGGATTGCACCCAGAACAACCCGATATCAGCCTGGCGCAACCCGGCAAGCAGGGCAAATAAATCGCCCTCATGAAACAGTCGCATCTCAAGCCGCATCCGGCTGACGGTTAACGGAGCGGTTATCTTAGCAACCTCCGGCAAAGAAAAAGGGGCGTAAGCTTCCAGTGAGAAGGTGATTTTCGGTAAATTCAGTTTTTGCGTTTGTTTTTGCAGTTGCTCCATCCACTCCAAACGCCGCTCTTTGCCGATTACCCCACCGGCTTGTAGCGCCAAAAAGTGATCTTGAAACGCGATTATGGTGTTTTGGGCCGCAATCGCGGCGAAATAATTATTTCTGGCCTCTTGCAACCGCCGCTCAAGTCTCGCGTATTCTTTTTGGCTGTTCTGCGCGTAAAAGTATATGCCGGTGGCGCAAAGTAAAACAACCAAAGAAACCAGGGACCAGCCGATCAAGGTCGGGCGCAGATAAAGCCAGTCAATTTCCAGTTCGGCTATTTTCATTCTTCTACCTTGTTGAGAGTCGGGGCATCGAGGGCGGGCAACTCCCGGGGAATAACGCGAAGCACTAACTGAAGATCAAAAGGCGCGCTGTGATGCACCGCAAAAGACGTCCCGTAGAGTGCGATCTCCGACCTGAAATCAAGAGGTTGCTGGTGAGCAATCTTTACCCGGATCACCCCCGGCATTTGCCGGCGCAAGGCTTGCTCAAATTGCCGCGCCCTAAGCAGCCCTCGGCGCAAATTAGCATCGGGTAAGTTTTGTTGACCCTTGATTTGCACAATTTGCCGAAACCCCGTATCCCCTGGTAAGTCGGGCTTGGTGGGTAAGTCAGGATCGGCTGGTAAATCAGGCTCGGCCTGGTAAATCAGGAAATCAGGATCGGCCGGCGTTGCCGGCCCGGCTGTTTTCAGCCGCCAGGAGATTTGCTCGGGCTGAAAATCGGGAAACTGGATCAAGATGGGACCTAAACTGCGCAAAAAGGGCTCGGGGGTGGCCGGCACTTGACTCAACCATTGCGCGCTGATCACCGCTGCGCGCATTTTAGCAGCCTGCTCAATTAAAACTTCCTCGTGAGCATGCTCGGCCGCCAAAAGGGCGAAGTGGTCTAGTTGGTCAGTTAGCATCAGCAGCCGATCTTTGGCGCTTAGCACTTGCGTAAACGGCCCCAAAGCCCAAAGAAAGACCGCCCCCAAGCTCGCCATCGCCACAAAACCGACCGCCCGCTTGATTGTCCGATGCAGGGCGTAACGCCGTTCCTGCGTCCGGGCGTAGCCGCCGCCTCGCAGGGAAGCGGCAAGCTGCGCGAGCACCAGATTGGCCTGGTAGCCCCGGGCGGCGCTGGCATCAACCAAACCCAATTGCCGAGCTATCTCGCTTAGTTGGCGGCTATGCAGGCGAATATTGGGGGCTATATCCCCGGGGTTGTCGGCCGGAGCCTGCAGCCGTTCTTCACTGCTGATCAACCAAACATCAAGATCGCTGCGGTCAAATGGCAACAGTTGCAGCCCTTGCAGGTAACGCTTGCTTTTGCCGATTTCACTCACCAGATAATCGGCATGACGCTCCGTGGTGTCGTCAAGATGGCTGGTTAAGGCCAGACGGCTGATCGCCAGTTGTCCGTCGCGAAAGAAGGTCTGCCGCAGCCCCGACCCTTTTACATCAATCATAATCAGGACCGTCTTGGCAGCAAGCCCCAAAGGCTTGCCTAGCTTGCCGATCAGGTATGGCACGGAGTGAATGGCGATCAAGGGCGCCTGGTGGCGACTTAAAACATCAATCCAGGGTTTTAAAATCTCGTTGTTGGTGATCGCGGAAAAAAGAACGCGATCATCCCGCCGACCGGTCTTTTCCCGACCAAGAACCTGATAGCGGCGCCAGGTGGCGGCGCGAAACAGCCGCGCGGCGTTACGCGCCAAAAGCTGATGACGATTGATCAGGACATGGGGGATATTCTCGACGCGAAACTCTTCCTCGACCAGATCAAGTAAAATAGTATTGGGGATTTGCGGCCGTGCGGCCAATAACGCGGCAAACGCCGCAACCCCTTCCTCGCCGGGCGGGAGAAGGCTTGCCTGCTTTAAGGTGGGGCCTTGCCAAAAATAAACCGTGACCTCATCAGCGGTAATAAAAAGCAGGCGCTTGTCGCTTTTGTCGTTCATCGCTCAAGCCATCTCAGAACTGGATCTCACCGATAAGGTTGTAAATAGGGCCAAGCACCGAGAGCATGATCCAGCCGAGAATTACCCCCAGGATTATGGTAAGGGTTGGTTCAAGAGCCGCCTCAAGCTTGTCGATTTTTTCCTTGACGTCCCGGTCGTAAAAATAGCTGACATTGAGCATGGAACTCTCTAAATCGCCGGTATCCTCCCCGACACTGATCATCCGCACGACAAAACGGGGAAAGATCTCGTTGCCGCTGAAAGCGGCGCTCAGACTGGAGCCTTCGGAAACCTGGCGAGCCGCGTTGGTGATGGTATGGGCGACCGCCGTATTTTTAGAAGTCCTGGTTAAAATATCAAGGGTCTGTAACACCGGGACCCCGGCCCGGTACATCAAGGCAAAAACCTTGGCAAAGCGGGCGATAATGATCTTTTTCAAAATTTCACCCAGCAGCGGGATGCGCAGCTTAAGAAAGTCGGCTCGCAGACGAAAGCTAGGATGCCATTTGGCCGCGGCATTATAGCCCAGCCCGATCGCCAGAAAAGCGGCAAGAAAGACGGGCCAGTAACTACTGATTATATCTGAGGTAAAAATCAAAGCCTTGGTGTGGGCGGGCAGTTCGCCTTCCATCCCGAGGATAAATTCCACCATCTTCGGCACCAAATAGATCATCAGGAAGGCGACCACCGCAAAAACGACGGTGGCGACAAAGGTGGGATAGGTGACGGCCTTTTTGGCCCGGGCGATGATTTCATCCTCCCATTTCAGGTTTTCGCCGAGGTTTTTCATGATTGCCGGCAATTCACCGCTATGCTCGCCAACTCGAACCAGATTAACAAAGACCTCATCAAAGGTATCGGGAAATTCGGCTAAGGCATCCGAGAAGGTTTGGCCGTCGCGGATGCGATTGGCGGTTATCATCAGAACTTCTCGAAAAGCGGGGTTTTCAGCGTTGTCTCGTAAGTCATCAAGGCTGACTAACAGGCCGACCCCGGCGTAGAGCAGATGTTCGAGTTGAAAACAAAAATCGACCAGCTCGCGGCGAGTAACCTTTTCGCGCCGTAAACGGAAACCTGTTCTGCTCATCTCTTTAGCGGAAAGCAGGTCCAACCTCATGCCGTTTAAGCTCGATTCCAGGGTGTTAAGATCAGTCGCGACAAGCTGGCCACGACGGGTGTTGCCGGTGGCATCCATGGCCTTGTATTGAAAAAGTTTCATACCATCTTTCTGTCGGTCAAGTTGATTACCCTGGTAACTTCATCAATACTGGTGACCCCGGTCCGCAACCTGCGCACCGCGTCATTGACCATGGGGCAAAATCCATGGCTCATGGCAATCGCGCGCAGCTCTTTCATTGGCGCCTGAGTGGCTACGGCGTCGTCCAAATCTTCAGTCATCGGCAAAATTTCCACCAGGGCCAGGCGGCCCTTGTAGCCTTGGTAATCGCAGGCCGCGCAGCCGACTTGCCGCCAGAGGCGCAAGCCTTCTTCCTTAACGGCATGCAGCAGCCGCAGTTCAATCTCGGTGGCGTCATACGATTCCCGGCATTTGAGACATAAACGTCGGATAAGTCGTTGCGCGACAATGCCGATAATTGAACCGGCAAGAATACCGGGATGCAGACCAAGATCGAGCAGCCGGGGAATGGCGCCCAAAGCCGAATTGGTGTGCAGGGTCGCGTATACCTGGTGACCGGTCATTGCCGCCCGCAGGGCCATGAGCGCCGTGTCTTCATCACGGATTTCACCCACTAAAATCACATCGGGGTCTTGGCGCATCATCGCGCGAATACCGGTAGCAAAGGTAAGGCGGGCCGCTTCGTTGACCGTGGACTGACGAATGCCCAACATCAGGTACTCCACCGGGTCTTCTAAAGTCATGATATTGACCCCCTCCTGATTGATGGCGTTCAGCAGCGAGTAAAGAGTGGTGGTTTTGCCGCTGCCGGTGGGGCCGCAGGCCAGGATGATGCCCTCTGGTTTGGCCATCATGGTTTGCAGGGTAAACAACTCCTGTTCAGCTAAGCCAAGTTCTTCGATGGGCAGAATGCCTTTCATTCGGTCGAGAACCCGCAAAACTATATTTTCACCGTAGAGCGTGGGCAATAAAGAGACCCGGAAATCAACAATCCTGCCGTAAAAGGTCATCTGGACGCGACCATCTTGCGGCGCCCTGGTTTCAGCAATATTGAGACTAGAGATGACCTTGATGCGAATAACTATGGCCGACCAGTACTTGCTATGCAGACTGCGAATCTGGCGCAAAACCCCGTCGATTCGATAGCGAATCCGGAGAAAACCGGCCTCGGGCTCAAGGTGGATATCGGAAGCGTTTCTTTTTACCGCGTCAAGCAAGATGGCGTCCACCAGGCGCACCACGGGATGACCGAAGGTGGATTGATCCTGCCACAGACTAGTCTGATCGATCTCGCCGGTTTCGATTTCATGGAGAATTCCATCAATGGAGAGTTCAAAACCATAGAATAAATCAATGGCCTGAATGATCTCGGACTCGCCGGCCAACACCGTTTCGATGGCAAAGCGACCGCCAAGCAGGGCTGAAAGTTGATCTACGGCCACGACATTGAAGGTGTCGGCCATGGCCAGGACCAGAATTTTCTCCTCTTGCTTACAGGCAATCGGCAACAGGGTATAACGTTTGGCCCAGGCCAGCGGCACTAAAGCGAGCGCGTCGGGGTCGGGGACGGCCTTAGTTAGATCGATACTTTTTTGCCGCAACGACCGGCCCAGCGCGTCTCGCAAGGTTCCGGCCGAGACAAAACCCAGCCTGATCAGGCACTTGCCCAACTGCTCGCCCTGTTTCTTTTGCTCAATGATCGCGATCCGCAGTTGGTCTTCGGTGATAATTCCCTGGGCCAGCAGGGTTTCGCCAAGGCGTTGTGGTTTCTTCTCGCTCATCGTCCGGGAGCCTCCCGTGATTGTCGTTCTCCAGTATGGCAATTCGCGCGTTAACTAGGTTGCGATCAAAAGAGACCGCCAGCTCCAGGCCGGCCAGAGTCAGGGCCTTTCGGTAGTGCCGCGCGGCTTCGTAGTTTAAGCCGAGATGTTCGAGGCTGACCGCCAGATTAAAGGCGTAGTCGGCCGCGGAAGCGTCGGTCTCGGCGGGGGGCCGGAGTGCGCCCGCCAGGGCTAAGGCCAGGGCCTTGGTGTAGGCTAATCTCGCGGCCGGCCAGTCGTGCTGAGCCGCCAGGAGATTGCCTAGTCCAAAATGCAGCGCGGCGTTGTCCGGATGCCTGAGCAGCAGCAACCGTAATTCACTTAATGATCGGGAAATATCACCGACCGGGGCGGTAAGCAGCATCCCGGCCAGAGCCATGGGGTCGCCGGGGTCACGATCCAGCAGCCGCCGGTAGTAGGTGGCGGCCAGGCCAATCTCGCCGCGCCGGTAGTAGGTGGCGGCAATGCCGAGCAGGGCCTGGCGCTGCCCGGGATTTAGCTGCAAAATTTGCCGGTAAATCCGGGCGGCCCGCTCGATATCGCCCAGTTTATACGCGTCATAAGCCTCCTCAAGCGTTTGATCAATGGCCGGCGGGGCGGTCCGCCGGGTAATGACAATGGGGCGGGGGCGGTCGGGTAAAACAATTGCCTCCTCGGGCGGAGTTGGCGCCGGCTGGACATCCGGCGCGGCAACGACGGGCGCGACAACGACGGGGTCTGGTTGCGGCGGCGGCGCAACCGGGATCGCGACTATCGCCGCGGGCGGCGGATCTACCGGCGGCGGCGGTTGATCCGCCGCCCGCGGGGCCGCCGGAAGTGGGACCGGGAGGGGTAGCCGGGCTTCAAGGTCGGCCTGATTAACCGCCGGGGGCTTAAGAAAATGCCGGTAACTCAAGGAAGAGAGGCCAATCACGCTCATCAACCCGACAATCCCCAGGGCCAGCAATAAGGGTCGTTCTTGTAAAGACCGCCAGCCGGCGGTCGATTTTTTTGCCAGAAAAATCGTGCGGGCCTTCGTCGGGGAAGGTCCGTCATCAATGGTCGTAAGCCCCCGGGTGGCGGCGGCTTTAGCTACCGCCGCCACCCGGGGGCTTACCGAGGGCGGCGCGAAATCCGGATCGGCCGAATTTACTTCAAGCCCGATAGCCGGCCGGGGTTGCGGGGTGCGCGCCAAGTCCAACCCCGATCCCGGCTTTAGTTCCAGCTTCAGTTCCGGCCCCGACTTCGGCCCCGGTTCCGGCTTCAGTTCAAACTCCAGCTCCGGCGCCGGCTTCAGCTCAAACTCCGGCTCCGGCTCCGGCTCCGGCTTCAGCTCAAACTCAGGCCCCGGCGCCGGTTCCCGTTCCAGTTCAGGGGTCGACGTTGACGCCAGTTCAGGGGTTGACGTTGACGCCGGCGCTGACGCTGGCGCTGACGCTGACCTTGATTCAAATTTCGCCGACTCGCCCTGCCCTTCGGCTCTTTTTTTCGCCTTCTCCGCCCTGGTCAAGGCGTCTATCAACAAACTCATGACTTACCCATTTAGAACCCCGGGCCTAGGGGATGTCGAGGGATGGGCGGGGCCTTAAGAAAGTCGCGATACTCGCGCAGGTCGGCGTCCAGGCTGGCCTGGCGCACGACCACCGGGCGAATAAAGATCACCAGTTCGGTTTTGCTCGCCGTTTCTTCCCGGTAACCAAATACATTTCTTAAAACCGGCATCCGGGAAAGAACGGGCGGACCGGCTTTTTCTTTTCTCATCGAATCCTGCATCAGGCCGCCAAGCACCGCAATCTGGCCGCTGGCTACGCGAAGTATTGATTCCACCTCACGCACCTGCAATTCGGGGATTCTACTTTGAATATTCTCACGGGCCAGGTCCGGGTTGGGGTCGTTGACGTGGCCGACAATTCGGGTAATGGTCGGCCGCACATTCAGGGTGACCTGCCCGGACTCGCTGATCTGGGGGGTTACCGCCATCACAAAGCCGATCGGCACGGTGTGCACCGTGGTCTCAAAGGTGACGGTCCGCAGAGTATCGGCCGTGGCCGGGGTCACTTCAACCTCCATGGTAAAATGAACCCGATTATCCACCACCCGCAACATCGCGGTCTGATTATTGAGCACCATCAGCTTGGGGCTGGAGAGCACCCTAAGATCGCCAAACCGGGCCAGTGCCTGGATGGTCACCCGTAACCGGTGAGGATCGTCGCCTCGACCTTCATCGATGATCAGCCGAGTAAAGGGCGCAGTCGGGAAATTACCCCCCAGATAACTCTGGACAAAATTGAATTTCCCGCCATCGCGGCCCAGCATCTCCCAGTCAATCCCGGCCTGATAGCGATCGTTGAGGTCGACCTCAACCACGGTGGCCTCGATCAGCACCTGGCGCAAGGCCCGGCCCAGCAACAGATCGATAAAATGTTGCACCTCCCGGTGCTGGCGCGCGGTGGCCCGCACCGCGATCAAGCCGGTTTCGGGGTTGCCGATAACTGCGGGAACCTCGTCGGCACCGCCGCCGGCCGCCGGCCCCACCCCGACCAGCGCCGCAATATTGCTCAGCAAAGCCTGCCAGAAATTATTGACTGACTCCTGGGTCAAGGTGGTGACCGAACCCCCGCCGATTTCCGCGATCACCCCGACCTGCCCGGTGGAACCACGGATGATATTGACATAATCAATGATGTAATTGCGCCAAAACGGCCGGTCGGGAACAATAATCAGCCCGGCGCCGTAAATATCCCAGCGAATGTTTACCTGGCGGGCGACGCGGGCCAGAATCTGGGGCAGGGTCTGGTCGATGACATTGAGGGTGACCTTTCCCTGGATCTCGGGATGAATATCAACATTGATCGCCGCGTCACGCGCCAGGGCAAAGAGCAGCTCGCGGACCGGGACATCATGCACCTCCACCGAAAACAGCTCGAGCTGCTGCTCAATCGGGCCGGGGGCCGGCAGCGGCGGCTGGCTAATCACCGCGGGCGGGGGCGGCATCGGCGTCGGCGGTCGAGGCGGCAGCTCAAGGTGGCGACCGGCAGTCGGCCGCTCCGGCAACGAAGCGCCGCAGCCCACGACCGTTAGCCCCAGGACGAGCAGGGCCAAAAGAAGACCCGCGTGCTTAAAGAATCGCATCGGCATTTCCTCATTTCCTTTAGGGAGTACCCTGTTTCGCGGCTGAGAAAAAACCCCCAAACTCACCGGAAAAATAAAAAACCAAGCCTGACAGCCCCAGGACGACCACGATCAGCCCCAGGATCAGCCCCAGGGCCAAACCCCGGCGCAGTGCCCGGCGCAGTGCCGGGCGCCAAGACGGGGGCACCGCGCCGAACTCGCTGTCTTTAATCGCCGCGCGAACGTGTTTGGCCCGCACCGTAAAAGCCGAATCGGCATAGGCGGCCAGCAGGGCCTTATCGGCCAGAATATTAATCCGCCGACTAAGGCCCCTCGCGGCCCCGGCAATAAGTTTCGTGGCCCGGGCATCAAACAAGGTCGCCCCATTATAGCCCGAGGCCTGGAGGCGAAAGCGGAGATAGTCCGCAGTTTCCGCGGCGCTGAGGGGCTGCAAGGCGAAGCTGTGGGTAATTCTTTCCCGAAACTGCCGAATATTCAGGCCCCGCAGCTTGTTGTCCAGCTCCGGCTGACCAAACAGCACAATTTGCAGCAACTTATGCCGATGGGTTTCCAGATTACTGATCAAACGAATTTCTTCAAGGGCTTTCAGGGCCATACCCTGGGCCTCCTCGATAAAAACCACCACGTTACGGCCGGCCTCGTGCTGCCTGAGGAGATAATCCTGCAAAAGCTGCATCACCACCAGCCGTTCGGTGGTTCTGGTCACCGGCAGTTTCAGCTCAAACGCGATGGCGTAAAGAATATCTTGCGAAGAAAGGCTGGGGTTGGCAATATAGACAAGATCCACAACCCCTGCCAGGTGCCGGAGCAGCATCCGACAGAGCATGGTCTTGCCGCTGCCCACCTCCCCAACCACCTTGATAATGCCCTCCCCTGATTTGATCGCGTAAATCAAGGCCTCAAGGATCAGCCCGCGCCCGCCGCCGGCAAAAAAGAAGGCCGGATCGGGAGTAATCCGAAAAGGGGCCTGAGTCAGGTTGAAATGGTCAAGGTACATAATTTGCACGTTATCATATTACCATATCAGTTCATGATATCCTATCACAATTTACGTCCATTTTTATTTACACCTAATTTTTCTTGACATCCGAGACGGTTGTTGGTTAGGCTGCCGTTTGTCGGCCGCTGACAGATTGCTCTTCAGATCGGCCGGTCGGCCGGTCGGCCGGGCCTCACAAAAACATCTTGACTTTGTGGTTGAGCGGATGATACGATAGCACGCGCCGGATGATTATTGACGCTGAATGATTATTGACTGGGACTTCTCAGGTGGCACAAGAAGACTCTCTAAGGAGGCGGTGATGAAACAGCTTAAAGGACAGCAAGGTTTTACCTTGGTGGAGATTGCGATTGTGTTGGTAATTGTCGGCCTGCTGCTGGGCGGGGTTTTGAAGGGGCAGTCGATGATTGAGAATGCCAGGGTCGCTCAAGCGGCCAACTCCGTCAACGGGATAATCGCGGCGGTTAATACTTATCTTGATCGCTATGGTCGACTGCCGGGGGATGATGGGAATCTGGCTGCCTTGCGAGCCAGAGGTGGTGCGTGGGATTTTGCTATTGGTTTTGGTAACCAGAATGGGATTATCGAGAATGTTCAGGGGACTACCTTTACTGCTGCTGCTGGTGAAGGTATAGCCTTTTGGCAACACCTGAGAGCGGCGGGCCTTATTCGTGGTGAGGTTGGCGCCACAGGGCCGGCGGCATTACCGCATAACCCCTTTGGTGGTTCGATTGGCTTTACTAATGGCGGAGTTTATGGGATGCCAGCCGGCAATAAAATCTGTCTCGGGTCGGTGCCCGGCGCGACGGCTCAAGCCCTTGATAGCCGACTGGATGACGGTAGGCCCGATCAAGGGATAATGCGCGCTCATCGTGGGAATGATAATGCTGCACCTGGCGCGACGCCGGTGGCTACTGCTTTTAATGAAAACTTCCAACACACGATGTGTATCAGATTCTAAATAGGGCCGAAACGGTGATCATCAACCGTTAACCGGCAATTTGCAGAAGCAGCAAACCGGTCGGATTTGTTGCTAGGCGACTCCGGCCCTTCAACCCGCCCGCCTCCACCCCGGAGGTGGGTGGGTTTTTTTTGAAATCACTTTCGCAAACTTAAACTAATCACCTGTGCCCGCCCGCGCCACCGCGGCGAAATCCATCGCTGCTGCTCGTAACCTGCGGATGGCGGATGGGGTTTTATTCGAAAATTCAGCATTCTCCAAAAAGATCTCCTAAGAGTGCGCCGCAATGACCGACGAAGTAATTCTTGATTGTCAAGCCCTGGTCTGCCCCCAGCCGGTGATCCGGACCAAAGACGCCTTGGCCAATATGGCCGTGGGCGCCCGCCTGCTGGTTATTGTTGATAACGAGGCGGCCTTAAGCAATGTCTGCCGTTTTGTTGAAAGCCGGGGCCATGCCGTAAGGGCTGAAGACCAGGGGGGCGGCGTCCATCACCTTGCCATCCGCAAAGATGTAAAGGCGTCTGCTGCGGAAACTTCCGCCGTTGTTTGTGAGCCCTCCGGGCCACAACCGCTGGTTATTTATATCGCTTCCGAGGTAATGGGCCGGGGCGATGACGACTTGGGCCGGGTCTTGATGGGCATGTATTTTGAAACCCTTTCCCACTTTGCCCGGGATATATCGCACATAATTTTCGTCAATTCCGGAGTCAAGCTGGCGGTTGCGGGCTCCCCGGCGCTCGAAGAACTTCAGAGTCTGGAGAAAATGGGGGTGAAAGTTCTTTCCTGCGGCACCTGTTTAAATCATTTTGGCGTCAAAGAAGAGCTTAAAGTCGGGGTGCTTTCCAATATGTTCACCATCCTGGAAGTGCTCGCTAAAGCCGGCAAAACTTTAAGCCCATAGACAAGCATCAGGGCTTTTTCGGGGTTTGGTTTAACATCCTCTTAAAGTAAGCAGGTCCGGGAGTATTGACCGATAACCAATGGAGATGGCGATGATTGGTCTGGGTAAAATTTGGTTTGTGGCGAAAGCTGTTTCAAGCCTGCGTCTTATTAGTAAGCGCACCTGGTTGATATTGGGGGCGGTTGCGCTTGGGCTGCTGGTTTTATTGGCCTGGGCCGGCATTGTGCTGCTGTCTTGGTTGTGGGACCAGGTCCCCCTGGTGCTTGATATCGGCAAGCGCTTGATGGGCGAGGCCACGACTTAAGATCGAACGGATCGCCCCTAACTTCTTACCCGACTGGAGACTACGACAATGGTTGATATGAACCAACTGCTGGGCCAACTGCTGGGCGGCGGCGCGAAAAGAGGACTGATTGGGGGGTTGGCCGGCGGACTTGCCGGAGGCATGCTGACCGGCAAAAAAGGACGAAAAATTGGGATGAAAGCACTTAAGATGGGTGGCGTTGCCGCAGTGGGCGCACTTGCTTACACGGCATACCAACGCTATCGCAATTCGCAGGGCGCCACGTCGGCCGCGCCATCGGCCATGCCATTGGCCATGCCGTTGGCATGGCCGCTCGGTGCGGCCGAGCTCATTCCGGCTCCGCCAGGCACCGCGTTCATGCCGCAAGCAAGCGATTACGCGGCCCATGATGCATTGGGGCTTACGCTGATCCGCGCCATGATGGCTGCCGCCCGGGCCGATGGGCGCCTTGACGCCCAGGAAGGTCAGGCTATTTTCCAAAGGATCGAAGCATTAGGATTGGATGACGAAAGCCAAGCCCTGTTGGTGGCCGAGATGGGCCGCCCCGTTGATATGGACGCGATCGTAAACAGCGCCGGGAGCCCCGAGGTGGCCGCGGAAATCTATGTCGCGTCGCTGCTGGCCGTCGAAGTTGACACCGCCGCCGAAAAAGCTTATCTCGCCATGCTGGCCGCGCGTCTGCGCTTGCCTGCCGGGCTCGTCACCGAGCTTGAGCGCCAAGTGGCAGCGCAAAAAGCGGGCGTTTAAGTAGACGGAAAGGCAAGAAAATAGTGAGTGGTCAACTTTATCGCTTTCATCAGCAATGCGTGGCATAGAAAACGAACAATCACATTACTCACTGAACGATCTCAAGGAATCTTTCTCATGATTGCTGGCGGCGGTCAGGTCTTCAACGTGGTGGGTTTGAATGAGCGGGGCCCGGCATTCACCCGGCCCCCGGCGTCGGCCAGGGTTCGCCGCAGTTCAGACTCGAGGGTCTTAAGCTGAATCTCCGCGTCAGCGCGTTTTCGGCGTCCTTCATCGGCGATACTTAAGCTCTCTTCGATGGTCTCGATCAGTGCGGCATTGGCCTGCTTGACCGCGTCAATATCAAATACCCCACGTTCAATCTCACGCCGCGCCTCAACGTTGCCCTGCCTGAGGTTCTCGGCATTGGCTTTGAGTAATTCGTTGGTAAGGTCGCTAGCCGCGCGGATGCTTTTGGTGGCTGCCCGGGAACGATGGATGGTCACTGCCTGAGCCAGTTGCTGGCGCCACAGGGGCAAGGTGTTGGCGGTGGTGGAGACGATCTTGTTGATCAACCCCTTGTCGTTTTCTTGGACCAGGCGGATGCTGGGCAAGCTTTGCATGGCCACCTGACGCGTCAGTTTGAGGTCATGGATCCGCCGTTCCAGGGCATCACGGTTGGCCCGCAAGTCCCGCAACTGCTGGGCCATAATCAATGCCTCACTCTCATCGGCCGCATGCTCCATGGTTGGGATGACCTGCTCATCGAGCTGCTTCAGCTTTTCCTCTCCGGCCACGATGTAGCGCTCCAGGTGATGAAAATACTCCAGATTAGCGTGGTAGAGACGATCAAGGGAGGCAATATCGGTGAGCAGTTGGGTCTTGTGACGTTCGAGGTCGTCACTGATGGCGTCGATCTGGTCGCACACTGCTTGATAGCGCTCGAAGAATTTGGTCACCGGCCGGGCTTTAGCGAGCAACCGGCTGAGAAAGCCAGGCCGACGGTTAGGATCCATGTTGCCCAGATCGAAAGTTCGCACCGTGCTCATTATGCGATTGAGCGCGTCTCCCGCCGGCCCGGTGTCCTTGTTGCGCACCCCCTCCAGCATCTCGTTGGAGATGCTGGCCAACTGCTGTTGGGCGGGTGCGCCGAAGTAAAGCAGGGAATGACCGTCGTTGATGTCGATCTCCCGGATCAGGGCGTCTATCGCCGCCCGTTCCGGCGGGTCGATCTCCCGGTAACGCACCGGCGGCTTGTCCGGCAAGCGGTCGGTTTCAAGCGTTTTGAGGGCGGTTTCGCTAATCATTGTCGTCTGTATTCCTCAAACAATAAATAAACGTCTATAAGCACAGGTTAATTCAGACCTTCGTGCTTAAGCTGAGTTGCAAGCACCTCCATGCTCACGTCAAGGTCGCGTCGATCGTTCTCCAGCAAGTGTTGATGCTGTTGCCCAAAAACCTCTTCAATGGTGATCAGCACCCGACGAAAATTAGTCTCGAGTGTCTGGCTCCGAAGATCGGCATGGGCCTTGGCATAACCGGCGACCACTCGCTGGGTGCCATCAAGGTAGGTGTTGAGGAATTTGCGCGCCCGCTGCAGATCCCGAGGATCATTGGCAATCTCCATCAAGATATTACGGGCCATGGCGACGATACGGGTCAAACGTTGGTTTAGTTCCGGCTGGTTGATCCGACTACCGGCCTGCTCGATGCTCCGGATTTTCTGCTCTGCCTGGTGCAGCGCCGTGGTGATCCGCTGCATGTCGCCATCCCGGTTCGCCACCACGATTATCGACCGACGTGCATCTAAACCGTAGAACAAGACAAAACCAGCCAGGGCCCCGCCCCCAAAGGCCAGGGCGATGACCTCGCTATGGCCGGCGCCGGCCCAGGCGGTCAAAGCTGTGGCCAATGCAACAGTCAACCCGCCTAGGAGTTTAAACGGCCGGCGACCGGTGGTCTGAAACTGTGGCTGCTGCTGTTTCGCCTCTTGCAGAAAGCCGCGGTGTGTCAAGATGGCGCCGGCCAGAAATAGACCGTAGGCCCCGGCGTTAGCCGCAAAGGCCGTGAAATGGCCACCGACCAAGGCGATCACCGTGGCGGGAACCAATGGCAGGGGTAAGAACCATAACAGTCGGGCTTTGCGTAGTTTTTTCATGACTATCCAGTCAACAAGGCCTGCCAGGTCGCCACTCCGATGGTGGCGAACAGCAAGGTCAATCCGAGCAATTTACGTAAAATCTTTGGCATTTGAGTTTCCCGGCAAGCGCCAATTTTTGGCTGGGCTTGCCGTGAAAGGGCAAGCATCGTTGCAAAATTCATTATCAATTTTTATTTTTTTATTGAAAGACGCCACGAAATTCTAACACTATTCGAGTAAGGTTGTCAAACAGAATACACTAAACCGTGGCGGCGCCGAACAGAATGCCCCGAACCGTCAGAGAGCAAGCAACCGGACAAATCTGTTTGTTGCCAACAGCAATAACGGAGAATCGATCCTTATTCGACGTCAAGGTCTCCAGACATCACTTGATGAATGCGGCCCTGCCGATCGCGGATGTGCAAGATCCCGTGGGCGTCAGGGCCGAGGGCGATCCCGCAAATCACTTTCTTGGCCGGAGTCAGCCACTTGAGTTCTCGGCCCGACAGGGCATCTCGTTTTTGCCAGGCCGCCAGGATGGCGGGAAATTCTCCTTGCTCCAGTTTGGTCACCATCCGGTCCATTTCGTCGACCAGGGCAAACAACAAGCGACCCCGATCCCAGGAGCGACCGGTGACTAGGCGCAGGGATGTAGCCCGGTCCTGCAATTGAGGAGGGATTTGTTCCGCGGTGGCGTTGACGTTGAGGCCGATTCCCACCACCACCGCCGGGAAGTTTTCCCCTACCGTGCCCTTATCGGCCAACTTCAGTTCCGGAGGTCGATCAGGCGCCGCCTTCGATGTTGGGGAGGGCGGCCCCACCGAGGCCAAATCCATAGCCGACCCTGATAAGACACCGTTCGTTTGGACAATGTCGGCATTAAGACAACATTCGCAAAGAATGCCGCCACATTTTTTCCCTCTAATTTTTCCACTCATGTTCCCACTTATGTTCCCACTTATGCTCCCACTCACTCCCCCGCCGGTTTCCTCATCCACTTCCCCGCCCACTCCTCCACCCACTTCTCCATTGTTTTCTCCCTCAGTTCCTCCACCCAACAAGAGATCGTTGGGCCACTTGAGGCCCGGGGTCGTGCCGGTGGTTTTTTCGAGAGTCAGAGACAAGGCCAGACCGGCGCTCAAGGTCAGTTTGGCCAGGTCTTCCAAGGCCAGACGGGGCCGATACAGGAGGGAAAGATAAATCCCCACCCCCGGCGGCGAATGCCACCCGCGAGCTAGCCGCCCCCGCCCCCGCCCCTGGCTTTCGGCCACCACCAGGGCGCCCCCCTGGCCCTGCCGCGCCAAGGCCAAGGCCACCTGATTAGTGGAATCGGTTTTGATCAAAAAATACAGGGGACGCCCCGCCAACTCCTTAGCGCGCCGCAGTCCCCGCCAAAGGGGTTCTTGGGGTTTTTCGCTCATCACGGTGGGAGTTCTCCGGCATGGGACAGATTTACCTGACCCCTGGCAAAGTTATTCGGCGTTTGTGGTTATTTCGCAAGCAAGCCCTGCAGCACCTGATGGTTGGTCATGTCCAGGTGCAGCGGGGTAACGGAAACATAGCCTGCCTGAACCGCCTGGACATCGGTTTCCGGCTCCTTGCTCCAGCGGGGGGTGCCACCGCCGATCCAGTAATGACGCTGGCCCCAAGGGTCGAAGGTTTCCTGGATGGCGTTGTCGTAAAGGCGGCGGCCCTGACGGGTGTAGCGGCGGCCCAAAATTTCCACGGCCGGCCGGTTGGGAACATTAACGTTGAACAGCGTGTTGGGGGGCATTCCCCGTTCCAGGAGTTCGGCGGCCAGGATCAGGGCCTGGCGGGCCGCCACCGGATAAAGACATGGCTCGCCGTTGGCCGTGGCCAGCGAAACGGCCAGGGAGGGAATCTCCAGCAAAGTACCCTCGCGGGCGGCGGAAACCGTGCCCGAATAGTTGATGTCATCGCCGAGGTTGGCCCCGGGATTGATCCCGGAAGCCACCAGGTCGGGACGAGCGGGCAGCACCTTCTTGATTCCGACCATCACACAATCGGCGGGGGTGCCATCGATGGCGTAGACATCGGCGCTAATTTCCCGGACGCGCAGGGGGCGGCGCATGGTCAGAGAATGACTGGCGGCGGAATTGTCCCTTTCCGGGGCGATGATTATCGCCCGCCCCAAAGTGCCGAGAGCCTCCGCCAAAATCCGGAGGCCGGGGGCGTCGACCCCATCGTCATTGGTTATCATGATCAACGGCATCGTATCCTCCTCCCGGCAAAGATTAAAATTGAAATTAACAGATTGATTCAATTTTACGTTCATTTTTTTTCTTTTGCTCGACTTCTTTTTTTCCCCATCCTGGGCTATACTGAAACAACGAGCCAACCCTGCCAAGGCCAATTTACCGAACCAAAAGGAGAAAAAATCATGCCCTACGTCAACATCCGGGTGGCCGAAGCTTTGAGCAAACAACAAAAGGCGGAGATCAGCGCCGGGGTGACCGAGGTCATCGCCGGGGTGGCCGACAAAGCGGCAAGCTCGATTCTGATCTTTATCGATGAGCTTGCTTGCGAAAATATCGCATCCGGCGGCAAGCCACTGCGGACTCCCACCCTTGCCCCCGCCGCCGCCCCCGGTCCCCCCTGGCCGCTAATCCCCGATTGCCGATGACGGAAAAGGAGCGAACAGAAAAAGAGCGGGCGGAAAAGCGGCTGGCTGAATTGCGGGAACAAATTCGCGATCATAATCGGCGTTACTACGTCTTTGATGACCCCGAAATCACCGACTTCGAATATGACCGGATGTTCCGTGAGTTGCGGCAATTGGAGGAACAATACCCGGATCTGCTTACCTCTGATTCCCCCAGTCGCCGGGTGGGGGCCGCGCCCCTGCCCCAATTCGCCCCGGTGGAACATCGGGTCCCCATGCTCAGCCTGGAAAACGCTTTCAGTGAGGGAGAAATCGGTGATTTTATCAGCCGCATCCGCCGTTTTCTCCGCACTGAAGATTTTCCGGCTCTCCATGCCGAACCTAAACTTGATGGGCTGGCGGTGGAACTGATCTATGAAAACGGGGTTTTCACCCTGGGCTCCACGCGTGGTGATGGCTTGGTGGGGGAAAATATCACCGCCAACCTGGCCACGATCGCCTCTATCCCGGCCAGGCTCAACCGCGCCAGCGAGCGCCAGCGACCGGCGGCATTGGTTTAGGCGCCCTATCGCCGAGGGCTCCTCCGAGGCACCAGCACCAGCACCAGCGCCAGCGCCAGCGCGGTCGGACAAGCAAAGTCGGGGCCGTCGTCAGTCATCGTTTAGCTTAATGCCGAAACGTTTAGATGTTCGGGGCGAGGTTTGCCTCAGTGTCTCAGGCTTCAGAGAACTCAATCGCCGGCGGGCGGCCGCCGGGCTGGCTCTGTTTGCCAATCCTCGTAATGCCGCCGCGGGCTCTCTGCGTCAGCTTGACTCGACAATCACCGCCGCCCGGCCCCTGCAATTTTTCGCCTATGGGGTGGGTGATGCTTCCTCACTGGCAATCGGTACCCAGACGGAATTGTTGGCGATGCTGGCGGCGACGGGCTTTCAAATAATTCCCCACAGTCGAGTTTGTCTTGATCTTGCGGCGGTAATCGCCCACTTCCATTTTCTGGCCGATAGCCGCCATGAATTGCCTTTTGAAATTGACGGAATGGTGCTCAAGGTTAACGACCTGGCCCAGCAAAAACGACTCGGGGCCAAAGCCCGCAGCCCCCGCTGGGCGGTGGCTGCCAAATTTGCCGCCGCCCAGGCCGTCACTCGGCTTATCGGGGTGGATTTCCAGGTGGGTCGTACCGGGGCGGTGACCCCGGTGGGCCGGCTCGAACCGGTCAAGGTCGGCGGGGTAACGGTGAGTCGCGCCACCCTTCACAACGAAGATGAAATTCGCCGCAAGGATCTGCGGTTAGGCGACATGGTGCTGATTCAGCGAGCCGGCGAGGTGATCCCGGAAATAATCAAGCCGGTGGTGAAAAAACGACAGGGAAACGAAACGGCCATAAAACTGCCGACCAAATGCCCGGCATGCGCCATGCCCCTCGTTCGCAAGGCGGGTGAGGTGGTCCGCGCGGTCCGCCGCTGTGAGAACCCCCACTGCGCGGCCCAACGCCTTCAGGCCCTGGGTCATTTTTGCGGCAAGGCCGGACTGGACATTAAGGGCTTGGGCCAAAAGGTGGTGGAGCAACTGGTCCAAAACGCCCTGGTGAATGATATCCCCGACATCTATCGCCTGCAACCCCAACAACTGGCGGCCCTGGCAGGCTGGGGAGAAAAGTCGGCAAAAAACGTCATCGCGGCCATCGCCGCCGCCAAACATCCCAAACTGGCCCGGTTGCTGGCCGCCCTGGGCATTCGTCATGTGGGCGAGGTCCATGCCCAGTTGCTGGCGCAACATTTCCCCTCGCTTACCCACTTGCAACAGGCCGGAGAAGAAGATTTTTTGAAGATTGACGGCTTGGGCCCGGCGGTTGCCAGCTCTCTAGTCACCTTTTTTAGTTCCGCTGCCACCAGCAAAATGCTGATTGCACTGCGGGATTTAGGTTTACGGATAAGCCCTGATGATGATCGGGGGCAAGATCGGCCCCTGCACGGCCAGGTTTTTCTCTTCACCGGCACTCTCAGCCATTTTTCCCGCGACGAGGCCAAGGCCCGAATCAAGGAACTGGGCGGCCAGGTGGCCACCACCATCAGCCGCAAAGTCACCCATCTAGTCTGCGGCCAAAAACCCGGCGCCAAGTTGGCCAAGGCTCAGGAAATGGCGATTATCATCCTGGAAGAAGCGGATTTACGGACTATCCTGGCATCGTGAAAATCCGCCGGCGGACCGCGTGCGCCGCCAAGCGCCTTGCAGGCGTTCGGCCCTTATTTCACCTGCCGTCAGGGCTGACGATGATTCCTTGAAAACCCAAGGCCCGGCGTAAAATACCGGTCATGATTATAGGCGCAGCGGATCATCTTGCCCAAGATCCTTCCGGCTGCGGTTGGTAGGGAGCCGGGTCGATCCGCCCCACCACCGCAAAACCCCGCCGTCGTAGAACACAGGCGTCGCAGCGACCACAAGCTCGATGCTGCGAATCCGGATGGTAGCAGGAATGAGTGAGGGCGTAATCCACCCCTAACTCCATGCCTTTGGCAATAATCTCGGCCTTGCTCAGGTTCAGCAAAGGGGCTTGCAGTCGGAAAGGCCGTCGTTGTCGGCCAGACCTGGAGCCAAGATTGAGCGCGATGTTCAAAGCTTCCAGATAATCGGGGCGGCAGTCGGGATAACCACTGAAATCAACGGTGTTGACCCCGATAAAGATATCGGTAATTCCCAGCGTCTCGGCCCAGGAAGCGGCATAGGCCAGAAAAATGGTGTTGCGCCCCGGCACGTAAGTTATGGGAATCTTCACTTCCAGCTCTTCCCCGCCAACTGCGGCGGACGAGACGACTTTTGGCCCGGTAAATTCGGCGCTGGTCAAAGACGAGCCGCCAATGGCGTCAAGTTCGATGCGCAACACCAGGTGACGAACCGCCCTGAAGCGCGCGGCGTTGGCCCGTGCTAATTCCAGTTCCCGGAGATGACGCTGACCGTAGGCAAAAGAAAGACAGTAACAACTACAGTCGGCTTTCGAGGCCAGAGCCAGAACCGTGGTGGAATCCAGCCCTCCGGAAAGCAGCACCACCGCCGCCTTGTTTTCACCCGGACCGGCATCCCATTTGTGATCCAACATTATCTGAACTCAGTTTACGTGTACGTTCACGAGCACAATCCTTGAAAGTATCGTTAATGGTCAACGATTAACTTTTCATCCTTCGCTTGGGTTGGGTGTGACGGAATGTTTGTTTAAGGCCACCTTGAAAAATTGCTCTTTCGCCCGATTTCTGCGTTATGCTCAAAAAATTATCCTCGGAATATCAACTATATGCCTGCGGTAATTTTTTTTCGCATGCCTTGAACTCGAACAAAATAGCTGATTTTTCAAGATAGCCTTAAATATTGCAAATCTCCGGTTACGGTTTCGGCGACTCCCAAAATCACGATCCCGGCTCGATCAGCCGCCTTGAGGGTTTCTTCAGGATCAAAGAGCAGGGCCTGGCCGGCTTCCACTGCCAATACCGCCGCCTTGACCGCAATCATCCCGGCAATGGTTTGTGGGCCAATGGCCGGCAAATCAAAGCGGAAATCCTGATTTGGCTTCTTGACCTTGACCACCACCGCCTTTTCCCCGGCCAATTCGCCACCGCGGGCAATGGCCTGGTCGGTACCCTCGATGGCCTCCACCGCCAGCACCGCCCGATCTCGAACCACCACGCACTGACCGATATCAAGAGAGCCGATCGCTTGAGCGATCCGCCAACCGAAGCGGACATCTTCGATCTGCCCGTCCGTAGGCCGACAATGGCTGAGGATGCCCTGGGGAAAAAGAAGTTTGTCCAGATAAAGAGTGGAGGCCACCACCTTGATGCCCTCTTCGGTCAGCAAATCGGCTAAAGCCCGAAGAATGGCGTCGTCTTGCCGGATATCAATGCGCCGCCAAAGCTCCAGGGCCCGTAAGTCGGGCCAGACGTCCCGAAACATCCGGGTTTTGGTGATGGTGCCGGCAAAAACGCATTCCCGAACCTCGTGGCGTCTGAAAAAATCAAGCATCTTCTGCAACTGGCCCAGCCTGATCCAGAGACATTGATCTGCCGATCTCGTCAACTCCGGTCGGGATTCACCCTTATGGGCCACCACTACCGTTTCTCGGCCCTGCTCCCCGGCAGCCTGAGCCACCAGCAGGGGAAACTGGCCACCACCGGCAATAATTCCCAACTTAGCCGGACCGGCGCTCCCGGAACTCGGGTTATTCATCCTCGGGTCCGACCTGTCGCAGCACCCCTTGCCGGGAAGTTTGAAAAAACTCGACCAGGCGTTTTGCCTCCGGGCAATCACCGCATTGGGCGCTAGCCTGATCCAAGGCCTCATTAAGCAATAATTCGGGGTTGCGAAAAATTATTTTGAAGATGGTTTGCAACTTGCGAATGTTTACCGGGGGGCAACCGGCCCGGCGCAGACCAACCTGATTGATTCCACTGATTCGCATTTGTTTGCGAACCCCAGCCATGACAATATATGGTGGGACATCTTTACTTAGACCGGACATCCCGCCGATATAGGTAAAGGTTCCGACCCGGACGAATTGCTGAATGGCCGTGAGTCCACCAATAACGGCTCGATCCTCAATCAGGACATGTCCGGCCAAGGTGACGGCGTTAGCCATCACCACCCCGTTGCCCACCGTGCAGTCATGGGCGATATGGCCATAAGCCATGATCAAGTTGTTATCACCGATTATGGTCCGGCCCAAGCCTGAGGCAATTTTACCGGAGGTTCCGTTGACGGTTCTTTTTATGGTTCCGCGATGGATAGAAACATATTCGCGAATCACATTGTTATTGCCAATGATCAGCTCAGTGGGCTCCCCCTGGTGTTTCAAGTCCTGAGGGGGCGCCCCCACGGTGGCAAAGGGGCCAATCCGGTTATCTTCCCCAATCACGGCAGGGCCGCTCAGGTTGCAGTGAGCGCCGATCCGGCATCCGGCCTTAACTCTTACTCCAGGTCCGATAACGGCATAAGGGCCAACTTCAACGGTTTCATGCAGTTCAGTGTTAGGATCAATTATCGCAGTGGGATGTATATTCATAACGCGGCCTCCAGCCGCACTTTTGGTTTTTATGACAAATCGGCAAAAGTCGCCATCAATTGCGCTTCGGCAGCCAAAGCGCCGTCCACGTGCGCTTTGCCCGCCGTGATCCAGAAACGACCTCTTCTCTTGATGAGCGTTAACTCATAAACCAACTGATCGCCAGGTACCACCTTGCGGCGGAACTTGACCCCGTCGATCCCGACAAAATAAACCAGCTTGCCGGCAATTTCCTTCCCGGTGGCAAGAAAGGCCAGCAAGGCCCCGGTCTGGGCCATGCCTTCGAGGATTAGGACTCCAGGCATTATTGGTTCTCCGGGGAAATGACCTTGAAAGAAGTGCTCGTTGATGCTGACATTCTTGTAAGTCTTGATCCGCGCGCCCGGTCCCGATTCCGGGCCTGGCCCCAAATCGAAACTCACAATCCGATCCACCATCAGAAAAGGATAACGATGGGGCAGCAATGCCAGAATCTGCTTAATATCCAACGAGTGCAACTCCTGCTCATTCATCTTTTTCGAGCTCCTTGCTGGTCGGCGGATCTTGCCGATTATTTGCGGCTAATGCGGCTACCTGGCGGCGCAATTCCCGCAACTGGCGGCTCATTTCCGGCAGGTTGACCTGGACTGCACAAACTCGCAGCCACTTTTTATGCTCGATGGCCGGATATCCGGCCACCACCGCCCCGGCCTTCTGGTTGCTCCTAACCCCGGACTTGCCGGCGATCCGCGCCCCATCGCCGATCTCAAGGTGTCCGGCCAGGGCCGCTTGACCGCCGATCAGCACCCGACGACCCAAACTGGTGCTGCCGGCAATACCGGCCTGGGCTACCAGCAGTGAGCTTTCCCCCACCACTACGTTATGGCCAACCTGGACCAGGTTGTCGATTTTAGATCCGCGGCCAATTCGGGTTTCGCCAAAGGTAGCTCGGTCGATGCAGACATTGGCCCCGATTTCCACATCGTCCTCAACTCTGACAATCCCTTGGTGCGGCCTTTTATGGGGTCGCCCGGTTTCATCGATGACGTAGCCAAAGCCGTCGGCCCCGATAACGCTGCCGCTGTGAATGATCACCCGATCGCCGATGATGCTTTTCGGGTAGATGGTAACGTTGGGATGAATAACTACTTCATTGCCGATCACCACGTCATCGCCGACCACCACCCCGGGGGCCAGGCTGACTTGCGCCCCTAATCTGACCCGCGCCCCCAAGACCGCTTGAGCGCCGATCTTGACCTCCGCAGGAATCAGACACTCCGCCCCCAGTATCGCAGTGGGATGAATTCCGGCAGCCATGAAAGGCTCGGGCAGAAAAAACCGCTGAATTTTGATCGCGGCCAGACCGGGATTGAGTACCCTGATCAATGCCGCCGTCACCGGCAGTTCGGTGGTGTCGGGCGGCAAACGGGGAACGAGCAGGGCGGAGGCCTGACAGGCCGCAAGTTTTTTGGTCAAGCGAAGGTCGGCCAGCCAGGAAATTTCCCCGGCTTTGGCCAAATCAAGGGCATTGAGACCGGAAATTTCCAGATCTCCATCCCCTTCAAGTTCCCCGTTGACCAGGGCTGCCAACTCCCGTACCGTCGCCATTGCTTTTACAACTCTTAAGTTCCGCTGAATTTAATAGCCATGATGCACTATTGTTTTCCGCCCCAAACTGCTCACTGCCGGCAGCAAACCGCCTTTAATGATCGCAGTTAATCCGATCGCGTAAGGATCTCGCAGGCTTGAAGGTGATGACTTTGCGAGGAGGGAGGATCAACTCGTCGCCGGTTTGGGGATTACGCCCCCGTCGAGCTTGTTTTTGCTTCACCTTGAACTTACCAAAACCGCTGAGCAACAGATCCTCTCCTTCCTGCAAGGAGCGCTTGATGATGGCGAGAAAGGACTCCACCACCTTGATGGCTTGATATCTGCTCAGGGCATGTTGTTGATACACTCTTTGGATTAAGTCCGCTTTAGTCAAGGCCATGACAATCTCCCATTATCAGAAGTTATTATCCGCAAATTACGCAAATTTATACGGATTTATTTGAATACAAAAAAAATCTGCGTAATTTTGTGATTATTTGTTTTAATCCAGCGGTTTTCGGCCAAAAACAGCTTAAGCTGTTGTAATAATTGATATTTTTATATTATTTTTTTTAGGGGTGCGCTGGGGGATTAACTCGTAAAATCAATATGTTAAAGCACTTCGGGAACTGCTGATTTTAAGGTGGCCTTAAGCAGCATCGAAACCGGATTGTAATGCCGCCGCTCCGGCGAAAGCCGCGGCGGACCCCAATTTTTCTTCAATCCGCAGCAACTGGTTGTATTTGGCCACCCGGTCGCTGCGCGAGGGCGCTCCGGTTTTGATCTGACCAGTGTTAAGAGCCACGCTCAAATCGGCAATGGTAGTGTCTTCACTTTCACCGGAACGGTGCGAGATCACAGCCGTGTAACCGGCCCGCTGAGCCATGCTTACCGCGTCGATGGTTTCGGTGACGCTGCCGATCTGGTTGAGCTTAATCAAAATCGAGTTAGCAACCTGCTGTTTGATCCCCTTGGCTAATATGGCGGTGTTGGTAACGAAAATATCATCGCCCACAATCTGGACCTTTTCCCCCAACTCCCTGGTCATGATTTGCCAGCCGACCCAGTCACCCTCAGCCAAGCCGTCCTCGATGGAAACCAGTGGGTACTTCTTGATCCAGGAGGCATAGAGCTCAATTAACTCGAGCGCCGATTTCTCGGGTTTCTTTTCGGCGGCCAGCACATAGCATTGGGCCTTGGGGTCGTAGAGCTCGGTGGCGGCCACGTCCAGAGCGATGGCAATATCCCGGCCCGGCTGGTAGCCGGCCTTGATGATGGCCGCAAGCAGACACTCCATGGCCTCTTCGTTAGAGCGCAGGTTGGGAGCAAATCCGCCCTCATCCCCCACCGCGGTTTGGTGGCCGACCTTTTTGAGCACCGCCTTTAAGGTGTGAAAAGTCTCAACCCCCATCCGCAGGGCTTCCTTAAAATTAGGGGCCCCCAGCGGCATAATCATGAACTCCTGGATATCGACATTATTGTCGGCATGGGCCCCGCCGTTAAGCACGTTCATCATCGGTACCGGTAGGACCTTGGCATTGACCCCGCCAAGATAACGGTAAAGCGGCAGTCCGACATCCTCGGCCGAGGCTCGGGCCACCGCCATCGAAACGCCAAGAATGGCGTTGGCCCCCAGCTTCTGTTTGTTATCAGTGCCGTCCAACTCCAACATTATTCGGTCAATCAGCGCCTGTTCGGTGGATTCCAGGCCGATCAAGGCCGGCCCGATCAGATTATTGACGTTGGCCACCGCTGTTTCCACCCCTTTGCCGAGGTAGCGTTTTTTTTGGGTGTCGCGCAACTCCAGGGCCTCGCGGCTGCCGGTGGATGCCCCGGAGGGCACCAGGGCCCGACCACCAACTCCGGAGTCCAGATGAACCTCGACCTCAACGGTGGGATTACCCCGCGAGTCAATGACCTCCCGCCCCAGCACTCCGATAATCTCTCCCATATTTTTCTCTCCTTTAAAAATGCATGTCAAGGTTTCGCCTTATAGTCCATGAAGCCGAGAAAGACAAGAAGAGAAATCTCGAATTGTAAGAACAGACCGCATTTTTGGCTGACCGGCAACTGTTTTGGTTCAGCGTGAATTGGAGAATTCAACCGTTTGAGTTAGTCTACAACAACGGAGGAATTCACCATGCGCAAACAACGAAGAAATTACACCGGTCAGGAGAAGGTTTTCATCATCAAACGGCACTTGGTTGATCATGTTGCCGTCTCTGACCTTTGTGATGAATACAACCTGCAACCGACGGTTTTCTACCGCTGGCAAAAGGAGTTTTTCGAGAATGGCGCAGCGGCTTTTGAAAAGGCCAACGGCACCAAGAAAAACGCCGAGCAAAAACGGATCGAGCAGCTCGAAGCCAAGCTGCAGACCAAGAACGATGTTCTTTCTGAATTGCTGGAGGAGCATGTTCAGTTAAAAAAAGATCTTGGGGTTCGCTAAAAGCGTCCTGGGTTCCCCATGATACTCGTGATGCCGTCGTCGATTTCGTCAAGTACTGGGCGAAAAAGACCGATATCGCCGTGACGCATCTGATTCGCTGGCTTTAGTATCGCCCCCAGCAAATATTACGATTGGCAGAATCGTTACGGTAAAGCCAATGAACATAACGCCCTGATTCCCCGTGATTTCTGGCTGGCAGCCTGGGAGAAGCAGGCCATTATTGAATTTTTCAAGAAGCATCCGCTGGAAGGCTATCGCCGCCTGACCTTCATGATGCTCGATCAAGATGTTGTTGCCGTCAGCCCCAGCAGCGTCTATCGTGTTCTGAGTGCCGCCGATCTACTGCGACGCTGGAACGGTAAAACCAGCAAAAAGGGGACCGGTTTTGTGCAACCGTTGAAACCCCATGAGCACTGGCATATCGATGTGTCTTACATCAACCTGTGCGGCACCTTTTACTACCTCTGCAGCCTACTGGATGGCTGTAGTCGCTATCTCGTCCACTGGGAACTGCGAGAATTAATGACCGAACAAGACATTGAAATTATCCTGCAGCGTGCCCGAGAAAAGTTTCCGGAGGCCACGCCACGGATTATTTCCGACAACGGTCCCCCAGTTTATCGCCAAGGACTTCAAGGAGTTTATCCGCCTGGCCGGTATGACCCATGTGCGGACATCACCCTTTTATCCGCAGAGCAACGGCAAACTGGAACGTTACCACCAGACCATCAAGGGTGAATGCGTTCGACCCAACGTCTTCTTGTCCCTCGAAGAAGCCCGTGAGCAGATTTCCAAGTTCATCTGCTATTGCAACGAAGAGCGGTTGCATAGTGCCATTGGTTGCGTTGCTCCCAAGGTCAAACTGGAAGGCCGTGAGAAACAAATTCCAACTGAGGCAAAACACAACAAACATAGACCATGATTGAGCTTTTCGTTTGACATCAAGGGTCCAATCATTTATACCCGGTGGCTTGATCACTTACCCATGGGTCCAATAGTTGAATTTAACAGTTACTCAGTATCTGCATGGAGACTCGAAAATTACGAATTTACAATAGGTTACTTTGATTTTTCAAATTTTTCAAAATGAAGCTTTTTGCCGCTAACCGCTACACTAAATTGTTAGCTGTTAACTATTAACTAAACAAATCAATAAGATATTCCAAAAGCCAAAAGCTAATGGCTGACAGCTTTTTTTATCATTCTCATTTGTCCGGAGGTTACTCTTATGGCTAAAGCAACGACCGCAGCAAGCGACACCAGTAAATACACCAGCGAGATGTTTCAGGCAATCATCGACAAATGCGAGGGCTGCGACCGAATCGTCGAGGCCGACACCACCAGGTTCTGTCGGACATATACGGCACCCGCCGCCAAGTGGCGCTTGGGTTTTTGTAATTTCGCCACTCACGCCAAACCGGAAATACTGGCCGTCGCCGCCAGGGTCAACCCCCTGAAGGCTTCCAAACGAGCGGCAAACAAGGCCAAGAAAAAATAATTACCCCCGCTTATTTGTTGGCGCCAGACGCCACGCTGGACAGTGTCAGGTAACGCAGGTTTTACTATTCGGCTTTTTCTGTCAAGTGCGACGAGGAGGAAAAAATGGCGATTTTCAATAGGTTGACCGTGCAAAAAAAACTGATTCTGATCTTGATCCTCCCGTTGCTTTTTCTCTTTTTTATGCTGCTGAATGATTTGCGTACCAGTTACCTCGCGCTGAGCTCGGCCAAAATCGCCTCAGATGCGGCCAAGATTGCCGTTTTATCGGCCGGCATCGCTCACAACCTCCAGAATGAAAGGACCATCACCGCCATCTTTCTTGATCAGGTGAATCGCCGGGCGGATCGTCAAATGGTCGATGATCTGGCCGCCAAACGTGGCGAGACCGCTAAGAATATCGCGATATTGCGGGATTTTATCGATCATCGCGAGATCGATCAGCAAATCCCCGAATTAAACGCCCAGCTCCGCCAAACCATGACCGCCCTGGCTCGACTCAACGACCTCCGCCGCCAGGTTGACGACTTCAACATTGATGGCGGGGCTTCCTTCGGCGCCTACGCCGAGATCCTGGCGGAAGTCAGAACTACCATCAGGATTGTCTCACAGGTTATCCCCAATCAGGAACTCATGCGACTGATCGCCAGTCACTCCAATTTTCTCGAATTTATCATGCGCTTGCATGGTGAGCAACTGCTGCTGCTAAACACCTTCGCCGCCAACGAATTCGCCCCTTTTGCGTTTATGCGTTTTTCCGAAGGCCTGGCTGAACAAAGGGTATATCTTGAAAATTTCGCAACCTTGGCCGAGCCGGTCGTTTACAACTTTTATCAGGAAAAAAACCAAGACCCCAGTATCAGCCGGGTCATCAGCCTGCGCCAGTTGGCCATTGATCATCGTTTCGGTGGCGGGTTCAACGTTGACCCTAAGCACTGGTATGAGGCGATCAGCGCTAAAATCGAAGTGATGAACGAAGTTGAAAAGCGATTGATCAGTAATTACCGGGAGGTCGGGGAAGCTCACCAGAGTCACCTGCTGCGGATGCTACTGCTACACTTCGGGGTTGGATTCGTAATTTGGTGGTCTTCGGCCATTCTCGCTCTTTTGGTCTCCCTTAGCCTGGTCAGGTCGTTGACTTTAATTTCCACCGATATTAACGATGGCACCGACCAGGTAAGCTCGGCGGCCCGCCAGTTGACCGCCACCAGCCAGACTCTGGCTGACAGTTCATCGAACCAGGCAGCGGCCACTGAGGAAACCTCGGCGGCAATGGAAGAAATGAGTTCCATGATCAAAATGGATGCCGATAACGCAAGGCAGGCCGACGTTCTGATGCGGGAAGCCAGCAAAGTGTTGAGTCGAGCCGATAGCTCGATGAAGGATCTTACCAAGTCTATCAGTGATATCAATAGCGCTTCACTGGAAACCAAAAAAATCGTCAAAACCATCGACGAGATCGCCTTTCAGACTAATCTGCTGGCTTTGAACGCGGCAGTAGAGGCGGCCCGGGCCGGTGAAGTCGGAGCCGGATTCGCGGTGGTGGCCAACGAGGTCCGCAACCTGGCCATGCGATCGGCCGAGGCAGCCCAAACTACGTCCATACTTATTGATAGTACGGTAGAAAAAGTTCAGAGTGGATCCACGATGGTGGCTGAAACTGCTGAGTCATTCACCTCGGCTCTAAATGCCATTCAGAAAATTACCACCTTACTAGCGGAAATCGCCACCACTTCTTCCGAAAAGGCCGATTCCACCAGGCAGATGAACCAGTCTATCGGGCGCATCGACCAAGCCACTCAAGATAACGCCGCCGCCGCCGAGGAAACCGCCGCCGCCGCCAATGAACTTTTCAGTCAGGCCGAATCAATCCAACAACGGGTTTTCGACCTATTGGCCATGGTAGGGAGAGGTTCAAAGCAGTGAGCGATTACCGGTTGTAAGATCAGTTCGCCAGGGCCCATTAAATTTAGGCCACCTTTAGCGAAATTCGGGGCTGCAAAAGTTTCTGATTAGCTCCACCAGGGTTCTGACCCCAAAGCCCGAAGGTCCTTTGGGAACATAGGGTTTTTCGGTGAAATCCCAGGCTGTTCCGGCAATATCCAGGTGGACCCAGGGGGTATCGCCCACGAATTCCTGGAGAAATGACGCCCCCAGGATGGCCCCGGCGTCGCGCTTGTCGATATTTTTGAGATCAGCAACCTTGGATTTAAGCTGTTTGCGGTATTCCGGCCCCAGGGGGAGGCGCCAAAAAGGTTCCCCGGCCCGTTCACCAGCCGCCAACACCTTGGCACACAACTCATCGTTATTGCCCAGCAGGCCGGCGTAATGATGTCCCAGAGCGACAGTCACCGCTCCGGTCAAGGTGGCCAGATCAACCACGGCCGTTGGCCTGAATTTTTTAATCCCGTAAGCCAGGGCGTCGGCCAGCAGCAGCCGCCCCTCGGCATCGGTATTGATTACCTCCACACTCTTAGCCCCGCCGTAAGGTCGAATTATATCGCCCGGCTTGAGAGCGGCCGGCCCGGGCAAATTTTCGGCGGCGGGCACCATGGCCACCACATTAATTCCCTGGGGTTGTTCCCGGCCCACGATCTCCATGGTGGCTAGTACCGCCGCCCCGCCGCACATGTCGTACTTCATTTTCTCCATACCGTTACTGGGTTTAAGGGAAATCCCGCCAGAGTCAAAGGTTATTCCCTTGCCCACCAGCAGTAAAGTTGGGATCTGACTGACTTTGCCCAACGCCAGACTTCGACTCATGGCTGAGGCTTTGGTTTTGGTCTTTGAGGTTACACTGTAATACTCAAGGATTAGCAACCTGGGCGGTCTGATCGAGCCCCGGCTTACCGCCAGAATTCCCTCCATCCCCAGTTTGCTCATGTTCTCCCGGCTCAGAACTGTGACCTTCAGATCGTGGCGTCTGGCCAGTTGGCGACCGTAATCAGCAAAGTCATCGGGGGTCCAGCCATTGCCCGGCTCGTTGGCCATATCCCGAGCCACCCGGACCGCCGCCGCCAGAGCCACTGCTCGGGATACGGCTGGGCCAATTCCCTTGGGACCGTTGATGATAATCCGGCGCAAAGATAGTTTTAGCTCATCTTCCTCTCCAGTTTTATTCGCCCGGTATTTATTGAAACTGTATGTCCCCAGCAACAGACCCTCGCTGAGGGCTGCGGCAACTTCCGCGGCAGGCTTGCCGGAGTTCTCGGGTAAAATCAAGGTTACTACCGAAGCCCTGGTTTTAAGCAATTTTGCCGCCGCCGTCCCTCCGGCCCAGCGCCAGCCTTCCAGGTCAGGATCATCGGCCCCCAGGCCAACCAAAATGATTCTTTGCAGAAAACTATGGGAGCGCCTAACTAAGTCAGGACTTTGACCTTGAGGATAAGTTTGGTCAACCGGGGGATAAAACAGTAGCGTTTGCCCTTTTTTTCCTTGGAAATCGCCACTCCGGCTCGCTTGCTCAAGGCAATCACGTAAGCCCCTGCCATAATGATCGAGCATCAACAATTCCAGATCCTGGTTGTTCCGGACGAAAGCAAGCAAGGTGTCGCCCCGCATGGTGGTGGTAGCGCTGACCTTGATTTTGATTTCATCAATTTTATTGATTTGTGGTTTTCTTTTCTTGGTTTCAGTAGCCATGGCGTTTTTCCCAAATGGTCAGAGTTGGTGATGATAAACTTTTTTTAACATCTATCTTATCGAACATATTTGTCTTGGATCTTAAGCAGTCCGCTTGGCAACCCGATAAAATTCTGCTGGAGTATTAAATATGCTCCCGGTAATATCGAACAAAACGGCTCATCCCGAAGATGGGATCGTCGAACCCTTGATCACTTGCCTTGGAGGATTTACCTTGCTCACCCAGCTTATTCTCGCCGTTGGTCTTGCCATGGCGGTTTCCGCGATGTGCAGTCTTTTGGAATCCGTTCTTTATTCGGTGCCGTTAAGCCGAATTGAACTTCTGAGCCAACAAAGACCTTATCTCGGCAAAACCCTTAAAAAGCTGAAACAGAACATCCATCGGCCGATCACCGCCATCCTTACTTTAAATACTATCGCCAACACTGCCGGGGCGGCGGTGGCCGGGGCTGCCGCCGCCGTGGTCTTCGGCGAACAACACCTGGTCTGGTTTTTTGCCGCATTCACTCTTAGTATCCTGCTTTTTTCAGAAATCCTGCCGAAAGTTTTGGGCGTCACCTACTGTAAGACTCTGGCCCCGTGGATCACCCTGCCCTTGCACTGGTTGGTTAAATTGCTGGCCCCGGTGGTCTGGTTGATCCAGGGGGCCACCCATTTTTTGGGCGGCGGTCCCGGCAAAAAGACCCTGATTTCGGCTCAAGAAGTCGCAGCTTTTGCCGCCATCGGTCAAGAAAGTGGAGCTATCGATGCGCAGGAGGTCAAAGTAATTACCAATATCCTGGAGCTGCGCCACCAAAGGGTGCGGGAGGTTATGACCCCCCGCACCGTAACTTTTACCCTGGATGCAGGACTCAACGTAGGCCAGGCCCAAAAATTTGCGCAAAAGTGGAATTACCACAGCCGAGTGCCGGTTTATGAGGGAGAGACGGACAACATTACCGGAATTGTTCTACTTAAAGATATCCTGCTCAGAGCCGCTACCGATCAGAACCAAGTCCGACTAAGGGACCTGATGCAGCCGGCCCATTTCGTTCCAGAATCGGCCCCTCTCACCCGAATCTTACTCGATTTTTTCGAACTGCGCAGTCATCTCTTTGTGGTGGTTGATGAATACGGGGGATTTACCGGGGTAATCAGTCTTGAGGACGTACTTGAGGAAATAGTCGGTCGGGAGATCATCGACGAATCCGACCAAGCCAAAGACATGCGGGAGTTGGCCAAAAAAAATGTTAAAACTTAAAAAATCACCTGTAAATATGCTGCCAGCATCATGATGATTAACAGATTAGTCCAGACAAAGTTATGGAACTTTACTATCCCGGCAAATTCTTTGAGACAAAACTGCCAGAAGACACAACCGCCAGCGATGGCCCCATTGAGCATAATAACTCCGGCCAGAACCTGTACCGGGAAATCAGGCGCCGCAATTCGACCGACAAAAAACCAGCTTAAGACGATAGCCGGCCAAATCACTCCCCAGCTGCAATTCGACCGACAAAAAACCAGCTTAAGACGATAGCCGGCCAAATCACTCCCCAGCTTAAAAAAAACTGCGATATTGCTTGTCGGGTCGCGGGGGCCGAAAAGTCCCAGCCAGCAGCACAAAGAGCAGATCACTGCCGATCCGCATATAGGCATAGTGATGCCTGGCCGCCAGAAAACGTCGAATACTCGGGAACATCCGAAACAGGTCAATCCGATCGCGCTCGTCAGCGGAAATCAGACTTTTTAGTGCCCTGGTCCACCAGTTCAACGTTAACCAACCTCTTCCAAAACCACATTTACCGTAATTTTTGCGCCGTCACGCATAATTGTCAGCTCCACGGTATCCCCCACTCGTAATTTGTCTAAGATATTGCGCAACTCATCAAAATCACGGACTCCCCGACCAGCAACAGCAACAATGATATCCCCGAGAATCAACTGATTGCCAATTTGCCTACTGCCGCGCAGCCCGCCCTGCTCAGCCGCGCTGCCGGGACGGACATTGACGATCAGGACGCCGTCAACTCTCAGTTGTCGAGCCAGTTGCTCGTGGGCCACGGTAATGCCGAGACCGGGTTGAATTATCCGCCCATAGCGAATAATTTCCGGGACCACCCGGTTAACCACGTTTACCGGCATCGCAAAACCAATACCGGCGCTGCCGCCGCCCGGGCTGTAAATGGCGGTGTTGACTCCGATCAGGCGCCCGGCGCTGTCGAGTAGAGGGCCGCCGGAATTGCCGGGATTAATCGCGGCATCAGTTTGAATCACCCCATGGATGGTGCGACCGGTCACCGCGCGGATTTCTCGGCCCAGGGCCGAAACAATGCCCGAAGTCATGGTCTGATCCAGGCCAAAGGGGTTGCCAATGGCAAAGACCTGCTGGCCAACCACGAGATTGGTCGAATCTCCAAGGGATAATAAGGCCAGATTGGCTACCGGGGCATCAATTTTCAGCACCGCCAGATCCTTGTCGGGCGCCACTCCCACTACCCGACCCGTCCAGGAACTCTGATCGGCCAAAGTGATTTGCACCCGGCTGGCATTCTCGATAACGTGATAATTGGTGACCACATGACCTTGATGGTCCCAGATGAAGCCGGAACCGGTGCCCCGGGGCAGCTCATAGATATTTAGACTAAAAAGGTCGCGGCGCAGCTCAAGGGTGGTGACGAAAAGGACTGAAGGGGAGGCCGAGCGAAAAACCTCGATGGCGGTTTTCTCGGCCGCGGTGAAATCACCGCGGGCCGTCACGGCCCGCGGTTCCTCCGACGGTTCCGCCAGAGGGGGTGGCATCAGGCGATCCTGAAAAAACCACCAGAAACCGCCCAAGATTATCGTCAGCAACAACAAAATCGGGACCCGGCGCGCGGATCTGGCCAGCGGAGCGACTCTCACTTTAAAGTCCCAGCAGAATTTTGGCGATAATAAAGTAACCGGTAATCCCCATAACATCCATGATGGTGGTAATGAGGGGACCAGTGGCCACGGCGGCATCCACGTTCAGTCGCCGCAAAACCAGGGGAATCGCCGCCCCAAAACTGGCAGCCATGATCATAACCATCAGGATGGAAAGTCCAACCACCACTCCCAACATGGCAGGTTCACCATAACCGAACCAGGCCAACAGACCAAGAAGAATCCCGTAAGCCGTGCCCAAAGTCAGGCCAACCCGCATTTCTTTGAAAATTACCCGGAAGAGTTTGTCCATGTTGACCCGGCCAGTAGCGATCCCCCGAACCACAATGGTGCTGGACTGAGTGCCGATATTGCCGCCCATTCCGGCCACCACCGGCATAAAAGCCGCCAAGGCCAGCACCTGGGTCAACGCATCCTCAAAAGAGGTTATAATTAAAGCGGCGGCCACTCCGCCCAGCATGGTGGCCAACAGCCAAGGCGCCCGGATTTTGGCGTTGGCCAAAACCGGTTTCAAAAGAATTTCCTTATCCTTACCGGCTCCGGCCATCCGCAGGAAATCTTCGGTGGCTTCCTCACGAATAACGTCGATAACGTCATCGACGGTGACAATTCCCATTAGTTTGTATGATGAATCCACCACCGGTACGGCCAGAAAATTATATTGAGAGACGATATGGGCCACTTCGTTTTGGGGGGTGGTGATGGCAACCGCGATAACGTTGGGGTTCATCACGTTTTTCAGTTGACGATAAGGGGGGTGCAGGAGTAGTTCACGCAAAGATAGCACCCCGGAGAGTTGTTGTTCCTCCCCATGGATGATGTAGAGATAAAATGATGTTTCCAATTTTGCGCTGCACTCCTGGATGTTCTTGATTGCCGCATCCACCGTCAACTCTTCATCGAAGGCCATGAAATCCGGCGACATCAAGCCCCCGGCGGTCTCCGGATCATGCTTGAGCAAAGCATCAACCTCCTCCCGATCGGTTTTATCCATGAGCTTGCGGGTATCATTGGCCATATCCTCGGGCAGGGCTTCAAGTAGATCGACGGCATCGTCTTTATCCATCTCCTTGACGATGGTCGCCATGTACTGGGGGGTTAGTTCATCAACCAGCTCAAGCATAATCGATTGATCCAGTTCACTGATAAATTCGCCAACGATTTTGGTTTGAGCTATGACACTGAAGATGCTGCGCCGTTCGATGGGATCAAGATGGCGAAAGGTCCAGGCAATATCGGCGGGATGGGTTTTATTCAGCACTTTGAGGAGATGCTCAATCGCGTGGCGCCGATGTAGACGGCGAATGGTATCTAAAAGCAGCTTTCCTTCGTTGCCGATCAATTCTCGTTTATATCTTTTGTGCATGGACTGACACCTTTATATAATGCTCGATTCCAAATCGATGTTATTCAAAGCCGATTTTATCTTATGGCCACCCTGAAAAATTGCTCTTTCGCCCGATTTCTGCGTTATGCTCAAAAAATTATCCTCGGAATGTCAACCAATGCCTGCGGTAATTTTTTTTACGTGCCGTAAACTCGAACAAAACATCTGATTTTTCAAGGTGGCCCGCAATTTATCCTATTGCAAAAATCAAATTTTAGTTTTTACTATACATCAAAAAAATCGCCGTACTCGGGGCGGATCAGAGCAATAGTTTCATGTTAAGGTACAAAGTTGACGGCAAAGAGCAAGAGAAAAAAGTGGCCTGGGAGTCAGATGGCTACCCGACGTAACATACCGAAGAATTGCGAGTAACCGAATCAATCTACCATTTTCACATCAAGCCGGGCAATGCTTAGTTACGTAAAATCGCGAGGAGTCTGATGAATTTGTTGTCGATGTACCAAAAAGCAGGGATTTTCGTGATGCAGGTTTTTCGCTGGGACCTGCAACTCCATTTTTTCTGGGGATTTGTGCCAACTTTACTGGGTGTATACTGGTGGCCGCTGTATGGCGCCGGAATAGCGATAACCGTGACCAAGGAAGGCTTGGACCTTTGGAGCAAAGGTTGTTGGAGCTGGGATGATGTATGGTGGGGAATCAGCGGTTCAGGCTTGGCCTTGGTTTTTCTCTATTCCCTTAACTTGTTGTAAAAAGGAATGGTATTAGGGCTAGGAGCCGGATCGCCGCCATTTCTTTTCATCTCCGCTCAGCAAACGGGCAATGTTATCGTGGTGTTTGAACCAAATCAGCCCGGCAACAACCAGGGCCAACAGGCATTCCAGCCCGGGAAAGGGCCAGGTAACCCCTGAAATCTTGAAAAAGTCGGAGTTGTAAATGAGCCAGATCAGACCCGGCATAAACAAGGCGGCGCTCAGCGAGGCCAGCGAGACATAACCCCAGTTGAGCAGGACCAAGACAAAAACCAACATCGCCCCCAAGGCGGCCCAGGGGGTTAAAAACAAAAAAATCCCCAGCGCGGTGGCCACGCCCTTGCCCCCCCTAAAACCCAGGTAAATCGGGAAAAGATGTCCGACAAAGGCCGCAGCCCCGCAAAGTGGGATCAGATAGAACCGGGATTCATCCCCCGCAAGCACCCAGGAGGTCAGCAGCATCGGCGCTACCCCCTTGAGCATGTCGGCGGCCAAAGTTGCCAGGCCCAGTTTGTTCCCCAGCAATCGCCCAACATTGGTGGCCCCAATATTGCCGCTGCCCGCTTGCCGAACATCTATTCCTGCCATCCTGCCGAAAAGCAGGCCAAAGGGGATGGCTCCCAGCAGGTATGCCCCCAGTAGCAGCAAAACATAAGTTGTCATTGCCAACTCCATTAGCCCTTACCTGCCATTGCCCTAATATGCTATATTCACCGGTTTCAGACCGGTTTTCACGTACGTTCACGAGCACGATGCAAACGTTTCGTGGGCCGGTATCGGGATGATAGCATAGTAATACACCAGTTCGCCAGGGCTATTAAATTGTGATTTTTTTGCAATCTTTGGAGTTGTGGCCTTATGAGTCACCAAAAATTCATCCGTGAAGCCATTGCCTTGGCGGAAACCATGTTCAACGAGGGAGAAGGTGGCCCTTTTGCCGCCTTGGTGGTGCGGGACCAAATCGTGCTCGGTCGGGGCTGGAACCGGGTCACCTCAGCCCTGGATCCCACCGCCCACGCCGAAATCGAAGCCATCCGGCAAGCCTGTCAACAGGTGCGGAGTTTCAATCTGGCCGGATGCATTCTCTATGTCAACTGCGAGCCCTGCCCAATGTGCCTGGCCGCCATTTACTGGGCCGGGATCAAAAGTGTTTATTACGCTGCCGATCGTCACGACGCTGCCGCCATTGGCTTTGCCGACCACCATATTTATGAAGAACTGGCCGGCGAGAGGACAAAACGCAAAATTCCCATGCGCCAAATGATGCGGGAAGAGGCCCTGACGCTATTTAATAAATGGCGGGAAAAACCCGATAAAACAAGCTATTAAAAGTTGGGTTAGTTCTCACAAAATAACCGCAGTGACGATAAATTTGATCTGGAGCAAAGGGTTCCCGGTCATCGTCGATACTTAATCACCCGGAGGATACATCATGTTTTGTTATCAATGTGAACAGACGGTAAAAGGTGAAGCTTGCAAGGTCGTAGGGGTTTGCGGTAAAATCCACGAGGTCTCGGCCCTTCAGGACCTGTTGATTTACGCGTTGCAGGGCCTGGCCCTGGTGGCGGTGGCAGGCCGCGAAGTGGGGGTGGTGGACGACGAGATCAATGTTTTCACCATGGAGGGGGTTTTTGCCACTCTGACCAACGTCGACTTCGATCCGCAACGCTTTGTCACCCTGATCAAACGAGCTGTGGCCTTGCGGAATGCCCTCAAACCGCAAGTCCAAGCTGCCGGCGGCAACACCGGTCTTGCCCAAGAGGCATGCAACTTCACCCCCGCTGTCGAGTTGACTGAACTGGTCAAACAGGGCGAAGCGGTAGCCCTGGATTCTGACCCTCACGAGAATGCCGACATCAGGTCGCTCAAGCACATCCTGCTTTTCGGCATCAAAGGGGTGGCAGCTTATGCCGATCATGCCAAAATCCTGGGCCAGGAAGATGACCAAGTTTACGCCTTCATCCAGGAAAGCCTGACCAACACGCTCCGCCAGGATCTGGACTTAAATGATTGGGTTGGTCTGGTCCTCAAATGCGGAGAAATTAATCTCCGGGCCATGGAGTTGCTCGATGCCGGCAACACTGGCGTTTATGGTCATCCGGCGCCTACCGAGGTGCCGCTGGGGGCCAGGCAAGGCAAGGCTATTCTGGTTTCCGGCCACGACCTGAAAGACTTGGAAATCCTGCTCAAGCAAACCGAAGGCCAGGGGATCAACATCTATACCCACGGCGAAATGTTGCCCGCTCACGGTTATCCCGAATTAAAAAAATACCCGCATTTGTACGGTCATTACGGCACCGCTTGGCAGAACCAGGGTAAAGAGTTTGCCGAGTTCCCTGGGAGCATCCTGATGACCACCAACTGCATCCAGAAACCGGCGTCATCTTACCAGGACAACATCTTCACCACCGGCCTGGTCGGCTGGCCTCAGGTGACCCATGTTGACGACAAGGGTTGCAGTTCGATCCTCGACAGGGTCAAAAGTGTTGTGGGTTTGGGCTTTGCCGACCAAGGCAAGGATTTCAGCCCGGTAATTAAGAAAGCTCAGGCCATGTCCGGCTTTGCCAGTGACTCCGACCAAGGCAAGGTCATGGTGGGTTTTGCCCGCAATACCGTATTGGGAGTAGCCGATAAGATTATCGAGGCCGTCAAAAATAAAGACCTTCGTCACTTCTTCCTGGTGGGCGGTTGTGACGGGGCCAAGCCGGGTCGCAATTATTACACCGAATTCGTGGAAAAAGTACCCAAAGATTGCGTGGTCCTGACCATGGCCTGTGGCAAGTTTCGTTTTTTTGACAAGAATCTCGGCGATATCGGCGGCATTCCTCGCCTGCTTGATGTTGGTCAATGTAACGACGCCTACTCAGCGATTCAAATTGCCGTAGCCCTGGCCAATGCCTTTGATTGTGGGGTCAACGACCTGCCGCTCTCGATGATTATTTCCTGGTACGAACAAAAAGCGGTGGCAATTTTACTGAGCTTGTTTCATCTCGGAATCAAAAATATCCGCCTGGGGCCAACCCTGCCGGCCTTTATCACCCCAAATGTGCTCAAGGTCTTAGTGGATAATTTCGCCATCAAGCCGATTACTACCCCAGATGATGATTTGCGGGCAATTCTGGGCTAAAAAAACGGTGGAGAACAAGCTCTATGCAATGTCCCGGACAAGACAGCCGTTATTGGAATGGTAGTGCCGTATTTGAAACCTCTCAAAGGTGTTGAAATTAACTGACCAAAGGCTGAGAAAAATTTTTCTGCAAGCCAAATTGGCCATTGAATTTTTTATTTTTCACCCCTGCTGGCGATTATTTTTGACTTGCAAATATATTTTTGCTTTTTAATCCCTTTTTGGGGCAGCACTTTAAGTAAGGCAACAAGTCGTTTTCGCTAACATAGACAGAAAAATCAGTTGGTTATCTTGCGTGCTAAGCAACGTTGCAGTTTTTGGCACGCGTTGAGCGTATCAGGCCGCAGCAAATATATACTGTTGCTGCGCTGGCATATTGATAGGTTTCTTTTTCCTTGTACCGGCCATTTTTATTAGTAGTACAGCGATTGAACTCAACGTGCATCTGGCCATTGTTGCATGCTGGCTTCTTACTCGTAACGTTTCAAGACCGGTTTGATTTTTTAATAGGTTAAAAGGCCTTTCACAGTTTTTACGAATATCATGGGCCTTTGGTATCATTCCTGTTGCGTGGGGGATTCGTTGAAAAAGCCCGCGATCCATTGGCAAAAAACGACATTGTGGGCATGAGTGCAGGTGTAGGCGCTCACCCGGCAAGGCACCACACTTAAATTCGTGGTTCTGGTCTTCCGAGCCGACATGCCGCATGGAGATAGAGCATTCATCATGACAAAAAACAGCGCCGGTATTTCCGTCGACATATTCAGGCAATGCCACTTTTGCAGAGGGAGGCGCTGTGACAATTGCACCGGTATCCCTGTATAGAGAACCATCTTTATCGTGGTAAGCTTCGTCGGCAGTAATAAGCTTTACTTCAATCCCCATTGCCTGGGCAAGACGAACCAGGAATGGTAAAAAGTGGCTATCATGATGATTAGCAGGAGCCAGAAGAGAGACGAGGGGGAAACTTTGGCCCGATTGAGCATCAATAGCCGTGAGAGTATGTAAACGATAGCCAATGACGAATTGAGATTTATCCCGTTTATTGCGGCGTTTGCCGCAATCACAGTCAATGTCATTGTATATCCGTATTTTTTTGCCCTTGATCTCGACACTGGCTAAGGGAACTCTGCAATCGTTAGCAAGTTCTGTTGAATCAACTCCATGAAGGGCACAATCACCTAAAAGTCCTGATTGGTTGAAGTAATGAAGGATATACGCCAGTAAATTGACCTGCTGCGTAAAAGAGAGGCTGGATCTGAACTTACTGAGCTGGCTATGATCAATAGTGGTATTTTTGTGTAACGGCAAACCAATGAATACACGGTTTTGTTTTCGATCCAGGCCAAGATACTCATCGGTGCAAAATTTACGGTAGCTTATCTCTGGATATTTTATTGCTTTGAGCAATTCGGCACGGAATAAGGTGGCCGGGAAAAGATCCCGTGTTGCTGGTCTAAAGCCTTCATATGATAGGATGCGATTGATTATCGTGTCATCGATTAATCTATCAACAAAAGCAAGTTTTTCATCTTTGATATAGATAGGGGAACGTTTATAACTACTGAATTTTATGATTCTATTTTCGTTAATCATATCGATAAATCGAGCCATTTCATCAAGCTTGATGATCCCCTTCGGAATTTGGCTTTCAATGCCAAGCAGTTCTTCCACTGGAGCCTCGACAACTTGTTTGAAATCGTGTTCAGCAACAGCTTCAGCCAGTACCGTGCGGGCAATGTCCTTCTTTTGCTTTTTTCGTAGACGATTCCAGTTGGGGAATTGTTTTTTTAGTTGTTTCCGTATGGTTCGTTTGATATCTTTGTGGTGCATGAAGAGCCTCCGTTTTGATGTTACTTCTCGGCGAAAATAATCAACACCATTATAGAGGCTTTTCTGCCTTAACTAAATGTTTTTATTCACAAAAACATAACTTATTTCAACACTTTTTGTATAATCATATTCTTGAACCCTTTGTGAATATTCTATATGTATGCGGTACATATTCATTTGGGGCCATATGTCAAGTTGTTTTTTGGAGGGCTGTTGGGCCATGCCCTAACGGCCCGATCAGATATTTAAGAAGGTCAAGTATCCGGTTTGGCCGGCTAATCCTAATCGCTTCACCTAAATCCCCAGCAAGATCATAATCAGGCGGTGCAGGGCGTGGATGGGTGGACCGATTATGGCGCCCAGGGTGCCGGTGGCCAGCAGAACCAACAAAATGATAAAGCCCACGCTCTCCAAACGGTTGTATTGGTCGGCCAAGCCCGGTGGCAGCAGGCCGGAAACGATACGACTGCCGTCTAAGGGCGGGATCGGCAACAGATTCAGGACCATCAGGACCAGGTTAATCAAGATTCCGGCCCCACCCATATAGACTAAGGGCAGGCCCAGCATCGGGATCGCACCGGCCAAGATCACCCCGACCTTCGCTACCAGGCCCCAGAGCAGGGCCATCAGCAGGTTGGACAGGGGGCCGGCGGCGGAGACCAACATCATGTCCCGGTTGGGATTGCGGAGATTACGCTGATTAACCGGCACCGGCTTGGCCCAGCCGAAAACAAAGCCGGTGCCCAACACCAGCAGGATTCCCGGAACCAGCAAAGTACCCACCGGGTCGATATGTTTGATTGGGTTTAAGGTTAGACGGCCCAGCATCATGGCGGTGGGATCGCCCAGGCGGCGGGCCATCCAACCGTGAGCGACCTCGTGGACGGTGATGGCAAATAGCAGGGGAAAGGCCCAGATAGCTATGGTTTGGATTAGGGTTAACTCAAACATGGGGGGTGTTTTTTCCTCAGAATGTTTTTAAGAATGTTCCTATCCTGTCAGGCGAATCATCGACAGAGGCCGGTTTATTTGTCCTTGCGAAAGCATAAGGGTTATTGCTATGCTCACCAACGGATTGCCTGGGGCCACCGGTTAGCATATCCCCGTTTACCGCAAAAGATACCGGGCGACTCGGGGAAAAGCAACATCCAAGCAGCGTAATCTTGTAATCCTTATTTCCCTGCGGAGCTTTAATCGGTGAAAGTGAATATGCAGGTGAGCTTAATCGCGGTGATGACCCTCTGCGGTAAAATCAGCCCTGGCAACTTGGGAAGCAGCGAGGATCGGCGTTTGCTTGAAGATATCCGAGCCATCACCGACGCCAGTTTGTTGGGGGCGGGGTCTTTGCGGGCGGAGAATGCCGAGATGCGGGGACCAGGTGGGTCTCTGCCGGTCGCCAGGATTCGAGCGTTGATTACGGCATCTGGACAACTGCCTTGGCGCGAGCGCAAAATTTTCCGACTCGGCCCTCGTCCTCTGGTTTTTACCGCGGCTCATCGGGTTGCCGCCCTGGTCGAAGAGCTGGAGGAGCGGGCTGAAATTATCGGGTTGCCAGCCGACGGTCAGGCGCTGGATCTCACTGCCGCCTGCCGATACCTGTCCCAACAACGGGGAGTAAAAAAACTGTTGCTTGAGGGTGGCGGGGGGTTAAATTATCAGGCCCTGCGCCAGGGCATCGTCGATGAACTGCTGATTACCATCGCCCCCAAATTATCAGGAGATCGTCAAGCCGCCACGTTGTTGACTGGGGATGGCCCACTAGGGTCACCTTTTCTTGGTCTGGAGCTCATGTCCTGCCGCCCAGCCGAGAACGGTGAGCTTTTCTGCCGCTACCGGGTCAGGAAATGATGATGTTCTTGTTAGGAAGCCCTAAGTAACCAGGCTTTGACCTGAGTGAGTCCTAAGGAGAAACCTAATATGCATCGACAGGAACTTGCCGTTATGTTCTCCGGTGGCACCGATTCCCTGGCCGTCTACGCCCTGGCCGCCGTTGGTCGTCACCCGGATTTGCCCCGACCAACCATGATTCACCTGTTGCACATGCTTAACGGGATGAGCCGCTTGCACGAATTTCCCCGACAACGTTTTAACGTTGCCCAGGAAATTCTTGCCACCAAGAGCAGTTCGTCGGAACAACTGCCCGCAACCGTGATGGTGGAACTGGATATGGGTCGTCTCTTCCAGGGCCTCTGGCTTGATCGTTTCGAAGAGCTGATGCCGCGCTATCACGGCAAAAACCTGGTGTGTGTGGCCTGCAAGCTGGCCATGCACACCAAGGCGATCATCTACTGTGTCGAGCATTTGGTGCCGGTGCTAGCCACCGGTTACGCCCGTAGGCAGGAGTATTATCCCGAACAAAACCCCACCTTTATGGATCGGATTGCCGCCTTTTCCGAACACTTCGGGATTCGCACCATCTTTCCGGTTTTTGATCAGTTCGATGACGCGCAGATTACCCGTCACGTTTTAGAAGACTTCGGCTTGCCCTCCACCGGCGGCGGCGAACGCAAGTGCCTTTTTTGTCAGACCCTGACCACCGCCGGCGCCGCCGAAATCGGTCAATATCTTGACGACATGATTCCCCGGGCCGGGGAATACATCGAACATAAACTTCACGGTCGAGTGCGGGAAGCGGCCCAGATCTTTCCTCCGGGCCGTTGAGGATCTCAAAAAAAATGAAACGACCAAAAATTACCATTATCGGCGCGGGCAACGTTGGGGCCACCGCCGCTCATTGGGCCTTGAGCCGTAACCTTGGCGACGTGGTACTGCTGGATGTGATGGCAGGCATTCCCCAGGGCAAGGCTTTGGATCTGCTGCAGGCCGGGCCGGTGGACGGCTTTTGTTGGCGGGTGGTTGGCAGCAATGATTATCGTGATTCGGTGGACTCCGATGTGGTGATTATCACCGCTGGTCTGGCCCGCAAGCCCGGGATGAGTCGAGATGATTTGTTGGCCAAAAACGTCGAAATCGTCAAAAGTTGCGCTGAACAGACAGCCCGTTTTTCCCCCAACGCGGTTCTTATCGTAGTGACCAACCCCATTGATGCCATGGTGTATACTGCTTACCGAATTTCCGGTTTTCCCCGCCAACGGGTACTCGGCATGGCCGGGGTCCTGGATTCGGCCCGTTACCGGACCTTTCTGGCCGCGGCCTTGGGGGTAGCCCCCCGGGATGTCAACGCCATGGTGATGGGGATTCATGGTGATAATATGCTGCCTCTGGTTCGCCTGGCCAACGTGGCCGGGGTACCGGTCAGCGACCTGCTCGATGCCGAAACCTTGGCCGAAATTGTCCGCCGGACTCAGCATGGCGGAGCCGAGATCGTCAATCATCTTAAAAGCGGCAGTGCTTTTTATGCCCCGGGGCTGGCGGCGATTGAGATGGCCGAGGCGATCATCAACGACGGCAAGCGGGTGCTGCCCTGCGCCGTTTGGCTGGAGGGTGAGTTTGGAATCTCTGAATGTTTCCTGGGAGTACCGGTGGTGCTCGGCTCGGCCGGGGTGGAGCGGATCGTTGAGTTTTCTTTGACTGATGAGGAACGAGCGGCTTTAGGCGAATCGGAAAAAATTGTGCGGGCCCAGATGCAGGCCACCGGCATTGGTTGAGACTGGTTGTAATGTCTGAGCAATCGCTAATCAGTGAGCAACTGGCGCAACTGGCGGCCTCCTCCTGGCGGCCGCTCGATCATTTGCCCTACCAGGAAATCCCGGAGAAACTTTTAGCGTTGGCGCTTAACGGCTTGCCCGACGCGCCGCCCCAAGTAGTTTCCGGGCTGGCCGGGCTGGCCGCGACCTTGCGACAAGAGCCGTGTTCCGAGGTGCGGGTTGTGGTTTTGGGGGGCGGGACCGGCCTGTCAAATATCGTCGGGGGGGACAGTCGTCATCCCGCCTGGCCCACTGCTCCCTTTTCCGGACTAAAAAGCGTTTTTCCCCGACTTATTTCGGTGGTCTGCGTCACCGATGATGGCGGGTCCACCGGAGAACTGCTCAGGGATCTGCCCTTGCTGGCCGTTGGTGATCTGCGTCATGTGCTCCTTTCCTCGATTCGTCGGGACAAATTGCAGCAGCAGTATGAGTTGAGCGCGGCTGAAGCCCTAGCCACGACGGGGCTTTTGCACCGGCTTTTTAATTGCCGTTTTACGGGTTGTTTGCCGGCAAACGCGGTGGCAGTGCTGGAGCATTGCGGAGTGAAACTTACCGATTTACCGCCATTTATGGCGCGTTCGCTCTTTTGGTTGATTGATGAGATTTTCAGCAACCCACATTTGCAGCCATTGCGCAAGCGGAGTCACTGCCTGGGTAATCTGTTGCTGGTTGCGGCGATTTATCAGCAACCAGCTATGAAAATGGCAGAGATAGATGCCGCATCGCCATTGCCACCACCACCGGCGGCGATTATGGGCGGACTGCGTTTTCTTGCTGACCTACTGGGGGCCTCGCCGGAGGCAGTACTACCCTGTACCACCACGCCGGCCTCCCTCAAGGTGCTTTATGACAACGGAGTGCTGGTCAGCGGTGAGCTTAAATCGGCCCTGGCCCGACGCAATTGTCCGGTGAATCGGGTTTTTGTTGAATTTGCCGATTCCCCCGAAATTCCTTCCGAGGTTTTTGCCGCCATTGCTGAGGCTGACATCATTTTGTTTGCCCCCGGCAGTCTTTTTACCAGCCTTATTCCCATTTTACGGGTTCCTGGTCTGGCGGCGGCCTTGCGGCAAAACAATAAAGCCCTTAAGTTACTGCTGGCCAATCTCTGGGTTCAGGCCGGTGAAACCGACCTGGTAACTGGAGAGTGGGAGCGCCGCTATCATGTTTCCGATTTGTTGCGGGCTTACAGACGCAATATTCCCGGCGGGATCGCCGGGCTGTTTGAGCAGGTACTGGTAGTAGGAATGCGGGAGATTCCCGGCAGTATCCTCCAGAGTTATGCCCTTGAAAACAAGGTGCCGATTTATCTCGACCGGAAACTGGTGCGAGAATTGGGACTGACCCCTCTGGAAGCCGCGATCTCTTCCCAGTATGACTTGGCTGGCGAGCGGGTGGTGCAGCATGATCCGGAGGCGGTGGCCGTGGCCGTCCGCACCTTGTGGGCCTCGCGCTTTCAATCGTTTCAGTCGCCGCCATCACCGCCTCAGCGATCGCTCTTGCCGCCATCACCTTCCTTGGCCTCAAGATCGCGTCAGTCTCAATCGTTGCGCCAAGCCTCAAGGTCGCGGCAAGCTCAGTCGTTTCATCAGCCACAATCGTTGCCGCGAACGCAACCGCTAACTAATCCCCTAATCAACCCCCGTCGCCAGACTTTGAATGCCCGTTACCGACAATTCAGGCAACGATTGGCCCAACTGGATTTCCAGGCTGATTGGTTACCATTTTTAACCGAAATTTTCTGGTGGCATCGGGATATCCTGTGGGAGCATCTTGATCAGGTGGCCGGTATGCAACTGGTGGCGGTCAATGACTGGCGCCGTTGTCAGGAGTGGGATAATGTTTTTTCTTTTTATGATCCCGTCGACCGGATGATCAAGGTTCGGGCCGATATCGCCCCCGGTCATCACCTTTTTGAGGTGGCCTTTCTCGTGGCCTTGGGTCAATCCTTGTTGGGTAATTATGCCGCCGCCAAAGCCAAGGTGCCGGTCCAGTGGTCGGGCGGAGAGGAGATCGGCTATATCTTTTCCCTGACCATGCGCCCAGCCGCTGATCGGCGCTCATTTTTCAGCGCCGAAGAGTTGGAGTCCTACCTCGAACTGGCCCGGATGAGGCAAGCGCGCTTAAACCCTCTGCTTTTCACTCGAGTGATCAACGGTCGGGAAGGTTTCACCCCGCCGGGCCTGCTTTTTGGTCTTATTTACGCTTGGTATTTAGATAACCGCTTCGTCCCCAGCATCGAGTACAAGATTTCCATCACCAAGGCCCAGCCTTCAGATCTGGTTCCCGAACAGACCCGCATTACTCAGCGTTGTCAGGGCCTGATTAACTTTTTTCGCCAAAGGGTTTTTCGTAGTCATCCCCAGACTTCTTAAGGCTACCTTGAAAAATTAGCTATTTTGTTCGAGCTCAAGACATGCGAAAAAATTACCGCAGGCATATGGTTGATATTCCGAGGATAATTTTTTGAGTATAACGCAGAAATCGCGCGAGAGAGCAATTTTTCAAGGTGGCCAGTGTCTGGCTTGAAATAAATTTTATAGTGATTAGGTTTTAGCCGCTATGCGCCAGCTCGACGCGATCAAACATTCGGGCCCAAATCGGAGTCAACACTTTAAGTTGTGTAACGACGCGGTGTTGAAGCAAGGTGAAACCGGCTGGGCGATTGAAGGCGATCCCACTGAGGGCGCGTTAAATGAGTTCGAAAACCATAAAAAAAATCGCATAAAAGTTCAGCGGCCCCGTCGGTTTTGGGGCCAGAGCAGGGTGTGAAGCTGGAGTTGGAGTCGGACTGGCAGGGCATCGGCCAAAAGCCAGGCGGCAAGCTCTGCCGGGTTGAGACGGCCGGTGGCCGGGGAGAAGATGAGGTGGTTACGATTGGCCAGTTGTTGACGGCTGATAATCTCGCCGGCCCAATCGTAATCGGCCCGATTGCTTAAAACAAACTTGATTTCATCTCGACTGGTTAATCGGCGGAAATTTTCCCAGTCCAGGTGGTGGGCCATGCCGCTGGCGGGGCATTTGACATCCATGATGCAGTGAACGGCGGGCGGCAGCCGGGCCAGCGAAACACTACCGTTGGTTTCCAGTAAAACTCGGCGGCCGCGGGCCAGCAGTTTGTCGATCAGAAGATAAACCCCTTCCTGCAACAAGGGCTCCCCGCCGGTGATTTCCACTCGTTCCACGGCGGGCCAGCGGTCGATGGCGGCCAGCACTTCGCTTAGTCGCCGCGCGATCCCGGGCTTTTCGTAGGTATAAGAGGCGTCGCAATAGGAACAGCGCAAGTTGCAGCCGGCCAGGCGGACAAAAACGCAAGGGTACCCGGCATGGCTGGATTCCCCCTGAATGCTGTAAAATAATTCGGAAACCAGCAGGCTGTTGGATTCCATCGTTGCTAAACTCTCGGAAAAATCTTCAAAGTCCGCCCCCAAGCTCTGCTATCTCAACATTACGACATCTCAGCCTTGACACGACACTAGCGATTATCAGTAGGCCACCTTGAAAAATTGCTCTTTCGCCCGATTTCTGCGTTATGCTCAAAAAATTATCCTCGGAATATCAACCATATGCCTGCGGTAATAAGTTCCCTTGTTGACCGGCATCGGTCAACCATTTTTTTTACGTGCCGTAAATTCGAACAAAATAGCAATTTTTCAAGGTAGCCGGTAGTTAGTCAGTCTCGGAATAGCTGACCCCGCAGGCGTCGGTTTCCCAAACAGTTACTTGGTGTGGTCGATAACGTTCGGTGACCAGGCTTTTTTTTAGTTCCTGAAAGATATGGCGGGCAATGTTTTCCGATGAGGGGTTGACCTGCTTGAATGCCGGCAGCTCGTTGAGGTCGCAATGATCAAGATCGTCGATGATCACTTTGAGGGCCGCCTTGAGTTCGCGGAAATCCAGGCCCATTCCTAGCTGATTCAACTCATCGGCCCTGATACTGACCTTAATTTTCCAGTTATGGCCGTGAGGTTTTTCGCAATTGCCGGGATAGTCGCGCAGGTGGTGACCCGAAGAAAAGTGAGTGGTAGTGAATATCTCGAACATTAATAACTCCTTTTATTTCTTGTCATTGGTAAGATGCAACCCGCAGGGGGGCGTCGCCCGAGATGAGTTGCCTTGGGGTTACCTTGATCTCCGACGGCGCCTATCGACAAAGACCGCTTGCTTTGTGGCGGAATTTTGAATATGGATAGCAACTCGTCTTATACTTCATATCGTTGGCAAATAACAGGGAAATAAGGCCCCCTGACCCTTTGCCCGAAGGGCAATATGCCCCCAACAAATAAGGAGCTGATTGAGATGGCCGTTATCGCCCCCTTTCGCGCCGTGCGTTACAACCTGGAACAGATCAGTTCGATTGAAAATGTGCTTTCCCCCCCTTACGATATTATCGATGCTCAGACTCAGGCGGCCTTGTTTACCAAAAATCCTTACAATATGATTCGGCTGGACTTGAGCAAAAATGTAAAAGCCGCGGGGATGATCGCGGAGCGTTACGCCGGGGCGGCCGAGCTTTTCGCCCGCTGGCAAAACGATGGGATCTTATTGCGGGAAAAGCAGCCAGCCCTTTACCTCTACGATATTGATTATCTCCGCCCTGGTCAGGCTACAACCATTACCCGGCGTGGTTTACTGGCCCGGGTCCAACTGGCGGAATTCGCCGAGGGGATCGTCAAGCCCCACGAAAAGACTTTTTCCGGGGTAACCTCCGACCGCTTGCAGCTTTTGGCCGCCTGCCAGGCCCAGTTCAGCCCAATTTTTTCTATTTATTCGGACCCGCAAGCTGAGGTAATGCGGTTGCTGGAGCAGGCCCGAAGCGCAGGTCCTCTGTACAGTACCATCGATTACGATGGCTGCGAACATCGGCTTTGGGCGATGAGCGATACGACGGCGCTGGCGGCAGTTCAAGCTTATTTCCGCGACAAAGCCCTTTATATTGCCGATGGCCATCACCGTTACTCCACCGCTCTTCAGTACCAGGCTTTGGTCCGGGAGCGAGAAGGAGGTCGATTGCCGCCGAAAAGCTCGGCCAACTACACTATGATGTATCTGTGTGCCATGGAGGATCCTGGCTTAAGTGTCCTGCCCACCCATCGCTTGCTCCGTCTGCCTGGTCACAAGACGGTGGCCGATTTGCTGCCGGGGCTGGAGCAATATTTTGTAGTGGAGGAAGTTGTCGCCGGCAGCCGGGAAAGCCTGTTGATTGAAACTTTCGGTAAAATGACGGAGGGGGGAGACGGCAACCAAAACACCCGTTTCGGCTTCTATCACCCCGGCGAAGATCGCTCCTTTTTATTAACCTTAAAAGATGGAATGATGGATCGGGAGGCCGCCCATCGGCCGACCGCCCTGCGTGATCTGGACGTGGTCGTACTCTCCGATTTGATCATCGACCGCCTGCCAAATCTTGATCAAACCCGCTGTGTTCAAGGGGATCTTATCGATTACTTCAGCGACCCCGATGAAGCCCTGGACGTGGCGGTCAAGGAGGCCCTGCGGGCAACGGCGTACACCCCGTTGCTCTTCCTAATGAACGCGACTTTAGTAGAGCAGGTCCGGCGGGTGGCCGATGAAAACCTGGTGATGCCCCATAAGTCCACCTTTTTCTATCCAAAAATCCTCACCGGCCTGGCCATTAACCCCCTGGTTGACTGATACGACCCCAAATTTTGCTATATTTAATAGCTCTGGCAAGAGAGAAGTGGTTAAACCTCCAGCATCCAATCAACGTAGAATCGCAGGTTGGATTGAATATACGTCAATTCGTTAACTGGATGCTGGAGGCTTGAACCCGAGTATGCTTGCGTTAGGCCAGGATTGACGCGATGGCATTACCCATGGCTTCGGTGTTGACCGCTGACCTTTTGTTTGGGGCGATATCCGCGGTATAAATTCCTTGGGCTAGGGTTTGAGTCACCGCCCGCTCGATGGCATCAGCCACCTGGTCAAGTTGAAAACTGTAGCGCAGCATCATGGCGGTGGAGAGAATCTGGGCGATGGGGTTAGCGATTCCCCGACCGGCGATGTCCGGGGCCGAGCCTCCCGCCGGCTCATAAAGTCCGAAGCCGGACTCGTTAAGGCTGGCTGAAGCCAGGAGCCCCATGGAGCCAGTTATCATCGCGCATTCATCGGAAATAATGTCGCCAAACATATTGCCGCAGAGCAGCACGTCGAACTGGTGAGGGTCACGGATCAACTGCATGGCGGCATTATCCACATAGATATGGTTTAAGGTGACATCGGGATAATCAGCCCCCACCTCCTTGACCACCTCGCGCCACAGGACCATGGTGGTCAGCACGTTGGCTTTGTCCACCGAAGTGACCAGGTGGCGACGTCGACGGGCGGCCTCAAATGCCCGGCGGGCAATGCGGTCGATTTCCCGGCGGGTGTAAACCATGGTGTCGTAGGCTTTTTCATCCGGGCCGCCACCCTCTCGGCCTTTGGGTTGACCGAAATAAATATCTCCGGTCAGTTCGCGAACCACCAGTAGATCAAAACCCTCGCCAACAATGTCGGGGCGCAGGGGACTGGCGGCGGTCAGGGAGGGAAAAACCCGGGCCGGTCGGAGGTTGCAGAACAACTCGAAGGCCTTGCGCAGGGGCAGCAGCGCGGCCCGTTCCGGCTGTTGAGCCGGTGGTAGGCCTTCCCACTTGGGGCCACCCACCGAGCCGAAAAGAATAGCATCGCTGTTGCGGCACAGGTTCAGGGTGGATTGGGGCAGGGCGTGGCCGTGGTTGTCGATGGCGCAACCGCCGACATCGGCGTATTCATAGCTTAGAGCGAACCCAAAATGCCGTTGGGCGGCGGCCAGCACCTTGATGGCCTCACGCATAATTTCAGGGCCAATTCCGTCGCCGGGCAGAACTGCAATTTTTTTCATTTTTCAACTCCTTTAATGACTAACGGCAAAAAATTTCATTTGAATTCCTTTAGCCCAAGATGTTATACTGCGGGTGTGCTTACGCTAACATACCGGATTGGTGCCGACTTGTTCAAGCAGCTTGTGGGTTCAGGGCCGGAAAGAGCGGAATGATTAAAATGATTAATTTGATTTTTTATCATTTTTGTGAGATAAGTGTCCTATCAGACATTGATCTGGGTGATTAGTAGACTTTAATTTCAACAAGTAAGGAGGTATGGGTGATGAAAAAAGTTACAGCGGTTACCGCGATGGTTTGCGGGATTTTTCTGTTTTTAGCTACTGGTTGCGCCACCACTAGGTATGTCGGTGAACGGGTGGGCTTGCTTGAAACCCGAATCAATGCGATTGAGTTACGCTTGGATGCGATGGAATCTCAGCTCAATAGCCTGAGTGGCGACGTTAGCACGATGCAAGGGGAGTTGCGGGATGTTCGCGGTATGACTCAGGATGCCCGGGATGCCGCAGCCCAATCGGCAGCGGCGGCCAATGCCGCGGCAGCTCGGGCGGAGGCAGCTGCGGATCGAGTACAAAAGATTTTTGAACTTAAGCAGCGAAAATAGGTGAGTTTAGCTGCATGGACGAGATGGAGGGGGTGTAAATGTTTTGCGTAAGCGACCATAGATCCCCACCGCGGGCGGTGAAAATATCCTGAACTCAATCTTAATCGCAAAACGGTATTGTTTTCTGCGTGCTTTATCTCGGCCGCGCCTGCGCAGTTCACCGGCCCGACCCATGCAGGAGGCGTAAGCACCGTGAAGGAGGCCAAAACCGCCCGTTTCGGTGCCTACATCACGCTCACCGGAAAAATAGTTGCCCACATTCGAGAGGAATACTATTTGTTTCGCGACGAAACCGGGGAGATCCGGGTCGAGATTGAAAACGAGTTTTGGCGAAACAGTAGTAGAAATTGATCATGAATATTTCAGGGGCGCAGTTGTCACACCCAAAACTAAAATAAGGATTGTTGGTGAAGTGGACAGGAATGGGGACAGAACATACGTAGACGCATATTACTTAGAAATCGTGAAATAACCAAGTCAGTCGGGCAGCCGGTGTTTTTTCCCCAATCACAACGCTCCGCACGCGGCTTCGCGCGGGGCGTTTCACCGTAAGGTTACCGAACCGTAGCCAGGCAATGAATTTTCGACCACTGTTCTTTCAGTGGTCGGTCGTCAGTTCCGTAACTTTCCCGGGTACGCCCACGGGGGCAGCATTGGTCTTCAGCGCAAGCCGCGCGTTATCCGAAGTCAGTCAGAGACCGCGGCTCTTTTCGCCGGGCGTAACAGCCCTTTACGGAGACTCGGGAAAACCCTGCTTGGGCAGGGGGCAGGGACAAGAGGCGGGACGATCGTGCCCGTTATCATCACGTGCCCGGCGGTGACTTCTCGACAAAGTACTAAAGTGTGCGGCCGCTTTTCCTTAGGACGTCGCGCTCTATCTTGTTCGACGGCCATCGGGGCGACGAGTACGTGGGCCAAGTCGACGGCCGCCAGGCAGGCTGGTTCAAAACTCTCTCATTCGATGGCTGCGGGCCGCCCATAGCTCAATGGGATTTGCCGTTGCAGTGCTATGTGTCGTTCACGGTTGGATAGGTTTCTTTTACAGTGAGAAACCGCTTGGCATTACCGAATGGTTTGGAATCGGCGCCTTCTTGTTGATGGTCCCTGCTTTTGTCTGGGGTGTTGTGCTTTGGAAAAAGAAACGTTTTTCCCCGGCGCGCAATAATCACGTAGGCATGTTTCTTGTCGCAAGTTTACTGGCGGGAATGCACGTTCTTTTTTCCTGAAAAGCTTTTCGCGCTATTTTTATTAAAAAAATCGGGGCCTATAAAGAACTTTAGATAAGTGGCTTTGTTTTCAATTGGCGGTAAGTCGGGGACCGCTTGATCGCTTTGAAATGGTTCAAAGTTTGCCCATACAGGGTTTGGGTGCGGCTTTGAAAGGCTGAAGGCCGGGCCCCTCCTTATTCACCGGGGTTTGGTTTTTGTTTCATCTGACCAATCGGCACCGCCATTCCTTGTCCCCGGCGAATTGCCTCCGCCAGTTTTTGCTCATCGATTTTTTGTTCCAAGCCTTTTTCCTGCAGGATTTTTTCGGCCTCTGCCCGGTAGTCATGCCACCGCCGACCATCATGATCATCCATTTTGTCATGATGGACCTCGATATAGATGGCTCCTTCCCGCCAGCCTATTTTTATCGCCTGATGAACAATCCGCACCGGCGTGTTCGGTGGAGTCATGGCAAAAAGTATCGGAATGTCTTCGGGATACATGCGGACGCAGCCGTGGGTAGCCCGGCGACCGATGGACCATGGACGGTGAGTGCCGTGGATAAAGTAACTACTGCGGGAAAGCTGTAAGGCGTGGGAGCCCATGGGATTTTCCGGTCCGGGAGGGATCACCGCCGGCAGATATGGTCGTTTTTCCCTGATAGACGGCGGGACGGTCCAACTGGGATTGACCAGTTTGGTGGTAATGGTGAAATCCCCCGTCGGGGTATTGGCGTCAGTCGTGCCAATCCCTACCGGAAAAGAGACAACCAACCGCTTCTCGTTTTGCCGGTGGAAATAATAGAGTCTTTTTTCCGCCAGGTTAATCACGATCCCCTGATCAAACGGAACCACGGGCAAGACCCTGGCGGTGGGAATCAGCGCTTTGACCCCTGCGCCGGGCAAAAAAGGATCAAGATCGGGGTTGGCCCGGACGATTTCGTGATAGCCCAGCCCGTAGTCCCGGGCGATTTCTAGTAAAGATTCGTAGCCTTGGACGCGGTGCTCCCGGATGGAACCTACAACATTCCAATGGTCCCAGTCGTAGGACTGAGTAACCGCGGCAGAAAAGCGGGGAGGGGAGGGGAGAGCAACAGCAGCATCGACTGGCTCGACCGCATAGGTGGTGGCAGCGGGGAGCGACAGACAGACGGTCAGGAAGAGCGGTCGAGTTAAGACCGAAAGGGCGTTATGGCCGAGGAAAAGCCATCGGCAAACACCACGGCGGGCAAAGAGTTGGCTCATGGCTTATTTTTCTACCATGAATCGGGAAGCGGTCATCAGGTGATCCAAAGCCTGATCTATCCGGGGAAAGGTAAAAATAAAACCATGTTTTTTCAGGACTGCCGGGATTATATTGACCCCGTTCAACAAGACGGTGCTCATTTCACCCAAGAGCAGGCGCAGGATAAAGTCCGGCACGGGCAACACGGTGGGACGGCGCAGGGCCTGGCCCATGGCTAGAGTAAACTCTTTGTTGTTGATGGCCTGGGGGGCCGCACAGTTTACCGGCCCGGCAATTTCTGGATGTTTGAGCAAAAAGGCAAAAATCGCCGTCAAATCATCGAGGTGAATCCAGGGAAATGGTTGACGTCCCGACCCGATTCGTCCCCCCAGTCCCCAACGGAAAGCCGGGAGCATCTTGGCCAGGGCCCCGCCGCCTCGGCCCAACACCACCCCCAGTCGAGTTGTAACCACCCGGTGGCCGTGTTGCTTGGCCTTAAAGGCCTCGCGCTCCCAGTTAACACAAACCTGGGCGAGAAAATCATCCCCGGCCTCGGCATCTTCCTCTTTGTCGGTATCGTCTTTTAAGCCGTAGTAACCGGCGGCACTGGCATTAATCAGAGTTTTGGGGCCGCTGCCGGTGGCGGATAACATGGCATCCACCAGGAGACGGGTGGCAATAATCCGGCTGGTCTGGATGCTTTGTTTGGCTGCGGGACTCCAGCGGGTCAAGATGCTGGCCCCGGTGAGATTGATGATTGCCTGGGCGGCGGCTACCTCTTGCCGCCAGGGGCCAGGTTGGGTGGGATCACCCATGACGATTCCAACTTCCCGGGGTAAAATCGCAGCTTTTTGCGGATTACGAACCAGCACCTTGAGTTGGTGACCCGCGGCCAACAGGTGAGGAATCAAGGCGCTTCCGATAAATCCGGTGGTCCCTGTCAGCAAGATATTCATGCTTTTAACCTACCAGTATCATAACTATTTAGGTGAGGCCACCAAATTGGCTTAACCATGTCCCGTAACTGTTCAGGAGTGCTCCATCTTGGTTCATTTGGAACCTCGAAGCATACTTGTGCTATTTAAGAAGGCCAAAATGGGACAAGATGGAGCACTCCTGAGCAGTTACCCGGTATCTTCAGATTCGGTGACGATACACCCAGAGATGACGACTGAGTAAACCCAGGAAAATGGTGCCCATCATGCCGTGGCCGTGTTCTCGCCCCTGGGCAAGTAAGGCTAGAGCAGCTAACAGGGAGACTATCATCCCACGTTTAATCCAGCTCATCGGTGGCCAGCGCAAGAGTGGTTGGCAATGGCTGGTCTTAACATTTTTTGGCGGCTGCCTGGCTTGATGACTTGTTGCTTGGTCGGCGTCAGCAAAAAGGGCCAGGATCGCGGTGTTTTTTTCCTTTTCCCCGAAAAGAATTAATATGCTGCCGGTTTGCGGGGTGTACTGCAGTACGGCGAACGGAACAATGCTTTTGATCTTTCGGATTAACTCCTCAAGGGCCGGGGGTGCCAGAGGTTCTGGGTAGCGCAGACGGATGCGTCCGGGGATTGCGTGGGTGATGACCATTATTTGCCTCCTGTGGCGGGCGCCAGAGATTGAGGTAGAGTATAGGGACGAATGGCGTTGATCGCCGCGGCAATAGTCGCCGAATTGTGGAGCAGTGCCCCAAGGGCCGGCGATGAGACACCCACAAGGGCGCCTGCCAGCAAAATTGAGTTGACCCCGACGATGAAGGCGAAGTTGTAACGAATTCGGGAGAGGGATGCGGCGGCCAGAGCGCGCAGGGTGGGCAGGGCCATGAGGTTGTTGCTGGTCAGCACGATATCGGCAATGTCACGGGCCATGTCAGCCCCTTTATGCATGCAGCAACCTACCGATGCTTCAGCAATAGCCGCGGCATCATTGAGCCCATCTCCCACCATGACCGTTATATGGCCAGCCTCCTTGAGACTTTTGATATAATTAACCTTATCATCGGGCAGAGCCTGGGCCATCCATTCAGTTACCCCGAGCTCCTCGGCGCTGCGGGCCGCCATCCCGTCTAAGTCGCCGGTAAGAATGATAACTCGCCGCACCCCCATGCCGCGGAGGGTGGAAATCACCTGAGCCGCTTCGGGGCGGGGGGGGTCTTCCAAGGCAAAGCCGGCGACCAGTTTACCCCCTACCGTTAGGTAAATAATGGTTTGTCCCAGATCTTCCCAGCGCTGGGTATGGGACTGAAGCGGGGAAATATCTATATTTTCGTCATCTTCTATAAAATGCCGACTACCAAGCAAGATACGATGTCCCTCAAGGCAGCTTGCTACCCCGTGGGCGGTTACGTATTCCGCGGCGAGGTGGTGTTCCTCATGTTCCAATCCCTCGATATCGGCCTGATGCACTACGGCTTTAGCCACCGGATGGGGGAAGTGTTCCTCCAGACAGGCGGCCAAGCGCAAGGCCTGGTGGCGAGTCCAACCGTTGCAGGGAACAATATCATGCACCGAAGGAGTGGCCATGGTCAGAGTTCCGGTTTTGTCGAAGATAAACACGTCGGCCTTGGCCAAGTCCTCAAGATGACGACCTCCACGCACCATTGCGCCCAGGGAGGTCGCCTGGCGCATGGCAGACAGCACGGCCAGCGGGGTGGCCAACTTGATGGCGCAAGAGTAGTCTACCAGCAGAACTGCCGCGGTTCGACGCAGATCACGGGTAATCAGGAAAACCAAAAGGGCCAGGCCCAAAGAGAAAGGGGCTAGGCGCCCGGCCAGACGTTCGGCCTGACTCTGGATTCCCGCCTTGCGTTGATCAGCATCTTCAAGCAGCAACAGGGTGCGACGCCAAACGGTTTTGTCCCCATCCTCGGTGGCCTGAATGAGCAGCTCGCCTTCTTCTAGTACTGAGCCGGCAAATACGGCCTTACCGGGGCGTTTTTCTTGAAACTTGGCCTCGCCGGTCATCAGGCTTTGGTCGACCATGCCTTCTCCTTGCTTAACCACACCATCGGCGGGAATGAAATTGCCTTGGCGGACAACGACCATGTCGCCGACCCGCAGGGCGGTGGCGTCCACCAGCTTTTCTTGCTTGCCTTGGCGCACGCGGGCTTTGATCGCATGGCGGGCCAGGGAATCGGCCAGATCTTCCGCCGAGCGTTTTTTGGTCCAGTGTTCGAGCGATTCGCCGATAGCAAGGAGTATCGTGATCGCGGTGAGACTGCGAAAATCTCTGAGGATGATGCAGATAGCAATGGCCGCCGCATTCAGCACATTCACGTCCAAAATGCGATGCCATAAGTTACCCAGACCCCTACGCAACCTGGGCCAGGCTCGCTTGATGGCTAATACCCGATTCAGGCCCGAAGGCAGGAAAGGTTGCAAGGCCAGAGTAGCCATGATTTCCGTCATGCCGGGGGGTGTCTCTGATGGTGGCGACTTGTCCGGAATAGCGAGCAGACCGCCTCCCTCTTGGCTTCCTTCCTGGCCGGTTTGTCCCCGAGTCACGACCGTATCAAGGGTCAGCAGCAAATCGTTACGATTAATCACCCCCGGATCGTAGCGCACCAACAAACTCGCGGCCATAGGTGAAAAAAGGACGTCAAACACGCCGGGGGATGAGCCGACGGCCATGCCCCGAGACAGAGCAGCGGCCTCCCGACGGGTAGCGCGGAGTCGCATTCGCCCGGGCAGCTCATGAACGATGGTGATTACCACTGTTTCTCCCTTGAAGTAGCGTTGACGGCTGAAAGATGGAACGGTGAGGCCTATTTTTTGCCGCCGGTTTTTTGGGCGGTGGCGACTTTAGGGTCAGTATCAGCTTTGGCGGCTGTACTCGTTGCAGTCTCGGCCTCGACATCCCGCCCCTCGGCCTTGGTCGCCCGCGCGTGCTCGACCTCGGCGAAAAAATCGCTCACGTCCTCCTGGGTCCGCTGGAGGATGCCTGCCGCCTTGTCGCGCAGTTCCAGAGCTCCGGCAGTTAAACCCACCAAGGCGGGACGCAGATCCGCCGGGTCTTTTTTCGATAGGGCGATAAACGCTAGGGAGCCCATGGCGGCTCCGCCCAGGAACAATAAAATTTTTTCCGTTACATCGTTCATTGCGTCTCTCCTTTAGCTTTGAGATTGGTGGAGAGCAGGCGATTCAACAACTCACCGGCTCGATCAACGCTGGGGCTGCGAAAAAAGCATCCACCAGCGTAAACGGCATAATTTCGGGGTCGTATTCAAGCAGTATTGAGCCGGTGAGAGGACTAGTCTGAACGGAGCGCATCCCGGGCAATTGTCGCAGGTGCGATTCCAACGCAGCGCCTGCGCAGCGCCTGCCCCCATATCTTCCACAAAGCGCAAGGCCCGCAATGCCGCCACCCCCGGTCGAAGTCTCACCCGCATTCGCGGCCGGGCAGGTGATGGATTAAACCCAGATGAGGCCACAAGGCCAGCAGTGCCCGCCGCGACTGGAGGGCATCAGGCGAGTTGATCACCGGCCCGGATGGTGGCATCCGATTCACTTTCCCAGCCACTCATAGGCCACGAGTGACGCAGGATCACAGCGGCAACACCCTGAACAGGCAGTTTCGACTCCGTCAGCATGGCGCCTCGCCTTACCTTTGTTCACCCAGATCTCAAGTAGCGGTTTAACCGTATCGACCTCCACCTTGAAGTGAAGGGCGATTTCCTGCAGGGAGGCAACCCGGCGCTCTCGCAGGTAGTGTTTCACCTGAATCAGATCCATTATAACCCCCGTTATCACAAGAAAGTGGGCGAGATGCGCCCACTTTCTTGTATCCTTTGGGTCTCGGCGACGATAGTGTACAATCACTGAGCGTTCTTGTAAAGACGGAACTGATTTTCTATCTCATTTCGCTTGGAACCGGAACTGGTTCCCCGATCCTGATCGACCGGGTTTGGGCCCGAACTCGGCCCAACAGGGCCAGGCCGGCGACCACGGCGATAAAGGTGCCCAGACCGGCGCCGATAACGGTCAAAGCATAGCTCGGATTGGCGGCGAAATTGACCGTCTGATAGTAGAGAGTCGCGGCCAGATAGGCCATAAAGGTAGTCCAGAACCCGGCAAAGGCGGTCCAGGCAAGGTTGGTCTCGCGGTAAACCGCGGCAATCGCCGCGACACAAGGAAAATAGAGGAGCACGAAGAGCAGGTAGGCAAAGGCCGCGCTCTGGCTGGCAAAAAGGGTGGCCATTGAGCCGAAGATGGCCGCATCGACCCCCTGTTCTTCCGCGGCCAAAGTGGCATCGCCGATATCGCCTAAAGAGATGCCCAAGGGATCGGTCAGGGTCTCAAACACCCCCAACAGGTTTTCCGGAATACTGGCAAAGGCGGCAGCGATTCCGGCAAAGAGGCTAAAAGGTTCTTCCTGGGCTTCCAGGCCGACTTCCGCTTGGCGGTCGATTCCGGCATAAAGCGCGTTTAGGGTGCCGACCACCGCTTCCTTGGCAAAAAGTCCGGTGAAGATCCCAACGGTGGCCGGCCAGTTTTCTTCGCTTACCCCCATGGGTTTAAACGCCGGGGTGATCACCTTGCTCACCGAAGAGAGCGCCGACTTGTCGGTATTCTCATTGCCAAAACTGCCGTCGGTTCCAAGGGAGTTCATAAAGGAGAGGACGACGATTACCGGAATCAGAATCTTGCCCGCCCGAAACATGAAGGTCTTGAGCCGGTCATAGGCCCTGAGAAGCACCGTGTGGGCGGTGGGCATCTGGTAGTTGGGCAGCTCCATGACAAAAGGGGTGGATTTCCCTTTGAGCAGGGTGTTTTTGAGGACCAGCCCGGTGAGAACCGCAAAGCCGATTCCGATGAGGTAGAGCAGGAAAACCAGGTTTTGGCCGCCGACCGGGAAAAAGGCCGCGGCAAAAAGTGCGTAGACCGGCAACCGGGCCCCACAGGACATGAAGGGGTTCATCATGACCGTCAGGGTTCGGTCACGCTCATTATCCAGGGTCCTGGTCGCCATGATCGCCGGCACATTACACCCAAAACCGACCAGCATCGGCACGAAGGCTTTGCCCGGCAAGCCGATAAAGCGCATGAAACGGTCCATGACGAAAGCGGCCCGGGCCATGTATCCCGAGTCTTCAAGTATAGAGAGAAAAATAAACATGAAGCCGATGGGCGGAATAAAGGTCGCTATGGTCTGGATGCCGCCGCCGATGCCGCCGGCCAGGACGACGATCAGCCATTCCGGGGTATGGACCACGGCCAGCAACGCCGCAAAGCCGTCAACGAAAATGGTCCCGAAAAATTGATCAAAAAAGTCGATGAAGGCCCCGCCGAGATTGATGGTGAACATGAACATCAGATACATCACCAGCAGAAACAACGGGATTCCGAAAAACCGGTTCAGCACGATGTTGTCGATCCGGTCGGACAGCGTGACGTTGATCTGACCCCGTTTTTTGACCAGGTCTTTGGTCAGCCAGGAGATAAACCCATACCTGGCCGAGGCAATGACAATATCGACTTCCTCATCTTCCCGTCGTTCAATTTGTTCTTGGGCGGCGGCGACTTGGGTCATGATTTTCTTGTCGACCGCCGCCTGGGCCAACTCATCCCCTTCGAGTAGCTTCAAGGCAAGCCAGTGGGGATCGGTTTTTTTGCTGGGGTCGATCTTCGTGAGTTCCCGCGCCAGGCTTGATCTTGCCTCTTGCACCGGGGCGGGATAGATGATCTCGGCGACCGGCAGGCTGATCCCGCGGTCGGCACGGAAAATTGCCTCCTTAAGCTCCTTTATCCCCTTGTTTTTTGCGGCGGTAATCGGGATGACCGGGCATCCCAGGCGTTGGGCCAGGCCCTGGACATCGATGGTCAGTTGTCGTTGTTTGGCCATGTCCATCATGTTCAGGGCGATGACCATGGGAACCCGCATTTCCAGGAGCTGGCTGGTGAGGTAGAGGTTACGTTCGATGTTGGAGGCATCGACGATATTGACGATGAGATCGGCCTCCTGGGAGAGAACAAAATCGCGGGCAATTTTCTCGTCCAGGGAAGTGGCGGAGAGGGAATAGATGCCGGGGGTGTCAACCACCTCCACCATCATTTCCCCGAAGCGGTAGTTCCCGATTTTTTGATCCACCGTTACCCCAGGCCAATTACCCACCCGCTGTTTGGCCCCGGTCAGGCTGTTGAATAACGTGGTTTTCCCACAGTTGGGGTTGCCGACTACCCCGATGATCATCATTTTGTCTTTCATTGCGGCACTTCCTTGACTTGCAGCACTTTGGCCTCTTCCTTGCGCAAGGTGAGGCTGAAACCCCGCACCTTGATCTCCACCGGATCGCCCAGGGGCGCCACTCGGGCGACCTGGAATCCGGTTCCCTTGATCAGCCCCATCGCCAGCAGTTTTTGCCGGTAGTGGGAGGCGCCCCTATTGAAGCCGATCACCTGCCCCATCTCCCCGACCACAAAATCGGCCAATGTCTTTTCCATTTTTAGCACCTGATTACGTTAATTTTGTGGGCCATTCCGCTGCCCAGGATAATCCGGTCATGGTCGTGCGCAAGCAGTATCGCCCCGCCGTCCTGCTTGCGCACGATCATGACCTTGTTGTCAAGGTGAATCCCCAGGCCCAGCAGGCGTTCTCGCAGTGATCTGCCCCGAATCAGCACGATCTTCACGGTTTCACCCTCGGCGGCAAAGGCCAAGGGGAATGAGGAGCGCGGAATCCCATTCTTCCCCTGTGGATTCAAACCTGTTTGCATCTTCCTCTGCATCCTCACGCTAAAACCGATACTACAGATGCGATTTGATCACCTGGTAGCTCGCGGTTGCGTCATCATGGCTGACCTTGGCGTAAACCACCCCCAAACCACCCCCAGGCCAGCCCCTTGGCGACTGAAGTCCTGACTCAGCCACCGCCAACTGCAATCCTCCCTTCCACACAATAACTCTTCCTTTGGTTTTGCCGAACAGTTTTGCTCTCCAAATATTGTATTGTCGCCCTTTGCCCTTTCTAGGTGTTTTTTTTGCGTTGTCAACATTTATTTTTGGGTGACTTACCAATGGAGGCTGCCATAATTTAACAGTTATTCTAGGGAAGAACAACGTCGGAAGGACGGACGTAAATGGGGGTAATCCGGGCGGGGTCTGGGAATTCACCGCGTTGGTATTGTTCCTGAGCCAGCAGGCCGATGGCGGCGGCCCGGGCGAAATGGAGCTGAGGCGGGGCAAATATCGCCAGTTTCCCCAGTTGATCCTGGAGCAAACGGCGATAAAGATCGGCTCCGCTGCCCAGCAGCAGAGTGGGTTTTTGACGTTTTTTGATTAGGGCGCTCAAGGCATCGGGGGTCAGGGCTAAAAATTCGCTGGTGCGTTTTAATCCGTCACGACTTTTTCCCTCCGTTGGTGGGTCTCCCGTTACTGGTCTTTCCGCTGGTGGGCCTCCCGTTGCTAAGATCATGGTTGATCTACCGTCGGTTAATCTGTCGTCTGTTGCTTTGAATGCCGCGCAGTCGTCCCTTTCATCTTGCGCTTCATTTTGCGGGGATGTCGTCTGGTAGAAAGCGGCGAAGACCTCTTGTTTGCGGGCGTCGATCAGGGCGCAGATCGGCAGGGACTGATGGACGCACTGCACCGCCAGGCCGTCGAGCGAGCTGACCCCGATCAGGGGTTTGCCGGTCGCCAGGGCCAGGCCTTTGGCGCTGCTCAAACCGATGCGCAGGCCGGTGAAACTGCCTGGCCCCAGGGCTACGGTGATGGCATCCAGTTGCGACCAAGCGGTTTCGCTGGCGGCCATGATTTTTCCCACCGCGTCAAGCAGACGTCGGGAGTGGGTCCGACTGGACTTCAAAGAGTATTCGGCCCGACAGCCGTGGTTATCCAGCAGGGCCACACTGCCCCAGACCCCGGAAGTTTCCAGGGCCAGTATCAGAGGAGAATCGGCGCTGGCCGTGTTTTTTGTGGGGGTGTCAGTGGGGAAATAGGCGCCGATCTGGTTTTTTGGGGGGTTATCGGTAGAAGCATCGGCGCCGAGCTGGTTTTTCGGGGGCTTGTCAGCGTAACCAGGCGTTTTGCTAACCATTAATTAATCGCATAATATCGTTGTAAAAAACGAATAACATCAGGGCGAGCAGCAGAATAATCCCGACTTGCTGGGCAACTTCCCGCACCTTGATGCTTACCGGCCGACCGGTAATGGCCTCCACCGTGAAAAAGACCAGATGACCACCGTCCAGCACCGGGATCGGCAGCAGGTTGAGAATGCCGAGGTTGATGCTGATTAAAGCGATAAAGAAAACAAAGCTGACCCAGCCCACCGCGATCTGCTGGCCCGCCAGTTGGGCAATCAGGATTGGTCCACCTAACTCCGAGGCCGGGATGATCTGTTGCAACATTTTGCCGATGGCGACCAAGGTCAGCCAAGTCAGATTCCAGGTCTGTTCGAGGCCGGCGCTCAGGGCTCTTGCCGGGGAGATGGACTGATACTCCACTTCGGCGCTGCGGGTTATTCCCAGCATGTAGCGTTGGCCCACCACCTCGCCGAAGATGTTTTTGACCTCCTGCTTGACCGGGGTGACGATAGCGCTGAAGACCTCGCCGTCGCGGCGGATATCCAGTTTCACTGGCTGGCCTGCGCTGTCGCGAATTAGCAAGGAAACCTCCTCCCACTCTGAGGTGGCAATCCCGTTGATCGCGATGATGCTGTCGTCTTTTTGCAGTCCGGCTAAAGCCGCGGGAGAATCCGCTGCAATCTCGCCAATTGTGGTTCCCGGTATCAGTTGGGGCAGGCCGATTGTGGCATAGACCATAAAAAAGAGGAGAACCGCAAACGCCAGGTTGAAAAATGGTCCGGCGGCGACGATTAAAAAACGCTGCCAGACTGGTTTGGCGGTAAAGGAACGCGCCTGATCTGCGGTGGGCATTTCCTCAGCGGGGTTTTCTCCGTGCATGCTCACATAGCCTCCCAAGGGAAAAGCGCTGATCCGGTACTCGGTTTCCCCCACCGTGCGCGCAATCAGTTTGGGACCAAACCCCAGGGAGAATGTCAAAACCTTGACTTTGAATAGTTTGGCAACCATGAAATGCCCGAGTTCATGGACAAAAATCAAAACTCCTAAAACGATGATAAAAGAGACGATTGAACTCATATTTTAACCTTCTTGGTTTTTTGGTTGGTTTTAATCATCAATGTCTCGATCACTGACTCGGCCAGCATTCTGGCGGTTAGATCGACGGCCAGGATGGTGGTGATTTTGTCGGCCGGTTGGTGTTCGACCCGGTTTACGGTCTCGGCCACCACCAGGGATATTTCTGGAAAGCGGATTTTGCGGGCGAGAAAGGCCTCCACCGCCACCTCGTTGGCAGCATTGAGTACCGCCGGCATGGTTCCTCCCCGCTTGCCGGCTTTGTAAGCCAGCGTCAAGGCCGGAAAACGGGTGAAGTCCGGAAGAGAAAAATTAAAGTCGCCAGTCTTCATGAGATTAAGCCGGGGTAAACCGAGAGGCAAACGTTCGGGGTAGGACAAGGCATAGACGATGGGAATTCGCATATCGGGAATGCCCAACTGGGCCATCACCGAGCCGTCGATATATTCCACCATGGAATGGACGATACTCTGAGGGTGGATCAGGACTTCGATCTGTTCAACCGGGATGCCAAACAGCCACTGGGCCTCGATGACCTCCAGTCCCTTGTTCATCAAGGTGGCGGAATCAATGGAAATTTTACGGCCCATGGACCAGTTGGGATGTTTCAGGGCCTGCTCCGGGGTTACATCCCAAAGCTCGCGCGCGGTTTTTTTTAGGAAAGGGCCGCCCGAGGCGGTGAGGATCAGGCGGTGAATGTCTTGGTGGCGGCCGGCCCCCAAAGCCTGGGCGATGGCGTTATGTTCGCTGTCGATGGGCAGCATTTGCACGCGATGACGGGCTACCGCGTTCATCACGAGCTCACCGGCCATGACCAGGGTTTCCTTGTTAGCCAGAGCCACATCTTTGCCGGCCTCGATGGCGGCCATGGTGGGAGTCAGACCGGCGGCGCCAACGATAGCCGAAACCACCTGATCGGCTTCTTGTAGGCGGGCCACCTCTTGGTTGCCGGTCCGACCGATCACTATTCGCCGGGCCCAACCCGGTGATAGGCTCTGGATTAAATCTCCGGCTCTGGTTTCGTCGGCGATCGAGACCAGCAGGGGGTGAAAAGCTTCGATCTGTTCCTTGAGCAGCTGGATATTGTTGCCCGCCGCAAGCCCCACCACCCGAAAACGGTCGGGATATTGGCGGACCACTTTCAGAACGTTACGGCCAATGGAGCCGGTGGAGCCAAGCAGGGAAATGTTTTTGGCCATGATATGCTCAACGGGAATAACATGAATAGTTGCCGAAGTAGGCAAAGCTGTCGTCGACGATGATAACCCCTTAAGCAAACCAGACTATGTGGTGTTTTGCAAGATTTTTCAATAACAGCAGGTAGTAAAGTAACGGGACTATCAGCGCCAAAGAGTCGATACGATCCAGGAGTCCACCGTGGCCCGGCAATATTGACCCGGAATCCTTGACCATGGCTCCACGTTTGAGCAAAGATTCAAGCAGATCCCCAAACACGCCGACCAGCGCAAGGATAAAGACAAAAAACAGTGCCGTCAACAGGTTGATAGTAGGGAAAAACAACCAAACGGTCAGGCCCACCACCACCAAGGCGGCGCTTACTCCCCCGATCAATCCTTCCACGGTTTTGCCGGGACTTAAGGTGGGGCAAAGTTTATGGCGTCCCAGTCGGGTTCCGGCATAAAAGGACCCACTGTCGACGGCAACCGCGACCAACGATGCGATAATCAACCAGTCGCGACCTTGCTCCATGGCCATGAGCAGAGGAAAGTGGGCCGGCAGCAGTCCGAGGTAGAAAATCCCGAAACTCCCGCTCAGCAGAAAAAACAGCGGCCTTTTAAGGCGTTTGTAGCAAATAATGGCCAGCAGAGCCAAGGCGCAAAGACCAACAACCAGGGCGGCGAGGATCAGCTCAGGGGGGTTATCAGCGCCGGCGGCCAGCACCGGCAACAACCCCAGCATAACCAAGAGGGGACGCAATGGGGGCTCGCCATCTGCGGTCAGCAGCATTGCGCTGTATTCCCGCAGAGCGAGCAGGGCCAACATGCAGATCACCAGCCAGAACAAGCCGGGGGGGCCGTAGAGCAGCAGCAACAGCCAGGCCCCACCAAGGATTATGCCGGTCAACAGTCGTTGCATATCGTGATTTTTCGAGTTTCCATTCAGGCGCTACTAAGGGCGCATTCAGCCCTTAGCCCTGGTCATTGTCTGTTCACCAGTTTTGCCGAAACGCCGTTGACGATGCTGAAAATCGGCGAGGGCCGCCAGAAAATGGCTGCGGCCAAAATCGGGCCATAGGGTTTTAGTGAAATACAACTCGCTGTAGGAGAGTTGCCAAGGCAAGAAATTGCTTAAACGAGCCTCGCCGCCGGTGCGGATCAGCAGGTCGGGATCGGGCAGACCGACGCTGTCCAGTTCCGCCGCCAGGCTGTTCTCGTCAATCTCCGCGGGACTTAACACACCGGTGGCAATTTTATCGGCCAATTTGCGCACCGCGCGAATCAGCTCGTCGCGGCCACCGTAGCTTAAGGCCAGATTTAGAATCAGACCGCCGTTATCAGCCGTTTGACTGATGATATCTTTAAGTATCTGGCGGGTCTTGGCCGGCAGCAGATCGATCCGGCCACAGGCTCGGAGACGCACCTGGTTTTGGATCATCTGGTCCAAATGGTTTTTAAGATAGGTCTGCAACAGGACCATTAGGCCCTCCACCTCAGGACCGGGTCGTCGCCAGTTTTCGGTGGAAAAAGCGTAGAGGGTTATGGCCTCAAGGCCTAGTTCGCGGGCGCAACGCACCACCTCCTGGACAGTTTGCACCCCGGCTTGATGCCCGATGATTCGGGGTTTGCCCTGTTGCAATGCCCAGCGACCGTTGCCGTCCATGATGATCGCGACATGGCGAGGTAGGGTCGCGGGGTCCAAAATCGGTTCGCGGTCACCAGCAGTGGTACGGTGATCGGCTGCGCCCTGAGTCATCAAACCGCCATCATTTCTTTTTCTTTCTCGGCCATGATTCGATCGATTTGCTCAATAAAACGGTCGGTTTCCTGCTGGGCGTCATCCTGGAGACGAAAAAAATCATCTTCGGGCAGTTGCTTGGCGTTTTTCAGGCTTTTGAGGGTGTCAATGGCTTCGCGGCGAGAGTTGCGCACCGCCACCCGATATTCCTCGCTGATCTTTTTGACTTGCTTAACCATTTCCTTGCGGCGCTCTTCAGTGAACTGGGGAATCACCAGGCGAATCACTTTACCGTCACCGCTGGGGTTTAAACCGATATCGGAGGCATGAATAGCCTTCTCGATAGCGCTCAACTGTTGGGTGTCCCAAGGTTGAATGACAATCATTCGGCTTTCCGGGATGGTCAGAGTGGCCACCTGGTTTAAGGGCATGGAACTTCCGTATGCTTCCACCTTGATACCATCGAGCAGGCTCAGCGAAGCCCGGCCGGTGCGAACTCTGGTTAGTCCGTGGCGATAGGCCTCAATACTCTTCTCCATCTTCTCGGACATTGCGAGAATTACTTCATCCATAACGATCACCTTCAAAGAGTGAGCTTGATAATTTCGAGAACATTAGAGCTTTCGGACAAAAAGAATTGCATTATTGATCCGCAGATTACGCAGAGTTATCTAGGGTCGTGTCAAGGCTGAGATGTCGTAATATCGCGCCGTCATTTTTTACGCCTGCCAGGCACGGCTTGATGAGCATAGCTGGGCTATGTGAGTCAAGTCGTAACGCAGCAGGCGTGAAAAAGGGCAAGCGAGATGCGTCATCTCAGCCTTGACACGACACTAGGGACGCCGATCAAAGTACCGATCTGTTCGCCGCTTACCGCTTTGCCCATATTCCCGGGAACATTCATATCGAAGACCACGATGGGCATGGCGTTGTCCATGGCCAACGCAATTGCCGTCGAATCCATAACTTTGAGCCTGCGGGTCAGTATTTCCGCAAAACTTAAGCGATCAAAGCGGACGGCCGCGGGGTGGCGCAGAGGATCTTGGTCGTAAACCCCGTCCACTCGGGTGGCCTTGCAAACCAGATCAGCCCTGATTTCCAAAGCTCGAAGGATGGCGGCGGTATCGGTGGTGAAGTATGGGTTGCCGGTGCCGGCGGCGAAAATCACCACCCGCCCTTTCTGTAGATGATGCCGCGCTTTTTGGCGGGAATAACTTTCACAGACAACCGGCATGGCAATGGCCGAAAGCACCCGGGCCGGAACTCCGCGGCGCTCCAGGGCGTCATGCAGGGCCAAGGCGTTGATGGTCGTGGCCAGCATTCCCATATTGTCGGCGGTGGTCCGATTTATGCCGACGGCGGAACCGGCCATGCCGCGAAAAATGTTGCCGGCGCCGATTACCAGGCTAGTCTGGACGCCAAGAGAGACAACTTCGCGAATCTCCTCAGCCAGGAAGTCAAGGACTTTGGGGCTGATCCCGTGGGTCCGTCCGCCCATCAGGGCCTCGCCGCTTAATTTCAGCAGGACCCTTTGGCAGCGCCTCTTGCCGGCCAAGATGCCTCCTTGTGTGGTTGTCGGGACTACCTCCAGGCCCACCCCACCCCCGACGATGGTCGTCTTATCTGCGGCCGGGGTGTCTCCCTTCACGGTTGAGTCACTCATCTTAACGTTTTAAGCGCCAATTTGAAAACGGGCGAAACGCTTGACGGAAATATTTTCCCCCAACTTGGCGATCAGTTCGTTAAGCAAATCCTGCACGGAAAGATCGGGGTTTTTAACGTACTTTTGCCCCATCAGGCAAACCTCGGCGTAAAATTTAGCTGTTTTGCCGTCGAGCATCTTTTCCACGATGTTTGCCGGTTTGCCGGAATCCAAACCCTGCTGACGAAAAATATTACGTTCACGCTCCAGGACATCTTTCGGCACTTCCTCGGGCTTGATCGCTATCGGATTGGCGGCGGCGATATGTATGGCAACGTTTTTGGCAAAAATCCGGAACTCGCTGTTTTTGGCTACGAAGTCGGTCTCGCAACCAACCTCCACCATGACTCCGATTTTGCCGTCGGCATGAATGTAGGTTTCAATCATCCCCTCGCTGGTGGTTCGGTTGGCCCGTTTACGGGCAACCGCCAGCCCTTTTTGCCTTAACAGGTCGATCGCTTTTTCCGACTCGCCCCCGGTTTCGGCCAAAGCCTTTTTGCAATCCATCATCCCCGCGTTGGTTTTATCGCGAAGTTCTTTGACCATCTGGGAAGTAATTTGCACGTCCTCACCTTTTTTGTGGTTTGTTTTCTGCCGATACTTTCAAAGAGTGTTGTAAAGTGTCGCGTGTTTTGTTGGGGTATGGTTGTTTTGTTTTGAAAAGTTGTTTCGCTGTTTTCGGCCTAATTACAGGTAGTTACGGCGATCCTTACAATACCATTTCTTTTTGCAAGATCCCAAGATCCCTTGACAAGAATAAAACCAAACTGCTGCCGTTGCTCTCTTATGCCACGGTTTCAGCCGCGGCTGCGGTCTCCTGCTTGTCGGCTGCGGCCTGTTGCTTGTCGGCTGCGGCCTGTTGCGCCATGGCGTGGCTTTCCTTGCCAGCCAGGATAACATCGGCCAGTTTGGCGCTGACTAGCTGGATAGATCTGAGGGCATCGTCATTCCCGGGAATCAGGTAGGCGATATCGGAGGGGTCGCAATTGGTGTCGGCGATGGCTACCACCGGAATACCTAACCGTGTGGCCTCGGTCACTGCAATGTTTTCTCGTTTAGGGTCAACGACGAAGATGGCGGCGGGCAGAGATTTCATGTTTTTGATTCCGCCAAGATTGCGCTCCAGCTTGATGGTCTCTTTTTGGATCATCAAGCTCTCTTTTTTCTTGTAGAGATTAATAGTGCCGTCTTCTTGCATGGTGGTATAGTTCTTGAGGCGCTCGACACTCTTTTTGATGGTTTGATGATTGGTAAGCATGCCGCCTAGCCAACGATGATCGACGTAGTGCATCCCGCAGCGTCCCGCCTCTTCCCGGACGATCTGCTGGGCCTGGCGTTTGGTTCCGACGAAAAGGATGCTGCCACCCTTGGCGACAACCGAGCCGATGAAATCACAGGCCTTATTAAACAGCGGCAAAGTTTTATCGAGATTGATGATGTAGATCCCGTTTCTGGCCCCAAAGATATAAGGCTTCATTTTGGGGTTCCAACGGTGGGTCTGGTGGCCGAAGTGAAGACCGGCTTCAAGCATTTCTTTCATCGTTACGTGCGACATGGTTTCTCCTTAGCGCTGATTTTTGGTTAATCCTCCATTCCAATTTCCCAACCCGAATAAGTCTCGTCCGGCGGCAACGGCGCGCCTGATCACCTTGCTGCAGGCAAGGATCGCGGCGCGCCCTTGTCAGCCATCGGTGGCCAGCTCGGGCACCAGGGGGATGTTCGGGCAGGCCCGCATCAAAGCGCGGACCAGGCCCGATAGGAATGTGTGTAGTTGTAAAATCGAGTAAGTTTACAGCAAAGTTAAACGTTTTGCAAGCTTGAATTGTGAGAGGGTAGCCCCAGGGTCGGCGACCTTACTTGGGGAACCGGTAGCGCTTCCTCGTTTTAAGCCTACTCCACCCCCCGGAGCATTTCGTCGATAACTCTGAGCCCACCGTGCCAGAAGGCGGGATCATCGAGATTGACTCCGAAGGGTTTGACCAGTTGGTAAGGACCAGATGATCCCCCGGCCCGGAGTAGGTCGAGGTACTTAGGGACAAAGGCCCGCGGGTTTTCCTGATATAACTGGTAAAGAGCCAGAACCAGAAGTTCGCCGAAGGCGTAGGAATAAACGTAGCCGGGAGTATTGAGGAAATGAGGGATATAGGACCACCAGATGTCGTAATCGCTGCTCAGATGCACGCTGTCGGCAAACATCTCTTCCTGGGTGGCTCGCCAGTGGCCGGAAATTGCCTCAGCACTCAACTCTCCTTCCTGGCGACGGGCCTCATGAACCCGGTTCTCGAAACGGTTCATCGCAATTTGACGAAAAACGGTGGCGAAAATTGATTCCAGTTTTTGGCAGGTGAAGGCCCGGCGGGATTCCGGGGAGTCAAGCAGGGCCAGTTGGCGCTGAAAGAGTAGTAATTCAGCAAAAACCGAAGCGGTTTCAGCCAAGACCAGAGTGGTGGAGCTGTGATAATAACCCTGGGCCGCCGCGAGATATTGATGGATGCCGTGACCGAGTTCGTGGGCCACCGTTGAAACATCCCGCAGCTTACCGGTATAGTTGACCATGATATAAGGGTGAACCTGGGGGACCGCCGGATGAGCAAAAGCTCCGCCCCGCTTGCCGTCCTGCAGAGGGGCATGAATCCAGCCCCGATCGAAGAAAAGCGCGGCGTTTTTGGCCATTTCCGGGCTGAAATCGCTAAATGCCTGCTCTACCAGCCCTCGGCATTGTTGCCAACTGATGGCGGTGGTTGATAGCTCGGGCAGGGGGGCGTAACGGTCGTAATCCCGCAGCTCGTCGAGGTTCAGCAGGCGCCGTTTAAGCTGATAATAGCGCTGGGAAATGTCGTAACGACTAGTTACCGTGGTGATCAGGGTTTGCACCGTGAGGTCGCTCAGTTCGTTATGGAGATTCATCGAGCTGAGCCAGTGGGGGTAGTCGCGCAGACGATCGTCGATCATCTTGTCGGCCAGCAGGGTGTTGAAAGTGTGAGTCAGCGCGTAGAGTTGAGTGTTTAGGCCGTCGGTCAACGCAGTGGCGGCTTGACGACGCGACGCTCGGTCCGGGAGATAGAGATCGCTCAAAACCTCCTCCGCGCTGCGACCGGATTGGCCGAAACGCAGGTGGCCCATGATTTTGTCGAAAAGAATGGTCCAACTGGCCCGGCCAGCGGGGGCTTTTTCAATCAGTAGAACTTCTTCGGCGTCGCTGAGCAAATAAGGGGCGTAACGGCGCAGCCTGGTCAGGTGGTGGCGATAGGGCGCGATTTCCGGGGCGGCCAAGAGCTCTTCGGCTCTGGTGGCTTCAAGCCGATTCCATTCCAGTTCAAAAAAAACTGCTTCTTTGTCAATCCGGCTCCCCGCTTCACGGACTTTTTGCAGCAAGGCCCCAGCGGCGGCATCTTTGGTGCCGGTGGCGAAATTGAGATAGGCAAAGGCGGCAGCTCGGCCAAATTGAGCTGCCATGATTTCCAAACGCCGTACCAGCTCAAATAACAGTGAGGGGTTTAATCCAGCTAGGCCCCCGGCGAATTCGACCCGGATAGCCTTAGCCTCTTCCTCGCAGGTGGTCAGGTCAGAGGCCAGAGCCGGGTCGTCGATCCCTTGATAAAGGTCTGCCAGATTCCAGATTACTTCCCCGGTGCCCAGTTCGGCGTTAAGTTTTTCGCTCATCGAAATCCTCCTGAGTTATGAGCTTTTTGTGAAAATCTCTCTTAGGGCTACCTTGAAAAATCAGCTATTTTGTTCGAGTGCAAGGCCTGCGAAAAAAAATTACCGCAGGCATATGGTTGATATTCCGAGGATAATTTTTTGAGCATAACGCGGAAATCGGGCGAAAGAGCAATTTTTCAAGGTGGCCTTAGGTGATTGGTATTGGTTCACCTCCCGCTCCCTCAAGGTCAACGATGTTTACGCCTGCTGTTGGGGGAGACTGTCGGAAAAAGTTAGGGGAATAATGGTAAACGGTCAAGGGAAAAATAAGCATCATAAATTCAGGAGAGCGGTTAATTGGCGAAAAAATTACAAAAAATGTCGTTGCATGCGGAGGGCAAGCACGATATACAAGGCGGTCGCTCTTGGGCTGATGACCGCCCGTTATGACCATCGTCACCACTTTCCAAACTTGTTTCGCCTGGTTTTGTTACTTATGTCCAGTTCACCTGCCGTATACGATGAAAGCAAGATTAAAACCTTAAGCTCACTGGAGCATATCCGGATGCGACCGGGTATGTACATTGGGCGTTTGGGTAATGGTTCTCATCCCGATGATGGGGTTTATATCATGCTTAAGGAAATCATTGACAACGGGGTGGATGAGTTCATCATGGGGGCTGGCAAAGCCATTGATATCGCAATTACCGAAGAGGGAGCGGTAACGGTGCGCGACTACGGCCGGGGCATTCCTTTGGGTAAGTTGGTGGAGTGTGTCTCGGTGATTAACACCGGGGCTAAATACAACACCGACGCCTTTCAGTTCTCGGTGGGACTCAACGGGGTGGGAACCAAGGCGGTCAACGCACTTGCCAGCCGTTTTGTCGTGAACTCTTTTAGGGACGGTGTATTTGCCCGGGTTGAATTTATCGCCGGGGTCTTGCGCCGGGAAGAACAAGGAAGTACCGAGAAAAAAAACGGGACTCTGGTGGAGTTTTGCCCCGATTCGACAATGTTTCCCGATTATAGCTTTGACCGGGATTTTGTGCGCAAGCGTCTCAAACGCTACGCTTATCTCAATGCCGGCCTACGGCTCAATCTGGATGGGGAGAGCTTTTACTCGGAAAACGGTCTGCTCGATTTGCTGGAGGCCGAAACCAGCGGCACCCAGCTTTATAAGCCCATCTATCACCGCGATCAGATTATCGAACTGGCCTTGGTCCATACCGACAACTACGGGGAGAGTTATTTCTCCTTTGTCAACGGCACGTACACCAACGAGGGGGGCACCCATCTTTCCGCCTTCCGCGAAGGGCTGCTCAAAGGGGTCAACGAATTTGCCGGCAAAAAATTTGACGGCGAGGATGTGCGGGACGGGGTGGTTGGGGCGGTGGCGGTTAAAATCCGCGAGCCGATTTTTGAGTCCCAGACCAAGAACAAGTTGGGCAATACCGATATTCGAGGCGAAATTGTCGGGATAGTGCGGGAGGCGGTTAGCGCCTTTTTGTACAAAAACACCGATATCGCCACGACCATCATCGACAAAATTCAGCAGAGCGCCCGGGTTCGTAAGGAGTTGCAGCACATCCGCCGGGAGGCCAAAACCAAGGCCAGGAAGGTATCCCTGAAAATTCCCCAGCTCAAGGATTGCAAGTATCACCCCGCCCCCGGCAAACCCTCGCCGCCGGGCCAGGGCAACATGATCTTTCTCACGGAGGGCCAGTCCGCCTCCGGCTCCATTGTCAGCGCTCGCGATCCTATGACTCAGGCGGTTTTTTCCCTCAAGGGCAAGCCTTACAATGTCTACGGTCAACCCCTGACCCTGCTTTACAAAAATGAGGAGATGTACAGCATCATGCGGGCCCTGGATATCGAAGAATCAATGGGTCGCCTGCGCTTTGATAAGATCATCATCGCCACCGACGCCGATGTTGATGGTCTGCATATCCGCAATCTGATCCTAACTTTTTTTCTCCGCTATTTTGAATCGCTGGTCAAGTGCGGCCATATTTATATCCTTGAAACCCCGCTTTTTAGGGTTCGCAACAAGGAAGAAACCATCTATTGCTACAGCGACAAGCAACGGAGTGAGGCGGAAAAGAAACTCGCCGGTCAGGGCAAGAACCGGCGGCCGGTGGAAATTACCCGTTTCAAAGGCTTAGGCGAAATTTCTCCTAAGGAGTTCAAGCAATTCATCGGCCCTCAGATGCGGCTCAAACCCGTGGATATCGACACTCTAAGCGAAGTCCCCAGAGTCCTGGAGTTTTATATGGGCAAAAATACCCCGGCCCGTCGCGATTACATTATGTCTCATCTGGTGTAGTGATGAAAGCAACCCAATACGGCAGCCTGCATCGGCTTTTTGATGAAAATTTTATTGATTACACTTCGTACGTAATTCGTGAGCGGGCCATTCCCGATGTCGCCGATGGGCTCAAGCCGGTGCAGCGGCGGATTCTTCAGACTCTGCACAGTGTCGATGACGGTCGTTTTCACAAGGTGGCCAATGTGGTGGGGGAGACCATGAAGCTTCACCCTCATGGTGACGCTTCGATTTTCTCCGCCCTGGTCAACCTGGCCAATAAGGGTTATCTCATTGACCGCCAAGGAAATTTTGGCAACATTTATACCGGCGATTCGGCCTCGGCCGCCCGTTATATCGAGTGCCGCTTAAGTCCCCTGGCCCGGGAGAGTACGTTCAACCGGGATCTGACCGAATTTGTCGACTCTTACGATGGCCGATTGCGGGAACCGGTCGCACTGCCCGCCAAACTGCCGCTTTTGCTGCTGCAGGGGGTGGAGGGAATTGCGGTGGGGATGGCCACCAAGATCATGCCCCACAATTTCTGTGAGTTGCTTACGGCCCAGAAAAAGATCCTCAAGGGCGAGGAGTTTGCCGTTTTTCCCGATTTTCTTCAAGGCGGCCTGCTGGATGTCTCCGCTTACAATGAAGGCAATGGCCGCCTGCGCTGTCGGGCCCGAATCGCGCAAAAAGATGATCAAACTATTATCATCCGGGAAATTCCTTACGGGACCACAACCCAGGGCCTGATTGAAAGTATTGAAAAGGCGACTCGGGCCGGCAAGTTCAAAATTCTCTCGATCAATGATTATACCGCCGAAGAGGTGGAGATCGAGATCAAGCTGGCCCGGGGGCTTAAGATCGAGGAGACCGTCAAGGCCTTGTATGCCTTTACCGACTGTGAAATATCCATCAGCCCCAATCTCACGGTAATCCGCGACAACACCCCGGCGATCCTGACGGTAAGCGAAGTTTTACGGGAAAACACCGCCCGTCTGAGCAGTCTCCTGGAAAAAGAGCTACAAATTGAACTGACTCGGCTCAAGGAGCGCCTGCAAGGCCATTTGCTGGAGAGGATTTTCATTGAGCATCGGCTCTACCAGCAGATTGAGGAATGTCCCAGTTATGAGCTGGTGATCACCACGGTCGCTGAGGCTTTGCTGCCTTTTGCCGCTGATCTAATTCGGCCGGTAAGTCAAGAGGATATTGAAAAACTGCTGGAAATCAAGATCAAGCGCATTTCCCGCTATGATATCGAGCGCAAGAAAAAGGAGATCAAGGTCGTAGAGCAGCAGATCAAAAAGGTGAAAACCCGCCTTCGAGATATGGTCGGCTTCACCCTTTGTTTTCTCGATGATCTGTTGGCCCGATACGGTCAAGAATACCCTCGCCGCACCGAGCTGACGGCCTTCGCCGAGGTCCAGGCCCGTCAGGTGGCCCTGGCAAATCTCAGCCTGGGCTACGACCGGAAAAGTGGTTTTTTGGGGGTTCAGATCAAGGCCACCCCGGAAAACACCGTGGCCTGCTCCGAGTACGACAAAATTCTGCTGATTGCCAAAAGCGGTTGGTACAAAGTAATCAACGTCCCGACCAAGATTTTCATTGGTCACGACCTGCTCTGGTGGGGTCGGGTGGCTGAAAAGACGATCTTCAATCTGGTTTATCGCGACGGCAACCGGAACTTCAGTCATCTCAAGCGTTTTGTCACCCCCAAGTTTGTCATCGACAGGGAGTACCGCCTGTTTGCCGAACATCGGCGCTCGGAGATTATTTTTTTCAAGACCGGCGAGGGCATCAATATCCGGGTGTATTTTACAGCTTCGTCCCACACTCGCAGTAACCGGGAAATTTTCCGCTGCGATAATTTTTCACTTAAAGGGGTGACGGCCATCGGCAAACGCCTCTCGGCTCGTCCCGTGCGTCGGGTGGAGGATGTCAGTGACGCGGTGGCGGCCAAGGCGGAGGAGTCCAGCCCGCAGTCAGCTTTGTTCAACAAGTTATGATGCCGGGATCAACAATCCTGGTAATCTCTCAAGAGCGAGCGTGGAAAAATCTTCATGATAATTTCAGATTCCAATCACGAGACGGGGAGCATGAAACAAGGCGGGAACTCTTTGACCCTGTACCAAGATGATCAAAGAGTTCCCGTTTACCGCCGACGCACCGTTTACGGATATGCCGAATTTAAAATTTGAGATTGAGTGCGGCCAAACCATCACGCCTTGCGATGAGCCACGGCCATGAATTTTTCCACATCCCCTTGATTGCTGGTGTAGTAACTTACCACAAATATGGTCAAAAAAGCCACCGGAACACTGTATAGCGCCGGGTTGACGAGCACGGGGATGCCGAACACCGACGACATTTCAAGAAATCGAGCGAAGGTGAAGATCAGAGAAAATACCAGGCCCACCACCAGCCCGGACACCGCCCCCTCTTTAGTCAAACCTTTCCACCAAATGGAGAGAATCAAGATGGGGGCAAAAGTGCTGGCTGCAATCCCAAAACACATGCCAACCAAGACCGCAACGTTTTGTTCCCTGAGCCAGATCGATGCGACAATAGCTATTACTGTAAAAACGGCCGCTCCCACTTTGGCAAAAACAACTCTTTCCCGGTCGCTGCTTTCAGGCTTGATAATACCGGCATAAACATCGTGGGCCAGGCTGGTGGTCATTGAGATCAGAAGTCCCACCGAGGTGCTGAGCATCGCGGCCATCGCGCCGGCGGCAATGATGCCTAAAAACACCTCTCCTCCCAGCTCCATTCCCAAAAAGGGCACGGCCATGTTGGTCGCCACCCCTATTTCTCCGGCGGCTAATAATTCCATAAGAGTTGGATACAGGATCATCATAGCGGCCAGACCAGCAAATAACACGGCGATATAAAAAATTGCAAGTCCGATTATGGTCACCTCAACGCTCTTTTGCGCAGCTCTGGCATCTTTTACCGTATAAAGCCGGATCAGAACATGAGGTAGTCCTGCGGTTCCCAGCAGCAGACCGAGAACCAGACTAAGTTGATTCCACATCCCCGGGACTGCCACTCCGGGAGTCATGGCCGTTGGGGTTTCAGGGGCCATCTCTCTGATGGTCTGGGCCAGGGCAAAGGCATCTTCAACCGTTTCGGTTGGCGCTGTGGCTAAAAGATCCCGGCCGATTTTTACGGCCTCGGTAGTTGAAACCGTCTCTTTCGCCTGGGCAATGATCCTTAAAGGGTTTCCGTCAAAATAGATGGAGGAGGCGACAATTACCAGAGCGAACATGGCGACAATGAGGATTAAGCCTTGGAGCGCCTGGTTGTACGTCGTTCCTCTCATCCCGCCGATAATGACCATCATGGCCATAAAAGCGCCGGTTACAAATACCGTTGTCATGTAATCCCAGCCGAGCAGCAGATTGAACAGGTGACCGGCGCCAACTATTTGCGGAACCAGATAAAGAGTGCCAATCACTACGGTTCCAACCATGGCGATGAGCTTAAGACTGCGGCCACCAAATCTACCGACCAAAACATCACCTACGGTGAACTTGCCGGCACTTTTCAGGGGGCCGGCTAAGACGAGTAATAAAACTATCCAGGCACCGAAAAAACCGATGGCAATCCACCATTTGTCGACGCCGCTCAGGGCTATGGCTCCGGCAATTCCCAGAAAACTGGCGGCACTGCAATAGTCGCCAAACATCGCCGCCCCATTAAGTTTCCACGGTATTTTACCGCTAGCCACATAAAAATCGGTGGTGGTTCTCGTCCACCTGATACTCAAATAACTGATTAAAAATGAAATCGCGATAGTGAACAAAACAATGCTTACCGCAACTGGATTATCAAAGCCCACAAGGCCCCCTCCCATCGCTTATTGGTTTTTAACTAAACTAATTCTGGTCACTACTATACCCACGATAAATACCAGCATGCCAAGATAAACCGCTAACGGCATCCCCATTATTTCGAGTGCCGCGATGTCCTTTAACTCCCTGGTCGTAATGATTGCTGCGAGAAAATAAGTGACAGTGAAAACTAAAAGCAGGGTAAACGAAAGTTTTAATTTTTTCCGGTAGTGTTGTTCGTCGAAGACAGGTTCTTGATCCATCGCATTTTCCATCTTGCTTTCTTCCATAGTTTCCTCCTTGTTTTTCATTGATAATTTGCACCTCCACTGAGGGGTCCCCGTAAAAAACACCAGGTGGAGGCGCTTAATGCCGCGCCAACATGAACATAGGTTCGTAGCGCCGGGTTATGGCATCTTGAATTTTCGATATTACATGAAAAGACTCCGTAAGTGTTTTCTTCTCTAAACCGCTTAGCATATCAAGATGAATGTGATTATCCGGCTGTTTCCCCGCCGTTATTTGTGCGGTTTGATGGCGAATTCTGAGTGAGGCGACGAACTCATAAGCGTCCTCAAGTTCTTTGGCATAATTCTGCAAAATATAGTGTTTATCTTTGAGCAACTTTATTCGATCAAGTGTTGCGGTTTCGGCGATTCCGGCTTCTATGGCAAACAGCCTGGCAATATCCACCATGGGGGCGATGGCTCGGAGCTTCATGTCTAATTTGTTTTTATGTTCGCCGGTTTTTGCCACGATTATGTTGTTGAGTATGCTCAGCGGCGGCCGATTTTGGGTTATGGTATAAGCCATCTCGAAAAAAAAATCTTTTTGCCCTTTACTGGCAAGGGCCAGATGGTTTTTCAACTCGTCGGCCAGGCCGCAGTCCCCGTATAGACCTCTGAAATCAAAAAATATGAGCGACCTCAGGGTGGCTTCAGTTGACGGAATGTTGATCCACCTGGAGAAATAGCCCTTCCAGACCCGAAGAGGTTGGCACCACTTCGGGTTGCTGGCCATAAAGTTGGCGGGACACAAAGCGAAGCCGCATTTGACCAGGCCGTCGCACACAAAAGTTGCGAAGTTGGCGAAATATTTTTTAATCTTCTTATCGTCTTCAGAAGATAGCGGGTCGGCGTAGATGATGGCGTTATCTTGGTCGGTTTTCAGCGACTGTTCTTTCCGGCCCTCACTGCCGTAGGCAATCCAGCAATATGCGACCGGAATTTGACCAAACTTTTGTTCGGCGATGGTCAAAATTTTTCTAGTGATGCTGTCGTTTAGTTCAGTGATGAGTTTGGTGATATTGCTCGCCTTGGAGCCTTCTTTTACCAGCGGGATTACAATTTTATTTATTTTTGTTGCTACCGACGCCAAGCCTTCTACGCTTTGTTGCCTTTCTACATCTTTGGCAAAAGAGAGCGGAGATGCGCCCTGAAAAAGCAGCAGATCATGATTGGTGATCATCCCTTGCAGCTTGCCGTACTTTGACACCGGAATATGGCGGATGTTGTATTCTATCATTTTCAGCATAACATCAGAACAGGAAACTCCGGCATCTACCCAGATCAAAGGTTGGCTCATAATACTGTCAACCGATGCCTTGGGATCGCGACCAGGCGCAATAAACCTGGTTCTCAGGTCTTTATCGGTTATAATGCCCAGCGGGCGACCTTTTTCGTCGGTAACGATCAATGAGTCTACCTGGTTGCTGGTCATTTTCAAAGACACTTCATGAATTGATGTTGTGCTCGGCGCAGTGACCACATTTCGCGTCGCTATATCCCCAATTTGCGTGACAAACAAAAAATGCTCATTGCTGCCGTAAAAAGCACTGTTGTCCTGATTTTTTAAGTAAGCTTCGTGCTGGCGCTGGGTGATGTATATTTTAAGAAAATGGGCGGTAAACTCTGGGTTTGTCCCCAAAAGCTCCAAAACTTTTTCACGGCCCAACAAATAGCAGTTGGTATCTTCGGTCGCGACAACGGTAGTCTCGTGTTTATCTTCACTGATAACCGACAAAAAACCAAAGTTGTCATGCTCTCCACGATAACCAACGATCGTCTCTTGCCCGTCTGCTGATTTTACCGATAATTTAACTGTGCCTTTTTTGATTATTATGAGGGCGTTACAGACATGGACGTCCTGTTGTAAAATTACGGCGTCTTTGGAGTAAAACTGCTCTGACAACTGACTTATGAGGTTTTGCCGTGATTGATCGGCGAGAAGATGAAAAGGTGGGGTGGCGGCAAAAAAGGTTGAAACATCTTCAGGTTGCATACCGGCGCCTGTCCTCGCATTCTAATTCGATCGGGCTTATCGCCCGGGGACTCGATGTTCTCGGGCTCTCTCCTAAGACCGTAAAGTGGCCACAAAACGGTGGCTCATCCCCATGATTACTCGTGGACATATTGCCCTCCAGGCAAAGGGGACCCGGGTTAGGGGTTAAAAACAATCAAGCTTTGCCGGCAAAAAACACAGAAAAAGCGAAAGTCCACTTTTTGGATACTGGCCCGTTTCTGAGTTGTCAACACTAAAATGTGGAAATGAGACACAGCAGTGAATTGTTGCATTGAATTTTCAAGAAACCCTTAAAAGAAAATCCGCCAAGTTTGGCCAATTTTGAGAAAATCCCGAAGGCTTATCACCCCTTTGGGTTTCATTTTTTTTACCAGAAAAATAAAAAGATAAGCCGTTTGTAGGGCATCTTCGTAGGCGTTGTGGTGGGTGAATTCCGGTAATTTATATCGAGTATTGAGGGCCGCGAGGCTGTAGGAGGCGGATGCCTCGGTCTGCAAATGATCGAGATGCAGTTGCCACTGCATCTCGGTGTAAGTCTGGGCCATTCGCATGGTGTCCAGACAGAAGTTTGAGACTGGAGCGCCGTAGTGGTGACGATAAGCCTGGTTAAGATAAGCGATATCCAGCCCTATATAGTGGCCCACCAACAAAGATTTGCCGCAGTAAGCGATGAACTTCGGCAATACGGTCGAAAGTGGTGGGGCATTTTCGATTTCCTGGGGGGTAATCCGATGAATCAAAGTAGTTTTTTTGGGTAGTTTTTTTTGCGGCTTAACCTTAACATAAAAGGTATCCCCCACCATGATTTGCAAGTTGCGAATCCGTACCGCCCCAATGGAGACGATTTCATCGTGGCGCTCAAGCCCGGTCAGCTCAGTATCGAAGACAATGAACTCGTAATCGGCAAGGGGCTTGTTTAAGCTCAGCTCCTTAAAATACCGCCAGTTCTCGGCAAAGGTCGGGTGAGCTGGCGGGGCAAGGCCCAAATGACCCAATAATTTCCTGAGCATAGTGGATCTGGCCTAATGTTCAGATAAACGAAATTCAAGCTTGATCTGGTGCTGCAGGCGACTAACTACCGCAAACGATTCCTTGAGCGTCTGCTTTTCCAGGTCGGAGATGTTGCTGGGGTTGATATAGTTGTCCGGTTGCCGACCCTCCTCCGTTTGGTGGAGCTGGTGAACCAAACGGAGTTGCATGAGAAACTCATAAGCCTTGACCGTTTCGTCGTACAGCTCAGTTTTGATCTGCCCCCTTTCGTGCAGCACTTGCAGACGGGACAGGGTATTGCTCTGCCTAATCCCGTTTTTTAAGGCGAAAAGGCGGGCAAAATCGACAATGGGCAGCAAACCATTGGCTTTGATATTGAGAGAGTTACGATGTTCGCCATTTTTTTCCACAATAAAGTTACGGAAAAAAGAGAGTGGCGGTTGGGCCTCCAGGGCATTTTTGGCTAGGAGGTAGAGGAAAAGACCATGGTTGGGAATGCTCTTGATCAAGTGCTGACGCAACTGGTCGGCCAAAGAAAAATCGCCGTAACCTGGGCGAAAATCAAAGAAAATGGTTGAGCGTGGCCCATCTTGGGGTTTTGGCTTGCTGATCCAAGCATCAAAGGTTTTTTGCCACTCGAACGTGGACTTACGCCATTTGGGGTTAGAGGCCATGATCTCGCCACGACAGAGGGGATAGCCGCACTGAACCAGATTGTCGACGGCCTTGACGCTCAGATTTTCGAAATATTTTGCGGCGGAAGTCATCTTTGCCTGATCTTCGGCCTCAGCGTAGATCAGGGCGTTGTCCTGGTCGGCCTTGAAGATCTGCTCGCTGCGACCCTCGCTACCCAGCATTAGCCAGCAAAAGGGCAGGGGGGGCGGCCCCAGCTCTTCAATCAGCAAGGTCAACAGTCGCTCCAGAATCCGATCGTTTAAAACCGTGATCATTTTGGTGATATTGTCGGCTTTGGCTCCCTCCTCAATCAAGCTGCGAACCACCCTCTGCACCTTGTGGGCCAGGGAGTGCAGGCCTTTTAAGGTGCGTTCGGCTACGATCTCCCGAAAAAGGTAAAAGGGCGAGGTGCCTTGGAGGAGCATGATATCGCGAGAGGTAACCATCCCGACAATTTCCCCTTGCTTTTCCACAGCCAGGTGGTGAATACGTTGGCGCACCATCCGCAGCATGGCATCAAAACAGACGGCATGGGCCGGAATGGTCTGAACCGGACTGGCCATGATTGTCGTGATCTGCGTCTGATAATCGAGTCCGGCGGCCACCACCTTGGTTCGCAGGTCCTTGTCGGTGACAATCCCGATGATCTTGCCGGTGGGGTTGGTAACCAGGAGCGAACCAACCATCTTTTCCGACATTTTGGCAGCAGCTTGACGAACCGATGCCTCAGCCGCGATGGTTTGCAGTTGACCTTTGATGGCCGTGCCCACCTGGGTAGAAAAAAGATAAAGCGCGCTTTCGCTGCGGGGGCTGATCCGGTGACGACGCAACTCGGCATACGCGGTGTTGACCAATTTCTCCGAGAGACTGCGCAGAAAATAATGACTGATCTTAGGTGAAGATTCCAGCAATTTGAGGAAGGCGGTTTTGGGAAAGAGAAAGCAGAATGTGTCTTCAACCGTGGCTACGTTGAGATTAGCTCGGGTGTTTTGCATAATCGGCAGGGCGCCAAAGTATTCGCTTTCGCCGCGAAAATCACTAAGAGTGATCTGGCCGTGGTCGTCTTCAAGATATAGTTTGACTCCGCCCTTTTGGATCAGGTAGAGATGCTCAATCTGGGTTTCCCCTTGACGAAAGATGACGACGCCCTTGGGGATGAAGTCGATGATGCAATGGCGGGCCAGCTCTCGCAAGGCCTGGTCGTCCAATTCGTTGAAGGGGAGGGTGTGATGGAGAAAATCCAGGACTGTTTCCGGGGCGATATTGGAGACGGGGTTTTTCGAGGTCATCATTATAGGCTCCGTCGGGTATCACTGCTTCCCCTGGAAATTTTTTGGAGGCGGCGACCGGATTTGAACCGGTGAATAATGGTTTTGCAGACCACTGCCTTACCACTTGGCTACGCCGCCATTTAAGTGAAGAGCAAAGTAATAAACATATCCGCGTTGTTTGACAAGAAAAATATGAAAAAATGATCAAGCTGAATCAGTTGGTGGAGCATATTTTCGGTTTGGGCTATCGATTCAAAGACCCGGCCCTGTTGCGGCAGGCCATAGCGCATAGCTCTTACGCTTTTGAACGGGAAGAGATAGGTGAAAAACTTAAGTCGGGACGACTAGATGCGGAATGGCCCGATAATGAACGGCTGGAATTTCTTGGCGACGCGGTTTTGGGTCTAATCGTCGTGGACCTGCTTTTTACCCGTCATCCCCTCATGCGGGAGGGCGATCTTTCCCGGAAGCGAGCGGACATGGTCAACGAGGCCCACCTGGCCCTGATGGCCCGAGAAATTGGCCTGGATGATTTTATCCTTTTGGGCCGGGGTGAGCAAAAAAGCGGGGGCCGGGCCAAGCCCTCGATTTTGGCCGGAGCGTTTGAGGCGGTGGTCGGGGCGGTATATCTTGACGGTGGCTATCCGGCCGCTTTCGCGCTACTGCAAAAGCTGTTTAAGCCCTGGCTGGCGCGGGACTTGTCGATCTGCCACGGCGATGCCAAAACTACTCTGCAGGAAACCCTTCAGCAGCGGCATGGGCAGTCGCCGGTTTATGAGCTGGAAGAGGAGAAGGGGCCGGCCCATGCCAAAGTTTTTGCCATGGCCGTCTATTTTCATGGTCGGGTCTTGGGCCGGGGCACGGCCGGCAGTAAAAAGGAAGCGGAACAAAGGGCGGCGGCAATGGCTCTGGGCAATTTGTCGGCCAAAAAAATGTAACTTGCCGGCAGTTGCTTGCGATCTTGCCCCGGGGAAATTTATGCTGTAAGCTTGGTGCCCTGCGGGTTGCGCATGGTCTTTGCTGTGAGGCCGCCGTTGCGCGGTTGACTCCGTGGGCGCGAGTGATTTTCGGGTTTTTATCAGCGTCGAGCTATCATATAGTCATATCATCGATCAAATCTTTTGCCGAGAGGTGTGTCTTGAAGAAGAAAATATTGGTCGCCAACCGTGGAGAAATCGCGCTGCGGGTCATTCGAGCCATTCAGGAATTGGGCTATAGCGCCGTAGCGGTTTATGAGTCTCCAGACAATGAAGGCCTCCATATTCGCACCGCTGATGAAGCGGTCTGGTTAGGAGACGGCCCCCGTTGTGATTACCTTGATATTGAAAAGGTGATTAAGGCCGCCCAGAAAACCGGGGCTGAGGCCATTCACCCCGGTTACGGGTTTCTGGCCGAAAACCCCGATTTTGCCAAGGCTTGCGAAGATAATGGGATTATTTTCATCGGTCCACCAGCCAGTGTCGTCCGATCTTTGGGTGATAAAGTGATGGCCCGCAAGATCATGGCCGAAGCTGGAATTCCGATGGTGCCCGGCACGCCCAGTCTGGCTCCCGGTGAAGCTGGAATGAACGTGGCCGTGGAATTTTGTCAAAAACATGGCTACCCGGTGATGCTCAAAGCCACCGCCGGCGGTGGTGGTCGAGGCATTCGCCAAATCGACAATGAACAGCAGTTGCAAACAGAAATTCCGATAGCCCGGGCCGAGGCCAGGGCCGCCTTCAACAACGATGCGGTTTTCATCGAAAAACTGGTGCTTAATCCCAAGCACATCGAGGTCCAGATCATGGCCGACCAAGCGGGGACCACCATTCATCTTGGTTCTCGCGACTGTTCGATTCAGCGGCGCAATCAAAAACTGATTGAAATCGCCCCCTCGTTGATTCCCGATCAGGAGCTGGTGGATCAAATATGCCGGACCGCGGTCAAGGCCGCCAAGGCCGCCGGTTACGTTAACGCCGGTACCGTCGAATTTCTGGTGGATGATGATCACAACTTTTATTTCATGGAAATCAACACTCGGATTCAGGTGGAGCATACGGTTACCGAGATGGTCACCGGCATTGATATCGTCCGCACCCAGATCAAGCTGGCTTTGGGCAAAAAGCTGGCTTTTGCTCAAGACGATGTGCAAATCCGTGGATATGCGATTGAGGTGCGGATTAATGCCGAGGATCCTCAGAACAACTTCATGCCCGAGGGCGGCAAAAAGATTGCGGTTTACCGTTCACCCGGCGGTCACGGGGTGCGTCTGGATGGTTTTGCCTACCAGGGATTCACGATCCCCGAGGCCTACGATTCCTTGCTGGTCAAGCTCACCGTCCACGGTTTTTCCTGGAATGAAACGGTGGACCGCCTGCGACGTTGTCTGAATAATTTCGTCATTATCGGTCCCAAGACCACGATTCCTTTTTACCTGCGGGTAATTGATAACCAAGAATTCAGGCGGGGTGATTTCAACACCGCGTTTCTTACGATTCACGACTACTTGCTGGAATACGAAGATGTGACGTCGGAGTGCGACAAACTGGCTCGCCTGATTGCCGAAATTCATTATCGCAAACAAAACTCCTATGCCATTTGATGGCAGAGTGAGCAGATTGTAAGGAGACATGAGCATGGAACGCATTATCCATGGCATGAGTCCCGGTGAGGCACTGGCCATTTTACGCCGGGCGGATGGCTACTACGTCACCAATACCGCCCGTGATTTATCCCAGTCCGACTACAAAAACCGGATTTTGCTCAATACCGACCTGCTGGCGGCCAAGCATCGAGAACAGGCCGGTTATTTTTCCCTGGAGATCACTGGTGGGGCCTCAATTCACGTCGATATCCTGCGCAAGCAGGTGGATCCCTTCCTTAAACTGGAACTGTTGCGGGAGAAAATGCCCAAAACCATGTTCCAGACCTTGTGTCGGGGGATCAATCTCTTTGGCTACCGGCCCTACCCGCAAAATGTGATTCGCCTGGTGGTCCGGGAGTTTGCCAAGTACGTCGATGTCTGGCGGGTTTTTGACTTTCTCAACCATGTTTCCAATATGATCGCCGTTTTCGAGGAGGTTCAACGGGCCGGGAAAATTCTTGAGCCATCCCTATGTTTTTCCACCGGTCCGGAACATACCGATGAGTATTATCTTAAAAAAGTAGGGGAAATTCTTGACGTCACCGGTTCGGATGTGGTGCTCTGCTTTAAGAACCACGGAGGACTAGGCACTCCCAAACGAATCGGGAATCTGGTTGATGCTGTTTTGCAACAATACCCCGACTTGATCATTCATTATCATGGTCATAATACCGACAGCAATGATATAGGTCGAATCACCGCCGCGGTCCGGGCCGGGGCTAAAATTATTGATGCCTCCGATCACGCCCTCTCCGGTTTTTACGGACCCCCTCCGGTCCTCACCGCCGTCCATACCCTTAATGAGTATGGTTACAAAGCCGTAGGAATCGATGAGGAGGCGGTGATTGCAACATCCGAGGCTCTGCGCGGCCAGCGCAAATATTACGAATACTTTGAGTCCCAGTTTAAGGGATTTGATCCCACCGTGCAAATTCATAAACTGCCGGGTGGCGCGGCGGGCAGCAGCTTCGAGCAGGCCACCAAGGGCGGGTTTTTGGAGCAAGTGCCCGCCATCCTGCACCGGGAATTGCCCAAGGTGCAAAGAGAATTGGGCAATTTTTGGAGTGTAACCCCCGGCTCCCAGATTCTCTGGACCACGGCGATATCCCATGTCCAAAGCGGCGAACGTTACGCCAATCCCTCCGGTGATTTGAAAAACTTGCTATTGGGCAAATACGGACCATTTCCCTTTTACCAGCCCCCGGACTGGATTTATGAAAAAGTTTTCGGGGACCAGTGGCGGGAAATTCTGCGAGAAGAAGGCGGAATGGACCAAATTGCAGATATGGATATTGAGCAAGAGTATCGAACCCTGGCCGATAAGTTGGGCTACGAACCGACGCAACAGCAACTGGTTTCCTACCTTCAGCACCCCAACGATACCGTGGCCTTCTTTAAGTTCGAGGAGAAATTCGGCAAGGTCTACGTTTTGCCGCCGGGTGTTTTTTTCCGCCGGGGTGGTTTCAAGCTTGGTGAGATTATCAATTTTCGCGATCACTACGGCAAAGAACACGTCGTCGAGATTGGGCCCATGCAGCGTGACGAGACCGGCAAGACCCACGTTTATCTTAATGTTGATCACCATGAAAGGCGTTATGAGTTCGAACCGGAAGAAGAGTCGGGTGTTCAGGCCTGCGGAGTCAAAGCGGTTAAGCTTAACAAACAAGAGATCAATAAACTGGCCAAAATCGGTGATATCCGCGCGCCCTTTGGGGCCAATGTTTGCGAGGTGGAAATCAAAATCGGAGATCAGGTCAAAGTCGACGATCGCCTGCTGATTCTTGAGGCGATGAAAATGCAAACTCCCATCAACAGCCAGGTGGCCGGCAAAGTGGAAAGCATTGCGGTCAAGGTGGGGAGCGCGGTTAAACCCGGTGACGAGCTGGTGAAAATCATCGTTACCTGACCCCTGACCCGGATCAGGGGTTATTCGTCCAACCATAACTTAAGGCCACCTTGAAAAATTGCTCTTTCGCCCGATTTCTGCGTTATGCGAAAAAAAATATCCTCGGAATATCAACCATATGCCTGCGGTAATTTTTTTTCGCATGCCTTGAACTCGAACAAAATAGCTAATTTTTCAAGATAGCCTTAAACAAAGCGCAACTTTGTTTTTTCGATACAACGAACACGAGGCCGGGCATTGACGGCACTCACCGCTGAGTCCGGCAGGCCTGCTGTTTTTGCCGACTCGTCCAGCACGGGTCTTGGTGAGGCGTTTATCAGCCGATCTTTATATCTCCAGTACGGAGTTGTCTTCGCCATAGGCATTACGGCAACGCTGTTCATTGGTCGGGTCGGTCCACCAATGACCATCGACGATAAAGCGGTACTCGTAGCGACCGGGTTTAAGCATCATGTCTTTCTTGTGCAGTCCGCTTTTGAGTTTGCGCATTTTGTCTTTATCGTGTTGCCAGTCGTTGAAGTCGCCCACCAGGTAAACCTCGGCGGCCTCGGGAGCCATCAAGCTGAATTGTTGGTTAATACCTTGGCCACACCTTCGGCGGGCGGTGGTTGGGGTCGCCTCTTTTATGGCGGTTCGGGTTTTACATCCTTTCCCTTTCCCTTTTCCTTCTTCTTTCTGAGCGCCGGTGAACTTGGTTGTCATGGTTATCCCTCATTGGTTGAGCGTTGGCATAGAGCACCCTGAAACTTATTGGTTGTCTTTGGCCATCCTGGTAAAAATCGGCAGACTTTGTCAATAAAAAATAGCCTCATCAAATTGTTTATTGTCGAGACTCCTGCAGAAGTCTGAAAAGTAGTCTTGTTTATCATTCACCCACGAAAATGAAAATCCAGTATTGCAAGTGGGTTACGTAACGCTCTGGATTCCCGTTTCCTGCTTATTGCCTGTCGGGACAGTCTTCACGATAATAACGATTTTTGCAAGGGGTTCTGTCATCAGGATTAAGCCCGCAGGCGTTGCTGGTCTTGCAGGCCTTTCAGTTGGCGAAAAATTTCCCGACTGTAGGCAACTTTACGGCTACGAGCGTAGCGACCGGCCAGGACACGGATGTTGGCGCTGTCCAGGTCGGGGAACGCGCGCTGCGCCCGCTCCAGGCCGGAACTGGGCCAATCGTTAAGCAGGGGCAGATCGAGAGCGCGAGCCTCTTCCATGGCTACGATGGCCTCGGTGATGATAGCCTGACGCAGGCTTTCTAATTCGTGGAGTTTTTCCTCTTCCCGAATTCGCGAACCTTTGCGTCGAGCGAGAAATTCTCCCAATTTATGGTGGTCATCCTCGCAACCGCGTAACTCTTTGGCGATGAATTTGATTTGCCGCACGCGCGCGCCGCCGCTAAGGGGGCCAGCGGCCAGAATTTCCCTTTTGGTAAAATCATCAATCGGCAGAGTCTTGATTTCGCCCGGTGATAGTGCGACCAGTTCCTCGGCCAGCTTTTTCACCCGGCCCGCCTGTCTCTTTTTTTCCGACCTGCTAATATTCGGCTGCATCTTTTACGTGTGTTCCAAGGTGAGTTGCGGTAGAGTTGATGGTTAAGCAACACTAACAGCCGCTTGTTTTTTTTACAAACAAAAAAAACCTTGAAGCAAAACCACAACCCAATTATGAAATCCGGAATTTACAACTTAAGAGTGTAGGCTATCTTGAAAAATCAGCTATTTTGTTCGAGTTTACGGCATGAGCAAAAAATTACCGCAGGCATATAGTTGATATTCTGAGGATAATTTTTTGAGTATAACACAGAAATCGGGCGAAAGAGCAATTTTTCAAGGTGGCCTGTAGAATTCACGATTCACAACTCGGCCTTCAGAGGCATACCCAGCTTATTCAAGCAAAACAATCAGCGAAGAGGAAGATAGGATGAATGGAAAAAGTTTTACCGTTAACCAGCCGACCCGGATTCACTTTGGCGTTGATAGTGCTAATGACTTGGCCGCGCTGGTACGGGAACTGGGGGGTAGTCGGGTTTTTCTGGTTATCGACCCCGGGGTGGTGGCTGCCGGTTTACTGGAGATTATCACCGCTTCGCTCCAAGTGGAAAAAGTGCCGTTTACCGTTTATGATCGGGTTGATCCGGAGCCGGGCCTGAAGCTGGCCGATAATGGCGCCAAGCTGGCCAAAAAAGCCAAATCTGACTGTGTGGTCGGGGTAGGTGGTGGTTCGGCTATGGATGTGGCTAAAGCGGTGAGTATTCTGTTGACTAACGGGGGTGCGGCTGAGGATTATATTGGTCTAGGTAAAATTGCCAAAAAAGGAATGCCAAAGATCATGATCCCCACCACCGCTGGAACCGGAGCCGAGGTTACTTTTACCGCGGTTTTTGTCAACGAAAAAACCGGTTCCAAGGCAGGGATCAATGGTGATCCTCTTTATCCTGAGGTCGCCATCCTCGATCCGACCCTCACTATCAGTATCCCCCCCCAGGTCACCGCCGCTACCGGCATTGATGCCTTGACTCACGCTATTGAGGCTTATGTCTCCACGCAGGCTCACCCCATTTCCGACATGTACGCCCTTGAAGCCATCGACCTGATCGTTGCCAACCTAAGCAAAGCTTACGCCAACGGTGGGAATATCGAGGCCCGTTCCGCTATGCTGTTGGGCAGCCTGCTGGCCGGCAAGGCCCTGGCTACGGCTGGAGTCGGTTTGGTGCACGCCATGGCCTATCCCCTGGGCGGAATCCACAAAATTCCCCACGGTTTGGCCAACGCCGTACTCCTGCCTTACGTGATGGACTACAACCTGATTGGCGCCCCGGAACATTTTAGGACCTTGGCGAAAATGTTGGGGGTGAATATCGGGGTCATGACGCGACGGGAGGCAGCCCAAGCTGCGGTGTCGGCGATTCGACATCTCAATGATGATGTGGGGATTCCCAAGAGTTTGCGGGACCTAGGAGTTCCCGGTGATGATATTGCTAAAATGGCGAAAATAGCCCTGACCGTAACCCGCCCGGTGGCCAACAATCCCCGTAAGCCAAGTCGTGAGGATGTAGAGGCTATCTACGCAAAAGCCATGAACGGTTGGGAATAACCGACGGTGGCGAAATTAAGCCATGCGGGAGAATGGTCTGCGCTCAGTGTCCTTTTTTGTTGGGATACCTTGGGACACCGTTATTTTGTCCTGAAAAGATATTTCGCCGGTTTCGGCCTAATCACGAGTAGTTACGGTGATCTTTGCAATAACCTCATAAAGAGTTAAGGAGGGGCTTATGCCTGGTTTTGAAGTATTTGGCGTCGAGGAAAAAAAGGAGATCGATGAGGTTTTAGCTACCGGGGTTCTGTTCCGCTATGAATTTCCTCAGGAACGCCGGGGAATCTACAAGGTTCGTCAGTTTGAAGAGGACTTTGCCCGTTATTGCGGAGTGGCTCACGCCCAGGCGGTAAGCTCTGGCACCGCCGCTCTTAAGGTGGCCTTGACGGCCATGGGAGTGGGGCCAGGTGATGAGGTAATCACCCAGGGTTTCACCTTTGTCGCCACCTGGGAGGCGATTTTCGATGTTGGAGCACTCCCGATCTTTGCCGAGGTTGATGACACCTTGAATCTGGATCCGGCGAATCTGGAGAGTAAAATCACGGCCAAGACCAAAGCGATCATTCCGGTTCATATGCTAGGGGCGCCGGCCCGAATTAAAGAGATCAAGGCCATTGCCGACCGGTATCAGATCCCGGTTTTAGAGGATACCGCCCAGGCGCCGGGCGCGGGAATCGACGGGCGCAAATGCGGTTCTTTTGGTCTGTGTGGCACTTTTTCCTTTGACCCGGTCAAAACCTTAACCACCGGTGAGGGCGGGATGATCGTCACCGATGATCAAGATCTTTGGCGGAAGATGAGCGAATATCACGATCATGGTCATGACCATATCAAGAACCCCGGGGGACGGGGCGGTGAGCGCCGCAGCTTTATAGGTTTCAATTTCCGGATGATGGAACTCCAGGGGGCCATCGGTTTGGCGCAACTGGCCAAGCTCGACGGAATTGTCGCCGCCCAACGACGCAACAAGGAGACTCTTGCCAAACTGGTGGCCGAACTGCCGGGGGTGAGCTTCCGCACGGTGCCTGATCCGGCCGGCGACAACGCTTCCTTCCTGGCCTTTTTCCTGCCCGATGAGGTCACGACCAAACAAGTCAATGCAATTCTCGGACAAAACGGTGCCGGGGCGGTCTATTTTGCCAATAATACCTGGCACTATTATCCCAAATGGGAACATCTTCTGGCCGCCTCCACCCTGGCTCGCTCCGGCTGGCCCTTCAAGGAAGCCGATGGTCGCCGCCGGGTTCATTACGACCCCAAGGCCCTGCCTCAATCGGCGGCCCTGATTGATCGGCTGCTGGTTTATCCGGTGCCGGTCAAGCTGACCGACGAACGTCTGGAACAAATCGCCAAAGCCGTTAAGGCCGCCAAGGCCGCTGGTTGATACGGCTTGAGTACCCTGGCTTGGCGATCAGCCGGGTTTTGCGGTCAAATAGATATCAAAGCGACTGCTTTTGCCGCTTAAAGAAAAACTGGGGGATTTATTGACCAGAAACGGAGCCAAGCGGGGTCTTTTAACCACCACCCGCCGCTGGGCCTTGCTCAGAGCCAGGGTCAGCAACTTATCGGCATCGGGGTCGCTGCCGATAAGTTGGCGCAGTACCTGCGACTCTTTTTTAACCAGGGAGCTTTTGTCCTTTTTGGGAAACATGGGGTCCAGGTAGATTACCTCAGCTCCGCGAAAGTCAAACTGAGCCAGGAAGCCCTGAGCGTCCCCAGAAATCAAATGCATTCTAGCCCGAACTATCGCGGCAATTTCTGGAACGGCCAGAGCCCGGTGTAGACCGTCGGCCAACAGAGCATGAATCAATGGGGAACGTTCGATCAGTCGGACCTGGCAGCCTAGAGAGGCCAAAATAAAGGCATCCCGGCCCAAGCCGGCAGTAGCGTCAATAACGGTAAGCGCCGGTTGGCCCTTGATTCCCACCGCCCGGGCCAGGCTTTGTTGTCGCCCCCCGCCGTGGAGTCGGCGGTGCTTAAGTTTAGCGCTTGAAAAATCGACATAAATTGGCCCCGGAGAATTTTTGCCGGTTTGGTGCAGCTCCAGACGTTCCGGGGTGAGCAACAGTAAAAATGGCGGCGGCGACTGGCAACTGTCAGCCAGGGGCAGACGCAGGCGACGGGCCAAGTGGATGGCTGTCGTTGTTTGAGCCGGCTTGGCAGCCGCCACCGCAATTAATGGCGAAAGCTTTTGCTCGCCTTGATCGAAGCGGGGTGGGGCGCTGCCTGAGTTGCCGAGGGGTGGTTTTTTCAATGTACAGTAAAAATAAAGTTTTGTTTTTAAAAATATGTTTCCACTTTTGTTGGCGCGAGGTTATAGGATAATGGATTTTGGGACAAAAAAACAGCCTGAAGTGGTAGCCGTTATTCCGGCCCGCTATCATTCCAACCGTTTTGAGGGCAAGCCTTTGGCCTTGATCAAGGGCAAACCGATGATTCAGCGGGTTTATGAGCGCACCCTGACGGCACCGCTACTTTCCCGGGTGGCAGTGGCCACCGATGATCAGCGGATTGCCGATTGCGTTCAGGCCTTTGGCGGCGAGGTGGTGATGACTCGTCGCGATCATGTCTCCGGGACCGATCGCTTAGCCGAGGCCGTCGACATTATGGGGATCAACGAGCAGGATGTGGTGGTCAATATTCAGGGAGATCAGCCGCTGTTTGCCCCCGAGGTTGTGGAGCAGGTGGCCGACCCACTGCTGAGAGATCCCGCCCTGGTCATGGCCACCTTGATCTACCGAATCAATCGGCCCGAGGAGATCAACGACCCTAATCATGTGAAAACGGTCTTCGATCATCACGGTCGGGCTCTCTATTTTTCCCGTTCCCCCATTCCGCACCAGCGTGACCTCGCCGGTTCTACTCCCACTTACTACAAACACCTGGGGTTTTATGCCTATCGCAAAAGTTTTTTGTTAACTTTTGTCGACTTGCCGGAAGGAGAATGGGAGCACTTTGAAAAACTCGAACAATTGCGGGCCCTGGAATATGGTTACGCTATTCAGGTGATACTCACCGAACACGACTCAGTTGAGGTTGACACCCCCGCCGATTTGCAGCGGGTGATTGAGTTGCTGGCGTGAACCAAAACCGGCTCTTGGTGATCTTTTAGGCCTCCCACAGGCATTTGCGGGAGTGGACATCTCGCTGGAGCAGGTGGCGGCTGTAGTAGTCGAGAAAGTTTGCGGCCTCCTTGCCGTTTGTTGGCGATAATTGGAGGCGGGCAAGCTTGTTGGTGGTCAGATCCTGAGCTTTGGCCAGGATTCTGGCCGTGGCTACCGATAGGGGAATCAGGCCGTGGTGACGGCGTTGGTTGCAGGCCCGGCAGAGCAGGCCGCCGTTGCCGAGACTGAAATGGTAAGGGCGAGCCGCGCTATCCATGGTGCCGCACCCCAGGCAACCACCGAGATTGGGGCGGTAGCCCCAAATATCCAGCAGTTTTATTTCAAAGAAAATAACCTTTTGGGCCAGTTCTTGGTGCGCGACTACGGTATTTATACCAGTTAAACCCCAAACCAGCAGAGAGAAAATGCGAGGATCGGCATCAACCTCCCTGGTCCATAGCTGGACCAGTTCCCCCACCAGACTAGCGGCGGCGTAACAAAGATAATCATTACGAATGGCGGGAAACGATCGCAGCAGCTCGGCTTGGTCGACGCGCACCAGGGGCGCTGCGTCGGCCTTCCTCGTAGTCAAGATCCAACAGGGAAAAAAGTTCCAACTTGTTTACGAAGCGAATGAGGCTGCGCTTAGCGCCCTTGGCGATGCCATTAAATTTGCCGGTTTCCCGGCCGTAAAAGGTGACAATTTTGTCGGCTTCGCCGTAACTTTTTACGGCCAGCACTACGGCTCTAGTTTGTTTAACCGGCATAGCCTGGGGCAAGTTTAGGGGTTGAGTTAGGTGGCGCTGGTGTAACTCATTCAGGAGTGCCCCATATTGGTTCATTTGGGACTTCGAAGCATACTTATTGCCACCTTGAAAAATTGCTCTTTCGCCCGATTTCCGCGTTATGCTCAAAAAATTATCCTCGGAATATCAACCATATGCCTGCGGTAATTTTTTTTCGCATGCCTTGAACTCGAACAAAATAGCTAATTTTTCAAGGTGGCCTTATGCTATTTAAGAAGGCCAAAATGGGATAAGATGGGGTACTCCTGAATAGTTACGGTCGCTTAATAAGGCTACCGGGGGAACGACCGGGGGGTTGGGGGTCAGAAGTGGTTGGTGTAGGCCCAGTAGGTGAAAAAAATCAGCATTACTAACAGAAGCAGCAGGCCAAAGACCCGTATAACGGTTAAGCTACAGGGAATTTCCGCCATGTTTCCCGTGGTTATGGTTTCCCTAATGTCAATTGTTTCAGTGACTACGGAGTTTGGCAAACCCTGTTCCTTGAGGTGCAAACGGAGAGCATCTTTCGGGTCAAGCCCAAGGTGAGCGGCGTAGACCCGGACAAAACCGCGAACAAAGTTTGCAGCGGGTAAGGTGTGAAGATGGTTTTCCTCCAGGGCCTTAAGGGTTGAGGCCTTGATCCGAATCGCTGCGGCTACTTCCTCCAAAGACCATCCTTGAGCCGTACGGGCGCTTTGCAGTCTCCGACCCAAGGGTTCCTGATCGTCACCGGAGTACTTGGGGCCATTCCCGGAAGCCTCATCAATACCGGGTTGCCTGGTCGCTGTCTGATTCCCCATTTATTTGGTGGTCATGGAAAATTATCCCGCTTACTGGTCACCATAAGCCGATCATCCCTACAGCATAATTTTGATGTAGGCCCCTGCGCGCAGATTTTCAACCCATTTTTCAAATTGTATTTCCAGGGCTTGACGATAAAGTTTTTCCCTGATTTCTTCCTTGACCTCCTCGTAGGCGCGTGGGCTGCGGACCACGCCCTGGTCGGAGAGCAGTTGGAAAAACTGGAAGAAAGTTGCTGTTTCCAGCACCGAGGTAAGGTCCCCCGGAGACAGGGCCGATATGTATCGTTGTATTTCCGGGGATAGTTTGTTCTTTTTTAGTACCCCTAAATCCCCACCGAGGGAGCCGGAAGGTAGATCGGAAAGCTCGCGAGCCAATTTTCGGAAATCACCCCCGGCCAAAACTTGCTCTCGAGCCCTCAGGGCCCGTTGGCGCGCCTCCTCTTTGGCTTCGGCGCTTGGTGATGACCATACAAAGCCCATCTGAAGGAGGTGATAAGCTTTGGGGTCGATCAGTCCGGCGTAGTTTTGCTCGTAGTACTCGCGAATGCTTTTTTCGGGAATAATAACCCGTTCCCGGACCTCAAGACTAAGCAGGCGGGACTGAAGTATATGAAAGCGCAGGGTCTTGCGATAGTCGGCAATGGTCATTCCGACTCGTCGCAAATCACGTTGAAGGTATTCCTTGGTTATCTGATTTTCCGCCAACAAACTATCCAGGGCCTGGTCAATCTCCCTTTCATCGACGAGAATTCCTCGGTTGACGGCCTGCTGCTCTACCAGTAAATTGTCGATCATCCCGGAGAGTATTTGCCGTCGGATCTCAGCCCGGGCCCTTGCCTGTTCGGCTTCCGGCACCCGGTGGAGCAACTGCTGTTCCCGGTGGCCCAGTTCGCGGTCAAGTTCGGATAGAGTGATGATTTCGCCATTAACACTGGCCACCACCCGGTCCACAACTTGGGCGGCGACAACTGGCGCCCCACCCAGGGTCGCCAACAGCAAGCAGCCGGTTATTACGGCCCGGAGGCTAAATCGCAGCGATTTTAAGATGTTGTCGGTGATCATTTTTCAAGGGATATCATTGTTTTCGAGTGCATGCAACAACTTTTTGATTTCATGAAATACGGTGGCCGCGGTGGGCTTGGATGGTAAAGGACTGATCAGCCGGCCCTGGGGGGTAAAACGCCGCCCACTTTTATTTTTGTTGGCCTTGCCGCCCTTGCGGTCAAAATCAACCAAGCTCAGAATCCGCTGCGGCGGCACTGAAGTGGAGGAATGAAAACTGAAAACCAGGGCCACCGGGCCTTGTTCAAGTCGGCTGACCCCCAAGGTTGCCAGGCGGTTTTTTAAAGCGATAATTTCAAAGAGATTGACGGCCTCCGGAGGTAAGGGGCCAAAGCGGTCGCTGAATTCATCCTTCATGTCGGCCAGCGCTTCATCGTTTTCGGCCGCCGTGATTTTACGATAAGCCAGATAGCGCTGATTAACGTCATTAATATAGTTTGCCGGGAGATGGGCAGCAATTCTCAGTTTGATTTCCGGCTCGATTTCCTCTTCCTCAGCCACCGGCAAAGTTTCCAGCGCGGCATCTCCCAATTTTTCAGGATTTGCCGAATCAAAGCTTGCGGGCCTTGAACGAAGTTGCCAATCTCGACGTTTCAAGTCTAATACCGTTTTCTGCAGCAACTCCAGGTACATGTCATAGCCAACGGCGGCAATATTGCCGCTTTGGTTTTCTCCCAAAATATTGCCGCCGCCCCGAATTTGCAAATCGCTCAAGGCCAGTTTGAAACCGCCGCCCAGTTCGTTGTAGTCAATCAAGGCCTGAAACCGCCGCCGGGCTTCTCCGGTCACCTCCTCCAGGTTGGCGACCAGTAGATAGGCGTATGCCTGTTCGCTGCTGCGGCCCACCCGGCCCCGCAACTGATAAATTCCGGCCAGACCCAGGCGCTCAGCCTGAGTGATGATGATGGTGTTGGCGCTGGGAATATCCAGGCCCGATTCAATAATCGTAGTGCAGACTAAAACATTGATTTCCCGGCGGACGAAGCGGACCATAATTTCTTCAAGCTGACGACTCGGCATTTGGCCATGGGCCACCGCCACCTGCGCCTCCGGGACCAGTCGCTGGACTTTGGCCGCCATCTCGTGGATAGTCCGCACTTGATTGTGGACCAGAAAAACCTGGCCGCCGCGACCCAACTCCCGATGAATTGCCTCTCTAATCACCAGGTCGTCATGGCGGGCGATAAAGGTTTTGACTGTGCGCCGCAGGCTGGGTGGGGAACTGATCACCGAAAGATCCCGAACTCCCAGCAGGGAAAGTTGCAAGGTGCGGGGAATGGGAGTGGCGGTTAGGGCGAGGACATCGACCCCGCTGCGCAGTTTTTTCAGGCGCTCCTTGTGGCCGACCCCAAAACGATGTTCCTCGTCGACGATTAGCAGGCCCAGTTTTTTGAACTTGACATCGGAGGAAAGCAGGCGATGGGTCCCGATGATGATATCCACCTGGCCAGCCGCGAGGTGGGCGATAATTTCTTTTTGCACCCTCGGGCTGCGAAAACGGTTGAGGCTTTCCACGCGCAAAGAAAACCCGGTCAATCGCTGGCGAAAGGTGGCGACGTGCTGTTCGGCCAGCACGGTGGTCGGCACCAACAGGGCCACCTGGGCGCCGTCTTCCACCACCTTGAAGGCGGCCCGGATGGCAACCTCGGTCTTGCCGTAGCCCACGTCGCCGCAAACCAGCCGATCCATAGGCCGTTCAGAGCAAAGATCGGTCAAGACCTCGTCGATCGCCTTAAGCTGATCGGGGGTTTCATCAAAAGGGAAAGATTCCTCCAGCTCATGGAACATCTCGCCAGGCGCGGTGAAACTGGTGCCGGCGGCCAGTTGACGCCTGGCGTAAAGATTAAGTAAGTCCTGAGCCACCTGCCAGACCGCCTTTTTAACCCGGTTACGGGTGGCCAGCCAGGACTTATCGCCCAGCTTGTCCAGGTTTGGTTCTTGCTCGCTAACCCCTTGGTATTTGCCGACATGGTTAATCTGATCCACCGGAATAAAGAGCTTGTCATCGCCCCGGTAGCGAATGGAGAGATAATCATTGGTGATTCCATTTAGTTCAATCGGGGTCAACCCCTGATAAATTCCGATTCCATGTCGACGGTGAACCACCAGATCACCATGGTTTATTTCATTAAAATTAGTCTTTTTCCCCGCTGGGGCCCGTTGACGGGTTTGGGCTGGACCCAAACGACGCTCACCAAAGAGTTCGGTCTCGGAAAGCCAGTGAATTTTTTCCTCGATCAAATCAAAACCACCGCTTAAAGGACCAACCTCTAGGCTTAAGGTAGGGCTGGAAGTTGGTCGGTGTTTCTTGGCAGAATCACCGGCAACCGTCGCGGTGTCTGGTGCGGCTTTCGACGTGACGCTTGGTGCGGTATCTGGCGTGGCGCCTGGTGCGGTTCCAGACGCAGAGCTTGACGTGGCGCTTGGCGTGGCGCCGGGCAAGTGGCAGGTTGCCGGGTGAGTCGGTTTGGCAGTGGTGGTGGGTAGGCGCTGCCCGGCCTCGCGGGGATGGGCGCGGTTGGCTGAAATTTGACAGTTGATATCATGGGTGGCCAGCATTTCCGCCATTTGGGTGGCGTGACGGTGGGAGCGACAAGCCAGAAAGACTTGGTCGCCTTGTTCATGCCAGTGCTTGATCCGGTGGGCAAGGGGCAAGATCAGTCCCTGGATGGGACGGGCCAGGTCCAGTTCCTGTTTAAGCAGGACATGGTTATTGACCCTAATGGCGAAACTTTGGCGATTGTCGGCTGAGGTGGGGGCCAGAGGATGAAGACGGCCCCCGGGCCTGGATGTCAGTTGAGTGAGAAAGTCTGCTGGATCAAGAAAAAGCTCTTGGGGAGGCAGGGCCGGTTTGGCCGCGGTTACCATTTCCTGAAAGTTGACCTGAATGCGCTGGTCATGTAGCGCTAAAGATGATGATAGCCGGGGAAAGTCCAGGGTCAGGGTCAAGGTGTCGGGGGGTAGATAACTTAAAGGGGAAACCGCGGCGGGTTGGAATAGTGGCAGCCAAAAGAGACTGCCGGCAAAGGAGCGTCGGGTCCGCAGGCAATCAAAGACACGGGAGCTCTCGGTTTGGTCCCAGACAAGTTCGTCGCTTAAGCGGCGAAAACGATTGAGCATGATTCGATGGGTGGGGGATTCGGCCGGGGGATACAGGATATCGCTGACCGGCAGCACAATAACCTCCTGCACCTCTTCGATCGAGCGCTGGCTGATGGGATCAAAATGACGGATCGACTCGACGGTGTCACCGAAAAAGTCAAGGCGCAGAGGAACTTCGCGGCCCGGGGCGAAAATGTCGATGATTCCTCCGCGAACGCTATATTCGCCAACCTCCTGAACCAGGGCTGACGGTTCATAACCCCCGGCTGCAAGTCGAGCAAGTAGTTGACGGGAGTTGGTTTCCTCACCGCTGATCAGCAGCTCGGCCAACGAGTCAAGTTCTTGGCGGGGCATGGTTTTAGTGAGTAAAGAGCTAGCCGAGGCCACGAAAATAAAGGGCATATCGGCGCTCAAGACTTGATAAAGGGCGGCAAGGCGGGCCGCGGCCACGGTCGGATCAGGTCGCAGGGAAGCGTAGGGCGGCACTTCGAGGTCGGGATAGAACAAAACCGGCAAGTCAGAGAACAGTTTAAGGTCAGCGGCCAGCCGTCGCCCATCCTCTTCGTTGGGGCAGACCACCAGCAGTGGTCGGCCCAGAGTGCTGATTTGTCCGGTAAACCAGGCGGCGGCCCCGCTTTGCAGACCAAAAAAATCAGGAGCAACGGGAGAGCGCGCTATGACATTAAGAATGTGGTCTATTGAAGATTTCAAGAAATGACAAATTAGGAAATAATGGACGAACCCTGCTTAAAATACTCCGCCGATGCTGAAATCCCATACCGTTGTTTTTTCGTCCGGCTCGGGGTCGAGGTTGTGACCCCATTCCAGGCGCAGCGGGCCCAAAGGCGAGAGCCAGCGGAAGCCGAAACCGACGCTTTTTCTGATGCTACCTAGGTTCCAGGTTTCCGGTTGAGCATAAACCTGACCGGCATCGAAGAAAAGCAGGCCCTTAAGGCCGATATCCGGGGCCAGGGGAAAAATCCACTCGCTGTTCATATACCACATTTTCTCGCCCCCAATTCTGTCTCCGGTAACCGGATCTCGAGGGCTGATGGTCCCGGCTTCAAAGCCGCGAACGGTGCGCAGGCCGCCCAGGAGGAATTTTTCAAAGATGGGCAGACGCCCGTCTTCGTTTTCCCGGATATAACCAGCGGAACCCTTAAGGCGAAAGGTGGTTGCTTTAAGCCATTTGCTGTCGGTCTCTTTGAGTACGGGCAGCTCGTCCCAGGGGAAAAACCAGGTGGTGGATGCCTCCAGGCGGGTAAAGGCGGTGTCGCCCCCGAGCCAACCCCCGGCGTGCCTGACGCCAATATCATGCAAAGAGCCCCGGGTTGGAGCCAGGCGGTCATCGCGGGTATCGCGGACTACCCCTAAACGTACGAAACTGTTGATCCTGAGATCGATGGACTGCATGATCCAGATGGAGGCGTTGGCGCTGACATCACTTAGGGTGTTGGTTTCGTATCCATAACCCCAGTGAGCGTGCCACTTTTCCCAGATTGGATAACTAAAGCGCACGGCCCCGCCGGTAGATTGCTTAGTATAGTCGATAAACTCTCGCTCCCAGTTATAAAGATCGAAGCCAAGCGCCAGGTGGGAGTCGTCAAGACGAGGTTCGGTGAAGCTCAGGTTGTAACGGGTGGCCCTGGAACTTAAATTGGCCTGCAGGTCCAAGCGCTGCCCCCGGCCCATGAGGTTGTCCTGACTGATCTGGCCCATGAGCATCATGTTATCAACGGAGCTGTAACCCGCGCCAATACTGAAGGTGCCGGTGGGTTGCTCCTTGACCTCGATCTGGATATCCATCAGGTCTTCACGGCCCAGGGCGGGCTCGGGACGAATGTTTACCTCTTCAAAGAAATTGAGCCGCTGAAGATTTTGCATACTGGCGCGAATCGCGCTGGTATCGAAAATGCCACCCTCATGCACCATAATCTCCCGGCGAATAACGTTGTCCCTGGTTCGGGTATTGCCGCGGATTGTGATTCGGTTGATATGCACCAGGAAGTTTTTTGTCAGTTCTAAGACGACATTCATCTGTTTGGTTTCGTCATTACGACTGACCAGGGGAATCACGTCGGCGAAGGCGTAGCCGGCCTGGGCGTAGCGGTCGGTGAGACGGGTAAGGTCTTCCCGCAGGATATCGCGACTGAAATATTTTTCCCGGTTCAATTCGATCAGGGCCATCAGCTCGTCGACCGGGGCGATGAGTTCACCACTCAGGCTGACCTCGCCCACGGTAAAGCGAGGACCTTCCTCAATATTGAAAGTTATGGTCAGGCGATTGTCCACCCGGGTGATTTTCGGTTCGCCGACTCGGGCGTCAATAAAGCCTTGGTTGTGATAAAAAGCGACGATTCGGGACCGGTCCTGCTCCAAGAGTTCCGGTTGCAGACGCCCGGATTTGGTAATCCAAGAAAAAAATCCTTTGGTTGTGGTGTGCATGAGTCTGCGCAGTATCCTGGGGCGAAAGTTCTCATTGCCGACAAAGTTGATGGCCTGGACATGAACGCGTTGTCCCTCCTCGATAGCAAAGTGGACATTGACCATACTGGGGCTGATCGCAATTATTTCGGTGCTTATCTGGATGTCGTGGTAGCCTTTGCCTTTGTATAGCGCGCGGATATTGTCCGCCGCCCGGTGAACCAATAGGGTGTTGATGATGGTGTGCGGCACTACCGCAATACTCTCACGAATCTCTTTTTCCTTGATTCGTCGGTTACCGCTGATGATCACTTGACCGATTATCGGCTTTTCGGTGACCACGAAGGTGATTTTAGTTCCATCGGCTTCGACCTCGGTTTTAACTTGAACATCGTCGAAAAAACCCATGGCAAAAATCGAGCGTATGTCCTCCCGCAGACGCTTGGGACTCAGCCGTTCGCCCGCCCGGCTGGAAACCCGATGGAGAATGGCGCCGGCTCCAGTTTTATCGTTGCCGGAGATGTGGACGCTGCTGATGATCAGCGTCGGCTCGGTATAGGTAATGATCTCGTTAACGAGCTGGGTCAAAACCGGGGCAAGCCGGTCTTGGTTGTTTGCTAAAGTCGAAAAGTGACGAGGGTCGACTTTACTCGTTAAATCGAAAACCACGGTGTCGATACTGAATTGTTCGCCCAGCCGGGTCAGACTACCGGTCACCAGGAAACGGGTGTCCGCGGGTAGTGGCAGGGTTTTCAGGGTTGCTAATGACGGTGGCCAAGCAGTCGGGTCACGCAGTAATTGCCGGAGGTGTTCCCTGGCAAACAGGGAAATTGCCGGTTCAAAATCGATATTTATCAGAGTGCGGTCAACCAGTTCGGCCAGTTCATCCTGGTGATCGGGGCTAATGATTCGTAAAGGCAAAAAAAGGGTGGTTCCGGGGGAGGTCGCACTGACGGCTTTAGTCGGCGCGAAGGCCACCAACATCACCAGGAAGAAAACGATGCCGAGCATTAAGCGCAGGCGCATTGATTCCCAAAACGATGAATGGGCGAATGACCTGCCGGAGAAATCGACAAGGTGGGTACGTGAAATCGGACAGCCGGAAGATCTCCGCAACTTCAATTTCATGAGATACCTAGCACGCTCGGGTTAAAGGGTGGCTGGAACAAGTCGTAATCGTCCAACCAGGAAAATGAAGTCCTTAGCAGACATCGCTGAAGCTGTCAAGAGTTGAGCTTGAACTGAAAAGTTCTGTTCGATTAATATTGGCCTTAATACGACAGTTGTTCATTTTTAACGCCTCAGAGGCCTCTAAGAGCGCACCCAGACCTGGTCAGGTCAATTTGGTGGCCTAAATATGTAAATTTATTTCTGAGTGAGCCCTAAGGGGGGGGAGTGAAGCCGGCCCTTAAGCAGCTTTGACGTTTTGCCGAAACGGGTCGGGGATGATCAACTGGTCGGCGGCAATTTCGTCGAGCTTGCCGTCGGCCAAGCGTAGAACCCGGTCCATCCGGGCGGCCAACTGATAGTTGTGGGTAACCACGATCATGGTCAGGCCCAGCGAGGTGTTGAAGCGGCAGAGCAATTCAAAGACCGCTTCGCCGGCCTGAGGATCGATATTGCCGGTGGGCTCGTCGGCCAGCAGCAACTGGGGTTTCATGACCAGGGCGCGGGCAATGGCCACTCGCTGTTGTTCACCGCCGGATAGTTCCCCAATCCGATGCGCGGCCCGGGCTGTAAGGCCGACATCGGCCAGCAGGATGGCTGCTCTTTTGGCAGTGATCGCCCGATCTTGGCCGGCAATCAGGCCGGGCAGAAGCACGTTTTCCAGGGCGGAAAACTCCGGCAGCAAATGATGAAATTGAAAAACAAAGCCGATCCGGTGATTACGAAAGGCGGCTAGACGATCTGGGGGTTGGCTAAAAACATCTTCGCCGCGGTAAAGTATTTTACCGGAAGTGGGCCGGTCCAGGGTCCCAAGAATATGGAGCAGGGTGGTCTTGCCGTTGCCGGAGCTGCCTACCACCGCAATGGTCTCGCCGGCGTTAATAGTTAAGTTTACCCCCTTTAGGATCTCCAGCGGCCGAGGTTCAGGGAAACGCTTGCCGATATTCCGCAATTCCACCAAGGGAGTATTCATTTTCTTGTAGCCTTTATTCGTAGCGCAGCGCTACCGCCGGATCAACTCTGGCCGCCCGCCAGGATGGATAAATGGTGGCGGCGAAAGTGATCAGTATGGCGGCTCCAGCGATCATGAGGACATCAAGCGGCAGCGCCAATACCGGCAAGGTGGAGATCGGATAAATATCGGGCAGGTCGATAATGAGGTAGCGGCTGAGAATTTCACACAAGCCCAAACCCACCGCGACCCCCAATCCGGTTCCCGTGGCACCGATCACCAAACCTTCGTAGATGAAAATTCGCATAATACTACGGTCGGTGGCCCCCATGGCCTTCAATATGGCGATATCCTTGGTTTTTTCCATGACCACCATAATCAGGGTGCTGACGATATTGAAGGCAGCCACCAGCACCACCAACGTCATGATCACCGACAGGGCTGCCTTTTCCAGAGCCAGAGCGGTGAAAATTTGGCGGTTCATGCTCATCCAGTCCCTGGCATAGTAAGTTGGCCCCAGTTTTTGGTTGATGGCCTGCGCAACCTGGTCGGCCCGGTTAATATCGCTAACCCGAACCTCAAGGCCGTGAACCCCTGATTGACCGAGGTCCAGAAAGTCGCGGATCGTATCAAGATTGAGATAGGCTAGTGAAGAATCGAACTCTACCATCCCGGTATAGAAAAGGCCCACTACCCTGCAGGTCTTGATTCGCGGGAGTATGCCCATGGGAGTTAGCGGCCCGGCGGCAGAGATCAATTTAATCCGATCCCCTGTCTCCACCCCCAGGTGGGCCGCCAGCTCCTTGCCGAGAATGATGCCTGGCGCTGGATGGCGGTTATCTGGGGATTTGAGCTCGGCCAGTTGACCGCTCTCCATAAAGTCGTCAAGTTTAAGGACTGTGCCCACGGTGGCCGGGTCAATGCCGCGGATAATCGCCCCGACCCCGCCAGCCCCGCCGCTGATCATGGCCTGGCCGTGAATAAAAGGGGTAACCCCCAGCACTCCCGGGATGGCAGCAATCCGGCCTGCCGTTTCCTGATAATCACGCAGCTCAAATCCTGGCCGTTGGACCACGATATGGGAGTTGATTCCCAATATTTTATTACGGAATTCGGCCGTAAAGCCGGTCATCACCGCCAGGACCACGATCAGGGCGGCCACCCCCACCATGACTCCGGTCACTGAAATAAACGAGATCATGGAAATGAACCCCTGGCGGCGTTTGGCCAGGAGATAGCGGCGGCTGATAAACCATTCAAAGCTCATAATAGTTAACTGGGCGCTTCATGTTTTTTTTTCTGAGCGCAGATGAGGAAAAAGAATCACATCGCGAATCGATGGTGAATCGGTAAGCAGCATGACCAGGCGGTCGATGCCAATGCCGGCGCCGGCCGCCGGTGGCATCCCATACTCTAGAGCGCGGATAAAATCTTCATCGATGACCGGAAAAATTTTCTCGTCCTCCCCGCGATCGGCAATTTGTTGTTCCAGGCGTTGGCGCTGATCGACAGGGTCGTTAAGTTCACTAAAAGCGTTGCCCAGCTCTCGACCGGTAATAAAAAGCTCGAAGCGGTCGGTAAACTCCGGATCAACCTCGTTCTTGCGGGCTAATGGAGAAACTTCGGTAGGGTAGGCGGTGATGAAGGTGGGGTTGACCAATTTTTCCTCCACCAGCAAGGCAAATAACTCGGTTTTCACTTTGCCGATTCCCGCCTGGGGTTGGAGTTCAACCCCTTGATCAAGGGCCATTTTTTTTAGAGCCGGGAAATCACGCAGGATCTCCGGGCTTAATCCCCCGATCTGCTGGAGAGCCTCATCCATGGTGTAGCGTCGCCAAGGCGGAGCCAGATCCACCTCCCGGCCCTGGTAGCTAATCTGCATGGAACCGCAAACTTCGACGGCTATCCAGGGAATCATCTCTTCGGTCAACTCCATCAGGTCGTCATAGGTGGCGTAAGCCTGATAAAACTCCAGCATGGTAAATTCAGGATTGTGACGGGTGGAAAGTCCCTCGTTACGGAAGCTCCGGTTGATTTCAAAAACCCGCTCGATCCCGCCGACCAGCAGCCTTTTAAGATAAAGCTCCGGGGCAACCCGCAGGTAGAGATCAAGGCTTAAGGCATTGTGGTAGGTTTTGAAGGGCTTGGCGGTAGCCCCGCCGGCAATCGCTTGCATCATCGGGGTTTCCACCTCAAGAAAGCCTCGGTTGCTGAGAAAATCCCGGATCATACGAATGATTTCCACCCGCTTATGGAAGGTGTCGCGGACCTCGGAGTTGACGATCAGATCCACGTAACGTTGGCGGTAACGGGTTTCAATGTCGGTTAGACCATGGAATTTTTCCGGTAGCGGTCGCAAGGATTTCGTCAGCAGTTTCATGAAGGTAGCTTCAATGGTGACTTCTCCGGTCTTGGTGCGAAAAAGCGGGCCGGAAAATGCGACAATATCGCCAATGTCGATTTTCTTAAAGAGGGCAAAGGTCGTCTCACCTACATCGTCACGTCTGATATGGATTTGGATCTTACCGCTGCCGTCTTGAAGCTTTAGAAACGCGGCTTTACCGAACTTGCGCAGGGCCATAACCCGACCGGCCACGACCTTGGTTCCGCCGGCCAAGGGGGCATCGTGGGCGGGATGATTGTCGATCGTCGGGGCGGGCAGAAGGTCGATAATTCGATGGCTGGGCTTAAAATCATTGGCGTAGAGTTTGACCCCCTGTCTGATCAACTCTTCAGCCTTTTGCCGACGCTGGACGATAACGTTGCTTTCTTCCATATCTCGAGATTTCTCGTTTTTTTAGTTTTTGAACCGTGAGTTTAAAATAGCCGCAAGATCCCTGGTTAGTTCCAAAACCCGTCTAGCTGTTTTCGGGGTTAGCGAACCGGTGCCGCAACTGGGAGTGATCAGGCTTTGCTGTAAAATCCGGGGTAAATCCCAGTCGTCAGTGGTCAATTGCTTCGCCTGTTGTTCCCAGCGGACAGCAAGCGACTCCGCTGTTTCACGACTGATCGCTTCCGGTTCTGCGGTAGGTACCAGACCCCAGGCCAGGATTCCGTCGCGTTCAAGCAAGGTGTGGATCGCCTTTTTGCTGCCGATCAGGCGATCAAAATAGCCATAAGCATCAAAACTCAAAATATCCAACTGACGGCTTAAAAGAAAATCCCAGTCGGTATTGGCGCAGACATGAACCCCGGCCAGTCCGCCGGCTTTGCGGATTGCCGTGAGTACCTCGTCGAGATCTTGACCTATTTCTTTAAGAGAAACGGTGATATAGCTCGATGATCCGAGCCCGGCTAAGGCCGGTTCATCGAGAAAGACCAAGACCGGAACCCCGATTGCGGCCAGAAAGCGGACCTGCCAGGCCGCTCGCAGAGCCAGGCCCTTGACCGCGATTTCGTGAATGGCGGGGTTATACCAGGCATCTCGTTGCTCTTCGTCCTTGAGCCCGGTGAGCAAGGTGAAGGGTCCGGTAATCTGGCCCTTGAGGGCCCACAGGCCAGACAGTGACCTTTTTGTTAGTCTTTCTCGTAAATAATAAATACCAGGGACCCGACTTTCACTACTGGCAAAAAGGGATTGATCCAGGTAGGCCGGTTCTGCACAGACGGCCAGATATTCCTCGAAAAAATCAAGTTGTTGTTGAGCGAATTCAGGTGCGTTGCTCCGAAAGAGGGCCTTGGCGTCTTCCTCGTAAAAACCGGGAAAATTCTCGCTGAATTGCTGAAGCATTCCGGCGCTCGGTTTGCCGGGCAGTTGTGGCCAGAGGGGAATTTCCGGGGTATGAGTCAGAATCAGATCTAGGGCCTCGCTGTAACTTTGCACCGGAAGGCTGCCGATCAGGGTGGCGCGACCTTCGGGAGTGAGAAGATGAGTTGAGGTCATGAACAATCCATATTAATGGGAAATTAGTTAAGCAGCCAGCTTGATCCACCTGGATACCGGAGTCGTCTAGTTTGCCATGAATTAAATGGACAATATCCACGAACCCCCCCAAAAAAAATCTGGTTTTCGTGATCATAACAAAAAAACGAAATCTTGTTTTTTATTTGGCAGGCGGTTGCGAAGCACGGTGAAACTGCCCGTCGACAAGCTGGCGGTGGCAAAGTTGTGCCGACCATCAAAAACGATCCAATTGGTTCCCGCCTGAAACAACCACCGATACAGAGAAAAGTCAATTTAATTAGTATCCAATCACGGTAGTATCTTACCTTGACGTTCTCTTGCAGGTTGAGTATTCTTCTGTGGTTTTTTATATAGTAGAGCAAGCTGAGAAGGAAAAATGCAAAATGTTAAAGCAGCGAGAGTGGCGGAACTGGCAGACGCACTGGACTTAGGATCCAGCGGGCAACCGTGGGGGTTCGACTCCCTCCTCTCGCACCATCTTGACGTATCGGAAGAACAAAGTTTTGTTTTTTTTAATTATGTTCTTTATTCTGAACTGTCCTCAGCAACCAAACACTTAACAAGGAAGGCAATATGCAGGTTAGCGTTGAAGAAATAAGCCCGCTCACTCGAAGACTGGAGGTGGTGCTGCCTCTGGAGGTGGTGGCCAGGGAACTTGATACCGCTTATGAGAAGCTCAAGGGCGAAGTTAATTTGAAGGGATTTCGCAAGGGTAAGACCCCGCGCAAAATACTGGAAAAAAACTATGGCCCCAAGGTGGCGCTTGAAGTTGCCGACCGCCTGATCCAAGAAAGTTATTTCGATGCCTTGGAGCAGGCCAAACTTGATGCCGTGGTCCATCCCGAGGTCCGCGAGCACCGTTACCAAGATGACGGCACTTTTTTTTACCAGGCTGAAATTGATGTCCGTCCTGTTTTAGATTTAGGGGAATACAAAGGGATCGAAGTTGAGCTTCCCGCGGAGTCGGCGGTTAGCGATGAGGATATCGCCGCTGATCTGGAAAAACTGCGTCGGCAGTTAGCTCCAGTGCAAAGTGTTGGCGATCGGGAAATCTTGATCGGAAATATTGCAGTCATCGATTTTGCCGCCTACAATCAGGGCCAAGAGATCAAGCAGGTCGGCGGTCGGTCATTTTCCATCGATGTCGGGAGCGGCCAGATCGGCTCAGAATTTGAAGATCGGTTGATCGGCCTCAAGGCCGGAGAGGAAGCAACTTTTACTATCGATTTCCCCGCCAATTTCCCTAATCTGATTCTGGCCGGCAAGAATGTCGAATTTCAGGTCAAGGTCTTAAATGTCAACGAACGGGTGCTGCCGGAACTCGATGATGAGTTCGCCAAGGACGTAAGGACCGAGTTTGCCACCCTGGCGGATCTGCGCGATCATGTTCGCCGACAGCGCCTGAAGGCCCAGCAAAACACTCGTCGTGGTGATCTGATTGATCGGATGATGGCGAAAATGCTTAAGATGTACGATTTTGAAGTTCCAGCCCGGCTGGTAGCTTACGAGATTGAAGCGATGATCAAAGAGCTGGAAAGCAACCTTAAAAATCGAGGTCTGAGCCTGGAAGCGGCGGGGATGAATCGCGATTCTCTGGTAGCAAAGTACCAGGAAGGGGCCACCCGACGGGTTCGGGGAGATTTTATCCTGAAAAAAATTGCCGAACTGGAAGGCATCAAATTGGCCGATCAGGATATTAATAAGGGTTTTCAGCGAATTGCCGATCAGTACAACATGCCGGTGCCCGAAGTTAAAAAATTCTTTAAGAGTCGCGATGAACTGATGCCCCTGCTCCACGAACTGCTGACCGAAAAGATTCTCGATTTTCTAGTCGGCACGGTTAAAATCAAGACGGTTACGGCCGTAGCGGATCAAGGCGAGGCGCCCGACCCCACTAAGCCCCCAAAAGAGGAAACGTCATGAGCTTGATCCCATATGTCATCGAACAAACCCCCCGGGGAGAACGTTCCTACGATATCTACTCCCGCCTGCTTAAGGAGCGGATTATTTTTCTGGGGACTGGCATCAACGACGAGGTGGCCAACGTGGTTGTCGCCCAGATTCTTTTTCTTGAGGCCGATGATCCGGACAAAGATATAACATTCTATATCAACTCCCCCGGCGGGGCGGTTACTGCCGGTCTGGCTATTTACGATACCATGCGTTATGTTAAGTGCGACATCGCCGCTCTTTGTCTTGGCCAGGCCGCCAGCATGGGGGCCGTGCTACTGGCGGCGGGGACGGCGGGCAAGCGTTACGCTTTGCCCAATGCCCGGATTTTGATTCATCAACCCATGGGAGGTTACCAGGGTCAAGCGTCGGACATCGACATTCACGCCCGGGAAATTTTGCGGATGCGCCAAGACCTTAACCGAATTCTGGCCTCTCATAGCGGTCAAGATCTGAAAAAAATTCAAAAAGACACCGAGCGTGATTACTTTATGAGCGCTGCTGAGGCCAAGGACTACGGAATCATTGACAAGGTTTTAACTGAACGAACCACTATCAGCGGGGATGTCTGAAAATGGTAAAGAAAAAAAACAGTGATGGAATGGATGCGGGTTGCTCATTTTGCGGCAAGCCGCAAAGCGATGTCAAGAAACTGATCGCCGGCCCTGGTGTTTTTATCTGCAATGAATGCATTGATCTCTGTAACGAAATTGTCAATGAAGATCTGGGTGAGAACAAGCCGTCGGCTCTTGCCGCTGGCCCAACGCTTAAGCCCACCGAGATCAAGGCCCTGCTTGATGACTACGTGATCGGTCAGGAGCGGGCCAAACGCAGCCTGGCGGTGGCAGTCCACAATCATTACAAGCGAGTCGAGAGGGAGGGGAAGGAGTGCCGGGAGTACCAAGACATTGAGTTGCAAAAGAGCAATATCCTGCTACTTGGCCCCACCGGCAGCGGTAAAACCCTGCTGGCCCAGACCTTGGCCCGCATTTTAAGTGTCCCCTTCACCATTGCCGATGCCACCACCTTGACCGAAGCTGGTTACGTCGGCGAAGATGTTGAAAACATCTTGGTCAACCTACTGCAGGCTGCCAACAACGATGTTGCCCTGGCCAGTCGGGGGATAGTTTACATCGACGAAATTGATAAAATTTCCCGCAAATCCGATAGCGCCTCCTTGACCCGAGATGTTTCCGGCGAAGGGGTCCAGCAAGCCTTGTTGAAAATCATTGAAGGCACGCTGGCCAGTATTCCACCCAAAGGAGGGCGCAAACATCCCCAGCAGGAGTACATCAAAATTGATACCACCAATATTTTGTTTATCTGTGGCGGGGCTTTTGTCGGACTCGATCAGGTGATTCAGCGGCGGATTGGCTCCAAGTCCCTGGGCTTTGGCGCCGGAGTGGTGGGTAAGAGCAAGAAGAAGGTTGGTGAAATTCTAGCTCAGGTGGCCCCGGAAGATCTCCTCAGCTTTGGTCTGATTCCCGAACTGGTCGGTCGATTGCCGGTGACGACCACGATGGATGAGTTGACCGAGGCCGATTTGATCCGGGTTTTGCGGGAGCCGAAAAACGCCCTGACCAAACAATACGAAAAACTCTTTGCCTTTGACGGCATTCGTCTGCGTTTCACCGAGGGGTCCCTCACGGCCATCGCCCGGGAGGCCATTAAGCGCAAGGCCGGGGCCCGAGGTTTGCGCTCGGTGATGGAAGAAGCGATGCTTGATGTGATGTATGCGCTGCCTTCCCAGGAAAATGCTCGGGAATGTGTGATCAGCGAACAAGTTATCACCAGCCGTGATTATCCAGTGATCCTCTTTGACCATGAAGAAAGAAAGAGCGCCTGAGAACTTATGACTAACTCCAACTCTAATCCTAAAGCCTGCCCTCTGATGCCCCTGCGGGATATCGTCATTTTTCCTCACATGATTGCCCCTTTGGTGGTGGGGCGAGAGCGCTCGATTAAGGCCTTGGAGAAAGCCGTAGCCACCAACTCCGAGATTTTTCTGGTTGCTCAAAAGGACTCCGCCGAGGAAGAACCCGGCGAGGATGGTTTGCACGTGGTGGGAACGATGGCCACGGTTATGCAGTTGTTGCGTCTGCCGAACGGGACCATTAAGGTCCTGGTCGAAGGCAAGCGACGGGCTCAAGTGACCAGTTTTTTGCATCAGGGCGAAATTTTTATGGTCTGGGTTGAGGACTTGCCGGATCAGCCCGGTTTGTCATCGGCGAAATCAACAGCCTTCATGCGCGCGCTGTGGGCCGCTTTCCAGGAGTATACCCAGCACTACAATAAAATTCCGGGCGAGGTGGTTAAATCGTTGTCCCAGGTTGCTGAGCCGACCAGGTTTGTCGATGTTTTGGTGACCCACTTGCCCATCTCGGTCGCCGAGAAACAGCGGGTGTTGGCGGCCAGGTCACTAACCGAGCGCTTTGAGTTGGCACTTAATCTGTTGTCGCAGGAAACCCAGATTGCCCAGTTGGATGAAAGCATCCGGAGCCGGGTCAAAAAGAAGATGGATAAGACTCACAAGGATTATTATCTCACCGAACAAATGCGGATTATCCAGCAGGAAATGGGGGGCAAGCACGATGCCGCTACCGAGCTGGCCGAACTTGAAAATAAGATCAAAAAGAAAAAACTGCCGCTTACGGCCAAAGAAAAAGTTGAACAGGAATTCAAAAAACTCAAGCTGATGCCGGCGATGTCGGCGGAAGCCACCGTGGTTCGTAACTACATTGATTGTATTTTAAATTTGCCCTGGCAGGAAAAAAGTGCCAGCCGCCTTGATCTTGGCGAGGCCGAACGAATCCTTGATGAAGATCACTACGGTTTAATTGATCCCAAAGAAAGAATTTTGGAATATTTGGCGGTTAAGGCCCAAGTGGACAAGCTCAAAGGGCCGATTCTCTGTCTGGTGGGGCCGCCGGGAGTGGGGAAAACCTCGATCTGTAAGTCGGTGGCCCGTTCCATGGGGCGCAAGTTTGAAAGGCTTTCTTTGGGTGGGGTTCGGGATGAGGCCGAGATTCGCGGCCATCGCCGGACCTATATCGGGGCGATGCCCGGTAAAATTCTGCGGGCGATGCAGAAGGCCAAGGTGGCCAATCCGGTGCTCTGTCTTGATGAAGTGGATAAGATGAGTATGGATTTTCGCGGAGATCCATCCGCCGCTCTGCTGGAAGTGCTGGACCCGGAACAGAACCATAATTTCAACGATCACTACCTCGATCTCGATTACGATCTTTCCGACGTCTTTTTTATCACGACCGCCAACACCTTAGCCGGGATTCCCCTGCCCTTACAAGACCGAATGGAGATCATTCGCATCAACGGTTATACCGAGGAAGACAAGCTCAGTATCGCCCGGGGTTTTTTGATTGCCAAGCAGCTTGCGGCCAACGGTTTTGCCTCTGGCGTTATTACTTTCACCGATTCGGCCCTACAAGAAATCATCCGCCGCTATACCCGGGAGGCCGGGGTTCGCAATTTGGACCGCAGTATTGCCGCGATCTGCCGTAAGGTTGCCCGTGATCGGCTAAAACGTAAGCCTGACAAAAAATATCGCCTGACCCCCGCCGCGGTGGTTCGTTATCTCGGGGTAGCCAAGTTTCGTTTCGGCCTGGCCGAAGATGAGGACCGGGTGGGTTTGGCCACGGGCCTGGCCTGGACCGAGGTGGGTGGGGATTTGTTGCAGATTGAAACGGCCTTGATGCCCGGCAAGGGCAAGTTGACGGTGACCGGTAAACTTGGCGAGGTCATGCAGGAGTCGGCCCAGGCCGCCCTCAGTTACGTCCGGACCCGGGCCCGGCGCCTGAACCTGGCCCCGGATTTCTACCAAAACCTGGACATTCACGTCCATGTCCCCGAGGGCGCCATCCCCAAAGACGGGCCTTCGGCGGGGATCACCATGGCTACATCGCTGGTTTCAGCTCTGTTGCACTTGCCGGTGCGCCGGGAGGTGGCCATGACTGGTGAAATCACCCTTCGAGGTCGAGTGTTGCCCGTCGGAGGATTGACGGAAAAACTGCTGGCGGCCAAGCGCGGCAACATCAAGCATATCTTAATTCCTCAGGAAAATGAAAATAATCTTGAGGAAATACCGACAAAAATTACCGACGATCTGCGGATTGTCGCGGTGAGTAATGTTGATCAAGTGCTGGAACAGGCCTTGCTGATCCCGCCCGGAAAATCCTTATTCCATCAAGAATCGGCAACTGCGACCAAAGAGTTGGCCCAGCCGGTTTTGTCGTCTCTGCCCGCGCTGGAACACCCTCAACCCCATTAACCTACGTTAATAGCTTTTTAAGACTGCTTTTATCCTAGTTTTTACCTTTTTACTTTTTACCTTTTTACTTTTTACCTTTTTACTTGACGAGGTTCCGGGTTCGTGGTCAAAGGAGGGGGTTGTCGGGACGGGCGAATAGCTCAGCTGGGAGAGCATCGGCCTTACAAGCCGAGGGTCACAGGTTCGATCCCTGTTTCGCCCACCATTTCGATATCATCAGGGGTTGTAGCTCAGTCGGTTAGAGTGCCGGCCTGTCACGCCGGAGGTCGCGGGTTCGAGCCCCGTCAACCCCGCCAGAAAAGCAAAAGGAAATCAGGAGATAATCCTGTTTTCCTTTTTTTTAGTGAGCTAGGGTCGCGTCATTTTAGGCTTGACCCGACATCAGCCTCCATCCCGGCGAGGTTTCTGATGATTGAAGCCGTGGCGGGATCCTGACTCGACAAGTTTTGCGACTTTTAAACAGGTAGTAGATATTCGACGATGTTGGCACATATCGAACGGCTGGGCGAACGAAGTATTTATTTGATCCAAGACTTGGGCCGGATGGGGATTTTTTTATCACTGGCCGTGCGCGCTATCTTTAACCGACCTTTTCGTTTTGGCGAGCTTGTTCGTCAGATCGGGCTGGTCGGGGCCAGTTCCTTGATCCTCATCTTTTTTACCGCCTCCTTTACCGGAATGGTCTTAGGCTTGCAAGGTTATTATGCTTTGCGCCAATTCTCCGCTGAGGGAGCAATAGGCCCGATGGTGGCCCTGACCCTGCTCCGGGAACTTGGGCCGGTACTCACCGCTTTGATGATTATCGGTCGCGTCGGTTCCGCCATATGCGCCGAGATTGGGATCATGCGCAACTCAGAGCAAATCGACGCTTTAGAATGCATGGCTGTTGATCCTTTTCGTTACCTAATCGCCCCCAAATTCTTAGCCTTGATTATCTCTGTGCCCCTGCTGACCCTGATCTTCAACGTGGTGGGAATTTTGGGTGGTTACGTAGCAGTAGTACTGCTCTTAGGACTTAACCCTGGCTCCTATTTTTCCGCGATTGAGATGAGTGTGGTCAACCAGGATATTAACATGGGAATTATTAAGTCATTGGTCTTTGCCCTGTTGATCGTATGGATTTGTGCCGGTCGGGGTTATTTCGTTCACCAGATCAGGAGCGCTGGTTTTGGCGCTGAGGGGGTTAGTCGGGCAACAACCCAGGCGGTGGTGATTTCATCCATTTCCGTATTGGCCGCAAACTACTTATTAACGGCGATCCTCATATGAGTTCGCCAATTATTCAGTTCGATCAAGTCTGCAAGTCTTTTGACAGTCAAAAGGTGCTGGACGGGATTGATTTCTCTTTAATTAGTGGTCAAACCACGGTAATTGCCGGGGCCAGTGGCCAAGGTAAAAGTGTGACCTTAAAGTTGGTCTTGGGCTTGATCAAGCCGGACTCCGGCCGGGTGCTGGTCATGGGGCGTGATGTCTCACAGATGCGGAGCCGGGAGCTGAACAATCTGCGAACGAATTTCGGCGTACTTTTCCAGGGCTCAGCTCTGCTTGACTCTCTGAGTGTGTTTGCTAACGTGGCCCTGCCTCTGAAGGAGAGAACCAGACTCAGCGAGGCCCAAACAAAGAACAAGGTGTTGAGTATCCTTGAGCAATTGGGACTGGCTGGACATGAGGCGAAATATCCGGCTCAGCTATCGGGGGGAATGAAAAAGCGAGTTGGCCTGGCCCGAGCCTTGATGCTGCACCCCAAAATCATGCTTTTCGATGAGCCGACCACCGGCCTTGATCCCGAGCAAGCGATGGAAATTTACCGGCTACTCCTCAAAACTCAGCAAAAGTTTGGTTATACTTCGATAATAGTCAGCCATGATGTTCCCAAAATTTTCAACCTGGCCGATCAAGTGGTAATCATGGCCCAAGGCAAGGCCCGGAGTTTTGCCCGCCCGGAAGATATCCAACACAGCCATGACCCGGAGATCCGAAAATTTGTTCGGATTACCATGGGTGAAATTTATCTGAGTAAAAATCTGGAAAACAATTATGAAGAGATTAAATTTTGACCTAGTGGTAGGAATTTTTATTTTGGCCGGTCTTTTTTCTTTAGCTTATTTATCCATCCAGTTGGGAGAGCATACGCTCTTCTCGGCCAGGCAGCAATACACGATCAAAGCCGAATTTGCCAGCATCTCCGGGCTCAGACGAGGGGCGGTGGTGGAAATTGCCGGAGTTGGGGTGGGGCGAGTTGCGCGAATCGAATTAAGTGACCGGCAACAGGCCCTGGTGACCATGAACATTGATTACGGGGTTGAATTGAGTGAAGACTCTATTGCTTCGATCAGCACCCAGGGGATTATCGGTGAAAAATTTATCATGATCAGCCTTGGAGGTTCCGATGTAATCCTGGCTGATGGCGACTGGTTGATGGAAACTCAGTCGGCTTTGAATTTGGAGGAACTGATCAGCAGGTTTGTTTTTGGGAAGATCCGATAAACTCGACGAGCAAAAGGCTTGTTTTGTGGGGTGGGAGGGGTGGAGGTGATGTCGACAAGGGGTGACATAGAAAAGCCACCCCGAAGATTGCGTGTTAGGACGCGGTCAGTTTGGTTGGTTCTGTTTGCCGGGTTGATCTGCTCTCTGGCGACGCCGCCGAGCTTTGCCGCTGTTGCCGATTTTGGGGTTGAGGCCGGGAATGAACAAGGGGGCAACTATGACCCGTTTGGGGTTGATGACCCTTGGGGCTATGACCCTTGGGACGATGATCCCTGGGATAACGAGCGCCCGGGCCTGGCTGATCCCCTGGAACCCTTGAACCGTTTTTTCTTTAGGGTTAACGATCGTCTTTATTTCTGGATTCTGGACCCTACAGCCCGGGGTTACGCCAAGGTCGTGCCAGAGGATATTCGTCTGTGTTTCCGTCGTTTTTTTCGCAATCTAACGGCGCCGGCCCGGGTGGTCAATCATCTGCTTCAAGGGCAGATTAAGGCCAGCGGTAGTGAGTTGGCCCGATTTGTGCTCAATACCACCATCGGTATTGGGGGGCTGGCCGATCCTGCGGCCGGCAGCTTCGGGCTTGAACATCGTAGCGCCGACCTTGGTCAGACTCTGGGTATTTATGGGTTTGGTGATGGTTTCTACATTGTCTGGCCGCTGCTTGGCCCCTCAACTTTGCGTGATTCCCTAGGTATGATGGGCGATAGTATGATCAGCCCTCTGCGCCATCTGATGGCGGCAGATTTGCGCGTCGGCGCGGCCATTTATGTCGGCAGGACCGTCAATGCCGAATCCCTGCGCCTGGGAGAGTATGAAGAGATCATTCGGGCTGCTGTGGATCCATACCTGGCCATACGGAATGCCTATTGGCAGTTCCGCCGCAATAAAATCCTCAGTCGTAGTCGGGTCCTAGTTTCGCCAACTGTTTTTAACGAAAACGTTGATTTTGAGTACAACTGATTTACTTTTTTTACTTGCTAAGCGACTGATTTACTGCTCTTCTTTTGGTAGTTTTTGGGGGGCGGTTTTAGGTAAGGTGGTTTTTTTGAGATTTTGTTGACAAGAAAAATAAAAAATATCATTGTTCTTGCGGGCTTAAGCCCCAAAAGGAGTTGCCGGCGGTGCGGAACGTAAACAGTTTTTGGTCCATAAAAATTCCGGTGGGTGTCACCTGGCCGTTGGCCTTGATTTTGTTTTTTGGTTTGGGTGCTCAGGCGTTGCCGATTTCGGCCGCGCCTCTGGATCCCAAAGCCACGATCGCCAAAGCTGTAGATGAATTCACTGAGATTCTTAGCGATCAAGAGCTAGCCATCCCAGCAAATCGCGAACGTCGTCACCGTCTGCTGGTGGCCACAGCAGAAAATTTTTTCGACTTTAAAGAAATCTCGATGCGAGTCATGGGGCCGCGCTGGCGGGAGCTCAGTGATCAAGAGCGGGCCAGTTTTACTGAAATATTCAAACAGTTTCTGAAAAGCAACTATATTGCTCGAATGGATGACTATGCCGGCGAGCAGGTATTGATTGATGATCAGGAAATTCGTGAAGATCGGCGAGGTAACCGTTTTGCCATGGTCAAAACCAGATTTGGCATGAGAGAGCGGGAAATTCAGATTAATTACCTCCTGTTGCAGCGAGGAGGTGACTGGTTGGTTTATGACGTCAATATTGAGGGAGTCAGTTTGGTTCGTAATTTTCGCACCCAATTTGAACCCCATTCATTTAACGAGCTTATCAGGCGGATGGAAGAAAGTATCGCCGCCGGTAAAGAGCTGCGGCAATCGTGATGAGCCCGCTATCCCCTTCCGATGCGGACATGGTCAACGAAATGCCGCGCTCTGAAGATCATACGGCGCTACTTAACTTCCTGGCTCCCTTGGAGGCTCAGCGGTTGGCCGACGACTGCCAGACAGTGATGGTGGCGGTCGATGAGGTGGTGTTGACCGAGGGTTCTCCTGGTGATTTTATGGCTTTTGTGATCAGCGGTAAACTGGCAGTAAAAAAAACGGCGGCATTTCCTGGTCGATTCATCCTATTGGCGGAAATTGAGCGAGGTGGGATGGTGGGCGAAGGAGCGGTAGTCTGTGGAGATAATCACGGGGCTACCGTGGTCGCCTTGGAGAAATCGGAACTGCTGGTGCTGAGCCGAGAGCACTTACGACGATTGATTAGCACGGAACAGGTCTTGGCTTTGAAACTGCTGACCAGAATTGTTCAGGTCACCCGGCAACGTCTGAACAGCGCTGGGGCAAGACTGTCGTGGATTCTCTGAAAAAGTGAGAGAGCAGTCTTTTGCTGAAAAGTTAAGCCGCAAGCTAAATCTCCGCGTCAACTTTGTTCATCGCTGCCACTCCCCATTTATCCTGACAGGAAACTTCTTGACAGCACGCTTTAATATTTTATACTTTCCCGTTCAGGTGTTTTTACTCACTTGCCACGGCCCCGCTGAGCGTGATTCCATAACATTGGTTGATAATTTCAATAAGCTTTAAATATTTTTTTGGAGGTTAAGAAAAATGGCTCTGCCGAAAAGAAGACATTCCCATTCCCGGACCAGAACCCGTCGAGCCCATGATGCCTTGGTTGCTCCCGCAGTCGCCACCTGTGCTGAATGTGGAGAACCCAAGCTGTCCCATCGTCTTTGCCCCGGTTGCGGTTCTTATAAGGGCCGTTCGATAATCAAACTTGATGCCAAGTAAGTAATCGAGCATGACTGGCAAGCCGCGCATTGCCCTGGACGTCATGGGGGGTGATCGTGGTCCCGAGGATATGGTGGCCGGAGCAGTGCTGGCGGTGGATCAGGAGGATGTGATCGTCACCCTGCTTGGGGATGAGGCCAGAATCAAGGCTGCTTTGATCGCTTGCCGACCTTCGGCGGCCTGTGCCGATCGGCTAAATGTTGTCCCCACCACCCAGGTGGTGGGCATGGATGAATCACCTTTTGAGGCGATTCGCCGCAAGAAGTATTCCTCCATTGTCCAGGCCTTTATCCTCCACCAGGAAGGCAAGGTTGACGCGGTGGTCAGCGCCGGTAATTCCGGGGCCACCATGGCCGCCGGTTTGAAATACCTTGGTCGGCTGGAGCATATTACGCGACCCGGCATTGCCAATGTTTTTCCTACGCTCAAAGGGCCAGTGGTGATGATGGATGTTGGGGCCAATGTCGATTGTCGTCCCCGCCATCTCTTTGAGTTTGGAGTGATGGCCGCCGCCTTTGCCCGGGTGTTCTGCGACGTTGAACGGCCCCGGATCGGCCTGCTCAGCATCGGCGAGGAGGGCGGCAAAGGTAATCTTTTGGTCAAAAAATCTCACCAGTTTTTTTTGCAAAGTTCCCTTAACTACATTGGTAATGTTGAAGGCCGGGAAATCTTCCAGGGTGATGTCGATGTCATCGTTTGTGATGGTTTTGTCGGCAACGTCTGCCTGAAACTCAGTGAGGGCTTAGCGGAAGCGATGATCGCCATGTTGGGTGATGAAATAAAGAAACGTTTTACTGCCAAGATTGGCTATCTCCTCTCTCGCGAGGCTTTTGCCGCCCTCCGCCGCCGGGTTGATTATGCTGAATACGGTGGTGCTCCGTTGTTGGGTCTCCGGGGTATCGGGGTGGTCTGCCATGGCCGCTCCAGTGATCTGGCTATCAAGAATGCCATCCGGGTGGCAGGGGATATGGTTCGCAACCGCGTCAACGACCATATCGCCACTTTGCTGGCCGCCGATGGCTTCCTGGTCAATAACGTCGATGACGCCGCTTCAGCAATCAACAACGCTGATAGCGCCGCTTCATCAGCCAATAGTGGTGGAGTTAATCATATTGGCGGCACCCAAAAAGCCGGGAACGAAGCAAAAAGCGAGGCGGCGAGATGAATCGAGCCATGATCATTGGCACCGGTTCGGCCCTGCCAACCCGGGTGCTGGATAATGCTGAGCTCGAGCGGATGGTAGAAACCACCGATGAATGGATCACCTCTCGAACCGGAATCAAGACCCGCCGAATCGCTGGCGCTGGTGAGGAAACCTCAAAGCTGGCCACCGCGGCCGCTCGCCGGGCCTTGGTCATGGCCGGAATTACGCCGATCGAACTCGACCTGATTCTGGTGGGGACTATCACCCCGGATATGACTATGCCTTCTTGCGCCTGTCTGGTCCAGAAGGAACTTAAGGCCACCCGAGCCTTCGCCTTTGATCTCAATGCCGCCTGTTCCGGCTTTCTCTACGCCCTTGATGTTGCCGACAAGTATATCCGCAGTGATCCCAAGCTTAAAATTATGGTAATTGGCGCTGAGACTTTATCCACTCGGGTTGATTGGCAAGATCGGAATACCTGCGTGCTTTTTGGCGACGGGGCGGGAGCCTGTGTCGTTACCGGGAATCATCAGAGGCATGGGTCCGACCCCGGGGAAGGGCTTGGGGATGACGCCGGGAAAGATAAAGCCGAGGACGACCAAAAAAAAGAAACCCGCCCGGGGGCCGACGAGGATGAGCGGGGCTATTTGGGCGCCAAACTATATGCTGACGGAAATCTCTGGGAGTTGCTGCACCTGGAGGGGGCGCCGGGTCGTAATCCGGATTTGTCGCGAGCTGACCATAACTCCGAGCCCAGCATCAAAATGTACGGTCCTGAGGTTTTTCGCCATGCGGTTCGGGCGATGGCGGACGCCGTCGACAAGGTGTTGATCGAGCAGGGAGTCAGCGTCAAACAGTTGTGCCTGATTATTCCCCATCAAGCCAATATTCGGATTATTCACAGTCTTGGCGAACATCTGGCCCTGCCCCTGGAGAAAGTCTATGTCAATGTGGACAAATATGGCAACACGTCGGCGGCCACGATTCCCATCGCCTTGGATGAAGCCAATCGTCAAGGGCGACTGGCCGCAGGTGATTTGTTGCTGCTCTGCTCTTTCGGTGGTGGGTTTACCTGGGGGGCATCCCTCATCCGCTGGTGATAAACGTTCGGCAGCGTCGAGTGTTTATCGGCTGGAGGTGGTGGTGACCGGCATTTGGCAACGTTGCATTTTTGTCGTTTGGGGAAGTTGTTCTTTTCAATATAGTTTCTCCCCTGTTTTGGTCAAAACGCCCCTTGCCGGTTTGTTGATGTTTTGCGGTGTACGTTCAATTATGGGCCACGATTCTTGTGCTTATAGTTGTTCACATATCGAAGAAACAAAGTTTCATTTTTTAACGGCCACGAAACCCACGAAACAACGTAAAAAGTTTTTTATTTTAGCGGGTTTAGCGAATTTCGTGGTTAAAAGTCAAGTTTGCCCGCAGGGCGTATGTTCAGATTTTGGTTGGCCCGGTGATTTTGGGGCTTCGAATTGCGACCGGAGAGTTGCATCAGGGGAAAGGGGACGTTGGTGATGGATTACTTTTTTAGTGAAGAACAGGAAATGATCGTGGATGTGGCTCGACGAATCAGCGATGAGCTGATCATCCCTCAACGAGCCCATTTCGATGAGACCGAAGAATATCCCCGCGAGATCCTAAGCGCCCTGGGTGAAGCCGATCTTTGCGGCCTTTACATCCCTGAAGAGTACGGCGGTTTCGGCGGTGGCAGCTTTGAGATGGTCCTGGCCCTGGAACAGGTGGCCCGCGGCTGTGCCGGGATGGCCACCGCCTTTGCCGCCAGCGCTCTTGGCGCTTATCCCATTATTATCTCGGGTAGTGAAGAGCTGAAACGCAAGTACCTGCCCGATATTGCAGCCGGCAAACTTTTAGCCGCTTTTGCCCTTACCGAATCCGGGGCCGGTAGCGATGCCTCCGCCATCCAGACTACCGCCGTACAAGATGGCGACCACTGGGTGCTCAATGGCACCAAACAGTGGATTACCAATGCTGGTGAAGCAGGGATTTATACGGTTATCACCATCACCGATCGTAATCGTGGGGCCCGCGGGGCTACAATCTTTGTGGTTGAGGACCGCGATCGGGGTTTTTCCGTGGGTCCTAAGGAAAAAAAGATGGGCATTCGCTGTTCATCTACCCGCGAAGTTATTCTCAAAGATTGCCGGATTTCCGCCGACCGTATAGTCGGTCGAGTGGGGACGGGTTTTATCACCGTAATGAAAGCCCTGGATCTCTCCCGACCCGGGATTGCTGTGCTAGGGGTTGGCCTGGGTCAGGCCGCACTCGACGAGGCGACCCTGTATGCCAAGCAGCGGATTCAGTTTGGCAAGCCGATTATTTCTTTTCAAGCCGTAAGCCATATTTTGGCCGACATGGCCATTCAAATCGAGGCGGCCCGGGCCCTGGTCTATGCCGCCGCCCGTCACGGGGATGCCCATCCCGCGCAGGCCTCAAAGTCGGCGGCGATGTGCAAGGTCTTTGCCACCGACATGGCGATGAAGGCAACGGTCGATGCGGCGCAGGTGCTGGGGGGGTATGGCTTTATGCGCGAGTATCCGGTGGAAAAAATGATTCGCGATGCCAAAATTCTTCAGATATATGAAGGCACCAATCAAATCCAACGTAATGTCATCGGCCAGGCGCTGAACAAGGAGTACAGCCGGTGATGAAAGAGCTGAAGGCGATGAAAATCGTGGTCTGCCTCAAACAGGTGCCGGACGCCAGAGATGTACGACTTGATCCGATCACCAGCACCCTGATCCGGGAAGGGGTTATGGCGATCATCAACCCTTATGACCGCCATGCCCTGGAAGAGGGCGTGCGGTTGGCCAAGGATAATGGCGGCACAGTTACGGCCCTCAGCATGGGTCCGCCTCAGGCCGCCGAGATTTTGCGCGAGGCTGTGACCTGCGGGGCCGATGAGGCGGTGCTGGTTTCCGATCGCGCCTTTGCCGGGGCCGACACCTGGGCCACCACTCACACTCTGGCTCAAGCGATCAAGACCATTGGCGGGGCCGATCTGGTGTTATGCGGCAAACAGGCTATTGATGGCGATACCGCCCAGGTTGGCCCAGGTTTGGCCGAACGCCTGGGCATACCCTACGTCACCTGCGTTAAAAAAGTGCTGGCCTGTGCCGATGGCGTCATCCGATTGCAGCGGATGATGGATGATGGCTACGATACTTTGGAGCTTCGGCTGCCGGCGCTGCTTACCGTGGTCAAGGAGATCAATAAACCGCGCTTGCCCTCACTTAAAGGCAAGATGAAAGCCAGAAAAATAAAGATTAAAACCTTGAGTGCCGCCGACATTGACGCCGATCCTCAACAGATCGGGCTCAAAGGCTCACCAACCCAAGTGGTGCGGGTCTTCTCTCCCCGAGCCCGAGGGGAGCGGACCTTGATTAGCGGGACAGTTGATCAACAAGTGGAACAACTGGCTGTCAAACTTACGAAAATTCTTTAATCCCTAAAAAAAATCGATAGGGAAAAGTCGAGGGGGAAAAATGAAGGGAAAAGAATTGCAACATGTTGAAAATTGATCCCGAAAGCGCCATAAGTATCGAACAAGATAAGGTGGCAATCCCCGCCGATCTTGGGTCCTGGTCGGGGGTCTGGGTGTACGCTGAATTCCATCGGGGCCGACTGGCGCCGGTGGGCCTGGAGTTGCTGGGAGCCGGGCGGCGCCTGGCTGACCGACGCGGGGTGGAACTGGCCGCCGTGCTGTTGGGTTCGGGGGCCGATCTGGCTGATTCCACTACCGGGCTAAAAGACATCGCCGCCGAGCTTATCGCTTATGGCGCCGATCAGGTTTTTCTGGTCGATGATCCGGCCCTGGCCCAATTTTCCGATGATATTTACGGTAGTGTCTTGGCTGAGCTGATTGGTGCGCATCAGCCGGAAATTGTCCTGGCTGGGTCCACGGCCATTGGCCGCTCTTTTATCCCCCGGGTGGCGACCATGCTGGCGACCGGGCTTACCGCTAATTGCACCGATCTTGATATTCGGGCCCAGGATGGGGCCTTGCTCCAAACTCGTCCGGCTTTTGGCGACAACATCATGGCCACCATTATCTGCCCTCATTGTCGGCCCCAGATGGCCACAGTTCGACCGATGGTGATGAAGCCTCTACCCCGGGATAAAGCGCGTCAGGGCGTCATTGTCGAAGTTCGTCCCGATCCGGCCCGGTTACGATCGCGAACCACCGTACTGGAAAGTGTGATCGCGGCTCTTGATCAAGTCAATCTGGCCGAAGCCGATATCGTGGTGGCCGGTGGTCGGGGCTTAGAAAACGCCGAAGGCTTCGCCCTGATCCGGCAGTTGGCTGATATCCTGGGGGCGGCGGTGGCGGCCTCGCGGGCCGCCGTTGATTCCGGCTGGATTCCCTATCCCCACCAGGTGGGCCAGACCGGCAAGACGGTGGGACCCAAAGTCTATATCGCCTGCGGGATTTCCGGGGCCATTCAGCATCTGGTGGGCATGCAGTCGGCTGAAACTATCATCGCCATTAACCGCGATCCCGCGGCCCCAATTTTCAACGTGGCCACCTACGGGATCGTCGGTGATGTTTTCAAGGTGCTGCCCAAACTGATTAAACGTCTGCAAGAGCGGAGGGCAATGTGAGTTTACAAGGTAAAATCGCAGTGGTTACCGGGGCCAGTCGGGGAATTGGTCGAGCTGTGGCCTTACGCTTAGGCTCCATGGGAGCGCAAGTCCTGGTCAATTACGTTTCTCGTCCCGACGCGGCCCGCGAAGTGGCCGCTGCGATTAATCAGGCCGGCGCTCAAGCGGAAATCTGCGCCTTTAACGTGGCCGATACCGAGGCTACCACGGCGGCCTTTAAAAAAATTCTGGACGATCACGGCAGAATTGATATTCTGGTCAACAACGCGGGGATCACCCGTGATGGTCTGTTGGTAAAAATGGAGGAGAACCGGTGGGACGAGGTGCTGGCCACTAATCTCAAGGGGGCCTTCACCTGTACCAAGGCGGTGAGTCGGGCCATGATGAAGCAACGCTGGGGTCGGATTGTCAACATTTCCTCGGTGATTGGTTTTGTCGGTAATGCCGGCCAGGCTAATTACGCGGCAGCCAAGGCCGGGCTAATAGGACTGACACGCTCGATGGCTCGGGAACTCGCCGCGCGCAACATTACGGTCAATGGGGTGGCGCCCGGCTTTATTCTCACCGATATGACTAAAAATTTAAGCGCGACGATTAGCGAAAAAATTCGGAGCGAGATTCCTTTAGGGGTGCTGGGGACCGCCGAGGACGTAGCCGGGGCCGTGGCCTACCTGGTTTCCGATGATGCCCGCTATGTCACCGGTCAATTCATCCACGTCAACGGCGGTATGTATATGGGTTAAAAGGTAATGCCGGCGGATGTTAAGAATAAGCTGCAACCTACTGTTTGTAGGTCATTTTGTCGCATCAACAACTTAACCAAACTTTTGAGGAGAAACGATCATGGCAGTTGAGGAAAAGCTCATTAATATTATTGCGGAACAGTTAAGTGTCGATAAGTCCAAGGTGGTGCCCGGCGCATCCTTTGTTGATGACCTGGGAGCTGACTCTCTAGACTTGGTCGAGTTGATCATGGCCATGGAAGAAGCTTTCGATATTGAAATTGTCGATGAAGTGGCAGAAAAAATTATTACCGTTCAGGATGCTATCGATCACATCAACAAGATTTCCTGATCTCATTTTGTGGGTGGGCGATAATGAAGAGACGAGTCGTGGTAACCGGAATTGGCCTGATTACCCCGGTTGGCATCGGGTCGGCCAAGAGTTGGGAGGCTCTTTGCGCGGGCCAAAGTGGAGTGGCGACGATCAGTCGTTACGATGCCTCAGCCCAGGGGGTGCGCATCGTCGCTGAGGTCAAGGACTTTAACGCTGATGCGTATTTTGGGCCCAAGGTGGCTCGCCATCTTGATTTGTTCGTCCAGTATGCCTTAGTCGCGGCCCGCGAGGCCCTGGATGATTCCGGCCTGCAAATCACTCCGGACAACGCCGCCCGGATTGGCAGCATTGTCGGTTGTGGGCTCGGCGGTTTGCCCGCCATCGAGAAATATCACCAGATCTTCCTGGAAAAAGGGGAGCGCCGGATCTCTCCCTTTTTTATTCCCACGGTTATTCCCAACATGGGGGCCGGCCAGATTTCGATTTTTTACGGCGTCAAAGGCCCGAATTTGTCGCTGACCACCGCCTGTGCCGCTGGTACCCACGCGATAGGCGAGGCCTTCCGGGTCATCAGTTATGGTGACTGCGACGCGGCCCTGACCGGAGGTAGCGAGTCGGTGATCTGTTCGATGGCTTTTGGCGGTTTTCATGCCATGAAGGCCCTTTCCACCCGCAACGATGAACCGACAAGGGCCTCTCGGCCTTTCGATCGTGATCGGGATGGTTTTGTCATCGGTGAGGGTGGTGGAATTTTAATGCTGGAAGAGTTGGAGCACGCCAAGCGGCGAGGAGCAAAAATTTACGCTGAGATAGCCGGTTATGGCATGTCTGGTGATGCCTACCATATTGCCGCCCCCCCCGAAGACGGGGCCGGAGCCGTCCTTTGTATGCAAAACGCCTTGACTGACGCAGGATTGACCCCAACCGAAGTCGATTATATCAATGCCCACGGGACCTCCACCCCGCTTAACGACGTTATTGAAACCCGGGCGATCAAGACGGTTTTCGGGAAAGATGCCGCCAATGTGGCGATCAGCTCCACTAAGTCGATGACTGGGCATTTGCTGGGAGGGGCAGGAGGAGTTGAGGCGGCGATCATCGCTTTAGCCATCAAGAATCAGTTGGCCCCGCCCACCATCAATCTTGAGCGGCCGGATCCGGAGTGCGATCTTGACTACCTCCCCGACAAAGCTCGGTCTATGCATATCCGGGTGGCGATGTCCAACTCCTTTGGCTTTGGTGGCACCAATGCGGTTATACTGATGAAGCGTTACGAGGACTAAGATGAAGATAGCCCTGGGTTGCGATCACGGCGGCTTTGGCTTAAAGGCGACGGTGTTAGCCCTCCTGCGGGAATTGGGGCATACAGTCGAAGATTGCGGGGTCATGGCGGGCGAAACTGCCGATTATCCGAATATCGCCGCCGACGTTTGTTCTCGGGTGGCCTCGGGAGCCGCTGAGCGCGGCATTTTGCTTTGCGGCACCGGGATTGGCGTTGCCATCGCCGCTAATCGCAACCCGGTTATCCGCGCCGCTCTCTGTAGCGAAAGTTTTTCCGCCCGAATGAGTCGGGAGCACAACGATGCCAATGTCCTCTGCCTGGGCGGTCGCACTCTGGGGCCTGGTCTGGCTGAGGAGATCGTGCGGATCTGGCTAAGCACGCAGTTTGTCGGGGGTCGACATGTGCAGCGTATCGCCCTTTTACAGGAGTAAACGCACACCAGCACCGCTATGCGTTTACTTGGTCGGGACCAAGAGACTTTAAGCCGATGAACATTAAACTTGAGTGGGTAAAAACGTGTCCTACCTAGCCGACAGTGATCCGGAAGTTTATCGCGCCATTTGTGGCGAATTGCGGCGCCAGTATAATCAGTTGGAGATGATCGCCTCGGAAAATATTGTCAGTGAGGCCGTGCTTGAGGCCCAGGGGTCGATTTTTACCAACAAATACGCTGAAGGTTATCCCGGGCGGCGTTATTATGGCGGTTGCGAATATGCCGACCAAATCGAGCAACTGGCCGTTGCTCGGGCGCTGGAGCTTTTCGGGGCCGAATACGCCAATGTTCAAGCCCATTCCGGCAGCCAGGCCAATATGGCGGTTTATTTTGCCAATCTTTCGCCTGGTGATACGGTGCTGGGTATGGATCTGGCTCACGGGGGACACCTGACCCACGGCAGTGCGGTTAATTTTTCCGGCCAGCTTTATCGCTTTGTCTCTTACGGGGTTGATCGAAAAACTGAACAAATTGATTATGCCGAAGTGGAGCGTTTGGCTTTGACTCACCGGCCCAAAATGATCGTGGCCGGAGCCAGCGCCCATCCCCGGATCATCGATTTTGCCGCGTTTCGCCGGATTGCCGATAAAGTAGGGGCCCTGCTCATGGTCGATATGGCCCACATTGCCGGACTGGTGGCGGCCGGGGTTCATCCCTCGCCGGTGCCCCATGCCGATTTCAGCACTACCACCACCCATAAAACCCTGCGCGGCCCCCGGGGCGGCCTGATTCTGGCCCGCCGCAACTTTGGCAAGATGTTGGACAGCAAAATATTTCCCGGCATTCAAGGCGGCCCCCTGGTTCACGTGATCGCGGCCAAAGCGGTGGCCTTCAAGGAGGCCATGACCGATGCCTTTAACCAAAACATGATTCAGGTGGTTAAAAACGCTCAGGCTTTGGGGCGGGCCTTGGTCAACAATGGCTTTCGTTTGGTCTCCGGCGGCACCGACAATCACCTGTTGCTGGTGGATCTGACTCCCAAAAAAATCACAGGCAAGGCGGCCGAAGAAATTCTTGAGCAGGCCGGAATCACCGTCAACAAAAACGCTATCCCCTTTGACCCTGAAAAGCGCTTCGTTACCAGCGGAATCCGGATCGGCACGCCGGCCCTCACCACCCGCGGCCTCAAGGAGCCGGAGATGGAGTTAATCGCCACTTGGATCAATCGGGCCTTGATTGCCAGTGGATCTTCGACCGGCAGCCCAACCCCGGCCTCTACCCGGGAATTAGCGGCGATTCGCCATGAAGTGGCCCAACTTTGTGATCGCTTCCCCATCTATCCCGAGCTGGAGTTTGCCCCGGAAGGCAAAAATTTGCCGAAGCCAGCCTGAAACCTGATGAACACCAACATTGAGCGGCCCTCATGGGAGGCATACTTTATGGCAATCGCCGACTTGGTGTCCCAGCGGGCCACCTGTCTGCGGCGCAAAGTGGGGGCAGTTCTGGTGCGGGAACGCCGCATTATCGCCACTGGCTATAACGGTGTTCCCACTAAAATCAAGCACTGCCGGGAAGTCGGTTGCCTGCGGGAGCAGCTGGCGATCCCTTCCGGTGAGCGCCATGAGCTTTGTCGCGGTTTGCACGCCGAACAAAATGCCATTATTCAAGCCGCGCTGCACGGTACCAGCCTGCAGAGTTCGATACTTTTTTGCACCAATATGCCCTGTTCCATCTGTAGCAAGATGCTGATCAATGCCGGAGTCAACAAAATTTATTATCGTGATGGTTATCCCGACCACATGGCAAAGGAGATGCTGACGGAGGCAGGAGTGCCGTTGCTTCAGATTAAAACTGTAGAGCGCACTCGGAGGTAACTTCACATTTTGCGGTGCCGATTCATCCCCCATGACGGCGTTACTCGTCGGTTAAATAGCCCTGCTATTCAGCCTCCTCGTGCCTGGTCGTGCGGGCGCCTCGCCCCCTCAAAATGTAAGTTTATTGCTGAGTGGGCCCTTAAAGGTGTCCTGATGAAGTGTCCCTATTGCGGTCACCTGGAAAACCGGGTGGTTGATTCCCGACTCAATAAGGATTACACTAGCACCCGCCGCCGTCGGATGTGTGAGGCCTGTCAGCGCCGTTTCACCACCCACGAACGTCTGGAGGTGACCATGCCAATGCTGGTCAAGAAAGACGGACGGCGGGAAATTTGGGATCGGAACAAAGTGGTGGAGGGCATCAAGAAGGCCTGCGAAAAGCGACCGGTGAGTATTGAGCAGATCGACAAGTTTGTTGATGGCATCGAGCGGGATCTGCAAGACTTAGGAGAACGGGAAATCCCGATACGGCTGGTCGGAGAGCGGGTGATGAACGGTCTGCGTCGGCTTGATGGTGTGGCCTATGTTCGGTTTGCCTCGGTTTACCGCCAGTTCAAGGATCTCGATGAATTCATGCATGAATTAAAGGGCATGCTCACTAGTGCCGAAGACCATAATTAAGATACCCTAATCAAAAAAAACATTAACTGTCGGCTGGTTCTATAGGCTATCTTGAAAAATTGCTATTTTGTTCGAGTTTACGGCACGTAAAAAAAATTACCGCAGGCATATGGTTGATATTCCGAGGATAATTTTTTTCGCATAACGCAGAAATCGGGCGAAAGAGCAATTTTTCAAGGTGGCCTGTAGTAGTGGATCAGCCAAATCAGGCTGATCTGACCGATCAGTTGTTTTCCGCCCTTGCCGCGATGACTACCGCTAACGATTCCGCATATATGCAGATGGCTCTAACCTTGGCCCGCAAAGGCCTGGGTAAGGTTTCGCCCAACCCCTGTGCGGGGGCGGTAGTGGTGCGGGACGGACAAGTTATAGGTAAGGGTTGGCATCGGCGGGTTGGGACCCCCCACGCGGAAATCAACGCCTTAAAAGAGGCTGGCCCCCGGGCGACCTCGGCCACCATTTATATCAACTTGGAACCCTGCAATCATCATGGCCGAACTCCCCCCTGTACTGAAGCCATCTTGACTGCGGGCATCAAGCGCGTGGTGTTTGGCATGTTTGATCCCAATCCGCAAGCCGGTGGGGGTGGGGCTTATCTGGCTCAACAGGGTTTGGAAGTTGTGGGCGGGGTTTTAGCTGAGCAATGCCGTCGGCTGAATCGTCCTTTTATTAAGTGGGCAAGCACCGGACAACCTTGGGTTTTGCTTAAAGCAGCCCTCAGCCTTGATGGCCGGATAGCTACTATCAGCGGCGCCAGTAAATGGATAACCGGTGAAAAGTCTCGGCGAGTGACCCATCGTTTACGCTGCCAAAGTGATGCCATCTTGGTGGGGGTGGAAACGGTGTTGGCCGATGACCCCGCGTTGACCACCCGTCTGCCGGGTCGAGGCGGTCGTGATCCCTTGCGGATCATTCTTGATAGCCATTTGCGTACCCCGCCCACGGCACGGGTAATTAACCGTAATTCCGCCGCCACCTGGATTTTCTGCGGCCCCCAAGCCGACGACAATCGGGCCCGGCGTTTGCGGGAGGCCGAAGTGGAAATTCACCAGGTCGGGTTGGCGGCCGACGGATTTTTGGCTTTGCCCGAAGTCTTGGCCGGGCTGGGATCGGCAGGAGTCAGCACCTTGCTGGTGGAAGGGGGAGGCCGGGTCCACGGAGCTTTTTTGCGAGAGCAACTAGCCGATGAACTGGCCTTTTTCATCGCCCCCATGCTGATCGGTGGCGATGGCCTGGCCGTCGTCGGATCTCTGGCTCTTAATGATCTTGACCAAACTCCTCGCTTAAGTGAGATCAGCCACCGTCGTTACGGTGACGATCTACTGATTCGTGGTTTGCTCAACTGACGGCAGCGATTTCCGGTTAGGAATGGTTTAAGCCGTCGTAATACTTGATAGCTCTCCCATAATCTCTACAAAGACAATATATGATTCACCTGCAAAATCAACACGTCATGGTACTTATGGAACCCCTGAATTAACGGGATTTCCGCTGGCGCAGCGTGGTAGCGCCTGCTTTTTCACAAGAGGTTCTGCGATGTTTACCGGAATTATTTTGGGCCAAGGTAAAGTTACAGCCAAAAGACCGATCGGAACGGGAATGATCTTCGAGTTGATGGCCGATTTCCATCTGGATAACCCGACAGAGGGGGAGAGCATTGCTGTTAATGGAGTTTGTCTCACGGCGCGGGACATCCGGGGTCGAGGCTTCCTGGTCGATGCTGCCCCCGAAAGTCTGGCCCGAACTAACCTCAGCGACTTAAAAGTCGGCGAAATGGTCAATCTGGAACGGGCCTTGCGACTCAGCGACCGCTTGGGCGGGCATCTGGTCAGCGGCCATGTCGATGCCGTGACTCAAGTCTTGGCCCGCCGGTCCCTGGGAGACTTCAGAGTTTTTACCTTCGCCGTGCCGCAAGGGCTGGGGCGTTACATCATCGCCAAGGGCTCGGTGGCTCTGGATGGAATCAGCTTGACGGTTTGCGATCTAAATGCGCACCACTTCTCGGTGTCCATCATCCCGCACAGCCTGAGGACTACCCCCATGAATCAATACAATCCCGGTCGGCGAGTTAATTTAGAGCTGGACATGATCGGAAAATATGTAGAAAAATTACTGACCCCTAAAGAGACCGTTCAGGGCGGAGTGGTGATCGAACCAGGCGGCAGACTTAATCAAGATTTTCTGGCGCAACACGGTTTTATAAGTTAGAGTTGCCCTTTTCGGGGTCAAGAGGGGCAATCAATTACGCAAAAATATTTTTCTGGAAAAAAGTTTAAGGGAGCAACAACAAACGATGATTAGTTCCATTGAAGAAGTTCTTGAGGATGTCAAGGTCGGCAAGATGATCATTCTGGTGGATGATGAGGACCGGGAAAACGAGGGTGATCTCTACCTGGCGGCGGAAACGGTCACCCCGGAGGCCGTCAATTTCATGGCCACCCATGGCCGGGGCCTGATCTGCCTGGCCTTAACCCCGGAACACCTGGATCAACTGCAACTGCCGATGATGGTGCAGCGCAATCGATCTCCCCTTGAAACCGCCTTCACCGTCAGCATTGAGGCTCGCACCGGGGTGACCACCGGGATTTCCGCAGCTGATCGGGCCCGAACCATTTTGGTGGCGGCCAATCCCGGAGCCCAGCCCGATGATTTGATCAGTCCCGGTCACGTTTTTCCCCTGCGGGCCAAAAAGGGTGGAGTCTTGGTGCGCGCAGGTCAGACCGAAGGCTCGGTGGATTTATCTCGTCTGGCTGGCCTTAACCCTGCCGGGGTAATTTGCGAGATTATGAATCCCGACGGCACCATGGCCCGAATGCCCGATCTACATAAGTTCGCGCTTAAGCACCACCTTAAAATTGCCACTATCGCCGACCTGGTTGCCTACAGGGTGCGCAAGGACACCCTGGTCCACCGGGCCGTTGAGGTTCGTCTGCCCACCATGCACGGTGAATTCAATGCTATCGTTTATCTCAATGAGGTGGATGATCTTGAACATGTGGCCCTGATTAAGGGCATCATCGATCCGGCCCAGGAGATCATGGTCCGGGTCCATTCCGCTTGTCTCACCGGTGATGTCTTTGGCTCCAGACGTTGTGATTGCGGAGACCAACTGTATAACGCCCTGCGGATGATCGACCGGGAAGGATCTGGGGTTTTACTCTACATGCGGCAGGAGGGGCGGGGGATCGGCCTGATCAACAAGCTCAAGGCCTACGCCCTTCAGAATCAAGGGCTGGATACGGTGGACGCCAACCTGGAGTTGGGTTTCAAGCCGGATCTGCGCGACTACGGGATTGGCGCCCAAATTCTCCGCGATCTCGGGGTCCGCAAGATGCGATTGCTGACCAACAATCCCAAGAAGATTATCGGCCTGGATGGTTATGACCTGGAAGTGACCGACCGCCTGCCCATCGAAATAGAGGCAGATCTGGAAAATGTAAAGTACCTCAAGACCAAAAAAGACAAAATGGGACACATCCTGGAACGTTTGACCTACAGCAAGGCCCTTAACCAAATGACCAGCAACAAACCCTGATTTAGCGTAAAAGTTCACCGGCACCTCAGCTTCGTTCATTTTGGCCTTCTTACGTAGCACACTATGCTTCGAAGTCCCAGGTAAGCGCAGACTCCAAATGAACGAAGCTGAGGCACCGGTATGCTTTTACGTCTTTGAATTTCGCTGAATTTAATAGCCCTGGGGAGCTGTTACAACTTAACAAGGAGTTGGCAAGATGGTGAAATATATTGAAGGTCATTTGTCGGCCGAGGGCAAAAGATTCGGAATCATTGTTTCTCGCTTTAACTCCTTTATCGCCGAACGACTCTTGGACGGGGCCCTTGACACCCTGACTCGTTCCGGGGCTAGATCTGGGGACATTGAAGTGGCCCGGGTGCCCGGGGCTTACGAAATCCCCCTGGTGGCTGGTAAGATGGCCCACTGCGGTCGCTATGATGCGGTGATCTGTTTGGGCGTGATTATTCGCGGAGCCACCCCCCATTTTGATTTTGTCGCCAACGAAACGGCCAAAGGCATTGCTCAGGTAGGAATGGAAGCCGGCTTGCCGGTGATTTTTGGGGTGTTGACTACCGACACCATCGAGCAAGCCATCGAAAGGGCCGGTTCCAAGGCCGGCAACAAGGGCTCAGAGTGCGCCGCGGCTGCGGTGGAAATGATCGATCTGCTCCAGAAACTGGCCTGAGAGCTTATGGGTATTCGGCGAAAATCGAGGGAGCTCGCCCTTCAAGCCCTCTATCAGGGAGATTTAAGTGGGACCTCCCCCCCTGACGCCTTGCCGTTATTGTGTACCAACTTCGAGATAAGCTGCAAGTCGCTGTCCTACAGCCGGGAACTGCTCGACGGGATAAGAGCCAGGCTGGCGGCCATCGATGCGATTATCGAGGGGAGTGCCGTCAACTGGCGCATAAGTCGAATGTCGGTGATTGATCGAAATATCATGCGGATTGCCGTCTACGAATTCCGTTTTCGGGACGATGTCCCGGCCAAAGTGGCGATCAACGAGGCCATCGAACTGGCCAAGCGTTTCGGCGCCGACGACTCCCCGGCTTTTATCAACGGGATTCTCGACGCGGTTCACAAAACACGGCTGTAAAGATGCACCAGAACCCCATCTTCGCTCATTGCGGAGTCGATGCTCGCCTGATCTGGCCTTCTCGCGTCCGTCACCCTGTCCTCTCGTCACGTCACCTTGTTCACGTATCGGAAACGTAACTATTCAGGAGCACCTCAGGAGCACACCCCGTCTTGCCCCATTTTGGCCTTAAATAGCACAAGTATACTTCGAAGTCCCAAGTGAACCAATATGGGGTGCTCCTGAATAGTTGCGAGACATGGCTAGACCAAGTTGTGGCCTCACCTGAATAGTTACTCGGAAACAAAATTTTGGCCAATTTCCGATTTGTTGTCAATCCTTGGCAACATGCTAATGCTCTAAACGCCGGCCAATTATCAACAAATTATTTTTGCCGGGATTTATTCCTTGAGATCGAGTATTTTTGATCGTATGGAAACCAGGGTCAACGCCAGCAATAAAAAGTCGCTCGGATTGGGGCGAGAAATCGCTTCAGTCAGCGGACTTTTTTTCGCCATTTTTCTTTTAGTCTGTCTGGGTAGTTATTCCCTGCCGCAAGGAGCCAATAGTGGTTCTTTGCTTTGGTCGGATGGGGAAAGAGCTGGAGTTGCGGTTGCTGGAGAAGTCCCGGCCAACTGGGGCGGGGCGGTAGGTCAGGTTGTTGCCGGGATGGCGCTGAGCTTTCTTGGAATCAGCGCCTTTTTGCTACCAATCTTGCTGTTGGTTGTTGCCCTGCAATCATTTTCTTCATCCTTTACCTTGCAGCGCCTACCTTTCGTGGTGCTGGGGGCCAGCGGGCTGCTGCTGGCTGGCAGCAGCCTGGCCGGCTTGAGCGGCGGCGAGTTTGTTTCGCTGTTTGGCAATCTTTATCCTCGGTCCGGGTATTTGGGCGCTCAGGGGGTCCGAATCGGTCACCTGGTCCTAGGCGGACCGGGATCACTGCTCTTCTTTTTAGCCATGTTCTTGATTTCCTTGATGCTTACCCTTAAATTCTCACCTTATCTTTACGCCCACCGGATTGGCGCCGGAGGACACAAGGTGGTGTTGTGGGCTTGGGAGTTGGGTGTCGAACTGCTGATTTTCCGCCGGGGTTCGATAAACCGATTCAGGTCATGGTGGAAAACCCAAAACCAGTCCAAGGAAGCCGGGCTTGCGGGGCAACAACAGCGGGGCGCTGATACTCCGTCGTTGCATTTTTTTGACCCTGACATCGCCCGACGAGGGTTGAATGTTGAGGAGGAGCGAACCGCGGCGGCTGATCGCAATAAAGCGGACCGCTTCGGGGGCCGACTCGATGGCCAAGTCGGCAAGGATGCAAAAAACGATAGGGGTCAGATCGATTTAATTAAAACCGAGGGCGCCTTTCAACTGTTGCCGGCCGCAGCTTCCGGCGAATATCGCCTGCCCCCGCTTTCCTTGCTTGATCGTCTCCGCAATCGTGCTCGAAGTTTAGACAAGGAATATTATTTCAAAGTCAGTCACCAACTTGAGGAAAAACTCACGGACTTTAACGTGGTTGGCAAAGTGACGGGGATCTCGCCGGGACCGGTGATCACCACTTACGAATTTGCCCCGGCTCCAGGGGTTAAGATCAACCGGATCGTAGCTTTAGCCGAGGATTTGGCTCTGGGTCTGAAGGTGGAAAGCGTGCGAATTGCCGGTTCACTGCCTGGCAAAGGGGCCATCGGTGTTGAAATTCCCAATCCCCAGCGCCAGATGGTCCCGATTATCGATATCCTGTCCCATGAAAATTTCCAACAAGCCACCTCCCACCTCAGCATGGGATTGGGCATGGACGTAGTCGGCAACCCAGTGGTGGCGGATTTGGCCAAGATGCCGCATCTGCTGATCGCCGGGGCCACCGGCTCCGGCAAGAGTGTGGCTATCAACACCATTATTTGTAGTATTTTGTATAATGCCACCCCTCAGGAAGTCCGCCTGTTACTGGTTGACCCCAAAAGAATCGAGCTTTCCGGTTATGAGGCCATTCCCCACCTGCTGCATCCGGTAGTGGTGGACCCTAAGATGGCCAGTCGGGCTCTGCAATGGGCGGTGCGGGAAATGGAGCGGCGTTATCAACTAATGGAAGAATCCCGAGTTAAAAGCCTGGCTGGTTACAACCAGGATGCCGAAGAAAAACTGCCCCTGATCGTAATTATAATCGACGAGTTGGCCGACCTGATGATGGTTTCCTCCCGCGAGGTGGAGGATGCGGTCGCTCGCCTGGCCCAGATGGCCCGAGCGGCCGGAATGCACCTGATTCTTGCCACCCAGCGGCCCTCGGTGGACGTGCTCACCGGCCTGATCAAAGCCAACTTTCCCACCCGGATGTCGTTTAAGGTTTCCTCCAAGGTCGATTCCCGAACCATTCTGGACGGCAGCGGGGCCGAACACTTGCTGGGGGCCGGGGACATGCTCTTTTTGCCGCCGGGATCCTCCAAGCTCCAGCGGATTCACGGGGCCTATATTTCCGAAAAGGAGGTCGAGCGAGTGGTCTCTTTCCTTAAAGCCCAGGGGGCAGTGAACTATGACACTTCGGTGCTGGAAATTGCTGAAGAACCGGAAAACGGCAAAAATGGCGAGGAGGATGGGACCCAGGATGAACACTACGATCGGGCGGTATCCCTGGTCAACGAGATGGGCCAGGCCTCCATCTCCATGGTTCAACGTCGCCTGCGGGTAGGCTACAACCGGGCCGCTCGGATGATTGAAACCATGGAAAAAGAGGGGATAGTCGGTCCGGCCGACGGGGCTAAACCCCGAGAGGTTCTGGGCCGCCACCGATTATGAGCAAGAGGCAATTGTTGAAAATCAAATTTTGCTAAGGGCGCACTCAACGATGATAATTTAGGCTATCTTGAAAAATTAGCTATTTTGTTCGAGTTTACGGCACGTAAAAAAAATTACCGCAGGCATATGGTTGATATTCCGAGGATAATTTTTTGAGCATAACGCAGAAATCGGGCGAAAGAGCAATTTTTCAAGGTGGCCTCAACCCAAATTACGAGTAGTTACGGCGATCTTTGCGGACATCCTTACTAGGTGTATCTGAAAAATAAAGTTTTGCTTTTTTAAAATGACGAACTTTGATGATCTCGTAAAAAGTCAAACTAATGTTCCCTCAGTACTTCCCAAGTGGTACCCTCTGGGCCGTCTTTGATAGCGATATGCTGGCTGGTTAGCTGGTCACGGATGCGGTCGGCCTCAGCCCAATCCTGGTTTTGCCGGGCCGCTTGCCGGCTGGCGATCAGCTTTTCGATGACTGCGGGCTCGATATCCAACCGGGCCAGCATTTTTTCTTTTCGGTTTTGCAGATAAAGGGCGGGGTTTTCAGTAAGCAGGCCGAAAATGCCAGCCAGTTCTTGGATTTTGGCCGCAGCGGACCGCAACAGATTCAAGTCTTGCGGGGCCGGAGTAAAGGGGAGGACTTGACGGAGCTTGTTGATGATTTTGACCGCATCGAAAATCCGGCCCAATGCCAGGGCGCTGTTGAAGTCGATATCCATGGCCTGATGAAATCTTTCTTCCAGCTTTTCCAGCTTTTCCCGATCGCGGTTGTTGATTTGCGACCGGACTCCGGGATCTCCCGCGGTTGGCAGGCCGGCGATGGTGGCCAGAGCGGTGTAGAGCCTGGTCAGGCTGGTCTCGGCGTCAGCCATGGCGGCCTCAGAATAGTCCAAGGGGTTGCGATAATGGATGGAAAAGATAAACAACCGTAAAGCTTCAACCGAGTAACGGGCCAGCGCCTCGCGAATGGTCAAAAAATTACCCAGAGACTTGGACATTTTTTCGTCTTTGACGGTGACAAAGCCATGGTGAATCCAGATGTTGGCAAAACTCTTACCGCTAACCCCCTCACTTTGGGCGATCTCGTTTTCGTGGTGGGGAAAGATCAGATCCTTGCCGCCGCCATGAATATCGAAAGTTTCGCCCAGATACTTTTTACTCATGGCCGAGCATTCGAGATGCCAACCCGGCCGACCGGCCCCCCAAGGGCTCTTCCAGCTTGGTTCACCTGACTTGCCGGCCTTCCAGAGGACAAAGTCCATGAGGTGTTCCTTGTTGTCGTTGATCGCCACCCGAGCCCCAGCCTGCATGTCCTCAAGACTGCGACCGGAGAGCTCCCCATAACCGGCGAAATGTTGCACCCGGTAATAAACGTCACCCCCCGCCTCGTAGGCCAAACCTTGGTCAATCAACTGTTTAATCAAAGCGATCATTTCCGTTATATGCTCGGTGGCCAAGGGTTCCAGGGTGGGTGGCTCGATACCCAGGGCCGTCATGTCTTCCTGAAACATTTTAATGAAACGTCGGGAAAGCTCCTCGCAACTGGTGCCCTGTTCCTGGGCGCGTTTAATTATTTTGTCGTCAATATCAGTAAAGTTGCGGACAAAGGTTACCCGATAACCGCGATGGCGCAGATATCGGAAAATCAGGTCAAAAATTAAGGCCGAACGGGCATGACCGATATGACAATAATCGTAAACGGTGACCCCGCAGACATACATTTTAACGTGGTTGTCCTCCAAAGGCTGGAGTTTTTCTTTGCGATTGCCCTTGGTGTTGTGGATGAGTATAGCCATGAATTAAACGCTCCGTCAGCGTAAAAGCTCACCAACGCTCCATTTTCGCCCATTTCGGCCTGGCCTTCCTGCGTAGCAAACTGTGCTGTGAAGTCCTAGTTAAGCGCAGACTCCGAATGAATGAAGCTGAGGCGCTGGTACACTTTTACAGCTTTGAATTTCGCTAAGATTTGAGGTAGGATAGAAAAAGTGGACACCAAAAGAAAGGTTAAAATAACTAACTGGAGGTGTCAAGATGGAAAGGTTACCGTATGGAAGGTACACAAGGGAATTTAGGCAGGAGGCAGTAAAGCTTGTGATTGATGAGGGGCTGTCGGTGCATGAGGCGGCCAAGCGGCTGTCATTGGCATCAACAACCTTAAGCAACTGGATGAAGGCATGTAAGGCAGGCAAACTTGGAGAAGTAGGGAAAAACCACAGACCGCTGACGGATGTAGAGATAGAAAACTACAGGCTCAAAAAAGAGTTGGCTGAAGCGAGGATGGAGCGAGACATATTAAAAAAAGCGGCAGCGTACTTTGCAAAGGAGTCGCAGAGAGGTGCGCGATGATAAAAGATATGCGGCTCAAATATTTCACATCATCTCTATGTAAAATGCTCAAGGTATCAGAAAGCGGATATTACGCACAGATTAACAGAAAGCCTTCTAAAAGAGAGCAGGAGGATATCCGGTTGACAATAGAGATAAAAGCAGCACACAAGCGAAACAGAAGGGTATGCGGAGCAGAGAAGCTTCAGAAAGAGCTGGCAGAGGGCGGCAGATATGTCGGCATATGCCGCATAAAGCGGACAAAAAGAGAGCACGGACTTTATTGCAAGCAGACAAAGAAATACAAGGCAACAACTGACTCAAAGCATACATTGCCGGTGGCAGAGAACTTATTACAGCAAGAATTCAAAGCAGAGGCTCCGAATAAGGTATGGGTAACAGATATAACCTATATACCTACGGAAGAAGGCTGGCTATATCTTGCCGGACATAAAGACATCTTTAACGGAGAGATAGTGGGATATGCAATGGGAGAAAGAATAACAAAGAACCTTGTCAGCGAATCATTGTTTCGGGCAGTGGCATCCAAGAGACCTGCGAGGGGGCTGATACATCACTCTGACAGGGGGAGTCAATATTGTTCCGGCAATTACGGCAAGTTACTTGAGCAATTTGGGATGACCGCATCAATGAGCAGAAAAGGCAACTGTTATGACAATGCTCCTATGGAAAGCTTTTGGGGAACACTTAAGCAGGAGCTTGTGCATCACAGGAAATACAGAACAAGACAAGAGGCAACGCAGGAGATCAGAGAGTATATAGAAGTTTTTTACAATCGGCAGAGGAGGCAGGCACGGCTAGGGTATCTATCCCCGGTTGCTTATGAGAAGAAGTTTTATGGAAACTGGATGGCGGCATGAGCCAATTGGTGTCCACTTTTTCTATCCTACCTCAGTCAGATTCTTGAAAAAATTTCGTTTCGGAAATTTTTCCATCGGCAGCACTGCGATTTTCAGTCTTGTTTTACTACTTTTCTTCTTTCTGGTATAATGGCGGCGATAAGTATCCAACCGATAATAGTTTTTTCACCATTTTTGACTTTAACCTTACAAAAGTGTCTTGCTTGATTAGCGCTTGACAAAAAGTAGTGATGGCATAATACTCACCGGGTTTTCCTTAAAAGGTGGATAAAGAAGAAGTCCCTTTGTCAACTTATCAGCGGAGTCGTGGAGGTGGCGTAAGCTGCGTCCGGCGCATTGTTTACTGAAAATTCTGGGTGAACTTGATGAAAATACTAATCAGTGACAATCTGGCGCCGGTGGGCGAAAAAATTCTCCAAGATGCCGGTTTCGATGTTGATGTGCGCACTGGCCTGAGTCCTGAGGAGTTACAGGCCATTATCCCCGCCTACGATGGCTTGGTGGTTCGCAGCGCCACCAAGGTTACGGCCGAAATTATCAAGGCCGCGGACCGGCTTAAAGTGGTGGGTCGAGCCGGAATTGGTCTTGATAATGTCGATGTTGCCGCCGCCAGTCAGCAAGGGGTTGTGGTGATGAACACCCCGGACGGCAATGCCATCACCGCCGCCGAACATGCTGTGGCGATGATGCTGGCCCTGACCCGCAATATTCCCCAGGCCACCGCCTCGATGAAGGATGGCAAATGGGAGAAGAAAAAATTTCAGGGCCGTGAAATCACCGGCAAGACCATGGGTATAATCGGGATCGGTCGGATCGGTCGGATTTTCGCCGAACGGGCTCGCGGCCTGCAGATGAAGATCATCGCCTTTGATCCCTATATGCCCAAAGAGACGGTGGAAAAAATCGGGGCTGAACTGGTCAGTTTGAATGAACTTTGTCGGCGAGCTGATTTTATCTCGGTGCATGTGCCCTTGACCCCGGATACCAAACATCTGTTGGGAGCGGAACAGTTTAAGCTGATGAAGCCCGACGCCTTGCTGGTTGATTGCGCGCGGGGTGGGGTGGTGGAGGAAAAAGCCCTGTACGAAGCCCTTAAAAACCAGACCATCCGTGGCGCTGGTCTGGATGTTTTCGAGGTGGAGCCAACCTCTATTGCAAACTGCCCCTTGCTGGAACTGGATAATTTTATTTGTACTCCTCACCTGGGAGCCTCCACCGCTGAGGCCCAAGAAAACGTGGCCGTAGCCATCGCCGGACAAATGGCTGACTTTTTGCGGGACGGCACCGTGGTCAACGCGGTCAACGTGCCTTCGGTAAGCGCCGAGGTTCTGGCCCGAGTCGGCCCCTACGTGAGCCTGGCCGAAATGATCGGCTCTCTGCATATGCAGATTGCCAAGGGTGGGATCGAGGAGGTCAACATCGAGTATTGTGGGGATCTGGCTGAGCAGATCACCACATCGATTACAGTGGCCTTTCTCAAAGGTTTGTTCACCCCGATACTCCGGGAGGCGGTCAATTATGTTAACGCCCCACTGATTGCCAAGGATCGCGGCATTCGGGTGACCGAATCCAAGACCGGTCGTTCCGAGGATTTCCTCAGCCTGATGTCAATTAAGGTTAAGACCAGTGAGGGGGAAAACATATTGGCCGGCACGGTTTTCGGCAAAAAAGAGCCCCGCCTGGTCCGTCTCAACACCTTTCGCCTTGAGGCGCTGCCCCAGGGCCCCATGCTCTTTGTCTACAATAACGATGTGCCCGGAGTTATCGGTCAATTGGCCACTACCATCGGCAACGCCGGAATCAATATTGCCCGAATGACGGTGGGTCGCGAACAGGATTCCGGTCGCAATATTATTTTGCTTAATACCGATACCCTGGTCAGCCGTGAGTTGTTGCAGCAGGTGCGGGCTTTGAATAATATCAACGATGCCATGGTGCTGGACCTGCCCTAGGGTCGGGTCAACTAAAGCGCAACAACCGAAGCGATCTCTATTTTAAAAGGAGCGTTCGTCTTTTAAAAATTGCCCGCAGGACAGGATGTTCACCACAAGGATAAGGGGTGCCGCCATGGCTAAAATCTTAGAGGAAAAGGAGAAAAGTTGCCCGGAAGGTCAGATCCGTCGGGATGGTCAATGCGTTATGCCTGATGTTACCTTTACCACCTTGGTGATATCTCTCAACACCTCGGCCCTTATGCATCTGGGGGAACTGGATGACCCTGAAACCGGCCAGAAGGGTCGGAATCTGATGATGGCCAAGCACGCCATTGACACCTTGTGCTTGTTACAGAAAAAAACAAGTGGCAATCTTAACGTCCGGGAAAGTGATTTACTGGCCGGCATGCTCTATGATTTGCGAATGCGTTATGTTCAGCTCACCAGTTGAGGCGGGGTCGGATAAGAGCAGTATTCAGGGCGCGCAGCCGGCATGGTTGCTAGTTTTACTTGGCGGAGTACGGCGGTGAGTGCTACCGCCATTGATCTCTTAGCCCCAGCCAAGGTCAATCTTTATCTGCGGATTTTAGGCAAACGGACCGACGGTTACCATGAGCTTGACTCCTTGATGATCAAGCTTAAGTTCGGAGATAAACTGATAATTAAACGGCGTCGTCATCCCGGCATCGGTTTGCGTTGCCTTGGTGCTGAGTTGCCGGAAAATCGTGATAATCTGGTTTATCGCGCGGCGGAAGTTTTTTGCGCGCACTGTGAAATAACCCCGGCCCTGGATATTACCTTAGAGAAACGAATCCCGGTGGCGGCCGGGCTGGGCGGCGGCAGCAGTGATGCCGCCGCCGTTCTTCGGGGGTTGGATCAGCTTTATGACACCCATCTGGGGGAGAAGGTCCTCTGCACCTTGGCCCGTCCTTTAGGGGCGGATGTCCCTTTTTTCGTTCAGGGGGCTCCGGCGGCCTGGGCTCGAGGAATCGGGGAGCTGTTGACCCCGGTTGATGGACAATCCTTACTTGCAGGCAACAATTGGATTTTGTTGGTTAATCCCGGTTTTACCGTGGCCACGGCTGGGGTTTATCACAACTTTCGATTGACAAAACAGCGCGATCCTTTTACTTTGCCCGGCGATTCGTCAAAGATGCTGCCCGCTGCCCACAATGACTTGGAAACGGTGACTATGAGCCGTTATCCAGAGTTGGCGTTCATCAAGAAACAACTACTGGCGGCGGGTGCGGTTTCAGCCCTGATGGCTGGCAGCGGTCCCACCGTATTCGCCATTTTCAGGAAGGAGGATGCGGCTAGATCGGAGGCTGCCCAACTGAGCCGACAATACCCAAGAGTTATTCTGACTAAGCCTTGGTGGGGCGTCGTCAAGCGGTAAGACACAAGACTTTGACTCTTGCATTCGTAGGTTCGAATCCTGCCGCCCCAGCCATTTTAAATTCGTCCCCATAACCTCATCCTCATAACCATTCCGCCCTTTGTCTGATGGGCAATATAATCGTCCAGTTAAAAGGAGAATCCTCTGGTGTCCATCCATGAAATGAAAATCTTTGCCGGCAACGCTAATCCGGCCTTAGCAAAAAGTATTTGTGGTCACTTGGGGACCCCACTTGCCAAGGCTGAAGTCCGACGTTTCAATGACGGCGAAATTTTTGTCGAGATTGGCGAAAACGTTCGTGGTCGCGATATTTTTATTATTCAACCAACCTGCACCCCGGTCAATGATCATCTGATGGAGTTAATGATCATGGTTGACGCTTTGCGTCGGGCTTCCTCGCGCCGGATTACCGCCGTGCTTCCTTACTACGGTTACGCCCGACAGGATCGCAAGGTTGCCCCACGGGTGCCGATCACCGCCAAGGTGGTGGCGGAAATGCTGACGATAGCGGGCGTGCGTCGGGTGCTGACCATGGATTTACACTCCGGTCAAATTCAGGGTTTTTTCAATATTCCGGTGGATAATCTCTATGCCGCCCCGGTCTTACTGGAGTATTTAAGCAACCACCTGGACATCTCCCGGGTGGTCATGGTTTCACCCGATGCCGGCGGGGTTGAGCGTTGCCGGGCTTATGCCAAACGGCTAAATACCGCTCTAGCCATCATTGATAAGCGGCGTGTCCTGGCCAACGAATGCGAGGCGATGAGCGTGATCGGCGATGTCCAGGGTAAGATCGCCGTACTTCTCGACGACATGGTGGACACCGCCGGCACCATCTGCTCAGCGGCCAACGTGCTGATTGCTTCCGGGGCCACCGAGGTCGTCGCCTGCTGTTCTCACGGGGTACTTTCCGACCCGGCGATCGAGCGATTAGAAAAATCCAAGATCAACCGGTTGATAATCACCGACAGCATTCCTTTGCGGGGAGCTGCCAAAGAGTGCGCTAAAATTAAAGTTTTGTCGGTCAGTAAAATGTTTGCCGAAGTTATTCGCAGAATTCATGCCGATGATTCGGTGAGTTCCATGTTTATTTAATTGGTGTTTTCGTTCGGATACCAATCAGCGTTAATCCAGAGGAGGAGGATCATGTTACAGATAGATATCGCGGCCAGCAAACGTGATAATCGTGGCAAAGGGGCGGCTCGCGGCCTACGGCGCGCCGGACGAACCCCGGCGATTTTGTATGGACCGGAAATTGCGTCCCAGGCACTGAGTTTGGACACCCTCGATCTTACCAAAGCTTTATTGTCGGTGCATCGTCGTAACTCGGTGATCAACCTAGAGGTGACCGATGAACAGGGCAAGGCCATCCATCATGTACTCACTCGCGAAATCCAGGTCGATCCCATTGATAATCATCTGCTTCATGCTGATTTTTTGGTGATTTCCCTTGAGGAGTCTATGGTTTTTCAGGTGCCTTTACGTTACACTGGCAAGGCTAAAGGTGTTGACATGGGCGGGGAGTTAGAGGTATTGCTGAAAAAAGTCAGTCTCAAAGGTAAGCCCTTGAATATACCCGATGATCTTGCCATAGACATCTCCCCTTTGGGCCCCAACACCAAGCTGACCTGCGAAGAATTATCGCTGCCGACGGGAGTGGAGTTGGTGGAAGACAAAAATGCGGTTTGTGTGGTCGTAGTTGGCGGCACCGAGTAAGCCGGCGTCAACCAGTGATGTGATGCGTATTCTGGTAGGTCTGGGCAATCCCGGGACCGAATATGAGCTTACCCGTCACAATATCGGTTTTATCTTTATCGATCGTCTGGCCAAGCGCCACGGCATTACCCTGAAGCGGGAAAACAAGTGGGACGCCGAGCTTGGTCGGGGAAACCTTTGGGGAGAGCCGGTGTTGCTGGTAAAGCCCTTGACTTTCATGAATGGCAGCGGTCTGGCACTTGGTAAAATAGCTCGTTTTTTTCAGATCAAACCCGAACAGGTGGTGGTTTTCCACGATGATCTTGATCTCCCCCTTGGCGCCTGTCGTCTGGCCCAGGGACGGGGAGCCGGGGGGCATAACGGGGTGAAATCATTGGTTGAGCATTTAGCCAGCCGCGATTTTATCCGCTTTCGAGTCGGGGTGGGCCGACCTTTTGGGACCAGGGCTGCTGCCGGTTTTGTCCTGTCCCGTTTTGCCGCCGAGGAACTTGTCAAACTTGAAAAGCTTGGGGATTTATTGGAAGAGGGCTTGCGGGTGTTGCTAACTCGCGACTTGCAAATGGCGATGAATCTGGTTAACATGTCGGTTGCCGCTTTGAGGGCCGCCGGGGGTGTAGGCGGTAATTCCGCCTTAAAAAAATAGTGAATAGTGAAGGCTATCTTGAAAAATTAGCTATTTTGTTCGAGTTTACGGCACGTAAAAAAAAATGGTTGACCGATGCCGGTCAACAATGGAACTTATTACCGCAGTCATATCGTTGATATTCCGATGATAATTTTTTGAGCATAACGCAGAAATCGGGCGAAAGAGCAATTTTTCAAGGTGGCCTGAACAATAGTGGACCGGGGTTAGGACCGTCGGGAGTACGGGCAATGATTCTGCCGGCGAGAGAGTGTTTGATAATTTTGGGATGATGTGGTACACTGATACTTCCTTAAAGTTACTCGAGGACGAACTCCTTTTCGGAGCGCGTCGGGGAATTCTTGGCGGGGGGATAAGTGTATGGATGTTGCAGTGGAGAGTTTCAGGGTTGGAGATATGGCGGTTTACCCGGCGCACGGGGTCGGTAAAATTGAGTCGATTGAATCACGTCGAGTGGGGGATTTGGAACAAGCCTTTTATGTGATGCGGATTGTTGAATCCAACATGATCGTGATGATTCCCACCGCTACTTGCGGCACCGTGGGTCTGCGCAACATTATTCCCGCCTGGGAGGTGAGCAAGGTTTTTGCCATTCTTAATGAGCGCAATATCGAGACTGAATCCCAGCCATGGAACCAGCGCTATCGTGAATACATGAATAAGATCAAAACCGGGTCGGTTTTCGAGATTGCTGTGGTGTTGCGTGATCTTCTCCTGTTGCGAGTAAACAAGGATCTTTCTTTCGGCGAACGTAAAATGATGGATACCGCCCGAGGATTTTTGATCAAGGAGGTTTCCTTGGCTCAACAAGTCGGGGAAGAGCAGGTAGCCGAAGAGCTTAATCGGATTTTTCCCTCTGTCATCATTCCCGTTACCTCTTAGATGCTGTCATTTTTTTCTTCGATTATTTTTGTTTTTATTGGTTTTTCCTGGTCTTTGACGTGATCCCGAAACAGTTTTCATCTTTTGTTTTTACCGTAACCACCGGTGAAGCGGGATGTCGGCTGGATCATTTCCTAACAGCAAAGATGGCGAAGCGTGAACTAACCCGCTCCCGCCTGCAAGCTTTAATTCGCGACGGTCTGGTCACCGTAAACCAAGTAGTTAAGACGGTTCCGGCGCCACCAGCGGTCTCGGCGGCGTCGGAAACCTCTGCGACTTCGGCAACTAATACATCAGTTCTCAGCAATGATGTGCTTACCAGCCAAGATAGCCATTTACACCAGGTTCCAGTCCCACTTAAGGCCGGCACTCCGTTGAAGGGCGGTGACCGGGTGGCTTTACGGGTACCACCGCCGGAACCATCAGAACTAACATCTGAAGAAATTTTTTTTATCCCCATCTTTGAAGACCAAGATATCCTGGTTCTGGCCAAGCCCCCCGGGCTGGTGGTTCATCCTGCCGGGGGACATCGGCAAGGGACCTTGGTCCATGGCCTGCTCCATCATTGTCGGAATCTTTCCGGGATCAGCGGTGAGCTTCGACCCGGTATTGTCCATCGACTGGACAAGGATACTTCCGGCTGCCTGGTGGTTGCTAAAAATGATTTGGCCCACCGGGAACTGGTTCACCAATTCAAGGAAAGGAAAGTCAAAAAAGTATATCAGGCTTTACTGCGCGGCACCCTGCGGGGCGAGTCAGGCCGGGTTGATCTGCCTATCGGTCGCCATCCCGTTCAGCGGAAAAAAATGGCAGCGCCCCGAGAGGGAGGGCGTGCGGCAGTGACGCATTGGCGGGTTTTGCGACGTTTTGCCGCTGGTTACACCTTGGTTGCGATTCGTTTGGAGACTGGACGGACTCATCAGATCAGGGTCCATATGGCAGCCCTGGGCTGTCCTCTGGCCGGTGATCAACTTTACGGTCGCCAGAGGGGAGAAGGAGCCAGGGATCGAACTTATGGTATTAAGCGCCAGTGGCTGCATGCTGCCCGTTTGGCCTTTGGCCACCCCCGCGACGGCCGCCCCATGCAGTTTGTGGCTCCTCTTTGGCCCGATTTGCAGACCAGCTTGGACCTGCTGGGGCAAACAGAGGCGCTTGAGGGCTTCCGGGACTAAGAGACGCCAGACTAGGAAGCTTTCGGACCATGAGTCTCCGGCGCCTTCAGCCTTTGGGCCACCTGTGGATTTACTGCCCTTAGCGCCCTAGTGCCTTGGAGGTCTTCAGCACCTCAAAGCGGTGAGATTGATGAACGTTACGTCAGGGCCAAAAACTACCGGCGGGGTCATGCTGGGGATTACCGGCGGGATTGCGGCGGGCAAGAGTCAGGTGGCTGAATATCTCTGCCGGCATGGTAATTTTACCGGAATCGATGTCGATCTGCTCGGGCGGCAATTGCTGGAGTCGGGACAAAAAGGCTACTTGGCCATTAAAGATAGATTTGGTAGTTGCTTTTTTCGAGATGATCGCAGTCTTGATCGTGTCCGCCTCCGGCGGGCGATTTTCACCGACTCCGCCCTGCGCATCGAAATTAACCGTCTGCTCCACCCTCTGATTCGTGAGGCTATGCACCTTCGAGCCACCGCAGCCTTTCGCGCCGGGGCCGAAATTGTCCTGGTGGAGGTGCCGTTGCTTTACGAGGCGGGTTGGCAGCAGGACTTTAAGCTGGTCATCGTGGTTCAGGTTGCAAATAAGCTTGCCCTTAAGCGTTTGCAACAACGGGATGGGGTAAGCGAGGATGAAGCCTTGGCCGCCCTGACGGCTCGGATGACATCCGATGAAAGAGTGAGCCGAGCCGATCTGATTATCGATAATTCCGGAGATTGGCAAACAACATGCCGACAGCTTGACCTGCTTATTCCTCGACTAAAAGAAATGTGCAAAGGTTAATAAAGTCTCAGAGCAATGATTCACGGGGGCCCCACCATCTGGCTTGACCTCGTCGCTGTTTTTGTGCTTAAACATCGGGAAAGCCCGGATTAAATCGTTCGTAAAAGTTCATCAGCGCCCCATTTTAGCTCATTTTAAACCTCTTAAGCAGCTTATATTATGCTCCGAAGTTTGTTGAATTTAATCGCCCTGGTAACCTGTTGCAATCATTCAATAATATTTGCTTTGGCCAGAGCTGTTGCCGGAGTAATTCCGTATCCCTGGCGGCCGAATTCAGTTTTTGTTCTCGGCAGTCCCATTATTATCAGATGTTAAGGAGAGTCGAAGTTCATGAATTTAAGTGAATTAAAACGAAAAAAGATTTCCGAGCTTACCAAAATTGCCAATTCGATGAATATCGAAGGGTTTGCCGGGATGCTCAAGCAGGAGTTGATCTTTGCCATTCTTCAAGGCCAGAATTCAAGCGTCGATAAAAACGCTGATAATTATGGGGGTGGGGTGTTAGAGGTACTGTCCGACGGGTTCGGCTTTCTCCGAGCCCCGGACTACAATTATCTGCCCGGCCCCGACGATATTTACGTTTCACCCTCCCAGATTCGTCGACTTAACCTACGGACCGGCGATACGATCGAGGGGCCGGTACGTTCTCCCAAGGAGGGTGAGCGCTACCTTGCCCTGCTCAAGGTGGAAAAGGTCAACTTCGATCCCCCGGAAAAAGCCCGCGACAAAACCCTGTTTTCCAACCTCACCCCTTTGCACCCCAATGAACGGATTAAGCTTGAACGGGAGCAAAATAATTTTTCCATGCGGATTATGGATATAATGTCTCCCATCGGCAAGGGCCAACGGGGCCTGATTGTCGCCCAACCCCGAACCGGCAAGACGGTGCTGATTACCGATATTGCCAACAGCATCATTGAGAATCATCCGGAAATAATTCTCATTGTTCTACTCATCGACGAACGGCCAGAAGAGGTGACTGATATGGCCCGCAGCGTCAATGCCGAGGTAATCAGCTCCACCTTCGATGAACCTCCTCAGCGCCATATTCAGGTGGCGGAGATGGTTTTGGATAAGGCTCGACGCTTGGTCGAGCACAAAAAAGACGTAGTTATTTTGCTGGACAGTATCACCCGTTTGGCCCGAGCTTACAATACCGTGGTTCCGCCCAGCGGTAAGATTCTCTCCGGTGGGGTTGATTCAAATGCCTTGCACCGGCCCAAACGGTTTTTTGGGGCTGCCCGCAACATCGAGGAGGGCGGCAGTCTGACCATTATCGCCTCGGCCCTGATTGATACCGGCAGTCGGATGGATGACGTTATTTTCGAGGAATTCAAGGGTACAGGCAATATGGAAATCGTGCTGGACCGCAAACTGGCCGACCGTCGGATTTTCCCCTCGATGGATATGACCAAATCCGGCACTCGTAAGGAAAATCTGCTGTTAAGTTCGGACGAAATTAATAAAATCTGGATTTTGCGCAAATTGTTGGCAGCCATGAATCCAGTGGATGCCATGGAATTCCTCATTGATAAAATGAAGCGGACTTGTTCTAATGAGGAGTTTTTTGCCTCCATGGTGAACAGTACTCGAAAGTAGATTTTGCTTGCGTTATTGGGTAAAAAAGTTATGCTCAGTTGTTTTGCTGTTGGTTTTAATCTTTCTCTGCATAAATCATCGGAGGTTAGTGGTCATGAAGGAAGGTATCCATCCAGAGTATCATAGAATTAAGGCGTCTTGCGCCTGTGGCAATCAAATTGAAGTTGGTTCGGTACTGCGGGAGATTAAGGTGGAAATCTGTTCTGATTGTCATCCTTTTTTCACCGGCAAACAGAAGCTTATCGATTCCGCTGGTCGGGTGGAAAAATTTCTCAAAAAATATGGTCAGACTCTGGACAAGTAGCTTCTTTCCCGTGTTTTACCTGGATTGCCCACGGCTAATTCCGGTTTTTTGATCGGTAACGAATCATGGGGCTTTTTTGCTGAAAAAAGGAGACGACGGACGTCGAAAAATCGTAAAAATGTGATGATATATGTTTGAGCAGCTCAGTGATATAGCTGAACGCAAAAGAGCCCTTGAGGATCGTCTGGCCGACCCGAACCTGATGCGGGACCAGGCCCGCTTTCAAGAGCTGGCCAAAAAACATGCCCGGATCAACAAGCTTGACGATCTTTATGGCCGCTACCTTAAAGCCCAAAGCAATTTGTCGGCCAATCGTCACTTGTTTCAGGAGGAACTGGACGAGGAAATCAAGAAGTTGGCGCAGGAGGAAAGAGCGGATTTACAGAAAATAATCGCCGATCTTGAAAATGAAATGCGTCTGGCCATGATGCCTCAAGATGCTAATGATCAAAAAAATATACTGCTGGAAATTAGAGCCGGGACCGGCGGGGACGAGGCCGCCCTTTTTGTCAGCGACCTGTTTCGCATGTACAGTCGTTTTGCCGAAGAACAGGAGTGGAAGGTAGAAATCCTGAGTAGCAACCCCATCGGGATTGGGGGTTACAAGGAAATCATCGCCTTAATCAGCGGAGAACAGGTTTACAGTCGACTCAAGTATGAATCGGGGGTGCATCGGGTGCAGCGGGTGCCGGCAACCGAAACCCAGGGACGGGTTCACACCTCGGCGGTGACGGTGGCGGTGCTGCCCGAGGCCGAGGAAGTGGAGCTGCAGATTAATCCCGCCGAGTTAAAATTTGATGTTTTTCGTTCCTCCGGCCCCGGCGGCCAGAGTGTCAACACCACCGATTCGGCGGTGCGGGTCACACACCTGCCCACCGGTTTGGTGGTCATTTGTCAAAACGAAAAATCTCAACATAAAAACAAGGCTAAGGCCCTGCAAGTATTGCGGGCCCGCCTTTTAAGCAATCTGGAGCAGCAACAGCACGATCAGATGGCCAGTGATCGCAAAATCCTGGTGGGCAGCGGAGATCGCAGCGAACGAATCAGAACTTACAATTTCCCCCAAAATCGCCTCACCGAACACCGCATTAACCTGACTATTTACCGCCTGGATGCGGTAATGCTCGGACACCTGGACGATGTAATCGAACCTTTAATGCTTCATCACCAGACCGCGGCCCTAAAGCAAACACGCGACAGTGCCGCACCTGAGAGGCGATCACTAAAAACAGGATAGATTTTCGGGAAAAGCAGGGATAAAAAGGCGGTGGGCCAAGTTGAATGATGCATCATTTGCGGCGGATTTTCCTGAGGGCGCCAGTCTCAGAAAGTTGCGGCCCCGGTTGATTGAACGGTTGCAACAAGCCGGGATTGATGAGGCGGCAGTTGAGGCCGATATCCTTTTGGCGTGGTTGCTTGATTGTAGTCAGTCCCAACTGGCGCTAGCCGCTGATCGCAAGATGGACGCTCTGGTGCGGTGCCGATTCCTGACCGCGCTTGCGCGCCGTTTGCGACGCGAGCCGCTGGCTTATATTTTGGGGGAGTGGGAATTTTGGTCGTTGCCCTTTTTCGTTACTAAAGCGGTACTGATTCCCCGTCCGGAAACGGAATTATTGGTGGAACAGGCCCTGAATTTTGCCTCTTTATCGTCCCATTCACCCTTGCGCATCCTGGATCTGGGCACCGGCAGCGGAATTCTGGCCGTGGTTTTGGCTAAGGAACTGCCGGCGGCGAAACTGATTGCGGTTGACCGCTCACCCGCCGCCTTAGCGATAGCTCGTCGCAATGTCCGGCGCCATGGGGTGGCTGACCGGATCTCCCTGGTCGGCAGCGATTGGCTTAAGGCTTTCCGCGCGGCCGCGCTTTTTGATCTGGCGGTGGCTAATCCGCCCTACGTGGTTGGCCGTGATCTGGCCACTTTGTCGCCGGAAGTGCGGGATTTTGAACCGCGTCAGGCCTTGGACGGAGGAGAGCGGGGACTGGACGATATTATCAAACTCTGCCATCATTTACCCGCGGTTCTTGCTCCCGGTGCTTTGCTGCTACTGGAAATCGGCTGGGATCAGGGCGAAGAAGTGCGGCGACTTTTCAGCGTTAATCCCGATTATGTTCAGGTCGAAATTTTATCCGACCTGGCCGGTTTACCCCGAGTTCTAAGGTGCCTGCGGAAATGAACGTCCATGGATAAAATTGTCATTGAAGGTGGAACCCCCCTGCGGGGTGAGATTGCGATTAGTGGAGCCAAAAACGCGGCGTTACCGCTGATTTGCGCCTGTCTTTTGGCCCCCGGCCCCCATATTCTGGAAAATGTTCCCGATTTGCGTGATGTCCGCACGATGCTGGCCCTGCTTGAGGCTCTGGGCGCCACCTGGAAAAGGGATGGCGCGACCCTGACCATTGATACCGCCAACCTTAACAGTTTCGAAGCCTCCTACGATTTGGTCAAGACCATGCGGGCTTCGGTACTGGTATTGGGACCATTGTTGGCTCGCCTGGGTCGGGCTCGGGTTTCGCTGCCCGGTGGTTGCGCCATCGGAGCTCGTCCCATCAACTTTCATCTCCAAGGTTTTAAACGGTTGGGGGTGAGCCATCAGTTGGAGGATGGTTACGTCGATGCGGTGGTGGATGGCCAAATGGTGGGGGCTACCATCTGTTTCGATTTTCCCTCGGTCACCGCCACCGAAAATATCCTGATGGGCGCGGTAATGGCCCGGGGCGAAACCGTGATCAAAAACGCCGCTCGGGAGCCTGAAATCGCTAATCTGGTGGACATGCTCAACGGTATGGGAGCCAGAATCAGGGGGCGGGGCGGCGACACCTTGCTGATCGAGGGAGTCACTCGTTTGCGATCAGCCCGGATTCGGATCGTACCCGACCGGATTGAGACTGGCACTTTGCTGATCGCGGTAGGGGCTACCGGCGGGGAGCTTAGCTTAAGTAACGGTGATTCCACCATGCTGCCCGCGCTTTACGCAAAACTACGGGCCGCCGGGGTGCGTGTGCGGGAGGATCAAGACCGAGTCCATGTCGCCGGCAATGGGGTCGTGCGCGCGGTGGATATCAAGACTATGCCCTATCCCGGCTTCCCCACCGATCTGCAGGCCCAAATGATGGCCCTGATGTGCTTCGGTCAAGGCTTGAGCCTGATTACCGAAACCATTTTTGAAAACCGCTTCATGCATGTGGCCGAACTGCGGCGGATGGGAGCCGATATCCGAATTAACGGCCCCAGCGCTATTGTCAGCGGCGTCGGCAAACTGCGGGGGGCCAGGGTAATGGCCACCGATTTACGGGCCAGCGCTTCCCTGGTTATCGCCGGATTGGCCGCCGAGGGGCTTACCCAAATTTCCCGGGTTTACCACCTTGATCGCGGCTATGATGACCTGGTTGGTAAATTGAGTCGGGTCGGGGCCAAAATCCATCGCGAAGCCGAATGACGGGAATCAGGAATCAGGAGACCGGGCATCACCTTCCTGCTCGCATGGCCATTTTTCCTTCGTGTTCGTCGATGATTTTTTGCGCCATGGCTAAACCCAGGCCGGAGCCCTCCGGTTTGGTGGTAAAGTAAGGGTCAAGTGCCCGGGCTAGATTTTCCGTCGCAATCCCGCAGCCGGTGTCGCTGATTACGATTTGGATTTCCCCTCGAGCTGGATCGTCATAGGCCCGCACTTGCCAGCCGACCGCCGGTTGGCACGGCTTGCAGGCTGTTGAGGTAGAGGTTAAGCAGCGCTTTTGTGATCCGATCGGCATCAATCAGCAAGGGAGGCACGGGGAAATCCTGGGTTTCCGGCCGGTAATCCAGATCCACCCCCAGACTTTGGGCATCGGCAGCTATCAGCTTCACCGAGTTGGCCAACAACTCGTTAAGCATGGTCGCTCGTCGATTGAGGGGCCGGGGGCGGGCATAGTTGAGCAGTTCCCCGATACTGCGATCAACCCGGGCCACGGCGCTAATCAGCAGTCCGGCGGCCTCATATTCTTGTTCCTTTTCGCTGAACCGGGAACCTAAAAGAGTGGCTAATCCTTTGATTGAGCTTAAGGGATTGCGGATTTCGTGGGCCACTCCCGCCGCCATTTTGCCCAAAGCCACCAAACGTTCATGTCTTTGCACGACTCCAGCCATTTTCTGCAATTCGCTGACATCGTGGAGTAACACTACCCGACCAATAATTTGTTGTTCCTGGTCTTAAACCGGTACGGCGCTGATCATTACGGTTATTTGCTGCCCGGACCTGGCTTGACTGGCGCGACGCTGGTCGGAGATTTTGTCATTAGCATTAGAATCCGCCGGAGCCGGCCAGTTGCTTCCGGGCTCATGATCTTGCCGCATTGGCCGCGTCCAAGGGTAGGTTCGTCCCGGTCTATGCCGACCGCCGCGTCGACCAGCAAAGGGGGTGAAGGCCGCACTGACCCCTAAGGATGCGACCGGGGTATTGAGGATCTTCCAGCAGGCGATAAGAAGCTCATGGAGTGGCTCCAATAGGTGGGTGAGTTTCGGTTTCGGGGCGGTTATCACTGGGGTTGGTATTCACGACTTGGATGTCGCTTCGAGTTTGCCGAATTGGCTGAGTTTGTTGAATCGACTGAGTTGGCTGAGTTGGCTGGATTGGCTGGGTTGGCTGGGCTGGCTGGGCTGATCTGGCTGGTTGCGTTGGGGGGAAAGGGGAGGATGGTTCCGACCCCTCGTTTGAGGTGGATTTGGAGGACAGCTATCGCCGCCGGGGTGATTCCGGCAATGCGGGCGGCTTGGCCTAAAGTGCGGGGCTGGACTGTTTCGAGTTTCTCCACCACTTCCCGGGATAAACCCGGCATGCTGGAGTGTCGCAGGCCTTCCGGCAAAATCACCGCCTCCAGCTTGCGAAAACGTTGCACCTGCTCTTTTTGGCGGGCAATATAGCCGGCGTATTTTATTTCCAGCTCTACTTCTTGCCATTCCCGTTGCTTTTGCCAGGTATCGTTACCGCCTTGTATCCCCGCGGCCATCAGCGGTTTTCCATCCGCCGCGGCCAACTCCAGCACTGCGGCAATATTCAACTCCGGTCGCTTGAGCAACTCGGCCAGGCTGATCTTTTGGCGCAAGGGAGCGCTTTGGTAAGCGGCCAGGTTTAGGTCCAGACTCGGCTGGGGGCGTAGCGTGGTGTGTTCCAGATATTGCCGCAACTGCGTCATGATTGCCTGTTTACGGCTAAAAACGGCGTAACGTTGGTTATCGAGCAGGCCGATTTCCCGGCCGATGGCACACAGGCGAAAATCGGCATTATCCTCCCGCAGCAACAGACGGTATTCGGCCCGGGAGGTAAACAAACGATAAGGTTCCCTGGTCCCCTTGGTCACCAGGTCGTCGATTAATACCCCAATGTAGGCCTGGGAGCGATCCAGCACCAGAGGTTCTTGCCTGCGACCTAGACGGACCGCATTGATTCCGGCCATCAGTCCCTGCGCTGCGGCCTCTTCGTAGCCTGAGGTGCCGTTGATCTGGCCAGCCAGAAAAAGACCGGGTATTTTTTTGCATTCCAGCCATGGTTGGAGTTCCAGGGGATCAACATAGTCGTATTCAATGGCATAGCCCGGGCGGATAATTCGTACTCGATCCAACCCTTTGATGGCCCGGAGCATCGCCACCTGAATATCAAAAGGCAGGCTGGTGGACAAGCCATTGGGATAAATTTCCACGGTGTCCAGGCCTTCAGGTTCGAGAAAGATCTGGTGACGATCCTTGTCGGGAAATCGCATGATTTTATCTTCTACGGATGGGCAGTAACGGGCCCCCACTCCTTGAATAATGCCGGTGAACATCGGGGAGCGGTCACAACCGGCGCGGATGATCTCATGGGCGGCTGCTGAGGTGTAAGTGACGTGACAGGGGAGTTGCGGCAGCTCCGGACATTTGCCGACATTGGCAAAAGAGAAAAGTTGGGGCGGGTTGTCGCCAAATTGAGTCTGAAGTGCGGTAAAGTCGATGCTGCCGCCATCCAGGCGAGGGGGGGTGCCGGTTTTCATTCGACCCATGCTCAGGCCCAGCTCCTTGAGGTGGCGGGGCAGAGCAAGAGAGGATGGATCGCCCAAACGCCCGGCGGGAAACTGTTTGAGGCCGATATGGATCAGGCCGTTAAAAAAAGTGCCGGTGGTGATGATCACCGCCGGAGCGTTCAGTTTTTCCCCCAACGAGGTTTCTATTCCGCAAATCCGACCATGATCAAAAAGCAGGCGGTCGGCGGTGGTCTGGCGAATCTCCAGATTTTCCTGGTTTTCCAGCACCGTTTTCATCCGCAGGCGATAGCGCAGGCGGTCAGCCTGGGCTCGAGATGATCGCACCGCCGGCCCCTTGCTGGTATTGAGTTGACGAAACTGAATGGCGGTAGCGTCGATATTGCGGGCCATTTCCCCGCCCAAAGCATCGATCTCCTTAACCAAATGCCCCTTGGCCAGGCCACCCACCGCCGGGTTGCAACTTAACGCCGCAATGGTATCGGCATTCATCACCAGCAAGGCGGTGCGGCACCCTAGCCGGGCCGCGGCCAAAGCCGCTTCGCAACCGGCGTGTCCGGCCCCGATTACCACGATATCGTATTGTTGCTTCATTTTGATGAATTATCTTGCTCTTCTTTCTTCTTCTGCCAGCACCCCAGCTTTTACGGTTTAATGAACCGCCACTGAGGCCTTCTGGCCGTTTTCCAAAAACCGGGGGTGAGTAAAACAATCAGCGTGTACAGCTCCAGGCGGCCGGCCAGCATGCAAAAGCTAAGCACCAGCTTGGCCAGATCCGGCAAATCGGCAAAGCCATGGGTCGGGCCGACCAGGTGCAGACCGGGACCGATATTATTGAGGGTGGCGATTACTGCGGTGGTCCCGGTGATCATGTCAACCCCCAGCGCCGTAACCACCAGGGTGGCCACCAGGAAAATCATGAAGTAAAGGGCAAAAAAACCCAAAACCGCGGTCATCACCTCGCGGGGAACCATGGTCCCGTCGAGCTTGATAACGCCCACCGTCTGGGGGTGAATCAGGCTGCGGAGCTGAAGCCGAACATGCTTGAAAAAAAGCAGAAAACGTACGGTTTTAATGCTGCCGGAGGTAGAACCAGCCATGGCCCCGATCAACATCAGACCCACCAGAAGCAGTTGCGAGGCCGAGGGCCAGAGCGTGAAATCGGTGACAGTAAAGCCGGTGGTGGTTAAAATAGCAACCACCTGAAAAGAGGCGATGCGCAATGCGGCACCGATAGTCTCGTAGGCGGCGGCGTGGAGGTTTAAGGCGGTGATCAGCGCTATGGCCCCGATACTTAAGCCCAGATACAAGCGAAACTCTTCACTTTGCCAGTAGGTGAACAGCTTGCCCCGCAGGACATGGTGGTGCATGGCAAAATTGATTCCGCCGATGAACATGAAGACGATAATCACCATTTCGATGTAGAACGAATTAAAGTGAGCAATGCTGGCGTTGTATGGCGAAAATCCGGCGGTGGAGATGGTAGAGAAGGCATGGGTGATCGCGTCGAAAAAATTTAAACCCCCGACCATCAACAGCACGATTAGAAGAACGGTGAGCCAAAGATAGACGTTCCAAAGAATCCGGGCCGTATCCTGGATTCGCGGGGTGAGGCGATCATTGGTTGGGCCGGTCATCTCCGCCTGAAAAAGCTGCATCCCGCCGACCCCCAGCAAGGGCAGGATGGCCAAAGAAAGGACAATAATCCCCATTCCTCCCAGCCACTGGGTGGCGGCCCGCCAGTAGAGCAGGCTCGGGGCCAGGGCCTCAATATCGGTGAGGATGGTGGAGCCGGTGGTGGTGAAGCCGGACATCGACTCGAAAAGGGCGTCGATAAAAGACGGCACCTGACCGGAGAGCAGGTAGGGCAAAGTACCGAGCAGAGCCGTACCCAGCCAACAGGCCACCACCACGGCAAAACCGTCGCGTAGATTTAGTTCTTTGATCGGTCTGAACAGCAGGATCAGCAGGCCCCCGGCTACGCCCCCGATGGCCGCGCAATGCAGAAAGGTTTCCGTCAACCCATCATCGTAATAGATGCTGAAAGGAATTGGGGTTAACAAAAAAATAGAGACAAGCAGCAGCAGTTTGCCTAAAATATTGAGAACGCCACCACTGTGCATAAAGTTTCACCTTTTTTGAACTTCCGACCAAAGTCTCCGGCGTGACTACCCGGCAAGTATTGCTACTTACCAAAGAGTGAGGCCACCCCGTGCTCGGCGTCGCTGGTGAAGAAGATGATCAGGCTGTCATCCGGGGCTAACTGCGTCTCGCCGGTGGGAATTATGGTCTGGTGGCCACGGATGATCGCCCCGACGATGGAGCCGCGGGGGAAGCTCAGGTGTTTTAGGGGGAGGTCAACAAAGTGGTCCTTGTCCGGGACCTTCATCTCCACCACCTCGGCTTTGCCGTCCAGCAGCCCGGCCACACTGATGATCCGGCCGCCACCTCGGCGGACATAGCGCAGGATCAGATTGGCGGCTACTTGGTGGAAGCTCAGGGACACGTCGATCCCCAGCTTGCTCAACATCGGAATAAAGCTGGGGTTGCTGATCAGGGTGATGCACTTTTTAGCTCCAAGGTGTTTGGCCAATAGGCTGGAAAGGATATTGGTGGTATCGCTGCTGGTTGCCGCGATTACCAGGTCGGCTTGATCTATATCCTCCTCCAGCAGGTCTTGGGCCTCCAACCCATCGCTGTTAAGCACCACCGTTCTTTCCAGTTGGGCCGCCAGCGTTTTACAAGTGGCGGAATTTTGTTCTAGAAGTGAGATATCGACATTGAGTTTCTCTATCTGGCGGGCGACCATGGACCCGATGGGCCCGCCGCCGATGATAAAGACTTGGCGAGGCAGGCGACTGATGCTGGCAAACAGCAGGTGCTCTACCGCCGGCACGTCCGGGCGGCGGACCATCAGGTAAATTTTGTCACCAAGTTCAATTTTGTCATTGCCCCGAGGGATAATAGTTGTTTCCCCCCGAGTGATAGCCACCACCAGAAAATGATAAGTGTTTTGCAGTTGGTGCAGCGCGGCCATGGTGGAACCTACGCAGGGATGTCCCTCTTTGGCCAGGTAACCCAGGAGATCAACCTGGCCGTGACCGAACTCCACCACCTCCACGGTTTTGCTCAGGGTGACCAGGCGGAGGATTTCCTCGCTCATGGCCAGATCCGGGCTAATCACCAGGTCTATCCCCAGAGTTTCTTCAATTGTTGAGGTTCCTTGGGCATAAAAATCTTCGTTGCGAACTCGGGCAATTCGAGTTTTGACTTTATATTGACGAGAGATGATACAGGAGATCAGATTGATCTCGTCGCTGTCGGTAACGGCGATAAAGAGCTCGGCCTGGTCGATTCCCGCCTTCTCCAGGACCTTGGGTGAGGCCCCACTGCCGTGGACCGGCATCACGTTGAGTTCCCGCTCCAGGCGCTGCAGTTTTTTTTCGTCGCGATCGACCAAGACCACTTCCTGGCCCTCGCCGGATAACTTTTCACAAAGATGGCGGCCGACCATGCCAGCCCCGATAATCATAATTCGCATGACTTATCGTTCCCTGTTTTGGCCCAAGAGATAACGGCCCATTTTGAAGGAGTGTCGCGGAGCAGCAGCCAAGCGCCGTCCGGGCGAGGTCGCAGGCGGGCGGTGACGTAAAGCTTCAGGCGTTTTTCTTCCTCGGTGGTCAGGGGCTGATCGGTGGGGATCATCCAGAGCAGGGAATTAAGGGCTTGCTCATAGTCGGGTATGCGCTGATGTTGCAGGGTGATAAAATCAACTTTGGCGTAAATTCCCAGACGATGGAGAATGTTTAAGGTAAAAATGTAGTCCGGCCCGGGCACAAACGATCGACCCAAGGCGGCAAAAAGGCCCGGATCGAAAGGCCCGGCTCCCACACGGTCACCGATGATTGCCAGTTTTCGCGCGTAGTGATCAATTTTGGTCAAGGCCCCTTGCAGGTCATCCACCGCCAAGGAACGAGAGGCGATCATCACGTCGTGCGGCACAATGCCCGCCGCCGACCAATCGTCCTCCCACGCGGCCTGGATGACGCTGATGTTTCTCAACCCTTGCCGCTGTTGTTCCGTGGTTAACTCTTTGAGCATCGAGGTGGAAAAGTCCAGAGCGGTTACCGCCTTAACTCGCCGCGCCAGAGGCAGGCTCAGGGTGCCAGGGCCACAGCCCGCATCAAGCGCCGTCCACTCAGGTTGCCAGGCAAACATGGCGATAAACTGGTCAACATAAGAGGAGTTTAAGTTGCGAGCGGCAAAATCCCGAGCCCGCCAGTCCCAGTCCTGCTTGCTGCGGCAGGCTCGGGATTTGTGGCGGCGTTCCTGTTGCCATAAGGTGTTCCAGTCGAGGTCATGGTAGCGCATAGCCAGTGCCTGAACGGATGGGACTTCGAAGCATACTTGCGCTCCTGGTAAGAAGGCCAAAATAGGAATAAGATGGGGCGCTCCTGAATAGTTACGCTTTCAGCCGGCGCCAGACAGTTGCAGGGCGCTCCGGAGCCGGTTTTCAAAAACCGACCGCTCTACGTAACCGTCAAAACGCTCCAGGATATTGCCCTGACGATCCACCAAAAAGGAGGTGGGAACCCTGAAGACCCGACCGAAGTTTACCTGGGTGTCAACATCAGCCATTGCCACTGGGTAGTTAATATCAAGTCGCATCATGAAGTTGCGCACCGCCAAGTGGTCACGATCCAACGAAATGCCAATTACCGAGAAGCCTTGATCTTCGTACTTGTACTGCAGAGCAACTAAGGCGGGAGCCTCCCGCCAGCAATCCCGTCAGCCGGTAGCGAAAAAATTGATAATCAAGACCTTGTCGACAAAATCACGGCTGTCAATGGGGTTGCCGCCGAGTGCCGACGCAAGGGAGAATTGCGGGAGAGTCGTGATCTGAGGGTCTCGAGCACAGCCGGAACTTATCATCAACGACAAAAGCAGCAGCAGGCCGCACAACCCGAGCGATCTGCTGCGGAGAGCCGAGAATATGACGTCATTCATTAAAATCCCTTCGGTTAAAACGGTTGACCGGCAAGAAGATGGGCAGCTTGTTGGCACCTTACCTGGCAGCCTAACACCCACCGCCGCCACCAACCCGCCTACCCCAATAGAGACGCAGCATAGCCGATTACCCCACGCAATGCCAGCATCATTTAAGCAGTGCCTGAACGAAAATGGCTAAACCCGGATTTGATAGGGTCTCAGCCCACTCTTTATGACGAAGGATTTGAAAAAACGATTAGCGATCAACGATTAGCTTAGGGTGTTTTCTTGTCTGGTTTCTTGAGCTAACCGCTAATCGCTAACCGTTACAAACTCGGCAAAGTTGGCCGGCGACTAAAGGAGATTACCGCGGACCCCGACCACCACTTCCTCAACCGGAATTATGACCCCGGACTGTTGACAAGCCGTCTGGATGATGCCCCGCATACTGCCACAACAGGGGACTTCCATGATAGCGATGGTGATGCTCTTAATCCCGGCTACTCGAAAAATTTCGCTGAATTTTGCCACGTAGGCCTGGGTATCATCAAACTTAGGACAACCCAACAAGACCACCTTACCCGGCAGCAGTTCGCGGTTAAAGCTGGGGTGGGCCACCGGCACACAATCAGCGGCGATTAGAAGATCGGCGCCCCTAAGAAAAGGGGCTTCAGGAGGGACCAGGCGAATCTGGACCGGCCAATGGGTCAAGGACGACGGCAAAAAGGGGGTAGGTTTATTTTTTGCGGGCTCTGGAAATCCGGTGGCGGCAACGCCCATGCTTCGTGGCTGGTTAGCGACCTGACAGGGAGTGATGGTCGGAGCGAAGCTTTGGATGTGCGAGGAGGCGCAACCGCAGGGCATAGTGGCGGCCTGATCGGCTTTGGCCCCAGTGGCTTCGGCTTTTTGCGCGGCCAGCAGCGCCTCCACTGCCGCTTCATCGAAGTCGTCGGCTTCTCGCTCGATCACTTGCAAAGCGCCGGTGGGGCATTCGCCCAGACAGGCCCCCAGGCCGTCGCAGTATTTTTCAGCGATGAGCCGCGCTTTGCCGTCGATAATGGTCAACGCACCCTCGGCACATCCGGGTACGCACTGGCCGCAGCCGTCGCACAGCTCTTCGTCTATTCTGATGATATTGCGTAATACTTTCATGGTTACAACTCCTCTGTGGACGGGAAATCCCAATTGTTGCTAAAAATTTTTCTTTCCAAACACCATTTTTAATATTCTCAAAAGGTGTTGAAATAAGTTATGTTTTTGTGAATAAAAACATTTAGTTAAGGCAGAAAAGCCGTAAATATTCGGCCAACCCCGTCATCTGAAAATAAATAAAAAAACAACGGGACACATTCAACTTATTCGTGTATAGGGGGCATGGAACATTCCCTTCCCTCTTCGTTATTTCCTTCTCTGTCTTTGCCACCCATGAGTGGAGCCTCTCCTGTGGTTCCTGCACTCAATCTGGTGGCGATCACACAAAAAGAGCTGACTCGGCTTAAATGGGAAGGTCATTATTGGAAAGCTCAACATCAGCGGTCTTGCAAACGGGAAGCGCGTCTCAAGGAAGAACTTGAGCAGAAAGAAGCGCTGATTTGCGATCTCCGGCACCGCCTCTTTGGCAAAAAGAGCGAAGCAGGCGGCACACCGCAAGCCGTAGAACAGCAACCGACACAGGCGCCGAATCGCCCCCGTGGACAACAACGAGGGAGCCGTGGTCACGGACGTACTCTGCGTCCGGACCTTCCCGTCGTCGAAGAACGCCATGAGCTTCAGGGGGATTCCTGTTTTTGTTCCCACTGTGGCCTTCCTTACATCCCCTTTCCCGGTGATGAAGAAGCGGATATTTTTGAGATTGATGTCAAGGCGTATCGCCGCAGGGTCTATCGCCAGCGCTATCAGAAGAGTTGCTCCTGTCCCCCGACGGCGAACAGTCCTGCAATTATCGTTGCGCCGCCACCAGCGAAAGTCATCCCGCGAAGTCCCTATGGGACCTCAATATGGGTACATATCCTCCTAGGCAAATTCCTGTACGCCCAACCTCTGCACCGCATCTTACGCGAGTTACAAGGCTACGGCTTGTCATTGGCGTCGGGCACCATAACTGGCGGTCTCTATAAAATTGCGGCGTTATTTACGCCGCTCAAACAGGCCTGGTATGAACACCAGATGAGCGAATCGCAATTCCATAACGATGAAAGCCGATGGGAGGTTTTTGCCGCCGTTGACGGCAAGGTCGGTCATCGCTGGTATCTCTTTGGTCACCAGATCCCCCGAGGTTATTTACTACCAGGTAGCGCCCACGCGGAGCGCTGCCGTACCGATGGCTCATTTTTCGGGACTGGCGGCGCCCAAAGTGATTGTGGTGTGTGATCGTTACAGCGCCTGCAAAAAGAATTGTCGCTTGAACGCTGCCATCATTCTGGCCTTTTGCTGAGCGCATGTGCGTCGAGACTTTTTAGCGATTGCCTTAAGCTTCCCCACCTTGAGAGAATGGGCGCTGGAATGGGTGGCCGCAATTGGGACCCTTTATCATCTCAACCAACAACGCTTGGCCCACTGGCAAGAAACTCTTCCGTTGGCGCAACAGGGTATGCCTTTTCATCAGGCACAGAAGTTTAGAGCAGCAAGGCGATCCGCAATCCCGTTACAGGCCGGAAAAACTACTACGGTTCCGGCAGTATCTGGAGTGCGGATTTGGCCGCCGCGATGTTCTCCCTGTTTCAGACCGTCGAACTCTGGCGGCTCAACCCTCATCATTGGTTGGAAGAATATCTGACTGTCTGCGCCCACCAAGGCGGAACCGCGCCCGCAGATCTAACCCCCTTTCTGCCGTGGCGCATGAGTGAGGACCGGCGGCAACAGTTAGCCAAACCGCCCCCCACACGCCGGAACACCTCATGAATTGTTACTGCGGACGCGACTTCAGCGCCACGGAAATAACCCGGATTCGGCAGCTGATGGCCGACCATCCGGAGTGTCACCGGGCAGAACTGTCCCGGCAGGTGTGCCGGATGCTGCAATGGCGCAAGGCTGATGGGGGCCTTAAGGAGATGTCTTGCCGGGTGGCTATGCTGCGCATGCATGCGGATGGCTTGATTGACCTGCCTCCTCCCCGCAGAGCGAAAGCGACATTACGAACCATCAGCTTCACAAAAGCGACTAATCCCCGGAACCCCATCCTACAACCCGTCCATCGCCTGGGTCCGTTATTATTGCGCAAGGTCGAACGGTCCGCGTCCCTCCTCTGGAACGAATACATTGGACGATATCATTACCTGGGTTATACGCCGCTTCCCGGCGCTCAGTTGAGGTACTTTGTCATGCTCGACCAGCAGATCATTGCGCTTTTGGGGTTTGGCGCCGCGGCGTGGCAGGCCGCGCCACGCGACCACTATATCGGATGGACCCACTCCCTGCGCAAACGTCATTTGCCGCTGGTTGTCAATAATGCTCGATTCCTCATTTTACCATGGGTGCAAGTGAATAATCTGGCTTCAAAGATCCTGTCCCTGGCAGCGAAACAAGTCCCGGAAGACTGGCAAAAACAGTATGAGATCACACCGGTCCTAATGGAAACTTTTGTCGAGACCGGGCGTTTTGCCGGTACCTGCTATAAGGCCGCCAACTGGACCCATGTTGGAAAAACGAAAGGTCGCGGTAAACTCGGCCCCTCAGGAAAGCAAAGTGTGCCGATCAAAGATATCTGGCTTTATCCTTTGGACAGAAACTTCAGAAAAATATTAACTACATGATTGGGCTAACGGGGTTGCCGGCCTCAATGAGGCTTAAGTGAACAAAATCCAGGGCCCGGCGGGGGCCATGACCCTGCAAGCCTTTGAAAAGATAAAA
>SJBG01000010.1 GCA_004332195.1 Desulfobulbaceae bacterium
CCCCCGTTTTCAAGGACACTCCAGTTAAGCTAGGCTGCCATGGCCTCCAGCTCAAAAGATACTGGTGCGGTATCCCAGCGCTGAATGCCTCCTCTGACGATTATAGAACATCTACGATTATAGAACATCTCAACATATTCGAAAATACTTTGTATAGCCTCTGGCCGTGTTTCATACCGGTAATCATATACATGCTCTGTCTTTAGCGTGTGGAAAAAGCTTTCAGCAACCGCATTGTCATAACAATTACCCTTCCTGCTCATACTCTGGATAAAACCATAAGCCTTTAGTGCATCCCTGAAATCAGAGCTTGCGTATTGAACCCCTCTATCAGAATGAAATATACATCCTGTACCGGGCTTCCTCCGCCCTACGGCCTGATATAAGGCTTTGACAACAAACCCGGATGTCAGCCGGTCGCTCATAGCCCAGCCAACTACCTGCCGGGAATAGAGATCCAATATTACTGCCAGATACAGCCAGCCTTCCATGGTTGCAATATACGTAATATCAGATACCCATACGGTATTTGGCTTTTCTACCTCAAAGTTCTGACTCAGGAGATTGGGAGCAACAGGCAAATTGTGCTTCGAGTTCGTTGTCGCTTTGAACTTCTTTGCTGTCTTGGCAACAATGCCATGTATTTTCATTAATCGGGCTACGCGGTTTTCGCCACATCTTGTCCCTTTTGCCTGCAAATCCTCCGTGATTCTCGGACTTCCATATGCCCTGCGACTGTTTTTGTGTGATTCTCTTATCTCCATGAGTATCTTTTCGTTTTCCTTCTGCCTCTTGCTCTGAGGCTGTATCTTCCTGCTGTAATATCCGCTCCTTGATGCTCCAATGACTCGGCACATCCTCTGCACCCCATGTGTGGAGCGATACTGATCCATGAACCAGTATTTCATCTGGGGTGTTTTGAGAAGATGGCCAACGCTTTTTTTAGGATTTCCCTATCATCCTTCAGGTTGGCATTTTCTTTCAGCAGCCTTTTGAGTTCTTCTTCCTCTGGCTTTAGGTGGCCTTTGCCAGGGAAACTGCCCGATATGGGTCTTCTTTATGCTTTCGTTTCTATGTGTGCAGCAGATTCTCGTGAATCCCAAGGCTATGGGCTACTTCTGTTACTGATCGCCCGCCTTCTGTCACAAGCCGTATTGCTTCTTCTTTGAACTGCCGGTCGTACGTCCTATGCCTTCTGCTCTCTTGCATTTTACACCTCCAAGGTTATAAGGTTATTTATTGTAACCTAACTCTTCGGTGTGTCCGCTATACTGGGGGAAGTGCAGATGGTGAATTCCTCCGTTGTTGTAGACTAACTCAAACGGTTGAATTCTCCAATTCACGCTGAACCAAAACACATGAATTGCGACGTCAGGCAACCCATACAAGACGCTTTCAGTCCGATGACGAATGTTGGCAAACAATACAAACTCACTTTGAAACCAGAAAGGGGAAAAACAAGCACAAATTATGTCAACTTATTTAATGGTTCGCATATAGTAAAGGAAGAGGATCGGGATGAAGATCAGCCAGGCCGAAATTTTGGGTTTTTCCAGAACCTGTTTGGCAACTTTGTAGGCAAATTGATTTTCCTAGTTCCAAATAAGCTGGTAGGTATCACGACGATCATGGGCCATAAACGATGTTCTCGTTAATTTTAGTTTCGGCCTAGATCCGACCGCCACTTGGCAACCTTTGGACACGGCGCTCTGCAGGCAAAAAAACCTGAACTATTTATCCGCAGGTTCTTTTGAAGGGTGTTGCAAGGATCGCCGTATAACTACTTGCAATTAGGTTGAAGCTTGCAAAACAGCTTTTCAGGGTAAAACAACGGTATTTCAACAAGATACATAATGTTTTACAACACCATCTTTTAGCCTCTTGTTTTCCCGAGACATGAACAAGGTTCGAACGTTCAGTTACCAGCCAGGGGCATCGTGGGTGAAGTTGCTTGGGCAGTGTTGGCGCTACTTGATGACCATAACGTTGCATTGGCTGCGACTAACCACCTTGAGCGCCACACCGCCCATGGATCCATGAACTTCTCTCCGGTGTTTGCCAACGGCTCCGATGACAATCAAGTCCGCGCCGATTTCATCAGCGGCCTCCAGGATACTGCTCTCCGCTACTCCGGACTTGATCAACACCTTGGCCGTAATCTTGTGGTCGGCCAGGATTTGCTCGATTTCTGCTTTGATTCCCTCGGCTTCTCGGTGTTGGATGGCGGTGATTGCTTTGCACTCGTCAATACCGATACCCAGCAGGCAGAGGTCGGTTACGACAACAAGCGCAACAATTTCCGCCTCGCCGAGCTTGTCGGCCAGCTTTAGGGCTTCATCCAGGGTCTTATAGGCATGTTCTGAGCCGTCATGGGGTACAAGCAGTTTCATAGGAGCCTCCTGTGGTTTTAAGGATAACACATTCGATGTTGCTTGGCATCTTCATCAGCTTTCACCTTCACACCCTGCTCTGGCCCCAAAACCGACGGGGTCGCTGAACTTTTATGCGATTTTTTTATGGTTTTCGAACTCATTGCGACGATGTCGCCATCGCCAAAAAGCTTTCTCTCCGCCAATGACCAGGTAAATAACCATACCGACCACCATGATATATCCCCATTCCATCAAGCTGATCGGCGCGGAGTGAAACAGGCGGTTCATCGTCGGTGAATAGGTGAACAACCATTGAGTCGCGGCCATGGCGGCGATACCGCCCCAGATCCAGGGGTTACTGAACAAGCCAAGGCGAAACATGGAAAATTTCAGCGACCGACAGTTAAGCAGGTAAAAGGATTGCCCCACCGCAAACACGCCGACGGCGATGGTGCGGGCCTCCTCCAGGTCAAGCCCACGGTACAGCGCCCACTTGAACAGTCCGAAACTGCCCGCCAGCAACATCAGCCCGACCAGCACAATGCGAAAAATCATCTCACCGCTTAAAATCGGCGCGTCCGGCAAGCGCGGCGGGCGGTTCATGATCCCCGGTTCACGCGGCTCAAAAACCAAGGTCAGTCCCAACAGCACCGCGGTGGTCATATTGATCCACAACGCCTGCACCGGCAGCACCGGCAACGGCTGCGCCGCCATCACGGCAACGATGATCACCAACCCCTGCCCGGCGTTGGTCGGCAAAATCCAGGTGATAAACTTGATCAGGTTGTCAAACACGCCGCGGCCTTCTTCCACTGCGGCTTCGATGCTGGCGAAGTTGTCGTCGGTGAGCACCATGTCGGCGGCTTCCTTGGACACTTCGGTGCCGGTGATGCCCATCGCCACGCCGATGTCGGCGCGGCGCAGCGCGGGCGCGTCGTTGACGCCGTCGCCGGTCATGGCCACCACCTCGCCGCGCGCCTGCAGCGCCTGCACCAGGCGCAGCTTTTGCTCGGGGGTGACCCGGGCAAATACCGCGGTGGTGGCGGCGGCCTCGGTAAACTGGGCATCCGACATGGTTTGCAATTGGCTCCCGGTCAGCGCCTTAGGGTTTTCCCCCGCCGCCAGAGTTTTATCCAGGCCAATCTGCCGAGCAATGGCGGCGGCCGTGATGGCGTGATCACCGGTAATCATCTTAACCTTGACGCCCGCCGTATGACAAACATTCACCGCCTGTATCGCTTCTTCTCGCGGCGGGTCGATCATGCCTTGCAGGCCGAGTAAGCTCAACCCTTGCCCGACATCATCATGATCGATGGCAGTACTGCCGGGCGCCGCGACTCGCCGCGCCATAGCCAACACCCGCAGGCCCCGACCGGCCATGGCCTCAACCTGGGCCTCGACTACCGCGTGATCCAGCGGTTTGCTCGACCCATCGGCGGCAAGAACGCGGTCGCAACGGGCCAACACGCTTTCCATCGCTCCCTTCAAATAGATCATCTTCTGCTCGCCGTCGTGCAACGTCGCCATATACTGATGTTGCGACTCGAAGGGGATGGCATCCAGGCGCGGGTGGGTGAGGTTTGCGGCGCGAGCATCAAGACTGGCTCCGGCCTTGCTTGCCGCCACCAGTAACGCGCCCTCAGTGGGATCGCCCTCGATCACCCAGCCGGTTTCACCTTGCTTCAACACCGCATCGTTGCACAACAAGCCCGCCCGCAGCAATTCGGTCAAGGCCTGGTTGCGGCCGATATCGATCACGTGGTTATCCCGCTGAATCTCGCCGACCGGCGCATAACCGATACCACTTACGTCGTACGATTCACCGGCGGCCCACAGTTGTTGCACGGTCATCTCATTGCGGGTCAGGGTCCCGGTTTTATCTGAACAGATGACGGTGATGCTGCCCAGGGTTTCCACCGCCGGCAGACGGCGAATGATGGCATGGCGTTTGGCCATCCGCGCCACCCCGATGGCCAGCGTGATGGTCAGCGCCGCCGGCAGCCCTTCCGGGATCATGGCCACCGCCAGGGCCACCGCCGCCATAAACAGGTCGATCAGGCCCTGACCATGGAACAGTCCCACCAGGAAAGTCAGCGCCGCCAGACCTAGAATGACGAACAGCAGTATGTGGCTGAAACGAGCAATCTTGCGGGTCAGTGGCGTGGCCAGCACCTCGGCGGTGGCGATCAGCTCAGAAATGCGACCGATTTCGGTGTCGTCGCCGGTGGCGGTGACCACGCCCACCCCGGCTCCGTAGGTCACCAAAGTGGAAGAGAAAGCCATGTTGACCCGATCGGCCAGATCAGTATCATGATCCAGTACGTCCGGCTTCTTTTCCACCGGCACCGATTCCCCGGTCAGCGCGGCCTCATCGATTTGCAGGTTGCGACTTTGCAGCAGGCGCAGGTCGGCCGGCACCTTGTCGCCCGAGGCCAGCAGCACGATGTCGCCGGGCACCAACTCCTTGGCATCAATCCGGTGTTTTTCACCGTAGCGCAGCACCGTCGCCGTGGTGGTCATGGCCCGGGTCAGGGCCGCCAACGCGCTCAACGCCTTGTTCTCCTGCAGAAAGCCGATAATAGAATTGAGCAGCACCACGCCGAAAATCACCCCGGCATCAACCCAGGCTCCGAGCAACAGCTTAACGAAAACAGCAGCCAGCAGGATATAGACCAGCACCTGATGAAATTGCAGCAGAAAGCGGAGCAGCGGCCCTTGCCCTTTGCGTTGGGTCAAGATGTTAAGGCCAAAGTCTTGCTGGCGATTTGCAACCTCGAAACGATCCAGTCCCTTGGCCTGGTCGGTATCGAGCAAGTGCAGCACTTCATCCTGGGGTAAATGATGCCAGTGTTTTCCCAGTAAGGTCTTCATGTTAGTGTTGACTCCGATTTGAACCCGAATGTTTGATCGCGTCAAGTTGGCACAACTCGCCTTGTTAGCCGGCGATTGTGCGTTTTGAGCATCTTGTTTTTTTTAATTTACCTGCCGCCTGGTTTTTTTGTAAGCAAAATTGTGTTTACTTCATCTCGGGCCGGTTGGTATTTTTCCGGGACCGGAGTTACCCTGGGCACTCGACCCAGGGGGTTTTCATCCACCAGCATCAGGCAGCCGTAGCATTTTTCCAGAATCTCGAAGGTGAGCACTTTATGGGGCGGGCCAAGGGCGCTCATCCGACCCTGATTCAACAGCAGCAGGCGGTCACCGTACATGGCGGCCAGGTTGAGGTTGTGGGAAATCATGACGATGGTTACTCCCTGCAGGCGACGCAGCCGCTCCAACAGGTCGAGAATTCGGACCTGGTGGGCGGGGTCCAGGGCGGCGGTAGGTTCGTCGAGCAGCAGCAGGCGGGGTTGTTGACACAGGGCGCGGGCGATGAAGACTCGTTGACGCTCGCCGCCGCTTAATTGATCCAAGCGGCGGCGAGCGAGGTGATCGACTTCGGTAAATTCCATGGCCTGGGCAGCCAGCCGGTGATCCGCTTCCCCTTCCAACTCCCAGAGGCGCAGGTGTGGGGAGCGACCCATCAGTACGGTTTCCGCGACCCGAAAGGGAAAATCCGTGGGGGCTTGTTGGGGCACCATCGCCACCTGGCGGGCCAGTTGCCGCCGTTTTTGGGTTTGCGGCGGGCGACCAAATATTTTCACTTGACCGATCGCCGGCGCCAACAAGCCGGCCAGGGTTTTGAGTAGTGAGGTTTTGCCGCTGCCGTTGGGGCCGATAATCAGAAAAAATTCTCCGGCCGCCACCGTAAAGTCAATTTGGCGCAAAATCGCTTGTCGGCCATAATTCAGGCCCAGTTCGCGCACCGTTACCACGTTCATTAGTTGATATCCATTTTTTTAGTGTCCCTTTTTGGTTAATTTTCGAGCCGGAACCTCGAAAGAGGATGGAAGGTCCGGTAGTTAAGAGTTGTCTCAAGGGGGCATGATGTTATCGGTCTATGCCCGGGCTTTCCAGAGGAGAAAGATAAACAGGGGCGCGCCGATTAAGGCGGTGACTACCCCCACGGGTATTTCTCCGCCAGTGGGCAGGGTGCGGGCGATGAGATCGCAAAAGATCAGGTAGGCGCCGCCGCCCAGTAGGCAGGCGGGAATCAACAACCGATGGTCGGGGCCCATCATCAGGCGGAAAACATGGGGTACCACCAGACCGACAAAGCCGATGGTGCCGGCCAGACTGACCACTAGCGCGACCATAAACGAAGTCAGCAGCAACAGGGTCAGGGAAACGGCCCGAACCCTGATCCCCATGGCGGCGGCGGCATCCCGCCCCAACAGCATCAGGTTCATCGGCCGGGCCAGCAGCAGGATTATCACCATTGACGGAACCAGCAGCAGGAGCAGCGGCAGTTGGCCCCGTTCGATTCGGGAGAGATCGCCCATCAGCCAAAAGAGGACCTGGCGCAACAGAGAGTCATCAGCCAGACTGAGCAGCAACATGATCAGGGCGCCGCAAAAGGCGTTCATCATGACTCCGCCCAACAACAAAGTGTCCTTGCCCGGCGTCTTGCTGCCTTCCCCCAGGCCCAGGATCAGAACCATGGTTGCCATGCCGCCGGCCATGGCCAGTAGAGTCACCCCGGGGAAAAAAGACAGCCCGATGATAATGCCACTAATCGCCCCGACTGCCGACCCGCCGGAGATTCCCAGGATGTAGGGTTCAGCCAGAGAATTGCGCAGCAAGGCCTGAAAGACCAGACCGCCCAGGGCCAGCGTTGCCCCGGTGGCGGCGGCCAGAATCACCCGAGGCAGGCGAATTTCCCAGATGATTGCTTGAACCACCGGATCGACTTCTTCGCCGGAGAAGAGCAAAGTCCCAAGATTGACGCTGGTAAATCCGGCAAATCCGACAAATCCGGTGGAGCCGATACTCAGGCCCGCCGCTACGGCCAAGAGCAGCGCTCCCCCGGTCAGGCCAGTGAGCAGCAGTATGGTTTTGAGCAGCGAGGGGAAGTGGACGGGCATTTTGCCATCAGCCTGCTGGTTTTTCAAATTAATCCACATTTATTGGAAAAAGATCGGGATGAAGAATTCGGGCCAGGCTTTCCAGACCGTCGAGGAGGCGAAAGGTAGGGCGTTTAAAAAGATCGGCATCGACCACGTGGACGCGTTGTTTTTGCACGGCCACCAGTTGAGGCCAACGTTCCCAATGCCGCCGCAACTCCTCCGGGCCTTGTAAACCGGGTTTGGTGGAGATGATGACAAACTCCGGTTGCAGGCGGAGTATATCCTCCCAACTATGGCGAGGGTAGGGCGGGCCGCCCGCCGTGGCGTTACGCCCCCCGGCCAGGATTATCAGTTCATGGAGAAAAGTTTGTTCGCCGACGCTGACTATGGGGTGGATGCCCACCTGGAAAAAGACCGAGGGGCGTTGCCAAACGGTGGAGATTTGGCGGTGGAGCAAAGTCAGACGCTCTTCCATGGCGGTTGCCAGCTCTTCCGCCCTGGGGGTGGCGTTAAGGATTTGCCCCAGGGCCCGAAAGCTGCTGATAATGCCCGCAAAGTCGCGGGGGTCGATAACAAAAACCGCAATTCCCATCTTGGTCAACCGTTCCACCAGTTGGCGGGGGTTGCCATCGCGGGTGGCCAAGACCAGATCCGGCCTTAAGGCCACGATACGTTCCAGGTCGGGATTGACAAAAGAGCCGATCCGGGGAATTTCCTGGGCCGCTGGGGGGAAATCGCTGAAGTGGGGGGTTCCTCGTAACAGCTCGCCCCGGCCCAGGGAAAAAACCATCTCGGTGATACTGGGGGCTAGAGAAACCACCCTTTGCGGTTGGGCCGGAATCAGCGTCTGGCGGCCGGTATGGTCGAGTAATTCCCGCTCCTGGGCCATGGCCGACGACGGGAGGAGAAAAGTGAGAAGAAGTAAGAGCAGCAGGGGGATTTTGTTGGTCATTTTTCTTAAACCTTAAATCTCAAATTAAAAGTTGTAGCTTAAGGTAACAAAAGCTTCCCGGCCCGGGGGGTTGTAAGTCGCCACCTCCCGATATTTATGGTCAAAGAGGTTTTCTATTCGGCCCTTAAGCAGCCAGTTGTCAGTCAGATCGTAGGCGGCCCGCAGGGAGAAGAGGGTGTAGCCCGCGACCCTGATGGTATTGGCGGGGCCGTCATAGTGATGGCTGACGGCCTTGGCGGTCAGACCCACCCGCCAAAACCCGAAGTCGCCATCGAGATTGACGGTCCCCGTCTGTCGAGAACGCCGGGGCAACAGGCGGTCAGTGACTTGATCTTTGGGATTGAGCAGGGTAAGAGCCAGGCCGAGCCGCCACGGTTCGCCTAGTTGAATGGCGCTGTCCAACTCCAAACCATCGATTCGGGCTTGGTTGATGTTTTCTAGCGACCGAGAAATTGGCGACCAAGAAATCAGGTGGTCAATGTCGGTGCGAAAGACCCCCACTCGCCAATGACCTCGATCAAATGATTGGCGCAAGGCCAGCTCGTAGCTGCGGGACTCTTCCGGTCTTAGATTTGGGTTGTCGAAGCCTGGCCAGTAAAGCTCGTTAAAGGTCGGGGCCCGAAAGGCGGTGCCGTAATTGGCGGTCAGGCGCAGGTTGTGGGGGAGTTGCAGGCCATAGCCGATACTGTAAGTGTTATGGTCGCCGAACTGTTGATTGTCTTCGTGGCGCAGTCCCAGCACCAGGCTGTGGCGGTCGTAGTCGAGCTGGTGCTGAAGATAGACCCCGGTGGTGGCCCTGCGAGTACGAACATAGTCGTCGGGGGATTTGCTAACTCGTTCCTGGAGATAATCGACGCCCATGGTGATGCGCTGGTGGTCGTCGAGCTGAAAATCGTTCTGCCAGCTAAGTTGGTTCTTTTTGGTGTTGATGATTGAACTAAAAACCCCGTTCCTGAGGTTTTGGCTGTCATCCCGGCTTTGCCCCCCTTGGATGGTGATATTCCAGAATGTCAATGGTCGCAAACGCGCGGTTAGACCAAGGGCCTGCTGCCGGAAATCGGTTTCATTCTGCCAGTCGCCGTCAAATTCGATGTTGCCGGCGGCGTGCAGGGCCTGAGCCTCCACCTCATTGCCGGGGGTGAAGCGGTGGCCCAAGCGCAGGCTGACCGAGCTTTCGCGGAGGCCGTCGGCGTCAGGTTGATTGGGGGTGGGGCCCCAAGCTGTGGGAAGATGAACATTGTTTTGTTGAACATCAAAGCCCCGGGTGCCCAGGTTGGCCAGGGCCAGACTGTAATGACTATCACCCAAGGGGCCGGAGAGCTGGGCTCGGACCTCATGGGTGTCATGACTGCCACCGCTGAGCGCTACCTGCCCCCGCGGTTCATCGCCGCCCCGGCGGGTGAAGATCTGAATAACCCCGCCGATAGCGCCGGCTCCATACAGGGTTGAGCGAGGGCCGCGGACTACCTCGATACGCTCAATCTGACTCAAGGGGAGATGCTGAATGGCGGTCGCGCCAGTGGTGGCCGAACCGACTCTTAAGCCATCTACTAAAATCAGGGCGTGTTTGGAGTCAGTTCCGCGGATGGAGAGCCGTGTGGTGTGGCCTCGGCCGCCACTGCGTAATATTTGCAGACCGGGCACCGTGCTTAAAGCCTCCGCCAGGGTGCTGAATTGTCTTTCATCGATTTGTTGACGGGTGATAACGGTGACCGCCGCCAGGCTGTATTCCTCTTTTTCGGGACCACGGATGGCGGTTACCACCATATCATCAAGACGAATCACCGACTCCCCGGCAACCCTCGCAACCCCGGCGTTAGACTCAGCCTCAGTCCTCACTCCATCCTTGGCCCCCACCTCAGCCTTCGCTGCAACTCCGGCCTCAGCCGTTACCGCCACGCTAAGCGCCAGCGCGGTCGCCAACACATACTTCTTGTCCATAACTCCCTCCTCGTGCTTGATGGTTGTCTGGTCACGAGGATTTTTTCCTATCCGCAGGCAGAAAATCCGCAGGCAAAAAAAATCCCCAAACCAATAAAATAATATTGATCCGGGGTGCCCTGATTTTCCCTAGATAAACAACAGTCGTCCCTGGTCCACGGAGCTGATCTGTACGATTTTTTTTCAGGTAGGTCTTCTGACTCCCGGCTCATCCTCCTTCCGCGTCTTCCCATCCTGAAAAATCGGATAGTGACATATTGCGGAATTTGTCCCCGGTTACAGCGGCGGGCCCGTCCCCGATTTGCACGGGGTTCCCTTTTAAGCTCAACATAAAGCTACCTTGAAAAATTAGCTATTTTGTTCGAGTTTACGGCAGGCGCAAAAAAATTACCGCAGGCATCTGGTTGATATTCCGAGGATAATTTTTTGCGCATAACGCAGAAATCGGGCGAAAGAGCAATTTTTCAAGGTGGCCATAAGAGCACCTGAGGCAATCAGCTTAATGGGTCGCTAGCCTAAAAACAAGTAAAAATCTCCAAAACAAATAAAAAATCCCCGGCTGAAAAATCCCCGGCCAACCGGCTCAATTTACTTGCAAAAATCTTCTCGGCAAATCATATATGCTAGGTTGTGGATTTTTTTCAACAACCCCCACCGGAGCGGTGGCAGCTTCTCCGGTCCGACCGTTAGCGAGAAATTTATGTCGCACCCCTCCGACCACAGCCCTGCCGCCTTTCTGTCCGACCTAGGCCCCACCGCTTTTCTGGCCGCCTTCCTGACTGATAACCCCGGTCCCGCGCTGGATTTGTTCCCGGCCCACGAACCGGTCTGGGAAGGATTGCGGCGACTCAAGGATTTTTTCAGCTCCCGGCCCTGGCCCCGGTGGCCCAAGGAGTTGGGCTTTGAGCCCGGCCCTCTGCCCCGAACCTTGGTCCTTTATCGTCCTACCGTCGGTGGTGGCGCGCCTGACGGCGAAACCATCGTCATCCCCGGCGAACAGTGCCGCATCAGTTACGATGATGTCACTAAGGGCAAACTAACCGTGATTCACGGGGGCCAAGTCTTGGTTGGAGCCAGTGTCTTGATGGCCGGGGCAGTGCTGATGGGTCGGCGCTTCGAGTTTGGCCGCGGAGTGTTGGTGGAGTCCGGCGCTTTTTTGAAGGAGCCGCTGATTGTCGATGATCACAGTGAAATCCGCCAGGGGGCCTACCTGCGTGGGCACTGCCTGATCGGTCGTCGTTGCGTGGTGGGCCATGTGACCGAGGTCAAACATTCGATTTTCTGCGACGATGCCAAGGCCGGTCATTTCGCTTACCTGGGCGACAGCATCCTCGGGCCGGAGGTCAATCTGGGGGCTGGCACCAAGTTGGCTAATCTCCGTTTTGCCGGAGGCAATGTGCCGATTCGTTATCAGCAAAGCATTATCGATAGTGGTCTGAAAAAGCTCGGCGCTATCCTGGGGGCCAAGGTTCAAACTGGTTGCAACACCGTAACCAATCCCGGCACCCTGCTGGGCCGCGGAGGGATCATCCTGCCCAACACCACCGCCCCTTCGGGGTATCATCCGCCCAAAACATTGATCAGGGGGGCTTAATATTTCTCGTATTTCTTGAGGATACCTTGAAATAGTGAAGCTCCAAGCCGCCCGGGCCGCCCGGGAAAGTAGCGAAAAGAGACCAGGAGATACAAAGTCCCCAGCACCCCCAAAGGGTTATGATGGTGCGCATATTTAGTGGTCTTGGATAATATCAAAAAGAAACCGGAGCTTAACCTATGAGCAGTTTTTCCGCTTTTTATTTTCCCGATACCTTGCCGCCGCCAGCTGTCTTGTCCGGTTTAGCCGCATTGTCAAGACGATGGCGTTTGCGTTGTTACCACCCCTTAGCCGACGATGACCCAGTGCCGGCGCCCTGGGCCGATTTTGTCGCCACCGGTCAACTGGAATTGGTTCCCCCGCCCCTTGTCGATCCGGAACTGATCGCGCGCCTGCGTTCCTTAATCCGTGAGCTTGATGATCCCCGGGGTGAAACCGCGTTGTTTATGACTCACAACCTGGTCGCCGGACTCAGCGCCAGGCGTGAGGAGACGGCCCCGGAACTGGTGGCCCCGCTGCTTGGTCAATTCGCCGATATCGCGGCTGATCAAGCCCATGAAAGCCTCTGGCAGGCGCTGTTGCTGCTCAAGTTGGCTGAAAAGCAGGAGATCCGAGCAATAGAACTGACGGAAGAACTGCGGGTTGTTGAGACTAAAAAAGCTCTTCTTTGGCGCCAATTCAAAGACGATGATGAAGCAAATGAGGCGAGTGATAAATATCGCGGGAAAGGCGGCAATCAAAGGGATAACGGGGACAGGCGGGCCAATAACCAGACTGGCGATGACAGCGAGAGCAACACGGCTGGCGACAACAGCGAAAGCAACACGGCTGGCGAGGCCCGTGAGGCCAGTTGGGACAGCCGGGCTAGCTGGGCCAACGAGGCCGGTCGGGCTGATCGAGAGAGTGGGACCAGCCGGGATAAAGCGCCGATCGGGATCCCGTCGGTTCGGTCCTGGCGCGACTCTCATCGTTTGCTTCGGGCTTGGGGTCATCTTTTTCTTCGCCAGCCCCCCAGGGTCGATTTGTTGCTCAGCGCCGACCCCGAAGTCTGGAGCTTGCTTCACGACACCGCCGTCACCGCCGGTTTGACCCTTACGACCTTGGGAAGCCTGCTCCTGCCCCAAGACGGCGATGCCCGGCTGGCCCCAGGTTTGGACCAGCTTGGCGCCGCCTTGACTGCGGCTCTAAGGCTGGCCATCGCCGAGGGCGCAAGCCGGGGGGCAGTTTCGGCCATTAATGCCTGGAACCAAGCGGTTACGGAGCAGGGAGTCGGACCTTATGCTTTGGACCTGACCCTGCTGCCGACCACCCCGCTGACGAAGCTGATCGGCAGCAGTTGCCGTCAAGTTTTGCCCGGGGAAAATTCCCAAAAAGCCCGCGCAGAACACCCCCACGGTCTGATTGCCCTTTTTCGTGCCACCTGTAACGATAACCCCCCGTTTAACGGTAGGGGTTGATGCTAAGCACCGGACAGGGCGCTGTTTTGATCACTTTATCGGCCACACTGCCAAATAATATCAGCTCCAACCCCTTATAACCGTGGGTGCCGATGACGATCAAGTCAACTCCGGTTTGAGCGGCATGTTCGACGATGGCTTCGGCCACATCGCCGGTTAATACCCGGCTCTGAACCGCGGTATCAGGAGGAAGACATTCCTTGATGAAGCTTTGCATTTTATCCTCGGCATTGCGGATAGTTTCCTCTTCAAACTGGGCGGGCATTTTAGGGACGAAAAAACCGGGATAATCCTCGAAGCTCTGAATCACGAAGACCACCGCCAGTTCGGCCTTAAAACGCCGGGCCAAAGAGGCGGCCGTAGCGACAATTTTACATGAATTATCGGAAAAATCTACCGGCGCTAAAATTTTTTTAATATCATCCATTGTTCATCCTCCCATAAATTGTGAGACGCGAATATGGCCAAAATGTGGCCCTGGGTATAGCTCCGATCGAAATTAAAAATTCAAAATTCGTCATTAAAAAAAACGAAACTTTGTTTTTCCGATACGTTAAGATCCAGTCCAAGGAATGATATGAAACATGAATATGGTTTAACCGGAATCAACCACCGTCGCAGATTGCGCCACTTCTGTTTTTGCGCTAAAACCAGGCCATGACAAGTTCGAGCAATCTCGCAAACTCACCGCAGGCTTCAACTATTACCGACAGGTTACCAGCGGTGGAAGATCATTGTCAAGAGCGATGCCACGCTGCTGCCGCCACCGTTATCTCTGCCGCTACATCCATCTCTTCCACCATCGCGGCCATGGACAATGTTTTTGCTTCCGGCGGCCTGCTGGCCCGTCATCTTCCCGGCTTTGCAGCCCGGGCCGGGCAACTGGCCATGGCCCGGGCCGTGGCGACAATCCTGGATCAGGCGGATGATGAGTCGGCAACTCTACATCGCCGCAATGGCTCCGCGCCCGAGAACCGCGAACTTACTGAATATGAATTTACTGAATATCCCGAAATTAAGCAGAGCGAAACTAATCAGAACGAAATTAGGCAGATAGAAATTAAGCAAACCGAAATTAGACAGGCCTATTCGGCTCGACACCTGCTGCTGGCGGAAGCCGGTACCGGGACCGGCAAAACCCTGGCCTATTTGGTGCCGGCGGCACTCTCCGGCCGCAAGGTAGTGATTTCCACCAACACCATCAATCTGCAAGAGCAGATTTTGGCCAAGGAAATCCCCTTTATTCGCCGCTACCTGGCGCCAGGCCTGAAAGCTATTTGCGTCAAAGGGCGTCAGAATTACCTTTGCCTCTATCGCTGGCATCAACTCCAGGTAAACCCTCAGGGCCGCTTGTTCAGCCGGGCTGGAGCCGATGGTGAGGAGAAAACCCTGACCGAGATTGCCGCCTGGCTCGAAACTACCAGCAGCGGCGATCGGGCTGAGTTATCCAGCCTGAGTGATGATTCGCCACTCTGGGCCGGGCTCAGTGCGGCCGCTGATCGTTGCCTGGGGTCATCCTGCGCCCATAGGGCTGAGTGCTTTATCACCCGCCTGCGCGGGCAAGCGGCCCGGGCCCAACTACTGATCGTTAATCATCATCTCTTTTTCTCCGATCTGGCCGTGCGCCGTTTTGGCCACGCCGAGGTCTTGCCCCGCTACGAGGCGGTGATCTTTGATGAAGCCCATCATCTGGAAAATATCGCCACCCGTTATTTTGGCCTGAGCTTTAGTCATTATCAGGTTATCGACCTGGTTCGCGACCTGGAGGCCATGGCCGAGGAGCGGCTGCAGGCGGCTGATCGAACCCGATTGCTGCAGGCGGCCCGCTCCCTGGGGGTGGAGGCCGGAATTTTCCTGAATTTCTTCCCGCATAAGCGAGGTCGCTTTCCTTTGATCCCCTTGATCAACGAAGAGCCTGGCTGGCCGCAACTTTGCCAATCCTGGCAAGGTGCTTTCAGCGCCGTGATCCGAAATTTAGAAGAATTGACCAAAACCGCCGAGATTTGGGGGTCAAGTCTGCGCCGCTGCCAGGATTTGCTTAGCGCCTTCAAGACCGTGACCAGTCCGCCCGGGTTTTCCCCGGTTCCGGCTACCATCGCACCGTCGTCATTTTCCGCGGCTACCGAGGCAAAAGCGCAAGCGGAGGCAGGCGAGCAAAACCCGGCCCCACCAGTGATAGAGAACGGAGCGGTTGATGCGGCCGGAAAACCGGCCATCACCCCCAAATTTTCCATCTATTGGTACGAACGACGAGAAAAAAGCGTGCAATTGGTTGTCTCCCCCATCGAGGTGGCCGGCGAGCTTCGGCAACATCTTTATCAGCAGGTCAAAGCCGCGGTTTTGACCTCAGCCACCCTGCGCACTGGCAATGATTTTCGCTATGTCAAATCCCGTCTGGGCTTACCCGATGATTGCCCTAACCTGGATATTCCCACCCCTTTCGATTATCCTGGGCGTACCCTGCTCTACGTCCCCGGTCCGGATTTTCCAGCCCCCGATCAGGTTCAGTACCCGACTGCGGCCCGACGGGAGATGGCCGAAATCGTCCGGCGCTCGCAAGGCCGGGCCCTGTTGCTCTTTACCAATATCAGCGCCATGCGCCAAGCCGCCGCCACCCTGGCGACCACGGTTCCTTACCCTCTCCTGGTTCAGGGGGAGGCGCCCCGGGCCTTGCTGCTGGCGGAGTTTCGCCGCCGGACCCGCTCGATCCTGCTGGCGGTGGCCAGTTTCTGGGAAGGAGTGGATGTACCCGGTGAATCGTTGAGCTGCGTGATCATCGATAAACTACCCTTTGAGGTTCCCAGCGATCCGGTTATCATGGCCCGGATCGACCAGATCAAGGCTGAGGGCGGCAACCCCTTTTTTGATTTTCAGGTGCCCCGGGCCGTTCTGATGTTGCGCCAGGGAGTGGGGCGGCTGTTGCGTTCTGATCGGGATCGGGGGGTGCTGGCCATTCTTGATGTGCGTCTGTTTACTAAGGGGTATGGTCGGACTTTCCGTAAAAGTCTGCCGCCCAGTCCCCTGAGCCGGGATCTTAATGAGGTCAAAAAATTCTTTGGCCAAGCTTTTAACGAGGAGTCATGAAAGCATGAACCCTGAAGAACTGCAAAAGCAACTAATCGCCAAGGTCCAACACATCGATCAGGTGATGCGGGACGATCTGGCGATGGTGCGCCAACCTCGGCTGGCGGCGGTGCTGGATCACGCCCTGTTTACCGGGGGCAAGCGCATCCGGCCCTTGCTGACCCTGCTCGCCGCCAGCCTGGTAAAAGCCCAGTCCGGTTGCGACCATAGCCCGGTTTCGGCAGTCGAGCCAGCAAGTGTGGCCCGCTTGGCCATTGCCTTTGAATATCTCCACGCCGCCAGCCTGCTCCATGACGATGTGATTGACCGTGCCGGCCAACGCCGGGGCCGGGCGACGGTCAACACCCGCTGGGATCAAGGAACCGCCATCCTGGCGGGGAATTTTCTCCACGTCCGGGCCGTGTCACTGGTCGGCAATGCCGGCGGAGGGGAATGTCTGGAATTGATGGCGGTGGCCATCCAGGCCATGGTCGCCGCGGAGTTTGCCCAGATGGATGCCTCGACCAACCACGACTGGCGCCAGAGCACTTATTTTGCGGTGTTGCGAGGCAAAACTGCCGCGCTGATCGCCGCCGCCTGCGAGTCTGGAGTCGTCATCGCCGACGGCAGGCGCCAACAGCGCCAAGCCCTGCGGGCCTACGGGGTCAACCTGGGTCTGGCCTTCCAGGTCATCGATGACCTGCTGGACTACCTGGGCGAACCAGGGGTCACCGGCAAAGCGCTGGGCAACGACCTGCGGGAAGGTAAAATGACCCTGCCCCTGCTCATTGCCCACCAGCAGGCAACCCCGACTCAACGGCTGTGGCTGGAGGAGCAAATTATGGCGGCTTCCCCCGCTCAGCGGGGCGAACAATTCAGTCGGGTTCGGGAGCTGTTGACCGTTACCGGGGCCTTTGCCGCCTGCCGGGCCAAGGCGGAGGAACTGATCGCCGAGGGTCTTGCGGCCCTGACCATTTTTCCCGCCGGTCCCGAGCAAATCATGCTGAGCGCTTTGGGGCAATATGTCCTTGAAAGGAAAAAATAAAATGGTCACCACCAGTGCAAAAAGCCCCATCGGTCCCGGCGGGAGACGCCCTGGCCGGAGAAACGCTAAACCGCCAGCCGGTTCTCGAAGCCGAAGCAACAGCGGCCGTCGGCAACGTAAAATTGGTTTTTGGCTACCATGGCGACCGATTACATTAACCATGCTGCTGTTGATCAGCCTTGGCGCCATGGTCTACCTGGTTTTTCTCCATCAACCCACCGTTAGCAAACAGTCCGCCTCTTCTGTTTTTTTTGCTTTACATTCTCCGACAACCCAGCTACCGTGTCGTATTCCTGGATGAAAGAATGGGTTTGTCCCAGGCGCTTAGTCCCTGGTGTTTACCCCAGGTGTTTGCTCACCCCTTGCCGGAGTCCCTCTCGATGAACGACCGGCATGTCGCCGAAGTAGCTAAGTTGCTCAAGACCATGGCCCATCCTATCCGCCTCAAGATTCTCTGCCTGCTCCAAGACGGAGAGATGACGGTGGGGGAGATTCATCGCCAGGTCCAGACCACCAACGCCAACGTTTCCCAGCATCTCAATATTCTGCGCAATCAGGGGATTATCGACTACCGTAAAGATGCCAATTTCATCCATAACCGGATCATCGAGGGCCGGGTGGTGGAAATGATCAAAATCATGCGCGAGCTTTTTTGTTCCGAAGAAGGGTAGTCTTGCCAATCGCCTGGCGGGACTACCAACTCGGCAACCCCAAATAAGGAGCAGCAAGCGGAATCTTCCATTACTTCAAAAGCAGGCCTTTTTGCGGGCTCGAGCTGCTTGCCCCTAACAGCAAACAGCTCGAGCCTGCGCGGTCCCGAGGATATTCGCGGATATTGTCGCAAGTTTAAGCCCGAGTTTATCATCAATTGCGCCATTGCCGCCATCGATTCCAGCCCGCTCCAGCCCGCCCTTGGCTTTCGAGATCAATTATCTCGGCGCCTTGAACCTCGCCCGGGTCGCCCTGGAGTTGCAAGTCCCCTACATCCATTTCAGTTCCGCCGCCGTGCTACCGTCGGGCGAAAACCTGAGCGAGCATGAGCGCTTGGATTTGCATCCGGAATTGCCCAACTATGCCAAGTCCAAACTCCTGGCCGAACTGGCCCTGGATGAGTTGCGCTACAAGCACCGCCTTGATTACACCAACATCCGCCTGGCCGTGGTTTACGGGGCTCATGACCACAAAATCCAAAGCTTTCAGCGGTTGCTCTTTTCTTTGGTCAATCAGGCTATGCCTTTGATGTTCACGAACCGTCAGGCGACTCACTCTTATTCCAACGCCAAGAAGGTGCCGCATTTTATTCATCATATTCTGAAAAACCGGGAAGAGTTCGGTGGCCGAACCTGGCATTTTGTCGATCCTCTGCCGGTATCACTCAGTCAATTGATCAATCATCACCATCAAGTCTTATCTTGAGCTGAAGCGACCCTGGGATATTTACCTGCCATATCCTTTTGCCCGTTTTGGGGTTAGCTGTATGCGCCGGCTTACCCGGTTGCTCGGCCGGATCGGAATTGAGGCGCGGATACCGGTTGAACTATTGTTTATGGAAAATTTCTATCAAGCCCAGACCCTGTCGGCGCAACAACTGAAAAATCAAGCTTCATTGATCCCAAGCCCGAGGCCACTATTTTTACCGAACTGCCCAACCTGTTAGAGCACTACCTCTCGCGCTGGGGAAGCCTTAACCTGATTGACTTTGACGACCACCAGGACCCTTTCGTCTGCCGTCGCCGTCGCGGTGGCGATGAGTTTATTAACAAACCGCAACACTTGCTGGCAACCCTGGACGATCAGGTCAGCCAACCCTTGCTCAGTTTTGACGATGATGACCCTGGCGATAGGCCCGCGGCCCCGGGCTGACGTTCTCCCCCTTGACTCGCGCAGGCTTGACGAGTAATTTGTCGGTCATGGATGCGGCGATTTTCACTCCCCAAGACCTGCGCGAAACCAACCCCTACGTTTTTGCCGTGATTCGAGAGGCTCAAAATCTCGAGGAGGCCCGGAGCCGGTTGCTGCACTTGGCTGATCGAATGGAGCTGGGGGCGGCAGGCCAAACCGGAGCCGACTTGAGCGTCGGGGGGCACAACCGGATTCGTGATTGTGCGGTGGCGCTACGTTTGATGAGCAAGTTCAGCTCGGATGAGGCCACCGGGTTCAGCGTGACCCAGGCCTTGTGGGATATCGCCCGCCATCGGTCGCGACCGGAATTGACATCCGCCTTTTATGCTGAGATTTTTTATCTTTTCAAAGGCTTGCAGGGTCATGGCCCCCGCCGGGCCCTGGATTTTGTTCACTTAAGCCTCATTGAGGCCGGCGGCCGATCCGCCGCCCGCCAACGCTCACGCCAACTCGACGATCTATGGAGCGCGGCGGATCGCTATATGGAATCTTATCCCTGCGGGTTGGCTCAAGAGGCGCTCAAGCGTCGTCAGCGCCGTCGGGACCATATCCTCCGCGAGCTCAACGCCGACCTGAACGACTGGCACGACTGGCGCTGGCAGATCAAAAACATTGTCAGCGAGTTTGCGTTCTTGGAAAAACTGGTCAAGCTCTCCAGTATCGAGCACCAGGCGATCAAGATCGCTCGCGCAAACAAGTTGCCCTTCAGCATCACCCCTTATTACCTGGCCCTAATGGATGATGGGACCAATGATCACGGGGGCCGGAACGGGATCCAGAGCGGAGATCGGAGCCTGGGCCGGGATGCCGCTATCCGGGCCCAGGTGCTGCCGCCGCTGAGCTACGTCAAGGGCGTACTCGCCATCGAAGATCCCTCCTGCCTAGATTTTATGGGGGAAGAGGATGCTTCGCCCTTTGATCTGATCACCCGCCACTGCCCCGCTATCTGTATCTTCAAACCCTACAACACCTGCCCCCAGATTTGCGTTTATTGCCAACGCAACTGGGAGATCGATGAGGCTATGGCCAAGGGGGCTTTCGCCGGCATGGACCGGGCTGAAGCCGCCATCAACTGGGTTCGTGAGCATCCCGCAATCCACGAAGTCTTGATCACCGGCGGCGATCCTCTGGCCATGGGCAACCAGGCCCTGGCCGCCATTCTTGATCGGGTGGCGGCCATTCCCACCGTGGAGCGAATCCGAATCGGCACCCGAACCCTGGTGACCATGCCCATGCGTTATACCGAGGAGTTGGTCAATCTGATCGCCCGTCATCGTCAACCGGGTCGTCGGGAAGTGGCGGTGATGACCCACGTCCAGCATCCCTACGAAATCACCCCGGAAATGGTGGAGGCGGTTAACCGTTTGCGCCTACGGGGAATTCCCGTTTACAATCAACTGGTTTACACCTTTTACATGTAAATATTCGGCCAACCCCGTTAGCCCAATCATGTAGTTAATATTTTTCTGAAGTTTCTGTCCAAAGGATAAAGCCAGATATCTTTGATCGGCACACTTTGCTTTCCTGAGGGGCCGAGTTTACCGCGACCTTTCGTTTTTCCAACATGGGTCCAGTTGGCGGCCTTATAGCAGGTACCGGCAAAACGCCCGGTCTCGACAAAAGTTTCCATTAGGACCGGTGTGATCTCATACTGTTTTTGCCAGTCTTCCGGGACTTGTTTCGCTGCCAGGGACAGGATCTTTGAAGCCAGATTATTCACTTGCACCCATGGTAAAATGAGGAATCGAGCATTATTGACAACCAGCGGCAAATGACGTTTGCGCAGGGAGTGGGTCCATCCGATATAGTGGTCGCGTGGCGCGGCCTGCCACGCCGCGGCGCCAAACCCCAAAAGCGCAATGATCTGCTGGTCGAGCATGACAAAGTACCTCAACTGAGCGCCGGGAAGCGGCGTATAACCCAGGTAATGATATCGTCCAATGTATTCGTTCCAGAGGAGGGACGCGGACCGTTCGACCTTGCGCAATAATAACGGACCCAGGCGATGGACGGGTTGTAGGATGGGGTTCCGGGGATTAGTCGCTTTTGTGAAGCTGATGGTTCGTAATGTCGCTTTCGCTCTGCGGGGAGGAGGCAGGTCAATCAAGCCATCCGCATGCATGCGCAGCATAGCCACCCGGCAAGACATCTCCTTAAGGCCCCCATCAGCCTTGCGCCATTGCAGCATCCGGCACACCTGCCGGGACAGTTCTGCCCGGTGACACTCCGGATGGTCGGCCATCAGCTGCCGAATCCGGGTTATTTCCGTGGCGCTGAAGTCGCGTCCGCAGTAACAATTCATGAGGTGTTCCGGCGTGTGGGGGGCGGTTTGGCTAACTGTTGCCGCCGGTCCTCACTCATGCGCCACGGCAGAAAGGGGGTTAGATCTGCGGGCGCGGTTCCGCCTTGGTGGGCGCAGACAGTCAGATATTCTTCCAACCAATGATGAGGGTTGAGCCGCCAGAGTTCGACGGTCTGAAACAGGGAGAACATCGCGGCGGCCAAATCCGCACTCCAGATACTGCCGGAACCGTAGTAGTTTTTCCGGCCTGTAACGGGATTGCGGATCGCCTTGCTGCTCTAAACTTCTGTGCCTGATGAAAAGGCATACCCTGTTGCGCCAACGGAAGAGTTTCTTGCCAGTGGGCCAAGCGTTGTTGGTTGAGATGATAAAGGGTCCCAATTGCGGCCACCCATTCCAGCGCCCATTCTCTCAAGGTGGGGAAGCTTAAGGCAATCGCTAAAAAGTCTCGACGCACATGCGCTCAGCAAAAGGCCAGAATGATGGCAGCGTTCAAGCGACAATTCTTTTTGCAGGCGCTGTAACGATCACACACCACAATCACTTTGGGCGCCGCCAGTCCCGAAAAATGAGCCATCGGTACGGCAGCGCTCCGCGTGGGCGCTACCTGGTAGTAAATAACCTCGGGGGATCTGGTGACCAAAGAGATACCAGCGATGACCGACCTTGCCGTCAACGGCGGCAAAAACCTCCCATCGGCTTTCATCGTTATGGAATTGCGATTCGCTCATCTGGTGTTCATACCAGGCCTGTTTGAGCGGCGTAAATAACGCCGCAATTTTATAGAGACCGCCAGTTATGGTGCCCGACGCCAATGACAAGCCGTAGCCTTGTAACTCGCGTAAGATGCGGTGCAGAGGTTGGGCGTACAGGAATTTGCCTAGGAGGATATGTACCCATATTGAGGTCCCATAGGGACTTCGCGGGATGACTTTCGCTGGTGGCGGCGCAACGATAATTGCAGGACTGTTCGCCGTCGGGGGACAGGAGCAACTCTTCTGATAGCGCTGGCGATAGACCCTGCGGCGATACGCCTTGACATCAATCTCAAAAATATCCGCTTCTTCATCACCGGGAAAGGGGATGTAAGGAAGGCCACAGTGGGAACAAAAACAGGAATCCCCCTGAAGCTCATGGCGTTCTTCGACGACGGGAAGGTCCGGACGCAGAGTACGTCCGTGACCACGGCTCCCTCGTTGTTGTCCACGGGGGCGATTCGGCGCCTGTGTCGGTTGCTGTTCTACGGCTTGCGGTGTGCCGCCTGCTTCGCTCTTTTTGCCAAAGAGGCGGTGCCGGAGATCGCAAATCAGCGCTTCTTTCTGCTCAAGTTCTTCCTTGAGACGCGCTTCCCGTTTGCAAGACCGCTGATGTTGAGCTTTCCAATAATGACCTTCCCATTTAAGCCGAGTCAGCTCTTTTTGTGTGATCGCCACCAGATTGAGTGCAGGAACCACAGGAGAGGCTCCACTCATGGGTGGCAAAGACAGAGAAGGAAATAACGAAGAGGGAAGGGAATGTTCCATGCCCCCCTATACACGAATAAGTTGAATGTGTCCCGTTGTTTTTTTATTTATTTTCAGATGACGGGGTTGGCCGAATATTTACTTCGGAGTGAAGTCAAATCATTAGTTTCTCATGCTTTATTCACAGTGATTGATTATTACAAAACAATGGTTGATTGTTGAAAAAAGGAGCAAGCGATGGGTCATCTGGAAGCAGTCTGCATTTCCGCCAAAAAAGGGATGATCAAAAAGGCGGTGAACAAAATAGTACTCAAGAAAAACTGGGGGGTCGAGGGCGACGCGCACGCCGGAGATTGGCATCGTCAGGTTTCCTTGCTGGCTGGCGAGAGCATTGACCGGGTCAAGGAAAAAATGCCCCTGATCGCACCCGGAGTGTTTGCCGAGAACATGATTACCCGGGGGGTTGATCTGTTCGCCCTGCGGGTTGGCGATCGGCTTCAGGTTGACGAGGCGGTGCTGGAAATAACCCAAATCGGCAAGGAGTGCCATAACAGTGGCTGCGCCATAAAAAGGGCTACCGGCGATTGCATTATGCCTCGAGAGGGCCTTTTTTCAAGAGTGTTGCAAGGTGGGGTGGTCAAGAGCGGTTCGGTTGTGAGGATCGTGGGTAAGTAACACAAACTTATGTCTTATAAAAAGATCATTTTCAAGGAGAGACTCTTGCAAAATTTTCACTTTGGGCCAATGAATGGTCGCGGGACGGGTCGTGGTCATGGTGATTATCGGCAGTTGTCTCGGTATCGAACCTGCGCCCCGCTGTAGATGACGGTTGCCGAGCGTTTTATCAATAGATTGGCCGGGGAGAGTGAAGCCCCCCTGGTTTTTCGCGCCCGCTCCTGCCTGCGCAATCGCCTTTGGAGCAGCACCTGCGCGTGTTGCGTTGAGGAGTGTCCACGCCAGGCGGTCAGCCTGGAGCAGGACCGGGTGGTCATTGATTCCCAGCGGTGCGTGGCCTGTCTGATCTGTGTCGCGGTTTGTCCGGCGGGGGCTTTGGTAGCTCACGATCGTCGTCTGGATAACGTAGTGGCCCGCACTTTTAAGTTGAACGAGCCAGTTGCCTGTTGCTGTGAAAAAAATGTGCGCACCGGTGAAGAGCTTATTTTGTCTTGCCTGGGTGCCCTGACCGTTGAACACTTGGCGGCCATGGCGGTTATGACCGGCGGAGTCAATCTGCATCTGGAGAGTTGCGGTGATTGTCGGGCCTCTTTTGTCCCCGCCATCCTGGCCCAACGGGTAGCCGTGCTTAACGCTCTTGCGACCGCCGGCTCCGAGGAGGCCCCGACTTCTCGGTCAGACTCCACCCTGACAACTGGCTTTAGCATCAAGCTGCTTGATCAACCCTTTTTGCCTGAAAGTGCGGCGACAACTGCCATTGTCGCTCCAAATTCTGCGGGGACCCAACTTGGGGCTAAGCCTGAGATTAAACCTGCCGCCCAATCTGCCGTCACTCCCGTCACTCCCGCCACTCCCGACCGGCGCTCGTTTTTTAGGGCTTTTCGCGAACTTTCTTGGCACGCCGCTGCCACGACCTGGAGTACTCTTCGCCCCGAGCCTGAGGAGTTCGACCAACCATCGGGTCAGGACAAACAGGCAATCGCTCGCTCCATCGTCTTACGTCAGGCCTTGACCAAGGCCGCGCCGGAACGCCGTGGCCTCCTGCCGGGGTTGTTTTACGTCCTGGCGGTTAATGATAAGTGTAATCTGTGTGGAGCATGTGCCGGAGTCTGCCCCACTGGGGCCCTGAGCAATGAGTGGCGAGATGGGGGTGAAAAACTTTGGTTTAATTGGGCCGCCTGCAGCGGTTGCGGTCTTTGCTGTGAATTCTGCCCGCAAAAAGCGATCAGCCTGAGGCGGGGGCGCTCGGTGGAGAATATGGCCGAGGAATCAGTCTTGTTGCGGCAGCAGGATGTTCAGCTCCCCAGGGGTCGAAGATGGACTGATCGTAACCGATGAGTTCCCGATAGCGGCCGATGCCATATCGCCGTCAGTGGAGCAAAGCCGCACGGCCGGACCGTTGCCGCCGCTTTTCAGATAATCGCTACCTTCTGATTTTGGCTTCTGTTTTTTCAGGGTTTTTCTCGAGGTGCTTATAGCGATTCTGGGCGGTTTGGGCTAAGCGGGCGACGATATGGGGGAGATCGGATTTTTCCCAGATGTCGATGAATTCAGGTGTCTTGCCCAGTCGTTGGCCCAAGATGAACGGCGGATCGCCACTTGGTTTTCCGATCCTGAGGCTGATATCAGTATCCTCGATGGCCTGGTCTTTGGTAAAAATCCTGGCCAGTAGAAGGCCCATAGTTTGGGAGAAGAATTTTTTGACATCCTCGGCGGATTCGGCCTTGTTGATCTTATTGCGAAAGTCAGGGAGCAACTCGTTCTCATCTTTGCTAAATGAAAGTTGGGTGGTCATGTCCGGTTATTTATCCTCGATGTCATTTGGGTTAAAATTAAATTCATCGTCATCTACCTCTTTATCTTCATCTTCATTGTCATCTTCATCGTCAAAATCCTCATAGCTTCCCGACCATTCATCAGGCGGGTCGATAGGTGTGACTCCCAGATCATCCCAGTTATCCAGCTCGACTTCCTCAATACTGGCGTCAGCATATTGAATTTCCATGATGCCTTCGTCTTCATCCACCGTAATAACCGTGAAAATCTCACCGGATGGAAGCTCGTACCAGTTGCCTTCAATAGGCTCATTCATTGACGACATTAGATCGACCTTTTTAATGACTTAAAGTTAAAAGTTGACTGACGATTCAGCCCGCTGGGCCTTATCTTAAAGGCCACTTTGAAAAATTGCTCTTTCGCCCGATTTCTGCGTTATGTTCAAAAAATTATCCTTGGAATATCAACCATATGCCTGCGGTATTTTTTTCGCATTGACCTCGGATGTCAATAGTGGACACCAATTGGCTCATGCCGCCATCCAGTTTCCATAAAACTTCTTCTCATAAGCAACCGGGGATAGATACCCTAGCCGTGCCTGCCTCCTCTGCCGATTGTAAAAAACTTCTATATACTCTCTGATCTCCTGCGTTGCCTCTTGTCTTGTTCTGTATTTCCTGTGATGCACAAGCTCCTGCTTAAGTGTTCCCCAAAAGCTTTCCATAGGAGCATTGTCATAACAGTTGCCTTTTCTGCTCATTGATGCGGTCATCCCAAATTGCTCAAGTAACTTGCCGTAATTGCCGGAACAATATTGACTCCCCCTGTCAGAGTGATGTATCAGCCCCCTCGCAGGTCTCTTGGATGCCACTGCCCGAAACAATGATTCGCTGACAAGGTTCTTTGTTATTCTTTCTCCCATTGCATATCCCACTATCTCTCCGTTAAAGATGTCTTTATGTCCGGCAAGATATAGCCAGCCTTCTTCCGTAGGTATATAGGTTATATCTGTTACCCATACCTTATTCGGAGCCTCTGCTTTGAATTCTTGCTGTAATAAGTTCTCTGCCACCGGCAATGTATGCTTTGAGTCAGTTGTTGCCTTGTATTTCTTTGTCTGCTTGCAATAAAGTCCGTGCTCTCTTTTTGTCCGCTTTATGCGGCATATGCCGACATATCTGCCGCCCTCTGCCAGCTCTTTCTGAAGCTTCTCTGCTCCGCATACCCTTCTGTTTCGCTTGTGTGCTGCTTTTATCTCTATTGTCAACCGGATATCCTCCTGCTCTCTTTTAGAAGGCTTTCTGTTAATCTGTGCGTAATATCCGCTTTCTGATACCTTGAGCATTTTACATAGAGATGATGTGAAATATTTGAGCCGCATATCTTTTATCATCGCGCACCTCTCTGCGACTCCTTTGCAAAGTACGCTGCCGCTTTTTTTAATATGTCTCGCTCCATCCTCGCTTCAGCCAACTCTTTTTTGAGCCTGTAGTTTTCTATCTCTACATCCGTCAGCGGTCTGTGGTTTTTCCCTACTTCTCCAAGTTTGCCTGCCTTACATGCCTTCATCCAGTTGCTTAAGGTTGTTGATGCCAATGACAGCCGCTTGGCCGCCTCATGCACCGACAGCCCCTCATCAATCACAAGCTTTACTGCCTCCTGCCTAAATTCCCTTGTGTACCTTCCATACGGTAACCTTTCCATCTTGACACCTCCAGTTAGTTATTTTAACTTTTCTTTTGGTGTCCACTTTTTCTATCCTACCTCACTTTAGGATCCTTGGCTAACGAATCCAGGGGAATATGGGCTACGGCAAAGCCCATGTAAAGGGTCAACGACTCTACCACATGAACGATTTCCAGTTCAGCGCCCAAGTTGGCGGCAATTTGACTTGCTTTTTCAATCAGCATGCTGGAGTTTATGGAAAAATCGATGGGTACCAGGATTTTTTTTGAACTCCGATACAGATTTGCTCACAGTTTACCTCCTCTGGCGAGGGTGATTAGAAAGTGTCAATTGTCCTCGTTGTGAGATCAGCATTGTGGGTCATGCATACAACGAAAAGATAGAGAAAAAAAGTAATAAATGTGGTTTACGATCATTTTTTTTTACCTTGGTCCTGGTGGGGCAGCGGCTCCCGGCCAAAAATGGCTCGGCCTTGTTGTAATACTTGATATTTCCATGTTGTTCCTTACGAAAACTGTGCAGGATTTTCCTGTAAAAGCAACACGTTACTGAGCTTTGGGAAGCGCCGCCGTTGGTTGGGGTTGGCAACGCCAGGAATGTGCTGGTTCGAGATTAGCACTCCTTTTGCGGCATTGTTAAATGAGTATAGACTTACAAGAAGCTTGCCGTGTGTTTTTAACGGGGTATGTCCGAGTTGTCTATCCCCAATTAACAATGCCTTTTTATAAGGTTACCGCGATCTCCACCAAGGTCGGTGCTTGGTTTTCGGAGCCATCATGGCGATCTGCGGCGCTCCGTGGTTCGGTCTTTTGGCCCTGTTTGGTGTTGGCGCAATTTTTTTTTGGCTCACTCTCGGTCGGCAGGCGCTGCACTAAAACCCGGACAGTTTCACCTGGCTGGCGGTAAAGCAGGAAAATTCGCAGATCGGTGGTGTCCCGGATTTTGTAGCCATCAATGGCGATGATCAGGTCGTTTTTTTTAATCCCGGATGCGTCAGCCTTATCGTGCGGACTGAGCGCGACCACCAAAGCGCCGGGGGCATCTTCAGCCCCATCTCGGATCTGAATTCCGAGTCGAGCCGGTTTGGGCAGGCTTTGCGGGGGGAGAAAAATGAAATAATCGGCGGATTCAGCGGCGACGGGATATTCCCGAACGGGAAGGAGTACCGTTTGCTTAAAAACTTGATCGGCCGCCGGGTTATTCGCTGTTGACCGGCTCATGCGCCGGGCTAGACGAGGCGGGATGGCGTTGCGCTTGTCGGTGTGGCCCCGGCCGACCACCGCCAGCAGCCGATGGCCGGGGTTGGCCGTTAAAAACTCGGCCATCCTTGCGGCCATATGTTCGTCCCAGAGACTCTGGGCCTGGAGAAAGCCGCTGAAGCGGTCCCCGTTTTCGACCCCATGATCGCCGTGTATGGCGAGGGCGGCGGCGATTCGTTGGTAATAGCCGGGTAGAGCCAGATCTCGATCCAGCGGAATTTGTGCTTGTTGTTCGGGGCTTAATTCAGAAATTCCACCCTTGCGAAAAACTTGACGGGTGATCTCCCTTTCCAGGTTGAGGGCGATGATGGGCAGTTGGTGTTGGCGGGCAAAGTTGATAATATTTCGGTAAAGTCGGTAATCAAAACCCCAGTTGTTAAAGTAGTCCGATTGGCGCAAAAAAGTCGCCTCATCAATTTCCCCGGCGACAAAAGCGTCTAAGGCCGGCTGGGCCGAGACCGGGAACATTTCCATGGCCACCGCCAGCTTGAGGCTTTGTTGGTGCATGGATCGCAGGACTCGTAGTTGCAGTTGATGGTCTTGATATTCAGGGTGGACCTCACCCACATAGATAACCCGGCTGGCGGCCAGTCCGGCCATGATTTGCGCCAAAGACTGGCGGGCGGCAGCGGCGATTCCGTCCAGGGGCGGGTCCAGCATCACCCTGAGGCCCTTTTCCGCCGCCGCCAGACTTTGGTGTCGCACGCTGCCGTGGGTGATCTGTAGTCGGCTGAAAAGTCCGGGAGATTCCAGCAGTTCAAGTAGTTTGGCGAGGCTTTGAGCCGATGGGCCGACATTTGCCGCCGGAGTTACGGCCCCCACTGGAAAATCACAGCCAAGTCGGAGCAGGATAGCTAGATGCTCGCGGTTTAGAGGGTTGGGGTAAGCGCTCAGGCTTATTCCCCCGGCGGGATGCCGACCTTCGGCGAAAAAGCCCCGGGCTGGGTTTTGCTGATCAGAGCTGAGAAAAAGCAGGGAAGCGGCGGCCAGTTCCCGGTCGCGGAATTGGGCTAAGGGCTTTATCGCGATGCCCTTGGCTGCCAGAAAATCCAGCAAAGGAGTCCAGTTAGCAGGGGGGTCTTCCGGGATGATGGCCAGGGAGTGTTCAGCGGCCAGAAAACCGGCCCAGGTTGGTGGAATTTCATGGTCACCCAGACGGCGGAGTATCTCCTGGTAAGGGTCAATGCGGATCTCCGTCGGACGCCGAGGGACAACCAAGCTAAATTGATTTTCTTGCTGGGAGATGGGCAGAGTGGCGCTGAAACTTCTTTCGGGAGTGATAATAAGCAGTGGGATACTCAGGGTGAGAGGTTGTGGTTGCTGCTGGATCAAAGTTAAATCCAGCTTGATCAAGCCGTCTTGCTCACGGAGCGAGGCCTCATGAATGGCCAGTTGGACCAGGCCCTCTGGCTCCAGCAGTTCTCTGATTAAAAGTGTTTGGTCCAGTGAATTGCGGGAGTAATTTTCTTCGGCCGAAGTTGGGGTGGGCCAAACGCTCAGCATTAGCAGCAGTGCAAACAGCAAGAGCGTGGTGGGGTAAAAGAGACCGGGTAGATGAAAAGCTGAACCACAGGGATCCTGGTTGGGGATTGACTCCGACCACCGAATGCCGGGACCATTTGGGCCGGATGGGCTAGGTCGGCCAGGTCGGTTCGTCGCGGTCTTAAGCTGCTGCCGGCTCCGGGCAGGCTTTTTGCCAGTGAGCCAGGGATTCCAGGGCAATTCGGGCACGATATTCTCCTCGCAGGCGTTTGGGGATTTTTTTTCCGACCAGAGCCGGGAAAAGGCCAAAATTAATATTTGTCGGTTGAAAAACCGCCGCCTCGGTTTGGCTCAGATGGCCGATCAAGGCGCCCAGGGCGGTGTCGACCGGAGGGACCAGCCCGGCCTGGCCTCGGCTTAAGCGAACAGCGTTGATTCCGGCCATAAGACCGATAGCGCTCGACTCCACGTAACCTTCCACCCCACTGATCTGGCCGGCCAGCAAAATATCGGATCGAGCGCGCAGTTGCAAGGAAGAGTGCAGAACCTTGGGGGCGCAAACAAAGGTGTTGCGGTGGATGCTGCCCAGCCGGGCAAAGCCGACTTGCTCCAGGCCGGGAATCATCCGGAAGACTTCCTTTTGGGCCGTATGAGTCAGTTTGGTTTGAAAGCCCACCAGGTTATAGAGCATGCCCTCGCGGTTTTCCTGGCGCAACTGAACCACCGCGTAGGGTTCGCGACCGGTCCGGGGGTCAATTAGGCCCACCGGTTTCATCGGTCCGAATCTGGGAGTGTTCTCGCCCCGGGCGGCCATAATCTCGATGGGAAGACAACCTTCAAAGTATTTAGGTTCCTCGAAATCATGGAGTGGCACCTGCGGAGCATCTTTCAGGACCCTGATGAAATCCCGGTATTGTTCCTGGGTAAAAGGGCAGTTGAGATAATCTCCCTGACCCGCATCATAACGAGAAGCCTGAAAAATCAAGCTCATATTCAGGGAGTCGGCATAAACGATGGGGGCGATGGCATCGTAGAAAGCCAGGTGCTCCTCTCCGATCAATCTAGCCAAGTCTTTGGCCAGAGCAGCTCCGGCCAAAGGCCCGGCGGCGATAATCAGTGGCCCGGGAGCGGGTGGGGGGATGGTGTTGACCTCCTCGCGGATGATGGTGATCAGTGCCTCCCGCTCCAGAGTTTCCGTGATCCGGCGAGAGAAAAGTTTACGATCCACCGCCAGGGCCCGGCCGGCCGGGACTCGGGTGGCGGCGGCGGTGGCCATAATCAGGGAGTCAAGACTCCGCATTTCCTCCTTGAGCAGGCCCACGGCGTTGTGGGGATTTTCAGCCCGCAGGGAGTTACTGCATACCAACTCAGCCAGGTCCGTCGATTCGTGCGCCGGGCTGAACGTCGTCGGCTTCATCTCGTACAGCGTGACTTGGCAACCCCGACGAACGGCCTGCCAGGCAGCCTCCACCCCGGCCAGACCCCCGCCGATAATGGTGATTTCGGGTGAACCTGCCATATTCTTGTCGCCAGGCGATTCTTCACTGCTTCCGAATTCGCCGATCATGGCGCTTTTGGGTGCGCTTGCAACCGAGAGCGCCGGAGCTTTATCGTTGCAGTCATCCATCCAGGCAACCATGGTCAGCCGGGGTGATTGCCGGTCGACTCACATCCCCAACTCGCTTTTGATGGCGTTGACCACGATATCGCTGGTGGCGCCGGTGATATTATGGAACATTCCGTCTTCCTGATAGAAGCCGATCAGTGGTGCGGTTTTTTGGTTATAGGTTTCCAGGCGGTGGTTGATGGCCTCCGCCGTTTCATCGTCGCGCTGGACTACCGGACTGCCGCACTTGTTGCAAATCCCGTCCTTCTGGGGCGGGTTACTCTTTATATTGTAGATCGCCTGGCAAGCGGGGTTGACGCAGGTCCGGCGGGTGGTCAAGCGGTCGAGCAGTACATCTCTAGAGACGTCGATGTTAACCACCATATCCAGAGTGATATCGAGTCGGGCCATCAGTTCCTTGAGGGCGCGGGCCTGAGGGATGGTCCGGGGGAAACCGTCCAGCAAAAAACCCTTGGCGCAGTCCGGGGCCTGGAGGCGTTTTTCCATAATCCCCATGATCAGGGAATCGGGGACCAAGTCCCCCTTCTTCATGTACTCCTCAGCCTGGCGGCCCAGATCTGAGCCGGCCTGGACCTCGCCCCGGAGAATATCACCGGTGGAAATCTGAACCGAACCATCGATGGCGCTGAGCAGCTTGGCCACGGTGCCTTTGCCGGCGCCCGGTGCGCCTAAAAGAATAAGTTTCATTGACTAATCTCCGTTGAATTAATGACCGGTTCAAAGAAATAATGAGGGCCGGTTTAGGGGAATAAGTGGACCGGTTGGCGTCCATCCGGCGACGGCATGCTCCTTGCGACCAAGCGGCCCCGTAGCCGGGCAATTGGGCGAAAATTCCGTTTCGTTTCCGGATGGGCATTTGTTAATTGGTTAAGATAACCCGATCATATACCCGATTTTACCGATTGAGAACAGAGAAATCAACCCTGGCGGGCTTGCACCCCTTGATAAGGATCGTTGACCAAATCATCTTTGCCCCAAATCCCTGCTGAGGCCGGCCCCTCCTTTAGCATAAAGAAAAGGCCGTCTTCCGGTGCGGGAAGACGGCCTTTTGTCTGTGCCCTTTCGGGCTTTATTAGGGAAGGAGAGGAGAAGTACAAAATCGTCAGAAGGGAAGATTAGGGCTTTCAGAACTAGGACAGTGGTTTTGATGAAAGGTTCCAGAAAATTGGTTTTTTTTGGGGGGCCAAATGATTTTAACAGGAAAAATGGGGGCTTAGTGACCGTTTCATAACTTACGGGCAAAGCGATCAACGCCGGCCTTCTAAGACGTTGTCCACCGCCAGGGCCCGCTCCATAGCGGGGCGGAGAAATTCGTCGCCCAGGGCGCTGCGGTTTTCTTCGATTATTTGGTTTAAGCTTTTGATGTCCTCAGCTTCGGCCAAGTCCAGAATCTTGGCCAGGCTGGCCGCGAAATCCCGCAAAATTCGTCGGCCCTCCCCAGGGCAAGCCAGGATTTCAGCGTAGGTGCGGGGGTTCTGAAAATGAATGCGGGCCATGGCCAGCATTGAATAGGCCGAGGTCAGAGTGGCATGGCGCTCGATTTCCCCGAGGGGCAGTCGGTGCCGGCGTAGAGTCATGGCTAGAGCCATGGCGATGGCGCTGGGCAATTTCTGGCTGACCCCCATCAGCAGATTATGTCGGGGGGCGGAATCAAGAGAGATCACCGCCCCGTGCTTGTAAAGAAAGGCCTCGAACTCGCGGCACAATATCCCGCTGCGCGGGGTTCGAACCAAAGAAACATTTTTGCCTTTCATCCCGGCGGCTTTGGGGCCCCAGAGATTATGGACCAGCAGCACCTCAACCTCGGAAGCGGTGTGCTCAAGGGCGGTGGCGATACTGGTCTCGGATTCCCCGGCCAACAGGATCAGGGCCTGGTTTTTGTTAAGCAGGGGGCCGTATTGGCAAATGGTGGCGGCGGTGGCGCTGATCGGCACGCAAATTACCACCAGATCCACCTGGGGGATCATGATTTCAGGACGGAGTTCGCTGTTACGCCCGGAGAGCAGGACCGCATAACCTTCGCCGATCAGGCGGCGGGCAAACCACTGACTCATCGCGCCACTGCCGATAAAACCGCACTTCTTAATACGCTTGGTCCGCATATCCACCCGCGGATAGGTCCCCAGGATCTTGATGCTACCAGCCTCTTGAATCACTTGATCCTCGATATATTCGAGAGCTTTACGGATGACGGGGTCATCGGCGTGTCCTTCCATTTCGAGGAAGAAGCGAAGTTTTTGGCTTTGGGCTTCGGTTGTCGAATCCATATCCAGGAGGTTGATTCCTTTTTGGGCAAAGACCCCCATCATTTCATAAAGCAGACCAACCCGATCCTTGAGTGGGGTGGTGATGATGGCGGTGGCGTCGTAGCCGGTGACCCTCGGCAGCTTTGCGCCTAGGACGGCGAAGCGGGTGCGGTTGTGGGGACTGATCTCGCGCTCCCGCAGAATCAGGCCGTGGTGCCGCAGGGCCTCTTCTGCTTCAATTACGCCGAAATTCTCACCATCGGCCGCCTTGAGCTTGGCCACGGTTTGCTCCAGGTCGTGAACCGCCAGCAGGTCGGTAGCGGGAAAATTAGCGGTAATGTACTCTTCGCATTGGCGCAGAAAAGCGGCCCGGCCGACAATGATGGCGATTTCTCCTTCGGGGTTGCGAGTTCCCAGGGAAAGATGAATTGGCAGGATTACGTTGTCCTGCCAGTAGTGGCGTTGATTGGTAGTCAGGGCGTGAAAAAGTTCATGATTGCGCCCTTCGCGGGTATTAAAAACCGGCACCACGGCGCAAGTTGCCCGGCCACTGTCGAGGGCGGTCAGGACTGCCACAATGTTGGGCTGGAGCAACGGTTCGCTGGTGGGATCGCATTGGCGGGCCGCCTGCCAGGCATGTGAGCCGGTCGGGCCCAGAGTAACGATGGTGGACATCGAAGTTCCTTGGCGCTGGCTGAGGATTGATTAAAAACCTTGACCCCGGCAGTAGTGGCTTGGGGGCCGGCAGATCACTCGTGATCGTTTTTATGTAGTTTGTTCCGGTGTTGCGGTCAACCGGTTTTCGTGATGGTGCAGGCTTTGCTGAATCGGGACCGAGTTGGTCCGGGGAGCTGAGCCCTGCTCGACGCAAAACTATTGCGCATCAGGGTCAGATGGCCAGATTAGTTTCTTTCGTAAATTTTTTTGTAAAAGACGAACTATGGCGTGCAAATTAGCTCTTGGCTACGTTGCAAAAAGTAATACATTGCGGTACAAGCGTTGGGTCTTGTATTGCAGGCTCAATATTGTTTCGGACCTGTATTCAAGGCGGGCTGGGTGGGCCAAATAGGTTGGTCATGATCGACGGTTGGCCAGCAAGACCCGGAAATCCTACTATATTTTAAGGAGGGTGCAAATGAAAAAAGTATTGGCGGCAGCCGTAGCATCGGCCGTATTGGTTGGGGGGGTACCTGTCGATGGTCCCTGTGGATTCAAAAGCTACCCCGGGCGCGGTTGGCGGGCCGAACTATCAGGCCGAGATTTTTGTGGCCGTGATGGGCGGTCATTTCGCGCGGGCTAATGTGACCATTGATCCGAGCAGCGAGACCCCGATTATTTTGAACGAACCGCTCGGCATGGTCGGGATCGGGAGCTTAAAGACTCATCCCGCCCACGACATTCGGCACGACATTCGGATTGATGTCAATGATCGCAATGTTGGGTTTTGGAGTACCTATAGGCCTGACCCAAACGGTAACTTGCGCGTAGGCAAGTCCGATCTCACAACCGGCAGGGTTCTGCTTGATGTAATCGTCCCGCCGGACCCGCGGATTACTTGGGCGGGTGCCAACTACTGCGCCTCCGGCCAGGCGCATGATTATTTCATGCCGGTGTTTATGGGACAACCCGGTTTTATCGACGTTTTTGCCAAGAATGATCTTGCCCACCAACACCGGGTATTCATTGGAGATGAGCTGGGTTTCAAGCCCGGCGAGTACACCTTCGCCCACGGCTCTAACACCCCGGACATGAAGTATTTTCTGCTCACCCTGAACCTGACCCCTGACGGTCATACCAAATTCGGCGGCAACACCCAGTTGATTATGCTGGATATGAAGGCCCTGGAGCAGGGCAAAATCAAGAAGGTGAAAGAGGCCACGATTTACGGCAAGCCCCGGGATGCGACCGGGGGGCACTATCACCTTTCGCCAGCATTTCACTCCGGACGGCAAACAGATATTCCAGTCGGCTGGCGACCGAGGTTGCATCATTGACGCCAAAACCCTGGAAGTCCTCCAGGTGGTGACTCCCCTGCCCGGCGAGGCCCACGACACGATATGATGCCGACCCCGGATGGTAAATTCGCAATCTTCACCTTGCGGGAAAGAATTTTCTCCGCGGCCGATGAGGGAATGGTCACCGACGGCGTCCTGGCGCTTAGAGGTTGGCCTGCTGGGGGCGGTTGGCAGTCTGCTGGGGGTGATTGGCGGCACCTGGCTTGCCCTTTGGCTGACCACGAGCTTTACCCTGATGCACAGTATTTCCGCCAGGCTTGATCTCGGCCAGCAGTTGGCAATCGGGGCCTTTTGTTTTTTGATTGGCGGCGTGGTCTGCCTGGGCGGGGCGATGATGCCGATCAACCGCATTAAGCAACTGGAACCGCTGCTGGCGATCAAGGAGACATGAAAGTGAGCCAGCTTGAGTTGAGCGAGGTCAGTAAAATTTACCAGGTCGGGGATAGCTCGATCCCGGCCCTGGACCGGGTTTCTCTCACGGTGGAGCGCGGCGAATTTCTTTCCATCGTCGGCTCTTCCGGTTCCGGCAAAACCACCCTGGTTTCCATTGCCGGCGGCATTTTGCGGCCCAATACCGGACGGGTGCTCTTTGGTGGTGATGATATTTGCGCCATGGACGACGTAGCCCTATCTGTTTACCGCGTAGTACCCGGATCGGTTTTATATTTCAATTTGCCAGTCTGTTGTCGGTCCTTACTGCTCGGGAAAACGTGACGTTGCCCGCGCTCTTTGGTCGAGACCGTTTTTATGATGAGCGGGCCCAAGCCGATCATCTGCTGGAACTGGTGGGAATTGGTGATCGGGTTGACGCTTATCCCTGGCAGCTTTCCGGCGGCCAACAGCAACGGGTGGCCATCGCCCGGGCCCTGATGAATGAACCTGAACTACTTCTGGCTGATGAACCTATCGGTGATCTTGACGAGCAGACGGAAATGGAAGTCATGGCTTTGTTGAGCAAGGTCAACCGAGAAAAGCAGGTGACGATGATCCTGATCACCCATAACCTGGATTTAGCCAAAACAACCCAGCGGATGATGCGGATGAAGCAGGGACGGATCAGCCTGGAATCCTGAGCGGAAAGTGCTGAAAGCGCTAAAAGCAGACCAAGAAAACCCCTTAAGCTAGCCGCTAGCCGCTAATTGCTAACCGCTTTTTCAAATGATATTGGCGGGCCAGAGTACGCGGTCGCTCATCCAGCCGGTGGTCCCGTCGGCGTGTTTAACCCTGATCCAGTCCTGGCGTCGCTCGAGTGGCTCGAAAAGCACGCCGTAGCGAACTGAGGCGATGACTTCGAAGTTGGCGCCTGGCCCCACCCGTAGGTTAGCGATATTGACCTGGACAATCACGCTTTTGGTTCTGTTCACCAAGGGGGTGTAGATCCAGCCTTGGTCATTTTCAAAATCGACGATACGGGCCCAGTTGCCTCGACGTTCGAGAATCTTTAAGGGAAAGCCCCGAAAAACCTCCCAAAGAATTTCATGATTAGTGCCGGGCCCGGAGCGGATATTGATTTTATCGCGCTGGACACTGACATATTCCGCCGTGGCTGCAACCGGCAGGGCGAGGGCGAGGATGAGCATGGCGGCCAAAGCAATCAAGATAGATCTGGGCGAACCAGGGGAACGATGTGACGGATTTTTCATCAAGTTACTCCTCATCGCAAGGGCTGGGGTTGTTTTTGGCTAAGCGAACTCCCGCGGAACTTAGCATCAATCGGGCGCTAAGTCAATATTTGACTACCCAGCATCATCCTTTTTGCATCCTTTTTTGTTGACATTTCCTTGATTGCTTCGTTATAGCTTAGCCACTAAAGCGAAATCAAAGAGGGGGCTTTTTTTGTGATGGCCCTGTTCTTTTTGTGGGGTTGACAAACTTATCGCCCAGAACTTTCATTTTTTGATTAGCCCCGAAACTCCCCCCCCAAAAAAAAATGATGGTTTCGAGGCCATTTATCGTACCCAAGAAAGCCCGGAGAAAGTAGTAAAGGCCACCTTGAAAAATTAGCTATTTTGTTCGAGTTTACGGCACGTAAAAAAAATGGTTGACCGATGCCGGTCAACAAGGGAACTTATTACCGCAGGCATATGGTTGATATTCCGAGGATAATTTTTTGAGCATAACGCAGAAATCGGGCGAAAGAGCAATTTTTCAAGGTGGCCTAAAATCTAACAAGATCGGTAAAATTTTTCCATCACCCACCCATCCATGACATGAAAGGAGAAAAACTATGGATCTAAACAGCATTACTCCCGACAAAACCCTGGACACCAAAGGATTGAGTTGCCCCATGCCTTTGTTGAAGACCAAAAAAGCCATCAGCCAGCTCAGTTCCGGCCAGGTTATTGAAGTTCTTGGAACCGATCCTGGCTCCAAAAACGACATGGCCGGTTGGTGTGAACGCGAAGGCCACCAGTTTCTAGGACTTAAGGAAGACGATGGTTTTTTCCGGGTCTATATGAAAAAAGGTTGATGATTAAAATCTTGCTCTGGCAACCGGAAAATTTGGGCATCCCTCCAGCGTAGGCGAGTCGATCGAGCGGAGGTGTTGTCGTATGGTCGTGGATCCCCGAGATCCCAGGCCGGCAATAATTTATGACGGAGGACGGCATGGCCAAAAGTTTAGGTATTTTCGTTACTAATCCCGGCAACATGCAGCATGTGCTGGGGATCACCAAAGCCGCCAAGGCTAAAGGATCTCAAGTTAAGATATTCTTTACTTGGGAGGGCACCAGGTTGGCCAAGGATCCATCCTTCCCCCAGTTGGCGGAAATGGCCGACGATGTTGCCATTTGTGCCGATAGTTACAAGAAGATGGGTTTTGATGTCAACGACGTTCCTGCGGGCATGACCCCGGACAAAATGGCCACCCAGGCCCAGCACGGAGCTATCATTGAAGACTACGACCGTTATCTGACTTTATAGGGAGAGAGAAGATCATGTCGAAAAAAGTCTGCTTTTTGTATGCCAACCCGGATTATGTCGTCGACGGAATGCGTTCCGCTCTTGGCTTGGCGGTGGAAAACAACTACGCTTACGGGGCGGTGTTGGTCGATATGCCGAAGCTTAGCGAACACGACCAGGAAAACCTGGACTGGATTCGCGACATGGAAGGAGAGGTTTATTCCACCGTGCCCGCCAATTGCGAGAAAAACGGTCTTGCTCCCATCACTCTGGAAGAGCTGGGCGAGCAGTTGCGGGAAATGGATGTTATCATCCCCTTTGGTCCCAGGTAAAATTTCTTATAAATCCGGTGAGATTTCCGTCAATTACCTAGGAGTTTAGCCTATGAAGATCCTTAATGTGTATCGTTCCGAGCCCAACGCTGATATCAAGAAGTTGGTGGAGATTGTCACCGAGGGCCGCGAGGCCGGCGAATTCAAGCTCTACAGTGGAGATGTTGATTATGATAAGTTGGTGGATATGGTTTATGATGCCGATAAAACCATCTGTTGGTGGTAAAGTGAACCAAGCATCATGACTTATCCAGCTTGAACCAATCACCTTTTCTCTCCGTCGTCATTCCCAACCATGGCGGAGCGGCTACGATTGCCGCTTGTCTGGAGGCGGTGTTGGCCTCGCGGTATGATGATTTTGAAGTGGTGGTGGTGGATGACGGCTCTGTCGATGATTCGGTGGCGATAATCCGCCGCTATCCCTGCCGCTTGCTGTTGCTGCCGGTTCAGCGGGGGGCCTCGGCGGCCCGCAATGCCGGAGCGGCGGTGGCCAAAGGTGAGTATCTTCTCTTCATTGACGCCGATTGTCTTGTCCTGCCGAACACCTTGGCTGTGGCAGGGATGGTCGCCCGGCAATTTGGGCCGGATTGGATTGTCGGCGGCACTTATACGCCCCGTCCTCCCCCCCCGGATGACACCCGCTTTTTCAGCCTGTTTCAGTCGGTGTTTATTCACCACTTTGAGAGCAAGCGCTTTATCGACCCCGATTATGTGGCCAGTCATGCTATGGTCATTGCTGCGGTCAGCTTCCGCCAAAGCGGCGGGTTTCCCAGCGATTTTTTGCCGATCATTGAGGACGTGGAGTTCAGTCACCGCCTGCGTCGCCAGGGCTATAAAATGCGGATGGCCGCACAAATGCTGGTTCGCCATGTTTTTAACTACAACCTGCGCCGTTCCCTGGCCAATGCCCGCCGCAAGTCTCGTTACTGGACCCTTTATTCCTTGAAAAATCGCGACTTGCTCAGTGATTCCGGCGTTGCCTCGCACGAGTTGAAAATCAATGTTGCCGCCTTTGCCCTGACTGTCATTTTGTTGATTTTGTTGATCACCGCCTGGCTGGGTCCGATCCTTTTGCCGGGAGTCGTCGATCAAGTTGTCGAAGAGGCCTCTTTGCCTGGCACGGTGATCGGTTCGGGCCTGACCTTGATTTTTGGCTTGCAGTTGCTCAACGGCCTGGTTCAGAGCAAGTTGTTACTCGCATTTTACCGGGCGGGTGGTTGTTTTTTTACGATGAGGGCTGGGGTTTACTATGCCTTTATTTATCCCCTGCCGGTGGGTTTGGGTGGATTGGGCGGCCTTTGGACCTATCTCTGGCAAAGAACAACCGATGCAGCAAAAAATCCATAACCACAAGGAATTAGAACAAAAAAATGCTTGAACGAGCAAAAACAGAACCGCAGCAGGTAAGACCTCAGGGCAGGACCAAAGGGGCAGGATCAAAGAAACATAGACCAATAGGGATAGGGATAAGGGTAGGAACGATAGCAGTCCCGCTGAGGTCGGCCCGGTTAATAGCCATTGCCAAGGCCGAAATCGAGGCCGAGGTCCAGGGTTGAACCAGGATGACGGCGGTGGGCTGCCAATCAAGTCGGGTGGTCGTTCTTATTCGTTATTCCGACACTTTTGGAGCATTTTTCGCAAAAAAAACCCCATTCATTTAACGATTTTTCTCACTCGGCGCTGTAACCAGCGCTGCTCTTTTTGTTTTTATCTGGCCGCCGATGCGTCGAGCGATACGGCAACAAATGGCGCGACCAGCCTTGCCCCGGTCAACTTAGCCGGCGGTTTGGCCGGCAGCGCCGGGTCGGCAGGCTTAGTCTCAGCCGCTGATTTGCCGGCCAGTCCACCAACTTTCAGTGATTCCGAGTTGTCTTTAGCGGAGTTGACCAGGATTGCCGATTCCTGTCCGCCCCTGCTCTGGTTGGCTTTTTCCGGTGGGGAGATTTTTTTACGATCCGATCTGGTTGATATTGCCGTAGCTTTTTATCGTCGAACCCGGCCGGCCGTCATCCTTTTTCCCACCAATGGCTTGAGTACCGAGCGGATTGTCGGAGCCATGTCCGAGATTGTGCGTAGTTGTCCGCGCAGCACCGTGGTGGTGAAACTTTCCCTGGACGGACCGGCGGCAACTCACGACCGCTTGCGAGGGGTGGCTGGCAGTCACGCCGCCTGTTTGCGTACCGCCGTTGAGCTGGGCAAGCTGCAAGATGATTATCGTAACTTCGAGTTGGGCGTCAACTCGGTCTTTTGTCCGGCAACCCAGGACAGTATGCAGGAAACCATTGATTTTGTGGCTCAGCTCCCCTACATCAATACCCATACTATTTCCCTGGCCCGTGGAGCGTTGGCCGACCAAAGTCAACTGGTGACTGATCTGGAAAAATACCGCCAAGCCGGGGAGTATCTTGCGACCAAGCTAAAAACCGGCCAGGCCCGCACGTATCGTTTTGGTGGGGCCCGACTCAAGGCGGCGCAGGATATCCTCCAGCGCCGTTATATTCTGGAAACCGCCCGCCAGCAGCGAGCCCTGCTGCCCTGTTATGCCGGTCGGCTAAATCTGGTGATTACCGACACCGGCGAGACTTATCCTTGTGAGAATTTTCAGCGCAAAATGCGGTTGGGCAATATTCGCGCATGTAACGGAGATCTGGTCCGTCTACTGCAAACAACCAGGGTCCGGCAAGTGCTGAGCGCAATCAAGAGCGACGGCTGCTTTTGTACCCACGAATGCTTTATGATGACCAATATTCTCTTTAATCCCACCACTTATCCGGCCTTACTCAAGGAGTATAAGCAACTCTAACCCGGCTCCACCAGGCTCACGTCCGGCGATTAATGCCGACACTATATCGCACATTTTGATAATCAACCATCGGCTCCCTCCCTTCCTTCCCTTTGTGAGTACATGCCAGATTCAGCATGACGCAGTTCGCCGGGTCGAACAAACACCGGAGGAGTCAGCCTTGACACGACACTGGTGACTAACGGCTATCAATAGATTTTATTTGACAGCGCCAAATGAAGAAAACCCCGAAATCCTTGGCAAGGATTTCGGGGTTTGGATTGCGATATGGCGGAGAGAGAGGGATTCGAACCCTCGGTAGAGTTTTTTGACCCTACACTCGCTTAGCAGGCGAGCACCATCGGCCAGCTCGGTCATCTCTCCGCAGTACTCAGCAAACTGCTGCCAACTCTGCTCACAATTTCTTAAGGAGATGAGCAAGCTGGCGGAGGAGGTAGGATTCGAACCCACGGTACTTTCGTACAACGGTTTTCAAGACCGCCGCCTTAAACCACTCGGCCACTCCTCCAAACGACCAGGACTATGTACCATCGCCAGGTCCATCCTGTCAATCCCGGCATCACATCCCGGCATCACATCCCGGTACCGCACGGTTGTTGGTTGATGCGGTCGTCGGGGAGCGAGAGCGATTAGCTTAAAAAAATCAAACAAGAAAACACCCTAAGCTAACTGCGAACGGCTAACGGCTGATGGCTTTTCCAAAATCGCCAGAGCTTGCTCAAGTTTGTTGACGGCGTGGATCTCAAGGCCGTCAATTTTTTCCTTGGGGGCGTTGGCCTTGGCCAACACCGCTCGGCGAAAGCCATGTTTTTTGGCCTCACGCAGGCGTTCCTGGCCGTTAAGCACCGGGCGAATTTCCCCGGCCAGGCCAACCTCGCCAAAAACCACCAGATCCGCGGGCAATGCCCGATTGCGCAGGCTTGAGGCCACCGCCAGCAGCATCGCCAAATCGGCGCCGGTTTCGGTAACCTTGACCCCACCCACCACATTGATAAAGACATCGCGGTTGTAAGTGGACAGGCGGCCGTGTCGGTGCAGCACCGCCAGCAGCATCGCCAGGCGGTTGTTATCAAGGCCCACCGCCAGTCGGCGGGGAATCTCGGCCCGAGATTCATCTACCAGGGCTTGGATTTCCACCAGCAGGGGGCGACTGCCCTCCCAAAGAGCGGTGACCAGACTGCCAGGGTTGATCTCGCTTGAGCGGGAGAGAAAAATAGCCGACGGGTTACTGACTTCCTTTAACCCCTGGTCGGTCATGGCAAAGATCCCCAGCTCGTTGACCGCCCCGTAACGATTTTTGATCGCTCGCAACATGCGGTAACGGCTGTCCAGATTACCCTCGAAATAACAAACCACGTCGATGATATGCTCAAGCACCCGGGGGCCGGCAAGGTCTCCCGATTTGGTTACATGCCCCACCAGGAAAACGGCAGTGCCGCTCTCTTTGGCAAAGCGGGTGAGCATGGCGGCGGCCTCCCGGACTTGGGTGACGCCGCCCGGGGCTGAGGCCAGGGCGCCAACCTGCATAGTCTGAATAGAATCGATAATCAGTACCGGCGGTTTAATTTCTTCGGCGGTGGCTAAAATATTTTCCACCACTGTTTCCGCTAACAGCAATACGCCTTTTTGCGGCAAACCCAGGCGTTGAGAACTCATGGCGATCTGCCGGGGCGATTCCTCGCCGGAAACGTACAAAACCTGGTGGCGCGGGCCCAAGGCGCAGGCCACCTGCAACAGGCAGGTACTTTTGCCCACTCCCGGATCGCCACCGACCAGAACCACCGAACCGGGTACCAGACCTCCGCCCAGCACTCGGTCAAACTCGACCATTGTCGTACTGATTCGGGCCACCTCCGCCAATTCCACCGAACCGATGGCCTGGACCGGACTCACCACCCCGCTGTAGCCGCCAAGATGCCTCGAACTGGCGGCGGCCGACAACGATCGATGTTCCTTCATGGTGTTCCACTGGCCGCAACCAGAACATTGTCCAGCCCATTTGCCGGTGAGCGTCCCACAATTGTCGCAGATATATTCGCTTTTATGCTTGGCCATACTTCTTCCAGGCCTCCTAACCCCTAACGCATTTGCCCGAGAATAAACCTTAGGCCACCTTGAAAAATTGCTCTTTCGCCCGATTTCTGCGTTATGCTCAAAAAATTATCCTCGGAATATCAACCATATGCCTGCGGTAATTTTTTGCGCATGCCGTAAACTCGAACAAAATAGCTGATTTTTCAAGGTAGCCCTTAATGGTTGCGTTTATAAGTAACAAAATTGATAAACGTTACCTATAAAACAGCAACCGACCCCCCCGGTTGCTGCGCTTGCAAGTTACATTTAGGCCAGGCTAAACCAGGCGATGTAAAACTTGATTGGCCAGGGCCAGACCCCGTTGGCTCAGAGCCATTCGCTCTTGATCAATCAGTAGCAGGCCGTCGACCACCAATTCGTCCAGAATTTCTTGATAATAACCCTGGGGAGTCAAGGCAAAACGTTGTTTAAGTTCGGCAATTTTCACCCCCTGGCACCGGCGCAAACCCATGATCACTGTTTCCCGAAAACTTGCCGCTCGCCCCAGGGCCTCAACCTCAGCGTAGGGGGCCTGACCGCTGTTCAACTGGCGCTGGTAGCGGCCAGGGCTGGCGACATTGCTGATCCGCAGGCCGGAAAGGCAGGACACCGCCGCCGCCCCTAAGCCCAGATAGGAACCATTCTGCCAGTAATTAAGATTATGGCGGCATTGGCGGCCCGGACGGCAGAAATTAGCCACCTCATAATGCTCATAACCCGCCCGGCCCAAGGTTGCTTGCGCTGCCAATTCCATCTCGATCACCTGGTCTTCCTCGGGCAGATGAAGTTGTTGGTCGGCCATCGCCCGGGCCAACACGGTTCCCTCCTCCAAGGTCAACTGATAAAGGGCCAGGTGGGCGGGGGCAAACTCCAGGGCCAGCGTCAGATCAGCGGCAAAGCTTTGCATGCTCTGGCCCGGTAGACCATAAATCAGGTCAATATTGACATTGGTGAACTCAGCCTTTCCGGCCCAGGCCAGAGCTTGCAGGGCCTCTTGGCGGGTGTGGCTACGTCCCACCCCCTTGAGCAAATCATCGTTGAAACTCTGGATGCCGATACTTAATCGATTGACTCCGGCCTGGCGCAGGCTTTGCAGTAAATCAAGGCTCAGGGTGTTGGGGTTGCTTTCAATGGTGATTTCCGGCGCCGGGACGAAATTGAAAATCTCCCGCAACCCGGATAGCAGGGGTTTCAAGGTGGCGGCGGGATAAATGGTCGGGGTGCCGCCGCCGATAAAGAGCGTGGAAAAAACCCGGTCCCGGCTCCAGGGCAGAGCCGCCATTTGTCGGGCCTGAGCCAGGATCGCCGCGGGATATAAACTTGGTGGCCGCAAGCAGGGCCATGAAGCAAAAGCGCAATAAGCGCACTTACTCAGACAGAAGGGAATATGAACATAAATACCGACACGTTCCCGCATCAGAGCGCGGCCTTTTGATTTTGGGAGGCACAAGATTTTAACACAAGGCCACCTTGAAAAATTGCTCTTTCGCCCGATTTCTGTGTTATGCTCAAAAAATTATCCTCGGAATATCAACCATATGCCCTGCGGTAATTTTCTTGCGCATGCCCTGAACTCGAACAAAACAGCTAATTTTTCAAGGTAGCCACAAGATTTTGACGGATTCAGGATCTATTTGATGGCTTTACCATAAACTTCTGCCAGAATTGCCCGCCCACCCTTAGCCAGTAGCTCCTCAGCCAAGTCCAGACCAATCCGCGCGGCATTCTCCACCGTCCCGGTTTTGCTGGCCCGCACCTGTTGATCGCCATTTATTGAAACGATCAGGCCGGTTATGGTTAAAATTTGCCCCTTATCGTCCAGGGTAGCAAAACCGGCCAAGGGCACTTGGCATCCTCCTTTCAGGCGCTTGAGGTAACTGCGCTCGGCCTGGACCGCCAGGGTAGTTGGTCGGTGTTCCATAAACGAGAGCATTTGTCGCAGTTGATCATCTTCCCGGCGCAATTCAATCCCCACCGCCCCTTGAGCCACCGCCGGCAGCATTTCGGCGGCGGTAAAGCATAAGCCAGCCCGGTGGGACAGCTTAAGGCGATTTAAGCCGGCGGCGGCCAGAATAATCGCGTCATACCGGCCTTCATCGAGCTTGCGCAGACGGGTGTCCAGGTTTCCCCGTAGGTCTTCAATTTTCAAGTCCGGTCGCAGGCGAGCAAGTTGAGCTTTGCGCCGCAAACTGCTGGTTCCCACCCGTGCCCCCGGGGGCATGGCGGCCCAGGTCTTTGCTTGAGTGGCGATAAAGGCATCAAAGGGATTTTCCCGTTCCGTGATGATCCCTATATGCAAACCAGCCGGCAATTCAGCGGGGACATCCTTCATGCTGTGAACGGCGATATCGACCTCGTCACTCAGTAGGGCCTCCTCAATTTCCTTAACGAACAGGCCCTTGCCACCCACCTTGGCCAAAGGCACATCAACGATTTTATCGCCCTTGGTGATGATTTTGACCAGCTCCACCGCACAGTGGGGATATTTGCTCTCAATTCGATCTTTGATCCAATTCGATTGAGCCAAAGCTAGTAGACTGGCCCGGGTGCCGATGCGAATGTTTCTTTTCGTGAACTCTTTTTCCATAAACTCTTATCCTTGTATCCGTGAGATCACGGTTTAACCGCCTATCGCCAGTCGGCCACGATCCAAGCGTCGGCCGGCCACTATACAAGCAAATGCCCAAAGGGGCAACCAACTCAGATGCGGGAGATTTTTTCCGGTTACCGGAATTGCCCATGCGGAAAACATCCATGTCAAGGGCAACATGACCGGTGACTAGGTGGGATATTTTCCCTTTGACCCTGCGGATGAATTAGGTGTAAGCTGGACGAGTTTTTTGGATAGATGGATATTGCAATATTTTCTAAAGAAATAAACAGGTTAAGTGAAAATTAACCACTTTTTTTACGACAGGTCCTTCGCGGACTTAGTATAGATGGCTCGGATTAAGATAAAAATGGCTAAAAAAGGTATAGTTTATTTGATTGGGGCCGGACCCGGCGATCCTGAATTGATCACGGTCAAGGGTCGGCGTTTAATGGGTCAGGCGGATGTGGTGGTTTATGATTATCTGGCCAACAAAAAACTGTTGGCGCATGCCCCATCATCGGCAACTTTTATTTACGCCGGCAAAAGAGGTGGCAGCAGGCATATTCATAGTCAGAGCGAAATTAATCAGATCTTGGTGGATCACGCCCTGGCCGGCAAAACCGTGATTCGACTCAAAGGTGGCGATCCTTTTATCTTTGGTCGGGGTGGTGAAGAGCTTGAGAAGCTGGTGAGTTGCGGTATCCCCTTTGAAGCGGTGCCCGGCGTTACCTCAGCCAGCGCCGCCGCCACCTACGCCGGGGTTCCCATTACTCATCGGCGCTTTACTTCTTCGGTGACTTTTGTCACCGGCCATGAGGACCCCGGCAAAAAAGCAACTCGGATCGCCTGGGATGCGCTGGCCACCGGGAGGGGTACCATTGTTTTCTATATGGGAATTAAAAATCTGCCCAACATCTGCGCCAATTTGATCAGTCACGGCCGCGACCCGCAAACCCCGGTGGCGGTGGTGCGCTGGGCGTCCACCCCCCAGCAGCGTTCGGTGGTGGGAACCCTGGAGAATATTGCCGAGGTGGTCCGCAAGGCCTTGATAACTCCACCGTCCCTGGTGGTGGTTGGAGAGGTGGTCGCCTTGCGCGACACCATCAACTGGTACGAGCAACGCCCGCTGTTTGGCCAAAGGATTCTGGTCACTCGGAGTCGGGAGCAGGCCAGTGATCTGGTGCGGGGTTTGGAAGATATGGGCGCCTTTTGCCTGGAAGGGGCTACCATCGCGCTTGCCGCGCCGCCTGACTGGACTCCGCTGGATCAGGCCTTGGCTCGAATCGCTGCTTATCAGTGGCTGTTGTTTACCAGCCCCAACGCCGTGCGTTTTTTCTTTCAGCGCCTGGCGGTACTCGGGCGGGACAGCCGTGACCTGCACGGCCCGAAAATTGCGGCGATTGGCGCCGCGACCGCCGCGAGTTTGCTGGGGCACGGAATCAAGGCCGATTTGCTGCCGACACAATTTACCGCCGAAGGCCTGGCCGAGGCCCTGTTGGCCCAAGGCATGACCCAAGGTATGACCCAAGGTATGCGGGGGCAAAAAATTCTGTTGCCTCGGGCGCTGAAGGCTCGCGATGTCTTGCCGGCAAGCCTTGAAAAGGCCGGGGCCGGGGTTGATATTGTCCAGGTTTACCAAAACGTCCGCCCGGCTTTGGATCAGGAAGTTCGGCAGGCTTTGGATCAACGGGAAATTGATTTGATTACCTTTACCAGTTCCTCTACGGTGACCAATTTTGTTGAATTGCTTGGTTGCCGGTCGGCTCAACTTGTCGACCTGCTGGCCGGGATTAAAATTGCCGCCATCGGTCCGATTACCGCCGCCACCGTCGCCAAGGTCGGGCTGTCCGTAAACATCCAGCCCCAAAAACATACCATCCCCGAGCTGATTGCCGCTATTGTCGAGTACTTCCAGAAAACGCCGGCGCCGGATAAAAACGTTTCTTGAACTATCAGGATGCCTTCAGAGAGTATATAGAAGTTTTTTACAATCGGCAGAGGAGGCAGGCACGGCTAGGGTATCTATCCCCGGTTGCTTATGAGAAGAAGTTTTATGGAAACTGGATGGCGGCATGAGCCAATTGGTGTCCACTTTTTCTATCCTACCTCAACCCCCTGTTTTTGCCTGGCAGATTTTTTTCTCCGGGTCGTTACGGTTATGTGTTATGTTTGGCTCCATGCAGCCCTCTTTATTCGCTTCTCAAATTACTCCCAAAATTCTGCCCAAGGCCCCCCAAGGCCCCCCCAAGGTCGCCCCCAGGGCTCCCCTTTTAGCCCCCCCGGCTACGGCCGGTCCGGTCACCGATTCCACGGCCAAGCTCAACCCGGCTCAGCGGGAAGCGGTTTGCGCCCCCGACGGTCCGGTGTTGGTGATTGCCGGGGCGGGCAGCGGCAAGACCCGCACTCTGGTTCATCGCCTGGCTTATTTGGTGGAGCGAGGGGTGGCTCCGGAGGGCTTGTTGTTGCTCACCTTTACCCGCAAGTCCGCGCAGGAAATGATCGCCCGGGCCGGCCTTTTGCTGGGCGATGCCTCCTGTCGGCGGGTATGCGGCGGCACCTTTCATGCCACCGCCAACTTGTTGTTGCGCCGTTATGCCGCCCATGTCGGTTATCAAGCCAATTTTACCATTCTCGATCAGGGGGATGCCGAGGGGATTATCAATTTGTTGAAATCCTCTCTGGGCCTGGGTAGGATTGGCCGCCGTTTTCCCTCCCGTCGCCTGATTTCGGGGGTACTCAGCCGGGCGGTGAATACCGGCAAGACGACTGGCGACCTGATGGAGGCCGAATATGGGCATCTGCTGGAATTTCTCGACGACATTCTGGTCATCGGGGAGCATTACCATAAGTTCAAGCTGACCCACGGCCTGATGGACTACGATGATCTTTTGGTTTACCTCCGCCGCCTTCTGCGGTCGCACCCGGTGGTGCGGGATGAGTTGGCCCGTCGTTTCCAGGCCATTTTGGTGGATGAATATCAGGACACTAACCCGATCCAGGCCGAGATTGTCCGCCTGCTGGCGGCCCCCCGCAACAACGTGATGGCGGTGGGAGACGATGCCCAGTCGATTTACAGTTTCCGAGGGGCGGACTTTCGCAACATTATGGAGTTCCCCGACCATTTTCCCGGCACCCGAGTGATTCGGTTGGAGGAAAATTACCGCTCTACCCCGGAAATTCTCAATTTGAGCAACGCTATTATCGCCCCGGCTCCCGAGCAGTTCCACAAAAAACTTTTCAGCCGCCTGGCCGGGGGTGATCGCCCGACGCTCCATAAGGCTCGTAACGAAGGGGGGCAGGCCCGTTTCGTGGTGGAAAAAATTCGTCAGTTACAGGCCCAGGGCATTGCCGATGACCAAATCGCGGTGCTTTTTCGTTCCGGTTTTCACTCATACAAACTGGAGCTGGAACTTGCCGCCCACGGCATCGCTTTTGAAAAACGAGGCGGGCTGAAACTCACTGAGTCGGCCCATATCAAGGACGTTCTGGCCCACTTCCGAGTGCTCTGCAATCCCGCCGATCGATTATCCTGGAATCGCATTCTCCTACTGCTTGATAAGCTCGGTCCTAAAACCGCCGACAAGATAGTCGATGGTTTCTCGATCAAGGGTGAGTCGGCAGCTTGCGAGCTTACATCCGGCGATGATGAGGGGCCGAAGGGTATTGCCCCTCATCTGCAAGTGTTGGCAACCTACGCGGCGGGCAAGCCCTGGCAGGTCGGACTACAAAAACTGATGAAACTGCTGGACGACATTCAGGGTTTCGAGTCGGCCCCCCTGACCATGTTGGAGTTGGCGCTGGCCTATTACCAGCCCATTTTCCAGCGCCTCTACCCCGACGATTACCCTCGCCGTCAGCGGGATCTTGATCAGTTGTGCCCCTTATTGAGCGCTTATGGCGACATCCGCGATTTTCTGGTCGACACCGCTTTGGATCCGCCCGCCCCCGACCCCCAAGCCGGCGAAGAAAAGCAGGGCCGTCTGGTGTTGTCCACCGTTCATTCCGCCAAGGGGCTGGAGTGGGACAGCGTCTTTATCATCCACCTGGCCGAGGGCAAGTTTCCCTCCTCCCAGGCGGAGGGGGTGGAACAGCATGAGGAGGAGCGCCGCCTCCTGTATGTGGCCGCCACCCGGGCCAAACGCAATCTTTACTTAAGTTTCCCCGGCGAGGTGGCCGGGTTCGATCGCCGTCCCAGTCTTTGCGAACCATCCTCCTTGCTCGGCGCTATTCCCCTTCGGCTATTTTGTGCCGCGGAGATCGCTGATCGGCCCGAGCCCGGCTTTGCCGACCGGGCGAAACCGTCAAGGGTAAGAAGGGGTGGTTTTGTCGAGGGATTTGGCCGGGATCAGCCGGGGCAACCTGGCCGTTGGTTAAAGCCGGGCAGCTCGGCGACTGGGACTAATGCCGTCAGCGCCACCAAGACTGAACCCGACCGGTCCTGGTCGGTTGGGGCCCGGGTTAGGCATTCCTTCTTTGGCTTGGGCATCTTGCTGAAACAGATTGATTCGCGCGCGGTGGAGGTTAATTTCGATCGTCACGGTCGCAAAATCCTCTACTTGGACTATGCTAAACTGGAAAAACTTTAAACAAATATATGGACTATCAACAAGCCTGGAGCTACCACAATAGCTTGCATTTTTTTAAGATCAAGTTGGGCTTGGCCAGCATGGAGCGTTTTCTTGGTCGCCTGGGGGATCCCCAGCGGCGCTCGCGCTTCATCCACGTGGCCGGAACCAACGGCAAGGGCTCCGTCGCTGCGGCTTTGCAGGCTGTGCTTGCGCAGGCCGGCTACCGAGTGGGACTTTACACCTCGCCCCATCTAAGTTGTGTTCGTGAGCGCTGGCGGATCAACGAAGACTATATCTCGGAGGCCGACTTCGCATATCACGCCACCGCCATTAAAACGGTGCTCAACGGTGAGCTAATCACTTACTTTGAGTTCGCCACCGTTTTGAGCCTGCTCTGGTTTGCCGCCAGCGAGGTTGATGTCGCGATCATGGAAGTGGGCATGGGCGGGCGCTTGGACGCCACCAACGTGATCACCCCTCTGGTTGGGGTGATCACTAATGTTTCCATGGATCATCAGGAGTATCTCGGCGATACCCTAACCCAAGTGGCCGCGGAAAAGGCAGGGATCATCAAGTCCGGGGTGCCGCTGGTTGCCGGAGTAGCCGTTGACGATTCCCGTCGGGTGGTACGGGAGCGCTGTCGAGCGTTGGCCGCCCCCCTTTATCTGTTGGGTCGGGATTTTTCTTGGCAGGCAGCAGGATCTGAATCCGGTCGCGCCCCTGATCCGGGCAAGCCCGACAAATTCAGCAAAAACCCGCCGATTGATGCCCCCTGGACTTACAGGGGTTTGAATGGTGAAATTACCGGTTTACGTTCCGGTTTGCGAGGGCGCCATCAGCGAGACAATCTTAGTCTGGCCTTGGCGGCGCTGGAAGTCCTGGCCGATCATTTGCCGGTGCGGATCGACGACATCCGGGCCGGCTTAGCTGCGGTGAGGTGGCCGGGGCGCTTGGAGCTGTTGGAGTCGGCCTTGGCCGGGCATCCGGAAAAACGCCGGGTTTTGCTGGACGGCGCGCACAATCCCGCCGGGGTCACCAGCCTGGTTGCCGCTTTGGGCGCCGCCACGGGCGCCGATTTTGGCTATCGGCGACTGATAACGATTTGGGCCAGTATGGCCGACAAGGAAGTGGCCGTCGGTTTGCACGCAATCGCGCCGCTTTGCGACACCATGATTCTGACCCAATTAGCGAGTGAACGCGCGGCCAGCCCGGCAAAGATGCGCCAGTTTTTGGCCACCGGGGGCAACGCTGAACCGACTCCGGCGGTACTGGATGCCTCCAGCCCGGCAATGGCCTTGGATCTGGCCTGGTGCCGGAGTACCCTTGAGGATCTGATCGTCGTGTCCGGGTCTTTGTATCTGGTAGGAACGGTGCGGCGGCTACTGGTCGGTGAATTAACCGCTCAGGGTCGGCAAGCAAATAGGCGCTAATGGTATCATGGACAAACCTTTCCACGATTTCGATGGGGTGGATGAAGCCTGGATCCGCCGGGAAAAGACCAAGGCTCGAGAACTGCGCAAAACCCGGTGGTGGCGGCACAAATTAGCCCAAGGCCTCTGTTATTACTGTGGCCGCAAGAGCGCTTTGGCGGAATTGACCATGGATCACGTGGTGCCCCTTGCCCTCGGCGGAGGCAGCGACAAGAACAACCTGGTCCCCTGTTGCAAAGCCTGCAACAACGCCAAACGCAACATCTTGCCCCAGGATTGGAAGACGACATTTGACATCTGACATCTGATGTTTGATGTTTTAGAGGTTTCTCAAGGCCCTTTTTTACAAAATATTCTCAATGTATCAAACGAGAGGAGGAAAAAATGAAAACCTTTGCCGATAAAGCGTACGATCTTTTAAGGAAGGTGCCTAAAGGGCGCGTAACAACCTATAAAGAAATTGCCCACGCCCTGGAAACCAGAGCATATCGGGGAGTAGGGCAGGCCATACGAAGAAACCCCTATGCGCCCGAAGTGCCCTGACACCGGGTTGTCGCCGCATCCGGTCGGATTGGAGGATTTCAAGGAAAGACATCGGGAACTGCTATCCGGAAAAAAATAAAAATGCTCAAAGACGAAGGGATCGACTTCCACGGAGGAAAAGTAAAGAATTTTGAAGAAGTTTTTTTTCGATTGTTTACGGTAGGGTATCGGGAGTGATGTTGATGTCGGCCTGTCCGGCCAAATGATTGACCCAGGTGTCGATGATGGCTTCCTGCTTGTCCTGCCGCAGTTCCTGGTAGAGGGGCCGGCGCCAGCGGGCAAACAAGCTGTCCTCCCCGGGTCGCTGGTCATCCAGCTTGATCACGTAAAAAACATCGTTGACGGTTTGTATGGCGGTGGGGAAGGGGTTTTTCTTGCTCAGTTCCAGGGCGGCCTGGCGAACCTCAGCGGGAAGATCGACGGCGGCGGCCGTGGTTCGGGAAAACCAGGCCGATTTTTGAACCTTCCGGCCGGCGGGGACCTGCTGCCGCATATCAGCTCCACCCCGGATGGCCGTCAAAATTTCCTCCGCTCGGTGGCGAGCCGCCTCCCTTGCCCGCAAGCTGATGAGATCCGTTTTGATTTGCTGGCGTATCTCGGCTAACGGCGGGATGTATGGTTCTTGTCGCTCTTGCACGAAAAGAATGGCGTAGCCGGCAGCGGTGGGGATGATGGAGCTTAACTCGCCCTGGTTGAGACGTGACGCCGCAGCCACTGCTTCGGGGTGACGACGTAGCGCGGCTGGTGGTTGGTTGGGGGTAAAGAAGTTGGTGCTTGTCGCAACCAAGCCGGCCGCTTCTGCTCCGCGGATCAAGGCGCCGGTGGTTAAAATCTTTTCGTAGACCGCACCGGCGCGGGTGAAGGCAAGTTGGCGGCCTTTGTTTTTGTGCAGTTCCAGCTCGATTTCCCGGCGAGCCTGCTCCAGGGTAATGGTGGCACTGGGCTGGATTGCCTCAAGCCTGATGATATGAAAACCGATGGTGGTTTCCACCAGTTGACTTATTTCGCCCACTTGTAGATTAAATGCCGCCATTTCAAGAGGTTCGAGCATCTCTCCCCGCTGAAAAAACCCCAGATCGCCGCCGGCGCCGGCGCCGACATCTTCGGAGTAAAGTCGGGCCAGTTCCGCGAAATTACGTCCTCCCTGAGCCAATGCCCGCACGATTTCCGCCTGTTGGCGTTGTTCTTGCCGTAATTCGGCGGAATCGGCAGGGTTGCTGCGAATCAGGATATGGCTGGCCCGACGTTGCTCAGGCATGCGGTAGCGTGCAATGTTGGCCTCATAGTGGGCGATAACCTCTTCGGCGCTGATTGTCACGGCCTCATCGATGGCGTTAAAGAGTATGTAATCCAGTCGCACCATGGGTTCGCTGCGAAAGCGATCGCCATGATCCCGATGATGGGCCGCGATCTCTTCCTCGCTGAGTTGAATGCCCGGCTGAAAATCGACGCCGCTCAGGTTGAGGTAGGAAAGCCTGACTTCATCGTGATCCCAGTGAAAACGTTCTCGAATTTCGAGATCACTGACCGTGACAAAAGAGGCCAGTTGATCGAAGATTTTGGATTGAAGCAGGTCGCGACGAATATCAGCTTCGAAGGTTTTGGTGCTGAGTCGCAATGATGCCAGGATGCTTTTATAACGTTCAAGACTGAAAACCCCGTCTTCGTGAAATTCTCCCATGTTATGGATAGCCTGTTGCAGTTCCCCGGCGGTGACCGGCAACCCGGTGTCTTCGGCGCTCTGGAGCAGAAGCGCTTCCCAGATCATTTGATTGATAACCTGCCGGCGCAGGTCCAGGGCCTCCAGAAGTTCGGCCGGAACTCTCCCGCCCAGCTCTTCCCGGTATTGGAATAAAATTGCGTCATAGCGTCGTTGAAATTCCAGGCCGGACAAGGCCTCGTTGTTGACCGTGGCCACCACTCCCGGGCCGCGCTCCCCTCCCATCTGGGGCAACCAGAAAACAAAGACGAGGATGATAATAACAATCGCAACTAAGACCAGCGGAGAACGGACATTACGGCGCATCGCAGCAAGCATGGTAAATCCCTGGATCGTGGTTTTGGATGAATAAATGTCGGTTGGTCGGTCGCTTACGCAGTTTTTAAAATGTTGCCGTCGTCGTCCGGCCAAACCTCGTAAAAGGTTGATTTTGATTTGCTAAAAGACGATAGAGTGCGAGGTCAGGGTAAATTTTTTTCCCGGTTCAGTCAATCGTTTTTCCTTGAAAAAGCCTAGAAGATTGCCTGCATATTGAAGATTTTCGTCACATCCCTGCCTAGAGGGCGGCGAGGTTGACCCCGGTCTTGATGTTGACCAACAACGGAACGTGCAGTTCCATAACCCCCTCCATGGCCCGCCGCACCAGGATGCCGACCGGTTCGATTTCCGCCAGCAGTACCTCAAAGATCAGCTCATCGTGGATTTGCACCACGGCCTCGGCCTGGTGGTCGGCCGCCCGCAGGTCGCGCTCGCAAACGATCGCCGCCAGTTTGATGATGTCGGCGGCGGTTCCCTGGATCGGGGTGTTGATCGCGGTTCGTTCGGCCAGCTCCCGCCGTTTTTTGTCGCGGCTGGTAATGTCGGGCAGTTGACGACGGCGCTTGAGCAGGGTCTGGACAAATCCATCGCGGCGGGCCTTTTCGACCATGCTGATCATGTAGTCTTTTACTCCTTGATACAGGGCAAAATAGCGATCGATAAAAACCTGGGCTTCCTTGCGGCTGCAGCGGAGCTGTTCGGCCAGACCAAAGGCGCTCATTCCGTAAATGATGCCGAAGTTGATGGTTTTGGCCACCCGCCGCATCTGAGGAGTGATCATGGCCGGACTGATCCGGAAAATTTCGGCGGCGGTGCGGGTGTGGATATCTTCGCCTTGGTGAAAGGCGGCCAGCAGTACCGGGTCGGCGGAGTAATGGGCCAGCACCCGGAGATCAATCTGGGAATAATCGGCGGCCAGAAAAAGATGATTTGCCGGGGCGATAAAGGCCGCCCGCAGGCGTTGACCTTCGGCTGAATGGATTGGAATGTTTTGAAGATTGGGGTGACTGCTGCTCAGGCGACCGGTGGCGGTCACCGTCTGATTGAAGGAGGTGTGGAGCCGGCCATCGGTGGGGTCGATCAGGGTCGTTAGTTTATCGGTATAGGTGTTTTTGAGCTTGCTCAGGCTGCGTTGAGCAATCACCGTGGCCGGCAGATCATGGTAGGCGGCCAGACGCTCCAGCTCTTTAATGTCGGTGGAATAACCGGTTTTGCCCTTGGTTTTACGACCATGGGGCAATTTCAGTCGCTCAAAAAGAATCTCTTCCAACTGACGAGGAGAGTTGATGTTGAATTCTTTCCCAGCGAGATGGTGGATTTTTTCCTCCAGTCTAATTAATTCCTCGCCGAACTCTGCGGCCAGTTGGGTCAGCAGTTTTGAGTCAATCATGATTCCGACCCTTTCCATCCGGGCCAGAATGGGCAGCAAGATCATCTCCACCTCGAAAAAAAGCGAACCGAGGTCTAACTCGTTAAGTTTTGGCTTAAAAAGCTCCCAGAGCATACGGGTGGCGGTCACATCCTCGCAGGAGTAGTGGCCGGCCGTTGTCGGCTCAACGTAAGCAAAAGCGTCGGGTCGCTTATCGCCGTCACAGGCCTCGGCAAAAGAGGTAAGTCGAAACTGGAGCAGTTCTTCGGCCAAATCATCAAGTTTATGGGAGCGACGGGCCGGATCGATAAGATAGGAGGCGATCATGGTATCGGCCAGGGGTGGGGTCAAAGTCAGGCCGCAACCGTGCAGTACCTGGAGATCGTATTTGAGGTTGTGGCCCAGTTTGAGCCGACCGGCGTCGGCCAACAGTGGCTTTAAAACCCGACAAACTTCAGATGAAGGTAACTGGCCGGGAGCCGGCGAGCCGTCGGCGCGGCGGTGTCCGATCGGGAGATACCAGGCATCGGGGCCGACCGTGGCCAGGGAAATCCCCACCAGCTCGGCTTGCAGGGGATCAAGAGAGTTGGTTTCAGTGTCAATCACCAGGAGATCGCCGGCCGTCGCCAGTTTTTTCCCCAGAGCTCTCAACTCTGCAAGATTAGTGATCAAATGGAATTTATCCGGTGCCATTTTAGCTGGACTCAACTCGCTTTTGATCAGACTTAAGAACTCAAGCTCGGTGAAAAGTTCCCGCAATTGGTTCTGATCGGCTGGTGGCCGGAGGTAAGCCGCCGGGGTGGTCGGCAACTTGAGGTCGTCTTTAAGTCGGATCAGTTCCCTGGCAAGCAAGGCGTCCCGGCGGCTCCCGGCCAGTTTGTCCCGCAGCTTGGCGGAAGCGACTTGATCCAGATGCTGATAAAGCCGGTCGAGATTGCCGAATTGACCGATGAGTTTAGCCGCCGTTTTCGGGCCCACCCCAACCACGCCGGGGATGTTGTCTGAGCTGTCACCGACTAAGGCGAAAAAGTCCAGTAGTTGATTTGAAAGCACTTGATATTTGCTCGCCACCGCAGCCGGGTCCATGACCTGGCCGCCCGTCGGGTCCCAAAGGCTGACGGTTGGGCTGACCAGTTGCAGCAAGTCTTTGTCGGCGGAAATGATGACCACCGGCTGGTTGGGGCCGGCCAGTCGGTGGACGGCGGTGGCGATCAGATCGTCGGCCTCAAAACCCTCCTGTTCCAGGGCGGTAATCTGATAAGCGGCGACGATCTTTTTGATATAGGGGACTTGACGGGCCAGATCATCCGGCATTGGCGGCCGATTAGCCTTGTAGGCCGGATAAAGTTCATGACGGAAATTTTTGCCGCGGGCGTCGAAGGCCACCGCCAGGAAGCGGGGATTTTTTTCCCGAATCACCCGCAGCAAGGTGGCGGTAAAGCCGTAAATCGCATGGGTGGGCAGGCCGGCGGCATTGCTTAGTGGGCTGATAGCGTGATAGGCCCGATAAAAATAGGTGCTGCCATCAACGAGGTAGATCGGTTCATTACAGGCCATGGGCGCGATCATACCAGGGCCGCGGCCGCTTGGCAACCTGATAAGGCATTATGCCTGCCAGTCGTCGCTGGAACAGGGAAGAAAAATTGGCGCTTCCGATTCCCGTTTTGCCCCTGAAGTCGAAGGGTTTAGCTTTTACGAAAAGCAGTCCGCCGGACTTGGGGCCTATTTTCTTGCGCGTCGAGGATAATATCATCCGTGTGTTTGCCATTCTTGATTGTCGGCAAAATTCTTCATGGAGTCGTGCTCGCCTTGCATGAAAAATTATCAACCAACGGAAATGGGTTCAATTGAAAGAAGTTCGCGGTACCAAAGGCGAATCCGAACCCCAGTCCTCTATTTTTCCTTGCAATAAACTCCATAACATGTCAACTGTTCATGCTATGAACACAGACGCCGGCCCTGAAATTCGTTACCGTATCTTTAAAATACTGGATAACAACCCCCGTCTTACCCAACGGCAGATGGCAGGAGAAATGGGCATCAGTCTGGGGAAATTTAACTACTGCCTGACCGCGCTGGTCAAGAAAGGCTTTGTCAAGATGGATCGTTTCCGGTCGTCCGCGAATAAAACGGCGTATATGTATATCCTTACTCCCCGAGGGTTAGAGGAGAAAGCAAGGGTGACAAGCAGGTTACTGCATCGGAAGATGGAGGAGTTTACAGCGATAAAAAAAGAGATAGAAAAACTTGCCATAGAGGTAAGAGACCAGAAAGCGTACGGATCTTTTCTGCACAAGGCATCAAGGATGGTTGGGCGCGATTTGATTGCAAAGAAACCGGGGCGGAAAGTGCAGGACAAATAGGTATTGTGTCCCCTTATTTTCACGAGCCCAAAAAAGGAGGCTATCATGAAAGCAAAGTCTTACTGGTCTGTACTCATACTTGGCATCAGCCTTGTCGTCTTGACCGGAATAAAACTGATATCAGATGGAGATGTAAAAGCGCAGCAGAGTCCCGTCGCCAGCCCCGGCCACAACTTCAACATGAGCATCGACGGCGTCAGCGCCAGCGCGGCGGCGACGGCACTGACGGTGGCGGCGCAGGCAGTGGCGGCGGCGCAGGCGGCTGGTGCCGTAGGCAACATGAGCTTCGATATGAGCATCGACGGCGTCAGCGCCAGCGCGGCGGCGGCAGCGCAGGCGGCAGCGCAGGCGGCAGCGAGCGCGGCTGGGGGCCTTGGCAACGTGAGCTTCGATATGAGCATGGACACGAGTTTTGACATGAGCATCGACGGCATGAGCGCCGGCGCGGCACTGGCAATGGCAACAGCAGCCCTGTCAGCGGCGCAGGCGGCTGTCGCCATCGGCGATATGAGCATGGACGTGAGTTTTGACATGAGCATCGACGGCATGAGCACCGACGCGGCGCAGGCGGCTGTCGCCATCGGCGATATGAGCTTGGATGCCAGCGTCGATGCGAGCAGCGATGCTGGCAGCGGCGGTGGCAACGGCGGCAACGGTGGCAACGGTGGCAACGGTGGCAACGGCGGCAACGGTGGCAACGGCGAGTAATTACTGGCGATTGTTTAAAAGGGACGGTTCTCTTTATCCAGGAGTATAGGGACAGGCTAGGGCCTGTTTCTAAAACAGGCTCGTCAGCAAAATTTGTGGGTGAAAACTGGGCCAGGCAGATCTCCAAGTGTATGATATAAAGCGATTTTTTGTACTTCGATGCTCCGAAAACCAAAGGATCTTCTGGTAACCACTTTTGCTTTGTTGTTGAACCCCTCGATGGCACCGGTTGCCACCTGGTTCTTGCATTGAAACCAATTGAGCAGATAAGGACGATGAACTCGCAACATCTTGGCCACACTCTTCATCGGCTTGAGCCTGGAGCGCGTGGTGCGTTTGCACCAGTCATCAATGAATAGGTATTGTGTCCCCTTATTTAGCCCCTTATTTAGCGAATAGGTATTGTGTCCCCTTATTTGTGTCCCCTTATTTAGCTTTTCTTATTTTTTGGCTACCAGGATTGAAGACGGGATGCGGGAATTTGCAGCCTGGTTCAAAAGGTATTAAGCATGAAAGGAATCATCCTGGCCGGCGGCTCCGGCACCAGGCTTCATCCACTGACCCTCTCTGTCAGCAAGCAGTTGATGCCGGTCTACAACAAACCGATGATCTACTATCCTTTGTCGGTGCTGATGCTGGCAGGGATCAGAGAGATCCTGATCATTACCACACCTCAAGATCAGGCGGCATTTCAGCATTTACTACATGATGGCAGGCAGTGGGGGCTTTCGATTGAGTACGCGGTGCAACCTTCACCAGGTGGTTTGGCGCAGGCGTTCACTATCGGGGAAGAGTTTATTGGCGCCAATTCGGTTGCCTTGGTTCTGGGCGATAATATTTTTTATGGTCACGGCATGGACAGGTTGCTGCGACGCGCTGTCGGGCAAGAGAGTGGCGCCACTATCTTTGGTTATTATGTCAGAGATCCTGAACGCTATGGGGTGGTGACTTTTGATAAGAATGGACAGGCAAGCGACCTGGAAGAGAAGCCCGCAAACCCCAAGAGTAACTATGCGGTGACAGGCCTCTATTTCTATGATAATAAGGTGGTGGAGTATGCAAAACAGATAGAACCATCGGCCCGCGGGGAGCTTGAGATCACCGACATCAACAAACTTTACCTCCGGCAAAAGACCCTCACGGTAGAGGTGATGGGGCGTGGTTATGCCTGGCTGGATACCGGCACTCACGACTCATTGCTCGCGGCCGCCAACTTCATACAGGTAATTGAAGAGCGACAGGGCCTGAAGATTGCCTGCCCGGAAGAGATTGCCTACCGCAGGGGCTACATCGCCGCCACTGAGCTTGAACAGTTGGCAAAACCGCTGAGCAAAAATGGCTATGGCCGGTATCTGCTTGAACTCCTGCGTCGGGATATTCGCTGATGAAACTTATTGAAACCCCGCTGCCCGGCGTAATGGTGCTGGAGCCGGAGCGATACGGTGACAGCCGTGGGTTCTTTCTCGAAACCTACCGTGAAGATACTTTAAGATCGGCGGGAATCAGCCGGCGTTTCGTGCAGGATAACCACTCCCGCTCGGTCCGCGGGGTTCTTCGCGGCCTCCACTATCAATTGACTCAACCACAGGGGAAACTGGTGAGGGTGGCACGGGGCGCGGTGTTTGATGTGGCGGTTGATGTCCGCAGCGGCTCACCCACCTTCGGCCGGTGGTACGGCGCCACGCTGGACGAAGAGAACATGCGGATGATGTATATACCGCCCGGTTTTGCCCACGGCTTTGTGGTCCTCACCGAGATCGCCGATTTTATCTACAAGTGCACTGATTACTATCATCCGCAATCGGAGCAGGGGATACTCTGGAATGATCCCGCCATTGGCATTAAATGGCCTGTTATGGAGATCAGACTATCTGAAAAGGACGGTAATAATCCCGACTTACGGGATCAGCCGGAAGAACTCTTGCCCCGCTACCCGGAAGCCACATCATGAGAGTACTTGTTACCGGCGCAAAAGGACAGGTTGGGGCCGAGATTGTCCGGCAAGGTCGGAATCTCGGACTGGATATGATGGCAACAGGCCGGGCCGCACTGGATATAACCCGGCAAGATGCCGTAAATCGCTTCATTCAGGCACAGCAGCCCGATATCGTCATCAATGCCGCCGCTTATACCGCGGTAGACAGAGCCGAGTCGGAGCCGGAACCGGCCTATGCCGTCAATCGTGACGGCGCGGCTTGTCTGGCCCGGGCCTGTGCCGCGAATAATATCCCCCTGTTGCACCTCTCCACCGATTATATCTTCGACGGCCGCCAGCAGGGAGCCTACAGTGAAACAGATCCCCCCAACCCTCAAGGTATCTACGGCAAGAGTAAACTGGCGGGTGATCGTGCCATCGAGTCTATTTTGGAGCAGCACCTCATCCTTCGGGTGTCGTGGGTATTTGGCGTTGATGGCAACAACTTTGTGAAGACCATGCTCCGTCTGGGCAAAGAACGGGATGTTCTCAAGGTAGTCGCGGATCAGCACGGCGGGCCCACCTGGGCAGGGGCGATTGCCGAAACCTTGCTGGGCCTTGTGAAACGCCGGGGTGATGGTGAAGCAATTTCCTGGGGAACTTACCACTACAGCGGGCAACCTGTCACCACCTGGCAAGCTTTTGCCAAAGCCATTTTTGAACAGGCAGACAAACTAGGCATGATCGACCGGCAACCCAGGGTAGAGCCCATCACCACCGCAGAGTACCCGACCCCGGCCCAACGCCCGTTAAATTCGGTATTTGACTGTCACAAGATAACGCAAGTGCTGGGTATCTCCCAACCCGATTGGCGTACCGGACTCGATAAGGTATTAAAAAAGTGGAGAAAATCGTGAAACATTCTCCAAAAAGTCTCCTCGTTACCGGCGGGGCCGGATTTATCGGCAGTAACTTTGTCCATTACTGGTTTGAACAATATCCCGATGGGCGGATAGTTGTGCTTGATGCCCTCACCTATGCCGGCAACCGGGCAAACCTGGCTGCTGTTGAGGGAAACTCTAAATTCCGCTTTGTCCACGGCAATATTTTGAACACCACTCTGGTCGAGCAACTGCTGCAAGATGAACAGATCGACACCATTGTCCACTTTGCGGCTGAATCTCATGTTGATCGCTCCATCCACGGCCCTGACGCCTTTCTCAAGACCAACATCAACGGCACCCATTGCTTGCTCAAGGCCGTGAAAAAGATCTGGCTCGACCAGGGAGTCGAGAACCATCGTTTCCATCACGTCTCCACCGATGAAGTCTATGGCACGCTTGAGCCGGATGCAGCCCCATTTACCGAAAATCATCAGTACTTGCCCAACTCCCCTTATGCCGCCAGCAAGGCCGGCTCCGACCATATCGTGCGCAGTTACCATCACACCTATGGTCTAAACACCACCACCAGTAATTGCTCCAACAATTACGGCTCATACCAGTTTCCTGAAAAACTGATCCCGCTTGTCATAGCCAATTGTCTTGACGGAAAAGCTCTCCCTGTATATGGTGACGGCAGACAGATTAGAGATTGGTTATATGTAGACGATCATAATCGTGGTATTGATCTGATCATCCGCAATGGCTGTGTTGGTAATATCTACAATATCGGCGGCAACAATGAGTGGACCAATATTAACATCGTCACCTTGATCTGTGAATTGATGGATCAGCATCACCCGCAGGGCGCCCCGCATAAAAACCTGATCACCCATGTCAAAGACCGGGCCGGGCATGATCGCCGTTATGCTGTTGATGCCGGCAAGATTACCCGGGAGTTAGGTTATATGCCTGTCGAGACCTTTGAGAGCGGTATTCGCAAAACAATAGACTGGTATCTGGAAAATGAACAGTGGTGGCGCAGGGTGATGGATGGGAGTTATCAGGATTGGATCGAGAAAAATTATGTGTATAATCAGCAATGATCCCGTCACCTTCTTCGCCATCAACAGGGATGGGGTAATTATTGATGAAGCACAGCAATATCCTGCACGCCCCGCCAAGCACTTACCAGGGAACCAACCCCCACGCCACCCAGCCTGGCTCGCTGCTTGCCATGGCGCGCAGTGTGTGGCGCAATCGCGCGCTCATCGCGCAGATGACGCGGCGCGATGTGGTGGGCCGCTACAAAGGCTCCA
>SJBG01000011.1 GCA_004332195.1 Desulfobulbaceae bacterium
CAACCGCGAATAGCCTTTGAAAATTTTCGTTATGTTTAACAATCACCTTTGAGTTGATGCCGACTATCCTTAAAGTGTTTTGGTTCAGCGTGAATTGGAGAATTCAACCGTTTGAGTTAGTCTACAACAACGGAGGAATTCACCATGCGCAAACAACGAAGAAATTACACCGGTCAGGAGAAGGTTTTCATCATCAAACGGCACTTGGTTGATCATGTTGCCGTCTCTGACCTTTGTGATGAATACAACCTGCAACCGACGGTTTTCTACCGCTGGCAAAAGGAGTTTTTCGAGAATGGCGCAGCGGCTTTTGAAAAGGCCAACGGCACCAAGAAAAACGCCGAGCAAAAACGGATCGAGCAGCTCGAAGCCAAGCTGCAGACCAAGAACGATGTTCTTTCTGAATTGCTGGAGGAGCATGTTCAGTTAAAAAAAGATCTTGGGGTTCGCTAAAAGCGTCCTGGGTTCCCCATGATACTCGTGATGCCGTCGTCGATTTCGTCAAGTACTGGGCGAAAAAGACCGATATCGCCGTGACGCATCTGATTCGCTGGCTTTAGTATCGCCCCCAGCAAATATTACGATTGGCAGAATCGTTACGGTAAAGCCAATGAACATAACGCCCTGATTCCCCGTGATTTCTGGCTGGCAGCCTGGGAGAAGCAGGCCATTATTGAATTTTTCAAGAAGCATCCGCTGGAAGGCTATCGCCGCCTGACCTTCATGATGCTCGATCAAGATGTTGTTGCCGTCAGCCCCAGCAGCGTCTATCGTGTTCTGAGTGCCGCCGATCTACTGCGACGCTGGAACGGTAAAACCAGCAAAAAGGGGACCGGTTTTGTGCAACCGTTGAAACCCCATGAGCACTGGCATATCGATGTGTCTTACATCAACCTGTGCGGCACCTTTTACTACCTCTGCAGCCTACTGGATGGCTGTAGTCGCTATCTCGTCCACTGGGAACTGCGAGAATTAATGACCGAACAAGACATTGAAATTATCCTGCAGCGTGCCCGAGAAAAGTTTCCGGAGGCCACGCCACGGATTATTTCCGACAACGGTCCCCCAGTTTATCGCCAAGGACTTCAAGGAGTTTATCCGCCTGGCCGGTATGACCCATGTGCGGACATCACCCTTTTATCCGCAGAGCAACGGCAAACTGGAACGTTACCACCAGACCATCAAGGGTGAATGCGTTCGACCCAACGTCTTCTTGTCCCTCGAAGAAGCCCGTGAGCAGATTTCCAAGTTCATCTGCTATTACAACGAAGAGCGGTTGCATAGTGCCATTGGTTACGTTGCTCCCAAGGTCAAACTGGAAGGCCGTGAGAAACAAATTTTCACAGAACGCGATCAAAAACTAGAGGCCGCCAGAGAGGCCAGAAAACAAAAACGACTGGCAGAAAAACAGCAACCCGTACAGCACCACATTCATGTGGACGAGAAGAACATTAACTCACTAACTCAGCAGGGGCTATTCTCCATTTCCAACTGAGGCAAAACAGCCGCCCTCAGAGAGGGTAACGAAGAGTTGGCCGCTAATGCTCGTCATAAACACGACATGGCGGTGGCCAGACTTCAGGCGGTCGCCGAGCTTGAAGTTCATCCGGTCTACCGCGACAATATGCTGGTTGAGATTAAAGTGCGGGTAAGAAACATCAGGGCCGGACACAATCTACCGACCTCACTGAGCAATATCCGCCAGGTATGGCTTGAGGTAACAGCCAGTGATCGGGATGGTAACATCATCATGACTACCGGCACCGTGGACGAGAAAGGCAATCTTCCCGAGGGGGTGCGGCTGTTTAATAAAGACGCTCAGGGCGAGCATTTTCACTTTGTCGTGGATCCGTGGTTGGTCGCTTCTTTTGCGCGGGATGACACGATTCTGCCCAGGGGATTCAGGGATGTTCACTACGGTTTATTCGCGGAAAAAGGCGTTCCAATAACCCTTGAATTGAAATTACGTTATCGACAGGCCGACCAGAAAGTTGCCGAGCATATCCTGAGTTATCTGCCGCCGGACATGGACTTATATGAAACTTACGGTCTCAACGCCGTGCCTGTACTACCAGTAATTGATATGGTGGTAAAAAATGTGACTATCTAATGATACAGCGACACATTAGCAACCAAACTCGCTGTTTGCGTAGGGAGTTATTTTCTGCCTTAAAGGGATCAGCTTCACCAAGGCCACACACTGCGAAAATATCTTTTTCCTCAGCGGGATCCTGAGCAATGTCGGCCTGATCTCCATTGGGTCAGCGCCACATGATTTTGCAATTTCAGAGTAAATGGTTACTATGGACTAACGGTCAAGACCGACCCCAAGCCTTGACACTCAGCAAGTCCCAAGCTTTTTCAAGCCATAGACAAAAGGTCACGGTAGAATATAAGATGAGTAATGTTTCTCAGGATCAACACGACCTCGATGTGGTCACCAAGCAACGGCAGGAGTTGCGCCGCCCCTCTCTATACAAGGTGTTGCTCCATAACGATAACTACACCTCCATGGATTTCGTGGTGGTGGTCTTGGAACAGGTTTTTAACCGTCAATCGGCCGCCGCTCACCGGATCATGATGAATGTTCATAAGGAAGGAGTTGGGGTGGCCGGGGTTTACCCCCGCGACGTGGCCGAAACCAAAACGGCCATGGTTCACAGCCTGGCCAATAAACATGAATATCCGCTCAAGTGTTCTTTAGAGCGGGAATAACCTAAAGTCGTCAACGCGAGAAAGCGAGTATAACCAGCTCATGATCAACAATAAACTAGAAATGGCCCTGATCCGGGCCATCCGGGAAGCCAAGATTCGCAAGCATGAACATGTTACTGTCGAGCATATTCTCTACGGCCTGCTTCACGATGATTTGGCCATTGAGACTCTTAATGCCTGTGGCGGTGATATTGCCCTGATAAAGGAAAAACTCGAGGATTTTTTCAATTCCAGCCTGCCCACCGTCCAGGGCGGAATCGCACATGATCCAGTTCAAACTATCGGCTTTAACCGGGTGTTGCAACGGGCCATTGCCCATGTCCAGAGTTGCGGCAAGAAAGAGGTAGACGGCGGCGACGTGCTGGCGGCGATTTTTTCCGAACCGGAATCTTTTGCCGTTTATTTTCTTAGCCTGAAGGGAATCAAAAAGCTCGACGTGATGGCGTATCTTTCCCACGGTCGATCAGAACCCACCGCAGGGGCCCATCTCCCCGGAGCTGATACCGGCGCCACTCCCGACGGTCGGCAAGACGGCAAAATCAAGGGCGCGCCGGCAGACAGACATGCTGAGGCCCTGGCTAAGTTCACCGTTGACTTCAGCCAACGAGCAGCCCGAGGTGAAATTGACCCCCTGATTGGCCGCGAGCCGGAACTGAAAGAGATAATGCAAACCTTGTGTCGGCGGCGTAAAAATAACCCCCTGCTGGTCGGTGAACCGGGGGTGGGCAAGACCGCTTTGGTCGAAGGTCTGGCCCTGCGGATTTATCACAGCCGCCAGGCCGAGAAAAACGGGCAAACACCGGCCGTCTCGGATAGTCAAACCGATCCGGTCATCCCAGCGGTCTCAATCACTCCAGTCGTCCCAACTGCCAAGCTCACTACTATTGCCGTAGTTCCGGAAATGCTCCGCAACGCGCAAATCCGCCGGTTGGATATGGGCGGTCTGCTGGCCGGCACCAAATATCGGGGGGATTTCGAGCAACGTCTTAAAGCGGTGATCGGGGCCGTCGAGAAAGAGCCCAACATCATCCTATTTGTTGATGAAATTCACACCATCGTCGGGGCCGGGGCCACCAGTGGCGGCAGCATGGACGCTTCTAACCTGCTCAAACCCGCCCTACAGTCCGGTCACTTGCGTTGCGTCGGGGCCACCACTTACGAGGAGTACAAAAATCATCTGGAAAAGGACCGAGCCCTCTCCCGCCGTTTCCAGAAAATCGACGTGACCGAACCTTCGGTAGCCGACACCGTGGCCATTTTGCGGGGTTTGCAGCCTCATTACGAGAAGCATCACCAAATCAAGTATTCCGCTCCAGCCCTTAAGGCTGCCGCCGAACTGGCTGACCGCTATATCAACGAGCGATTCTTGCCGGACAAGGCTATTGACGTGCTGGATGAAGTGGGGGCCTCCTTTCGCATGGATCAGTCCCGACGTCGACGTCGTAATGTTACCATTCGCGACGTGGAGGAGGTGGTTTCCCGCCTGGCCCGAATTCCGGCAAAAAGCATCAGTGGAGCCGATGTTGAGCGACTGCGGCTACTTTCAACCATGCTTAAATGTCAAATTTTTGGCCAGGATCCGGCCATCACCGCTCTGACTGCGGCAGTCAAACGCGCCCGGGCTGGGATAAAACGACCGGACGGGCCCACCGGCACTTTCCTCTTTGCCGGGCCAACCGGGGTCGGCAAGACCGAACTGGCCAAGCAGTTAGCTACTGCGCTCTCGGTGCATTTCGAGCGTTTCGATATGAGCGAATACATGGAAAAACACGCGATATCCCGACTAATCGGCTCACCGCCCGGCTATGTCGGCTTCGACCGGGGTGGGCTGCTCACCGAGGCAATACGCCGACACCCCCATTGCGTCCTGCTCTTTGATGAGTTGGAAAAGGCCCACCCTGATCTCTTCAGCATTCTGCTGCAAGTCATGGATCAAGCGGTGCTCACCGACAACAGTGGGCGTAAGGCCGATTTCCGTAACGTTACTCTAATTATGACCACCAACGCCGGGGCCCAGGAGCTGGCCACTCGACCCATCGGTTTCACCAGCGATAGTGCGGGGCGGGACACCAAGGCTCTGCGAAATTTTTTCGCGCCGGAATTCCGCAACCGGCTGGATGCCATAATTTCCTTCTCGGCCCTGGACCCCGGATTAATGGAACAAATTGTCGACAAGATGGTTCTGGAGTTGCAAGGACAGTTGGCGGAAAAAAAGATTAGCATTACCCTGAGCCGAGCGGCCAGGACCTGGCTGGCCCAAAAGGGCTACGATCCCGATTACGGGGCTCGCCCCCTGCGCCGCCTGATTACCCGGGAAATTGGTGATGTTCTCACCGATGAAATCCTTTTTGGGGCATTGTGTAAGGGGGGCAAAGCCAAGGTAGGGGTAAAGGACAAGAAATTAACCTTCAGTTTTGTCGCAGCGAACTAAAAGCATGAATTATGTTTTTTTTACTTAACCACACCAAGCAGTTTACGGTTAAAAATGAGAATCACCATGAACACCTTGTCGTTGCGTCCGGTTTCTTTAGTCGCCGCGCTGTTTCTGAGCCTTTTTTTGGTCGCTTGCGACCGTCAGGACCAGGCTGCTGCTCCCCCCGCCGCCACCGGTCCGAGCTTAGTCGAGGTCATGCAACAAGCCAAACAAGCCGGAGGATTGCTTGACCCCCCTCAAGGCCAGGGGGACATGGTCTCCCCGGGCAGCACTCAAGCCGTGACCCCCTTTGCCAACCTGAAGGTGGAGCGAGCCCAAGGGGACAATAGCTACACAGTGGGCGAACTCTTTATCAAAGGAGAAACCCTGGACGGTCAGATCATTCGGATTCGAGGCCAGGTGGTTAAGTTCTCGCCAGCCATCATGGGTCGCAACTTTATCCATTTGCAAGATGGCAGCGGTGATCCAGGCAACAACTCCCACAATCTGGTAATAACCTCTGATGCAACCGCCCAGGTCGGTGATGTTATCACAATCGAGGGGGTTCTAGCCGCCAACCGGGATTTCGGCGCCGGTTATGTTTATCCGGTAATTATCGAGCAGTCGCGTGTCGTTGAGTAATTGGGATGTCCATCGTAATTGTTGGTCCCGGGGCCTTGGGCTGTTTGTTGGCCTCTCGCCTGTACCTGGCGGTTCGTCGGCCGGGGCCAACCGATGATCATGATCAGGTGTGCCTGCTCGACCATAACCGGCAACGGGCCATCGCTTTAAACCGGCGTGGTCTTTTCATGGAAGACGCTCAGGCTTCTCCAAGCGGCCGGTTGATGGCTCCACCTGGCCCGGAGTCGACAGTTTCCTATGGCCCACTGATGATTGCAGTGGGCGCTGATCCGGCGGTTATCACTGGCGCCAAGCTGATTCTGCTCTGCGTCAAGGCTTTCGCGCTGCCACGGGCTCTGGCCGAGATCAGCCCTTTCCTAGTCCCCTCAGCCTTGCTCATTGCCCTGCAAAACGGAATTAGCCATCTGGAACTGATGCGACAGATGAGCGCTAGATGTCGACCGGCATTGGGCGTTAGCACTGAAGGGGCCAACTTGACCGCCATGGGCAGGGTTCGCTACGGCGGGGCTGGACTTACCCAGATCGGTTATCTGTCCGCCAGCGCTATCCCCGACGATCCGTTAATTAAGGCCGTCAGCACCCTCAACCGCGCTGGAATTCGTACCGAAATCAGTGAGGATATCCAGCGCGCACTATGGCTTAAGCTGATTGTCAATGCTGGCATCAATGCGCTCACGGTCATTCACGATTGCCCAAACGGTGAGTTGCTCAAAATTCCGGCGGCCCGCAAAACCATGGCCGCCGTAGTTCGCGAAGCCGCCGCCGTGGCCGCGGCGGCCGGAGCTGCACCGAATGAAAACCCCGTAACATCCACCGAAGAAATCTGCCGCCAAACGGCGGCCAACCTTTCCTCTATGCTCCAGGATGTCCGCCGCGGCAAGCCCACGGAAATCATGGCGATCAATGGTGAGGTGGTCCGCCGGGCCACCCAATACGGGCTGGCGGTTCCAGCCAACCGCGAGCTGGTAGCCAAGGTCCAGCGATACAGCTAACTGTTCAGGAACGCTCCCGAACTATTACGAAACGTGATTAGGCCAACTTGGTGACCCCAACTGAGCAGTTACAAATCAGGCACCAATCAGGGTTTGACCAGAGTTCGAATAATGTCGGCCTTGCCCACCACCCCGACCAGACGGCCGTCTTCCAGAACCGGCAGGGTGTGCACATGCTTTTCCGCCATGATAGTGGCGATCTTGTCCAAAGGAGTTTCCGGGTCGACGCTCAGAGCTTTAGTCGTGCAAATATCCAAAACCTTACGGCCGACCATTTTTTTGACTTCCTCCTCAATCTTGCGGCCCCGGTCGAGAAAAATTACCGCTTCGAAAATGGAAATAGCGGTGGGGATATGCAGTTGCTTGACCTGGTCAATCAGGTCGCTTTCGGTCACTACCCCAACTAACCGCCCCGCCTCATCCACCACCGGGGCCCCGTTGATTCTCTTTTCCCACAATAGGGCGGCCAACTCCTCCACCGGCATTTCCGGACTCACCGTGACAACCTCGGTGGTCATAACATCCTTGGCGCATTGCATGGTTATTTCTCCTTTTTTATTTGCAGTTGAGCAAAGGCGGCGGGCAAGGTCCGCGCCAGTTCCGAAGCGGTGAAGCCGAAGTTAATCCCGGAATTTCTAGCCAGAATATCACCGGCCAGACCGTGGACATAAACCCCAAGGCAGGCCGCCGGCCAAGGAGCAAGGCCCTGACAAAGCAAACCGCCGATAAGTCCGGCCAGCACATCCCCCATGCCGCCAACCGCCATCCCCGGATTGCCGGTAGGGTTGACGGCCAGTTCACCCGTCGGCGAGGCGATAATCGTCTCTGCTCCTTTAAGGACGACGAAAACCCCGGCCCGGGCGGCCAGTTCGATAGCCAGAGGGCCGCGATTTTCTTGAACCTGTCGACTGGTGATTCCCAGCAGACGGGCCATTTCACCAGGATGGGGCGTTAAGATCCGCGCCCCGGCTGACGCTGATGGCTGAGCTAACAAATACGACCCGGTCGTCTCCCAAGCCATGACATTCAAGGCATCGGCGTCTAGAACCATGGGCAACCGCTGCTCCCGGTAAAGAACCTGAACCAGCTCCGCAGTTTCCAGAGCAGTGCCCAAACCAGGACCCAGCACCATGGCTCTTTTACCGGCCAGAGCCGCTTCAATCACCGACAAATCTGCCACTGAGGCAACGGCGCACGAAGTCGGCAAAGGCTCGATCATCAGCTCCCATAAAGCTCCGGCCAGGATCGGGGCCAAGGGCTGCGGCACGCAAGCGCTGACCAACCCGACCCCGCTACGCAAAGCGCCATAGGCTGCCAACAGGGCCGCTCCGGTTTTTCCCGCGGAACCGGCCAACAGTAGCAGGTGGCCAAAATTGCCCTTGTGGCTATCTTCTTTTCGCTGCGGCAACCAGGCGGCAAGATCAGCCGGCTCGAGTAGCCTCCATTGCAAATCAAGTTTACTGTAAACTTCTTGGGGAATGCCAATATCAACCACCTCTACATCTCCGGCCCACTTGCGACCGGGCAGGGTTACCAGGCCGGGCTTGGCCAGGGCGAGACTCACGGTGCAATGAGCCCGGACCGCCGCGCCCAAAGCTACCCCACGGTCGCTATCCAGACCCGATGGGGTATCCACCGCAACCACCGGCCCGGCGAAATCATTAATCAGCTCGATAGCCGCGCGAAAACGGCCACTGACCATCCGACTTAAACCGGTGCCAAAAATTCCGTCCACCACCAGATGAGCGGCCATAACTCGCTGGGCCAGAGCAGACAGATCTTGGGCGGAGGCGACAACCTCCAGGGCAACGGGCAACTCCCGCAGCAGTCGCAGATTGGCCGCCGCGTCTCCCTTGAGTTTGTCGGGTTTAACCAGTAACAGTACCCAAGGCTTTGCTCCTCGCTGATAAAGATAGCGGGCAATCACCAGGGCATCACCGCCGTTGTTGCCAGGTCCGGCAAAAATCGCAATCTCCCGGCCAACCTGAGCCCCAAAACGACGCTCCAACACCTCCACCACCGCCCGTCCGGCGTTTTCCATCAAGACCAGCCCAGAAATCCCGTAAACTTCCATCGCCAACCGATCACATTCCCGCATTTGTTCAGTGCTGGCCAATTTCATCATCGCAATCACCTCCGCCTTTTTTCCCGCCACTAAAGCATTCTTGTCTTTTTTTGCTCTCTGTGTTAAAGTTCTGGTTTACTGGGGCTATTAAAGGGTGTGGCAAAGATCGCCGTAGCTACTTGTAATCAGGTTGAAGCGTGTACAACAGCTTTTCAGGACAAAACGACGGTATTGCAACAAGATACGTAATGCTTTGCAGACCCTACTGAGGCCCCGTAGCTCAGGGGATAGAGCACAGGATTCCTAATCCTGGTGTCGCAGGTTCAATTCCTGCCGGGGCCACCAAAAACCTCAAAAAGCCCAGTTGCTTTGCCGGCGAGAGAACCAGAAAGCGGAAACGGTGGACAAAATTAACGCCCCCAAACCGTACCGCTGACCGTTACCCGCACCCGGGAAGTACCAGCCTCGATAACCGGAGAAATAGGCATCGTTATCCGCGCGGCGTCGGCCCCCGGGATGGATTTAATCGGATGAAACTGTTCGTCCTGAATTTGCAGCTCATGTGGCCGCCAAACTTGACCGTCCAGCCGTTTCACTGCGGCCTCAGCCCTAATCCGCCAGGCGTCAATGGCAGCAGCGGTCAAGGAGGCCTGCAAAGCCTCTCGACGGGCCGAGGAAACAGTAAAACCCTTAGTCGTCAGTTGCAAGTCAAGGTCCTGCAAGCGGCCGACCAATTCGGTGACCTCGGCCATCACCGTGCTTTCCACGGACAAGGATTGACGAACTCGCCAACCGATTTGCTCATTTTTGCCATCCCGCCACAGGAAGACCGGCTGAGTTGAATAGGCCGTGATTTTCACCTGCACTTCAGGATAACGCTCGGCCTCACTTACGGCCCGCTGCATGATCCAGGCCACCGTTTCGACCAAGCGAGCACTGTCGGGGCCACTACGCTCCACCGTGAGGGTGGCCCGCAACAAGTCATGAACCGCATCCGCCTCGGCCCAAGCGCTGATCTGAACAGTGAAACCACCGTCCAACCCCTTTGGCCCCACTTCAGCCGCCACCGGCGAAACCAGACCACCAATCAGAAACAAACCAATCAAGCCCATAGTCAGATCCCGGCGTATTCTCATCATAAACCCCCCTCATCCCTAAATGGAATCTCAACACTGCCCTCTGTTTTCGCTTGAACCTGATTCGGGCCTGAACGGAAACTCGAAAAAACGTACCCACAACCATAGATTACGTTAGCTATTTCAAAAATTAAGTTTATAACGAGCCTCTTGCAAAAGGTTCAAAAATAGCTTGTTTGTCATTCCCATAAAAATGGGAATCCAGTATTTTAAGTGAGTTACGTAACGCTCTGAATTCCGGTTTTCACGGGAATAACGACTTTTGCCGCATGGAGCCATCAGAACGTCCCCATGCCGCTGAACTCTTGCCAGGCGACCAAAGCGGCCTTAATGGGGCAACGTTCAGCAAATTCTTCATAGTCCACGGTATAATGCCCCTCCCGGTTGAACCACAGGCGAGTAAAGAAATCACGAACTGCGACGATTACAGCGGCATCGGCGGTCGCGTAAACCTCCAGACAAGTCTCCATGGTATAACCGGACAAGTTGCGCCGCGTGTAATTGGCCGAACCACTAATCAGTCGCGCCCGACCACCGTTTACCCCAGAAACATCATATTCAATCAAAATCAGTTTAGCGTGAAATTGTTCACCATCGGAGTTGTACCAGCGAATCTGTAGATTATCCTCGCCCCGGGCCTTGAGCCAAGCGGCCGAACTCCGGTTGGGAATGCCATATTTTTTGAGACCAAAAGCCTCGTTACTGGCATCAAGAATCAGCCGGACCTCAACCCCACGCTTAGCCGCGTCCACCAGGGCGGTCATAATCGCCCGATTGGTCAAGTAAAACTGGCCGACCCAGAGGCGATCTCCCGTCGTCGTCGCGGCAAGACCATGCAGCAAAGCGGTTTTGATTGCGCCTTCGCTGAGGACGCGAGCTAAGGTTTCAACCTTTGAGCCAGGCGGCGACGACTCAAGATTTCCCCTCGCAACCGTTGGCGCCACAGCTTCCATCAACAAAGCGGAGTTATGTCCGGAAAAACGAGCCACCGCCAATTCGCTGGCGATTAGATCAGCAATGACCCCCCCGCCGTTGACCCGCAAGGCAATATTACTATGACGGGCGCTGGCGTCATGAATATTGCTTGAACTGACCAGAGCGACTTGCTCAGTAATCAGCAGCTTACGATGATTGGCCTTAAAATTGAGCATGCGCAGATAGGAGGCCAAACTTATGGCCGGAGCATCTGCGGCAAAGATGTTGGGCAAGCGGAGATAAGCAGCGGGGAAAAACCATTGTAGCAGGGAGCGCCAGAGGCCGGAATAAATGGGGTTGGGATCAGGTAGCTTGGTCAAATCAACCAGCACCACCTCCACTCCCTGGGCCGCCATGCGGGCCAGGTGAGGCTCCACGTAAGAGCCGTAACCGGTATTAATTTCATCGCTGATAAATAAAACCGGTAATTCCGGCCGCGCCAATCGAGCAGCCACCAAGGCATCGGCAAGGGTAGTCGTCGGCGAAGCCAAGTCATCCCCCAGGATCGAGGAGCCGCCAAGGTCGTTAAAAAGAAATATATCAACGATGATAAAATGGCGGGCTCGCTCGATTTCAGCCAACATCGTGGAAAGAATTCGCGGTTCATGCACCCGCCGACCGTCAAAATTGTAATTGAGATCATAAATAAACTCCAGCTCTGCCAGGTGCCACGCACCCTGGCGACCAAGGCCGTCCGGTAAACGTTTACCGACCCCGTAAACCATGCCCAAGGTCCAAAAAACAATAATTAACCCAAGCAGTAATAATATCATCCTGGATCCGTAAAGTTATTGCAACAAGAACTAACACATTAAACATTTAACTTGCTGAAAATCAAACCAAAAAGTATTATAGTATTCATCTGGCCTGAAAACTTACTATATCGGTAAAATAATGATAGCATCTTGACAAAGTCGCAAAAACTTTCCAGTCGATTGTTTTCTTCACTTACCCGGAGTTCATCCGCAATGCCAGAGAAAAAGTGGCGCATTTGGCCATGGGCCATGTCACTGTTGGATAATGATCAGCGGATACGGTTGTTTTTTTATCGACACTGAGGTAAAAGAACGGAAGCTTGATAGTCTCGTAGTCTCGACCCGGCAATAACGTAACCAGACCCAAACCCATTGCCAAATTCGTTGCCAAATCTGTTGATCGAAGTAGAATCATGCCTCAAGCAAAGTTCATATTGAAACGGCATCTTGCCATTAAATTTATTGCAAATACCGGATACCATGAACACTGTCCAGGCCCGCTATGATTTTACCGCTATCGAGGAAAAGTGGCGCACCCACTGGCTTGCGACCAAGACCTGGAAGGTCACCCCGGATCTGACCCGCAAAAAATACTACGTCCTTTCGATGTTTCCCTACCCTTCCGGCCGGATCCACATGGGCCATGTTCGCAATTACACCATCGGCGACGTTATTGCCCGTTACCGGCGAATGCGCGGCGATAACGTCCTTCACCCCATGGGTTGGGACGCCTTCGGTTTGCCCGCGGAAAATGCCGCCATCAAACACCATACTCATCCAGCTCAATGGACTTACGAGAATATCGACTACATGCGGATTCAACTTCAGCGCTTGGGTCTAAGCTACGACTGGGACCGGGAATTGGCTACCTGTGATGCCTCCTACTACCGCTGGGAACAGCTTTTTTTTATCCAGATGTACGAAAAAGGACTGGCTTATCGCAAAATGACCACCGTCAACTGGTGTGACCCATGCCAAACGGTGTTGGCCAACGAGCAGGTGATCGCCGGGATCTGCTGGCGTTGCGAGACCCAGGTGACCCCTCGCCAGATGCAAGGCTGGTTTCTTAAGATCACCGACTATGCCGAGGAACTACTGGCCGGCTGTGATCAATTGCCCGGGTGGCCGGAAAAAGTGTTGACCATGCAGCGCAACTGGATCGGCAAAAGCATTGGCGCTGAAATTGAATTTCGGGTAGCAGGCCGCCAATCAACCTTGCGCATCTTTACCACCCGGCCGGACACCATTTTCGGGGCCACCTTCATGTCGCTGGCCCCGGAACATCCCCTGGTGACCGAACTGAGCAAAAACACTGACCGGGAAGCCGAAATTACTACCTTTATCCAACGAACCGCAGCCGCCCGTCGGCAGCTTAAGCCCGGCGAGGAAGCACGTATCGAGGGAATATTTACCGGAGGCTTTTGTCTGAACCCCTTCACCGGGGCTGAACTGCCGATCTACGCCGCTAATTTCGTCTTGATGGAGTACGGCACCGGGGCGGTGATGGCAGTCCCGGCCCACGACCAGCGCGATTTCGAGTTTGCCCGTCAGTACAATTTGCCGATTACCCCGGTGGTCCATCCCTACGGAGAAAAACTCGACGGCAAAACCCTGTCTGCAGCCCACGAAGGTCCGGGCATTTTGGCCGATTCCGGCGAGTTTTCCGGGTTGGACTGGAAGGCGGCCCAAAAAGCCATCACCAGCAAGGCCGCGCAAAAGGGCTTTGGTCAACCAAAAGTCACCTACCGTCTGCGCGACTGGGGCATATCCCGCCAGCGCTACTGGGGAACCCCGATTCCCATTATTTACTGCGATCAATGCGGCACCCAGACCGTGCCGTCAGAACAACTTCCGGTGCGCTTGCCCACTGGGGTCAAATTTAAAAAGTCCGGTCGCTCCCCGCTCTCCGCCCTGGCGAGTTTTGGCGATACCACCTGTCCGACCTGCCGTGGTCCGGCCCAGCGGGAGACCGACACCATGGACACTTTTATGGAGTCCTCCTGGTATTTTGCCCGCTACACTTGCCAGGGGAGTCCCGGTTGCTCCGAGGCCTCCCTGGACCAGCAGGAGGCCGCCCACTGGTTGCCGGTAGACCAATATATCGGCGGGGTTGAACACGCCATTCTCCACCTGCTCTACGCCCGCTTTTACACCAAGGTACTACGCGATCTCGGCTATCTCACCATTGATGAACCGTTCATCAATCTGCTCACTCAAGGCATGGTAATCAAGGACGGGGCCAAGATGAGCAAGTCCAAGGGCAACGTGGTAGACCCCCATGAACTGATCAACAAGTACGGGGCTGATACGGTGCGACTGTTCAGCATGTTTGCCGCCCCACCAGAGCGGGATCTTGAGTGGAACAACCAAGGGGTTGAGGGGGCTTTCCGTTTTTTGAGCCGGATTCATCACTTCGTCCACGAGCAGTTAACACCAATAAGGCATGGGGCCGATCACGATTTACCGGCAACCATCAGCGGGGCCAACCGCACCCTGCACCGCAAAACTCATCAGACCATTAGCAAAGTGACTAAAGATTTGGACGGGGCCTTTCATTTCAACACCGCCATCAGCGCGGTGATGGAACTGGTCAACACTTTACTTGCTCTCAACAACCCCGAGGCTGAGCGCAAACCCGACCCGACGGTTAACCGCCGGGCGGTGGAGGCCATCATCGCCCTGCTCTTCCCCATGGCGCCCCACCTCTGCGCCGAACTCTGGGAGGAGATCGGCCACGATCAACCCTTAGACACCCTGAGCTGGCCGGAATACGACCCGGAGGCGCTCAAGGAAGATGAAACAACCGTGATAATTCAAGTCAAAGGTAAACTCCGGAGCCGTCTGCAGGTTGCCCCGGGCACTTCTGATAAGGAATTACAGAAACTGGCCCTGGCCGATGACCGGGTCAAGGGTTTTATCGGGGCGGCCCAAGTACGCAAAATCATCGTGGTTCCCGACAAACTGGTCAATATTGTGATCTGATGAAAGTACGTCAATTATCAGTCCTGCTCCTCTGCCTGCTGCTTTTAAGTGCCTGCGGCTATCACAACCCCAACGTGATTCCGGCCTCGCGCGATCTGCCGCCCACCCGGATTCATGTCCCAATGTGGACCAACGCCACCAGCCAAATGGGCTTGGAGGTCAAGGCGCATAACGCGGTCAGCAACCAGCTAACCCAGTCGGACCGCGTCATGCTGATTGCCGACCAGGCGCAAGCGGAATATGTGCTCAGCGGTCACATTAATTCGCTTAGTTTTCCCGGCTTTGCTTACGACCCCACCAGCACCGTCCGCTCACTTACCGCGGTGATGACCGTCACCGTCACCATCAGCGCAAGGGCAAGTGGCCGGATAATCTGGCAAGATATGAATCTCCGCCTGGAGCAAAATTACAACCTCGGCGCCACCGTCAGCCAGAGCGATGCCAACAAGCGCCGGGCCCTGGACCAACTGGTGGACAACCTGGCAGAGCAGGTATATCTGAGAGCCTTGCGCTCTTTAAATCGAAACAGGCAGCTTTAAAGTGGCAAAAAAAACAGCGGGAGTCAGTCTCAAAAGCCTGGCGGCGGAAGCGCCCAGCATGACGGTGGCTGTGGGGGTGGTGGCCATCTTGGTGATCATGATCCTGCCCCTGCCCACCATTATTCTGGATTTGCTGCTGACCTTAAACATCACCCTGTCCCTGATGATCCTGCTGATTTCAATGTACAACATCAACCCCTTGCACTTTTCCTCCTTTCCCTCAGTTCTGCTGGTCACCACGCTCTTTCGACTCTCGCTCAATATCGCCTCCACCCGCTTGATTCTGCTGCATGGCCATGAGGGACCAGGCGCGGTGGGCCAAGTTATTCAAGCCTTCGGAAGCTTCGTGGTGGGCGACAATTTCGTCGTGGGCTTGATCATCTTCCTGATCATGGTCCTGATCAACTTTGTCGTTATCACCAAAGGGGCCGGGCGGATCGCCGAGGTGGCGGCTCGCTTTACTCTGGATGCCATGCCCGGCAAGCAAATGGCTATCGATGCCGATCTTAACGCCGGCTTGCTCAACGAGGTCGAAGCCAAGGATCGGCGCAAGGAAATTGCCCAGCAGGCGGAATTTTACGGGGCCATGGACGGCGCCTCCAAGTTTGTCCGGGGTGAAGCCATTGCCGGTCTGGTAATTATGTCCATCAATATCATCGGCGGCTTACTCATCGGAGTCTTTATGAACAACATGTCCGTCGGTGATGCCGCCACTACCTACACCATGCTGACCATCGGCGACGGCCTGGTCGCCCAGATTCCGGCTCTGATAATTTCCACCTCCGCCGGCATCATCGTCAGCCGGGCCGCTTCCGAGCGAAGCATGGGTAAGGAATTTGCCCGCCAATTCGGGATGCAACCCCAAGCTCTGGCGGTTACATCCGGCATCATCATCATGCTGGGTCTGATCCCAGGCCTGCCCACCCTGCCCTTTCTGACCTTGGGTTGCATCATGGGCGGCCTGGCCTGGCTTGCCTATCAGCGCAGTTCCAAGGAAATCAGAGAGCAGGAGGAAGAGGAGAAAAAAAACAAACAAGCGCAAACTCCACCGCCAGGGTCCCCGGAAACTGTGGAGACCCTGCTACCTCTTGACACTCTCGAGTTGGAAGTAGGCTACGGCTTAATTCCCCTGGTGGACGAAAATCAGCGGGGTGATTTGCTGGAAAAAATCCGGGCCATCCGTCGTCAATTTGCCACCGAAATGGGGATGCTGATCCCCCCGCTGCATGTGCGGGACAATCTCCAGCTCAAGCCCGATGAGTATGTGCTTCAACTCAAGGGGCTGGAAATCGCGCGGGGGGAGGTCATGATGAACCATCTGATGGCCATGGATTCCGGGACGGTCAAGCGACCAATCGACGGTATTCCCACCAGCGAGCCGGCCTTCCAGCTCCCCGCCACCTGGATCAGCGAGGGCCAGCGGGAGGAGGCTCAAGTGGCCGGTTATACGGTGGTTGACCCCTCCACCGTCATCGCCACTCATCTCACCGAAGTTTTGCGGAGTCATGCCGATGAGTTGCTGGGCCGTCAGGATACCCAGAAACTGCTGGACAATCTGGCTAAGACCTATCCCAAAGTAGTGGAGGAACTAACCCCCAACCTGTTGAGCCTGGGCGGCCTGCAAAAAGTTCTGCAAAATCTGCTGCGCGACCGAGTTTCCATCCGCGATTTATTGACCATTTGCGAAACCCTGGCCGACCATGCCGGGCGCAGCAAAGATCCGGACCTGCTCACTGAGCTTGTCCGCCAAAAACTGGCCCGCTCGATTACCAAGAATTACTTAGACCCCGACGGTACTCTGGCAGTACTAACCCTGGCTCCCAAAACCGAGGATATCATCCGTGAATCGTTACAACAGACCGACCATGGGGTTTTTCTTAATCTTGAGCCCAACCTGGCACAGCATTTGCTTGAACAAACACAGCAGGCCGCCGACAAAATGGCAACAGAGGGCTATCAGCCGGTAGTGCTGAGTTCACCTGCCGTTCGCCGCCACCTTCGTCGTCTGCTGGAACGATTTATGCCCCAGGTGATGGTACTTTCTCACAACGAGATCGCCACTCAAACCCGGCTCAAATCCTTGGGAACGATTGAAATCAACCCCAAAAAAAAATAGCAGGAACCAGCACTGATGAAAGTAAAACGCTTTGAGGCCCCCAACATCAAAAACGCCCTGGCTCTAGCCAAAAAGGAACTTGGTGATGACGCAATCATCCTTGCAACCAAAAATCTGGCTCCGGAAGGGGGGAACCCAGCCCGGGTGGAAGTGGTGGCAGCCGTTGATTTCGATATCGAAACAGTGATCGCCCCTTATGATCCTCGCCTGAATGCCGAACCGGCCATCAGCCGGAGATCAGCCGTAGATCATCGGGGCGCCGCCAGAGCCCACATCAACGACAACACCGGCGTCAACGCCGACGCCAACGAACGGCCTCAGAACCCGCCCCACTTGCCGCTGGATGAACAGCAGACCACCAGGGTCAGTCTCAGTCGCGAGGCCCACCATCTACAACGACGTGTGGCCAACAGCGTTGACGAGCGTCAACGTGCGGTCCCCCTGTCAATTCCTCCGACTCTCAGCAAGACGCCAACAACAACCAAGATCAGAAACTCAGGCTATCCCAACCGAGCCAAAAATGAGCGCCCCAACCCCGAAGAAGTAGCCAGATGGCGTAACCAGATTCTTGAACAGCTATTGGTCCGCCCCTTGAATCTCAACGAACACCCGGGACCCACCATTATCGCCCTGGTGGGCCCCACCGGGGTGGGTAAGACCACCACCGCCGCCAAGATCGCCGCCTGGTTTTCATTGCGCGAAAATGCCAGAGTGGCCATGCTCTCCATGGACTGCTACCGGATTGGGGCCACCGAGCAGTTACGGACCTACGCCCGAATCATGTGTCTGCCTTGCGAGGTCGCTTTACGCGAACCGGACTTGAATGCGGCCCTCAACAAGCATCGACACAAGGATCTGATCATCATCGATACCGCAGGCAAAAGCCCCTTTGACGACAAACATATCCCGGAGTTGCGCCGCTGGTTTTCTCCCCACCGAATCATCCCCCACCTGGTTCTCAACGCCACCGCCAAAAAGGAAGACATCAACCATATCATCGCCACCTATCGCCGATTGGGGGTGTCGGCGGCGATCCTGACCAAGCTGGATGAAACCCGAACCTACGCCTCACTCTGTCAGCAGGTAACCCGGGCTGGGCTATCCATTGCCAGCCTTAGCACGGGGCAAAAGGTGCCGGAGGATTTTCTCCCGGCCTCCAAGGAGTTGCTCAAAACCCTGTTCGGCTACGGGTGGGATGCGGCAATGAACCGGCAAAGTGCCGCAGCCGCTTAATGGAGACAGGAAGAATGATGCAGAAGACAAAAGCCAGAATATCGAGTACATTAACCAAATCCTTGTATTCCGGCTCCGGTCTCTTGACTTATGACTCCTGAAAATTCCACTCCCAAAACAGAAGGACCACCATGAGCCAAGCCCGAACGCTGGAAAAAATAATGAACACCCCCACTACAACCAGTCGGATTCTGCCACGGGTGATTTCGATAACCAGCGGTAAAGGTGGAGTGGGCAAGAGCAATATCGCCGTCAACCTGGCCTACGCTTTGGCCAGTCAAGGTTTAAAAACTCTAATTTTAGACGCTGATCTCAACCTGGCCAACGTTGATATCCTTCTGGGCCTGACCCCCAAGTACAACCTTAACCACGTCTTCACCGGTGAAAAGGCTTTGCGCGAAATTATTGTTGCGGGCCCAGGGGGCATTAAAATTCTGCCCGCCAGTTCAGGAATTATGGAACTGGCCGATCTCAATGAAAGCCAACGCCTTTACTTCCTGGCGGAAATGGAGGCACTGGAAACCGAAATCGACTTTGTGCTCATCGACACCGCCGCCGGAATTAACAACAACGTGGTCTACTTCAATCTGGCGGCTCAGGAACGGCTGGTTGTCCTCACCCCGGAGCCAACCTCTCTCACCGATGCCTATGCTCTGATCAAAGTCTTAAGTAAACACCATGACATTAAAAAATTCCGTTTCCTGATCAATCAGGCCCGTTCCGAAAAGGAATCATTGGCGGTTTACCGGAAGTTGAGTCTGGTCACCGACCGCTTCCTGGGCACTCTCTCTCTGGACTACCTGGGCTATATCCCCTTCGACAGCAAACTGCCCCAGGCGGTTCGCAGTCAACGGCCGGTCTGCGACATTTTCCCGGATTCCCCCGCGAGTCGAACCTTTAACCGCCTGGCGACCTACCTGATCAGCGAAAAACCATCGCGACAAAACGACGGCAATATAAAGTTTTTCTGGCAAGGACTTTTCGGGGTATAGCCTGAGAAATAATAGGTGCGAACATGGAGAAAAATCGCATGCTGGAGTCACACTGGAGTTACACCGGAGTCACGCCGGAGCCCAAAATGGTAGCTAGAGCACCGAGTAAATTTAAAGATTATACCAATGCTTACTTCAACCAGTCCGATCAGTGCGATCCGGCCCGACGCCACGAGTTAATTCTAGCCCATACCCCTCTGATCAAATATATCGCCAATCGCCTGGTCTCACGCCTGCCCTCCCAGGTGGCAGTGGATGACCTGATCAGTTGCGGTATTGTCGGTCTGATCGACGCGATCAACAAATTTGACCCCATCAGGAACGTCCAGTTCAAGACCTACGCCGAATTCCGAATCAAGGGCGCCATGTTGGACGAACTGCGAGCCCTGGACTGGGTGCCACGCTCGGTGCGGCGCAAGATCACTGAACTGACAAAGGTCTGCGGTGAGCTGGAGGCCAAACTGGGTCGTCCGGCCGACGACGAGGAAACCGCTGCCACCATGGGCCTCAGTCTGAGCGCGTACCACCAGCTCCTTGATGAAACCAAGTCGGTGAGCTTTCTTGATATCGACTACCTACACCAAAAGGTCCCCGATGAAATTGAAGGCGACCAAGCCGCAATGTCTGTCGGCGACAGCCAGGATCCCTTCACTGCCCTGAGCCTCAGTCAAACTCGGGAACAGATGGTAAGAGCGATCAATGAGCTGCCAAAAAATGAAAAACTCACCGTCGCTCTCTATTACCACGAGGAGTTAACCATGAGAGAGATTGGTGAGGTGCTGGGCTACACCGAAAGCCGGATATCCCAAATGCATAGTAAAGCGATAATCAGGCTACGGGCCAAATTAACAAAAGCCATCAACTAATTTCTACTTGTGATTTGTCGTGATTCTCAATATGCTCGCCGCTTTGTTGCGTGATACCAGCGGTTCCCAGTCGAAAGCGGCTCAAGCTGTTGTAATACCTGACATTTTCATGTTGTTGTTCACGAGATCACCGCAGAATTGACCTGTAAAATCAACATTTTACGGCACTGTAAGAATCACCGGAGCGATACCGTTAAAACCTCGGATCAATCGGAGGAATTATGAAGCTAGATCCCAGTATAAAAATTCTGGTGGTTGACGATTTTGCGACCATGCGTCGCATTCTCAGAAACATTCTGGCCCAGCTAAAATTCAAACACGTCATCGAGGCCAGTGACGGCGCCTCTGCTCTCAACATCCTCAAATCCGAAAAAGTGGACCTGATCATCTCCGACTGGAACATGCCCAACATGACCGGACTCGACCTGCTTAAGGCAGTGCGAGCCGATCCCCATATGGCCAATATCCCCTTTATCATGGTTACGGCCGAGGCCCAACAGGACAATATTATCATGGCGATCAAGGCCAAGGTCAGCCAGTACGTCGTCAAACCCTTCACCGCGGAAACTCTGGGCGAAAAAATCCAAAAAATTTGTAGCAACTGAGCTCATAAAGCGCCATGACCAGAAAACAGTACCCTAATCTTGCTGATGATGTCAGACCTTCAGCACCCTCAAACGAACCATTAAATAACTTTGATGCGAATTGGGCGGAAGATTGGGAGTCCGCCTTTCAGTCCGACAGTGTCGATCCGAGCGAACTGGCCAAAGAGTTTTCCTCGGAGTCCGATGGTCCCGAGATTTCCCCGGCGACAGCTAATGGCATCCCAAATGACAAGAAGACTAATCAAACCAAAACCAGGCTCAGACCCACTTGGAACGGCCTACTCTTGCTCAAAACGGTTGGCTCTTATCTGTTGAACCTGCGCACTTCCCGCAAAATAATCTACGGCAGCGTCGGCGCAGCTCTGTTGCTGGCTGTCGGCCTGTTGGTCAACCTGATAACTCTTCTGCCCTCAGTTCCGCCGACAAGCCTGGTCCCCGAAGACCCTTTTGGCCTGGGCAATCAACAAGAGCCCCGGGAAGCCCTTTCCCTCCCGAAGCCCACCACCACCTCACCTTCACCACTGTCGGGTTTATCACCACCGCAAGCGCCAACGGCCCCCACCACCACTCCAGAGGATCGCTCTCCGTCAGTAGCACGACACAGCCTGAAGCTGACGAATTTTTTTATTCCCATACTGGGAGAGGATCAAGCCGGGGTCCAGTCCTATCTTCACCTTGACCTGACCCTGACCGTTCGCCTGCCGCCAGACCAAAAACTCGACCCGACCCTCTTGACCCTGCTCCGAGACTCTATTTTTCGTTTTTACCTGGGACGTGATCAGGCCACCCTTCGACGTTACTCCCTGGCCCGGGGGGAAATGCTGCGCGACCTGCAACTGTGGTTGGAACAGCAGTTGCCGGAACCAGAAATCGACACCATAGCCTTCGACCGTTACTGGATTGGTTAGGGCCTGAAAGGAAATAAGGCCACCTTGAAAAATTGCTCTTTCGCCCGATTTCTGCGTTATGCTCAAAAAATTATCCTCGGAATATCAACCATATGCCTGCGGTAATTTTTTTACGTGCCTTAAGCTCGAACAAAATAGCTAATTTTTCAAGGTAGCCATAAGTGTTACAAGATTAAGCCGAATTTTTGTTCACTGTAAAGACGCAAAAATAGGGGCAAAATGATCTACGGAATAGGTGCCGATATTGTCAATATCGGTCGCATCAAAACGGCTCTGACCCGACACGGAGATCTCTTCGCCCAACGCATCCTGGCCCTCGGCGAATGGGAAGAGTATCAAATACTGGCTCGCCGCAATTCTCAACAAAGGGCCGCTTTTCTGGCCAGGCGTTTCGCAGCCAAGGAGGCCACCGTCAAGGCCTTCGGCACCGGTTTCAGGGATGGGATCAAACTGACTAGCATTGCAGTTATCCATGACCAACGGGGCCGCCCTAATCTCCATTTCAGCGCCGAGGCGAGAGAATATTGTCAGACCCAGGGAATCACTAAAAGCTTCTTGTCCCTGGCCGACGAAAAAGATTATGCGGTAGCTTTTGTCACCCTGTTGCACCAAACATAATCAAGAGTCCAAGCTGGACCAATTCAACAAGCCGTCATCCAGAGGGCCTAAGGCTACCCCACTTAAAGGAGAGGTGAAAATTCGGTCGGCCATCGCCCGGACATCATCCATCGTCACCCGTTCAAGATCGGCCAGAACTTCCTTAAGCGGTAAAGCTCGGCCAAAATTGATAACATTGCGGGCTAGACGGCTCATCCGCGATTCCATGTTTTCCTCAGCCAGCATAATCACCGCCCGGGTGTAGTTACGAGCTTCGTCCAACTCTTCAGGCCTGAGACCCTGGTTGCGCAGACGGCGGATCTCTCTCACCGTCAATTCGATGGCTTCGGTCGCCATCCGGGGATCAACCCCTAGGTAAATACCCAAAATCCCGCTATCACTGTGGGGATTAAGATAGGAATAAACAGCATAGGCCAGCCCCCGTTTTTCCCGAATTTCCTGGAACAGCCGTGAACTCATGTTGCCGCCCAGCACGGTGTTAAGCAGGTGAAAAGCGTAACGTTCCGGGGCACGCTCCGCCAAGCCATAGGTGCCCAGCAGCAGATGGGCCTGCTCCAGGTCGCGATCAAAAATATGATGCTGGGCGGCTAGACGTTCCGGGGCTTGGCGACGAAAGGCGGCAGGTGCACTCGATGGCGTCGGTCGATTATCGACGACCACCTGGTCTCCGGTTAAGGCTTGGGTCCAGAGGCGGCAAAGATGCTGATGCTCGACTTGACCGGCGGCCACCACCATAATCCGGGACGGAATATAATGATGGCGGTGATGATCACGGATTCGCTCCGGAGAAAGAGCGGCAATCACCTTGGGCGGTCCTAAAACGGGATTGCCCAGGGGATGATGCCCCCAGATTCGACGGTTAAAAAGATCGTGAATCAGGTCATCAGGGGTGTCCTCCACCATGGCGATTTCCTGAAGGATGACATCCCTTTCGTGCTCCACTTCTTCCTGGTCAAAACGGGAGTTGAGCACGATATCGCTGAGCAAATCCACCAGTTGCGGCAGAGCTTCGACCAATACGGTGGCGTAATAACAGGTGGTTTCGGCGGCGGTGAAGGCATTGGCCGTTCCGCCCATCACGTCGAACTCACGGGCAATCTGGCGCGCGTCGCGACGTTGGGTGCCCTTAAAGAGCATGTGCTCGACAAAATGGGAACAGCCGTTGGTCAAATCATGCTCATCGCGGGCCCCGACCTCCACCCAGACTCCCACTGTAACCACTCGGGAAGGTGTGGTTTCGGTGACGACCCGGACCCCGTTGGTCAGGGTGCTAAGCTGTACAGACGGTAAGTCAGGCATCAGTGTTTCCGCCAGAGGCTCAGGATTTACCCTCCTCGGCCAGCACCGCTTTACGGCTCAGGCGAATTTTGCCCCGGGAGTCAACATCCAGAACCTTGACCCGGACCTCGTCCCCTTCCTTTAAGATATCGGTGACTTTGTCAACCCGCTTGGCATCCAGTTCGGAGATATGAATCAGGCCATCGGTGCCGGGCAAAATCTGAACAAAGGCGCCGAAATCCATGATTTTCTGAACCTTGCCGGTGTAAATTTTACCAACCTCGGCCTCGGCGGTAAGCTTTGAAATGACATTCTTGACCTGCTCGGCCACCTGAGTGGTGGGGGCGAAAATCTTGACCAAACCATCGTCGCTGACATCAATCTTAACTCCATATTCAGCGGTGATCGCTTTGATCATCTTGCCACCGGGACCGATAATGTCCCGAATTTTATCCGGGTTGATGGTGATGGAGAAAATCTTGGGAGCGTGCGTCTGGACCTCGCCGCGCGGAGCAACGATGGCCTCCTTCATTTTTTCCAGGATGTGCAGGCGACCAGCCCGGGCCTGGTTTAAGGCCCTACTCATAATATCCCGGGAGACCCCCTCCAGCTTGATATCCATCTGGAGCGCAGTGATGCCTTCTTCAGTGCCGGCCACCTTGAAATCCATGTCGCCCAGGTGATCTTCATCCCCGAGTATATCGGTAAGAATGGCGATTTCATCTCCCTCTTTGATCAGGCCCATCGCGACGCCGGAGACTGCATTTTTCAGCGGCACCCCGGCATCCATCAACGACAGCGAGGCCCCACAGATCGTGGCCATCGACGAGGAACCGTTTGACTCCAGCACCTCGGAAACCACCCTAATAGTGTAGGGGAAGCGGTCATTATCCGGCAATACGGCCTGAAAAGACCGTTCGGCTAATGCTCCGTGGCCGATATCTCGCCGACTGGGACCGCGCAGGGAACGAACCTCACCAACACAGTAAGGCGGAAAATTATAATGAAGCATAAAAGACTTAAATGACATGCCGCTTAGTGATTCAATTCGTTGCTCGTCATCACCGCTGCCTAAAGTAGCGCTGACCAAGACCTGGGTTTCGCCACGAGTAAAGGTGGCCGATCCATGGGTCCGAGGCAACACCGCAACTTCGCTGCTGATCGCCCGAACCTGATCGAATCGGCGGTTGTCGATTCGCACCTTTTCTTTGACGATCCGTGCTCGCATCATTTTTTTCTTACAATCGTGGAGTAAACTCTTGGCCTCATTTTGCTTGATGACCAGACTCTCAGGGCTGATTTCAACCAATTCCGTGGCCAGGGCGGCCATCACTTTGTCTTCCAGTTGAGCGAAGACTTCGTTACGCCTCTGTTTGTCCACGGTACTGATCACCTCTGCCATTTCAACGGTCGCCAGTTCATTAACCCGACTGCGCAAGACCTCATCCACCGCCACCGGCCTAACTTTCATCTTGGGCTTGCCTACCGCCTGACGTAACTCCTCTTGGATAGCCAGCAGCGGCTGCAAAGACGCATGAGCAAAGAAGATCCCGTCCATCACTTCATCTTCGGAAAGGCTGTCAGCTCCGCCTTCCACCATGATCACCGCCTTGGCGCTGCCAGCGACAATCAAATCCAACCGGGAGTTCTGGCACTGTTCTCGGGTGGGATTGAGCACGTATTGACCGTCAATCATTCCGACCCGCACCCCGGCGATGGGGCCGAAAAAAGGAATAGGGGAAACAATCAGGGCGGCGGAGGCCCCAAGGATTGCCATCAGGGCAGGGTCATTCTCTTGGTCGGCGGAAAGAACGGTTGCAATCACCTGGGTTTCATTTTGATAACCCTCGGCAAACAACGGTCGCAGGGGGCGATCGATCAGGCGCGAGGAAAGGGTTTCTTTTTCGCTGGGACGACCAATTTCCCGCCGGAAAAAACTGCCGGGAATCCGCCCCACCGCATAAAAGCGCTCCTGATACTCAACGGTCAAAGGCAGAAAGTCGACCCCGGCTTTGGCCGTACGGGCCGCAGTGGCGGTCACCAGAACCACGCTCTCGCCGTAAGTGACCAAGACCGAACCACAAGCCTGTTTGGCCAAACGGCCGCTTTCGATGGTTAAAGTTCTGCCAGCCAACTCCATACTGATCTTCTTTATCATTACTTTCTTTCTCCTTAGTCTTTCGCCAGTCACTCACATCGGACTAGTGTCGTGTCAAGGCTGAGATGTCGTAATATTGCGCCGTCATTTTTTACAGCCTGCCAGGCACGGCTTGATGAGTATAGCCCAGGCTATGTGAACCAAGCCGTAACGCGGCAGGCGTGAAAAAGGGCAAGCGAGATGCGTCATCTTAAGCCTTGACGCGACACTGGGCGCCAGTGCGTCCAATAGAGCCCCAATGCACCAGACAAGGCCCCGATGCAATCGTTATATTCATTTTGCGCGACGTCTATTTTCTGATACCAAGCCGCTTGATCAAGCCCCGATAACGCTCCACATCTTTGCCCTTGATATAGTCGAGCAGTCGTCGCCGCTGACCAACCAACTTTAGCAGACCACGACGGGAGTGATGATCCTTTTTGTTGACCTTGAAGTGCTCGGTAAGATAAGTTATTCGGGCGCTAAGCAAGGCAATCTGCACCTCGGGGGAACCAGAATCCTGGGGGTTGGCGCCGTACTCGGCGATAATAGCCTGTTTCTCTGCGGTCTGCATGGTCATGGTAAAAACTCCTCACCTGAGGGTCTGTGCAAAAAGTGAACAAAAAAAATCAGCGTAATCCTGTAACACTTATTTCCTTACAAACCCCAACTTGTTTAAAGATGAACATTCGGGATACGATCAGCCCGCTCCGATAACCCCGGAGCAACCAATCATTCCTATCAAGTAACTGTTCGGGAGCACCTCAGGAACACCTCAGGAGCACCTCAGGAGTACCCCATCTTGTCCCATTCTGGCCTTCTCAAATGGAGTAATCCTGAACAGTTACGGAACATGGTCAGGCCAATTTGGTGGCCCCACCTAAATGGTTACCTATCAACCACTACAGCGACGCCTTTTAATCAAATCCGGCCATGCCGTCAAGGTGTAATAGATAATACGGTTGAAACGTAGCGAAAGTCAGAACCATAAAAGTTTACCAGTGTCTCAGCTTCGGTCATTTGGGACCTCGAAGCATCGTAAACTACGTAAGAATGCCAGGTAAACGCAGACTCCGAAATGAGCGAAAATGGGGCGCCGCGATAAAAGTTATAGTAGCCTGGACTCGACATTGGCAAGATCAAGGGCCTGAGCCCGTAACCTGGAGGCGGCAAGATCCCGAACGAAAAGTTCGGACCCATCCACGGTCAAGGCTTCATCCACCCGGAAATTACCACTGGCCAGACGGCGCAGGGCAACCAGATGGGCGCCACAACCCAAGGCCTTACCCAGCTCGTGGACCAAACTGCGAATGTAAGTCCCCTTGCTGCAACGCACCCGCAAAACCAGACGATTTCGGCGTCGATCAAGCTCAAGCAGGCTTAATTCGTTGATCTGCACCCGACGCGGAGGTTTTTCGATAAATTTTCCTCGGCGGGCATAGAAATAAAGAGGCTTGCCCTGATGCTTTACGGCGGAAAAGGCGGGAGGGATCTGCCAGATTTCACCCCTGAAGCTCGCCAGGACTTCAGCCAAGCGGGCAAAGCACGCCGGAGTCACCGGGCCCTGATCTTGCTCCAGCGCCTCACCCTCGCCATCATGGGTGGTGGTGGCTATCCCCAACTGGACAATGGCTTCGTACTCTTTGTCGCCCGCCATCAATCGATCAACCAAACGGGTGGCCCCCCGGCCAACACAGATAATCAGCAAACCGGAGGCGAAGGGATCAAGAGTACCGGCATGACCTACCTTTTTCACCCCCAAAGCCCGGCGCACCAGTTGCACCATCTGAAATGAGGAGGGTCCAGGCGGTTTATCCACTAAAACAACCGCGGGCAAAACAAACGCGGAAGGACTGATATCCGACGCGACCAGATCAGGTAAAGTCAACTCCGACCCAGCCAGCCTATCCCCGTTCATCGCCATGAAAAATTGACCTCATTACCAAATGACCTGGGTCAGACTAACAGGGTTTGCAAGGCCGGCAACAATTCGGCTGACAACTTTTCGATGGTGGTGTCGCCAATCTTGAAACCGGCAGCGTTGCGGTGGCCGCCACCACCGAAGGCCATCGCCACTTTGGCAACGTTAAGATCAGATCCCTTGGAGCGCATGCTGGCCGACACTATCCCGGCCTCGGCCTCTTTAAGAAAGACCGCCACCTGCACACAACTGAGGGCCCGGGGATAGTTGATAAAACCCTCGGTGTCCTCCGGGGCTGCGCCGGTTTCACCAAATAGCTTGTTAGGGGCGGTAATCAGGGCAATCCGGCCATCGGCGTGCAATTGCAGGCTGGCTAGAACCCGGAGAAAAAGACGGAGCCGGGCCCGGCTAAAATTATCAAAAAGTTTACCCGCCACCTCAGCCGGATTAACTCCCTTGAGGATCAACTCCCTGGCCACCCGGAAAGTATCCGCCGAAGTGGAAGAATATTTAAAAGATCCGGTATCGGCGACAATGGCAGCATAAAGGCAATAAGCCGCCGCTTGAGAAACTTCCGCCCCCAAAGCCACCGCCAGATCGTAAACCAGTTCCCCGCTGGATGCCCGGTGCGGGTCCACCCAGCGCAGATCGCCAAAATCCTGGTGGCCCGCATGGTGATCAATGACGATGAAGGGCTTTACCGTGAGCAGTTCCTCCATTTTCCGGCCCAGACGATAGGCATCGCCACAGTCCAGAGAAATGGCACAATCGAAGGCCGACAAATCGGGCAGCCCCTCAGATATCTCCTGGGACCCGGGCAAAAATTCATAAAGGCTGGAAACCGCCGCCTCACCGTACAGGAAAACCTCTTTATCCAGCCCGCGCAGAATCGTCCCCAGCCCCAGTTGAGAACCTAAGGCATCACCGTCAGGATGGATATGGGTCAGCACCAGAATCCTGGTCGCGCGCTTGATCGCTCCCGTTATTGCTTCCGAGGGATGGGCATTCATGCTGAACCTCTTTTTTCGATCTTTTACTCGCGATCGTTGATTTCGTCATCGTGCACTGCCTCAGCCCGGATTTCTCGAAAAATTCTCTCCATTTTTTCCTGCTCGGCCAAAGAATGATCAAGCTCGAAAATCAGGTTCGGGACCACCCGCAAGGCCAACCCCCGCGCCAGACCGCTGCGAATAAACCCCTTGGCGCTGGTCAACCCCTTGGCTGCGTCGGCGGCGGCCGCCTGGTTCAAAACGCTGTAGTAAATCCGGGCCTGGCTGAGATCCGAACTGAGCGAAACGTTTAAGACGGTCACGCCAACCACTCGCGGGTCATTGATCTTGTTGAGCAACAAAGCGGCCACTTCCCGGCGAATTTCATCGGCTACCCGATTGGGTCGTCGTTTGCAACTCCGGACGAGAACGCCGGGCAAGGGGGCATTGATTGGTTTTCGACGGACAGCGCTCATCTCATAAAACCGCCTTTATTTCCTTTATAACAAAAAACTCGAGCATATCCCCGCCCTTAATGTCGTTGAAGTTGTGGAGCGAAATTCCACATTCGTAACCGCTCGAAACTTCCCTGACATCATCCTTGAAACGTTTCAGAGAACTGAGCTGCCCGGTATACACCACCACCCCGTCGCGGAGCAAACGGACCCTGGCGCCACGTTCGGCTTTGCCATCGGTAACATAACAACCGGCAACCGTGCCGACCTTGGAAACATGGAAAGTCTGTCGCACTTCGGCGGAACCGGTGATTTCCTCGACAAACTCCGGCGCCAACATTCCTTCCATGGCCTTCCTGATATCGGCCAGGGCGTGGTAGATAACGTCATAAAAACGCATATCCACCTTTTCTTGCTTGGCCAAATCCTGCATCCGGGAGGTGGGCCGAACATTGAAGCCAATAACCAGTGCATCGGAAGCCGCAGCCAGCAGCACATCCGATTCGATAACCGTGCCGGTGCCGGAATTGATAATTCTGACCTTGATATTGTCGGTGGAAAGCTGAACAAGCGAGGAAGCAAATGCCTCCAGGGTCCCTTGCACATCGGCCCGCAAAACCACCAACAACTCCTTAACCGTGCCTTCCTGCAGCTTGGCAAAAAGGTTTTCCAGAGAAATTTTGCTGTCTACGACCAAACCCTTTTCACGGACTTTCAACTGACGTTCGGCGCTCACGCTCTTGGCCATCTTTTCATTGCGAACCACCAGAAATTCATCACCAGCCTGGGGCACTCCGCTCAAGCCGTGAATTTCTACCGGCATTGAGGGACCAGCCTCCTGGATGTGCTCACCATTGTCGTTAAGCAGCGAGCGGACTTTGCCGGAATATTGACCGGCAACCAAGGCGTCGCCTACCCGCAGCGTCCCCTGTTGCACTAAAACCGTGGCTACCGGCCCGCGTCCTCGGTGCAACTGAGCTTCAATCACATAACCCTTACCCCGCCGAGCCGGATCAGCCCGTAGTTCCAGAATCTCGGCCTGGAGCAAAATATTGTCCAGCAGTTCGGCAATTCCCGTGCCATTTTTGGCCGATGTTTCGCAAAAAATTGTGTCCCCCCCCCACTCTTCCGATATCAGTCCCAGCTCGGCCAGCTCACGCTTGACCCGCTCGGGATCAGCCGCGGCCTTATCAATCTTGTTAACGCAAACCAGCATCGGCACTTGAGCGGCCCGGGCATGATTGATTGCCTCACGGGTCTGACTCATAACCCCATCGTCGGCGGCCACTGCCAGCACCACAATATCGGTAACCTGGGCGCCGCGGGAACGCATTTCGGTAAAAGCCTCATGGCCTGGAGTATCAAGAAAGACCACGTCACCCTGAGGGGATCGAACATAATGAGCGCCAATGTGCTGGGTGATCCCGCCAGCCTCGCCACTGACCACATCGGTCTTGCGAATGGCGTCAAGGATCGAAGTTTTGCCATGATCGACATGGCCCATGATTGTAACTACCGGCGGCCGGGGTTTAAGATCACCTCCACCTTCCTGTTCGTCCAGGCTCAGGATTCCCTGTTCCTCGGTTTTACCTAATTCTATCTCGTAACCGAATTCGGTGGCCACCAAAGTGGCGGTATCAATATCCATGGCCTGATTGAGAGTGGCCATAACCCCGAGGTTCATCAACTTGGCGATAAGCTCATGGGACTTGGCCCCCATCCGGTGGGCAAGATCGCCCACCGAAATGGTTTCATGGACCGTGATTCGTTTTTTGATCGCCTTGGTTTCAGCGGCAAGCTGAGGCGCAACCAACTGCTTGCGTCGGCCACCACCACGGGCGCCACGACCACCACGGCCTAGACGAATTCCGGCCGGGACCAAGCCCAGTTCGTCAAAGTCCTCCACCCGCATCTCGCCCTTACGTTTGCGTTTACCGATGCTCCCTTTTTTAGCCGCCTCGCGTTCAGGCTCAGGGCTGAACTTGACAAAACGCTTACTCTTTTTCTTGTCCGCCTCAGCGCCAACACGACCAGTGGTCGGGGCCTCAACCTTTTTCGCTTTTTCCACCTGACGAGGTTTGGAAGCCCGCGTACTTGCGCCGGGAGAAATGACGATGGCCGCCTTTTTGATCACCCGGGCCAAGCCCTTGCGCTCAGCGGGCAAGGGCTTGGCCCGGGCCTTTGCGTCTGCATCTGCTGACGGCTTCCTGGCCGTAACGGGAGCAAGCGGTGGAATTGGGGCCGTCGGAATTACGTCCCGCTTTTTGTCTGGATCCGAGACCTCCGCGACATCCTGCCCCGGCTGTTCCGGAGTCAACGACACTAAAAGCTCAGGAGATTCAAGAGGTTTAAGGGGTTCAAGGGATACTGGAGCTTGGGCGACAACAGCCGGAGGCCTTGTGCTGATTACGGTTTTGCCGAGGGCTGAATCTTCCCCGACGGCAGTCCCGTCAAGCTCCATCGCAGCCTGCCCAGCCAACGCTGATCCACCAAGTTTCATCGCGGCTTGGGATCCGAGAACCTCTGGACTTGTCGACACAATTTCCGGCGCGGTCTCCGGCGCGGTCTCCGGCGCGACAGCCATCACCGTCTTGCGCCGCCGAATAATGGTGGTTTTACCTGCCCCCTGGATTCTTTTTTCTTGGGTTTCGGTGTGCACCAAACCCAGCTTGATTCGCATTGCCTGGGCCACACTTTCTTCCAGGCTGGAGCTATACGATTTCACGCCATAGCCCTCCTCCTGGAGCCGGGCAACCAGCGCCTTGTTTTCCAGTCCCGCTTCCTTGGCCAAGTCATACACGCGAATCTTTTTCATTCTAAGCCCCCGAAGAGCTTGTCCGTTACCGGCTCTTCGTCACTACCGGCCAAATTCGGCCGATCATCATTAATCAATAAAAAAAAGCCGCTTTGGTCGATCATGAAACCTCGTCGCGGTCATCCCGAGCTGCGGCAGAATCCGTCGCCGACTCTTTCGACCCTGAAACTTGTCTGGCATTTCCCAAGGCCACCCCTTCCCGCTCGGTCAGAGGCAAATCTGCGGTCTCCAGATCGCGGGATTTAACCACTTGTTTCGCCGCAGCAATTAACACCACAGCATCTTCCTCACTCACCCCGGTAATTGTTGCCACCTCAACCGGACTACTTGTCGCCAATTCCCCGGCCGCCGCAATCCCTCGGTCGTAGAGTTTTTCCGCCTGTTTTTCGCTCATCCCGTCAATATCGAGCAAAGACTGAAAACCCTCCTCGATGGAGCGAGCATAACGGGTTTCGCTCTTGACATCGATCCGCCAACCAAGCAAAGCCGAGGCCAACCGCACGTTCTGGCCCTGTCGACCGATGGCCAGGGAAAGCTGATCGTCGGGCACCACCACCAGCAGGGTATTACGCTCTTCATCCACCACCACCATGGAAACCTGGGCCGGAGAGAGAGCGTTAGAGACATAACGGGCCGCATCCGGACTCCAGGAGACGATGTCGATTTTTTCCCCTTGCAGTTCCTGAACCACATTTTGAACTCGGGAACCCTTCATCCCGACACAAGCCCCCACCGGATCCACATCGCTGGCCGAGGAACTGACCGCTATTTTGGCCCGGGAGCCCGGTTCACGCGCCACTCCCATGATCTTGACGATGTTTTCCGATATTTCTGGAACTTCCATGGTGAATAATTTAGTCAAAAATTCATTGCAGGTCCGACTCAGAATCAACTGGGGTTCTTTAACCGATTGCCGGACATCAAGCAGATAAGCCCGAATCCGATCGCCCTGGCGATAACTCTTGCGGGGCATCTGTTCCCGACTGGGCAGAATAGCGTCGGTACGCCCCAGGTTGACGATAATATTACCCCGCTCAAAACGCTGGACGATGCCGTTAATAATATCACCCTTGCGCTCCTTAAACATATCGTAAACCACTTCGCTTTCCGCCTCTTTCATCTTCTGGATGATGACCTGCTTGGCGGACTGAGCAGCGATCCGGCCCAGGCCGACGGCGGATTCCATTTTGGAGCCCAACTCATCACCTATCTCGGCATCAGAATCCAGGTCTTTGGCCTCCGCAAAAACAATTTCGGTCTGTTCATCGCTAATCTCGTCCACTACGGTGCGGAACTGAAAAAGCTCAATTTCGCCCAGTTCATCATTGTAGCGAGCCTCGATTTCCCGGTGATGGCCATATTTTTTCTTGGCCGCACTTATCACCGCCTCTTCAATGGCTTCAATAAGCTGAGTACGCTCAATCCCCTTGTCGCGACTGATTTGGTCAATGATTCTTTTCAGTTCCGATATCATCTGTCAACTCCATACAATTATGTAAAAGGTCTTTCCAGTCAACTTCTCAGCCAACTCACCCTATAATCAACCGATCAACAGACCTTCGACCCCCAGGCAGAGTGACGTCGGAAAAACTGGATTATCGCCTACCATTCAACCACCAGGTTAGCCCGACTGATCACGGCCAGAGGAATCCGCGTCAAACCAGAATCGCAGGCCAAGGTGATCTCTCCGTTTACCAACTCGCCTAAACGGCCAATGAAAACATTTTGACCATCGATGATTTCCTGACTAACTATCTTGGCCAGCTTTCCCCGACAGCGGACAAAGTCGCGCTCTCGCTTTAATGGTCGGTCCAACCCGGGCGAAGAGACCTCCAGGTGATAGGCCTGTTTGATGAGATCTTCCACCTCAAGGATGCTGGCGACCTCGCGACTGATCTGAGCGCAGTCATTGATGCCAACCCCGCTCACTCCGGCATCATCACCGTTATCACCATCATCAAGGCTGTCAACGGTCAGGCGCAACACCCAACCGGACATTTCGCGACGAAATTGCAGTTCCACCAATTCCAGCCCATAGTCCATCACCACCGGCTCCAACAGCTCAATCAAGCGGGATGCAAGGGCAGATTCTCCCTCAGGCATAATTTCTTTCCATTAAAACAGGGTTCACCTGAAAAATCGACGCAAGACGAGTCGCCGCTCCATGATTACCGGCAAATATTTCTACTCAAAGTCGTCCCCGGCCTGTTCATAAACTACAGGTAAATCAGCGCCAACACATACAGGCAAACAAGCACAAACACAACAAACAAAAAAAGCGGGCTTGTGGCCCACTTGCAAAACCCCGCCGCAAAGCGGTTCTGAAATCCGAAGGAAACAACTTGACAAAGGCAAACTGGAGCGGACAACGGGATTCGAACCCGCGACACCAAGCTTGGGAAGCTTGTGCTCTACCAGCTGAGCTACGTCCGCCCGCATCCTCATTCCCCTGGGCCCTGCCAGCATACCGGGTTTTTCAGTATTGTCAAGGGGCCAGTGCTATTCAGTTCTTACATTGACTTTTGTCTGACCATTGACTACGCTAATCTGACTCCGACGACAAGCCAATTAAACTGATATATAAGGCTACCTTGAAAAATTAGCTATTTTGTTCGAGTTTACGGCACGTAAAAAAAATTACCGAAACGAACTACTGACTTATCGGCGCAAGTCGGATTAACGTACGAGAAAACTCCGTCGTTTAGGGCGGGAATGAACAGTGCGAAGGCGGTGGAGCGTTTCTTTGGCATATTTTTCCCGGCTTCAGGGGTCAAACGGTGGATTTCAGCGATGAATTTCAATATCATAACTAACCGGCAACCAGCGAAAATAATTCATGGCTAACGTGATTGTGGTAGGCGCCCAGTGGGGTGACGAGGGCAAGGGAAAAATCGTTGATCTGCTCACCGAGTACGCCGACTGCGTGGTGCGCTTTCAAGGCGGCAACAACGCTGGCCACACCCTGGTGGTGGATGGCAAAAAATATGTATTCCACCTGATTCCTTCAGGAATTCTTTACGAAAATAAAAGCTGCTTCATCGGTAACGGAGTGGTGATTGATCCGGCGGTGTTGCTCAAAGAAATGGATGAATTGGCCGCTCATGGCCTGCCGGTCACTCCCGCCCGGCTGATGTTAAGCCAGCGAGCGCATCTGATCATGCCCTACCACAAACTGTTGGATGTCGGCAGCGAGGCCAAACTGACTGCCCATCGCAAAATCGGGACCACTGGCCGGGGCATTGGCCCCTGTTACGGGGACAAGATTTTGCGCCACGGGATCAAGCTAAGCGATCTTCTCGATCGGGAACTGTTCAAACAGCGGCTGCAGGAAAACCTGGAAGAAAAAAATTTCCTCCTGAGTCATTACGGCTTGGAGCCTTTGACCTTTGCTACAGTTTACGATAAGTTTATGGCTTATGCTGAAAAACTGGCCCCCTTTGTCGGTGATGTCTCAACGGCCCTGGATTTGAGCCGTCGGGCCGGCAAGCATATCCTGTTTGAGGGAGCCCAGGGAACCCAACTGGACATCGACCACGGCACCTATCCTTTTGTAACCTCATCCAACACTATCGCTGGCAACGCCTGTACCGGCAGCGGGTTCGGTCCGGCCCACATCGATACGGTGATCGGAATTCTCAAGGCTTACACCACCAGGGTCGGTGAAGGCCCCTTCCCCACTGAACTTTTTAACAACACCGGGATACAGTTGCAGGCTAAGGGTGGAGAATTCGGGGCCACCACCGGTCGCACTCGGCGCTGCGGCTGGCTGGACGGGGTCGTCGCCCGCGACGCTGTCCGCCTCAACGGCATCACCGACCTGGCCATCACCAAACTCGACGTTTTGAGTGGCCATCCGACCCTGCAATTGGCGACATCCTACCGTCACGGTCAGAAAAGTCTGGAGGCCATGCCCAGCAACCCCAAAAGTTTTCAGGACCTACAACCAATTTACGAAAATCTCTCCGGCTGGAGCGAGGATATCAGCCACGCCCGCCACCTCGACGACCTTCCGGTTACGGCCCAAGCCTACATCAAAAGAATCGAAGAGTTCACCGAAACCCCGGCCTGCATTCTCTCGGTGGGGCCGGGACGCGAGGAAACCATGTTGTTGCGCAATCCCTTTGCCGACTAAAGGCTACCTTGAAAAATTAGCTATTTTGTTCGAGTTTACGGCACGTAAAAAAAATGGTTGACCGATGCCGGTCAACAAGGGAACTTATTACCGCAGGCATATGGTTGATATTCCGAGGATAATTTTTTGAGCATGACGCAGAAATCGGGCGAAAGAGCAATTTTTCAAGGTGGCCTAAAGCCGACAACCTCACCAGAAGTCAATTTAGTACAATAATGTACTGAAGCGGGGGCGAAGGTGTAGTGTTGGAAGGTGTGGTACTGTCGAATATCCTAACGGGGCACGACTTTTGTTCCGGTCATCACTATGGCCATATCGGCAACGATGGTCGCCAACATGTTAGGCAGGGGCGGAGCCCCCCGAGAGGGACGGATTACCGGGGGCGAAAATGACTCCCTGATCCGGCGCCAAGCCCCGACATTGTGATGGTCCATCGGTTGATCAATGGCCTGGGCGATATGCCAAACGGTATTACCAGTCTCCACGTTGATCAGGCGGATCGACATTTCCGCCCGGGCGCCACCCAGTTCGGTGGCATCCAGGGCCCGATGCAGACGTCCAGCCAGAACCAAATCAACGCCGGCTCGGCGGCCTAAGGCAATGGCTTCGGCAAAGCCTCCGTAAACTTCAGATAGTTGCAGCACTCGAGGAAAAACCTCTTTGGCCAGCAGCACATCCCGAACAAGACCGGCCAAAGCCGCCCCCTGGGTCGGTCCATGATTAGGCGGCACCTGAAAGGGCAATACCCCCACCGTGGCCAGCCTATATCTTTCCGGATCCTTGGGATGCAGATACACCAGTGGAGCCCCTTTAACCGGAGCCACGTAGATCGTGGCGCTCACCTCCCCACGACCAATCGTACAGGCGGAAAGCAACCAGGCAGTCGCCACCACCAGCAAAATCAAACCCCAAGACCGAAAATGGCTCCTAAAGGCCCGTAAGCAAACAAGTAGTTTCACGAATTAGCAGCCTCCCTGAGCAGCATACCCCTCGGGCAAAAAATCTGAATTATTTATATTGTCAACGTTCATAGCCAGAAAGCGCACTATCCATAAAACCGGCGGTTGAATCAGCGGCAAGCATATGATTGATTGCCGCACTGCGCTGAACTTTCAGTCCGGCCACGGAAAGTACCGAATGGGAGGCGGCATCCAGGAGGCGCAGATTGATAATCACCGTCTGCGGAGTCAAAGCATAGGTTCCTGCCACCACTGCGTGGGCCTGATGTTGCTGGGCCAGACGGGAAACATCTCGGGAAAGCACCAGTTCGCCCTCCGGCTCCTTAATCATCAGGACTGCAGCTTTGCGCACCTCCTCCACGGCAAAGCCACGGCGAAAAAGCTGAGTGGCTAGGGTCTCGCTTACGGTCCGACCGAAACGATTGGTCTCCCCGAGATTATCCAGACTCACCAAGGTGGTAAGGATCAGCCGAATGCCATCCGGTCGACTTCCGTGCCGATAATTGCTAATAAGCTGCCGAGCTAAATCATCACCGATTCCAAAAAAATCGGGGTTATCCCTCGGGATCGTGACTCCAGCTTGAGTAGGCTGGCCCTTGGCGCAAGCGCTAAGCCCCGGCAACAACAATAAGCCAACCATAGCCAGCAGCAATAAGCTACGCGTACTCTTCATCTCTTCTCCTTACGCCACTTTCTCTTGCTATGCCGTCCCCTAAAAAAAAGCTACCCTGCAAAAATCACATCCAGCAAAAACCACAAAACGAAACCGCTTAAAAAGCAACCGCCATCCGAACATCCCCACTGATCCACACCTTAAAAACAAACTCCGACCAAACTCTCCTCTCAGGGAACAGCTACTGTCAGGGACAAAAGATGCACTCTTTTGCTGCCCGATCATCGGTGATGATATGAGCGAACCGGCACTACCGTTGCCGGACCAGCGGGGACGACCTCATCACTCAACAGGGCGCTGATCTCGCTATCCATCGCGAAATCTCGACGAATCGAAGCCAACACTCGATTATCTCGGTTACGCAAAATCCGCAGATCAACCAGTACCCGCTTCGCCGTCGCCGTATAGGTCCCAACCAACACCGCCTGGGCCTCAACGACAAAAGAAAGCTTGTCCATGTCACGAGAAAGCCCGAACTCACCATGTCTTTCTCTGATAAGCAGAGCCGGAGTTTTGCGCACATCAACCATCTCGACCCCGGCCCGTTGCAACCCGCCCAACAATCTCTCGCCCAACACTCGGCCAAACGAAGAGGTGGCATAAAGATTGCGCAGATTCACCGGGGTGGCTACCGCCACGGAGTAACCGTCATGAATTTCACCCCGACTAGTGGCCAGCAACTCATCAACCATGCTCTCAACTGCGACTTGGTCAAAAGCCCCGGGCAAAGCGATAGTCGAAGCCGTCAAGGTCCCGACCAGCGAGGGGGAAACAAGCATTGCCCCGTCATTTTTTCGCAGCATCAACGTTTTTTTATCTTGCTTAAAAGGACCGAACGGATCAATCGAAGGATCCTTCTCCTGCGACAAATCACTGATGAAGGCGGCAGGGTAAACCACCGGCAGATAATTTTGCTGCTGACCCCAACCCAGCTTAGAAGAAACCAGGCGGAAGTCGGCGTCAAGCAGCGGGGGGCGAACACCGGAAGCACAACCAGCGCCGACTAGAAGCACCATCAGCAACCCGCAGGCTGCTCGCGTCATCTTGCAATCCGGCAATTTTTTCGGCAAGAGGATAATATTCCCCGTTTGCAACATCATTACGCCTCTCTAATCTTAGTGTTCCGTTTGGTTCCAGCAGTCTTGCCACTGAGAGGAAGAAAGTTCCGACCAAACCCCAGCGACCATTCTGGTATCGAGATATTTCTGCATATTTCATGCCAAACAACTGGACGTAAAAATAGCTCTTTACCTTTCGGCTATGATCAAGTATAGATCCACGGCTTGGCTAATAGTATCATCATATTTTTTGGAGAACAGGAGGAAAACATGGCGCGGATTACCGTAGAGGATTGCCTGCAACGGATCGGCAACGAAAATCGTTTCGCCCTGATTCATCTCGCCATAGCTAGAGTCAGGCAGCACCGACGTGGCGCCCCTTTGCTCGAACACTGCAAGAATAAAGAAATAGTATGCGCTCTACGTGAAATCGCCAGCGGCGAAGTTACCTTCGATAACATCAAAGCTCTCGGTCAACAACTGCGCGAACGTAATGAGAAAAGTACTAAAACCGCAGACACCACCAAGTCCGCAGATGCCACCAAGACTATCGATGCCAAGAAATTGCCGCTAACGCCGGCAACCGCCCCGGAAATCGCCGAATTATAAACAAGTAAAGACCGATAATGGCTCACAAACATCAAAGCACAGATACCGATTACTACCAAATCCTAGGGATTTCCTCCGGGGCTTCAACAGCTGAGCTCAAGAAAGCTTATCGCCAGCAGGCCTTAAAATACCATCCTGACCGTAACCCCGGCAACAAGGAAGCGGAGGAAAATTTCAAGAGCGCCGCTGAGGCTTACGAGATATTAAGCGACCGGGAAAAACGTAAAATCTACGATCGCTACGGCATGGCCGGCCTGCGCGAAAGCGGCTATCGCGGACCCGGCAACTACGAGGATATTTTCGGGAGCTTCAGCGATATTTTCGGTGATATTTTCGGGTTCGGTGGGCGTCAGGCCAAAAACCGCAAGCCGGAGCCGACCCCCGGCAACAACCTGCGCTACGACTTAAACATCAGCTTCGTGGAAGCGGTGCGCGGGGTGGAAAAAGAAGTAGAAATCAGCAAGGGCGAAACCTGCTGGACTTGCGAAGGGACCGGACTGCGCCCCGGCCATCAGCCGGAATCCTGTCAAGGCTGTAACGGCCTGGGTCAGGTCCTCCAGGTACAAGGGCCCTTTCGTGTTCAGATCACCTGCCCTCATTGTCACGGCCAGGGCCGGGTGATCACCGAGCCCTGCAACGATTGCCAGGGCCGGGGTTTGGTCAGCCGCAGCAAAAAGGTGAATATTAAAATTCCCGCCGGGGTGGACAGCGGCTCCCGCATGCGTTTGCGCGGTGAGGGCGAAGGTGGTCGGCGAGGGGGGCCATCGGGCGATCTATATGTGATCATCCTGGTGGAACCCCACAATTTTTTTCACCGGGAAGGCGCCGAGATTTTTTGCACTGTCCCCATTTCCTTTACCCAGGCTGCGTTGGGCTGCACTCTGGAAGTACCCACCATCTACGGTAAGGAGAAATTAACAATCCCTCCGGGAACCCAACCGGAACAGCAATTTATTCTAAAAAAACAAGGAGTTACCCGGCTGCAGAACGGCAGCCGAGGAGATATGACTTGCGAAATCCGGGTGGTGGTGCCGAGCAAACTCACCAATCGACAATGGGAATTGCTGCGCAAGTTCGCCGCCAGTGAAGAAGGCAATGAGGAAAGTGACAGAAAAGGAGAAGGTTTTTTAAAAAAGTTCTTTCATTTATAAAACTCTCGAGGCCATATAAGGAAAGCCTGGTTACGAGAAAGAAAAAATGCAACTATCTGGGTGGGACCCCAAATTGGCCCAATCACGTTCCGTAACTGTTCAGGAATGTTCTATATTTGGTTCATTTGGGAACTTGAAGCATATCTTTATGCTATTTAAGAGAAGGTTCAAATGAGACAAGATGAGATGTTCCTGAGCAGTTACGAAAAAACTATAAATGAAGATTCGGAATAAGGACGTCAAAAAATTTAGCCACTTCGACCAAGCTGGTCAGGCCTGGATGGTGGATGTCACCGACAAAAAGGCTACGGCCCGGCTGGCCGTAGCCGCCGGCGAGCTCACCATGACGGCTGAGGCCTTTTCCTTGCTCAAGGCGGGCAAGGCAGGCAAAGGCGACGTCCTGGGGGTTGCCAGGGTGGCGGGGATCATCGCGGCCAAAAAGGTCGGAGATTTGATCCCGCTCTGCCATCCCTTAAATATCGGGAAAGTGTCAGTGAATTTTCTCCTCAACGATAAAACCGCAACGGTGGAAATTGAAGCAGCGGTGGGCCTGGTCGGCAAAACAGGGGTGGAGATGGAAGCGCTTACCGCGGTTTCAGTGGCGGCTCTGACCATCTACGACATGTGCAAGGCGATGGACAAATCAATGACCATCAATAACATCCGTCTGCTTAGCAAAAGCGGCGGAAAAAGCGGCGCCTACCGGCGAGATTAAGCTCCCCCTAAAGCCCTAAACACCTGAGGGAGTATAATAGATCACCCGGGCGATTAAATTTAACAAAATTCGGAGTCGTAAAAGTTTACCAGCGCCTCAGCTTCGCTCATTCGGAGTCGACAAAGAGGGATGCTGATGAACTGATCTTTTACGAGGGAGTTGTACAATGGAACAGAAAAAACGCGATTACTTTCGCCAGAAACTGGAAGAGTTGAGCCGACAGTTGCTCAGTGATGCGGACAAAACCATTAATGAGATGACCGACCACCGAGACAGCTACCCCGACCCCGCCGATCGGGCTACCGCTGAAAGCGACCGCAGCTTTGAACTTAGAATCCGCGACCGGGAGCGCAAATTACTGACCAAAATCAAGGAGGCCATCGAACGGATCAATCAGGACATTTATGGCCTTTGCGAGGAATGTGGAGCCGACATCTCGATAAAACGCCTGGAAGCCCGACCAGTCACCACCTTATGTATCGCTTGCAAAACCATGCAGGAAAGCAGAGAAAAAGCCCAGGGCAAGCAGTAATTTAATCATGCCGGAACTGCGTAAGGATCCAATCATCGGGCGCTGGATTATTATCGCCACCGAACGCGATAAGCGGCCCAGCGATTTTATCATCGACAGCAATCAGGTCAAGGGTGGTTTTTGTCCCCTGTGCTCGGGTAACGAGAACACCACCCCGCCGGAGATTCTGGCCTACTCCGACCACGCCGACCGACTAACCAATCGGCCTGGCTGGTCACTGCGGGTAGTTCCCAATAAATATCCGGCCTTGGTGATCGAGGGCGAACTCAACAAACAGGGCGAAGGTCTTTACGACCGAATGAACGGAATCGGGGCCCATGAGGTTATTATCGAAACCCCGGATCACACTGAAACATTCACCTACCTGCCCCCAGAGCGGATGGTTCAAGTTTTCTGGGCCTATCGAGATCGTCTGCAGGACCTGGGCAAGGATAAACGTTTCCGCTATGCGATGATTTTTAAAAATTTTGGGGCCGCCGCCGGAGCGTCGCTCGAACATTCCCACTCTCAATTGATCGCCCTGCCCATTTTACCGCGCATGATCATCTCGGAATTAGACGGTAGTCTTTCTTACTATCACCACAAGGAACGCTGCGTTTTTTGCGATATTATCCGTCAGGAGTTGGAACAGGAGCTGCGGGTGGTGACCAGCAACGACAAATTTATCGCCATTGTCCCCTTTGCCCCCCGTTCGCCCTTTGAAATGTGGATTTTACCCCGCCAACACTGCTTCTCATATTGCAATACCGAACACCGTGACTTTCGGGACCTGGCGGCAATTTTTTCCGAATGCCTGCGCCGACTGGATCGTTGCCTGCCCAATGTGCCCTACAATTTCGTCCTGCACACCGCCCCTCTACGCTCCACGGCCTTGGAGCACTACCACTGGCATTTCGAGATCACTCCCAAGCTAACTATGGTCGCCGGTTTTGAATGGGGTTCGGGTTTCTACATCAACCCGGTGCCTCCTGAGGAAGCGGCCAAGTTTCTCCGGGAAGCCAAAATTGACTGAACAAGGGGCACGGACCATGAAAAAAATCCTGCTGGTTGACGACGACGAGTTCCTTCATCCGCTTTATCGAGAAGAACTGGAGAAAGAGGGTTACGAGACCCACTCCGCCCTGACCGGCGAAGAAGCCTTATCCCACCTTGACATTATCAAGCCTGATCTGATTATCCTTGATATCAACATGCCGGGCATGAGCGGGATTGAGGCCCTACGGCGGATCAAGGAGATCAGCCCCCATATCCCGGTGATTCTTTGCTCCGCCTACCAGGAGTTCAAGCACAATCTGGCCTCTTGGGCCTCGGAAGAATACGTCGTCAAATCCGCCGATCTTGGCGAACTCAAGGCCGCGGTCAACAGGCACATCACCGGTTACAAATAGGCGAGGAAGGCGCCGCCCCCGCTTAGGTTGCAACCCTTGGCAAGCCCAGGTTGCAGCTGTTCAGGAACATCCCATCTTGTCTCATTTTGGCCTTTTCAAATAGCACAAGCATGCTTTGAAGTCCCAACATGAACCAAGATGGAGCACTCCTGAGCAGTTACGGGACATTGGTTGGGCCAATTTGGTGGCCCAACCTAAATAGTTGTCCTAGGTTTAGTACTTTTCGTTCAGACAATAAATATGCAAGATATCCAGGGTCAAGCGGATCACCGCCAGATCAATATCAAAAAAGTCGGGATCAAAAACATCTCTTATCCCATCACCGTGCGAGACCGCGCCCGGCGCATCCAACGCACCGTAGCCACGGTCAATATGTACGTTAATTTGCCCCACCACTTCAAGGGCACCCATATGAGTCGCTTTGTCGAAATTCTCAACCGGTTTCACGGCGAAATCAATCTTGAGAGTGTGCACCACATTCTTCGGAAGATGAAGGAACACCTGCAAGCCCAGGCGGCCCACCTGGAAATAGAGTTCCCTTACTTCGTTGCCGAAAGCGTCGGCCACGACTCGGCGCAATTCGGTCCAACCCAGATATCATCAGCGAAAGACGGACCTCCCAAAATCGTCGGTATCGGAGTTTGTGAATATCATTGCCGAATGCACGGCTCTCTGACTGACAAGGATGATCTGACTTTAGATGTCCGCATTCCCATCGCGCCTCCCCGGATCTCGGACCATTGTCCTGGTCTGCCCCGCTCGCTGGGTCATTGGGGAACCGCCAATATTTCTCTGCGGTTCCGCCGTTTCGTCTGGATTGAGGAAATTATCGAGTTGGCGGCGAGAGTAACCCGACACGACCTCTGCTGGCCTTCTCCGCAAGCGATAACCGGTCACAGCTCCGAGCGCAAACAAAACCAACACCTCAGAAAACCTTCCCTGACGGTGGAAAGCATGGCCCGGGCCTTGGGCCAAGAGCTGCGAGCGCACCCGGATATTCGCTGGTTTTCGGTGCGAGTGGAAAACCTGGCGACGGGATTTGCCACCTTCGCCACGGTCAACGGGGCGAGCAATAACACTAGAGATGACGTAAAACCATGAACGATCACGAACTGCTCTTTGAAATCGGCGCCGAGGAAATTCCGGCAGGCTACATCATGCCCGCGCTGGCCGCCCTGCGGGACGGATTGGTCAGCAAGCTGAGAGATTGCGATCTGGCCTTTGCAAAAATCAGATCGGTCGCCACCCCCCGGCGCCTGGCGGTAGGGGTCAACGGCCTGATCGCTCGCCAACCCGACCGGGTGTTTTTAGTACTCGGGCCTCCGAAGAAAGCAGCCTTCGATGCCGTCGGTAATCCCACCAAGGCGGCCCACGGATTTGCCGCGACCAAAGGGGTTAAAGTGGAGGATCTACAGGTGGTGCAAACTTCCAAGGGCGAATATCTGCAGGCCAGGATTGAACAGCCCGGGCGGACAACCCCCGAGTTGCTGGCAGAAATTTTGCCCCAACTGATCGCCACTCTGCCCTTTCCCAAGTCGATGCGTTGGGGGACGGGCAACATCCATTTCGCCAGACCGCTCCGCTGGCTGCTGGCTCTTTACGCCGACCAGCCCTTAGCTTTCAGCTTGGAAGGCCTGAGTGCCGGCACTCAGACCCAGGGTCATCGTTTTCTGAACCCGACCCCATTTTCCTTAAAAACCGCCTCTTTTACCGCGTATCTGGACGCCTTACGCCAAGCCCAGGTTCTGGCCGACCCCAAGGAGCGACGCGACGCGGTGACCATGGAAATCCGGCGAGCGGCTGCCGAGGTCGGTGGCATTGTGCTCCCCGATGATGAATTAGTGGAGACAAATACCAACCTGGTAGAAGCGCCTTTTGCCATCTGTGGCAGTTTCTCTGAGCGTTTTCTCGAACTGCCCCGAGAGGTTCTGATTACCTCGATGCGCGAACACCAGAAATACTTTGCCCTAACTGATCAAAATCATAAACTGCTCCCTCGTTTTGTCGCGGTGAACAACACCCGGATTAAGGATTCTGCTCTTGGGGTCAAAGGCCACCAAAGGGTCCTGCGGGCCCGCCTGGAGGATGCTTTCTTTTTCTTCAGCGAAGATCAAAAGCGGCCACTGACCGTACTGGCCAAAGAACTCAGAGGTATCATCTTTCAGGCCCAACTGGGAACCATGGCCGACAAAAGTGCCAGGATCGGCGAACTGGCTAGCCATCTGGCCCACGAGTTTGCCCCAAACCAGGTGAAAATCATGCGCCGGGCTGCCGAACTGTGCAAAGCCGATCTACTGACCCTTATGGTGCGGGAGTTTCCCTCTCTGCAAGGGGTGATTGGTCGGGATTACGCCTACCGTCAAGGCGAGAGCCCAGAGGTGGCCGAGGCCCTGCATAGCCACTACCTGCCCTTGCGGGCCGGCGGCCAACTGCCGAAGGACCGGATCGGGACTCTGCTGGGCATTGCTGATCGTCTGGACAGCTTGGCCGGCTGTTTTGGTATTGGACTGAAAACTACGGGGGCTGCCGATCCTTTCGGTTTGCGCCGCCAAGCCCTGGGACTGATCCACCTGCTACTGGGCCATAAGATCCCCTTGCCCCTGGCCGCCTGGATTGACGCTGCTTTGAAACTTTACGGCGACCAACTCACCGAAAAACCGGAAAAGGCCCGAAGTCGCCTGTTGGGATTTATCAGAGATCGGTTTGCCAATGACCTTATCGCTCAGGGTGTGCCAACCGAGGCGGTGGAGGCAGTCCTCAGCGTTGATTTTAACGAACTCAACAATTGCCGTCAACGAATCGAGGCTCTGGTGGCCGTCAGCGGCCGCCCCGCCTTCTCCTTGCTGGCCGCCGCCTTCAAGCGGGTCAACAACATCATCGCGGATGCAAACCGGGATAACCGCGAGCCCTCCCCCATTGATCCGGCCCTGCTTAGGGAGCCGGCGGAACGGGACCTGGCCACGACCCTGATCCGCGTTGAGGCCACCGCCGAACCATTGCTCAACCGCGGCGACTACCGCCAGGCCCTAGAGGTAATTTTACAGATGAAGGAGCCAGTGGATCAGTTTTTCGAGCAGGTCATGGTTATGGCCGAGGATAAAGGGTTGCGGCGCAACCGCTTGGCCCTGCTCACCCAAATTGCCTCCCTCTTTCATCGGGTGGGGGATTTTTCCAAAATGTACGCCCTGCAAAAAAACCAAAAGATCAATGGTCAAACCTGAAAAAGCGCGGATCTTCGGGGATGATTTTTTCGGAGATGATTTTTATGTTGACAGCAGTTTACAAATTCTTTACTGTCAGAGCTAAAATTAAAATTTAGTTAAAATTTACATCAGCAGCAAAAGATATTAACCAAACGCAAACACGAACACAAACACAAACACAAACACAAACACAAACACAAACAAAACTGTAAAATATCCCACAAATCATAAAGAAAAGATCTCCCATTTTTTGGTCAGATCCCCAGAATAAACTAGGCAGTTTGCGCACCCCAACCTTATGACCGACTTACGCGGAGTAGGCCGACCCGGTCCGGAGCATCCCGCTCCCCACAATCAACCAAGATGAAAAGGAGGCAACAAGATGCGAAAACTGAAGATGCATCTCGCCCACTTGGTGGCGCTGATCCTGACTGGCTTCATGCTGGCGGCATGTAGCGCTGGTGTCGGCGGGCAGGCGCAGGCCACCGATACCGCGCTGCGGACCCCGGCGGCTACGGCTGGACCCAAAAACGTGCCCCAAGATCCGCAGCTGCGGATCACCACGGCCGAAATCAAAGAACTTTTTGCCGAGGTCTACGGCGGCAAACCTTTGACCAAGCCAACCCTGAAGAGGAATACCAGTTTTCTGCTGGTGGATACCCGGCCCCTGCGGCGCTTCGAGGAAGGCCATGTGCCCGGTGCCATCCACATGCCCCCCGGCCAGGTAGCGGCCAACATTGACAAATTGCCCCGTGATCGGATGATTATCTTCTATTGCGGCGGACTTCACTGTCCCTTAAGCTCGCAGGCCGCCAAGATCGCCCAAGGGCTCGGAGTGACCAACATCAGAGTCTGGTATGAAGGTGATCCCGGCTGGAAGGCCGCCGGCGGTTATCTGATTACTACCACCGCCTATCTCGAGAAGATGGTGCTGACCCCCGCTGCCGACCAGAAATTCCTGTTGATCGACACCCGACCAATGAAGGTGCATCGCCGATCATTCATCCCCGGCTCTCTCTTGGTTGACTGGGCCCAGTGGGAAACCGCCCAAGGCTTACTGCCCCGTGATCTCGACACTCGTCTGGTTTTTTATTGCGGGGGGCTTGGCTGACCCTATAGCCATAGAGCCGCTAGTTTAGCGGCCAAAGAACTTGGTTACAAATGGGTTGCGGTCTACAGCGTCGGCCAACCGGCATGGAAAAAAGCAGGTTTGCCGCTTTGGGGTAACGAACCCAGCGGGGTGGTAGCCGCCCCGGTAGAGCTGCCAATGGCCCCCGGCGGGCTGCCGCGCAGGGTCAGTATCTCTGATTTCATCATGCTGGTGAACGCATCTCCCAGAGAAGTGGCGATTCTCGATGTTCGCAGCGCTGACAAATTTGCTGCCGGGCACATTCCCGGGGCGATCAACCTGCCCGACGATCAGTTCCACGCCAACTACGATGAGATGATCAAGAAGGTTCCCACCGGCGTTCGGGTGCTCATCCACTGTACGGCCGGCCCCCGGGCTGAAGGGGTTTATCATGCCATCGCCACCCGGGGTGGCTACGATAATCCTAAAGGCATTCAGTATCTTGACGCCGCCATTTTTTTTAACCCGGATGGCACCTTCGAAATCTTATAACCGGCAATACTAAACCTCATCAAGGCCTGCGGAGTTATGGTGCCTTGATTAATTGAAAAAAGGCTCACACGACTAGTGTGGGCCTTTTTTGTTTGATCGTAACTGTTCCTGAACGCCCCATCTTGTCCCGTTTTGACCTTCTTGAATAGCAAAGCATGCTTATAAAGTCCCAAACGAACCAATATGGAGCACGCCTTAACAGTTGCAGGACATGGTTAGGCCAGCTTGGTGGATCCACCTAAGCAGTTAGTTACGTTTGATCTCGATTTTTACCCCAGTGACAGATGTTACGCTTTATCGGCTGACCACAGATCCCGATGGTCGGGTTGTTGCCGCCCAGTTTAGCAGGCCCCCCGCCAACAGTACCTCACGATGACGGGAGGATACATGCAGGCGGGCCACAATGCGATGCTCACCCACCTCCAACGTCAACACTTCAGCCCCGGCGGCAATCTGTTGGTGAATCCCGGGAATCCGTACTTGCGCCCCGAGCTCAAAATGATCGTAATCAGCCCAATCAACGAAGGTCAAAGGAATAATCCCAAAGTTGATCAAGTTGGCTTGATGAATCCGGGCAAAGCTCTTGACCAGCTTGATCTCGACTCCAAGGTAGCGCGGGGCCAGAGCCGCGTGCTCACGAGAAGAGCCTTGGCCATAGTTGTCCCCGCCCACCACCAGGCCCGGCCCCCTGGCGCGAGCCCGTCGCACAAAATCGGGATCCAGTGTTTCATAAACAAATTCACTGATGGCCGGCACATTGCTGCGCAAGGGCAAAATCTTGGCCCCGGCAGGCATGATATGGTCCGTGGTGATATTGTCCCCGACCTTGAGTAACACCTCACCCTGCCAGTTGTCGGCAAGTGGGGCAAAATCAGGGAAGGGGGCGATGTTGGGTCCGCGAATGATTGCCACTTCACCTTCATCCTGGGGTGGCTCGATCCGTGAATCACCCGGCAGATAACGCTGGGGCAGGCTAAAAATCGGGTATGGCCCCAAATCGCGGGGATCGGTGATCTTGCCGGTGATTGCCGCCGCCACCGCCACTTCCGGACTACAGAGATAAACCTGATCGTCTTTGGTCCCGCTGCGGCCGGGAAAATTGCGGGGGAAGGTCCTGAGTGAGATGGTGTCGGTGGGTGGGGCCTGTCCCATGCCGATACAGCCAAGACAGCCGGCCTGATGGACCCGAGCGCCGGCTCGAACCAGAGTCAACATGTCTCCTTGAGCGGTGAGATTTTCCAGTACCTGACGGCTGCCGGGGTTGATTTCAAAGCTGAGATTGGGACTGACATTCCGATTTTCCAGGGCCTTGGCCACCACCATCAGATCACGCAGAGAAGAATTGGAGCAGGATCCCACCAGAACCTGGGCCACCGGTCGGCCTGCCACCTCCCGCACCGCAACCACCTTATCGGGTGACGAGGGACAAGCGATCAAAGGTTCAATGGACGAAAGGTCAATTTCCATGACGTGATCGTAAACCGCGTCAGCATCGGCGATCAGTTCCACCCAACCTTGCGACCGACCCTGACTTGCCAGAAAGGCCCGGGTGTTGGCATCAGAAGGGAAAACCGAACTGGTAGCCCCCAGTTCGGCTCCGAAGTTGGTAATCGCCGCCCTTTCGGGCACCGACAAGCTCGCCAGCCCCGGTCCGAAATATTCCATCACACAACCGACTCCACCCTTTACCGATAAACGCTGCAACACCAAAAGCAGCACATCACGGGCCGAAACCCAAGGTGAAAGTTTGCCGCTCAGCCTGATGCCGTAAACCTGGGGCATCATTAAATAAAAAGGTTGGCCCGCCATGGCCATGGCCACATCAAGGCCCCCGGCCCCAATGGCCAGCATCCCCAAACCGCCGCCAGTGGAGGTGTGGCTATCGGAACCAAGCAGGGTTTTACCCGGCAGACCGAAACGCTCAAGGTGTACCTGATGAGAAATCCCGTTGCCCGGCGGCGAGAAATAGAGGCCGAATTTGCGAGCCACTGATTGCAAAAAGCGATGATCATCGGCATTGCGAAAATCAGATTGAATCAGGTTATGATCGACATAACAGACCGACAACTCAGTCTTGACCCGGGGAATTCCAATGGCCTCAAACTCCAGATAAACCATGGTACCGGTGGCATCCTGGGTTAAAGTCTGATCAATGCGAATCCCGATCTCCTGGCCCTTAACCAACTCCCCGGCCACCAGGTGAGCGGCAAGAATTTTTTCCGTTACCGTCTGTCTCATATTATACATCCCATTGTAATTTTTACCCGTCGAGGGCGAACCGGGGCCTGCTCCTCATGGCAGCAAGCGGTGGGCAGGAATTAGAGCACATTCACCGAACCCCTGCCCCCTGGATTCTAGCTCCTAGCTCTTGACTCCCGGCTACGCCAGTCCAACATTTTTACCCTGAAATTGTCGCGTCTTAGGTGCATGCTTAAGGTTCGCTCCTGCCGACGGACGGGCACTACTACCACAGATCTCACCTTTTGTACATCTCTTACCATACATTGCACCCCAACCACCGCCCGACTATCCCAATAAAGTTGACAACGATTAACTTAATCATCTGTAAGCTGTTAGCTGACAGCTTTTTCAAACATCTAACCGGCGGCCGCCTCCCTGTTCAAAAAAATGACACTCCAGCACCGACGATCGTCGGTCGGAGAATCAAGATTTGTGGTTGAAGCCCCAGCATTCCCGGGAAAATCCTCGAGAAATCTTCAAAAAACCATTGAATACCGTGCAAAGCAACGGTAGATTGTCGATCTTATCATAAAATGGCACGCTCTTTGCAGAACAACGTAATCTCAAAGATCAAACCATCTACCGGCCCAGACACCGTCATCACCAAGACCAAAAGCGAACGGTCGGTAATCACCGATCGGAATATGGAAAAGTTAGTCATGGCGCAGGAAAAAAACACCGAAGAAAACACCAAAGAGACGCCGAAAAAAAAAAGCAGGCTCGTTTTTTTCATCATCGCGGTGGTCCTGTTGTTTTTGGGCGGCGGTGGTTTTTTCGTCTATACCACTATCCTGGCCCCCGCCCCCACCGAAGAACAAGAGGTCATTGGGCTTCCTCCCGCCATCGGTGAAATTTTCGCCTTGGAGCCATTTGTCTTAAACCTGGCGGACCCTGCCGGTCGACGTTTTCTGCGAATCAAGATTAAAATTGAACTCAATGATCTTACGGCAGTGGAAAGAGCCCAGCGGGCTACCCCCAGGCTGCGAGACAGCGTCATCATGATGCTAACCGCCCTCTCCTTTGAGGAGGTTATGACCCATGAAGGAAAAATCCGCATCCGAGAAGAGTTGCTGGCCCGATTCAATGTAATTCTGCGACCAGATCGAGTCCGCAATATCTACTTCACCGAATTCGTGGTGCAATAACCCATGGAACAAGTTCTCACTCAAGACGAAGTCGATGCCCTGCTCAAAGGCATTGCCGGCGGCGACATCGAAGAACCTGAAGAGGCGTTTGATCCCGACGCCATAAGTATAACCCCCTACGATTTCACCCTGCAGCAGCGCATCGTCCAGGTTAAAATGCCGACTCTGGACGCGATCAGCGACGCCTTCCTGCGGACGGTGCGCAACGCTCTATCCGCCTCCCTGCGCCGAATTCTGGACATCACTCCCGTCCCCATGAAACTTGAGCGTTTCGGGGCTTTCGTCCGCACCTTGCCATTGCCCGCCAGCCTCCAGATATTCAAGATGCTCCCCTTCCGCGGTCACGCCCTCATCGTCCTGGAACCCCGTCTGGTCTTTATCCTGGTAGAAAGTTTTCTGGGCGGCAGTGGCACCCGCAGTGTCCGCATCGAGGGTCGCGATTTCACTACCATCGAGCAACGTCTGATCCGCCGGGTAGTCGACCTCTTGCTCGTCCAGCTGGAAAAAGCCTGGCATTCTTTACAACCCGTGCAGGTGCGGTATATCCGCAGCGAGATCAACCCTCAATTTGCCAAAATCTGTCAACCCGAAGACGTGGTCATCATCAACCGTTACGATGTCGATATGGACCGAGATATCGGCAGTATCACCACCTGTATTCCGCTCAACAACCTGGAATCGATCAAGAGCAAACTGGCAACATCTTTTCAGCATTACCAGAGCGATGAGGATATTTTGATTCGGCGCATCATCACCGAAAACATCAAAAACCTTGAGACGGAAATCAAAGTGGAACTGGGGCGAACCATCGTTCCGGCCCAATTCATCATCAACTTGGCGGTGGGCGACACCATTCAACTAGACCGCCGAACCGACGAGCAGTTGCCGGTATTCGTGGGTGGCATCCGCAAATATATGGCCATGCCGGGAGTCCACCGGGGCAAGAACGCTGTGCAGATCAAGAAAAAGGTTCTGGACCAAAATCGGGACTGAAACGGCCAGCACCCTTTTCCAGTCGATCTGCCAACTGCCGGAGCAACCGGATGATAAACAATGCAAGCAAAAAAAGGAGAGTGAACCATGGTCGACGAAAAAAACGCCAATAAAGGGGCGGCGGGCGACGACTGGACGACAGCCTTGACCGAGCAAAAAGATAACAGCCCCAACTTTAACGAATTAAAGGCTGGCAGAGACGGTCAAACCGACAACCGGAATTTAAACTTCCTCCTGGATGTCCCTTTGGAAGTTTCCGTCGAACTGGGCCGAACCAGCATGATCATCAACAAGATGTTACACCTGACCCAGGGTTCGGTCATTGAACTGAATAGGGTCGCCGGCACTCCGGTGGACATTTTCGTCAACCATAAGCTGATGGGCAAAGGTGAAGTGGTGGTTATCAACGAGCACTTCGGAGTTCGGATGACGGAAATCATCAGCCAAGCCGACCGCATCAAAAATATTAGTTAAAATCTCATCGCCGATCATAACTAACCATCCTATGCTTAATACGTCCTCACGCCAGACTTTATTGACCGGAACTTTGCTCTGGATGCTGATCGCACTTGCCAGCCCAATCGGCATTGCGGCCAGCGAAATCCCGCCGCCAGGGGATCAATCGGCGACGCCAGGCGACCAGCATGAATCCGCAACTCCCGCGATCACAAATCCGGCGATGGCGACTCAGGCCAACCCGGCGGCCCAGCCTAACCCGGCGACCACATCTAATGCCGAGAGTAGCTCATCCGCCCCCGATAACCCGGCAACCATCAGCCCTGAACATAATAATCCCTGGGCCCCCGACCCACCGCCAAGCTCCGGGCCACTGGTCGACCAAGGCGACCCTTTTTCGCCGGTTAAAGCCCTGGTCAAGGGCGTCGGCGCCCTGGCCCTGGTTATCGGCCTGATGCTCCTGATTGCCATCGTCGTGAGAAAACTCGGATTTCACCGGGGCTTGTCGGGACAGGAAGAATTAATCAAGGTGTTGGCCACCCGTTCCCTGGGCCCGAAAAAACATTTAGCGGTGGTGGCGGCAGTCGAGGAATACTTTCTGGTCAGCGTCGGCGAGCAGGACATCAACTTATTGGCCCGCCTGGACCACGAAAAAATCAGGAGTAGCATGCTGGCCCTGAAACAGCCAAAGATCCCCAACCAGGGGACCGCAGACGGATTTGCCGGTATCCTCTCCGGCCTGATCAAACGTGGCGCTAGGACCAACAGGAAGAAGTAGACATATGGCAATTAAACTTCGATCTTCCTCATGCATCCGACCCATCTTGATTGCCGGGTTCGCCGTCTTTCCTGCCCTGTCGCTGTTCCCGACCGCGGCTGCGGCCATTCCTCTGCCCACTCTGCAACTGGGAATCGAGGAGGCCACTACCCCCAGGCAGGTCTCGATGGCCATCGAACTGCTGCTGATTTTAACCGTCCTTTCCATGGCCCCAGCCATCCTTTTGATGACGACCTGCTTCATCCGATTGATTGTGGTCTTTTCCTTTCTCCGTCACGCTCTCGGTACCCAACAAACGCCGCCGACCCAAATACTCATCGGCCTGGCCCTGTTCCTGACCCTGTTTATCATGGCCCCGGTTTTTGCCGAAATCAACAAGACGGCGGTGGTTCCGTACATGGCCGAGGAAATCGGGATTGAGGAGGCCTTGCAGACCGCCGCCCAACCGATTCGCGCCTTCATGTTCAGGCAGACCCGGGAAAAAGATCTGGAACTTTTTCTGGGCCTGGCCCAGGCTTCTCGCCCGCAAAATCAGAGCGAGGTCCCCACCCACATTCTGATCCCAGCCTTTATGATCAGTGAACTCAAAACCGCCTTCACCATCGGCTTTATCCTGTTTCTTCCTTTTCTGATTATCGATATGGTGGTTTCCAGCGTTTTGCTCTCCATGGGGATGATGATGATGCCGCCGATCATGGTGGCCATGCCCTTTAAAATTCTGCTCTTTGTCCTGGTGGACGGCTGGTACCTGATTGTCGGTTCGCTGGTCAAAAGCTTTGGGGTATAGGAGGTTTCATGAGTCCGAATGATGTGGCAGTACTCATCCAAAATTCCGTAAAAATGACTTTGCTCATATCCGGCCCCATCCTGGGAGTTGGCATGGCGGTAGGCCTGGTCATCGCTCTGTTCCAGGCGATTACGCAAATCCAGGAAATGACCCTGACCTTTGTGCCCAAAATCTTTGCCGTGTTTATCACCATTCTCTTGCTTGCAAGCTGGATGATCATCGTAATGGTAGATTACACCCACAACCTGATCATCAGCATTCCCGAGCTGGTCAGGGGAGGGTAATAGGGAGAACCAGGCAACCATGGTTGATCCGGCCCTGCTCAACTGGACCATTGACCATATCATGCGGGTATTGATGGTACTGATCCGAGTCGGCCCGCTGCTCTTTCTGATGCCGGTCTTTGGGGCTCGCGGAGTCCCGGCTCAGGTCAGGATCCTGATGAGCCTGACCATCGCCCTGGTGATTGCCCCGGTGGCGCCGATAACTGTTGCCGATCTGCCGATTACGCCTCCAGGATTCGCCATTTTTGCGGCCCGGGAAGTGGCGTTGGCCGCCATTTTGGCCCTGTTCACCCGCTTTATTTTCGCCGCAGTGGAAATCGCCGGCCAGATAGTAGGAATTCAGATGGGGATGATGATAGCCGGCGTCATGGATCCCCAGTTCGGCACGCAAGTCTCGCTGGTGGGCATGCTCTGGAACATCGCCGCCATTCTGATTTTCCTGGCCATCGATGGCCACCACATTTTTCTGGCGGCGATGATTCAGAGCTACCATTGGGTGGGGCCGGGCCAACTGGGCCTGATCGGTCAACTAACGTACGAGGCCATGATGAACGGGGCACTCCAAATGTTCGTTCTGGCGGTGATGATCATGGCCCCCGCCATGGCAGTCCTGTTTTTTTCCCACATCGGTATGGGAATAATTGCCAAAGTCGTGCCCCAGATTCCGGTGCTGATTGTGGGCATGCCGCTGAACATTGCTTTGGGTTTGCTTTTCGCGGGCCTCTCGATGGGCTATCTTGCCCCTTTGCTGATCGCTCGCTTCGAAATGCTGGGTCGGCTGCTCCCCCGCATCGTCGCCGGTTTAGGGTAATACAACGAAAACAAACGGGCAGCCTATTTGAGATTTTGCTATTTGAGGCTGCAAAATAACGCGGAAGCAGGAAGGGGGCAAACCGAAAGAGCCGGTAAAAGTTACGATCCCCAGGTGTTTGACAACAAGGCCTGAGCTATGGCAGAAGAGCAAGCTGGACAGGATAAAACCGAAAAACCCACCGAACGTCGCTTACTGGACGCCCGCAAAAAAGGGGATATCGCCAAGAGCATCGAGGTTCCCTCAGCGGCGGGGTTGCTGGCTGGAATAATTGTTCTTTACTTCATCAGCGAGTACATGTTCAAAGAGTTTGCCGGAATGATGCAGTTCTATCTCGAAAATCTCCATGATCTGCAAATTACTCCCGGCAATATGACCGCCATTTTCCGGCAGGCCATGCTGTCGATGTTCACCTTGCTCTGGCCGTTGATGCTCACCGTTTTAATCGCCGCCCTGCTGGCCAACTATTTCCAGGTTGGCGTGCTGTTCACCACCGAGACAATCACCCCCAAGCTGGAAAAAATCGATCCCATCAAGGGTTTCGGTCGGCTTTTTTCTAAACAAGCTGCCGCCAATTTCATAAAATCCATGATCAAACTAGGTCTGGTGGGCTATATCGTCTACCGAGAGATCGTCCATTCCATCGATGCCATCCTGCCATTGATGGATAAGGCTCCTTATCCCATCATGCTCTTTGTCATGGAAACATCTTTCTGGATTGCTCTTAAATGCGCCTTGGTCCTTATTCTGATCGCCGCCCTCGATTACGCCTTCCAGCACTGGCAATTCACGGAAAAGATGAAGATGACCAAACAAGATATGAAGGATGAGACCAAGCAGAGCGAGGGCGATCCGCACCTCAAAAGTCGGATTCGCTCGATCCAGTTGGCGATGGCCAAAAAGAGGATGATGAGCGAGGTCCCCAAGGCCGACGTGGTAATCACTAACCCCACCCAACTGGCGGTGGCCATCAAATACGACGCCTTGACCATGAAGGCCCCCAAAGTGCTGGCCAAGGGGGCCGGAGAGGTGGCCGGGAAAATTCGGGAAATCGCCAAGGAGCACGGAGTGCCGCTGGTTGAAGACAAACCCCTGGCCCAGGTCCTTTATAAGACGGTGGAAATCAACGAAAGCATTCCTGAAAACCTCTTTCAGGCCGTGGCCGAGGTCTTGGCTTACGTTTACAACTTGAGGAAATAAGACGCGATGTTAGTTCCACCATGAAAATTGGCATCGGCGCCTATCAAATGAAATCCAATGGTGAAATCCTCAAAAAGGGATGATGAATCGGCGCCCCAAAATGTGAAGTTGTTTCTGAGTGCGCCCTTGGATCTGTTAGTTTTTTTTCATGTTTGACGACCGGGCACCCGACAAGGTATAGTGTTAAATACAACCTTAACCTAATGCAGGCAGAAGGGGGACCTGATGAAAATCTCCGACGTTTCGCAATCACCGCTCATAGCCGGCCGAAATCAAAGCAGTGACTCTTCACCCGCCGGCGGGACCAATTTCGCTGCCATCCTACAGAGTCATCTGCGGGGGGCCACAGCCACTAATTCCGCCACCGCGGTTAACGCCGCTACTATCCCAAACGTCACAACTTCGGCCCACTTGCGCCTGGAAAGCCTGGGGATCACCCAAACCACTATTGCCACCCTCGATTCATTCAGTGCGGCCTTGGGCAACACCGCGCTCAAGGTGGAAGAGCTGGAACCTTATATCAGCGCTCTGGAAAACAACGTGGTGGCCATGCTAAGTTTAAAGGAAAGACTGCCAAGTCAAGACCCGTTGAGCAAAATCTTGGAGGAAGTTGCCTCCGTTTCCTACCTGGCAACCGCTAAATACCACCGCGGAGACTACAATATCTAGACGCCCATGGCCAATGCTGAACGACTGCAAAAAATTCTAGCCCAGGCCGGTATCGCCTCGCGCCGCAAGGCTGAAGAGTACATTGCTCAAGGCCGGGTTATGGTGGACGGCCTGCGGGTTGAACGAATGGGTGCGCTGGTTGATCCCGCGCGACAAGCCATTACCTTTGACGGCCGGCCTGTCTGCCGCCCGTCCCAAACCATCACCTTGTTGCTCAATAAACCGGCTGGCTACCTGACTACCATGGCTGACCCCCAAGGTCGCCCCATCGTGACTGACCTGCTCGACCCAACCGCCCCGCGCCTGTTTCCCGTGGGCCGCCTTGATCTGGAAACCGAGGGCGCTCTGCTGCTAACTAACGACGGAAACCTGAGTCAATACATCCTGCATCCCAGTAAGCAAATCAACCGCACTTACCGGGCCAAGGTCCGGGGCTATCCGTCGCCTGAGGCTCTGCAATCCCTGCGCGATGGGATTATTTTGGAGGGACGGTATACCTGGCCGGCTCAGATCAGCATTCTGACCCGCACCCCTAGCGCCACCACCCTGGAAATTATTATCCACGAAGGCCGCAAACGACAGGTTCGCAAGATGTTTGCGGCCATCAATCACCCGGTCCTGCGCCTAAAAAGAACGGCTTACGGCGGCCTCCAACTGGGACGACTGGGGCTGGGCAAGTACCGTTACCTCAGCGGGGATGACATCCGTCTCATTTTTAATTGAAATATTCTTGTTGAAATATTCTTTGCATTGTTCTCGTTGATGCGATTAAAATGGCGCATCGTGTTGGATTTTACCGTTTTTTTTAAAAAAAATTAAGGAAGAAGAGCGATGAACAAGTCAAAACTTATTAAAACTCTGGCCCAGACTGCGACCATCCCCGACCGAGAAGCAGGAGATGTCACCAATACGATTTTAGAGGCGATGACTGAGGCCCTGGCCAATGGCGACAATATCGAAATCAGGGGCTTTGGCAGCTTTGTGGTCAAGAATTACGCTGCCTACTACGGTCGCAACCCCAAGAGCGGAGAAAAAATCAGGGTCAACCCCAAAAAACTGCCATTTTTTAAAGTCAGTAAGGAGTTAAGGGAAAAACTGGGCGGCTAACGATGCCCCTCACCAAATCGTAAAGCGGGCCTCGCTAATTTGCCCGGAAATCAACGACCCGGCCAGGCATTGGCCCTCGTTGACACCAACCAACCGTCAGTTTTCGGGGCCTGGCACCCACCAAGCGCGCCCCCCGGTAAGCAAGAGAGCCAATAAGTTCGCTGGATTTTGGTAGCCCAAATAAAAACGGTAAGACCCCAAATCCAGGGCCTTACCGTATCGGACAAAGCAGGGCTGCCGGCAACCATCGCCTAAGCGATCGGCTTATACCCCCAACAGGTGGCCGAAGGGGTGCGCGAACAGCAAAATCAGTGCGATAACCAGGGTGAAAATGGTCAGCGACTCGGCAAACGCGATACCAAGAATCATGGCTACGGTGATCTTGCCGGATGCTTCCGGATTCCGAGCGATTCCGGAACAGGCACTATAGACCATCACCGCCATGCTGAAACCACAGCCTATAGCGGCAATGCTAACGCCCAGGATGGCCGCGATGCTGATTATCCCGATAGTCAGCGCGACGTCACCCTCGGCGGCCATAGCCCCTGAAGACATTCCCAGAACCATCAGGGCCGACAGGGCAACTACTCCCAACTTTTTCATACTTTCTTCTCCTTCATAAGGGATTGATTGAGTGCAGGTTGATCTTCCGCAAAAAACGTCGCAAGTCTTATTCGTAACCAGCGGCCTTCATCCTTACCATCAAATTGCCACCACAACAAAAACCGACACTTTGCCACCGGGTAATAGTCCACCGGGGCGATTAAATTCAGCGAAATTCAGAACTGTAAAAGTCTACCAGAGCCTCAGCTTCGTTCATTTAGAGCCTGCGCTTACCTGAGATTTCGAAACACAGTTTTGCTCTATTAAGAAGGCCGGGCAAGCGAGCATGCGAGACTCCGAAATGGGCAAAGATGAGGCGGCTCTGGCGAACATCTACTGTCCGTTTTAATCGTCAATGGGCATCTTCCATGGCCATGGCAAAATAGAGCATGCTGAGCATGACAAAAACCCCCGCCTGGATAAACGACACCATCACCCCCAACATCATAATGGGCAACGGGGCAAAGTAGGCGCCAGCCAGAATAAAAATGAGGACCGCCAGGGTATCCTTGGCAAACATGTTGCCGAAAAGACGAACGGAAAGGGACAAAACCCGGGCCAAGTGACTGATCAACTCAATAGGCAGCATCAGAGGCATCAGTACCGGCACCGGCCCCAGGAAATGTTTAATGTAAGCAACCCCATGATATTTGATCCCGATCAGATGAGTGGTAACGAACACGATCAGAGCCATGGCCAGGGTGATGTTAAGATTTTTGGTAGGCGAAAAAAGGCCGGGGATTAAGCCAATCAAATTGCTGACCAGGATAAAAAGTCCAAGGGTGGCCAGCAGCGGAAGCATCATCCGGGCCCCTTCGCGGCCCATATGTTCAGCCATAAAGTCCTCAATAGTCCCGATCACCACCTCCCAAAAACTCTGACCGGGCCCCGGGACCATCTCCGGCTTACCGCCCATGGTCAACTTAGGAATAGCGATCAAAAACAGCATTACCAGCAGGGTGTAGGTAACATGAGGAGCAAGCAGTTGGATAGAATCCCAGAAATTACCAGGTTCCGGCAAATAATAAGGCACCGGTAAACCAAAGATTTTCTCGAGAATTACGTTGAGGAAATAAATTGGACGTTCCATAAGCCGTCGTATGATACCTCCTTTACGCTAAAAGTCTTTTCAGCTTACTGACGGCAGTCAGGATAATACCGAGCTGCACCGTAGTCAACCCCACCAAAAAGCCCGGGATATGCAGATGTTGATAGCGGATCAGAAAATAAAGGATCGTCCCCAGCCCTACCAACCGCCCCAAAGATTTCAGTATAAACCAGAACTTTCCCTGCCGGTCGGGATCAAGGGCCAGACGTGCGGCACCCCTCCTCATCAACTGGAAACTTAGAATCGCCATCAAGCCACCGACCAACACCGAAATACCAGCCAGGGAAGACAGAATTAACCAACCCGCCAGTCCGAAAGCCGACAGAATCAGATAGCTGACCAGCTCTACCCTTTTTAAAGGGATATCGGTTTGCTCTTCGTTCACCATTTACTGCCCCTTGGATTATCGTGGTCATAAGTCCTTTCTTTGGCTCAGGGCATATAGATTCTTGAAAGCGGCTACGACCCCCAAGGCCAGGAAGATCAGAGTAAACCATGGGGCGGTGCGACCGTCAAACAGCTTGTGGTCAAGCAGGTAGCCGACCCCCAAGCCGATAAAGACCGAAAAAACCACGGTCATGCCAACAGTGCTGAAGACGGCCAGCAACTTCCACACTTCCTGTCGTTCACCAGCCATTAATCTCGCTCCAAAGATTCAGCTGATCGTGAGGCCAACAATGAATCAATCCTCATAAAGGCCGTAAATTTTTTTATATCTATCAAGGGGGAGCCTGAAAGTCAATGGCTTTTTTATTGATTCCGCAAATTTTTGAATGACCATTCAGTTTGATCGAGAGCTCGGGACAGATCGGTCTCAGTTTGGGCCGCCGAGATAAAAGCCGCCTCAAATTGGGCCGGGGCCAACCAGATTCCCCGAGAGCGCATATGACGATAATGGGCGGCGTAGCGGGCAGTGTCGGCCTGCATCGCCGTAGAATGGTCGCTTACCGGTCCGGGGGTGAAGAAAGTGGTCATCATCGAAGCCACTCGATTCAGCGTGGTTTGCCCCGGCAGGTAACGATGGGCCAGCTCTGCCAATTGAGCAGCAAAACGGGCCGATTTTTTCTCCAGTTCGGGGTAGAAGCCCGGCCGACCCAGCTCACGCAGGGTAGCGGCCCCAGCCGCCATGGTCAGTGGGTTGCCCGACAGAGTTCCGGCCTGATAAACCGGACCATCCGGCGCAATCTGATCCATAATTTCCTTTTTGCCGCCGTAGGCCCCCACCGGCAAGCCGCCCCCGATAATTTTACCCAGACAGGTAAGATCCGGTCGCACTCCATAATATTCCTGGGCCCCGCCCAGGGCCAGGCGAAAACCGGTAATCACCTCATCGAAGATCAGGATGATTCCCAACTCCGAGGTCAGTTGCCGTGCGAGCTGAAGAAAGCCGGGGGCCGGGGCCACCACCCCCATGTTGCCGGCGACCGGCTCGATAATGAGGCAGGCAATATCAAGTTCGGGGTCGCGCAGGGTCTGCTCCAGGATCGTCGAATCATTGTAAGGAATGGATATGGTGTTTTTAACGATGTCTTCGGGCACTCCAGGGCTGCCGGGAATCCCCAGGGTGATCACCCCACTGCCGGCCTTAATCAGGAAACTGTCGGCGTGTCCGTGGTAACAACCATCAAACTTGACAACCTTGCTCCGACCGCTGAAACCCCGAGCCAGCCGCACCGCGCTCATGGTGGCCTCAGTCCCGGAACTGACGAAACGAACCTTTTCCACCGAGGGTAAAGCGGCGGTTACCAGCCGAGCCAACTCGATTTCGCTTGAGGTCGGCGCACCAAAACTGGTGCCCGCCGCCAGGGCCTCTTTAATGGCCGCCACTACCGCCGGGTGATTATGACCTAAAATCATCGGGCCCCACGAACAAACGAAATCGACATATTCGTTGCCGTCGGCATCGTAAATTTTGGCCCCGGCGGCCCGTTCAACGAAAACCGGCTCACAACCGACCGACTTACAGGCCCGCACCGGGCTATTTACTCCACCGGGCATATATCGGCGGGCCTGAACGAACAACTCCTGCGAACGTGCAATGTTCATTAAAATAATTCTCCTCTTCTAATGCTTCTTTCGATCATCATCTGTTTCCCTAAACACGATTCCAAGCGGGCTAGGCCGGTCCGGTCCAAGCCGACTAAACTAATGGCCACCTTGAAAAATTGCTCTTTTGTCGGCAACCGCCTCGATTTCTGCGTTATGCTCAAAAAATTATCCTCGGAATATCAACCATATGCCTGCGGTAATAAGTTCCCTTGTTGACCGGCATCGGTCAACCATTTTTTTTACGTGCCGTAAACTCGAACAAAATAGCTAATTT
>SJBG01000012.1 GCA_004332195.1 Desulfobulbaceae bacterium
GACACTTGCGCCCAAAAAACACCGTAAATCAGGATAAAACAGCATGATGCTGCACCAAAATCCATCGCAACGAACATTCCAGCGGCATTTTCCTCCTTCCTGTCACCCCACCGCCTGATTCAACCCCTCAACACCAAAAAGCTCTTTTCTATAGAGGACCACCGGGCTTGTCCAACAAACGGTTCAGATTTTGGTTCGCTGCGCTCTCAAAATCTAACCTTATTCGTTAGGCACTAATTCTACTTCGCACCAAATTTGCGCATGCGGCTGATGGAGCGGTGCCGCTCGAAACAGCGGTCATGGTTGCAGCTTTTTCAGGGTTGCTTTGATAATCAGCTCCATTTCCTCACCTGCCTTCTTGATGGTAACACCTGCGGGACCCCCGATCATGCCGGCCATGGCGACCGAGTTCATCCGCGAAATCACGACCTTCCCGGTGCTCGTCTGATATATCGCAACCCGGCACGGGATCATCGAGGCGACAAAGCGTGTCTCATCACGCGCCAGCAATTCGGCGCTGTATTTACCGCTGCAGGGTTCTAATACCAGTACCGGGTGCAATGTGAAGCCTCTCTCGGACAGGATTCCGGCCATATTGGTGACCCCCAGGATGCTCCAGCCGGCGGCTTTGACCGACTCCTTGAACGCCTCCACCGTTGGTACGAGCCCCTTTGGACTAGTGTCCTCGAGGAACAGCGCGGGCGGCTTCATGCCAGGCTTGGGCTGATCCTGAGCGTGGACTGGAATCGCAATAGTCGCGAACACCAACGCGAACGCGGCGATAAACCAGGTGGTTGCTTTTTTCATGGTCTTGCACATCAGCGAAATGCGCCCATCATGAATTGAACTGCATGTGGTGGTGATCATCAAAGTTTCCTCCTTTTTGGCAAGTAGTTAAAAAAAACCGTGGCAGGCGATTATAGGCTGCACGGGGCCTAACCAGTTAGTATATAGTTTTTCATGATAACTCCGGGCCACAAAAAAAATATTGACACTTTCTTCCGTTCAGGTCAGCTAGCTGCTGACAGAAGAAAAAGGGGACAGATTTATTTCTCACCATTCTTTGGCCTTCCTTGCCCTCTCAGCTCAATCCTTCGACCCAGCTTTTCAGCTACATCTTTCACAAACTTACCATCACCAGTCAATTGCCAGTTTATTGACATATCTTGTCTGCCGCCCTGCAACTCGTTTCATCAACTGTGCAAGGTTCTCCTCTCTCTCCCCGGGATTGATGATGAGATGAACATGGCTTGTCATTAAACAATAGCTGCAGACCTTACAGTCCAGGTTTGTTTTCCACTCTTTTAAATTATTGAGATAATAAAGGTAATCTTCATCACTGGCAAAGACAGGCTGTTTATTATGACCTCTTTGAACAATATGGTGTGGGTAACTGGCTAGGACAACTCTTGATCTTCTTGGCATGATGTAAGTTTAGCCTGTATTTTGACAATGTCAAACGTCTCAAAAAATAAATCTGTCCCCTTTATGCTGTTTATGCTTTATGCCGCAAATTCAGAAAACAGAGTTTTCATCACACCAGCTTTGGTCAAGTCCTCACGGAATCTCCAGATTGTTGTAGCGTCGGGCACCTTGCCGACAGCATGAAGTCCGAGAAATCGAGAAAAGGAATAACGGTCGAGAATCTGAAACTCCATGGCCTCATCTGCCAAGTTGTAAAGCGACTGAAAAATGAGAACTTTAAACAAAAGGACAACATCAAATCTTTTGGCTCCGGCATTCGATTTCTTTTCTTTTTTCCTTGCTTGTTCAAGAAGCGGTTTGTGGCTCTGCAGGAGATCTAAATCCCCTGACTGATCGCGTACACTTGGGGCGCCGAGTAATCGGGGGATAGGGGGAAATCACCCGATTTCCCCTGTCTTCTCGTGGTGAGCGGAGCGGGATTCGAACCCACGACCTTTAGCTCCGGAGGCTAACGCTCTATCCATCTGAGCTACCCGCCCACGAAGGTGCAATGTGCAAAACCCGACAAATTTGCGACGGCTGAGGACCCGGGCGTCCCTTGGCGTCGCGCGGCCGCCCCGCAAATAATCAGACTCCACATCCGCCTCTTTATCACGCATCGGCTCAATCGTAAAGACTTTTATCGTTAGTCTGCATTCTCTCGGCATTCATAATCTCCCGATCCTTGAAGGTTTTTATCGTTGACCCGACCTGCGGCGACGGGGGCCAATGGCTTCCCGAAAAAAGAGTAAGCGTCGAGTTTCTTTGTTCACCGCCACTCCATCGGCCAGATGAGCGATGATCCCTTGCCCCCCGTGCTCAGCGCCATGGAGCAACTGGGCAATAACCCGCCCTGTGGGGCGTAACCCCACAGCCAGCAAGGTTTTTTCCAGGATCCGCCGCCGCAAGGCCTTGGGCTGGGCGGCAAAAACATCCAGGCTCAGTTCCACCATCATCCCCTCCCTCTTCTCCTGCACCCCCCCCCTCCCCTCCTTCACTCCCGCTCCTTCCGTCGCCCCCTCCGTCACTCCCTTTGTCGCCGATACTGTTGCTATCGCTGCTGACGCTCCGGCCTGACGATAAGCAGCCTCGGCCAGAGATTCCAGCAAGTCTTCCTCATCCCGCAAGACCAGGGCGGTATGGCACAGGGTTTCTCGCAGTTTGGGATTGAAACGCTCTTTGAGCCGGGGCAACAACTCCAAACGAATCCGATTACGGACAAAACGGAGATCTCGGTTAGAGCTGTCCTCGGCAAAAACCAAATTGCGATGCTTGAGGTATGCTAGGATTTCGGCCTTGCTCACCGTCAGCATGGGCCGAATGATCCAGTTTTGGCTCAAGGGGGCCATGCCACTCAGGCCCCCGCGGGCCGTGCCCCGCAACAGGCGCAACAGCAATTCTTCGGCCTGATCATCAGCGCTGTGAGCCACCGCAACCCGCTTAGCGCCGGTCTCGGCGCTGAGTTCGGCAAAAAAACCATAGCGGAGATCACGGGCGGCGTGTTCCACCGATAAACCGTGCTGCCGGGCATAATCCCGGGTCGCCGCTTCCCCGCAACGCCAGGGCACACCCAGCCGCTCAGCCGCCGCCGCCGCCAGTTGCTTTTCCCTGCCGGTTTCAGTCGGTCGCAACCCGTGGTCAACATAAACAGCCATCAGGTTGAAGCCAAGCCCCGGGGCCAGGGCATGAAGAGCGTGCAGCAAGGCTAGCGAATCGGGACCGGCAGAGACTCCCACCAAGATCAGATCGCCCGACTTGATTAAACCATGCCGGATAATGCTCTGTTTAATTTTTTTTTCCAGGGGATGCATGGGCAGCGACTCAGGGAGTTAGGGGCAAAAGTAAAGAAAGCAACGCAAGGAAACGGTTGCCAAGCATAGCATTCTTGAACATACTATGGCGGCCGTCTTCTTGACCAGGTAAACCTTACGCAATATGATAGTTCCACCCAGGCACCGTCGGTATAGCCAACCCAAGCCGGGCCGGCGCCGACAAAGATACCCCAGGGGGGGCGGCCCGTGCGGAAGCCCGAGTGCAGGACCACCGCAAAGGTTGCCTCTGCGAGGCAATTAAGATTTTTTTTAACCAGGAGGTTTCACCTGATGAAAGTTCGCAAAGCTGTAATCCCCGTCGCCGGGCTGGGCACCCGTTTTCTTCCGGCCAGCAAGGCGATTCCCAAGGAAATGTTGACCATTGTCGACCGCCCCACCATTCAGTACATCGTAGAAGAGGTGGTGGCCTCGGGAATCGAGGTAATTATCTTCATCACCAGTGAAGGCAAATCCGCCATTGAGAACCATTTTGACTACAACTTCGAACTCGATACCATGCTGCGCCAAAAAAACAAGATCGAACTCTGCGAGGAGATCTGTCATGTATCAAACCTCATCGACATTATTGCGGTCCGTCAGAAAAAACCCATGGGCTTGGGCCACGCCATCTGGACCGCCCGCAACGTGGTGGGTAACGAGCCTTTTATGGTCCTGCTCGGCGATGACCTAGTACTTTCCGACAAGCTGCCCTGCTGCCAGCAGATGCTCAATCTTTATGACGAGATCGGGGAGGCTGGAGAGTCTATCGTGGCCATCCAACAAGTTAATCCCGATGAAACAAATCAATATGGGATTATCGAGGGTAAGCCGACACGCGCAGGGGTTTATCTGGTGGAAAAGATGATGGAAAAACCAGCGCCCGGCACCACCGATTCCAACTTGGCGATCATCGGTCGCTACCTGCTGCAACCCGACATTTTCGAACTGCTGGAAAAAACCAGCCCCGGTCACAGCGGAGAAATTCAACTCACCGACGCCTTGCAGGCCCTGGCCAAAAAACGACCGATGTACGCTTACCAGTTCGAGGGCACCCGCTTTGACGCCGGCGACAAGCTGGGTTACCTCAAGGCGATCGTCGCCTTCGCTCTTCGTCATCCGGCGCTGGGCAAGAATTTTGCTCAACATCTCCAGAGGGTTTGCGCTTCCATGTAGGCGAAGTGGTGATGAATTCCAAGCCGGCCTTATATCTCGAAGTGGCGGTGACGGCGCCCATCCATCAGACCCTGACTTATGCCCCACCGCCGGGAGTCGGGCCACTACCCCCCGGTCATCGTCTGCTGGTTCCCCTGGGCCGCCGCCAGGTGACCGGCTATCTACTGGCCTGCACCACCGAAGCTCCTATTTTCAAGAGCAACCGGAAGGAGTCCCGGGACGTCTCCGTTTTCGAGAACAACCGGAAGCAGTCCAAGGATATCCCCATTCACAAGAACGACCGGCAGCAGCCCGAGGGTGCCTCCGTTTGCAAGAACAATCGGCCGCAGTCCAAAGATGCCCCCCTGGCCGAAAAATCCGTCGGCAAAATTCGGGCGGCCTTGGCCGTGCTTGATCCCGACCCGCTGTTTCCTGCCTCCATGATCCCGTTTTTTCGCTGGATTGCCGATTATTATCATCATCCCATCGGTGAGGTGATCCAAAGCGCCCTTCCCGCCGGCCTCACCCAACAAAGCAGGCGGATCATCGTCCTGACTTCGCAAGGGTCCCGGTCCTTGGCCACACTACCGGCCCGGGATCACGCCCTTCCAACCGACCACTCCTTCCGGGGCGCCGGGTCAGACCCCAAGCGTCAACGCGAGGATCCGGGAAACGAGGAAGGCGCGGTCGAAGGCGCGGTCGAAGGCGCGGTCGAAGGCGCTAAAATTGTCGGCAAATCAACCAAAACCCCAGACTGGCTGCCCGAATTGTTGGCCAAAGGACGACTCTCTTCAGCCCAAAGCGCCAAGCTCATCCGGCTTAACCGGGGACTCCTCGAACGTTGGCAAAAGCGGGGCTGGATCAACCTCGAATTCCAATTAGCTCAGGAAACCATCCGGGCCAAGACCGAAACCGTAATAGTGCTCTCGAAAATTAAAATCCCGGAGCAGGCCCTCGCCCCCCTTAAACCCTCGGAAGCCAAAACCCTTGCTCTGCTCCGGGAGTTGACCGGCGATAACCCCAACGGCATCCCCCGGCGCGAGCTGATCAAAAAATATCCCGGGGCGGCCAGAGCCTTAAGCGGCCTGCTGGCCCGTAATCTGATAACAAGCGCCCAGCGCCGCTGTTATCGCGACCCTTTCGGCGATGCCCCACCTTTTTTCGCTAAACCGGCCGAGCTCACGCCAGAACAACAAGAGGTCATGACCCGGCTATTGCCCGCCATCAAGGGCGAGACCTACGCCCCCTTTCTCCTGCACGGCATTACGGGCAGCGGCAAAACCGAAATCTACCTGCGGGCCACTGAAGCCACCCTTGCTCGGGGCCGTCAGGTTCTGGTCCTGGTCCCGGAAATCGCCTTGGCCACTCAACTGGAAGGCCACTTTTGCTCCCGCTTCGGCAACGCCGTGGCCCTGCTGCACAGCGGTCTTTCCGGCGGCCAGCGTTTTGACCAATGGGGCCTGTTACTGACCGGGGAGGCCCAAATTGCCATCGGGGCCCGCTCGGCAATTTTTGCCCCCCTGAGCAATCCCGGCTTAATCATTGTCGATGAGGAGCATGATTCGGCTTACAAGCAGGAGGATGCCTTGCGCTACAACGCCCGTGATCTTGCCCTGCTTCGTGGTCTGCAACAACAAGCCACGGTTATCTTAGGCTCAGCCACCCCGGCAGTAAGCAGCTATCACCAAGCGCGAAAGGGTAAGTTTCAGTTGCTGGAAATGACCCGGCGGGTGGAGAACCGCCCCTTGCCGACGGTGGAAATCGTCGATCTTAAGGAGGTCAAAACCGTTTCCGGATTCCCCCCTCTTTTTTCTCCACAACTGCTGTGGGCCCTGAAGGAAAATCTGACCGCGGGCCATCAATCCCTGGTCTTTCTCAATCGCCGGGGTTTTGCCAATCTGATGCTTTGCAAGGATTGCGGCCGCCCAATTCAATGCCGACACTGCCAAGTCAGCCTGACGCTCCATAAAAAAGCGGAAGTGTTGCTCTGTCACCACTGCGGTTACCGACAATCGGCCAATACTGTCTGTCCCCATTGCCGCTCGGCCACCCTGGTGGCCGCCGGTTTCGGCACCGAACGCCTGGAGACTGAGCTGCGCCGCCACTTCCCCAGCGCCCGCATAGCCCGGCTGGACCAAGACACCACCCACGACCGCAAGGAGTTTTTAGCAGTACTCAAATCAGTCCGCAACCTTAAGGTGGATATCCTGATCGGCACTCAGATGATCACCAAGGGGCATCATTTTCCCAAAGTTACTCTGGTGGGGATCGTCTGGGCCGACGCGGGGCTGAGCATTCCCGACTTCAAAGCGGCGGAACGAACCTTTCAGCTCTTGACCCAGGTCACCGGTCGGGCCGGTCGCGGTGACCTGCCGGGACGGGTGATCATCCAGACCTTGCAGGCCGACCATTACAGCGTAACCCTGGCCCGCAACCATGACTATCAAAATCTTTATCAGCAGGAAATTGCCCAGCGACAGCGTCTCAATTTCCCTCCTTTAGGCCGACTAATCAACCTGCGCTTTGACGGAGAACAGGAAGCGCGGGTTCGTGATCTGGCCTTGCAGTTGGGTAAAATCGCCACCCGGTTGAGTGATCAGCAAGTCGCCGTGCTCGGGCCGGCTCCGGCCCCGCTTGCTCGACTCAAGGGACGTTTTCGCTGGCAGCTACTGCTCAAGAGCAGCGGCAGCGGGGTGACTCCACTGCATCGACTCTGCCATCGCTTGCTAAGCGAATTTGGCCGACTGCCCGGGGCTTCTACCGTCAAGTTGAGTCTGGACGTCGACCCCGAAAACATGCTATAGAGTCGTATAAAGATAATATGATTGCCACGTAACGCGAATGGACCTGCCTTCCTTGCAAGCATGGGTTAAGTTGGAGTAGATATAAAAACGCTCAACTCAGCGTCAAAACCAAGGAGGCAGGTCTTGAAGAAAGGGTAAAATACATTGGGGCGGTATTATTTCTATGGCCGTTAAACATCTTGTCACATTTCCGACTGCCAGCTTGAAAAGCAAGGCCCAGACGGTTACTAAGTTCGATAATAATCTGCGGCAACTGATCGCCGATATGATTGAAACCATGAATGACGTATCAGGGGTAGGCCTGGCCGCTCCTCAGATCGGGGTGCAGCTGCGGGTGATAGTAATTGCCGGCCAGATTGCTAGATCGGGGAATGATGCGACACCCACCAAAGACGAGCCCAAAACCCTGTTTGCCGCCGGAGGCCCTGCGACCGGCAAGAGGACCAGGAGGACTACGGCCGGCCGACCGATAGCAGTTTCATCAACCGAGGCTGAAGAGACCACGGCCGGTCAGCCGACAACAATGCCACCATTGGCGCTGATCAATCCAACTATTGCGGCAGCCAACGGTGAGCAGGCAGAGGAAGAGGGGTGCCTCAGTGTTCCGGATTATTCCACCAAGGTCAAACGCTTTACCAGGATCGTCGTTAAGGCTCAGGACATTGATCAGGCCCCCCTGGAGTTCGTCGCCGAGGATTTTTTTGCTCGGGTTATCCAGCATGAGCTCGATCACTTGGATGGTATCCTTTTTATTGATCGAATCAGTTCGTTAAAGCGCGCCCTGTATCGCAAAAAAATCAAAAAAATCCTTCAGACGAAAGATAAAAAGTGAGCAAAGTCAAACCCTATCGCATCGTCTATCTGGGCACCCCCGAGTTCGCCTTGGCCCCCCTTCAGGCCCTGGTGGATCACGGAGAAAAGGTGGTGGCGGTGATCTGTCAACCCGATCGCCCCAAGGGCCGAGGGAAAAAACTAAGTCCGCCGCCAACCAAAGAGTTAGCCTCGAGCCTGGGAATTCCGGTTTTACAACCGAACAAGGTCCGAACTCTCGAGTTTTTTAATAAAATCCAGAGCTTTAAGCCCGACTGCCTGATCGTGGCCGCCTACGGTCGGATACTACCCGAACCTCTGCTCAAGCTACCACCGCTGGGCGCCATCAACATCCACGGCTCCCTGCTCCCGGCCTATCGTGGCGCGGCCCCCATCCAATGGGCAATTCTCAACGGCGAGAGCGAAACCGGGATCACCATCATGCAGGTCGAAGAAGACGTGGATACCGGCGATATCCTGCTTCAGCGGCGGCTGGTCATCGCCCCGGACGATACCAGCGGCACCCTGACGGCCAAAATGGCGATTCTCGGCGCGACCGCTCTGGTGGAGGCCCTGGATTTGCTTCGGGTTGGTAAATTGTCGCCGTTCAAACAAGATGAAACCCAGGCTACTCCGGCCCCTTTGCTGGACAAAACCATGAGCAAAATTGATTGGCACCTGCCTGCGGCCAAAATTTCCAGCCTGATCCGTGGTCTTGATCCATGGCCCTTGGCGCAAACCACCTTAAACGCTCAGAAAATTCGCCTGTTTAAGCCCGAGCTGGCCGCTGAGCCAGCCGGAGGTCCTCCGGGCACCATCACCATGATTCAGCCGCGATATAATCGGCTGGGAATTGCCACCGGAGGGGGCTGTCTGTTGATCGGCGAAATCCAACGGGAAGGCGGCAAACGTCTGAGTATCAGCGATTTCCATCGTGGCCAGCCCTTAGGTTTGGGCCAACGCTTCGGATCATAAAGAGGGTCACGCAATGGACCGGCTGATCATGCTGCTGGCCACCGGTTTCGGCCTGGGACGGTTGCCCAAGGCTCCCGGCACCTGGGGCAGTTTGGCGGCCTTGCCCTTGCAGTTTTTCCTGCTGGGCCTGTCTGAGTTGGCGTACGGTTTGACCCTGGGCGGCTTCATCATTCTAGCGATTTTTATTGCCGGCAGCGCGGAAAAAATTCTGGATCGAGCTGATCCCGAGGTGGTGGTGATTGATGAGGTCGCCGGGATGCTGATCGCCCTGATCGCCGTGCCCGCCACCCCGACCGCCTGGCTGACGGCCTTTATACTCTTCCGTTTTTTTGATATCCTCAAACCCTTTCCCATCCGGCTTATCGATCGCCGGTGCCACGGCGGCCTAGGCATCGTTCTTGATGACCTTTTGGCCGGGCTCTACGCCTTGGGCTGCATCCATCTTCTGATCTATTCTTTCCCGGCCATCATCGGCTGCAACTAAAGGCTACCTTGAAAAATCAGCTATTTTGTTCGAGTTCAAGGCCTGCGAAAAAAATTACCGCAGGCATATGGTTGATATTCCGAGGATAATTTTTTGAGCATAACGCAGAAATCGGGCGAAAGAGCAATTTTTCAAGGTGGTCTAAAGAATGAGGCTACAACAATCGCTGCTTTATTGAGTAAATTAATCGAGTCAGGCGCAAGCATCCCGCGATCCAACCGCTTGATTTTATCAACAAAACCATCAATCATTACCACACTCTTTACAGGACCGCACGGAAACAACTTGACGGAAAAAGCTACCAATAAAACTGCTGATAGATTCAAATATTCGGACAATTTCAAATATTGCCAACAATATTAGAGGAAAAACTTGACAAACCGCAACATCCCAAACTAGTTTATAGTATCTAAAAACAATTAACCCATGGGGGGACATCATGCCGAAAAGCGGGAAGAAACTCAGCGCCAGCTTGGAAGATTATTTGGAAACCATCCATCATATCGTGGAGGAAAAACAAGTGGCCCGGGCCAAGGAAATCGCCGCCCGGCTTGAGGTGAGTCGTTCATCAGTAACCGAAGCATTTCGTTCACTTTCCCAAAAGGGACTGATCAACTACGCGCCCTACGAGGTAATTACCCTGACCCCGGCCGGGACCAAAGCGGCCCGTGATGTTATTCAACGTCACCAGGCCCTAAGGGATTTTTTTCTGCGAGTTTTGGCCACCGATGAAAAGCTGGCCGAGGAGGGGGCTTGCCTGATCGAACATACCGCCCCGCGACAGATAATTGATCGACTCGGCCAACTGATGCGCTATATCGACGAGTGTCCTCCGGGCGGAAGCGACTGGATCGAGAACTTCAAAAACTATTGCAAAACCGGCAAAACTCCTCAGTAGCGCTTGAACGTAAAATCGAAAAAAACGTATTCACAATATATTACGTTACCTTTTTGCAATGAAGTTTATAACGATCAGCTGTTAGCCGTCAGCTTAGGAAATCGAATAAGAAAACACCTTAAGCTGATCGCTAACAGCTGATAGCTAACGACTTTTTCAAAATCTTCATCTTTTCATACCACTTTTTTAAAATCGGTACCATGCCCAACCGCAAGGCCATAAATAGCACGAGGACCATACATGGAAGGAAACTTTAGCGAAGGCTGGTACCAGCACCCCAGCCTGGGCTTGATCAAGATATTTTTCAACAACTCGGACTGGGTTTATGTCTGTTACACCAGAAACGGCCAGAAGGCCCTTTCCAAGGAACGCAAAATAGACAACTGGATTTGGGCACTTAGCAAACCAGCAGATCGCCATTGAAATTTAGCCGATCAATTTTACTCCAACCAGCTATCATCCCACAATCTCCACAATCTGCGGACAAACCCCTGCTCAGGACAAACTTCTGCTCAGGACAAACTTCTGCTCAGAGCAATTCCAACTCAGCTTTATCCCCGACAACCGTGCCAAGCCTTTGGGCCGGAATACCAATTACTTCAAATCAGTCAACGCCGTCGCTAGGCGTTTCATTCCCTTGGCCAAAATATTCATGGAGGTGGCAAAAGAAAAACGCATAAACTCGTCGGCGCCAAAGGCCACTCCCGGCACAGCGGCCAGCAAGGCTTCATCCAACAGGTAATCGGCCAAGTCAACCGAACCGACAATCACTTGGCCCCCGGCAGTTTTCCGGCCATAATAAGCCGACATATTGGGAAAAACGTAAAAGGCCCCACGCGGCCGCACACAGCTTAGCCCGGGAATACTGGTCAGGGCCCGGAGTATAAAGTCCCGACGAAGGACAAAGGTATCGCGCATGACAATGGGAAAATCCTGAGGACCGACCAGGGCCGCCAGGGCCGCCTTCTGGGCTATGGATGAGGCATTGGAAGTGGCCTGGCTCTGAATTTTGTTCATCGCCGCAATGATATACTCAGGACCAGCGGTGTAGCCTATCCGCCAGCCGGTCATGGCGAAGGATTTTGAGACCCCGTTGAGGATCAGGGTTTGCTCTTTGATGCGGGGGTCAACATCAAGAATATGGGGCAACTTGGCGGCCCCGTAGAGGATAGTATCGTAAATATCGTCAGAGATTACCACCCAACCCCGCTCAAGAGCCATCCCGGCAATGGCTTTAAGGGCGGTGGCGGAAAGCACTGAGCCCGTGGGATTGGAGGGACTGTTCACAATGATTCCCCGAGTAGCCGGACCGGCGTATTGTGCTAAAATCGTTGGATCCAGATCGAAATCATTCTTTTCATCCAGGGGCACGATCACCGGAGTCGCCCCGGATAACTGAACAATCGGAGGATAGCTGACCCAGTACGGCGAGGGGATCAAAACCTCATCGCCCGGGCCAAACAGGGCCTGAGCCATGTTATAAAGACCGTGCTTGCCGCCACTACTGACCTGAATCTGTGCCGGCTGATAATTCCAGCCGTGATCAGCGGCCAGGCGGGCACAAACCGCCTCCCGCAACGGTAGAATTCCCGGCACCGGAGTGTAGCGGGTAAAGCCCTGGTCAATGGCGGCCTTGCCCGCCGCGCAGACGTGAGGCGGGGTATCGAAATCCGGTTCACCGACACTGAAATTAAGAACATCGGCCCCCTCGGCCTTCAGGGCCTTGGCCTTGGCATCCACCGCCAGGGTGGGTGAGGCCTTAATCCCTGCGACTCGCGCTGCCAATCCGATACGGGGAGTATTCATAATCATGCAAATCTCCATCTTGCCGGGAACATATTGCCCTGCGGGCTATAATAATCAAGCCTTTACCCATAATCAACCTGCTGCAAAAACAAACCACAGGCCGGAGCAGTGGGCCCAGCTAAAGAGCGATCACCGGCAGCCAAAAGTTCGGTCAAGGAATCGGGATCCCGCTTACCCTGACCAATCTCCATCAGGGTCCCAACGATATTGCGTACCATATGTCGTAAAAACCCGTCCCCGGCAACAACAAAATAGTAGTCTTCCTCGTCCCTCTCTTCCCGGTGCAGGCTCAACTGAGTCAAGTGTCGCATCGCCCCCCGGCCGGATTCGGCTTGCCGAGCCCGCGAACCAACCGCCTCAAAGGAAGAAAAATCATGTTCGCCCAGCAATTTCGGGAAGGCGGCTCGAACGATTGGTGGCCGGAAAGGGCCGGGGAAATGACCCTGGTACAGCCGAGAGCAGGGCCGCATGATGGCCGCAGTAGAAAAATGGTAGCGATAAACCTTGCCCGTAGCCTTATAGCGGGCATGAAAATCGGGCTCCACTTTCTCGGCCGCCAGAATCCGGATGTCTGCCGGCAACATGCCATTCAAACCATGGCGATAGGCACTCAGAGGCAAAGTCACGGGGGCGTTAAAGTTGGCGACCATCCCTCGGGCATGGACTCCGGCGTCAGTGCGGCCGGCCCCATGAAGGACCACCGCTGAACCCAGTATCCGGGCCAAAGCGCCCTCAATCGACGCCTGAATGGTGGGCCGGTTACGCTGGCGCTGCCAGCCACCATAAGCGCCGCCGTCATAGGCAATAGTCAGGCAAATATTTTCCATCAGGGAAAAAGCGGCATCACCCTCAACCCCTGATCTTCGGGAAAACCGCAAAGCAGGTTCATGTTCTGGATCGCCTGCCCGGCAGCGCCTTTAACCAGATTATCAAGGGCGGCTAGAATAATAACCCGCCGGTTACGCCGATCGAGACGCAAGGCCAGGTCGCAGAAATTACTGCCGCGAACATACTGGGTTGCGGGCAATTGCCCATCACTAAAAACCCGGATAAAAGGCTCATCACGATAAAATTCAGTCATGATTTGGGTTAACTCAGCCTGCCCATGATCACCAATCAAGGTGGCGTAAATAGTGCTCAACATGCCCCGGGACATCGGCGCCAGATGAGGGGTGAAACTAACTGTTAAGGCGTGACCGCAAAGCTGGCTAAGCTCCTGCTCAATCTCCGGGGTATGGCGATGTTCGGCTACCTTATAGGCCCGGAAACCATCGGTAACTTCGCAGTAAAGAGTGGCGGCCTGGGCGGCTCGGCCCGCGCCGGAAGCACCGCTTTTGGCGTCAATAATCAAACTATGAGCATCCAGGCAACCAGCCTTAAGCAAAGGGGCGAGGGCCAGCAAAACGCTGGTGGGATAACAACCGGGATTGGCCACCAAACGGGCGTCGACAATGGCCGACCGGTGGATCTCCGGCAAACCGTAAACCGCTACTGCCAACAGTTCCGGGGCCGAATGAGTCTGGTACCACTGTTCGTAAATCTGGCGATCATGAAGACGGAAATCGGCGGAAAGATCGACAACCCTGGCCCCGCCGGCCAGCAATTCGGGAACCACAGTCATCGCAGTCTGATGGGGAACCGCAGTAAAAAAAAGATCAGCCCGCCCGCTGGCCTCCAGACTCGTAATGTCTTCGCAAACCAGCTCGGTTCGACCGGCCAGGTGGGGAAAGGCCTGGGTCAGGGGTTTGCCTGCGTACTGGCGGGAGCTAACCAGGGTCAGATCCACTTCGGGATGATTAACCAGTAGCCGCACCAACTCGGCCCCGATGTAGCCAGAGGCCCCGATGATGCCAATTCGTACCATTTGTCAGTCTCCTTTAAGCATCTTGTGGTTTCAATTCCCTACCAAATAGTGCCTGAACGGAGAGTGCTAAACCCCGGTTTGATAGTGATAGGGGTTTAAGTCTATTCTTTATGATGAATGGCTTGAAGGTGTGGTTAGCGATTAGTTTAAGGTGTTTTCTTGTTTGATTTCCTAAGCTGATAACGGCTGATGCCCCAGAGACCCCGCCGGCAAAAAAATGGGGAAGGGCTCCTGCTGAGCGCCTTCCCATTTTTGTGTTGCGCATAGAACGCCAAAACGAAGCCGCCACAAGCTTCGCCCCTCGGTTAACGCTTGGAGAACTGGAATCTGGCCCGGGCACCGCGCTGGCCGTACTTCTTCCGCTCTTTGACTCGGGAATCGCGGGTCAATAAACCGGCGCGCTTCAGGGTGGTCCTAAATCCGGGGTCGATCTCAACCAAGGCTTTGGTAATGCCATGACTCAAGGCCTCGACCTGGGCGCTCTTGCCGCCACCCCGCAGAGTGGCCATAACATCAAACTTGACTAAGGTGGCGGTCAAGGTCAGGGGCTTCTCTGCCGCTGACCTTGAATATTCACCGCCATCAAAATAGTCTTCCAAAGTCATCTTGTTGACCAAAATAGTCCCGTTACCCGGCTTCAACCAGACCCGGGCCACCGCCGTTTTGCGTTTGCCGGTAGCGTAAAAACTATTGTTTACCATAAATCACTCCAATATTATCCCTTTTTCAAGAGTAGGCCTTAAAATTTCAGAATTTCAGGCTGCTGGGCCTGATGAGGGTGCTCGGCGCCCACGTAAACCTTCAGTTTCTTAAGCTGCTTACGCCCCAGGGAATTTTTGGGCAGCATCCCCTTAACCGCCCGATACACCAACTCTTCAGGCTGACGATCCCGCAGCTTGATCGCGGTTTCCTCTTTGATGCCACCCATGTAGCCGGTGTGCCAATAATAAATCTTGTTGTCCCATTTTTTACCGCTTAGTTGCACCTTTTCGGCGTTCAAAACCACAACGAAGTCGCCGGTGTCCATGAAAGTGCTGTAAATCGGCTTGTGTTTACCCCGCAAACGGGTGGCAATTTCGGAAGCCAAACGACCCAGAATCAGGTTATCGGCGTCAACCACATACCACTTACGTTCAGTCTTCTTGACCGGAGCCAGGTAGGTCTTCATAGTTCAGATTCCCTTCAAAATTTGAAAAAGTTGTTAACCGCTGGCTTGAGGCGTTTTCCTGTTTCATTGATTAAGTTACCAGCTAACGGATAACAGCTAATCGCTGTAAACTTCATTTTAAATTAGTAACGTAATTTATTGTGAATACGTTTTTTTCTGGTTTCCGTTCAGGGACCAATTAAAGTGACAAGACCCAAAGTAGTCTCAAGCCTCTACATTCAACCATTGGAGCGGGAAACGAGATTCGAACTCGCGACCTCAACCTTGGCAAGGTTGCGCTCTACCAACTGAGCTATTCCCGCTTAAGCAGGGGGCGTGCTCAAAGGGAGGCTTTATAACAGGGCACCGACTGCTTGTCAACAAAAAATCAAGGAGAGGGGGACCGGGAAGGATAAAGTTGTCGACAACGCCCCGATGGTCATTTTACTTGTCTTTTTTTGCCTTGACCACGACAACAAACCGGGCTATAAGCCGGGGGTGTTCCTTTTTGATTGCCATACTTCGAGTCAGTCGGGTAACGAATAAGGCCACCTTTAAGGCCACCTTGAAAAATTGCTCTTTCGCCCGATTTCTGCGTTATGCTCAAAAAAATTATCCTCGGAATATCAACCATGTGCCTGCGGTATTTTTTTACGTGCCGTAAACTCGAACAAAATAGCTAATTTTTCAAGATAGCCATAAGTTGCTGGCTGTCTGCTTCACCCTGCGCCCCCGTGAGGAAAGTCTGATGAAAAAAATTGTGATTTCTACCGGCGGCGGAGATGCTCCCGGCCTTAATGCCGCCATCTACGCGGTAACCAAATCCGCTTACCGAAGGGGCTGGGAGATCTACGGCAGCCGCAGCGGCTACCAGGGCCTGCTAAACCCCGAAGAGTTGATCCGCCTGACCCCGGAAAAAGTAGAGGGCATTATGCCCCTAGGCGGGACTATTTTAGGCTCCACCAACAAAGGCAATCCCTTTGCCATGCCGGTGGAAAACCTGATCGGAGAAATCCAGACCCTGGATCTTTCAGACAGGATCATGCGTAATTTCAGGCGTTTAGGTTTTTTTTGTCATATCACGATGGGCGGTGATGGCAGCATGGAGCTTGCCCATCGTTTCGCGGTGGAAAAAGAAATGCCGGTGGTTGGCGTGCCCAAGACCATCGACAACGACCTGGAGGCTACGCAACAAGCCTTCGGCTTTGACACCGCCGTTGCCACTGCCACCGATGCCCTGGATAAGCTCCACTCCACCGCCAAATCCCACGATCGGGTGATGGTGGTGGAGGTCATGGGCCGAGACTCGGGTTTTATCGCCCTCAATGCCGGGATCTCCGGCGGGGCCGATGTTATTCTCATCCCCGAAATCCCCTTTGATATCAACATGGTTTGTCAAAAAATCAACGATAACGAGCTGCGTGACAAACATTATGCCATCGTCGTGGTGGCCGAGGGGGCCAAGGCCGAAGAAATGACGAAAGCTGTTTGCAAAAGGACTGCCGAATTGGGCCGCGACCGGGAATTACTGGGGGGGATCGGCGAGTGGGTGGCGGAGCAGATTCGCCAGCACACCGGCAAAGACACCCGCTCCCTGACCTTGGGCCATTTGCAACGAGGCGGCTCCCCCACCACCTTTGACCGTCTCCTGGCCCTGCGTTTCGGCGGGGCGGCAGTACGCATGGCCGAACAAGGACTCTTTAACCACATGGTGGCCCTGAAAACCCCAGACATGGTGGCCGTCACCTTAGCCGAGGCTATCAAGGGCCGCAAAAAAGTCCCGCTGGACAGCGACAAACTGCTCACCGCCCGAGAAATCGGCATCAGTTTTGGTAACGTCGAGCTTGCACCAAGGTGAAGGGGCAAAGCGGTAATTTGTCTACGGGGGGCGGATAAGGATAATACAATACGGGGGGCGGATAAGGATAATTTGGTGAGTCAATCAAAAATTAAATGATTTCTGGAGGAAGCCATGTTTAAAAAAATGATTTTTGCACTTTGTGTGTTGCTTTTTACCGCAGGAACCGCCTTAGCGGCGCTCAATATTAATACCGCCACTAAAGAGGAGTTGCAGGGTCTGAGCGGAATTGGACCGGCTAAAGCGGCGGCGATTATCGAACATCGAGAGCGTGTGGGTAAATTTATGAGTGTGGATGATTTGGTTAACGTCGAGGGGATAGGGGCAAAAACGGTAGACGCCCTGCGCGAGAGCATCACCGTGAAGTGACCGAAACTGAAACTCTAGTTTTTAGTAGTTGTTTGGATTACCCCCCCGTATTTTACAGATTAAGCCTCAAAGAGAAGATAGCAGACATCAATGGAGTTCGCCTCCAAACAGGATCCATGCCCCCCAAAAAAAAGTCCTTCCTGTCATCGAGGAGAGAAGGTAACAGGAAGGACCAGGGAGGAGCAGGTTGCAGTCCAAAGGCAAAACGGAATTGAAAAAGTTGCCAAACTTAACCCTTCAGAGCATCATACACTTTGCCAACCATCTTTGGACCGGGGGTCAAGGTCTTGCTCCCCTGCTCCCAGCGGGCTGGACATGCCTCTTGGGGATGCGTGTCGACGTACACGCTGGCCTGGAGTTTGCGGAGCAATTCCTTGGCGTTACGACCAACATTGTAGAAATTAATCTCTGAAGCCACCAGCACTCCGGCGGGATTGACAATGAAGGTACCACGCAAATCAAGCCCGGTTTCCTCATTGTAAACTCCAAAAATCCGGGAAACCATGCCGGTAGGGTCGGCAGCCATAGGGTACTTGACCTTTTCCAGAAATTTTTCCTCCCGCCGCCACGCCAGATGGGTATAAATCGTGTCGGTGCTCACCGTGACCACATCAGCCCCGGCAGCCTTGATATTGTCGTACTCGTCGGCCAAATCAGCCAGCTCGGTGGAACACACAAAGGTGAAGTCGGCCGGGTAGAAAACCAGCACCGTCCACCTGCCCTTTTTTTTCTGCTCGACCAGAGAGAATTTGCCAAAATCGCAATTGACCGGGTCATAGGTCTCCATTTCAAATTCAGGCGCCTCCTGACCAACCTGAACCCCTCCGCAACAATCTTCGTCGTAATGATGTGTCATCGGTACAATCTCCTTGCTTGTTTGATTTTATTCGATTTAATCGGGAATAAGTTACTTTTACACCCCCAATCATGTCGGCCGTGCCCGGGGACACCGACCAGCGTTTACGAGAAAGATTATCATCTTCAAACGATTTTACAAGTTTTTTTTGCGCTTCTTTTCTGTCTGTGGCATATATGGTAAAAGTAAGAGATGCAAACGCAAAAGGTGTACGATCAGAACTGGCCACAGGAAAAATATTTTCTGATCGGTTATCGGGCCAGTGGCAAGACCGTGGTGGGTCGGCTGCTGGCTTTACAGCTTGGGGCTGAGTTTTTGGACATGGATGCGGAAATCAGCCACCGGACGAAAATGAGCATCCAGGAAATGGTTGCCCGACATGGCTGGGACTATTTCCGGGCAAAGGAGCGGAAGCTGCTCCAGGAACTGGGAAGGGAGCCAGAGCCAGAGCCACTAGGCCCACCGGGCCCACCGGGCCCCGCACTGGTGGTGGCCACCGGCGGCGGAGCGGTGTTGCAACGCGACCTTTGGCCCCGGATCAGGGCCCGACACCTGGTAATCTGGCTTAAAGCCAACCCGGCCACCATCGCCGCCCGGATTAAGGCCGATGCCATCAGCGACGAACAGCGCCCTGCCCTGACCGAGCAAGACCTGCTGGTGGAAATCAGCACGGTGCTGGCTCAACGCGAGGAACTTTACCGCCAAGCATCCCACCTGCAAATTGACACCACCACCACGGATCAGGCCGTCATCGTTGAACAGATCATCGCAGAACGAGCCAAGCGAGCCAAAGGGCCAAACGGGCCAAGGGCATGACCAAGAAGAGGATGAGCAAGAGAGAGGGAGAGGACGAAAATGGCAGGCAACACCTTCGGTAAGATTTTTCAGATTACCTCTTGGGGCGAGTCCCACGGTCCAGCTATCGGCGTGGTGGTGGACGGCTGTCCGCCGGGCCTCCCTTTAAGCCCCGAGCATATCCAGGCCGACCTGGATCGCCGGCACCCCGGCGGGGACTTGCCGGCGGCCAGCCCCCGCAAAGAGCCGGATCGGGTGGAAATTCTCTCCGGGACCTTCGAAGGTCGAACCACCGGGACCCCCATCAGTCTGATTATTTTCAATAAAGATGCCATCAGCAAGTCTTACGAGCAGCTCAGGGATATTTACCGGCCCGGGCATGGTGATATCACCTACCAGGGAAAATACGGCTTGCGTGATCATCGGGGTGGCGGTCGGGCCTCGGCCCGGGAAACCGCAACCCGGGTGGCGGCCGGAGCGGTGGCAAATCAGGTGCTGGCCCCAGCCGGGATCAGGGTTTGCGCTTATACGGTGATGCTGGGCGGAATTGTCGCAAAGCGTCGCGATCTGGCCGCAATCAGTCAGAACTCGCTTTGCTGTCCGGACCATGAAGTGATTGCCGCCATGAACGCCCGGATCGATGAAGTTCGTCGCCAGGGGGACAGCTTGGGTGGAATTGTCGAAATCAGAGTCAACGGTTGTCCGGTGGGTTTAGGCGAGCCGGTTTTCGACAAGCTCGACGGCGAACTGGCCCGGGCCATGATGTCCATCGGAGCGGTTAAGGGTGTGGAAATCGGCCAAGGTTTTGCCGCCGCCGCCCTTACCGGTTGGCAAAACAACGACCCCATCACCCCGGAAGGTTTCAGCCACAACAACGCCGGCGGTATTTTGGCTGGAATTTCCAGTGGAGATACCATCATCATCCGAGTAGCGGTCAAACCAATCCCCTCCATTGCCAGGGAACAGCAAACCATCAACCGGGAGCGCCAAGCGGTAAAAATCAAGATCGGCGGTCGCCACGACATTTCCGCCATTCCCCGGATCATCCCGGTCTGTGAAGCCATGACCAAATTGGTGTTGGCCGACCACCTGTTGCGCCAAAGCACGCTCCGGTAAATTTTTACGGTTCGGAGTTACGCTAAGTTTAGTAGCCCTGGTGCGCGATTACAACGCAATAACGCCATAGCGCGGGTAATACCATGAAAAACCATCAATTCAGCGATGAGACCATATCGAATATCTGGATGATCACCCGGGAATATGATACCCTGGCCGGAGCCGGGGGAATTAAAGATGTGGTGCGCCAATTGGCGGAGGCCTTGGCGCGGTCGGGCCGCCGGGTCAGCGTAGTGCTGCCCCTTTATGGTTTCATCGACCCCGAGGCCCTGGGCTTCACCTCGATGAAGCTCCACTTTGAAGTGGAGATGAACTACGTTGGTGTGGAGCGTCTTGAGCTGGTGCAGGTCTTTTCCCGTCATCTGACGGCGCCTCCGGCTCAAAGCAAAGACCGCAGCCTGCGTCCGGTTTTAGTCCCGCCGAGCAAAGGCGGCGGCCTTTCTCTCTACCTGCTGGATGCCCAGCGTTATCAAAATAAACAAGGGGTCTACACCTACACCGCCGCCGAAGAGGCTTTGCATACCGATCATCGCCAAGGAACAGGTCATTTTGATTATTTCGCGATGAATGTTCTGTTGCAAAAGGCCTCTTTAGCCCTGATGATCAGGCTTAATGAGCGACCCGAGGTAATCCACTGCCACGATGGTCATGCCGCCTTGCTCCCGACCCTGATCCGCGAACTTGAAGGCTTTCGCCACTATTTCGCCACCAGCGCTGCCGTGGTAACGGTTCACAACGCTGGGCGGGGCTATCATCAAGAGGTAGACGACCTGCCCTTTGCCGCGGCGATCACCGGCCTGCCGACCAGGGTCATTCACGATAACCTGCTCGATGGCAGTTTCGACCCGCTGCTGGCGGCTTCGGCCTACGCCCCCCTCAACACGGTCAGCGAAAACTACGCTCGGGAGCTGCGGGAAAGCGATGATGATATGCTTACGGGCTGGCTGGGCCACCGTTTGCTGGCCCGCGGGGTTAGCCTAACTGGGATCACCAACGGGATTAACCCTGAAGACTTCAACCCGGAAAAGCCCGAGAAACTCGACTTGGCCGCCGCTTTTTCACCCGGCAAGGGGGACCTGGCCGGCAAGGCGATCTGTCGAGCCGGACTGCTAAAGGCCTTGGCGACAGACCGCTGGCCTCATCTGCGCCGGGTTGGGAGCTTAACGGCGGATCAGGCCGGCCTTCCTCTCTTTACTTTTGTCGGCCGACTCACCGCCCAAAAGGGAGTGGACAAACTGCTGGGGGCCCTGGAGACCCTGATGCCCATGGATCGGGGCTTTCAGGTTTTGATCTTGGGTTCCGGCGAGCAGGGTTGCGAGCAGGCCCTGATTCGTCTGGCGCAAGACGAGGCCAATCGAGGACGTTTCTGCTTCTTGCAAGGCTATGACGCGCAAGTGGCGATCCAGCTTTTCGCCGCCGGCGATTTTTTGCTGATCCCCTCGGCCTACGAGCCTTGTGGGCTGACCGACTACATGGCCCAGCTTTTTGGCAACTTGCCTATCGTTCATCACGTTGGCGGGCTGGTCAAGGTGCTGGACGGCCAAACCGGCCTGGCCTACCGCGAACATAAATCAGCCGCCCTGATGGGAGCCATCCAGCGAGCCATCGCGCTTTTCCGTCGGGAACCGGAAAAACTGCTAAACATGCAACAAACAGCCTTTTGGCATATTCAAAAACATTACACTTGGGAGCGGGTAATGCAGTCATACCTGGAATTATACGGCAAGGCCGGGGGCGGTTTTTGGGGAAAGAGGACTAAAAGTCCGAATACGGATCTATAACCCGTTTGAATCGTACCCGTGAACGTGAACGTAAAAATCAAAGCTAAGCTTACCCGCCCAAAAGACGGAAATTTTTAACCTCACTTAAGACCAATGGCTACCTTGAAAAATTAGCTATTTTGTTCGAGTTTACGGCATGTGAAAAAAATTAACGCAGGTATATGGTTGATATTCCGAGGATAATTTTTTGAGCATAACGCAGAAATCGGGCGAAAGAGCAATTTTCCAAGGTGGCCACTAATTAAAAAAAGCACGCCAAGGGGGCCCCATCGTGACTGTACGCATTGGCATCAACGGTTTTGGCCGGATCGGCCGCAACATCTTCCGGGCGGTGGACACCGACCCTCTGTTTAAGAACATCGAAATTGTGGCCATTAACGATCTCACCCCCCCTCCTACCCTGGCTCATCTTTTACGGTACGATTCGGTGATGGGCACTTACCAGCGCAAGGTCAGGGCCGGAGAGGGGGAAATCGTGGTGGATGGACGTCCGGTGCGGATTACCGGCCACCGTGATCCCAGCAAAATTCCCTGGGGTGATCTGGGAGTCGAATACGTGATTGAAGCCACCGGTTTTTTTACCGCCGGCGAGCAAGCCCAGGCCCATCTTGACAGCGGGGCCAAAAAGGTGGTGATTTCCGCTCCGGCCAAGGGTCAGGTTCGGACCATCGTCATGGGGGTCAACGAGGATGATTACGATCCCGCCGCTGATCATGTCGTCTCCAACGCTTCTTGCACCACCAATTGCCTGGCCCCGGTGGCCAAAGTAATCTCAGAGCACTTTGGTATTAAAAGCGGCCTGATGACCACCATTCACGCCTACACCAACGATCAGTCTCTGCTCGATTTCCCTCACAGCGATCTGCGCCGGGCCCGAGCTGCGGCACTGTCGATGATTCCCACCAAGACCGGAGCCGCCGCCGCCGTCGCCTTGGTGCTGCCCGAGTTGAAGGGGAAATTTGATGGCTTGGCGGTCAGGGTGCCGACCGCCAATGTTTCCCTGGTGGATGTGGTCATGGAGCTGGAGCAAGAAACCTCGGTTCCCGAGGTCAATCAAGCCCTGGCTGCTGCGGCTGGCCGTTTTCTGGGCTACTCGGAAGAACCTTTGGTGTCTATCGATTATAAGGGCGATCCCCGTTCCTCAGTGGTGGACGCCCTTTCCACCAAAGCGCGGGGCTCGGCGGTTAAAATTTTAAGTTGGTACGATAACGAGTGGGGCTATTCCAACCGACTGTTGGACCTGGTTTTGCTCATGGAAAAGCGTAAGATTTTGTAACAATGGATCTGGTTTTGCTCACGCGAAGAGCGCAAGATTTTGTGGCAGTGGTGGATTGATGAAAAACCGGCATAGTAACAAAACCGACGGAACAACAAGGGTCTGCAAGCCAGCCATTGACTCCGCGGCCTTGCGGGCCAATTTGCAGGAAACGGCGGTGGAATGTATCGAACTCGACCCCGCGATGACGGTACTGCTGGAAGTGGTGATCGATTATCAGGGAATCAAGACAGCTCTGACCGAGCTGCTCCTTGACATCAGCCACCCCTACCGCAATTGGCGCTTGATTTTACCGAAATTACGCTCTTTTATCCTGAAACACCTGGATCACTACCGCCGCCACGAGCGGGGACCGGAGGCCTGTCTGCGGTTTAGTGAAATCCTGCTCGCCGCCATGCGGGAAAACGGCAAAAATGAGGCGTTGCTGGGCCAAGCGGCCGAAGCTCTGATGGCCCTGCTGGACAAACTGACGCTGCTGCTTAAGCCCGAGGAGCTGCCGGCCTATCACCAGACCATCGCTAATTGCCTTAACCACTTGGCTGAGCTTGACGACTTCTTGTTGCTGCCGGTGGTTCGGGGTCGGCATTCATCCAAGAAAATTGCCGCCCAGCTGGTCGGCAAATGCCAAGCCGCGAGCAAGGTCGACAGTTCGCCGATCACGCGCCAAACCGCGAGCAAGGTTGACGATTTGTCGGCCACGCGCCAAAACAAGGTCGAAATTATGAAGGTTTGCGACCTGACGGCAGTTGCCCGGCTGCTGCAACGGGTGCTCATCCTCAACTATCACTCCTGGCTCAGCGAGGAAGACCCGCAGTCTTGGTTTGTCGCGAAATGCGAAAATCTTTGCCGAGGCTGGCAGGCTGGTCGCCTCTTTCTGGAGATTTCCCACGCCCGGTTTGAGGAGCGCTTAGCCGCGGTGGAAAAAATCGCTAAGGATCAAGACCGCGAAACCGCCCTTTTGCGTCTACTGGAATTGCCAGATCACCTGGATACTATTCGGCTCTATCAAGAAATCCCAAACAAACTGACCGGCGGCGAGGAAAAAGGGGAAAAACCTGATCGCTTCGCTGAAAACCGCAAGATGCTCTTCCTCTTCCGGATCATGGAAACCAGCGGGCTATCCCTGATTCATGAAGAAACCCTGCGGGAGATCAACCGGAGCCTGGTTCAGTTGATCCGTCTCCAGACCTTCGAAGAAATCGAACGTTTTTTGCTTACCACTCTGGCCCTGCTCAAAACCAATGTCCGCCGTTATCCCCATACCTCGCTGCAATGCATTCAAGTGATCGGCAGCGAGGTCTTCCGCCGAGGTAACAGCCGCTTGGTGGAAACCTTTCTCTGGGAAACCGTGCGCTTTGGCTTTCAGTACGCCGATGTCACCGGCATCGGTGAGGATTGGCAACCCCTGGCCAACCCGGCCCATCTGGCCAATATCCGGGTCTGGCTCAACCTGATCAGCCAGGAGCCCAAGTGGTGCGCCACCCTTTTTTCGGCCCTGATCATCAACCTTAGGCTCTCCGGCACCTGCATCAAGGACACCGATCTTTTTCAGCGTGATATCACTGAGCTACTCAACAATCCGATCGAGCCGGTTTACAACCTGGTAACCCAGTTTGCTAAATTGATGCCGGTTTTTTTTAACGATATCGGGGCCGAAGGGTTACTGCGGGAGATCTCCACCGAGCTTGATGAAATCCACCAGCGCCGCGACAAGTTGATCCACTTTCTCCGCAAGCAAAGCCACGTGGAGTCCAGCAATCTGATCGTCGCCTTTATTGAAGCGATCATCCTCTTCTGGCGCACAAGAGACAAAAAGATACTGGCCCCCTACCTGCCCGAAGACGTCTGGCGACATCTGGTAACGAAAGGCGAATTCATCGACGATCTTCAACGCTTAAGCGCCAGAGTCTGGCAACTGCAACATATTCGTCAGGTGCAGGATCTACTCAACTGGGACTATACCCAACGCCAGGCCTGGTTGGCCACGCAGCATGATATTCCGGTGGGTGAACGCCGCCGTTTCGACTTAATGGTACGGATGTACCGGCTTTGTCACCAGAAATACAACCTGGGCACCGAGGAATTGCGCCAACACATCCAGCAGGCCGCCCTCGACGATTTTCCCGAGATGGAGCAACTGCTGACTGCTCTTAAAAACTGCGATACCTTCGGATGCCTGGCTGCCTTGCTCGATCACCTGGAGCGGCTGAAGAAAATCATTCTAAGTCCGGAGGAGTTCCCAGCCAAGGAAAGCATTTACCACAAACGTCATATCGCCATCGACATTCCCTCCATCTACGGGCGTTATCAGGAGCGCAAGTTCGATGCCCTAAGCCTGACTTTTCGCCTGGAAAACCTGGCCAACACCTACCTGGAAAAATTATCGGAAACGGTGAACCTTAACGTTATCACCAAGGCCACCTTTATCCACATCTTAAAGTGTCTGCGCTTTTATCTGCGGGCTTTAAACATTGACGGGATCAGCAGCCGCAAGCTTGCCACTCATATGTCGCTGCTCAGTAACTCGCTGGGGATCAAGCGCTTTTCCTATACCCAGTTTCTCGATATTTTTCGCGGTTTTTCAGCCGGAGTCAAAGATGTTATTTACACCTACTACACCAATATTCATGAAAACAACCTCAGTATCATCGTTCCGCGGATCGGCGCTCAAAACCTGCTGCCCAAGTATCGTCTTCTCTGGCATGATGCGGATTTAAACGGCAACATCAACCGTTTGTCGGAAAGCTTTTTACGAGACCTCTTCGCCGGCACCTTCGGCCTCCAGCATCTGGACAACTTTATCACCAGGATCTACCAGACTCTAGAGGTTCAACGGGAGGTACTTAATCAAGAGCAGCTTGATCTGCTGATGACCTACAATCCGGATCGGACTCTATATGCGCTCCACCCCGGCCATAACCGCAACTCCAATTTGGTTTTGTTGGGCAACAAGGGTTACAACCTGACCTTGCTGGCCGCTGATAATCATCCGGTGCCACCGGGCCTGGTGATCACTACCGAAGTCTTTCGCTGCTGGCCGGTGCTTCGGGAGTTTACCCGGTGTCGCGACGACTTCATGACTCGTCTGCGCCAGGGACTTAATCGAATAGAGGAACAGACTGGCCGAAGATTTAGCGATCCGACCGCCCCTCTGCTGCTTTCGGTGCGCAGTGGGGCGGCGATTTCCATGCCGGGAATGATGTCCACCATCCACAACGTGGGACTTAACGAAGATATCGTGGTCGAGTTCGCTCGCCGGGATGGCAAGGGATTTTTGGCTTGGGATAATTTCCGTCGCTTTATTCAGTCATGGTCCATGGCTCATGGGGTGGAGCGCGACTGTTTTCAGGAATTGATGGATGCGGCCAAGTTGCGTTACGGGGTCAAATACAAGCGCGATTTTTCCTCGGAGCAAATCCGGGAGTTGGCCCTGGAATACCAGAAGATGATCCGCGGATTAGGGGTTGGCATTCCTGAGGATCCTTGGCTGCAACTAACCGGGGCGGTGGAGATGGTGCTCTCTTCCTGGCACACCCCCAAGACCAGGGATTATCGTAAAATTATGGATATTTCCGACAACTGGGGCACGGCGGTAATTGTTCAGGCCATGGTTTACGGCAACATCGGGGCTCAATCCGGCAGCGGGGTGCTCTTCACCGCCCATCCCTATCGCAAGGTGAGCCGCGTCGCACTGTGGGGTGATTATGCGGTGGGCGATCAGGGTGAGGATATAGTCAGCGGTCTGGTCACCACCAATCCGATTTCGGTGGAGCAAGCCGCTCTCGATGGTCGTGACCCCGCAAGCAGTTTGGAGCAATGCTTTCCCGCAGTTTATCAGCGCCTGCTGGTCATCAGTCGACAGTTGGTTTACAATAAACGCTGGGATGCCCAGGAAATCGAGTTCACCTTCGAGGGTCCACGGTCCGATGATTTATATCTGCTGCAAGCTCGCGATATGATTACGATTAAAAAGAAGGAGAGTTTTTTTGTTTTTGCCGACGGTGAGCGGGCCGAGGCGGCGGTCCTGGCCTACGGGATCGGGGTCAGCGGCAGTGCCTTATCCGGTCGGGTGGCTTTTAACGAGGAGGATATTAGACAGTTACAAGCCCAGGACATCGCAGCGGCAATCATTCTGATCCGTCCGGACACGGTCCCCGAAGACATCAAGGAAATCGCAGCGACCGACGGCCTGCTCACCGCCCGTGGCGGGCAGACCTCGCACGCGGCGGTAGTCGCCACCCGTCTGGAAAAAACCTGCGTAGTGGGTTGCGCCAAGCTCAAGGTTTACGAAAACGAACAACGCTGTGAAATCAACGGAGTAAACGTGGCTATGGGTGAGTTTATCAGTATCGACGGCCGTAAAGGGCAGATTCTCCAGGGCGCTCATCCCACCCAAAAAGGGATGCAAATCCTCCCGATCTGAGCCCGAAATAAACAGAAATTCTCCCGATCGGAGCCTGAATTGGGCAATGACATATGGCTCTGCGAGCAATAGGACCAAGGATTAGAGGCCATGAATCGGGGACTATTCATAATTTCAAAAAGCAAAATTTTGTTTTTCCGATACTTGGATTTGAGCGACCAGTATTGAGAGGGGGCCTTGGTTTCAGCGCACTAGTTGCCCGTGCTGGTCGCTCTTTGCTGTTTGCTGGCGTCCCCAACCGGATTCGAACCGGTGCTGCCGGCGTGAAAGGCCGGTGTCCTGGACCTGGCTAGACGATGGGGACCTTGGCACTTGATACTTGGCACTTCGTAGAGACCTTGGTGCTTGGCGCTACGCGTTGCTTTTTGCTATTTTTCACTTTCCGCGGCAAGGTTCGAGCAAAAATTCGTAGCCGACCAACCCCTTCAGGCTTTGAGTCGATGGTGGGTCGTGTTGGATTTGAACCAACGACTCTCTGCTTAAAAGGCAGATACTCTACCGACTGAGTTAACGACCCCCCCCTCCTTTTGCAAAGAGGGACTCTTTTACAACAGAATGAAACTGATGTCAAGCAGAAGCTCGGCAATTTTGGCCGTTTTTTGCCGCCAAGGTGGCCAGGGGAGGCTCCGCAGAGGCCAGGTTGCTAATGGCCGCCAGTAGCCGCTGGTTTTCGGCCTGACTGCGGACCGCCACCCGCAGGAATTGGTTGTTGATCCCCCGAAAGTTAACACAATTGCGCAGGGCAATCCCCTGGCAAAGCAATCCGGCGACGATTAAAGGGGCTTGGGGGGGTTTCCCAAAAAAGATAATTGGCGGCTGCGGGATAAACTATGCCGCCGGCGGCGCGGACCAGTTCCCTAGCCAGCCGGGGTCTTGCTGTGGCCATAAACTGGATAGTCCGATGGCGGAAATCTACATCAGCCAAGGCGGCACAACCGGCCTTGATCGCTAAAATGTTGACGCTCCATGGTTCCTTGTGTTTTTTGATTTTCGCCAGCAGGCGGGTTGGACCAGCCAGAAAACCAATCCGCAGGCCGAGCAGCCCGTAAAATTTGGTAAGTGAACGGAGAATCAGAAGATGGGAATTATGATAACGGCCCAAAAGGGCAGATTCCGGGCAGAAATCGGCAAAGGCCTCATCCAAGACCAGGACGCAACCCGCCCGGTGGGCCGCATCAGCAATTTCGCGCAGTGCTTTTCGCGCTAAAGCATGGCCAGTAGGATTGTTGGGGTTGCAAAGAAAAGCCAGATCACAGTTCGCCAGAGCGGCGCTGAATTCGACAGGATCGATGCGAAAAGCCGCCTTTTTTCGCAGTCGCAGCCATTTTGTTTGCGCCCCTGCCAAACCCACCGCCAGGGTTTCTAGCGCGGCCCGTCGGACTCCATCGGCATCAAGTTCGGCGGTGTCCCGACCCACGAGATGGGCAACCAGCTCTCTGGCCCTTGGTAGATCATCACAATTAAGTACTTCCCGCACCCGCAACAGCAGTTCGCGCGTGGCAATGGTGCTGGCGGCGAGGTAAACAAGGGTCAAGGAAGCCAAAATTCCCGGCCAGCCAGCGATTAACGCCAACAAACCCTCAGTTTGCCCAAGACCGCTACTCGCCAGACCGGAATAACCCTCGCTTAACCCAAGATAATCAGGATAGTCAAAATCGCCAGGATAGCTGGCAGCTTGCTCCGACCAATCATTAACCTGCTCAACTAAACCGACAATCAACAATCCGACGCCCAAAGTGCCCAAGCAAATCAAAGCTGCCAGCAAAACACCAGCCACCCTGAGATTAAGCGCCGTGGCCCGCAAAGCAATCTCCAGACGATTAATCAGCGCCCCGATCAATCGCACTGGATGAGGTCAGCGGGGCGGATCTCCAACCAGCGCATCCCAAAGAAAAGCCAGGGCGATAATCTCGGGATTCATCGCGCTCTACAGCTTCAAAAGTTGATAAATCCGCGACATATCGAGAGACCGACGGACAATGGCGGCCAAACGACTAAAAGAGGGCTCCAGATCGTAGGCGGCCAAAATTCGACCCGCCGCCGGTAAGCCCCGACGCTGACGCAAGCGGTCGATAAACCAGCGACGGAAGGGGTCGGCATCAAAAATCCCGTGCAGGTAGCTGCCCCAGATCAAGCCACTGGACGCAACCGCCCCAACTCCGGCCGACTCAGCCGGTAACCAGGGTGTTTTCGCCCCGGTTGCCGCCGGATCATGCTGCAACAGGGGCGCTTCCTGGCTGAGCGTGCAACCATGATGAACCTCATAGCCATGCACGGCACATCCAGAAGCTAAATGAATAAAATTGCCTCGCAGCAGGGTTTTTTCCCGGGCAAGCTGGGTGTCAAGGGCCAGCAAGCCCAGGCCTTTGACTTGGCAGCCCGCCGACTCCAGGCCGTGGGGATCGGTTATACGCTGACCGAGCAACTGAAAACCGCCGCAAATCCCCACAATTTCACCCTGCCCACGGGCCGCGACTTGCAAAATGGCCGCCTTAAGCCCTGAACGCTGGAGAAAATCGAGATCGGCAATCACATTCTTGCTCCCCGGCAAGATGATCGCATCCGGCTTCCCCAGCCCTTCTCCCGACCGCACCAAATGAATTTCAACATCAGGTTCAGCCAGAAAGGGCTCAAGATCAGTGAAATTGGCAATATGCGGCAAATCGATTATCGCCAGACAGATCTGCTCCGCGCTGGTGGCTTTTTTGGTATAAAGTCCCTGCTTGAAACTGACCGAGTCCTCCTGAGGCAGACCGAGATCGGCAATAAAAGGCACCACGCCGAAAACTTGGCGAGCAGTCCGGGCGGCGATAAATTCCAGAGCCGGACCTAGAAGAGAAGCATCCCCCCGAAAGCGGTTGATCACATAGCCCGCCAACAACTCCCGCTCCCAGGGATCCATCAGCTCGAAATGACCAACCAGAGAGGCAAAAACCCCGCCTCGTTCAATATCGCCCACCAGTAGCACCGGGGCGGCGGCATGGCGAGCCATCTCCATATTGACGATATCGTGATGTTTGAGGTTAATCTCGCCAGGACTGCCAGCCCCCTCCAAAATAATCAGATCATATTCCGCCGCCAGTTCATCGTAAGCCCGTCGAACTGCGGCCATCGCCTGCGGTTTATAGCGGATATACTCCGCCACCTTCATATTGCCCACCGGCCGACCCATAACAATAACCTGGCTGCCCACATCGCTTGAGGGCTTGAGCAACACCGGATTCATCCGCACATCGGGATCAAGCCCTGCGGCCTGAGCTTGGACCACCTGGGCCCGCCCCATCTCTAAGTCATCACGGGTGACAAAGGAGTTGAGCGACATATTCTGGGCCTTAAACGGGGCTACCCGGCAGCCATCCTGAGACAGGATCCGGCACAGGGCCGCGGTCAAAATCGATTTACCGACATCAGAGCCAGTCCCCTGAAACATCAGAGCCCGGGCCCGAGCCCGAGTGGCCGGGCTTGGCGGCAAAAAGGGGGAGACTGGTGGGGGGTTGGATAAATTCATGGTCAAATGAAGATTTTATGTATGTTTTTTTATGTTGACAACCTACCGTGATATCGCGACAATAATGATATAATTAGTAAACAAACACTTTCAGGCTTGCCTTGCCTACAAATTTAATTATGAGCATTATTAAATGAGTGTTAAACGGATACCGATTAACCGACAACTTGTTGTATGTTTTCAGCAAGTTATTCTTGGGTTGATTATCCATAATTGACAGCATCTTAACACAAAAGGAGAACAAAACTACGACAGGACAACTGAACTGGTTCAAAGGCGGTATGTTTTTAGGATTGGTTTTTTGACCTCGGATGCCAGAAACTCCCTGGTAAGAGCAACTAAACATTCCAGGCTTATAGCTTTTTTGGTGAAAATTGTTTAAAGTTCATTTTTGGTGGACCGATACAATGGGCAGGAGATGTTATAATGTGACCGGTTAACCAGGCCACCCAAAATTGAGCCGGAAACCGTTTCCGGGTGGCGCTATCCGTAGCGGTTTGGGTAATGGCCAAGAGTTCTGTTAACCGGGGCGGTCGGAGAGTGAAAATTATGAAGCTAACCAGTATTGTCCCCCAGCCCAAAATTGATCCAGCCCAGGTAAAGCCCAATGAGTCGAAGGCTGAGGCGCGAAATGCTGCCGGCCCGACTCATGGTGGCGATCAGGTTAATCTCTCTGCCGATGCTCAGGATATTCAGCGAATCAAGGAGATTCTGGCTCAGACTCCTGAGGTTCGTCTGGAAAAAGTCAAGTCCTTCAAAGCTCAGATTGAGCGGGGTGAATATCGGGTCGATGCCTCAACAGTGGCTGACCGGATGCTGCAAACCATGCTTTCCGATCAGCGTCTTAAATAGTTAGCCGTTTGCTTAAGGCTCACTCAGAATTAAATTTACATTTTGAGGAATTGAGACTCCTGCATGACAAGGCACGAGGAGGGAGGATAGCGTGGCTATTTAACCGACGAGTAACGCCGTCATGTGGGATGAATCGGCGCCTCAAAATGTGAAGGCCACCTTGAAAAATTGCTCTTTCGCCCGATCTCTGCGTTATGCTCAAAAAATTATCCTCGGAATATCAACCATATTCCTGCGGTAATTTTTTTTACGTGCCGTAAACTCGAACAAAATAGCTAATTTTTCAAGATGGCCTGAAGTTATTTCTAAGCGCGCCCTTAGTCGGCAAATAAAAATAACTCGACTCCCTAGCGGCGAATGGTCGCCGCGCGAGCGTGTCCATCCAGGCCTTCCAGGTGGGCCAGGCGCTCAATATCCGCCTGATCGCTCAGTATTGCCTCCCGGGAATAACTGACCAAGCTTGTTTTTTTTACGAAGGTGTCTACCCCCAGGGCCGAGGAAAAACGGGCCGTGCCCATGGTCGGCAGGACGTGGTTGGGGCCGGCCAGGTAATCGCCGACTGATTCCGGGGTGTACTGACCCAGGAAAATCGCCCCGGCGTGACGAATTTTGGGCAGCCAAGCAAAAGGATCGACAACCATCAGCTCCAGATGTTCGGCGGCGAGCTGGTTGGCCAGCTCGATGGCCTCGTTGAGGTCGGCGGCCACCAGTAGAGCGCCGCGATCCTTTAGGGAGCGGGCGGCGATTTCTTGACGGGCAAGCTGCGGCAGTTGTTTGGCCACGGCTATAGCGATTTTCTCGGCCACCTGCCGGTCGGTGCAGATGCACAGGGCCAGGGCTTGCGGGTCGTGTTCGGCTTGAGCCAAGAGATCAGCGGCAACGTATTGTGGATCGGCGCTATGGTCGGCCACTACCAGAACTTCGCTGGGGCCGGCGAGCATGTCGATCCGCACCCGCCCGGAAACCTGGCGTTTGGCCTCAGTAACGTATTGGTTGCCGGGGCCAACGATTACATCAACCGCTGGTACGGTTACGGTGCCGTAGGCCATGGCGGCCACGGCCCAAGCGCTGCCGACTTTGTAGATTTCTTCGATCCCGATTTCCCGGGCGGCGACCAACAGGGCGGGGTTAACCCGACCCTCGGCGTTGGGCGGGGTCAGCATTACTCGCCGTCGTACCCCGGCGATGCCCGCCGGAATGCCGTTCATCAGCACCGAGGAAACCAGAGGGGTACTGCCGCCCTGGCCACCGGGAACGTAAAGGCCGGCGGTGTCCACCGGGTTGACCAGACGTCCGGTAATCACCCCACCATCCCGGGTCAGCATCCACGATTGCTCTTTCTCCCGTTCATGGAAGTCGTGAATTCGCTTGATGGCCAGCTCCAGGGTGGTGCGAAGGCGGGCATCAACCAGATTATAAGCTTTCCGCAGTTCGGTTTTAGTGACTGGCAACTGTTCGGCATGAAATTCCGGGGCATCAAACTTGCGGGTGTATTCGACCAAGGCCGCATCTCCCCTTTTGCTGACCTGATCAATGATTTCATTCACCTCTCGCCGACAATCATCGCTGGCCGATTGAAAACGATCCCGCAGGGCGGCAATGACTGCCCGGCCCGCTGGAGATACCGTGTTAACTGGCTGTAATACCACGATTAACCTCACGTTTTGTCCAAGTATCGGGAAAACAAATTTTTGTTTTTTTTATGCAAGTTATGAATAACCCCTGACCCCGAAGGACCATCTGTCCCTTGGGCTTGCCGGGTTTAATGCTTTTTGCCTTTTGTTTCCAAGCAGCTCTCGCAATAATTTTCCGCCAATGGATGGCGATCGGGGCCCAGAGGCTTGAGGCTTAGCTTGAGGCCGGGCGGGGCTTGGCGGCGCTTATGTTCGTTACGCCGGACTCGGTTGACTACCTTAGTCACCGTCTGTCGGTCAAAGCCCAGCGCGATGATTTCGCTGATGGGTAGCTGATCTTCTTGGTAGGCCTCTAAAATGGCATCCAACACTTCGTAAGGCGGAAGATCGTCCTGGTCCTTCTGGTCTGGGGCCAGTTCGGCGCTCGGTGCTCTTGCCATGGTGCGCTTGGGGATAATTTGCTCGGCATGGTTGATCAGTTGGGCCAAACGATAGACCAGGGTTTTGGGCACGTCGGCCAGGGGAGCCAGGGCCCCGCTCATATCGCCGTACAGGGTGCAGTAACCCACCGCCAATTCGCTCTTGTTGCCGGTAGCAAGAACCAAACGGTGGAACTTGTTGGCCGCCGCCATCAAGAGGTTGCCCCGGATTCGGGCTTGGATATTCTGTTCGGAGAGATTCACCGCCGGGGGAGTTCCTGATTTTTTCACTCCCTCAATCTGGTCTTCGGTCTTGCTCTCATCACGGTTTCGGTTCAAGCCTCCGGCTTTCTCCGGCAAGGCTGTTTCGTCAACCAAAAGATCTCCAGCTTGCCGCAACTCCTCGGTCGTGTGGGCAAAAAGCGGGGCCAGGGTTCGCTTATAGGCGACAAAAGTTGGGTTAATGGGCAGAACCTTAAAGGCAATACCCAGGGTTGAGGCCAGCTGCCGGGCATCCTCCAGGCTGACGGGCGCAGAGTAGGGTGACGGCATGCTAATTCCCAAGACATTTTCCGGACCCAGGGCTCGGACGGCAATGACTGCGGTCAGAGCCGAATCAATGCCGCCACTAAGCCCGATTACCACCCCGTCAAAGCCGCACTTGCGGACATAATCGCGGGTGCCGAGAATCAGGGCCTGCAGTGCTTCGGCTGCCTCCGGATCGCTCAGGGCGGCGGAACTCTCCGGCTGCTTGCGGATTTCTCCTTGCCAGGTGGCGCTATCCAGCAGCACCAGGTCTTCCCGAAACTCGGCGGCCTGGCAGATCATTCGACCCATTCGGTCCAGAGCCATACTACCGCCGGCAAAAACCAGGGAATCTTGACCGCCGACCTGGTTGACGTAGACCAGGGGTACTTGGCCGGTGATACAAATATTAGCCAAGCTTTGCCATCTTTGTCGGTTTTCCCCAAAAACGAAGGGGGTTGCCGCCAGATTGATTAAAAGATCAGCCACCGGATCGACATGGTCGAGACCAGAGAGAGGGCCTTGTCGGCCACTTCCGATATCCTCCCCGACATTCTCCACGACATCCTCCCCGGTGTTCTCCCAGATATCATCATCGATGCTTATAGCCAAACGCAACCCCTGGTAGCAATACAGGGCAGGAAGTCGGCCCGGCGCAAAGTAACGTGACTCGTCGAAAAATTCGGAGGTGCTCAACCGCCGTTTGGCAACGCTAAACAGGATCTCTCGATCTCGGAAAAGCAGGGCTGAGTTCTGCCATGCATGGCCGCGGGGTTCGGTATTGCGAGTGATGGCGCCGCAGAGTACCCCGATTCCACACACCGACGCAATCAACCGAGCCAGAGCTCGGTCGTGGTCGGCCAGAAAGGCGGGGCGTTGCAAAAGATTTTGGGGTGGGTAACCGCTCACCGCCAGTTCCGGCAAGATCGCCAGTTGACAGCCCAAAGCCTTAGCCTGCCGAGTTTTGGCGATGATCCGCTCAAGGTTGCCCTGGAAATCGCCGATCACCGGGTTGGTCTGAATAAGGGCGATTTTCATAATTTGCCAGCATAGCACAGATTCCATCAGTCAGAAACGATATTTTTCGTGCCCCCGCTGTTCCGCCTGGTTGAAGGTTGAAGGTTGAAAGTGGCGATCTTTAACTTGTTGCAATATCTTGCCAAGTGGCTATCCTCAGCCGATCACCGTTTTTCACAAGACGCCATCGAATGTTTCATTCGATGGGCGCTTGTTTTTCAAAGTACAGGAAAAAAACAGGGTATCGGGAAAAACAAAGTTTTTCTTTCTGAAATTATGAATAGCCCCTGATCCCGGGTCAGGATTCAGTTGTCAGGCTTCAGAATACAGAGCACATTCATCAAATCCCGGTCTTCTGGCTCCTTTGCTCGAAGGGCAATATGTTCGTGAGGAATTGCATGGATTTTGAACCTAAGTGGCTGGCCTGGGAGATAACCCGACGCTGTAATCTCAGATGCGTTCATTGTCGTTCCTCCTCCGAGCTAAACATTGAGGGGCATCCCGACTTTAGCCTGGCCGAAGCTCGGCGGGTTCTTGATGACATTACCTCCTATGCCAAGCCGGTGGTGGTTCTTTCCGGCGGCGAACCCCTGTTGCGTGATGATGTTTTCGAGATTGCCGCCTATGGCACGGCCAAAGGGTTACGAATGTGTCTGGCCACCAACGGCGCCTTGGTGAACGCTGAGGTTTGCCGTCGACTCAAGAAGGTTGGCATTCGCATGGTTTCCTTGAGCCTGGATGGGGCCGATGCCGCCGTTCACGATAATTTCCGCAATCAACCCGGAGCTTTTGCCGGGACCATCAACGCCGCTGAGCTTTTCCGCCAACACGAAATCCCCTTTCTGGTCAATTCTTCCTTTGCCAAGCGCAACCAGACAGAAATTCCCAAGGTTTATCGACTGGCCAAAGAGATCGGGGCCCGGGCCTGGTATATGTTCATGATCGTACCTACCGGTCGGGGCGAGGTGATCATGCGCGAGTTGATCAGCTCCGAGGAATACGAGGAGTTGCTAGCCTGGCATTATGACATGGAAAAGAACGAGGCGGATTTGCTGGTTCGCCCCACCTGCGCCCCCCATTATTACCGGGTAGTATTGCAAAGGGCCAAAGAAGAGGGAGAAAAGTTTAAAAGTCGAACTCTGCAATTCTCCACCGGCGGCACCAAAGGTTGCCTGGCCGGTCAACTCATCGCCTTGATTGATGTTGATGGCAATGTCCTACCTTGCAGCTATTTCCCGCTACCCGCCGGCAATCTGCGCGATCAGTCCTTCAAAGAGATATGGGAAAACTCCGAACTTTTTCGGGAAATGCGGGATTTCAAAGGCTACAAGGGGCGCTGCGGACGTTGTGAGTATGTCAGAGTCTGCGGGGGCTGTCGAGCTCGGGCTTACGCCGTAAGCGGCGACTATTTGGCCGAGGAGCCCTACTGCGGCTACCAGCCGAGTCGTAATGGTCGGTAAAGAAGATAAGTGTTACAAGATCGCGCCAAGTAGGTCTGAATTCCGGGCTCTGTTGGTGCGCTCGCCTGGTGTGCGTTCATGCGATTTGAAAACATTAGGGAGAACTTATGAACTCGACTTTTCTTAAAGCCTGTCGTGGTGAACCCGTTGATTACACCCCCGTTTGGATGATGCGTCAGGCCGGGCGTTATCTGCCCGAATATCACCGAGTGCGGCGCAACTTCACCTTTCTTGAGATGTGCAAGACTCCTGAGGCCGCAGCCGAGGTTACCATTCAGCCGGTTGATTTGATCGGGGTCGATGCCGCCATTTTATTTTCCGATATCCTGGTAGTCCCCGAAGCCATGGGGGCCCCACTAGATTTTCTTGAAAAACAGGGTCCGGTCTTTTTGGCGCCGGTGCGGGATAAGGCGGCGGTGGATAAGCTGATCATTCCCGATCCGGAAGACAAGCTGGGTTACGTCATGGCCACCATCCGCCTGCTGCGCAAGGAATTAGCCACCAAGGTGCCGCTGATCGGTTTTGCCGGAGCCCCCTTTACCATCGCCACTTATTTGATCGAGGGGGGATCCAGCAAGAACTTTTTCCTCACCAAAAAGATGATGTACACCGCTCCCGCGCTTTATGGCCGTTTGCTCGATAAAATTACCGCGAGCACTATCCTCTATCTCAAGGCCCAAGCGGCGGCTGGAGCCCAAGCCCTGCAACTTTTTGATTCCTGGGCCGGGGTTCTGGGCCCTAGTGATTTTCGCGAGTTTGCTTTTCCGTACGCCCGCCGGATATTAAAGGCCCTGAAAGAGTCGGGAACTGATGCGCCTCTTATTTATTTTGCTAACAATGGGGCGACGCTGCTTACACAAAGCAAAGATTCCGGGGCCGATGTCTTGGGCCTGGACTGGCGGATCAATTTGGACGATGCTGCCCGCATAGTCGGCCCCGGCATAGCTTTGCAGGGTAATCTCGACCCTTGCGCCTTGCTGTTGCCGCCCGACCAACTTGAACAACGGGTGGCCCGCGTTCTCGAGCAAGGCAGGGCGGCCTCCGGTCATATCTTTAATCTTGGCCACGGGATTGTGCCGGAGACTCCCCCGGCCCAGGCCAAATTTATGGTCGAGGCGGTACACCGTCTCAGTCGGCGCCAGTAATATGACGATTCCTAGTGATGCAGAATGTCGGCATTTGATGGATCACTACCAGATGCCGGAGCATATTCGAGCCCACTCCCTGGTGGTGCGTCAAGTGGCCGAATTCTTGGCCCGCCAGCTTGTGCAACAAGGCAAGCCGGTTTGCGTGGAGCTGGTGGTGGCCGGCGCCCTGCTCCATGATATTGCCAAGGCCCTGTGTCTAGACGGAGACTGCTTGCACGCTGAGCGAGGCGGAGAAATTTGTCGAGAACACGGTTATTTCGAGTTGATGCCCTTGGTGGCCGAGCATGTTCAACTGTTCAGGGGGTTCACTGATCAATGCGGCGAACGGGAGATCGTTTATTACGCCGATAAACGGGTACGACATGACCAGGTGGTGAGCCTGGAGGAGCGACGGGATGATCTCATCCGTCGTTATGCCGCCGACGACCCGCCTCGTCAGGATATTATCCGACAAAACTTTCAGATTTGTCGACGTTTAGAGCGCTGCATCTTTACCGGCTTACCCTTGACCCCAGCCGAACTGATTATTAGACTTCCACGGTTTTGAGGCTACCTTGAGTTTTGCTAAATCTAATAACCCTGGTGATCTATTGCCGGCCCGGTTGCTCGATCATTTGTCGGTCTCAGTAATACCAACTTACCAGTATGGCACGGTGCCGGTTCGATGAGTGTGAACCCTGAACTTCCAGATAGCGGTCGGCAAGACCCGAGCTTTGCGCCTGCCGATAGTGACCGGGAAGATGCGAGTGCATCACCCTCCGCTAACAACCGGAGAGACGCGAGTTTATCAAGATGCGGGGCCGTCGAAGGTTCACCGAAAATCGGGGTGGTGTTGTTGAATATGGGAGGACCGACAAGTTTGGCTGATGTCGAGCCTTTTTTGCTTAATCTCTTTGCCGATCGGGAGATCATTAGGCTTAGTCCGTTTTCCTGGCTGCAAAAAATCATCGCCCGACGTATCGTTAAAAAACGTGCGCCCAAGAGCCGCAAGGCTTATAGCCTGATCGGCGGAGGTTCACCGCTGGCCCGAATTACCGCCGAGCAGGCTCAAGCCCTGGCCGGCTGTTTGGCGGGATGTGGCGACTTTATGGTGCGCTGTGCCATGCGTTATTGGCATCCCTTGGCCGCTGAAACCCTGGCCGAGTTTGCCCAGGCGGGAGTTCGGCAGCTATTGGCTTTGCCCCTTTATCCCCATTATTCTCGAGCCACCACCGGTTCATCTCTCAACGACTTGAAACGCTGGGCCGCTGGGTTTAATCCAGCCTTTACCATCAACGAAATCAGCGCCTGGCCGGATCAACCGGAGTACCTAACCGCTTTAGCCGACACCATCACCGCAAGTGCGCAAAAGTTTACAGGCGAGGAGTTCACCGTGGTTTATAGTGCTCACAGCTTGCCGGTGAGCTTTATCGAAGATGGCGATCCCTATCTTGATCATATCAAGCGCACCATTACCGGAGTTCTGAAAATCACTGGCCGATCGGGACAGCTCTGCTTCCAAAGCCGCAGCGGCCCGGTTCGCTGGCTAGAGCCTTCCACCCCGGACATATTGCGACAACTGGCGGCGAGGGGGGTAAAAAACGTTCTCATGGTTCCTATCAGTTTTGTCTCCGACCACGTTGAAACCCTTTACGAAATTGATATTGAATACCACGACCTGGCCCAGACCCTCGGCATTCGCCTGGTCCGTTCCCCGGCCCTAAACACCCACCCGCAACTGATCGCAGCGCTTGCCCGCCTGGTGCTGCAAGCCACCGGAACAACCAAGAGACGGTAAGGCAATCACCTCACGCCTTGACGGAACCTTATACTCTCAGGTCATGAAGCGTCGCATGCGGATGCTCATTAATATCCCGATGCCCGCCAACATGGTGACTAGGGAAGAGCCGCCGTAGCTAAAAAGAGGCAAGGGCATGCCCACTACCGGCAGCAACCCCAGCACCATCCCTATATTGATGAAGCCCTGCCAGAAAAACAAGGACGCAATGCCGAAAGCCAGCAACACGCCAAATTTGTCGCGGGCACTCCGGGCGATATTCATTCCCCATAAAACGATAAAAAAATAACAGGCTAGAAAAAATATTGAGCCGATAAAACCCCATTCCTCAGCCCAGACCGAAAAGGCGAAGTCGGTATGACGTTCGGGAAGAAAGTCAAGATGGGCTTGGGTTCCTTGCAAATAACCTTTGCCAAAGATGGATCCACTGCCTACGGCGATTTTTGATTGAGCGATATGAAAACCGGTGCCCAGGGGGTCATTTCCCGCGTTAAAAAGGGTCAAAATGCGTTGACGCTGGTAAGGTCGGAGGGCAAACCGCCAGGCCAAAGGGGCCAGGAATAAGGCAATCCCCGTCAAAGCTGCCAAGGTTGACCACTTCAGTTTTACAAAGAGTATCATAGAAACGAAGATCAAGCCTAGCAAGATGGCGGTGCCGAGATCGGGCTGTTTGGTAATCAAAACAAAGGGGATACCGGTCAGCCCAATGGGGATAAGCAGCTCCTTGAAGCTCAACCCAGCGCTGGTGTCTTTGCGGGAGTAGAGTCGGGCCAGGGTGATAATCAGGATCAGCTTGGCTGGTTCCGATGGTTGAAGACGAAAAAAACCAAGATCTAACCAGCGCTGAGCACCAGCCACCGTGTCGCCGATGATCAAGGTCGCCAGCAACATTGAAATAATCATGGCGTATAAGGGGTAACTCCACCTGCTCAGGATCTTATAGTCTAGCAGAATTATGATGCTAATAATTCCAAATCCCATCAGACAATAATAGGTCTGCTTGATGAAGACCGAAGTTCCGTAGCTAACGCGGGTAAATGAGGAGCTGTAGAGGTTGATCAGGCCCAACAGGGTCACGATCAGGACCGCGCCCAACATGACCCATTCGAAGTTTCGCCACAAGCGACGATCGAAATGCAACATGACTGTTTTCCTTCGGCTGGCCGGGAGTAAAGGGGGTTGGGTTAATTTGTTGGTAGTGGATGGTCCGTAAACCGGGTTTTTTGTCGAAAATAACTTGCCAGCACGTCCCTGGCTATGGGGGCGGCTACCGAGCCGCCGCCGCCACCGTGTTCCACCAGCACCGTGACCACCACCTCCGGTGCCTCCGCCGGCGCATAAGCGGTAAACCAGGCGTGATTGCGAAGATGACGGGGTATCTCGTCTTTTTCCAGGTCTTTGATCAAGGCCCGGCCGACCACTTGGGCGGTTCCAGTTTTTCCGGCTACGGCAACGCCTTTAAGCCGGGCGGCCCGTCCGGTGGCTTGCTCCCTCATCACCGCCGCCTCCAGGCTTTCTCGGAGAAGTTGCCAGGTCTGGGGGCGGATTGATTTGATCTCTTCTTCCAGTTTCGGCGAAAATTCATGAATAATATTGCCGTCAGGATCGCGAACCGCAGTCACCAGCATGGGCCGATACAGGCGGCCACCGTTGGCCACCGCCGCAGTCATTCGGGCAATCTGTAAAGGGGTACTCAGATTAAATCCCTGACCTATAGCCATCGACATGGTTTCCCCGTCCTGCCAGGGCTCTCGGTGTCGTTGCAATTTCCAGGCAGCCGTGGGAACCAGGCCCGCCCTCTCGTTTTCCAGGATTACACCGGTTCTGCGACCCAAACCCAGCTTGCGAGCGTAACGAGCGATGGTATCCACTCCCAGGAGTTGACCCACCTGGTAAAAGTAGACGCTGCAGGATACTGCCATCGCTTTGATGAGGTCAACATTGCCGTGTCCCTCAGGCCTCCAGCAATGATAGCGACGACCGCCAAACAAGATGCTGCCGCCGCAGGCAAAAGTGGTTTCCGGGGCGATCACCCCCTCTTCCAAGGCCGCGATAGCGGTAATAATCTTGAAGGTTGAACCGGGGGCGTATTGACCTTGAACCGGCTTGTTGAGCAGGGGGGCGCGCTGATCAGCAAGCAGGGCTTGCCAGGCGGAGCTTGAGATTCCATCGATGAATTTTTCCAGGGGGAGATGAGGGGCGCTGGCTAAAGCCAGTAGACGGCCGGAGTTTACTTCCATCACCACCACCGCCCCAGCCTGGCCCTTTAGACTCTCTTCCGCCGCTTTTTGCACATCAAGGTCCAAGCTTAGTTGTAAATCGTTGCCGGGTAGGGGTTCTATGACCTGTAGTTGTTTTTGGGTAAAGCCTCGGACATCAACCTCGATATAGCGCCGGCCTCTTTCCCCTCGGAGATAAGATTCAAAAACTCTTTCAATGCCCTTTTTGCCGATTAAATCACCCATAAGATAGCCATCTCCCCGACGTTTATTCAACTCCTGGCGCGAGATCTCACCGAGGTAACCGATCAGGTGGGAAGCCAGGTTGCCGTGGAGATAATTGCGGATGGGTTGAACCTCGACCTGAACTCCGGGCAGATTAAAACTGTTGTTTTCGATACGCACCAGGGTTGGCCAGTCGATATCCTCCTTGAGACGGATAGGGATGAAGCGAGGCTGATCGGCTCCGGTCCGGATTCGGTCAAGCAGGGTTGAGATATCAAGGTCGATCAGGTTGGCCAGTTGTTTGATTACTTCGTCGGGGTGGGACGCGTTTTCGCGGACCCAGATCACGTTGAAGCGGGGGCGATTGGTGATGATAATTTCGCCGTTGCGATCCAGTAAATCACCTCGGGGAGCAGCAAGCTGGAGAACCCGGATTCGATTGTTCTCCGAGCGCTGCAAGAATTCATCACCTTGATGGATCTGGAGGTGCCAGAGCCAGAAAACCAGGATGGTTACGACACCCAACACGATGACCGCGGCTACCCCAGTCCGTTTTTTGAGCTTTGTTAACTCTGCCGGATCCGTTTTGTTAATGTTGCCCAGTGGTTTCAGCATGGCGCGCGCACTCAGGATTTGAAGCGATTGGCCGAGGAAGATCGACGCTTAAATGACAAAAATGTTAAAACGGAAAGCGGAGGCGTTCCGCCAATCAAGCGTTGCAGATGATGACAAAGATGTAAAAAAGGTAGACAAATAACGCTCAGAATCACCAGATTCTGCAGTAACAGCGACCAATTCCAAAGTTGGTAATACTCGGGGGCCAGCAGTGAAGTTAGCAGATGGCCGACGGCGGTAGTGGTGAGAAAGCCGACAACAACCACATGCACTTGATTAATGCTGTCTTGTAAGGCCAAATGACGAGTCAAGGCCTTGGTCCCCAGGAAAAACAGCAGATAAACCAAGGGGATGACTCCAAGATAAATACCGGAGAGAACATCTACCAGTAGCCCCAAAAGCAGGGTCAGAATCAGGCCACGGAAGGGTTCGCAATAGAGGGCGATAAAGACCAGCAGGAGAAAAAGCAGGTCCGGGCGGCCGAGCCAGGCCGGCATGAGGTGAAAAATGGTGGTCTGGATTGCCAGCAGGAGCAAGCCTAAACCAAAAAAAACCGGGATCATGGCGCCGCTTATTCCGTCAATGAAGATTTTCTCATAATGATAATCAAGTGTTCAAGCCGGGAAAAATCAACGGCCGGGGTCACCCGAATGTGCTGAAACATGCCTCGTGGAGAGTGAACGACCTCGGATACCCGACCCACCGACACCCCCTTGGGGAAAACATCGCCCAGGCCCGAGGTGATCAACGGGTCACCTTTTTCGACATCTGAGTTACGCAAGACATAATGCAGGATAAATTCATGGCCATCGCCTCTGATAATCCCCTGGATCCGGTTTTTCTGGACAATAACATCGATCGCGCTATTAGGATCATGGGCCAGCAGGATCCTGGCATAATTGGGTGAAGTGTTGATAACCTGGCCAACGATGCCCTCGCTGGTAATCGCCGGCATCCCACGTTTGAGGCCATCGCTACTGCCGCGATCAATGGTGAGGGTTTTAAACCAGAGAGAAGGGTCTCGACCGATAACCCGGGCGGTAATGGTGGGGTCAGGAAGATTTTCCTTCAGACCGAGCAGCTCTTTCAGGCGAACATTGGTGGCCACCGCTTCCAGGTACTGACTGGTGGCGGCTTGGCGCCAGCGCAACTCCGCGCGCAGGCGACGGTTTTCCTCGCGAACGTTGATCAACTCGCGGTAACCAGCCAAAATTTCGCTGAAGTAGCCGATTACCCCGGTGCTGAGCGACTGCACCGTCCCGGTCACTTCCAGGCCGAGCTTGGAGATGACGCTAAATTCCTGCTGCCCGAAGGAAACAACAATAATGACAAAAAACAAAACGACGGCGACGGCTAACCGCAAAAGGCGGACCCGATGGCCGCGTTTTTCTCGTTTTTTCATGAGCGACGATGGTCGTTTGAGCGGGCTGAGCGGGGCATGATCCCGAATCAGGAAATCATCACTTCTTTCAATATATCGATATTTTCCAGAGCCTTACCCGCACCCAGCGCCACCGAGGTGAGCGGATCCTCGGCAATGAATACCGGCACTCCCGTCTCATTACGCAGACGCTGGTCCAGATTACGCAGCAAAGCCCCACCGCCGGTTAAGACCATCCCAAGATCGACAATGTCGGCGGCCAGTTCCGGCGGGGTCAGTTCCAGCGCCATTTTAACTTCCTCGACAATGGCATCCACCTGTTCAGCGATGGCCTGGCAGATTTCATCGGAGGTGATGGTCAGAGTTTTCGGCACCCCGGAAACCAGGTCTCGCCCCTTGATCTCCATTTTCTCATACGGTTCTTTCGGGATGACGTTGGCGATGGTGATCTTGATTAACTCAGCCGTGCGCTCACCAATGGCCAGGTTGTGTTTGCGTTTGATGTAATGGATAATGGCTTCGTCCATCTTGTCGCCGGCCACCCTGATTGAGCTGGCATAAACTACTCCGGCCAGGGAAATAACCGCGACCTCGGAGGTCCCACCGCCAATATCCACCACCATGTTGGCGGTGGGCTCGGTAATCGGCAGGCCAGCCCCGATCGCCGCGGCCATCGGTTCATCGATCAGATAAACCTCGCGGGCTCCCGCCGATTGAGCTGACTCCCTGACCGCTCGTTTTTCCACCTGGGTAATACCCGAGGGCACGCTGATGATAATCCGGGGGCGAACCAGGGTTCGGCGATTATGAACCTTCCTGATGAAGTAGCTCAGCATCGCTTCGGTAACCTCAAAGTCGGCGATAACTCCGTCCTTGATTGGGCGGATGGCGGAGATGTTGCCGGGAGTCCGGCCCAGCATCATCTTGGCGCCTTCGCCCACGGCCAACACCTTGCTGACCCCGCGGCCGTCCTTATGCACCGCAACCACCGAAGGCTCACGCAAAACAATGCCCTTACCCTTGACATACACCAGGGTGTTGGCCGTGCCTAGATCAATTGCTAAATCATCAGAGAGAAGGCCGAAAAGTGAGTCCAGAAACATGGGGACGCCTCAGTGGTGAATGGTTATCTGATTCTACGCGTGTTTACGTCAAAGTCAAGTAAAACGGCCGGAGTCTAGCAGACTCTCCATGCCCTGGCAACAAGTTAATAGGGCAGGTGATGGGGCGATGGCACAGGAAAGAGCTTGACAGTAAAACAACGGCCATGGTAAACGGTGACCGTTTTGCTCGATGGCGATTAATCGGGTGTGCGCACATATCTACTGTCGATCAACGCGTGGGGGTATAGCTCAGCTGGGAGAGCGCTTGCATGGCATGCAAGAGGTCAGCGGTTCGATCCCGCTTACCTCCACCAAGGCGAGCTGCAACAGGCAAGTGCAAGCAGAAGTTTT
>SJBG01000013.1 GCA_004332195.1 Desulfobulbaceae bacterium
ATGATAGAAAAAGTGGACACCAAAAGAAAGGTTAAAATAACTAACTGGAGGTGTCAAGATGGAAAGGTTACCGTATGGAAGGTACACAAGGGAATTTAGGCAGGAGGCAGTAAAGCTTGTGATTGATGAGGGGCTGTCGGTGCATGAGGCGGCCAAGCGGCTGTCATTGGCATCAACAACCTTAAGCAACTGGATGAAGGCATGTAAGGCAGGCAAACTTGGAGAAGTAGGGAAAAACCACAGACCGCTGACGGATGTAGAGATAGAAAACTACAGGCTCAAAAAAGAGTTGGCTGAAGCGAGGATGGAGCGAGACATATTAAAAAAAGCGGCAGCGTACTTTGCAAAGGAGTCGCAGAGAGGTGCGCGATGATAAAAGATATGCGGCTCAAATATTTCACATCATCTCTATGTAAAATGCTCAAGGTATCAGAAAGCGGATATTACGCACAGATTAACAGAAAGCCTTCTAAAAGAGAGCAGGAGGATATCCGGTTGACAATAGAGATAAAAGCAGCACACAAGCGAAACAGAAGGGTATGCGGAGCAGAGAAGCTTCAGAAAGAGCTGGCAGAGGGCGGCAGATATGTCGGCATATGCCGCATAAAGCGGACAAAAAGAGAGCACGGACTTTATTGCAAGCAGACAAAGAAATACAAGGCAACAACTGACTCAAAGCATACATTGCCGGTGGCAGAGAACTTATTACAGCAAGAATTCAAAGCAGAGGCTCCGAATAAGGTATGGGTAACAGATATAACCTATATACCTACGGAAGAAGGCTGGCTATATCTTGCCGGACATAAAGACATCTTTAACGGAGAGATAGTGGGATATGCAATGGGAGAAAGAATAACAAAGAACCTTGTCAGCGAATCATTGTTTCGGGCAGTGGCATCCAAGAGACCTGCGAGGGGGCTGATACATCACTCTGACAGGGGGAGTCAATATTGTTCCGGCAATTACGGCAAGTTACTTGAGCAATTTGGGATGACCGCATCAATGAGCAGAAAAGGCAACTGTTATGACAATGCTCCTATGGAAAGCTTTTGGGGAACACTTAAGCAGGAGCTTGTGCATCACAGGAAATACAGAACAAGACAAGAGGCAACGCAGGAGATCAGAGAGTATATAGAAGTTTTTTACAATCGGCAGAGGAGGCAGGCACGGCTAGGGTATCTATCCCCGGTTGCTTATGAGAAGAAGTTTTATGGAAACTGGATGGCGGCATGAGCCAATTGGTGTCCACTATTGACATCCGAGGTCAAACATCCTCAGCCAGCGACGGCAAGGCTGGTTAAAAAATATCCAAATTCGCCCGACCTGGATAATAAATACTCAGGTGGCGACCCCTAAATTCGTTAGTGCCCCATTTTGAATAGAGTCTGACGCTAGCAGTAAAGCTCGCAATTACAGCATGATACAAAAGTGCGCATTATTTGGCACGCTTATTAAAAAACCATTTCAAACAAAGGAGAACGAACATGAAAAAGACACTTTTAATCCTCGCGATGTTGTTGGTCGTAGGGAGCGCTGGTTATCAAATGGCAGAGGCTCGTGGCGGTGGCGGTCAGTATGGCCCCGGCTACGACGGCGGCTTCGGTCAGCATGGCCCCGGCCACGACCACGGCAGTGGCTTCGATCATCCCGGCCGCGGCCACGGACCTGGTCACGGTTGCGGTCGCAATGGTGGGCACGGTCGCTGCTTCGGGCCACATTGCGCCGCTCTGGACAAGGAAACCCTTTAGGCCCGGGAGGCATTCTATCAGGAAACCACTGATTTACGCAAACAAATCGCGGTTAAGCGCTCTCAGCTACAGGCCGTACTCAACAACGCCACCCTCAATGAAGCTCGGGTGGGCGCTCTCACCGAAGAACTTTTTGACCTGCGCACCCAGATGCGAAGCAAGGCGCAAGAAGCCGGGATTAAGCACCGTGGCCGGGGGCAGTCGCGATAAACACGACCAGCCATTCCCGTTCTTGATTTTACTGTAATTTTATGGTCTTCTGGCGGCATGGTTATCCTTAGCCGGGATTGCCCTGCCGCTTTTTTTGATACCGTTTCCTTAACTATTTCAACATGAAGTTTATAGCGATCAACTTTTAGCTGTTAACTTAAAGAAATCAAACAAGAAAACATCTTAAAGCTAATCGCTGACAGCTTTTTCAAAACCTTCGTCATGAAGAATAGGCTGAAACTCCTGTCAAGCCTGGGTTTAGCACTTTCCGTTCGGACACTAATCATGGACAACCAACCCAAAAGGCATCCCGATGACGAAAAAAACCAGCCGGCGGTGGTCCTGGTCCACGGAATCTGGATGACCGGCTTCGAGATGGGGCCACTGGCCTGGCGGTTGCGAGCCGCAAACTTTATTTGCCACCGCTTTCCTTACTCCTCCCTGCGCCAAAGCCCAACCAACAACGCCGATGCCTTGGCCGATTTTGTCGGTCGCTTGCCTAATCCGGTGGTCCATCTGTTGGGCCACAGCCTCGGCGGACTGGTAATCGAACTGATGCTCTGCCGCCATCTGCTGTCGGCTCCGGGCCGAGTCCTGGCTCTGGGCACCCCGTTTGCCGGCAGTTATATCGCCCACAATCTGGCTCGTCGCCCCTGGAGTCGAGCGCTTTTGGGAGCAGCGGCTCCGTTGCTGCTGACCAATATCCCCCGCTGGCGCCATCAACGCCCCTTGGGCATAATTGCCGGAGATCAAGGCGTAGGTCTCGGCGTTTTTTTTCCGCGCCTGCCCAAGCCCCACGACGGCACTGTAGCTTTGGCGGAGACCGTGATTCGTGGAGCTGCCGCCCGTTTCACGGTTCATCACGCTCACCTGCCCATGCTTTTCAGTCGGGAGGTGGCGACTCTGACCTGCGCTTTTTTTCAAACCGGGGCATTCATCACCACCCGACAAATAGGTCGGCAGGAGGCGGTCAAGCCAGCTCCCCAAGCGGCTGCTCGCCAACCAAGGGCTCACGCAGAAATAAATTTACATTTTGAGGGATCGAGGCACCCGCATGACCAGGCACGAGGAGGTTAAGTAGCAAGGCTATTGAACTTTTACGGTCCGCAGCACAATCCGTCTGGTCACTCCACCCCCATTCTGTTTTGCCTCAAATCAAGCCATCAACGCGTACCTTGACAGCCGGGGGATGATGATTATCGTGGTTCGGTAGCTATTTCCGTCGAGATTTTTCCCATTCCATCAGCCTTTTATAAGGAGCAGACTTGCGATGAGCGTTGAAAATGTCGCCCCCGTCACGGAAACCCGTGAATTCCAAACCGAAGTCAAGCAAATGCTGAATATCGTTATTCACTCGCTCTATACCGAGCGAGAGATTTTTCTCCGTGAACTTATTTCCAACGCCGCCGATGCCCTGGAACAATTCCGGCACCAGAATTTGTTGGTGGAAAAAGTTTTCGACGATCATCTATCACTGGAAATCAGGATCAACCCCGACCAAGAAAAAAACACCTTGACCATCACCGACACCGGAATCGGCATGAACCGAGGGGAGATGGAAAACAACCTCGGCACTATCGCCCATTCCGGTTCCCGGACCTTTTGGAGCAACCTGGCCGAAAATCAACGCCAGGACATCAGCCTGATCGGCCAGTTTGGAGTTGGTTTTTACGCGTCCTTCATGGTGGCGGCCAGGGTCCGAGTCCAGTCGCGCAGCTACCGGCCCGAAGACCACGGTCATGAATGGGTTTCCGACGGCATCGGCACCTACACCATCACGCCCTGCCCCGGAATTCACCGGGGAACCAGAATCATCCTGGAATTAAAAGAAGACGCCAAAGAATTTGCCACTGAAGAGCGGATAAAACAGATTATTCGTCGCTATTCCAGCTTTGTGCCCTTTCCGATCAAAGTGGCGGAGGAAACCGTTAACACCGTTCAGGCCATCTGGACCCGAAATAAAAACGAAATAAAGGAAGAAGAATATCAGGAGTTTTACAAATATATTGCCAACGCCTTTGACCAACCATTAGCCCATCTCCATTTCAGCGCTGACGCCCCGATGGCGCTCAAGGCCCTGATTTTTCTGCCCCGGGAAAATATCGAACGTTTGGGCTTTGGTCGGCTGGACCCCGGAGTCAACCTTTACTGCCAGCGGGTTTTGATCGAGCAGCACAGCAAAAGCATTCTCCCGGAATGGCTGCGTTTCGTCAAAGGGGTTATTGACAGCGAGGATCTACCTCTTAATATTTCTCGTCAAGCCCTCCAGGACAGCGCACTGGTGGCCAAGATCAACCGGGTAATCAGTAAACGCCTGCTCAAGTTTTTTGCTCAACTGGCCAAGGACGATCCGACAACTTATGAAAAATTTTGGAACACTTTCGGGATGTTTCTTAAGGAAGGGGCCATCTCCGATTTCAACTATCGTAAGGAACTGGCGGAATTGTTGCGTTTTGAGTCCTCAAAAACCGAGCCGGGCAAGCTGACCTCGCTGGCCGACTACGTTGCCGGCATGGCCCCGGGACAAAAAGATATCTACTACATCGGCGGCCCAAACCGCGAGGCGGTGGAAACCGGACCCTATATCGAGGCCTTCCGCAAGCGCGAGCTTGAAGTGCTCTACACTTTGGATCCGATGGATGATTTCGCCCTCAGCCACATCGGCGAATTTGCTGAACATAAACTACTTTCCGCTGACCGAGGCGATCTTGCGTTGGGCGATTTGGGTAAAACGGCGGAACATCAAGAGGTCACAAAAGATGAAGAGAAAAAGGCGGCGAAAGGGGAAAAAACTGCGGTCAGCCTGACTCCAGAGGAAACCAGCTCGCTGCTTTCCTGGCTCAAGGAGGTGCTGGGAGCCAAGATCAAGGAGGTCAAGGAATCCAAGCGGCTCACCACCAGCCCGGCCATAGTGGTTAATCCCGATGGATTTCTCACCAGTAGCATGGAACGAGTGATGCGAGCCTCCGGACAGAACACCCCCGATTTTGGCGGCAAAAATCTTGAAATTAACTTAGACCACGTTTTGATCGGCGGCCTCAATCATCTGCGCCGTAACGACGATGAACTGGCCCGCAAGGTCGCCGAACAAATTTACGACAACGCCATGATTCAAGCGGGCTTAATGACCGAACCCCGAACCATGGTGGGGCGTAACTACGAGATCCTGACCCGGCTGGTCGGCGGCCAATCGCCTGATGCCTGAAGGCCGTCCCAGTCCCGCCAGTAAATGATGGTCTCGTAAAAAGCCAAAACCTCTGAAATCGATGACGCTAATTCAACGAGTTACGATGAGAAAATTCATATTTTTGGAGTTTTTGCGAGGCCACCAGTAAATCGTTACTCTACCCAAAAACCATCAAGGTCGCATTCGATAGCCTACCCCGCGGACGGTCTCAATAAAATCCCCGGCCGCGCCTAGTTTTTTGCGCAGACCGAAAACCTGGACATCCATGGCCCGGGGGGTGATGGCGTAGTCATAGCCCCGGACCGCATCAATGATCTGCTGGCGGCTGAAAACCCAGCCAGGACGGCGGGCCAACAATTCGAGAATAGAGTATTCAGAAAGAGTCAGGGCCACCTCCGCACCCTGAGCCAGGACCTCGTAGCGGCGAAGGTCGATTACAATGTTGTGAACCCGTAAGATCCCTTCTGATTCTCCATCAAGTCCATTATCATCACGCTCCTGAACCCGACGCAAGGCAGACTTGACTCGAGAGATTAAGATCTTAGGACTGAAGGGCTTAGTGATGTAGTCGTCAGCGCCCAGGTCCAGGCCGGTGCTGACATCGTTTTCGTCGGTGCGGGCGGTGAGCATGATAATCGGCAGGCGACGGCTGCGAGGGTCGCGGCGCAGGGTTTTGCAAACCTCGTAGCCATCCAGACCCGGCAGCATGATGTCGAGCACTATCAAGTCAGGGTTTTCTTGCCGAACCAGGGTTAAGGCTTGTTCACCGTTATCGGCGTACAGTACCTGAAAACCCGCTTTGGCCAGATTGTAGCCAACCAGTTGTTGAATATTTTCGTCATCCTCAACAATGAGGATGGTCGCTTTGCTCTTTACCCCACCTCGGTCGTTCGCCGGCGCCATCATCTTCATCCCAGTTTGTGTCGAACTATTTTACCCCGAGCCACGAAAATCACATCCTCACAGATATTGGTGCAGTGATCAGCAATGCGCTCCAGGGAGCGGGCCACCCCCAACAGCTTGGTCAGGTAAATATGCTGATCAGGGTTGCGGGTGATGATTTCTTCCAGTTCCATGCGGATTGCCCGCTTGTCGCTATCAACCTCATCGTCGGTAAGACAAACCTTGTAAGCCAGGTCAGTATCTTCATGATGGAAGGCCTCCATAGTTTGGCGCAGCATGATAATGGTTTTTTCATACATGGCTTGAAACATTTCCGGGATCATGATTTCTTCCCCGGCAAAAACTTTGGGATCCAAAGTTTTAATTTGGATAACCTTGTCGGCGATCTTGGCCGCCAAATCGCCGATTCTTTCCAGATCACCACTAAGTTTCAGCACTGCAACCAGAAAACGCAAATCGCCGGCCACCGGGTGATAGAGGGCCATGATCCGCAGACACTCTTCTTCGATGACGATCTCCAGCGGATTAATTTCCTCTTGATCGAAGCAGATCACCTGCCGAGCCAAATCGACATCCCCGGTCAACAGGGACTTGAACGCCCGCTGTATATTTTCCTCAATCAGGGTGCCTATCTCCCCGATTCGATTCTTGATTTTTTCGATTTCCTGCTGAACGGGATGAATCATGCGATCACCATATCCGGGGAGTTCAATGGGTCAGAAGACAGCATACCGAGGTGACAATAACACAAAAATAAGACCTAAAATGTAAGGATTTGATATTCTTGATCAATATAGTCCGAGATAGCTGGATGACCCATCATTGCACCTATCAAGGGGATACCTTCACCCTGAATGATATCACTCACCTCAAGTTTGCTGGAACAGGCCTTGCAGGCACCAATAATAAGATTTTGCTCTTTGACTTTTGCGTATAGTTTGTTGAGGAAATGATCAGGGTTAATCATCTCAGGGACAAGTTTTACCGCCTCACCTTCAAAAATAATTTTCCCACCCATTCTTTTTTTGTTTAAATCCAGACTGTTTAGTAATACATGGACAAAACACATCGGATCGCCACGAAAGGCAAAAAAAACATGTTGTTTCAAAGGGACATCCTCTTAATTAAATTGACTGTTTGCTTTATGGCATTGTTAAGTAAGTATAGATTGATGGATAGTTTGTTGCGTGTTTTAAATAGGTTATACTTAACATGGGGCACAGAGCCGAGAACCGGGCTTTGAATCTGTCTCGCCAATATTAATCCCCGGTTAGGTTTTTGTTAAGAGTAAAGTAAGCGATCACTCATAACCTTCGGCAGGTGAACAGTAAAAGTACTGCCCCGCCCCACCTGGCTGGTTACGCTGATGTGCCCACGGTGGGCCTCAACAATGTGTTTGACGATGGCCAAACCCAGACCGGTGCCACCCAGGCTGGCACTGCGAGCCTTGTCCACCCGATAGAAACGTTCGAAGATCCGGGGTAGGGACGCGGCCGGAATTCCCGGCCCCTGGTCGCGGACCTCAATGATGATTTCCTTATCTGTAGCCTCAGCCGCAATTACAATAGGGCTGCCGGTGGGGGCATACTTGACGGCGTTATCCACCAGATTGATCAAGGCCTGTTCCATCAGGGCCGGATTGAGCCAAGCCCGCAAATTTTCCGCCCCCAACAGTTGCAGAGACATATTACGGGCCTCAGCCCGCTGCGTACAGCTCTGGATTGCCGCCCTAATAGTTGCCAGCAGCGGCAACTCTTGCAGGGGTACGGCCTGGCGTAGCCCTTCCTGCTCGATTCGGGACAGGGTCAGCAGATCTTCGACAATAGCATGGAGTCGACATGACTGCTGAAAGATAATGCTGACAAAACGACAGGCCTCCTCAGGTTCAGCCAGGGCTCCATCGAGCAGAGTTTCGGCAAAGCCCACGATAGAAGTGATCGGGGTCTTTAACTCGTGGGAGACATTGGCCACAAAGTCGCGACGCATGCTTTCCAGACGACGCAGCTTGGTAACATCGCTGATCACCAGCACCGCGCCGCTGCCTTCGCCGGTAAGGTTGGGCAACCGGGACCCCTGGGCCCGAAAGAAACGTTCCCGACCCCGTTCATCAAGTAAGGTAAATTCGCCTTCCCTGGGTTCAGAGTTGGCCAGAGTTTCACGAATCAACTTCAACAGGCCACTGTTGCGAATGGCCACCTGAATATTTTGGCCCTTAGTCCGCTGAGGGCGAACGTCCAGCATTTCGGCGGAGGCATGGTTTAAGTCCAGAATCAACTCATCGGCGCTTACCGTAAGCACCCCTTCCACCATCCCAGTGAAAACCGCTTGCAACTGATTACGCTGACGATCAATGATCCGCAGACGTTGATCAAGTTGCTCGGCCATTCTATTCATCGCCCGGGCCAGCCCCACCAGTTCCTCCGCCCCTCCTTCGGCAATCCGACCGCCAAATTCGCCGGCGGCGAAACGCTCGGCCCCCAGCCTCATCTCTTCCAGGGGACGGCTCAGCCGACGGGCGATGAACCAGGTGACCACTACGACCAGCATCGCAATCAATAGGCCGCTGATCGCGATGCGGCGATGGATTTCGACCAAGGCTTCATCAATCGCAATCAGGGGAACAGCGGTGCGCAACGCCCCAATAACATCCCCTTCCCGGACCAAAGGGATGGCCACGTACATTAGTTTTAGTTCATGATGAATTGAAGGGCCGAAACGGACATCCCGGCCGATCCGACCCATCAGAGCAGCCATAATTTCCGGCCTATTGCCGTGATTTTCCATCCTTCTCGGCTCCTGCTCCGAATCGGCCAGGACCAGACCATTTAAGGCAACCACAGTAATCCGGGTGGAGGATGCCGCTCCCGCGCTCCGGCAATGATCCTGAAGCAGGGCCAATTGCCGGACAAAAGGGGGGTCCGCTAACGCAAAAAAATCAGGGGCGGCAGCCAGCGGCAACAGCTCGATGATCGCCTCATGGAGCAAATGGGCTCGGGCACCCAGATCAACCTCCAGTTGATCCATGTAAAAATTGCGGGCGGAAGTTCCGGCCAACCAGGAAACCGCCAATAAAACGGCCAGCGCCACCAGCAACTGGCTAGGGTAAAGGTACCAGATCAGACGTCGATAACCATTGGCCATAAAATCTCCGGAACATGTGCCCACGGGCAGTAGCGAAACCTTGTCTTTTCCGACCCATTCAAATGTTCACTGACGGTCTCGCAAAGAGTGATTAGCTGTTAGCTGTTAGCTAATAGCTAACAGCTCAAACGCTGTCCTATGTCGGCTTGTCCCTTAAAAGCAAGGGCAAAAGAGAAAGATCAGGACCGCAACAGCTCCACCAAGGCGGCCTGGCGAACCGCGATATCTTGATTCTTGATCGCCAGGGCCAGGGCTCGACGGCTGCCGACCAAAATCGCCAGTTGGCGAGCCCGGGTCAGGCCGGTGTAAATCAGGTTGCGGAAAAGCATCCGATAATGTTGGGTTAGCACCGGGATGATCACCACCGCAAATTCACTGCCTTGGGACTTGTGGATGGTGATGGCGTAAGCCAGATCCAGCTCCGAGAGTTGATCACGGCGATAGAGAACCCGGCGCTCATCCGGGGAAAATGTGACCTCGCAGGTCTGGTTTTCGTGGTCGATGGCGCTGATAATACCGATATCGCCGTTGAAGACTCCGAGATCATAATTGTTGCGGGTGTGGATCACCCGATCGTCCCGGCGCAAAATCCGCGCACCAAACCGAATCTCAGGAAGACCTACCCTCGGCGGATTGACCTCTTCCTGGAGAACTGCGTTAAGGTTGCGAGTGCCCAGCGTGCCCCTGGTCATTGGGGTTAAAAGCTGAATTTCCACGCCTGCCGCAGATTTGCCTTTAGAGCCAACCTCAGCTCTAGCCCCTGAGCCTGGCCTTGATTCCGACTCTGGCCCTGATTCCGGCTCCGGCCTTTGGCCTGACCATTGACCTTGCTTTTGCCTTTGCCGTTGCCCTCGATACTTGGGAATCCATTGAGAGTAGAGTTGTTTGACTACTTCCACCGCCGCCAGCCCGTAGTGCAAGGAAGACCAGGGATGCACCCGTTTGAGCAGCGCCTTCAACTCCTCGGCCCTGGTCTCAGCTTGCAGCAGTTCCTCTATTTTGACGTGGCGAAATTTTGCCGGCGGAATCAGCTCACTCTCGTGAGGCGCCAGGGCATCCTGCAGACGGAATTCGCAGGGATCGACGGAGGCTCGGAACTGGGCGTGGTCCTCGGCAAAGCGGCGTCGAACCCGACCTAAAAACTCGAGTTGTTCTTGGGATGCCTCATCGGAATCCATAAACAGACAGTCGGTCCCGTCGCGCCAGCGTTCCGGGTACTGGAAGGGCGAGGCGATCTGGGGAATTACTCCCCGGTTGATCTGATGGGCAAAACGGATGATGGCCGAGGCCGCCGCCTGACGAAATACTTTGGTCAAACAAAAACAGGGAACCAAACCAGTGGCCATCAGGTCGCGCAGAACGTTGCCGGCCCCAACCGGCGGCAACTGGTCGGGATCGCCAATAAAAAGCAATTGGCCATCCGGTGGAACGGCTCGCAACAGGGCGGCGCTAAGGCTGATATCTAGCATCGAGCATTCATCGATGATCAGAAAATCACAGTCCAGCGGATTACTTTCGTGCCGCTTAAAGCCACGACCTTGCCATTCGAGCAGACGGTGGATAGTCCGGGCCTCCCGCCCCACCACCTCGCCTAAGCGCTGGGCGGCCCGACCGGTGGGGGCGGCCAGCAGCACCCTTTGGTCCATGGCCTCCAGTAAACGAACCAGAACCTTGGTAGCCGTGGTCTTGCCGCAACCCGGCCCGCCGGTGAGAATGGCAAAACGCTGGGCGGCGATCCCGGCCACCGCTTCAAGCTGTTCTGGGGAAAGTTCCAGGGCCTGGGCTCGGCAGTGGCGAGTCAGCCAACTGGTTACTCGTTTGGGGTCAAGGGTAAGAAGCGCAGGGCCAAGCAGAGCTTTAACCCTGCGCGCCACCAAATCTTCTTCAAAGTAAATGGTCTTAGCGTAATAGCAGGCCTGAACGGCCCCCTGAGCATCGGGGAGCATCCGGACCATCAGCTTGCCCTCCGTCGCCATTCGTTGCAGGAGTCCGACCACCCGGTCGTCGATATTCAGCTTAAGCAACCGGTTCACGCCCTCGGCCACCTGGGCCCGCGTGAGATAGCAGTGGCCCATCTCCCGACCAGCGGCCAGAACGTGGCGAATGGCGGCCATCAATCGAGGGTCGCCATCTCCGGCAAAACCCAGACTTAAGGCCACCCGGTCGGCGGAGAAAAACCCGATGCCATAAATATCCTCGGCCAATCGATAGGGCTCGGCCCCAACCACGACGATGGCCTGATCGCCGTATTCCTGATAAATTCGCACCGCAAAGAGAGTGCTGATGCCGTGCCCCTGCAGGAAAAGCATGACATCGCGAATCGCCCGATGCTCCCGCCAGGCGGTGCTGATGCTTTGTAGCTTGATCGCGGCAATTCCCGAAACCTCGGTGAGACGTTCGATCTCCTTTTCAAAAACATCCAGGGTTCCATCGCCGAAATGGCGAACGATCTTCTTGGCGGTCTTGGGACCGACTCCCTTAATCAGCCCGGAGCCAAGATATTTTTCCAAGGCCGCGGCGGTGGCCGGCTTCAACTCCAAAGCCGCCGAAGCCTTGAACTGACGGCCAAATCGCGGATGCTCGCTCCACTGACCCAAAAAGCGCATGGTGGCCCCGGCAAAAACCGTAACCTGATGGACCAGCACCCCCACCACCGCTAAACTCCGGTCCAGGGGCTGCACCCGCAACACCGACCAGCCATTGCTCTGGTTATGATAAGTGACCCGCTCAACGATCCCTTTCAGTTCTTCTTCCATCTCCTGATTATTAATCTCGGCTAAGGTTAAAAACCCCGTCTTTGCGGCGGGCAGCTTTAACTTTGATTTTTACCTGCTCGTACTCATGCTGCCACCGCAACCAAATTGTGCACCAAATTGTGCAACGTTCATCCGGTATTAGCCCCTGGCCGCCCTGGCCTCCAGCTCTTCCCAGCGAAGATAGGTTTGAGCCTGTTTTTTTTCAAGGGCAATGAGCCGCTCCTGATGGCTGCTAATCGCAGCGGGTGACTCGCGGTAGAAATCCGGCGCCGCCATTAACGCCAGCATTGCGGTCTGCTCCGCCTCTAACGCCTCGATAATCGCCGGCAAGTCGGCCAATTCGTGCTTTTCGATAAAGCTCAGTGGGCAACGGGCCGACTTTAGCCTGGCCTGGTCTGACCTAAGCCCAGACTCAAGCGCCATGTCCAGCCCGGGGTCAGACTTAAGCGCCATTTCCACTTGCCTCTCTCCCGGTTCAGTCCCCAGATCAGAGCTTGCACTCTGGCGCCGCCAGTCGTCATAACCGCCGACGTATCCGGCCACTCGCCCTTCACCCTCAAAGACCAGGGTGCTGGTAACCACATTGTTAAGGAAGGCCCGGTCATGGCTGACCAAAAGCAGGGTGCCAGTGAAGTCAAGAAGTAGTTCTTCCAATAATTCCAGGGTTTCCACATCCAGATCGTTGGTCGGCTCATCCATAACCAGAACGTTGCAGGGTCGGGTGAAAAGCCGGGCCAGTAACAAACGGTTCTTTTCCCCACCGGAGAGAATGGCCACCGGAGAACGAGCCCGCTCCGGGACAAAGAGAAAATCTCGCAGATAGCCCATGATATGGCGGGGCTGACCGTTAATCAACACGGTATCCCGGCCATCAGCCAGGTTTTCAGCCACGCTGCGGGTCGGATCAAGCTGCTCCCGGTGTTGATCGAAATAGCAGACTTCCAGGTTGGCACCCAGGCGTATATGACCGCCGGTGGGGGCCAGTTTTCCCAACAGCAACTGCAGCAAGGTACTCTTGCCAACCCCGTTGGGACCGATGATCCCCACCCGATCGCCGCGCATGATGGTGGTGTTCAGGTCGCAGACCATCGAACAGCCGTCGTAGCCAAAGGAAACGTCCTGAGCTTGGGCCACCAGGCGACCGGAACGTAGACCTTCGTGAATCTGCATCTTCACCTTGCCACCTTGTTCCCGGCGGCCAGCCCGCTCCTGGCGCATTTTGCCCAAGGCCTCCACCCGACCCTGGTTACGGGTACGACGGGCCTTGACCCCCTGGCGAATCCAGGCCTCCTCTTCGGCCAGCTTGCGATCAAACTTCAAGTTTTCACGATTTTCGACGGCCAGCATTTCTGCTTGCCGACGAAAATAGTTGTCTAAATCCCCCGGCCAACTGGTGAGCCGACCCCGATCCAGCTCGATGATTCGGGTAGCCAGGCGACGAACCAACTGGCGATCATGAGTGACAAAGAGCAGGGCCCCCCGAAAAGCCAGGAGAAACTCCTCCAGGTGCTTGATGGCGCTTATGTCAAGATGATTGGTAGGTTCGTCGAGCAGCAACAATTCCGGGTCGTTGGCCAGCGCCCGGGCCAGTAGCGCCCGTCGTTTGAGACCGCCGGAAAGCGAGGCAAACTCCCGCTCCACCGGTAGTTTAAGCCGACTAAGTATCTTTTCCAGATGAGAATAATCGACATCGTTGACGCCTGACGCCACCTCGTAGACGCTGCCGCTCAATCCCGCCGGGACCTCCTGCTCCAAAAGGGCGCAACGCAACCCGGGGCTACGGATAATTTCACCCCCGTCGATTTCCATCTCGTTATTGATCAATCGCATCAAGGTGGATTTGCCCTCGCCGTTGCGGCCCAGCAGACAAAGGCGCTCACCCGCCGCGATTTGGAGGTTAACCTGATCCAGCAAGGGGCGACCGCCAAAAGCCAGACTTACCTGTTGTAAAGTGATCAGAGTCATAAAAATTAAATCTCCGAAACAAATGGCTATAAACTGCATCTTGCATCAACAAGCAACTACCTACCCCGTTCATCCCGGTTTTGTCAAAAAAATCGACCCTACCCTCTCTCTGTTTATCAGCCCGTCGGCGATCGGGAAAGTTTGTTTTTTCGTAACTATTTATACCACCATGAAAATTGCTCTTTCGCCCGATTTCTGCGTTATGCTCAAAAAATTATCCTCGGAATATCAACCATATGCCTGCGGTATTTTTTTTTACGTGTCTTGAACTCGAACAAAATAGCTAATTTTTCAAGATAGCCTAGTGTCGTAAACCCACTGACTGGCAAAAACAAAAAAGGACTTACCGCAAAAAGCGGTAAGTCCTTGATTTTACTTGGTAGCGGGGGCAGGATTTGAACCTGCGACCTTCGGGTTATGAGCCCGACGAGCTGCCAGACTGCTCCACCCCGCATCGCACCCGCAGACAATACTCCTTTTTCGGTAAAAGTCAAGGAGTGAATCAGAAAGGTTTTTACCGTCTGGCGACAATCAAGGTAAAATATTGGTTCTGATCCTGTGCCCGTAGTACTCCGGTGACAAAGGCCGCCAAAAAACCCAGCGCTCATCAGAATGCCGGAGACTGAGGGACAACGAGAGATTTAAGCCCGGAAAGAGTTGCACTGGGAAGACCAGTCAGCTTGCCCCGTCGATCTACTGAGGCGTGGATTGTGTAGGCCAAGGCCAGGAGTCTCCCATCCTCGTTGCTAATTCGGTAGTTGAAACGACAGGATACCGCCTTAGCGGCGACCAGGGAGGTTTCTATGATCAACAAGTCATCGTAACGAGCCGAGGCTTTATAGCGTACCCGGCAATCGACCACCGGCAACAGCAAACCATCCTCCTCCAAGCTGCGGTAAGAGCAAACCAGCTCCCGCATGAATTCGGTCCGCCCGGCTTCACAAAAGCGAAGATAATTGGCGTAATAAACCACCCCGCCAGCATCGGTGTCGCCATAAAGCACCCGACAGCCATGGCGATGCACGGGCTCGTATAATTTGAAGTCGTTGTTGTTCATCAAACCACCGCAGGCGCCTGAGGGCGCACTCAGAAATAACCTCCCGTTTTGAGACGCCGATTCATCTTCCCCATTTAATCGCCGCTTAAGAGCAGCTTAATAAAGTCGTAACCATCATCGAGCAGCGGCGCCGACTGGGCCTGGCGCTCACTGTAAGATCCACCGGCCGCCTCCTGCCAGCAGGAGCCATCGGCACAGGCTGGATCACGGGTATCCCGCCGTGAATCAAAAAGAATGAAGGGCACCGGCAAATCAACGTGAGTCCGAAGAGACAATGGGGTGTAATGATCCATAGTCACCGCCATCCGAAAATGCTCCCCGCGACGTTGCAGGCCCGCCAACATCGGACCGACTACCTGAAGGTCAAAGTCAGCGATGGCCCTGAGCTTGTTGGGCAAATCGCCCTGATGGGAAACCTCGTCCGGGGCGGCGATATGGACAAAAACCAGGTCATGTCGTTCAAGGGCATCCAGGGCGGCGGATACCGCGCCGACGTAATTGTTGTCCAAATAGTCGGTAGCCCCAGGGACATTGATAATCTCCATCCCCGCACAGACGCCAATTCCCTTCAGGAGATCAACCGCGGAAATAATGGCGCCGGTAATCTTAAAACGCTCCCGAAGGGTAGCCATACTCGGGGAGGTACCCTCGCCCCAGAGCCAGATGGCGTTGGCCGGATTCTGCCCGGCCGCCCGGCGGCGACTGTTTTCCGGAGCCACGGCTAACAACTGGGAGGCCCGGCTCATAACCTCGCCTAAGCCGGGGATCTGCAAATAATGCCGCCACAATTCACTGACATCCTGGCCACTGTAGTCATGCGGAGGAACCGTTTGCAATCCGGCGTAGTCCCGCCGCCAAACCAAAAGATGGCGATAACTCAGCCCGGGATAAAATCGGCAGTAATCGTCGCCCAACTCTTTTTCCAACATGGCGATCAATCGACCCGCAGTTGCCGTATCGATATGACCGGCGCTGTAGTCCAGCATTCGGAGCTGCTGCTCACCAAAGCTCTCCAAGGTGACCAGATTACAACGAAAGGCAACGGCATCATCAGGCAGACTGACCCCCAAACTGGCGGCCTCCAGCGGAGCCCGACCACGGTAACACTCGGCTGGTCGGTAACCCAGCAAAGACAGATTAGCCACATCACTGCCGGGGGCAAAACCTGGCGGTATGGTTTGCAAACGAAAAAGCCGACCACGTCCGGCGAGAAAATCCATCACCGGGGTTTCAGCGGCTTCCAAGGGAGTTCGTCCGCTCAGGGATTCAATGGGTAAATCTCCCATTCCATCTCCCACCAAAATAACGTATTTCATTTTGCTGGTCGCCATTGTCGCAGATTGGTGTCGCAGATTAGTTTTTATGGCGCTTAAATATTGCAGGCAGTTGACAAACAGTCATGAAAAGGCAATATCATCAATATGTTATCATTACAAAATTCAAAACCAGCAGCCACTTTTTTCATAATTGAGAGGGACGATACCACAAGCAAGGCGCGGACGTCATCCAGAAAAATAACCCCCGGAAAGATAACCACTGACAAAGGTTTACGGTTGGTCTACAAAATGGTATCGTGATGGAATCTCTTGAGATTTTGGGACTTCGAAACATACTTGTGCTACGTAAGAAGGCCAAAATGAAATAAGGTGGGGTGCGCCTGAACAGTTACGTTGTAAGGAGTTTTTCGCTTACCGTGGGAAACAGGCTTATATCGGTATGGGGCAGAAAAAGGGCGGCCATGTAGCGATCCATAAAGCTGACGTTTTCCGCCAGCTCCAGGTTGGTGATCAGGCTGCTTACCATCACCCTCTCTTGTGAACGCCGGTTATCGATGATGCTGATCCGGCAGCCCCACAGCGAACCGTTACCCAAGTAATAAAAGCATTCTCGCGCTATATCCGGTAACAACCCGATAGTAATGGCCCGCTCAAGATCGATATAGGACCCGAAGTTGCCGGCCAAGATCACTCGATCAAGATCGGCAAAACTCATCCCCACCGACTCCAGCAAAGTAAGGTAACCCGCGTACATCGCGGCCTTGGCCCGGATCAGATTGTCCAAATCAACTTCGCTGATCACAATATCCTCGCCCAGCAAGGCATCTTTAGCCCAGGCCAGGACATATTCATAACCGTCCTCACCTTCCCGCAGGCGAGGATGTGAAATTTTGCGATTAAATTTGCCCTGCCGATCGATAACCCCGGCGATCAACAACTCGGCGACGATGGCAATCAGACCCGAACCACAGATCCCGCTGGGTTTGATCCGGTCGATGGTGATGATCATCGGCTCCAAAGTTTCGGGATGGATCTGGAAATTCTCAATGGCCCCGGAGTTGGCTCGCATCCCGTGACGAATTCCGCCTCCTTCAAAAGCCGGGCCGGCGGAACAGGCGGCACAGACCAGCCACTCCTGATTGCCCACCACGATTTCACCATTGGTGCCAATGTCGATAAACAGAGTAAGCTCCGGACTTTTGTATATTCGGCAGGCATGAACTCCGGCAACAATATCCCCGCCGACATAGCTGGCCACCGCCGGATAGAGAAAAAGCCGAACCGAGGGGTGAGCGTAAATTCCCAGCTCGGCCGCCTGGATCATGGGAAAGTTGCTGCAGGTCGGGACGTAGGGTGCCTCCCGGATAAATTTGGGGTCCAAGCCCAGCAACAGGTGGCTCATCACGGTGTTGCCGGCGGCCATGATATAGCTGATATCGCTGGGGCTGATCACCACCGTCCGACAAAGAGTCTCGATAATGGTATTGATGGTCTTTACCAGTTTTTCCTGGAGGGTTTGCAGGCCACCGGGCCGCTGAGAATAAACGATCCGGGAGATCACGTCTTCGCCGTAGGCGATCTGGCCGTTATACGCGGTGGCCTCGGCGAGCGTTACGCCGGAGTTGAGATCAATCAGCATCCCACAGACCGTGGTGGTGCCGATATCCATCGCCAGGCCGTAAAGTTGGCCGGAGGTATCCCCCGGCTCCACGGCGACGATGCGGTCAGCCTCTTCGGCCCGTCGCCTCTTGAGCAGTGTCACCGTGACGCGCCAGTTGGCCTCCCGCAAAGTGAAGGGTAAATCCCTGAGCAACTCAGGGTGATCGTAGGTGGGGTTAATGCAGTCATGACAGCGCTGGTGAATGGCGCGCATCAGGCGCGAGAGGTCAGGGACATTATCCTCCATTGTGGGCGGGTCCAGTTCAAGAAAACGCTTTTCCACCGGCGGGTTCAGCTCCCAGAGGCCGACCAGTTTTTCCAGGGAGCGGGCGGAGATGGTGCGGGCAATTACGGGTTTGCGCTTCAGGGCCTTGCCATCCTTGCCGGTGGCCTCCGGGATCTGCACCACCAGGTCGCCTTTAACCGTGCTTTGGCAGGCCAGACGGATTCCCGCGGCGTAATCCTCATTCTTGAGGCGAGCTTGGTCGGATTCAACTGACCCGGATGCTATCTTGACCTTGCACTTGCCACAGACTCCGTCCCCACCACAAACGGCATTGAGATAGACCCCGGCTTTGGCGGCAGCGGCCAGCAGGTTTTCCCCCTCATCCACCTCGATCTTGACTTTATCCGGCAAAAATTGAATAGTTTTCATAGTCTTGGGCAAAATAGCAAGAATGTGATAACTGTCAAGCGAGTAAAGCGGTCGGCGGTCTTATCACTTTTTGCTATAACATCCGTCCTTGGTTGGGCTAGGGGTGTTCTCAGGAATGATCTTTTAAATTACCCATTTAATTACGGCTGGCGCGCTGTTCCTATTTAAAATCATTTAAGAAAATCACGGCATCAACCGATAACAAGGACAGACTCAGGCAACGGTTTAATTCTCGAAGATCAAAAGATATTTGCCATGCCAAACTGGAGGTTTTGCATGCCGGGTTTTTTTTGCTTGACCCAAAGTAACTCAGTTCGGCCCACTGGCGGCAGCCTGTTGGCCCTGTTGGCCCTGTTTATGTTACTGGTCTGTTTGTTTTTTCCCGCTCCGGCCGCAGCTTTCTGGCCCTTTACGGCTCGGGAAAAAGACCGGGCCATTGGTGAATTGACGCAAGACCAGGAATTCAAGGGGGCAATTGTCGACACAACTTCAAGCCTCGCCGGCCTGGCTGGTCCAGCCGGTTCGGCGGATTCAGCCGACAACCAGGCGCTTGCGCTTCGTTGGGAGATCGCCGCCATAGGTAATGACCTCTTGGCCTCGTTGGCCGATTCCGACCCGAAGTACGGCGACTTGAGCGGTGGAGTGATCGTGCTTTCTTTTGTCGATCAAAGAAATCTCTCCCGAACCACTTCCCTGGGCCGCTATCTGGCCGAACAGTTAATGCATGAGTTGCAGCAACACCGGGTGGCGGTGCTTGAGTTACGCAAGAGCACGGAGGTGCGGGTTCAGGAACGGGGCGGCGAATTCGGCCTCTCCCGTAATCCAGCGGAAATCCGCAATGAAACCGCGGCCGCCGCCATACTTACCGGAACTTATACCGTCACTGCCGCCCAAATCATTGTCAATGCCCGAATCATCGACCATCGTACGACGGTGCTGTTGGCTTCCGCCACCGCCGTAATTGCCCGGACCTCCGTGGTCAACGCCTTACTGGCTGATCCAGTCAGCAGTCCCAGGGTGCGGCCCGAACCTATGTACATGCAACGCTTGGAACTTTAAAATGAACAGCTATCGGTCGTTTTGGCAACTTCTCTGTCCGGCTTTGCTTATCTTGGCCGGCATCGCCCCCGCGCCGCTTGGCGCGGCCGCGGCCGCGCCTATGGTCAAATCCTTCACAGTCAACACCGCCACAAGCGAGCCCCCCCCGCCGCTTATTGTTGTCGACGGCCTCGCCCCGACTGCTCAACCGGCTTTTAACGACATGGCTGCTGCCCGGCAATCCCGCAGTCCGACCATTATCTTATCGGCAGTTTCCCGGGAAATTGCCGATAAGGTATTCTACCAACTGCGTATAGCAGGAGAAAACAACTTTGACTCCCGGATAGCGGTGACGGTGGCCGTGCCTCTGGCCGATCTCAAGAGAGAAACTGAATTTGGTCGGGTACTGGCCGAATATCTACTGACCGACCTTGCCGACCGCGGCCTGCGGGTCACCGAATTACGATTGGGGCGGGATCTGCACATTTTGCCCCAGGCCGGCGAATTCATCCTTTCTCGCAATATCGGCGAGTTGGCCAACCATGCCCCGAATCTTGATTATGTGGTGGTCAGCACCTTTGCCAATACCCGCAACACCCTGATGTTGTATGGCCGCCTGATTGACCTCAAGGATGGTCTGATTAAGACCAGTTGGCGTCATACCTTGCCCTTAAATCGCGAGTTGCTCGGTTTGTTCCAGCCGGTAGAGACGCCCAAAATTCCGGTGCGGGGGGTTCGCTAAAACCGTAAAGCCGTTTAGGCGGCCAGTAAATGGATTACTCACCATGGCAGACGAAGACGAAAAGGCAAATTCGGAATTAGGTGATGTCGACGATTGGCTGGCCGATCTTGATGACGACCAAAAGGAAAGCCCGGTAGCGGGTGATGCCAAAACCCCAATGGCCTCCGACGACTTCGAAATTAACCAACCCAACAGTGACAAAATGCTGAAAGCGGATGACGAGCCGTCCGCAGGCTCTGATGATGCTGATGATCTTGGTAGTGCCGGTGGGCTCGATGGTATTGATAATGCCGTTGAACCGCCGGAACTCAACCAGAATCGGATTGATTCGCTGTTCAACGAGAAAATTTCGACAACCGAGGGAAAACCGGCAAAGGGCAAAGGCGATACAGAAGATGATTTTGCCGAGATCTTCGGGGATGCTGCCTCGGGAGATTCCCTTTCCGCTGAGCTCGAAGTGCCCGAAACGCCACCAAATGGATCACCACCACCCAAGCAGGAGGCCAAAAAAGAAGTCGAGGATGCTTTCAGCTTTGACCATGATGAGTTTGACCTTGAGGGTTTAGATTTTGACGACAGTATTCCCGACATCCCGGATGAATTCACGATGGGCTCCGTTGAGGGGCAACAAGATGCTGATTCCGCCAGTTACTCTGACTCTCAGGATGCTTTGGCCGGTTCCTTTGATGCCGTCAAATCCGCAAAATTCACTTTGCCCGATAATCAGCAGCAGCCCGATCAAGGAAAAAAGTTTTTTACCCGGCCACCATCCATCAACCCAAAAATCATCGGAGCCGCCACTTTTGCCCTATTGGCGCTGGCTGGAATCATTTACCTCCTGCTAGGGCAAGAAGATCAGATGGAAACGGCGATCTCGCCCATGGTGCGCGAACAAGCAGTGCAGCCTGTAGAGCCGGAAAGACTGAAGGTTGTTTCACCTCCCCCCGTGGCCCATGGCAAGTTATACCACATGGAGGAGCCCGGGGCGGCAATTGTCATGGAACTTCGAGCTGACTCCGCTGACCAGGCCACCTTGAGCTTCGAGATTGTCACTCCGCCTCGCCATGGCCGTCTTGTCGGTAAGCCGCCGCTGGTTGCTTATTTACCGGATCGGGATTTCCCCGGGGAGGACGGTTTTGTTTTTCTGGCCACCGATGGCCATCTTATGAGCAATCACGCCGAAGTAATAATTATCGACCGCAGTTTACCGGCGGTAATGGATGAAAAAGCCCCGAAAGAGGTGATGGTGGCCCTGCCCGTGCTGACGCCGTCACGGCCTTTGCTCCGGGCTCGCGACTTTATCCTGCAAACCAGCAGTATTGACCCCCTGCTCATTGACTGGGCGGTCATTTGGCGGCGGGACAACGCTATCCCTTTTAGTCCCAGGGTAAAAGTGGAAATTATTGAACAAGACCTGAAGGGCAAACTAATCAGGCTAAGTGCCGCCGCTCACCGTTACGAATCCAATCCCTATTTTTATGGCGCCGAGCGTTTGCTTTACCGCTTTCACTACGCCGGAGTGAGATCCCGACTACGACAGTTGACAATTGAAGTAGGCATGGGAGATCCTCCGCCCATGGTGCGAATCAGGCCCGTGGCCGCGACTTATGTGGTTGGGGAGACGGTGGTGATCGATGCCCGAGATACCTTGGCCGCCCGACCGCAGGATCTGCGTTTTGCGTGGAAACAGTTGAGTGGAACCCCCGTTTTGCTGGAGACTTCGGCGGACAACGCCGTGGTTCGTTTTATCGCCCCGTCGGCCTTCAGCTCCGTCGAAACCCCTCGGGTACTCTTGCAGGTGACCGCCATCGACCCCGCTGGCCGACAGGACGTCAAAACGGTGGAAATCACTACCACCTCCCGCCGCCACGGGGCCTTGTGGCAAGGGGAAGAGCGCGATAAGGATCCGAAGAACGTCGGCAGAGCCAGCCCGCTGTGGGGGTTCTAGTATCGAGAAAGCAACAGTTCATCCAAACTTTTACGGCCACCTTGAAAAATTGCTCTTTCGCCCGATTTCTGCGTTGTGCTCAAAAAAATATCCTCGGAATATCAGCCATATGCCTGCGGTATTTTTTTCGCAGGCCTCGAACAAAATAGCTGATTTTTCAAGGTGGCCTTAAGCTGGAGAATTCTATTTTATTTTAAGCCAGAAATGATCGAGACGCTCATGTCGGGCAAGCTTAATCTGCAGCTCCGCCCCAACACAACAGTGGCAGGAAACGCAAGAACGCAAGGATCATGGCGGATAACGCGGAGCATCGTACAATTTTTTCGCCGCAAAGTCCAGACAAGTCTTTAATCGCGCCAAATATTCGACGTTGGATGGCCAACGTAGGCCTTTAGGCCTTGATACAAATTTTGCCCATAGGCCCGAGAACGGTCGGAAAAAGCTTGCGGGGAGGCATTAAATGGAGAAATTACGTGAGGGAATCAATGGGACGGACCATCGTTGAGAAAATTTTCACCGGCCACTGTCGCGACACTCCGACCTTGGTAAACACGATCCTGAGCCTGGACGTGGTGATGTGTCATGAAATCACTACTCCTATCGCCATTACCGATCTTGTCGCCCGGGGGATGGATCGGGTGTTTGATCCGGAAAAAATCAAGGTGGTAATTGATCATGTTACTCCGGCTAAAGATTCCAAAACCGCCACTCAGGGCAAGATTTTGCGGGATTGGGCCCGGCGTCATAATATCCGTGATTTTTTTGATATCGGGCGCAATGGGGTTTGCCACGCCTTGTTTCCCGAAAAGGGCTTTATTCGCCCCGGCTACACGGTGATCATGGGGGATTCCCACACCTGCACGCACGGCGCCTTTGGGGCTTTTGCCGCCGGGGTGGGCACCACTGATCTGGAGGTCGGAATTTTGAAGGGGGTCTGCTCCTTTCGCCTGCCCAAAACCATTAAAGTCGACATAGCCGGTCCTCTGCCCCGTGGGGTTTATGCCAAGGATGTGATTCTCCATATAATCAAACACCTTACGGTCAACGGGGCCACCGATCGGGTCATGGAGTTTGGCGGGTCGGCGGTGGCGGCCATGAGCATGGAAGCCCGAATGACTCTGTGCAATATGGCCATCGAAGCCGGGGCCACCTGCGGCATCTGTCTGCCTGACCGGACCACGGCTGAATATCTCTGGCCCTTTATTCAGGAGGATTATGCATCTATTGACGCGGCGATCGCCACTTTCAAGCAGTGGCACTCCGATCCTGATGCGGTTTACGAACAGGAGCTGCATTTTGATGTCAGCGACCTGGCTCCCCAGGTTACTTACGGTTTCAAGCCCGATGAGGTTAAGGATATCTCCGAGATGGAAGGAGTGCGGGTGGACCAGGTGTACATTGGCTCTTGCACCAACGGTCGGATCGAAGATTTACGGGAGGCTGCGCGGGTGCTCAAGGGGCGGAAGATCGCGGATCAGGTCCGGGCTATTCTCTCTCCGGCCACCCCCAAAGTTTATTCCCAGGCCTTAGAAGAGGGGATAATAAAAATTTTCCAGGATGCCGGTTTTTGCGTTACCAATCCCACCTGCGGGGCCTGCCTTGGCATGAGCAACGGGGTATTGGCCGAAGGTGAGATTTGTGCCTCCACCACCAATCGCAACTTCAACGGCCGCATGGGCAAGGGCGGGATCGTGCATCTGATGAGCCCCCTAACTGCCGCCGCCACCGCCGTGGCTGGCCGAATCACCGACCCCCGCCCCTGGTTGATCCGGGGCACAACCTAAAGTTAAGCCGGGAGCGCAAGCAATGAAGCAGTTCGGAGGACGAGCTCTCTTTCTCGATCGCAACGATATCAACACCGATGAAATAATCCCCGCGAAGTATCTTACCGAAAACACCAAGATGGCGCTCAAGCCCTACGTGTTAGAGGATCTCAAACTAGAAGGTTTTGATCCAGCTCGGGATCTGGTCGACAAAAACGTCATCGTCAGTCGGGCCAACTTTGGTTGTGGCTCCTCGCGGGAGCATGCGGTCTGGGTTTTTGAGGTCAATGAAATCAACACCGTAATCGCTCAGAGCTTCGCCCGAATTTTTCGACAAAACATGTATAATTGTGGGATGCTGGCCATTGAGCTGTCGGCTGCCGATCTCAATCTCCTGTTTACCCTCGGCGGCGAAGTAAGCGTTGAGGTGGATTTGGTCGGCGGTAAGATCAAGGCTCGGGGTGAACGGGATGCCGAATTTTCGTTCACCTTGAACGAGTTTGATCGCCTCCTGGTGGAGGCTGGTGGCTGGCTTAATTATGCCGAGCAACATTATTAAAACTCAGCGAACAACCGTCTTGTCCTCGCCCGATATAGAAATTGGCAACACGACGCCGGTTATGACCTCGGCCAACCGGCGGAATCCTTTGATTTTTTTCCATCTTTTTTCAGCAACCTGCAGCAGCTTGAAAACCATGGTCAAGGTTGTATCCCGTTTCCAAAGTCTGCAGCGTCTTCTGCTCCCCTTCATCGCTGTGGGGCCGGGCTCCTCGACCATGGGATCGTCCATGGCACCCAGATCGTCGTCCCGTGTCGCATCATCATCTGCTTCAGACTTGAAATCAGCTCCCTGGATCGTCCGCCCAGAAACATCCGCACCCGCCGGACCATGTCTGCGTAGTCGCTTGGGGAAACATCCAGCACGCACGGGCCGAGGCATTGGCCGATGTGATGAAACAGACACGGCCTGATCCGGTTGCGAAACACCGTGTCCTTGCAGCGGCGCAGCTTAAACAGCCGCTGCAAGGCCTTGAGGGTTTGCCGGGCCGCCTGGGCTGAGTTGAACGGACCCATAATACAGGGCCCCGTCCTTGAGCACCCGCACATATCGAGACATCAGCCCGGCGAGGACCCCCTGTCTAGAGGCGCCCAAAATCGTCGCGCACCCAGTTCGGACCTAAATTCACAAGGTTGGAACAATAACAAAAAAAATCATAATTTATCCTTGACACATGTCTGTCTAGTTGACTAAATGGTCGCCATCTTGTTCTAAAAAGTGCAAAGTTGTCGTTTCACCATACATGCTTCAACGTCTAAACATGTCGGGACAAAACGTTATGCAGGCAGAATCTTTCTGGCTTCGCCATCGGGGCCTCATCCTTCAGGCCTTGATACTCACGGCCGTCTGGTTTATTCTCAGCGGTAGGCTTGACCTCATTTATCTCTTCTGGGGATTCATCTCCATCGCCTTCACCATGTGGTTGTTCAACCGTCTCCGCTCTATTCCCCTCGCCGACCACGAACCCTATGGTTCGACCCGAATCATCATTCCGCGATTGATTGTCTATCTGGTATGGCTCGTGGGGGAAATCATCAAGTCCGGGGTTTACGTTACCTATGTTATTCTGCACCCCAAAATGCCCATTCAACCAATGCTTGTCCGTTTCACTTCGAAACAACCCAACGTTCTGGCCAGAGTCATCCTCGGCAATTCCATAACTTTAACACCTGGAACAATCACGCTGGACATTCAAGGCGATCGGTTCGTCGTGCATGCATTGACTAGAGACACGGAAGAAGGGCTGGTGAGCGGCGATATGGAAAGCAGGGTTGCTCAACTGTATGTGCAGGTTTGTAAAGCAGAGGACATGTGTTACGATATCGACCTGACCACTTCTTAGACGGGGCAAATAGATGGACCTTTTTTTTGTATCCATAGGCTTGGTGCTGGGACTGGTATTGTTACTTCCTTTGTACAGGGTATTCAACGGACCGACCGTATTCGACCGGATCCTTGGGGCCGCCGCGATCGGCGCAAAGACGCTAACCCTGATCCTGTTGTTCGGGTTGATATATGATCGCTTAGACATGTTCGTCGACATTTCCCTGGGATATGCAATTCTGAACTTTATAGGCGTCGTAGCCATGGCAAAATACTTTCGCAAAGAGAGGGGGTCCACGCAATGACTACTCTGGCAAATGGCTTAGCCATTCTTTTAGTGCTTGGCGGCACGTTTTTCATGCTCGTGGGAAGCATTGGTCTTTTGCGATTGCCTGACTTCTACACGCGCGCCCATGCCTCCGGAAAAGTGGACACCCTGGGCATTTTGATGTTTCTCGCGGGGCTGGCTGTTTTTGAAGGATTTTCATTAACCGCCGCGAAGCTCCTGCTCATCATCTTCTTTGTCGCCTTCACCAGCCCGGTGGCCACACATGCACTGGCGCGAAGGGCTTTGCTTTTCGGAGTGAAGCCCTGGTATGGAACCAGTCAAGAACATAAGGGAAATCGGTAAGAAAAATGCATTGGCTTATTGAGTTCATCCTTTTCTTCATTCTTGTCGTGACCGCCTTGACTGCGTTGAACGTGCGCAATTTGTTGGCGGCCGTCGTTGCGATGAATGTCTTCAGTTTCATGGCCGCCATCATAATGGTGTCGCTCGGGGCCGTCGACGTCGCGTTCGTTGAAGCAGTGGCCGGGGCCGGTGTCATCGGAGTGTACAGTGTTGTCGCCATCCGCTTAACATCAAGGAAGAGTCAAGATTGAAAACACTTCAGTATTTCCTGCTCCTTGCTTTTTTGGGCATTCTAGTCGGTACGGTGATCCACCTGCCGCCCCGGGGCGACATCGACTCTCCCGTTCACCAAACGGTCAATCCGGCGGGCACTCTCGTGGCAGGCACGTATTACATTCAACATGCCTACAAAGATACCAAGACTCCAAACATGGTCGTGGCCGTTTTAGCTGACTATCGGGCATACGACACACTGGGCGAAGTCGTCATCGTTTTCGTTGGTGGAATCGCCTGCTTTTTTATTCTGAATCTACGCAGGAGAAAGCCATGAGCGACAAACCACTTACCGAAAAGATTCCTCGCTACTGTAAAGGTACGGGCATGATGGCACCGACGGACAGTCCGATCGTCCATATCGCCTGTCGCGGGATTTCTCCTTTCATTTTCCTGATCGGCCTGTACGTCTTTTTTCATGGCCACTATAGTCCTGGTGGAGGTTTTCAGGGCGGCGTGCTCATGGCGGCCACCATCCTTCTGCTTCGCCTCTCTCTTGGAACAGGACTGAGTCAGGTCGTCATGCCAGCCAGTATTACGTTGCGCCTGAGTGCCGTCGGAGTATTGATCTTTGCCGGAACGGGCGTGATCACCATGATTTTTGGAGGCGACTTTTTAGACTACCACTTTTTACCGTTGCCCTGGCTTGACCCGGCATATCTTCGATATTATGGAATCTTACTGATTGAGGTGGGCGTGGTACTGACCGTAATGACAACACTCATCGCCATTTACGACGACCTTCTGGGATATTGATCATGCTTGAATTCATTCAGGACTACTACGCGTTCATCTTTCTGGCCCTGTTGTTTACTATTGGCTTGTACGGCATGATGGTCAAACAGAACTTGGTAAAGAAAGCTCTGGGTATGGCCATCGTACAGGCTACGGTCATCATGTTCTGGATAGTCTCCGCATACAAGGATGGCGCTGGTATTCCTATCTTTGACAAACGTTACGGCGTCGAGAATCCGGAAATGTATATTAATCCTCTTCCGCATGCCATGATGCTCACCGCCGTTGTCGTGGCCATCATCACATTCGGCCTTTCCCTGGCATTGATTATTGCCATCTATCGTGAATACAACACGCTGCACGAACCAGAACTTTTGGACCAGATGAAAGATATATGATTACCCAAAATATTCCAATTCTCGTTCCGGTCATTTATCTCATTGCCGCCGCAGCAGTTCCCCTTCTGGGCTACAAAAGAACACTTTTCGCCTTCTGCACGGCACTTTTTGGTTCCGCAGCGGCCTTCTGTGTTGGCATTATCGGTCTCATTTCGGTAATTACCAACGGTCCTATCAGCTATCATATATCTGGCTGGATGCCACCGATTGGCATCGAACTGGTTCTTGATCCCCTGTCCGCGTTCATTATCGTGGTCATTTCCGGCAGTACCTTAATGGTCATGATGTATTCCATGAACAGCTTGGCTCAGGAAATACCGGACAAAATTGTTCCGTTCTATTCTTTGAGCATGCTGTTTCTTTTTGGTCTGTCCGGAATGACGGTTACAGGCGATCTCTTCAACTTTTTCGTCTTCCTTGAAATCTCCGCCGTGGCTGGCTATGGTCTCCTAGCCATCGGAGATAGGCGAGCTCCCTTCTTCGCTTTCCGGTATCTCACGCTAGGAACAGCCGCTGCTGCCTTTTATCTGCTCGGCGTCGCTTTTATATTTATGAGCACCGGCACCCTGAACATCGCTGACATTGCCCAGGTACTGCCCGAGGTCAAAGATCATCCACCTGTCATAATCGCCTTGATCCTGATCATCCTCAGCATCAGTATAAAAATGGGACTGTTTCCAGTGCATCAATGGTTGCCTGACACTTATACGTCAGCCTCTTCCACGGCCACGGCACTGATCGCTCCCATCGGTACCAAGGTCGCCGCTTACTTCCTGATCCGAATTTTCACTCTTTACGAATATCCGCCCATTATCGACATCCTGAGCATCGTTGCCGCCGCGAGCATTATCGCTGGCTCCCTCCTGGCTATTGTCCAGCCGAACCTGAAACGCATGTTGGCCTATTCCTCTGTGGCCAACATCGGCTACATCATGCTGGGCATCACCCTGGCCACCCCCATGGCCTACATCGGCGCACTGTTGCATATCCTCAACCATACCATGATGAAGTTTGTTCTCTTCGCGTCAGCCGGCGGGATTATGAACAATATGAAAACCCTTGACATAACGAAACTCATCGGCTTTCCCACCGTCATGCCGCTTACAGCGGTAGCCTTTCTGATTGCGTTGTTTTCCATGGTCGGCATCCCACCAACAGTTGGCTTCTTCAGCAAGATCTACTTGTTGTTGGGAGCAATTGAAGCACAAGAATGGTTCTATGTCGCTGCTATTGTACTTAGCTCTTTATTAGCTCTTGTTTATTTATTTCGATTCATCAGTATAGCATTTTTTCGCCCTTACAACAAATCTGACGACAAAAAAATTGTGCAAGTTGACGGGCCGCCCCTTCCGTATACTGATTTGAGTGAAAACAATACAAATAAACACTTTGAAGCTATGAAGAAGAACGATATGTCTCCAAGTATGTTGTTCCCTGTATTGCTTGTTGCTGTTGGTATATTGATTTTTGGCATCTTCAATGGATATATTGTCAGCATAATTTCTAAGTCCATGCCAGTTTTCTAGTCCCTTGAGAGGATAAATTGGATATGCTATTCGCTTGGCTCTGTTTACTTTTTCCATTGATTGGAGTGTTGTTGACTCCGGTTTTTGCAAGCCTTCATCCGACACTGAGGGACTATGGCCCTGTATTCTTTTCGTTCTTGACCGCAGTGTCCGCATTGATGTTACTGCCATTCCTTTTCCATGATCCGACGCAGCTCCCCATGGAAGAGATGTATGTATGGCTAAGCACCCCAATGCAGCTCAGCTTCGGCATCCTCTTGGATCCATTAAGTATCGTAGTTACAAATGTAGTTGCCGTAATCAGCTTTTTCATCATGGTATATTGCCTTGGATACATGAAAGGCAATCCATCGATCATGCGCTTCTGGATGCTTATGAACGCATTCATCGGCAGTATGCTTCTGCTGGTCCTGGCCAATAACCTGATCATCGTCTTTATTGGATGGAAGCTGGTTGGAGTATGCAGCTACGGACTTATCAGCTTCTATTTCCGCGACGAAAAGAAGTATTGGATCGGAGGACCGGAGCCTTACGAATTCGATAAGCCGACGGTTTGCGGCTACAAGGCCTTGGTGACTACGAGCGTCGGGGACATGCTCATGCTCGGTGGTCTGCTGATCATGTATCACTACTCAGGGACATTGAATGTTCTTGAGCTTTACCAGACCGCACCCGAGTGGATTCCCGTCATGGCGGCGACCCCTGGCATGATCATCCTTGTCAGCGTGCTGTTGATCGCGGGGCCAGTCGGCAAGTCTGCCCAGTTCCCCCTTCATGAGTGGCTTCCCGAGGCCATGTCCGGCCCAGGTCCTGTTTCAGCACTCATTCATGCCGCGACCATGGTCAAGAGCGGTGTCTTTTTCATCGCCAGGCTCATTCCAATCTTTTACTACGGATATTGGACGGCTGGTGTTGCCGACGCTATGTATTTTTTCTACATCGTGGCCTGGATCGGCGCGATTACGGCTTTTCTAGCCGCCAGTCAGGGTTTGGTCGCTTTGGAATTGAAAAAGGTTCTGGCCTATTCGACAGTCAGTCAGATCGGACTCATGATGCTGGCCCTGGGAGTTTCCGGATTTAGCCAGGACCTGCTGGTCAAAGGTTACACGGCAGGCATATTCCATCTCGTAAGTCACGCCATGTTCAAGGCTTGTCTCTTTTTGTGCGCAGGAACCGTTATTCATGCGGCGCACTCCATCTATATCCATGAGATGGGCGCAATGCGCAAATACTTGCCCTATACATGGATTTTCATGGGACTAGCAGCCCTTTCTTTGATAGGCGTACCTCCACTTCCTGGATTTTGGAGCAAGGAAGCTGTGCTCATCGCCACGTTGGAATCTGAACACTATGCACTTTTTGCGTTGGCTATCGCTACAGTTGTGTTCACAGCCTTTTACACCATGCGTTTTCTCGGGATGGTTTTCCACGGTTCAGCCAGCGGACATATCTTAAAGCAAGGACAAAAAACCGGGCATCACATTGGCGAAGGATATCGAACGCAGACTTTTGCATGCGGCATACTTGCCGTCGGCATAGTCGCTTTGGGAATTATGGGTCTTAATGCCCAACACCTCCTGCACGACTTGTTCGAAATGCAATTAGTACAGGATTTGGCCATGCCCGCAATCGACCTCGTCCCCAAATACCCAATAATACTTGTTATCGCATTCTCCATCGGCGGAGTTGTCCTCGGTGTCCTTCCAGCGTACTTTTTCTTTGTTAACAACAAATGGAGCATCGACTCCGTCTTCAGTCGCCACACCATTCTCTCTAAGGTTCATACCTTTCTGTGGGAACGCTGGTATATCAACAAGTTTTACAACTGGTTCTTTGTAAGCGGAACTGTTCGCATCTCATCAGTAGTGGCTCCAAAGGAGGTCAGGTATGACATCATTGTGAATCGACAATTCCCAGAAGGAGTCAAAGCCTTTTCATCTTCAGTTGTCGCAGATAAACTCGAACGTGATTTCGACATAACGGTACACAGACACTTACCAGAAGCAATTAGCCGCAAAGGCAATGCACTCATCAATTTCATCCGAGCTGACGCAAAAGATTTGTCGAGTAACATTGCTTATATACTTGCATTGACCATTATTCTCACCATTTTAGCCGTGATAAGGATGATATAATGATACCTGCGATTCTTCTTCAAATAGTCTTCGTCCCAGTAGCTTTCTCTCTGTTCATCTTTTTGTTCAGGTTTCAACTAGGTAAAAAAGCTGGCTGGGTCGCCGCATCTGGCTTGGTCTATACGACCGCCTTGCTGATCATAGCATTGATAAAAGTGTACAATGGATCACCTATTTATGAAGAATATCCCATCGTTATTAATCCTGACATAAGAATGGCTTTGCTTGGCGATGGGCTGAGCATTGCCATTGCCTTAATATGCAATATTTTGTGTTTGGCACTCTCAATATATTCAATTAAATACGTAGATCATCGTATTGAGTTGATCTATGCTGGCATAGATCAACGTGGTGAAATCAGCTACTATACCCGCTTTTTCTATCTCTTCCTGTTGTTTCCCATGGGCTTCATGGGCGTCAGCTTCGCTGCCGACCTGATTGTTCTCTATTTTTTCATGGAAACCCTGACAATCGTCTTGTACTTCCTCATGGCATATTTTGGTTACTATGAGCGTGTCAGAGTTGCCACAATGTGTTTGATCTGGGGTATATTCTCGGCCATACTTTTCTTGGCTGGAGTTTTGATCATTTATTCCCAGATCGGCTCATTCCAGATCGACCAGATTCACCATATGAGCGGCAACCCCATGGCATTCTGGGTAATCGCCATCATCCTCGTCGGCATGTTCGCCAAGCTGGCGATTATACCACTGCACGTATGGATGCCTTGGGTGCATGCCGAGCACCCAACCTGCATAGCGGGTCTTTTGGCTGTTTACGCCAATATTGCTGCCTACATCATCGTTCGCGTTCTGGTCCTGCCATTGTGGGACGACTTTCAATGGTTCGGACCTCCAATCATGGTCTTATCCGCTATCACCATGGTTTACGGATCTCTTCTCACATTGGGCCAAACAGACATGAAGCGTATTCCAGCATGCTCGACAATCAGTCAAAGCGCCTATTCCATGCTGGGCATCGGCGCTTTAACCGCCGCGAGTATTGAAGGCGGACTATTTTTTTTCCTCAGCCACGTCATGGCCAAAACGGTTTTCTTCTCCACTTGTGGAATAGTCGTCTACACGACACACATTCGGAATATCGATCACTTAAGTGGGCTCGGCAGCAAGATGCCCATCACGGCACTCTTGTTTTTGTGTGGTGGAATGATGCTCTCTGGCATCCCCCCATTCAGCACCTTTCCGGCTGAAGTCATCATGTTCACCGGAATTTTTGCTCGCGCCGATACCTTTGGGATCGTCATCGGCCTCATCGGCCTCATGGCGATACTCCTGACTGTTAGTTACGCATTCTATTTCGCCATGCGGATCTTTTTCGGCCAACTGCCTGAAGCCTTGGCCAACAATGACCACATCAAGGACCCACCGTTGACGATGACTGTGCCGCTTATCGCCATAGTCTTGCTTTCAGCCGCACTGGGATTGTATCCGTCGCTGATCATGACTTTATTTGAACCTGTAATCAGTAGCGTCATCGTCAACATGTAGCATCCCATTTCCAAACCAACCATCGCCCGCAGTATTTTTCGCACATTTGAATAAAGCATGGTGGCCTCGTTATGGTTAATTGGTAAACGCCAATCCACCAAAACCATAACAGAACAAGGAGGCCACCATGGAAAAAAATTATAGCAAGAATTTCAAGGATTTACATAAAGTCATCCGATTGATGAGGCTCAAATTAGGGACCGCCTTGGAGAACTTGTTCGAGGTTCCGTAGAAGAAACCTTGAACAACCTGCTTGATACCGAGGCAGATCAATTGTGCAATGCGGCTCGTTACGAACGATCAAAAGCCAGAGAAAACACCCGAGCTGGTTATTATGAGCGAGGACTGCATACTAAGGCTGGTGAAGTGAAGTTGATGGTGCCGAAGTTGCGTCAGCAGAAATTTGAGACAGCGATAATTGAGCGTTATAAACGCCGAGAATCTTCTGTTGAAGAAGCATTGATAGAGATGTACCTGGCAGGTGTGTCGGTTCGGCGAGTAGAGGATATCACCGAGGCTCTCTGGGGCACAAAAGTCAGCCCAGGAACGGTCAGCAATCTTAACAAGAAGATTTACACGCGCATAGAAAAATGGCGAAATCGCCCGATAGA
>SJBG01000014.1 GCA_004332195.1 Desulfobulbaceae bacterium
GGTGAGATCAAGCTGGCTCGAGCCGCCGGCTTTCTCCCCGTGGGTTTGGGCCCCCGAATTCTGCGGGCGGAAACCGCCGCCATCGTCATTATCGCCCTACTGCAATACATTTTTAACGATTTGCAGAGCACAGGCCACCTTGAATAATTGCTTTTTCGTCCAATCTCTGCGTTATGCTCAAAAAATTATCCTCGGAATATCAACTATATGCCTGCGGTAATTTTTTTCGCATGCCCTGATCTTGAACGAAAAATCTAATTATTCAAGATACCCTACAGATTAGGGGCTGCGATGGGATTTGCGCCAAAGCCGCAGCAGGTTGGCTCGCGCCTCCGCGTCCGCGACTGAGGCAATCAGCCGGGAAAATTGCCCCTCCTCCGCCGACGAAATCAACATCCCCGTGGAAGGACCGGTCGGTTGGTCGACCAACCTCGAGCTCTCAGCGATCAACTCGCCAAAACTTGCCGCTTCTTGCTTAATTTCATGATCCAGGGAGGGATCGAGACGAAAACGGATGGCGGAGATCCAAGCCTCTTCCGGTACCCCTTGATTGATCTTGTCAAGCAGGGTCGTTGTTGCAAACTGTAACTGCTGGCTCCAAACCGGATCGACCACCCGAACCCACAAAACCGCATCCCGAATCACTTCCGGTCGGGCAACGGCGGCGATTTCTCTGCCGACCAACTTCGGCCAGGCAATAAAAACGGTGTGTTGCGCCAAACGCCACCGCCATTTTTTGGCCACCGCCAGGCGGCCCAGCAAACCGCCGACCGGGTCGGCAAACCGAGCTTGCCGACCCGGTCGGCAAGCCGGCTCCTCGCCTAATCCACCAGTTCCTGCTTTAGCGAAAAATTCATTCATCTCCCGATTGCCACGGCCTGCCCCTTGGTTTGGGCCACTTTTTTTCGCCATCATCTTTAACAAATCCTGCCAGATTAAATTTTGTTCGCGGTTTTTTTGCGTCCCGTCATCAAAATTCCCGCTTGTCGTTCCTTCCACAACATAAACAAGCCTTGCCGCTTTGCCAAGAAGTCATTATAAGGAGCGGTTGTAAATTCAAGTTTCCGCTACTTTTACGCCTGCGAACCTAGGGTCGTGTCAAGGCTAAGATGACGCATCTCGCTTGCCATATTACGACATCTCAGCTTTGACGCGACACTAGATTGTGTCGGGAAATTCCACCAGACAAATTGGCAAATTTTTAGGAATACATAAAGATTATGGGATTTTGTTGCGGTATCGTCGGCCTGCCCAATGTGGGTAAGTCCACCATTTTTAACGCCCTGACTGCGGCCGGCATCGAATCGGCCAACTACCCCTTCTGCACTATCGAACCTAACGTGGGCGTGGTCCCGGTTCCCGATGAACGACTGGATCATCTGGCCGCCATGGTCAGAACCAAAAACAAAGTCAATGCCCGGATGGAGTTTCTCGATATCGCCGGCCTGGTTAAAGGAGCCAGTCAAGGCGAAGGCCTGGGCAACCAGTTTCTCGGCCATATTCGTCAGGTAGACGCCATTTTGCATGTAGTGCGCTGTTTTAAGGATGACAACATCGTCCACGTCAGCGGCAATGTTGACCCCCGGCAGGACCGGGAAATCATCAATACCGAGCTGATTCTGGCCGACCTTTCGAGCGTGCGTCGTCGCCGGCAAAAAACTACTTCCCAAGCCAAAAGTGGCGACAAGATATATAAAGAACAGTTGCAAGATCTTGCGGCCATCGAAAAACATCTTGATCAGGGGCAACCGGCCCGCACCATGGATCTTGACGATCGCGGCAAGATCTTATTGCAGGAGTTGTTTTTACTCAGCGCTAAACCGGTGCTCTATGTGGCCAATGTCGCCGAATACGATATTGTTTCCGGCAATCCATTGGTTGATGAGTTGACCTTGGCTGCGGCGGCTGAACAGGCCGCGCTGGTAATGATTTCCGGGGCCATTGAAGAGGAGTTAAGCCAACTGGCCGAAGATGAACGTCGCGACTTTCTCGCCGATCTTGGCCTGAATGAACCGGGCCTGCATCGACTGATTCGCAAGGGTTATGAATTGCTGGGGTTAATCACCTTTTTTACCGTCGGCGAAAAGGAAACCCGGGCCTGGACGGTAATTCACGGTAGCAAGGCCCCCCAGGCGGCCGGGACTATCCATTCCGATTTTGAGCGGGGCTTTATCCGGGCGGAGGTAATTGCATGCCAGGAACTGCTTGCTTGCGGCAACGAAGCCAAAGCCCGGGAAAAGGGTCTACTACGTCTGGAGGGCAAGGACTACATCATCCAGGACGGCGATTGCGTCAATTTTCGTTTCAACGTTTAGTCCCCGCCTGACCCTCTGACCTCTGACCTCTGACCTCTGACCTCTGACCTCTGACCTCTGACCTCTGACCTCTGACCAAGGAATCTTCATCATGGACAACCGTCAACGCTTAAAACAGATCATCCGAGAAAAATCTTATCGCCAGGGAACTTTCAAACTTTGCTCGGGTAAAGATTCGGATTTCTACATCGATGGCAAACAGACCACCCTGGATGCCGAAGGTGCCTACCTCTGCGGCAAGCTGCTCTTTGAGCTGATCAAAAATCATCGGCCTAAAATTGAGGCTGTGGGTGGCATGACCCTGGGGGCGGATCCCATCGTGACCGCGGTGTCCCTGGTAAGTTTTCTGGAAAAAACTCCGATTCCCGCGTTTATTGTGCGCAAAGAATCTAAAAAACACGGGACCGAGGCTTATCTGGAAGGGCAAAGCAATCTACCAACCGGGGCCGTGGTCGCCCTGGTGGAAGACGTAGTCACCACCGGCGGAACTTTGTTGAAGGTCATTAATCGGGTGGAGGCCCAAGGATACAAGGTCGGGTTGGTCACCACCATCGTCGATCGCGAAGAAGGCGGGGCCGAAGCCCTGGCCGCTGAAGGCCATGAGCTGCGGGCTATTTTCACCAGAAAAACTTTGTTGGCCGATTAGGGTCTCTCGCGCTCAAGAGAAAACCTGGCTGGGACGCCTTCCCCCAATCACCGAGGAAACGTAATAATTCACCATTTTGAGCCGTAAAAGTTTACCACTCCAGCCGCAATAACCCGTCTAAGGGGTCAACCTTGGCAATTTTTATTGAAATTACCTCGCCGAGTTGAATATCCATGCCCCGTCCGGGGGGCAGGTCGGCCTCCAGCAGGCAGTCGGTGAGGACCACCGTGATCCGCCGGGGATTACATTCCACCACCAAAGCATTAACTGCACTCCCCACCCTGGGCGCCAAATACCGCAATAACCAGTAACGCTGGCGGTCCCGCCGGACCTGGTTGACCCGACCCTGCGTGGTTTTGATGGCCCCGACAAAATCCAGCATCTCAAATTCATTAAACAAGGCCCCTTTGTCGGCCCGCAGGGCCTGGATCTGATACTGCATCACCAGATCCAGCAGACGCCGGATTGGCGAGGTAACGGTGGTGTAACTGGCCGCTCCCACTCCGCTGTGCCGCCCGGCTCGAGTCACAAGTTGACCAGGTTTAAGCTGCTTGCGCTGGCGCCATAGTGTAAGAATATCACAATCATACCCCTGGATCAGGCGTTGATAGGGGTCATCCTGGGTACGAAAAAGACCAGCCGCCTGCTGCTGGGCCGTGTATTCCGCGGCCACCATATTGGCCAAGACCATCATTTCCGACACCAACAGGCGGGCGGGGAGATCGACATCTTCCAGGTTGACGACGGGATTACCCGCGTCATCAAGCTTGATATTGACATCGGGAATCGGCAGCAACAGGGCGCCAGCCGCCAGCCGCCGCTTCCGCAAAGCGTGGCTTAAGGCCAACAAGTCCCGCAGATCCCGATCGGTGGTCAGCAACTCCTGCACCTGATCATAATCGAGACGACGCTGCACCTTAACCACACTGGTCACGATTTTTGAGCCGATAATATCGCCACCCGGGGTTAAGCTTACCAGGAAGCTCATGGCCGGCCGGTCCTTGCCGACCACCAAACTACAGAGATCTTCGGCAAGTCGAGGGGGCAGCATCGGCACCGACCCTTCCGGAAAGTAGAGCGAGGTTACCCGCGAAATCGCCGCACGAAAAAGAACGGAGTCCGGTTTGATGTAGTGGGCCACATCGGCAATATGAATCCCCACCAGAAAATTATCGCCTTGCCGTTCCAGATGCAAGGCATCATCAAGATCGCGGGTGGAGGACCCGTCGATGGTCATCACCGGCAATTGCCGTAAATCGCGGCGCCCCTCAGCCAACAGGGCCACGGGATCGGGTTGCCGACAGGCCTCGGCCACCGCCAACTCTTCGGGACTGAACTCCACCGCGATCTCGGCCCGCTTCAGGTGCACGTTTTCATCGGGCCGCCAAACTCCCGCACGAACCAGCAAATGAAAAACGTCGTGGGGCCTGGTTAAGCCGGCGCGTCGCAAAAGTTCCCGGGCCAGTTCGCTTTCGCCGGCATCATTGGCCAGCAGATAGTGATCCCGCAAAATATTCAGGCAACGCTCACGCTCCGGCCAAATCTCTGAGTCGGCAGCGACAAGAGCCGCGACAGAGGTAGAGGAATGGAGAGAAGAAGAGGGATGGAAAGGGGCAAGGGGAGAGGCAGAAGCAAAGGCAGAGGTGGAGGTGGGGACAGACACGGTGGCAGAGACAGGGGTAGGAGCGAAAAGCGTTTTCAGCCGTTGGGCTCCTTCGGCTAACAGGGCTTCCCGTAGCCTCTCTTTTTCCAGGCGGGCTTTGATTTGCTCCACCACTTCAACGGAGTGGACCATAATCCTGCGGTCTTTATACCTGAAATAAAGTCGATCGTTAAAAACCGCTCGCAGAAATGAGGCCACCTGATCATCGTCCACCGCGCCGCCAAAGTTAAGTTCGGCCAGAAAGACGGGGGTGAAAAACTGTTCCGTTTCAGCGACCGCCAGTTGCCAAACCATTGCAACTTCAACCTGCTCACTTAACTCGCGCCGCCGTAGATCGCTTTCCTGCAACAAGCGGCGTTGTTCGTCGCGGGACAAAGCGGATGGCAACCGACTTTCGGAACAGTGAACCATCCGAGCCCCGGGCAGATTTAGCTCCCTGCCGTTTTGATTAAAAATCCGCAAACGATTGGCCCCGATCTCCACGACCACACCGCAAATAAACTTGCCTTGCTCAACGTATTCAACGACACTCCCAACATAAACCATAAGTAATCAACAATTGACTTGTAAGGTAAAAAGCGTGAAGGACACCTTCTTAGATTGCGACCAAAGCCTTGACGGTCGCAACTGAACGTTCGGCTCGGCCCGGCCCCTGGCAGACCTGTCAGGTGGGCCGGATTAAATTAAGACTTTCCATCTACCAAAAATAGCCCTGATTGTCACTGAAAAGAACGGCAGTCCCCTGACAATGAACCATGAAAATCTTCGCGCCATCCTACTCCTGGTCGATACCCCTGGTCGATACCCCCGGTCGATACCCACTGGTCGATACCCCTGGTGACCGCCTGGTGGTCGCCTGGTGGTCGCCGGGCACCAAAAAAACGTAGTGTTTAGGTGGAAATGGGTCGCAAAATTTATTTTTATGGATCATTATTGTTGTCGGAATTGTTGTCGGCAGTTCAGGATAACGAATTCGAGGTTAAAAAAATCATGAAAATTATCTTGTCGGCTTTTTTTGGGTCGGCGTCTATCTGTTGCTGGTCTTGACCCCACTGCTGATCCTGGCCTTAGGAGAGGTGCCGCCCGGTTCCGGATTATGGTGGGATATCTCTATGGGGTTGGGGTTTTCCGCCATGGCCATGATGAGCGTCCAGTTTTTTCTCACCGCCCGCTTCCCGCGGGCCAGCGCCCCTTTCGGCATCGACATCATCTACTATTTTCATCGTTATCTGGCGATTATCATCTTTGCCTTCGTTTTCTTGCACTTTCTCATTATCCGCTTCGACAACGTCGAGGCCCTAGGGGCCATTAATCCTCTGGATGCCTCCTGGCACATGAGTGCCGGCCGCGGGTCTCTGCTGCTGCTCCTGTTACTCCTTATCACCTCACTGTGGCGCAAACCGCTGGGCATTCACTATGACCAATGGCGCATGTTGCACATCGGCCTGGCGATAACCGCCTTTCTGCTAGCGCTGGGGCACATCATCGGCACGGGTCATTACGTTGCGGCGCCAGGCAAACTTTGGCTATGGACCGGTTACACCCTATTCTGGTTGCTGCTCATCGTTAAGATCCGACTTTTCAAGCCCTGGCAGATGCATAAGCGACCATATCGAGTGATTGAGGTCAGACCGGAACGTGGCCGCAGATGGACCTTGGCCCTGGCCCCGGATGGTCATGCGGGGATATCCTTTCATCCCGGTCAGTTTGCCTGGCTAACCTTATGGAACTGCGCGCGCTGTCGCTCCATTGCCGGAAGAGGCAATCCTCGCAGTCCACTGGACGGAGTCGGGACAAGACACAACGCCGAGGCGCTGCAGGACTGGACCATCGGAGCGGATGCGCTGCGCGAGGCGCTGCCCGAGGGGATCTTCCGGCTAAAACAGACCCATCAGGAACTTTTGGCTGATGACCTCGACGCCTTGGTCATCTACCTCCAAAGCCTACGCGTTGGCCCCCCCACAAAGGAAAATTGATCATGAGCGGCAATCGGCAAAAGAAAACCATCTGCGGCCTGGTCGCCTTGGTAGGCCCCCCCAACACCGGTAAGTCCACCTTGCTCAACCGCCTGCTCGGCCAAAAGATAACCATCGTCTCGCCCAAGCCCCAAACCACTCGCAACCGGGTATTGGGGATTTTCAATGAACCGGACTGTCAGATCATTTTTCTCGACACCCCGGGTCTGCATCAGGCCCGCAATCAGCTCAACCGCGAGATGGTCAAAACCGCCCGCAACGCCATGGCCGAGGTTGACGTAGTAGCCTACATGATCGACGTCACCGTCCCGACAACCGCCGGCAGCTCGGGGCAAAGGGCGGAGGCGGCCCGCCTGTTGCAAAATGTCGGCCTACCAACCTTGCTACTCTGTAACAAGATCGACCGCATCGAAAAAGAAAAATTACTGCCCATAATCGCCGTCTGGCAGGAAGTTTATCCCTTTAAGGCCATTATCCCCATTTCCGCCACCCGGGGTGAGGGGCTAGACATCCTGCTTAAGCAGCTGCGCCACCTGTTGCCCCAAGGCCCCAAGCTTTTTCCCGAAGATATTCCCACCGACGCCAGTGAGCGATTTATCTCCAGTGAAATCATCCGAGAAAAAATCATGATGTTCACCAAAGATGAGCTGCCCTATGCCACCGCCGTAATCATCGACCATTTTCGAGAAAACCCCGTTCAAAACCTTACCACCATTCATGCCACTATTCTGGTGGAAAAGGACTCGCAAAAGGGCATCATTATCGGCAACAGGGGGGCGATGCTGCAAAAAATCGGCCAGGCGGCCCGCCATACGATAGCGGCCATGCTGGGGGTTAAGGTGCTGCTCAAACTCTGGGTCAAGGTGCAGAAAAACTGGACCGGGAACCCCCGGACACTACGAGAGCTGGGGATTCGGGAAGGAGATAGTCGCCAGTTATCAGTGGTCAGCAACCAAAAACTGCACCCTGACAATTGACAACTGCCCCCTGACGACTGACAATTGACAACTGACGACTGGCAACGATTTTCTTATTTTTTATTACAGAAGTTCAGGAGCAAGGTACTAAACAACCAAGTTGATACCAGTGTAGCGCTCCGGCTGACCGGCCTGGCGAGCTTGCTCTTCGCGATTTGCTTGAGCCACGCCGCGATCTTCTCGCTCCATGCGATCAGCGGTTCGACTGATATCGGCCTGCTGTTCGACCTCAGTAGTCGGACGGGCAAGCTCCATCGCCGCGGCGGAAAAAGAGGCAATCACCGCCGACCCGACCTCACTGGTCCGTCCGGCTTCGCGCCGCTCGGGCTGGGCCCGGTTAGCATTAGCCGGCACCGCGTTGACATCCGGCCGATCGGGCCGGGCTGAGTTCTGTCCTGCTCCAGCGCTGATATCAATAAACATGACCCACCTCCTACGAAACCACGAGCAACCAAGCGACTCTACCCCCAGGCTCCCGCATGGTAGCACAATCCCCGAGCAAAATCAAATTTTATTTTCACTCTTTTTTGTTTTCACTCTGTTATTTTCACTCCCGCGCTCATTATTGAATATTTGGGAAAAAAAAGCTATAAACAGGGGGCAGAAGTCAAAAGTCAGAGCAATATGTCCAGGAGAAAATCAAAATGACTGAAGTACGCGTTCGTTTTCCCCCCAGCCCCACGGGCTATCTTCATATTGGTGGGGCCCGCACCGCTATTTGCAATTGGTTGTTTGCCAAAAAACACGGCGGTAAACTGGTGTTGAGAATCGAAGACACTGATACCGAGCGCTCCACCGAGGAATCGATTGAGGGCATCATCAACGGCCTTAAATGGCTGGGTCTGGATTGGGACGAAGGTCCTTATTTCCAATCGGCTTACGCGGCCGAACATCTGGCGGCGGCCCACCGATTGTTAAGCGAAGGCGCTGCCTACAAATGCTTCTGCACCGTCGAGGAACTAGAGGCTCGAAGACAAGAGGCGGCTCGGACTAAATCCGATTATCGCTATAACGGCGCCTGCCGGGATTTGAACCCTGAAGAGCTTGCAGCCCGGGAAACGACGGGGCTGACTTTTGTGATCCGTTTCAGAGTGCCTCGCGGGGAAGGCTTCGTGGCTTTCAAAGACCGGGTTTACGGCGGCATTGAACAAGCTTACCGCGACATCGAGGATTTTGTCATTGTTCGCTCTAGTAATCTGCCCCTCTACCTGCTCTCCAACGTGGTTGACGATATCCGTGACCGAATCACCCACGTTATTCGCGGTCAGGATGGATTAAGCAACACCCCGCGCCAGATCCTGCTCTACCGGGCCTTGGGAGCGCCCCTTCCGGTATTTGCCCACATGCCGTTGACCTTGGATCATAAAAAAGCCAAAATCTCCAAACGCAATCATGGCGAAATCGTGACGGTTCAGTATTATCAGGAGCGCGGCTTTATCCCTTGGGCCCTGGTTAATTTTCTCGTGCTGCTGGGCTGGTCTCCCGGCGACGACCGGGAAATTTTCTCCCGGGAAGAGCTGATTGCCGCCTTTTCCCTGGAGGGCATGACCAGGGCCAACGCCATTTTTAATCACCGCAAGGGGGATCCCAAATTTTTCACCGATCCCAAGGCTATCAAAATCAACGCTCATTATCTGCGAACCATACCGGTGGCTAAACTGGCCGAATTGGTCAAACCGGCGCTGCAAAAAGTCGGCATCTGGGATGAGGCATATGAAAAAGACCGACGGGCATGGTTTCAGCGGACTTTGGAGCTGATCCGGGAACGCTTCCACACCCTCAGCGATTTTGCCAGTTTAGGTCGAGCCTGGTTTGCCGACGATTTCAGCATGGACGAAACGGCCTTGCATAAACATTTGGGCAAATATCCACAACTCAAAGAATGGCTACCCGAATTGGCCGAACGTTTTGCCGCTTTGCCGCAAATAACCCCGGATGAGGCCGAACGGATCTCCCGCGAATTCGCCGAGGCCCACGGGGTCAAGCCCGGAATTCCGATCAATGCCGCCCGGATGGTAATCACCGGCCAGAGTAAGGGCCCCAACATGTTCGAGATTTTTGCCCACATCGGCCAAGACAAGGTGGTCAAACGTCTGCGCGCGGCAGGGCAGTGAATTTTGCTGGATTTAATCGCCCTGATGAACTGATCTACCACAAAAAAAGCAGGTCGGGAGAAAACAACCCCATGAGCGATCACGAAAAACCGGGACCAGGCAACTTTATTCGGACCATCATCAGCGAAGACCTGGCCGGCGGCAAACATCAGCGCGTCGTCACCCGTTTCCCCCCGGAACCTAACGGTTATCTTCACCTCGGGCATGCCAAATCCATCTGCCTTAACTTTGGCATTGCCCGTGAATTCACCGATAAGATGACCCTGGCCCGCTGTCATCTGCGTTTCGACGATACCAATCCCAGCACGGAAGAGGCGGCGTATGTCGAGGCCATCCGGGAAGATGTCCTCTGGCTGGGTTTTGACTGGGGCGAACACCTCTATTTCGCCTCGGATTATTTCACCACGCTTTACGAGTACGCCGAACATCTGATCAAAAACGATCAGGCTTACGTCTGCGATCTCAGCGCCGAGGAAATTCGGGCCACTCGCGGCACCCTGACTACGGCGGGGCGGGACAGTCCTTTTCGCCACCGCAGCCGCACGGAAAACCTTGATCTTTTCCGGCAAATGCGCGCCGGTGCATTTGCCGATGGGACCAGAGTTTTGCGGGCCAAAATAGATATGGCCGCAGCTAACCTCAACCTGCGCGACCCGGTGCTTTACCGGATCATCCATCGCCGGCATCATCGCAGCGGGGATAAGTGGTGCATCTATCCGATGTACGACTACGCTCACCCCATTTCCGATGCCCATGAGCATATCACTCACTCCCTCTGCACCCTGGAGTTTGCCGACCACCGCCCTCTGTACGATTGGTTTCTTGCCAACCTGCCGGTGCCCTGCCGCCCCCGTCAGATCGAATTTGCCCGTCTCAACCTGGGCTACACTGTGCTCAGTAAACGCAAACTGCAGCAACTGGTCAACGAGGGTTGTGTGAGTGGCTGGGATGACCCGCGAATGCCGACCCTGGCGGCTGTCCGCCGCCGGGGCTATCCGGCGGCGGCAATCCGCAATTTTTGCGACAAAATCGGGGTGGCAAAGAAAGAGAGTTTGGTAGACCTCAGCCTGATTGAGCACTGCGTGCGAGAGGACCTAAACGAAAATGCGGTCCGGGTGATGGGGATACTTAACCCCCTGAAGGTGATAATCAACAACTATCCCACCGGGCAAAGCGAGGAGTTGATCGCCCAAAATCATCCACAAAAGCCGGAAATGGGCACCCGTCTTCTCCCTTTTGGCCGAGAAATTTACATTGAACGGGAGGACTTTATGGCCGAGCCGGTCAAGAATTTTTTCCGTCTGGCCCCGGGCCAGGAAGTTCGCCTGCGTTACGCTTATTTTATCAAGTGCCGGGAGGTGATTAAAGATGAACAAGGCGAAATCATCGGAATCATTTGCAGCTACGACCCGGCCACCATCGGCGGCAAGGCCCCGGATGGCCGCAGGGTAAAGGGTACTATTCACTGGGTGGCCGCAGATCGGGCAATAACCGCGGAGTTGCGTTTATATGACCGGCTGTTCACCGTGGAAAATCCGGAAAAAGCGGCCGCCGCCGGAGCTGTGCTCAAGGATTTCATCAACCCTGAATCCCGGGTGACGCTGCAAGGCTGTCGGCTCGAACCAAGCTTGGCCGACGCTCGCCTCGACCAGCATTACCAGTTCGAGCGTCAAGGCTATTTTTGTCTTGACCGCCAGGATTCCCAACCGCAGCATCCGGTTTTTAACCGCACGATCACTTTGCGGGATACCTGGGAGAAAATTAAAGCAAGGTAAACGCTAGGGTTATTGCAACCTCAATCCGACACTAGACCAGACGCAGCAAAGTTCGGAAAAGTTCATCAGAGGTACTGATAGACTTGGCGTTGGCCTGAAAGAAACGCTGAGTCATGATTAGATCAACAAACTGGCGAGCCAAATCAACGTTGGATGCCTCCATCGAATTCCCCAGAACCTTGCCAAAAGAGCCACTGCCAGCCACCCCGATCATCGGCTGACCAGCTTCCTCCGTGGCCCGGTAGGCACCGTGGTTGGCCAGCATCAATCCCCGGTAATTGACAAAATCAGCCAAACGGATCTGGGCTTGGTCCAAAATCTGCGAATTGGAATAATGTCCGACAATCACCCCGTTTGGCCTAAGTGAAATATTCTGTAAAAACCCAGCCCCAAAACCGTCCTGGTTTTGAAACAATGTGGTGGAAGCAGTGGCGTAACTGGTGGTGCGAATGGGAGCCAAACCGAAATCATCACCAGGAACCACCCTGAAAGCCGTACCCTCGGCCCCGAAAATCTGGGCCAGGCGCGGATTATCCTCCGGGGTGCTGGCGGCGGCATCGCGGTAGCTTACCGAGCTAATCGTTAACCGGCTTGGTCCCGGTTGCAGTTCATGAAACTCCAGATGACCGTTTTTGATATAAACACGACTGTTGAAAGCGTTTTCCAACTGCACCAACAAGTCTTCCACCCGTTTAGCAAAATCCACCACATAGGTCAGATTAACCGGCGCACCGGCCCCATTAAAACCGCTGAAACTAATCTGGTCTCCCGGGCGAACCTGATTGCCGTTACGGTCGTAAACCTGGCGCCAGGAGCTAAGCACGTCCGCATTGGGCCCAGCATCACCTGAACCATCGGCTTTGGCACCCCCCAAACTGATGGCCGCCCGGGCGGATAAAGCGACCCCAAAATCGACGGTGGCAGTCAAATCGGGACCGATTCCGCTCAAATTGAAATTAAACGAATGAAGACCGCTTTGGGGGTCCCGAGGCAACATGTTACCCGCATTGGGGATCAAGTTACCGTCGGGCGGCACCTGCCAGGCTTGAATATCGCGTAATTCTCCGTTGTCATGGAAAATCAGTTTACCGTAAAGTAAGGCTCCGGCCCCGGTTTCCGCAACCACACCATCATTATAACGTGTGTCGGCGGTTACCATACGCCGATCCAGGGCGGGATCATGGGTGATGAGAAATTCCCACTCATTACGGGTCGCGGCGCGATCAAAATATATTTTCAGATCAATGGTCTGACCCTGATCATCAAAGACCTGAAGTCGGGTATCAAAATCATACTCAGTCGGGGCCAGGGGTGGGCTTGCGGCGCCATTCCAGGCCGAAAAAAGTGGATCGGGACTAGCGGCAACGGTCATATTGCTCTGCAGATTCACGGCCAGAGTTATCCTTTCAGTAGCCTGGGGCAGTGACTCCCGCCGAATAAGAATATCATCGACCTCCCCGGTTGGTTGCCTTACCGAACCTGAGTTGACTCCCTGAACATGTCGGCCGGACAGAGTAACCAGGTGTAAGCTGTCGGCTGGCGTATGGTCTTTTTTTTCCATGCGGAACCGGCCGTCCCTGGTGTAAAGAGTTTCAGCCGCCCGGGGATCGCTCACCATAAAAAAACCCCGTCCGGAGATAGCCATATCCGTGTCCTTGGCGCTCGGCTTAAGCTGACCTGACTGAAAGTTTTTGGTGATGGATGCAATCTCTACGCCATTGCCCGCCTCGCCAAGACGAGTCAGGCTTGAGGTCAACACATTTTGAAAGGTTGCCCGAGAGACTTTATGGGCTATAGTGTTGACATTGTTAATATTACTCCCCAACACCTTCATTTTGTCGGTTAGGCTGTTAATTCCGCTGATCCCGTTGAACATCACATTGTGCGACGCCATAATACCTCTCGACTGAGCCAAATGAGCGTAACTATTCAGCAGCGCTCCATATGCCCGGAAACAGATGGTTTACGGGACCACCACACCGCTTGCAAGCAAAGCTTGCGCACATCGGGGGTGCTGCTGAATAATTGCAGAAAGTGGTTTTGACAACTAGCTAGCCCCGCTTGACCTAAGTAGTCACAAATGAGTCAAATAAACCCTCGCTTAAGCCAAAAAAGCAAATAGCGTGCCACGAAAGTCAAGGGTCTTGACGGCAAAAATTTCCGCTTGCTTTTAAGCAAGACCAAGCAGGTAGTTAAAGGAGGCCAGACTTAACGAACGAGGCGGTTTCTTGCCCGCCCACCTGAGAATGCTCATCAACTCGTCACGACTGTTTTTTTGCCGGCGTAGATCAATCACCCCGTAGGCCAGACCGACTGCGGCCAACTCTTCCAGATAAGGCAGTAGAGAAAAAGGTTGGGCGGCCAGGGCCAGGGTTTGACCATCCTCCCGAACCAGCTCGAAGCTCTCCTCCCGCGGACTGAGCAGTGGTGCCTGGGGGCGAAAATGAACGGAGTCAAGGCGGGAAGTAAAGAGCGGCGGCCGACCGTAAATGGACAGGCCCGTTGAAATTTGAGGAGGAGTTCGAGGTTGACTGGCGGTAGAGCCAAGCATCAGTTCCAGGTTTGCCCGATCTGTCTCAATCGACGCCTGCACGGCGAAAAGCCCGAGCCGACGGCAACTCTCACGGGCCAGACTGTTGAGAACATTCAGGGTGTAGTCGCCATAAATGGTCAAGACTGCCCCTCGCTGACGTCCTTTCTCCGCTGAACCCTGGATTAACTTCGCTCCACTTCCGCTCTTGCCTCGTCTTTTAACAACGACAGGGCCAAACTGGACCGATTTTGCCACTTCTCCGCCGTCTGAGCGTTGTCCGTCCCCGTCCGGCCATCGTTCAGACGGTGCGACAAAAAGCTGCGCCTGACTAAAATGCGCAATCTGCCAGGCATTAAAGCCCTTGGCTTGCAGTTCGCCTATCTTGTTCCGATAAAATGGCAAATCATCAGCCAGAATGATCGGAGGCAGGGCCCAAACGATGCGGGCCGCCATTTTGCGCCAAGTCTTTTCAGCCGCGGCAAAACGAGGCCAACTTTCCCGAGATAAAGACAGGACGACCCGCTGCACCACCGACGGCAAACGTCCGACCAACAAGCGCGGGTCGTCCAGCCGAAGCCAGAGCGGTAAAAAGCGCCGGGTCGGAGAGCGCCGAACCGAACTCACCGCAAAAGTGCCGGCGCCAACTCCGACAATCCGGTTTCGAGCGCCGGCGCCGGTCTTTTTGCGGCCGACATCAGCTCCGGCGGCTGAACCAAGGAAGGTCATGATGTCCCGCCGCGGTTGTGCTTGAGCCAAGCCCGCCACTCGCCGCCGATGGAGATCCTCAACCACCAGTTTAGGCCGCTGACCTCCACGACGACGATCAGCCAAATCAACCTTATAGAGACTGTCCCCGGGTCGGACCGCCGCCGGCAGCAAAATTTCAACCATACCCCTTTCAGCGCTCATGATAACCGGCAATTTCGCGGCGATTTTACCGCCGTTGCCGACGCCTCCCCGACATCCCCGGGTCCCCGCTGGATTGAGCGTTGTCGCCGGTAATAGCTCCGCCCCCGGCGACCAAGACGATAGCGCTCTCATCCGTCGAACAGTAAAGGCCAGGCGCTCACCGCTGGGCTCACCGTGCAGACGCAGGCGATCGCCTTGGCGCACCGGATGGCGCAGGTTAACCCTGGCCCATTGATCATGGCTGACTATGATTTTTCCCAAAAAAAGGCCAAGATTGCCGGAATGTTCTGGGGAAACTAATTCTTTAAATGGCGGTTGAAAAAAACCGGCGCCGGTTTTGCGGCCCAGGGCTTCGGCCAGCAGCTCGCGCCCTTCGGCCAGGGCGGCCCTAAAAACCCTAAAAGAGGACAAATTTATTGTCTGGGAAGGACATTGTAAGTCATGGAGAGAAAGTTGGGGCTCTTGGGAGTTATGGGGAGAAGGGGAAGAAACAAATCTATCCCTTGCTGGTTCCCCTTTCAGGATACCCCTTTTTAGTGGGGCCATGGCATCAATAACCAGGCGGTAAGCCCGGACTACCCGATCTACATAGAGGGCGCTGCGCATCCGACCTTCGATCTTTACCGAACCTACCCCGGCTCGGTACAACTCCGGCAACAACTTCAGGGCTTCAAGATCGTTCATCGAAAACAAATAAGCGGGTTTATCTCTCTTGGCCTGCTCACCCCTGCCCCGCTCCCGACCCCCGCCCCAGCGATAAGCGCGACGACAGGGCTGAACACAACGACCACGTAGCCCGCTCTTGCCCCCAAAATAACTACTGAAAAGACAAAGCCCTGAATAGCTGAAACACATGGCCCCGTGCACAAAAACCTCCAACTCCACTTCGGTTGAGCGACCAGCGGCCGCAATCTCCATCAGGGTAAGTTCGCGGGCCAGGACCACCCGGGAAAAACCCATATCCACCAACTGTCGCACCGCCAAAGCGTTATGAGCGCCCATCAGGGTGCTGGCGTGAAGTTTGAGTTTAGGAAAAAAACGGCGGCAAATGGCGTGCAAACCGAGATCCTGAATAATTAAAGCATCAACCCCCAGCCCAGCCAGGAGCTCCACGGTGGCGGCGGCCCGAACCAGCTCATGCTCCTTGAGCAAGCTGTTCATGGCCGCGTACACTCGCACCTTACGCCGGTGAGCATAAGCGATCATCGCCGCCAGTTCGGCCGGGCTGAAATCCCCGGCCAAAGCTCGGGCGTTGGCGGCGGGCGCCCCGATATAGACGGCATCGGCCCCGGCCTCAACCGCTACGGCAAAAGTTTCCAGACTGCCAGCCGGGGCCAGCAGCTCAATAAAGGCCGGTTTCATTCTTTCTCACTAAAAATGCGACCCCCTCTTCCTTCCGCTAAAAGTCACTCTGCATCGGTGGGTAAGGGGAGGATGAAGTAGAAATTGTTGCCGGTCTCGGTACGTTCGTAGCCCACCACGCCACCATGAATTTCCACCACCTGCTTAACAAAAGCCAGGCCGTGACCGGTGCCGGGCTGTTTAATCCCCGCCTCACCGCGAAAGCCATCGCGGTAAAGCAGCTTGGCCTCATCATCACTCAGGTGTCCTCCGGTGGTGAAGACATTGAACTTGATTCCGTCACGACTAGGGCCAAAATAGTTGCGCAAGTACTCTCGGCCATAAGCCATGACTTTGGCCTGTTCACCGGCATGATCCCGCACCGGCATGGTGTATTTAACCGCGTTGGAAAAGAGATTGGTATAAACCTGGGAGAGCAGACCCACATCCACCAACAGGGGGATTTCCTCATCGATCATGTCGGTGGGCTGGGCTACCTTGATCCCCCGCCTTGCCAAGCGGTTGGCGTAATGATCAAGCTGGGGGATGATGATCTCCTTTTCAATCGAGCACATTCTGGGTCGAAGCACCAAATGGCCCTTGCGGAAATGATCCTGCCGGAGCAGACTTTCTAGAAAAAGACTGTAATTATTGTAATGTTCCAGTATTTCCCGGTGGTTGGCGGCCAGGTCATCGTAAAGAACTTTCAGCCGCCCTTGGCTCCGGTTACCGGCGGTCTCGCGGTGCGTCTTGCTCCCAACCGGGTCCACTTGAGCAAACTCCAGGTTGATCTCTTCCAGTTCGTCAAGCCGTTTACGCAACTTGTTGAACAGGTGGCGGAAATAAATGTTGGGGGTGATAACGTTGTGCTCAACACCCAGCACCAGATTATTAATAAACTTGAGATGGTGGATATTCTGCTGGGCAATCAGCCGGTTATGCAAATTATAACCAATGCGGTTGGCATATTTGCGGATAAAAAAACGGTCGTTGTCATTTATTTCGGCTCCACCAGGGATTTCCAGCATACCCATGACCAACTCAGACAGTAACTGGCGGCCGTTCCCCTGGGAGGGGCCAGGCTTGCGCTGAATCGGCACCAGCAGAGAATCGTCCAGGATGACGAGATGACCGCCTGGGCGCAACCCCTGACGGGCCGGCAAGGGTGGATAAAGCAGGCCCCTTTCACTGTCGCAAAACAATGACAAACCGTCCCCGTCTTCGTTGAGCAGATAAAGACGGACACTGACCCCGAAAAAAACCAGGGGCACCGCGACACAGACCCGATAGAAGTCTCCCATGGCGTCATATTCCTGGGCCAGGTCGAAAAAGGCATGCAGGGCGGCATGATGGGTTTCGGAAAAGTCGTAACGCCGATAACTTCGCGCCTTCTCCCGAATCCGAACCAGCACATTTTCCAGCGCGATCCCTTCTTCTCCGACAACCATGGCTATTCCTATTGAACCAGCACCACTTCATCCGAACCGTCATGTTCCCGCAACAGCACGTGAACATGTTCACCCAAGCCCACCTGGACATCGAGTCCAATATAATCCGGCTGAATGGGTAGTTCCCGGCCGCCTCGATCAACCAGGGCCGCCAGTTGTATACAGCGGGGCCGCCCCAGATCCATGATCGCATCCATGGCCGACCGAACGGTTCGGCCGGTAAAAATCACGTCATCCACCAGCACCACCACCTTGTCCTCCAAAGGAAAATCAATGGAGGTCTTTTTAACCACCGGGTTCTGGCTGGCCAGACTCCAGTCGTCACGATAAAGGGTGATATCCAGGCTGCCGGAGGGCAGGCTGACCCCCAAACGTTCCTGAATCAACTGTTGAACTCGTCGAGCCAGAGACACCCCGCCGGTGTAGATCCCGATGATTACCAGGTTTTCCACCCCATGGTTATATTCGACAATCTGCATGGCCATCCGCGTTAAAGAGCGATCGATATCATCACCGTTCATCAATATGCTTTTAGTCGTCCGCATTTTTCACCTCGTTCATTCGTAAAAGTCCACCAGCACCCCATCTTCGCCCATTTTGGCCTTCTCATGCAGCGCACTGCGCTTCGAAAACTCAAATGAACGAAGCTGGGGCACTGGTAAGCTTTTGCAGTTCTGACTTGTTCATCCGCCGGCAAGGGTGGTCTGGCAAAAAATCTTTCAAGGCCAGAAGAATTCCACGCCTCGCTCAGCCACCAAGTTGACCGCCTCGGGATAAGCCCGACATTCGGCGGCAAAAACTTTAGCGGCAATATTCTCCGGGGTGTCGCCCGCTGCAAGGGGCACGCAACGCTGAACCACAATGGGCCCCTCATCATAAACCTCATTGGCAAAATGAACCGTACAACCGCTGACCTTAACCCCCCTGGCATGGACCGCCCGATGAACCCGCATCCCATACATCCCTGCTCCACCAAAGGAGGGAAGCAACGAGGGGTGAATATTGAGCACCGAACGCCGTAAATGGGCCGGCGGATCATAAAGCTTGAGGAAACCAGCCAGCAGCACCAAATCCACCGGATAATCAGCGATGATCTTGTTGATCTCCCGGTTATTTGCCCCATGAAAAGCGGGCAGACCGTAGCGCCTGGCTTTTTCCAGACCCAAGGCCGTGGCGCTATTGGCAATCACCACCCTGATCCGACTGGCCATCCGGCCTTCACCGATGAGCCGTTGAAAATTATCCAGGGTTCGTCCGGAGCCGGACAACAGAAGCGCCAGGTTCATCCCTCCTTCCCGCATGATCCCTCCCTGAAACAAAGAAAGTCAAGAAAACAAAGGGAGCAGACCCTTTTATTTTAGCTTTGATTTTACGAGTACGAACACGTACGCTTTTCCATACGAATTTTAGACTCGTATCCGGGCTTTCAGTCCTCCAGCAAATCTCCGGTTTTAATCGGTGGTTGTTTGCCGGTGGTTGTTTGATTGAGATAAGGATTATCATCAACATCCACTTTTTTCAACCAGGCGGTGATGGCGGTGTCGTAGCGACCGGTAAGCTCGAAAACCTTAACCGCCAGACGAAAACGGGTTTTGCGGGTGGTATTGCCATTCTCCGTGATTTCGGCCAACACCTGAGGGTAGTCGGCGGGATCAACAATCACCGTGACATCGCGAAAATTCTTGGCCGCGGAGCGGAGCATAGTGGGACCACCGATATCGATGTTCTCAATGGCATTTTCCAGACTACAGGCGGGGTCGGTCACGCTCTCAACAAAAGCGTAAAGATTGACCGCCACGATATCGATGAACTGAAGATCGTGCTGCCGCATCTGCCGCAGGTGTTCAGGGTTGTCCCGACGGGCCAGCAGGCCCCCATGAACCTTAGGATGCAGGGTTTTGACCCGGCCGTCAAATATTTCAGGAAAACCGGTAAATTCAGCCACATCCTTGACCGGCAGACCATGATCTCTCATCTTCCTGGCGGTTCCACCGGTGGAAAGAATTTCAATTCCCAGCTTGACCAAGCGCCCGGCAAAATCCTCGATTCCGCTTTTGTCGGTCAGGCTGATCAATGCCCGTTGCGCTTTGACCATTTCCCCTTCTCCTTAAAGCTGATTTTTCAAGGTAGCCTAAATTTAATATCCTTGGTGAACCATTATAAACCCGTAAGTGCCGTCGATTAGTCGGCGCCGATTTTACCGCTGTCAATTATCGCCGAAATCGGTTATTAAGCCCCGGACAGATTTGGTAAGACTCCGGTAGCTTTTAAAGATGTTTGTACTCCATATAACCTGAAAGTGCCACCCTGTGAAATTGCAAAGTGTCGGGATTAAAAACATCAGATACCCCATCACGGTGCGGGAGCAATCAGGTGGTCTGCAACCTACGGTGGCAGCCATTGATCTGATGGTCAACCTGCCCCGCCAGTACCGGGAGAGCTGCGTAAGCACCTTTATTGAGGTGCTCAACCGCTACCAGGAAGAGATGAGCAATCGCATCTTTCGCAAACTGCTGGCCGAAGTTAAGGAGCGGTTACGGGCCGATTCGGCCCATGTTGAGATGACTTTCCCCTATTTTCTTGAAAAAAAAGCCCCGGCCAGCGGCACTCCCAGCCTGATGGAATATACCTGTCGATTTACCGGCGGCATCGGCCCTGACGAGGATTTCACGCTCTCCGTCTGGGTGCCGGCCACCACCTTATGCCCCTGTTCACGCGAAATCAGCGCGCATGGCGCCCACAACCAGCGGGCCGAAATCAGCCTCAGGGTTAAATACCGAAAATTTATTTGGCTGGAAGAATTGATCGCCATGGCCGAGGCTGGCGGCTCCTGCGAGGTCTTTGCCCTGCTGAAGCGCCCGGATGAAAAGTTCGTCACCGAAATGGCCTACCAAAACCCCAGGTTCGTCGAGGATGTGGTCCGACGCGTGGCGCAATTGGCCCGCCGACATCCGGCCATTTCCTGGTTTGCGGTAGGAGCGGAGAGTTTCGAATCGATCCACAAGCACAGCGCCTACGCCTATGTGACCAGTGATGATACCTGAAAAGCCCAGACCAATTGAAAAAACTGTTAGCGGTTGGTGGTTAGCTAAGCGTCGGGCTTTTCCCCGGCGCTGCGCCCGGCGCTGCGTTGGACTAATCCCTTCCCCCAAAACAGCGCCCGCAAGCGGGGAGTCTTCTTTCTTTGATGTTCTTGCATTCTGCTTAAGATATCGCTCAGGCTGACCAAGGCTTTTTCAATAAATGGTCCCTTGTTGAGCATCACACATTCGGCCCGCACCCCCATGGCGGCATCGGTCAGCTCCGGCCGAGAAACAACTCCCTTTTTGGCCAACATTTCAAGCACCTGAGTGGCCCAAATCACTGGCAGGTGAGCGGCCTCAGCCAGCCAGAGAATCTCCTCCTGGACTTCAACCAGCCGCTCCGGCCCCACCTCCATGGCCAGATCGCCGCGGGCGATCATGATCCCGAAGGGCACCCGACCCATGGCGGCCAGGGCAATCTCGGCCAGGTTGCGGAAAGCGCGAGGAGTTTCAATTTTGGCGATAATCCCAGTATCACCCTTGGCAATAACCCCGACATCACCGGCTCCCCCCAGTCGAGCCAGCGCCGCCAGCAACTCGCAAACATGAGCCGCAGTTTCGACATAAGAAAAACCAATGACCTCGACCTTGCCGACCAAGACTTTTAAAGCCGCCAGGTCATGTTGAGCCAGACCGGGAAGGTCCAATTTCAGGTCGGGGAAGTTGAGACCTTTGTTGCCCAGCAGTCGCGCCCCGCCAGGTCGGCAACTATTAATCTTCAGCAGGGCCCCGGCCTCGGTAAGCTCCATCACCTCAGCCCCAAACTTGCCATCGTCGATCCAGACCTGTTGACCGACCCGTAAGACCTCAAACACTTTGGGCAGAGTGCAGGAGATATGGGCCGGACTCAAGAGAAAGCCGTCAGCGTCCCGGGTTGCCGCCTGAGCCGGCAAATGATCCTTGGTCAACAGCAATAGATCGGTACGGCGCAGCCGAATAATTACCGGGGTCTCGGGAATTCCGCTGAAAACGCCCTGGCAATCTCCGACCTTCCGACCGGTCGCGGCCTCCGTCGCGGCCCGCCGACTCTCTTCCGCCCCCGCCCCATGCTTGATTTTTTGGACGTCGACAGGCTCTGCAGTTCCGGGTCCAGTCCCGGATTTTTCTGCCGACTCCTTCTTGCCGCTCCGTTCAAGTCGCCAAACGATGCCATTGACCAGAAAGGAGGCCTCCCCCAAGCTCGCCCAGGCGCCGTCAGCGTCCACCGAGTCGATCACGGCAACGCGCTTAGCGCCCCGGGAATCGGTAAAAAGCAGACGATCCCCTGGAGCCAGCTCCCTTTGCCGCTCACCCTTGGGGTCGCCCTTGGGGTCGCCATCCCAGAGTAGGGAAACCTGACGGTGGGGCCATTCCGGCGGGGCCTCCGGATTTGCGGCATCTGCCCGCTGCAAACGCAGCCGAGCCGGAGCCAGGACCCGGCCGAAACGATCTCGCTTGGGTCTTAAATGCAGCACCCCGGCCTCCAAGGCTAAGTCTCCGGTACGAACCTTGTGACCGGCCAGGTCGGCGGAGATGGTCAAGGGGCGGCCCAGCTCCTCGGCGGCACGACGAATGTGGACGATCATCCGCAGCCAATCCTCAGCCCGATCATGGGCGCAGTTGATCCGGGCGATATCCATGCCCAGCTCCGCCAATTTGCGGACCAGGCCATAGTCATGAGCGGCCTCTGATGGCATGGTCACCATGATCCGCACCTTCCGACCCGAGGGCGGCGGCCCCAGCAGCCGATCGGTATTCCGGGACAAAAGCCGATAGCCCTCACGCCGACTGATCGCCATCTCGCTTATCTCCACCGGGGACAGACCGGGCAGCAGCAGACGGCGCAGTAAACTTAAGATCCGCTCAATGGCATCGACCACGTGAACCTCGGAACGCCCCAGCGACGACAGACCGATGGCTGATAGTCGTTCCTGTAGGGGCCTCAGATCCTCGGAACGAAAGGCCAGATAATGGCGCAGGTTGAGGATACTCTCGCGATCGCCGGGATCCTGAATCGCGGATCCGGCAATCGCAAAATCACGTGAACAAAAGCTGCGACGCAAAATCCGGATCCGCAAATCACTAAGATCAACCAGTAGTTTGCGCAAATGACGATCATCACCTAGCAAGTTATTAGCCATTCCCTTTCCCTTTGCGTCGTCTTAAAAAAGAACCAAATGTTTGCGTCCCATCTGGTTTTATCGCCATCCGACAACAGACCAATGTTGCAGATATTGTGGCAACGGAGATGAAAAGTCAATTCGGAAATCCAACGGCCGCATTGGGAAGAAAAGGTTGTCACAAGTTGGGGACGGCAAGAATATTTACTCATTCAGGGAAATTTCTTACCCATTCCGGGGGGAAGGTGATTAAATTATCTCACCCTCGGTAATGTAAATTACTTCCTCGGCCAAATTGGTCACATGATCGGCAATTCGCTCAAGGTAGCGAGAAACCAAAATATAGTTGATCAGGGCATCGAGATGCTCAGGCTGGCGTCTGATCTGTTCTTTAATCAGGGCGATGTTGTTATGATGGGCGGCATCCACCGCGTCTTCGTCGGCCAGCACCTCCACGGCCAGAGCCTGATCAAGTTTAATCAGCGCGTCCAGACTGCGGATCATCATCGCACGAACATGCTTGGCCATGGCTTCAGCGTCGAAAGGGGGCGCAACCGGCGGCAGCCTGGCCAGATCCTGAGCCCGGCTAGCCATGCCCTCAGCCAGATCACCGATCCGCTCCAGATCATTGTTGAATTTGATGGTGGCCATGACGAGACGCAGGTCGAAGGCCACCGGCTGATGCAGGGCTATGACCTTGAAACACTCCTCCTGCAGATTGACCCTTTTGTTGTCTATTTCCTGCTCCTTACGAAAAACCTGCTCGGCCGCCGCCTGATCGCCCTCAATCACAGCTCGGCAGGCACGAGTGAAACTCTCCTCCACCAACCGGAACATACAGATCAGTTGCGTTTTCAATTTCTCGATTTCACGAATGAATATCTGTGACATATTGAGTCCTCCTCGATCAATAATGGTCTTAACGACCGGCCTTGCAAGGTTCACTCTGCGCCATCAAGGGTCCAGTTTCCAGGGTCCGGTTCAGAAAAACGATAGCATTCTTCTTGAGTAAAAACAATATCCATCGGCCTCAGCCAAAGCGTCCCGAATTAACCTCATCCCAATAACTCCGCTCACAAAAACGTTTCTTATGCTTTCGTTGTTGATTTCAGCTAGGCCGATTCAGGCATAACTTGCTAAAAACACCCAGCCACACCATTCTGACATCGCACCCCCATGTTCTTCTGACAGGTTAAGATGCTCATATTAAGATCCAATTAAAAAAAGGTGAGGATTTGGTGAAGACAGGAGTCACAACTCAAAGGCCGCGAATTTTTCTCCGGAACTTTTGGCCTGCTTTTTTAGTTCGGCCAGGACTTTGAAGGTTTCATCCAGAGGGTGGGCGTGCGTACCGGGAGGTCGACTCAACATGGCGGCGCTAACCGTGAGGAGCGGGAAGCGTTGGGGCTTACCGGCACGGTCATAACTACTGATGTAGCCGTTTTTCCGATCGGCAGCGTTGTAAACACTGACCACGTCGGAGGCAAAACGACGGCAAAGGTCGCTGATCAAGTCTCGACATAATTGCAAGGTCAACTGATCATCGTCGAGTTTAAAACCGATAAAAAAATCATCGCCCCCGACATGACCGATGAAACAACGGATACGATTAGATGTTTCCTTGAGGATCTCGGCGAACATGATGATCGCCCGGTCACCGCTACGTAACCCGTAGGTGTCATTGAAAGGTTTGAAGTTGTCGAAGTCAAAGTAGCCGTACACGTAGGTAAAGTTGGGATCGCGGTTGCCTTCGGCAACATAGCGGTTGATCAAAAAATTGCCGGGTAACTTGGTCAACGGATTCTGATCCCGGGCTTCTTCGACATTCTTGACAAAAAGCAGCTGGAGCAGGGCCTCAGTGCTTAAGAAACCTTGATATTTACCACCTTCGGTGATCAAAGCCCCGCCGCTGTTCTGGTGCTGAGAGAAAACCTCCAAAACATGCTCGACCCTGGTGCGGATTTCGACCGTCGGGATGCGGGTAATGAATCTGGGGACATGACTGGCGGCTGAAGCTCGGTTGCGCAGGATTTCCCGGCCAAAGGGCGAATAGACATATTCCTTGAGATCTTTCTCCCAGATCACCCCGATCGGCTCCTGATTCCGGTTGAGCACCGGGACCAGAGAAATGCCGGGGCTACGGCGAAAAACCTCAAAAACTTGGTCAATATCGATCATGCTCCCATCTCCATTGTAAAAAGTGATGGGACTGATTTTTTTAAGCTGACGATGGATATGCTCCAGGTCATGACTTTCATGGCGCCGATTACGGTTTTGCAGCTCGCTGATCAGCGGATAGGACTCCTTAATTTCGCCGCTGATTGTGGTCGGACGCTGAACCAGATAACCCTGAACATAGTCGCAACCCATCTGGTTACAGGCGAAAAATTCCTCAATTGTTTCGACTCCTTCAGCGATGACGGCATTGTTACCAAGACCCCGTGCCATTTTGACGGTGGCGGAAACAAAAAGCTGCTTACGTTGGTCGCTCGCCATCCCCGCAATGAAGAATCGGTCAATTTTCAGAAAATCGGGCGCGGCGTGATAGAGCAACTGCAGACCGGAAAAGCCGGCGCCGAAGTCGTCAATGGCGTATCGAAAAAGTTCATTCCGAAAAACCCCCAGCGTGTCCTTGATGTTTGCCAGGCCCTGGCAATCATGGAGAATTTGGATATTTTCGTCATGACGCTCCGAGATTTCATAAACAAATTGATGGGGGTGGATGCCGAAGCGGCGGATAAAGGCGGGAAGGACGAGGCTATGGTGCGCGGTGGCGGCACTAGAGAGCAGACGATTATCAATGTTGTAAAACAGCATAATTTGGTGGTGAAAGGGGATTTCGATGAATTTGTGAATCGCCTTGGCCCGCAGGGCCAAATCCACCTCCAGCAACACCCCGTCATCATGGGCGGCATTAAACAAGGCGGGAATTGAGGCAAAGCCCAACTCGGCGCTGTTTCTGAGCAACGCTTCGCAGCCATCGCAAGCCCCGGTATGGATGTTAACGATGGGCTGAAGGGCGTAATCCAACTGCTCCAGCGCAATCTGCCAACGACTGGCCGTGCCGAAACTCCCGGGTTGGCGGGCTTTGATCTCGACAGCCGGGATCGGAGGCGGATCAAAATCCGGGGGCCGTTCCCTGACCCGTTCCCTGAGTGTGGGAGAAATTGAACAATTGCCATCTTGATCATCGGAAATCCGCTTAGAGCCGGAAATGACCGGTAAAACGGGAGGGATGGCCGACAAAGCGGGATCGCGAGCCGCAGAGCTACCGGACTGGGCTGATGGAGTGACCACACCGAAGCTGTTCATCGCTATTGCTCCATATCTGTTTTTAAGGGTGAAGGGGGCCGGGAACCAACGATGCAACAACCTCAGGCAACTCGGAGCAAAGGCGAAAACGAGCAACGACCATATTCCGCCGGCCCCAGGGGCTTCACATAAGCCCGCGCCTGACAGTAGAGGGGACATTCCCGGTGAGCAGGTGAATAACAGTAACGACTCAGTTCGGCGATGCTCGGCACGTAAGCATCGCGCTCGGCGGCGCAAACAGTCACCGACCAGGTGGACTTATCGGGGGTGTGGGTAAGCAGTTGGCGACAGGTCATGGCATTCTCCCATACTGTAGATCTTAGCCTGGATGGGCCTGGGGCTGGGCCTGGGGCTAATGGCCAAAAGCCGGTGGCCATTGGCCCTCGCTATCTTTGGATTCTCGGCTCCTTAGGCCTCTTGGCGGCACCACTTCGGACACGGGACACGGGGCCAGTGTAAGACGTCAGGGTTAAGGACAAGTCAAAAGACGGTTAGATCTGCAACAGGGTTTGATGAAGGAAGGATTAATGGGCCCCTGCTTCAACTCGCTAGCCGGGCCTTATATTCCTGAATCAGGGTGAGTCGGTCCATTTGAGTCATGATCAGCTTTTTGCGCAGGTTGAGGTCATCCCAGGGGGGCTGATAACCTATTTCCCGCAGGCCCTTGCTGACTTTTTGTTCTTCAGGCGGTCGAATTTTTGCGCTCATATGGGTATCGTCACCCATAAAAAGCAGCAAAGGGCGTTGCTGTCGGTCCCGCCGCCGGTTCTTGTTGACCAGCACCGAGATTAGAAAATCGGTGTACTCCCGCGACTGAGGATTCCAGACCTCGTAGCCATCCACGTCGTATTCAGCTAGGAGAATGGGCCAGAATTCCTCGGGATGCGGAACGACGACGCCGGCCCCAATGCCTCGGGCCTCCTCAATAATCTCTGAGGTCCGGTAAAAATAGTCCGGGGAAAATTCGGCCTTGACAATATTTTTGACCTGAGACAGGAAAATATGGGCTCGATTGATGGTCTTGCGGTCGTAGACTCCGTTTAGGGTCCCGAGAAAGTTGCGGAGCAAGCGGTTTTTGATAATATCCGGATGCATGTTGTCGTAGTGGCGTTCAACCAGGATTTCCAGCTTGGCCGCCTGTTCTCGCACCAGGCTAATGACATCATGGTCCACCCCGGTTGCTCGCGCCGCTTGGTCCAACCGCTCAGTATTAGGTTTAGTGAAAGTGCGGACCAGATCAAAGAACTGCGACGTCCGATACTGGAAAGTGTGCTCTAAGGCCCCTTGCAACACCCTGGTCCGGCTTAAACGGTCGTGGTGAAAGTGGAGCAGCAGTTGGACCTTGCGTTGAAATCCACGGGAATAGCAGTCGACCTCCACCCCACAATAATCATCGTAGGCATTGATCCGGTTGTGCTGGGTCGGGATAATCAACTCCTCATGGCTCTTAGGATAAAGGGCGGTGATTCTGGCCCTGATCAACTCCATGGGCACAAATTCCGGATGCCAGTGAACGGCCAGCACGCTTTCCTGGTGAGGAAACACCTGAGTCGGCTGGCTGACCAGTTGTTGCTGAGCCGTGGTAAGTTCGGTGGTGGCAATAGCCCAAAAACGCCGCTCGTCTTCGGCGGTAATTTCCTCATGACCGCCAACCAACTGTAGTCGTGGGGATTTTTCCCTTTTGACCAACTTCATGTTCTCCTCCTTAAGGTTAAGGTTGTGGAACATCTTGCCCTTCGGACGATTTTTAAAAGATGAACATCGAACGTCTTTTCATGCTACTTTATTACCTTATAAGATTCCAATTCGGAAATTGACAACTAAGGCTATCACGGCCTGAACGTAATGTTAAGTTAGTATTTGATTATTTTCGACGATAAAATTTTAACCAAAAATTAATCAAACTCAGCGGGGCGTTGCGCTGCGCCATGATGCGCCGGAGAAAAAAAATTGCTTAAGATATTGCTTGTCGAAAACGAAAATGATATCGCACGATTTGCTGTCGCTTGGTCACGCCACCACCAAAACAGGTTTTCAGGTGATTCTCGCCGGTTCGGGGGAAGAAGCCTTGGAGAAACCGGGCACGGAATCAACCGAGCCGGTTACTATCGATCTGATGCTACCGAGACTCGGCGGTTATGAGTGATCTATTACGATCGATCAACATAATGGCTACCTTGAAAAATTAGGTATCTTGTTCGAGTTTACGGCACGTAAAAAAAATTACGGTTGTCTTGGAAGGAAACGGTCGATATTTTCGAGACCAGATGGGACACCGTGTTCCGAGCCGTCAAGTTTGTCGTCAATTACGGTCTTGCCCACAGAAGCCTAGAGGGTGTTACCGAGATCGGCGTGGATGAAATCGCCGTTTTCAAAGGACATAAGTACCTGAC
>SJBG01000015.1 GCA_004332195.1 Desulfobulbaceae bacterium
TTAGAGCCAGGAGAACAAAAGTGCACACCAATTGGCTCATGCCGCCATCCAGTTTCCATAAAACTTCTTCTCATAAGCAACCGGGGATAGATACCCTAGCCGTGCCTGCCTCCTCTGCCGATTGTAAAAAACTTCTATATACTCTCTGATCTCCTGCGTTGCCTCTTGTCTTGTTCTGTATTTCCTGTGATGCACAAGCTCCTGCTTAAGTGTTCCCCAAAAGCTTTCCATAGGAGCATTGTCATAACAGTTGCCTTTTCTGCTCATTGATGCGGTCATCCCAAATTGCTCAAGTAACTTGCCGTAATTGCCGGAACAATATTGACTCCCCCTGTCAGAGTGATGTATCAGCCCCCTCGCAGGTCTCTTGGATGCCACTGCCCGAAACAATGATTCGCTGACAAGGTTCTTTGTTATTCTTTCTCCCATTGCATATCCCACTATCTCTCCGTTAAAGATGTCTTTATGTCCGGCAAGATATAGCCAGCCTTCTTCCGTAGGTATATAGGTTATATCTGTTACCCATACCTTATTCGGAGCCTCTGCTTTGAATTCTTGCTGTAATAAGTTCTCTGCCACCGGCAATGTATGCTTTGAGTCAGTTGTTGCCTTGTATTTCTTTGTCTGCTTGCAATAAAGTCCGTGCTCTCTTTTTGTCCGCTTTATGCGGCATATGCCGACATATCTGCCGCCCTCTGCCAGCTCTTTCTGAAGCTTCTCTGCTCCGCATACCCTTCTGTTTCGCTTGTGTGCTGCTTTTATCTCTATTGTCAACCGGATATCCTCCTGCTCTCTTTTAGAAGGCTTTCTGTTAATCTGTGCGTAATATCCGCTTTCTGATACCTTGAGCATTTTACATAGAGATGATGTGAAATATTTGAGCCGCATATCTTTTATCATCGCGCACCTCTCTGCGACTCCTTTGCAAAGTACGCTGCCGCTTTTTTTAATATGTCTCGCTCCATCCTCGCTTCAGCCAACTCTTTTTTGAGCCTGTAGTTTTCTATCTCTACATCCGTCAGCGGTCTGTGGTTTTTCCCTACTTCTCCAAGTTTGCCTGCCTTACATGCCTTCATCCAGTTGCTTAAGGTTGTTGATGCCAATGACAGCCGCTTGGCCGCCTCATGCACCGACAGCCCCTCATCAATCACAAGCTTTACTGCCTCCTGCCTAAATTCCCTTGTGTACCTTCCATACGGTAACCTTTCCATCTTGACACCTCCAGTTAGTTATTTTAACCTTTCTTTTGGTGTCCACTTTTTCTATCCTACCTAAACACAATTCGCAGGGAGAGTATTCAGTTAAAATCTATTTTGGACAAGAGTGACCGCAGGAATATGGTTGATATTCCGAGGATAATTTTTTGAGCATAACGCAGAAATCGGGCGAAAGAGCAATTTTTCAAGGTGGCCTAAAAGCATCATAGACCAGGGCTGGGCTAACTGAAGGTGTAAGTTCCCGGCAAGACAAAACGGGCGGAACGAATCGAAGATTTTGACCATTCGTCGGACTTTATCATTCCCAGCGAAATCAACCCGCAGGTCATTATCGAAACAAAAATTACCATGGTAGGGCAGTGAATTGTGCTGAAGACCGCAGGGACTGAAAGTTTGATGGTGGCTGGCCTGGCTGGCGGTAGCGGTAAGAGTGTGGTCGCAGTAAGCCTGATCGCCGCGCTGGTTCGACGTGGACATAGGGTGGCGGTTTTCAAGAAAGGGCCGGATTATATCGATGCTGGTTGGCTGGCTCTGGCTGCCGGACGACCCTGCTATAATCTTGATCCCTATCTGATGACCCCCGAGTTGATTCAGAACTCTTTTGTTGAGCATGGGCGTGATGCTGATCTGGCGATAATAGAGGGCAACCGTGGACTCTTCGACGGCTTTGATCTGGAGGGATCAACCAGTAGCGCCGGGCTGGCCCGCCTGCTTAAGCTGCCGACGCTGTTGGTGGTAGACTGCACTAAGGCTACCCGGACGGTGGCCGCTCAGGTCTTGGGCTGTCGTCATTTTGATTCCGAACTGGACCTGAAGGGGGTGGTTCTGAACCGTGTCGGTGGGTCTCGTCACGAGAATATCGTGCGGCAGGCGGTGGAGCAATATACCGATCTTTCGGTTTTGGGGGCCTTCCCTCGCAGCCGACGCGACGTTTTTCCTCAGCGCCACCTGGGAGTCACCCCCGCCGCTGAACATCAGGCAGGCGAGGAGACCGTAGCTGATCTGGCCCATCGGGCGGAGAAGTTTCTCGATCTGGAAAAAATCGTTGGGATCATGCGGGGGAATGTTCACTCCGCGTCAGCGTCCCCCTCCTTGGCCTTGGTCTCCGCCTTCTCCGACGCCGATGTTGCCGCTGACACTATTGCCGATGTCGGCACTACTGCCGCCGCCGCTATTACTACCGTTTCCGCTGTCACTGCCGCCGCTGCTCCCGCTGCTCCCGCCGTCACCGCTGTAAGTCCCGTCGGAGCTGAAAGACGGATCAGGATTGGTTATCTCCGGGATGTCGCCTTTCAGTTTTACTACCCGGACAACTTGGCGGCTCTGGTAGCGGCCGGGGCAGAGTTGGTGGCGATCAACGCTCTTCGGGACAAGATTTTGCCGCCGCTTGATGGGCTCTATATCGGTGGTGGGTTTCCCGAAACCTCAGCCCTGCATCTGGCGGCCAATGTCTCATTTCGTGAGTCGGTACGTAAGGCAGCTTTTGCCGGTTTGCCCATTTATGCCGAATGCGGCGGGCTGATTTACCTGGGCGAGTCCATCGCTATTGATGATCGGGAATATCCCCTGGTCGGGGTTTTTCCGGTGCGGTTCGGTCTGGCCCGCAAGCCTCAGGCTCATGGCTATACCAAATTGGTGGTGCGGATTCCCAACCCCTACTATTCGGTGGGTACCGTTATTCTGGGGCATGAGTTTCGTTATTCCACGGTGGAGCGGACCGGAGCCGATCCCGCCGCGTTGGTTTTTACCATGGATCGGGGCGTCGGCTTCAGCCATGGCCGTGATGGTCTGAGCACCCACAATGTGCTGGCTCTTTATACTCACATCCACGCTCTCGGCACCCCGGAGTGGGCCTCAGCCCTAGTGGCAAGATCAGCTAATTGTAGGCGGCAAGTTTGGTGGTATCAATGAAAAAGCTGGCCGACTATTGAGCCAACTATAGTTAAATGAATCTCGTAGCTATTTGTTTTCATCAATAAAAAGGCGGCGGAGCGATGCCGTATGCTCAAAAAATTATCCTCGGAATATCAACCATCCGCCGATGTTCAAGTTTTTTGCGAGAATGGGAGGAATGCGGGTTGAGTTTATTGTTCATGCCAACGAGTCTTACCTGAATTATATGCACAAGCGTGATGGGTCTCATGATGAGCCTGAAGTGAAAAGGGTATTTGACTCCGGCGTTGTTGAATTGCCTTTCCCGAAAGATATCTACAAGCTCAACATCAGCGAGAAAAAGGAAGCGCTTATCAACTGGTTTCGTAAAAAAATTGAGGAGATATAAATATCGTAACCATTATTAGGTGGGGGATGTGCGTTTAGTGCTTTCCGTTCAGACACTATTTAGCGATGGCGTCGGAGAGGAGTCCTACCGCTGAAGCAAAAAAGATGGAGCGGTTCCACTTGAGGGTGGCGCGAAAGTTACTGTAAACCATGAAAGCGACCTCCGGTCTGTCGCGCTCGGGAATAATGATCGAAGCCCGCAGTTGACGGGCGGGGAGCTTGGCTCCGTCGTCTTGGCGGACTCCCAACTCTTGCCATTGACCGATTCTTTTGCTGGTGTTCAAGCCGATCAGGTCTTGGTCGAAATTTTCCGGCAGGCGGACCGCTCGCCCCCAGGTCTGATCGACCAGCCAGCCGGAACTGGACAGGTAGTTGGCAATTGAGGCAAACACGTCGGGTCTGGAGTTCCAGATATCGCGACGACCGTCGCGGTCAAAATCAACCGCAAAGTTGAGAAAGCTTGACGGCATAAATTGACTCTGCCCCATGGCTCCGGCCCATGAGCCCTTCATTTCAGCGGGAGCGATGTGGCCCTCATTAAGAATTTGCAGGGCCTTGAATAACTCCCTCCGGAAAAAAGCGCTGCGACGACCATCATGGGCCAAGGTAGCCAGGGAGGCAATGACCTGGAAACCGCCGGTTTGCCGGCCAAAATCGGACTCAATCCCCCAGAGAGCCACGATGAAACGGGGTTGAACTCCGTACTTTCTACCGACTTGCTCCAGTAAAGCCCGGTGTTCAGCCATCAGTTTGCGGCCCATATTGATTCGTGATTGGTTGATCACCCGACTTCGATATTGCGCGAAGCTAAGAGTGAATTCCGGCTGGTTGCGATCCAGTTCAAGGACCCGGGGGATGGGTTTCACCCCGGCCAGAGCCGCTTCCAGGGTTTTGACCTCGATGCCCCGCGTTAAAGCCTCGATCCGCAGTTCTTTCAACCACTCATCAAAAGATTCTTCGGTGGTCCCGGCTGTCGTGACCAGTGGCAGCGAGCCAACCAGCATCATTGCGGCGACCATGAATGTCGCCCATCTCGATTTTTTCATGGTAAACCGGAGTTTCCTTCATAGTCGGGTCAGGCCCGGAAATAAAGATGCCAACCCATCAGCAATTCCCGCTACCCTTGCCAGGTCGGTAACGTCGGTAACGTCGGTAACGGCCGGGATTTGGCGATCGTGGTTTAGTAAGGTTTAGTAAGCTTTTTTGCGTCACCATTCACATCTTACCAAAGAAATCCTGAGTGGCCATCTTTTTTTGTAGTGTAACCGTTGTGCTCGAGGGCCATCATGCCCAGCATATGGCATGGGGTTTGCAATTAGCCGCAAGCACCAGCAGCATAATCTGAATCGCGACCAATGAGGTGAGACATGCACATCCATAATCGTCTGGGGATGATCGAAGGAATTGAAACCATGATGGCTCAGGAACGCCGCTTGGAGCAGGTCTCCAATAATTTGGCCAATGTTGATACTGCTGGTTTTAAGCGGCAATCGGTAACCTTTTGGGAAATGCTTTATCAGGTTGATGCCGAGCGTCAGCGAGTGGGCAAGGCCCTCAGAGTTATCACCGATCACCAGCAGGGACATACTCAGCAAACCGGTAACCCCCTGAACATAGCGATCAATGGTGAAGGTTTTTTTCGAATTCAGACCGACCAGGGGGTGCGCTACACTCGAGCTGGCAACTTTGAGCTGAACCATCTGGGCCAGTTGCAGATGCCGGGCGGCGCTCTGGTTTTGGGGGATGGCGGCCCGGTGGTTATTGATGGCGACAACTTCAGCATCGATCAACAGGGCCAAGTGCTGGTCGATGGGGCCTTGGTCAACCGCCTGGCGGTCGTCACCGTCAATGATTTGACCGCCATGATTAAGCAGGGGAGAAATCTTTTCCGGCTGACTGAGGGCGGGGAAGAAACGCCGGCCCGGAACTTTCAAGTACTCCAGGGCTTTCTCGAAAAATCAAATGTCGACTCCGTAGCGGAAATGACCACTATGCTCGGGCTTCAGCGTAACTATGAAACTCAACAGAAGATGATTCGGACGATAGACGAGATGGACGACTTGGCAGTGCGCCGGGTAGGCAGGCTCAGTTAATCCACCACAGGCAGGGGGAAGATCATGATCAACGCGCTTTTTACCGGGGCCACGGGCATGCGAGCCCAGCAGTTGCAATTGGATACCATCTCCAACAACCTGGCCAATGTCAACACCGCTGGTTTTAAGAAGAATCGAGTGCAGTTCGAAGATCTTTTTTACCAGGAAATTCGGGCAGTGGGCGCTCAAACTATTGATGGTGGCCAAGTGCCCTCGGGTATTCAGGTGGGCCTGGGGGTGATTGCCGTCTCAAATCAAAAGATTTTTACCCAAGGCAGCCTCCACGAAACTGGCAATGACCTGGATCTGGCCATTGAGGGCCGGGGCTTTTTTCAGGTGACGCGTGGCGGTGAGACTTTTTATACTCGGGCTGGGGCCTTCACCCGGGATGCCGATGGCTTCATCGTCACCCAAAATGGCGATCGCCTGCAACCGGAGTTTACCATCCCCCAGGAAACCGTGACTTTGAGCATCGGCACCAACGGGATTATGGAAGCAAAAAATGCGGCCCAGGAAATTATTGCCTCCGGCCAGCTTACCATTCACCGCTTTGTCAACCCCGGAGGGTTGAGGGCCGAGGGCGGCAATCTTTTCCGCACCACCCAGGCCTCCGGCGAGCCGGTCGAGGCTAATCCCGGCACCGAGGGGGCGGGATTAATTCTCCAACGCTTCATCGAGGTTTCAAATGTCGATGTCACCGAAGAACTGACCAATCTGATTATCACTCAGCGAGCCTTTGAAATGAACTCCAAGTCGGTGCAAACCGCCGATCAGCTTCTGGAAGTGGCTAACACCCTGAAACGCTAAGCTGAAGGAATAACGACGATGATCGCCAGGTATTTCATGATCGCCCCTTGGTGGCTACTGCTCATCATGACCATCGCCAACCCGGTTCAGGCCGCCGGCACTATAACCTTGGGGGTATCCGAGCTTGAGGAAATTTTTACCACCATCATCATCCGGGAAAGCGTCTGGCCCCAGGAGGAGCTTAGCATTAATAATTTCTCCTCCTTTCCCGAGAGCGTGGAGATTCCTGCGGGCATTCTTGGTTATCGTTTGGAAAATGACCCCAACCCCGGTCGTCTGGGCCGACAAAATCTCGATGTGGTGTTGCTGGTCAATGGTCGAAAAGAAGCTCGACTGAGAATGAGTGCTGATTTGCAGCGCCTGGGCCAGGTATTGTTGAGCTCTCGCCGGATTAACCGGGGCGAGATCATCAGCCGGGATGATTTCATCATCCATCGGCGGGAAATCAGCATGTTGGATAACCGGGTCATCACCAGTCCGGAAGTGGCGATAGGTATGCAGTTGCGCACCACTCTCCAGGCCGGGGCCATTATTTATCAGCACTTGCTGGAGAGTCCGACCTTGGTGCGGCGGGGAGATCGGGTGACAATTATCGCCCGTAACCATCGAATCATGGTCAACGCCCCGGGCGAAGTCCGCGAGGCCGGGGCCAAAGGTGACCTGATTAAGGTCCGTAACCTGATGAGCCGCCGGGCGGTAATCGCCCGGGTAATCGACAGCGGCTTGGTCGAAACCGACATCTAAACGCGGGCCGTAAGCGTAATGACGGCCAGTTGCCGTCACCGCGCGGGCCATGCCAAGGCGACCAACAGGGGGCCCGTCCGGAAACTAATCGCAGATGCCTGGAAGAGGAAATCTCATGCCTAAATACATCTTGTTGTTAAGTTTGATCTCATTGTTTTTGGCTGGTTGCTCCGTCTCCGGCGGTGGGGGCTCGGCGGACCTGACTTCATCCCAGCGACTGCCGGAGCGCTTCAGCCTGCCGCAGCCCGAAACCCCCAGGGATCCCGTCCATCAGGGTGCGATCTTTAATGGCGCCCGAGGGCTGGAACTGTTCCGCGACAACCGGGCCCGGGAAGTGGGCGATATTCTGATGATTCGGGTGGTGGAAGTTTCCCGCGGTGAGAGCGAAGCTGAAACCAGTCTGGAACGAAAATCAGCACTGACCGGCGGAATCAGCTCTTTTTTTGGCCTTGAACGGTGGGTGGCTGAGCGTAACCCCCGCTTCATCCCCTCGGCCACCTCGATGCGGGCCGAGATGACTAATAGATTTGATGGATCAGGTGATACCGAGCGTAACAGCCGGGTGACCGCCACCATCTCTGCCCGGGTGGTGGATAAAACCATGGACGGCAACCTGGTGCTCCGCGGCTACCAGGAGGTGCGCGTCAACAATGAAACCCAGTTCATCATCATCTCCGGGCTGGTTCGCCCCGATGACATAACCTCCGATAACTCCGTGCTGTCCAGCCGCATTGCCGACTCCCGTATCGAATATAGTGGCCGGGGTGTTATCGCCGACAAGCAACGGCAGGGTTGGCTGTCGCGGACTATTGATGCCGTTTTTCCCTTCTAAAGGGGGCAAAGGGTGTCGTCATGTTGTCGTTTAAGCCAACCTAACAGGTGGAAAACATGGGAAAATGGCCGATAACCGATACTCCGGTAAAACCGCAAACAACTTCCTCCGCCCCCTGGCGGGCGGCAACCTTGGTTGCCTGGGGTGTGATTTGTCTGTTTTTCCTGGTCGTAGAGGCCGGCGCCGCGGTGCGTCTCAAGGATTTGGCATCGGTTCAAGGGGTGCGACACAATCAATTGGTGGGTTACGGGATCGTGGTGGGCCTGGACGGTACCGGTGACGGTCGTAACGCCACTTTCACCATCGATGGCCTGGCCAACGCCCTGCGCAACATGGGGATCAATATCGACCCCGGGGATATTCAGGTTCGCAACGTGGCCGGGGTTATCGTTACCGCCCGCCTGCCCCCCTTCGCCAGGGCCGGGCAAAACATCGATGTTACCGTGTCTTCGGTGGGCGACGCCTCCTCTCTACAGGGCGGCACTCTGCTGCTCACCCCCCTCAGAGGTCTAGACAACCAGGTTTACGCCATCGCCCAGGGACCGGTGAGCATCGGCGGCATTGAGGTCGAGGGCCCGGCAGCCCGGGGTCGGCAGCGCAACCATCTTACCGTGGCCCGGATTCCCGCCGGGGCTTCGGTGGAGCGCGAGGTGCCGGTGTCATTTGAGCATAAGGAAGAGATTATCATCAGCCTTGATTCCCCCGATTTTACTACGGCAAAACGCATGACCCAGGCAATTAACGGCCTACTGGGTCAGGGCGCAGCCCGCGCCCTGGATGGAGCCACCGTTGTCGTTCAGGTTCCGGAAAATTATCGGAATAACGAAATTTTCTTGCTGGCCGCCCTTGAAGGCCTGGAGATTGTGCCCGATCAAAGCGCTCGAGTGGTCCTCGATGAACGAACCGGCACCGTGGTTATGGGCCAAAACGTTCAACTGCGAGAGGTTGCCGTGGCCCACGGCGACCTCAGTCTCCAGGTTGCGCCGCCCCCTGCTCCGGGTCAACCGATTTTGCTCCCCGGCGAGGTCCCCGGGGCCCTGGCGGGCCCTCCTCAAAGACTGGTAAGGCTGGAGCCGGGGGTCACCCTGAATGAAGTGGTTCGAGCCCTTAACTCGGTGGGTGCCGCCCCTCGCGATCTGATCGCTATTTTACAAGCGCTCAAGGCCTCCGGCGCCTTCAACGCCGAGTTGGAAATCATTTAAAAAAAACGCGAACGGGAGTAAACCCCATGGAAATAATCGGAACAATCAGCAATGCATTCAAGGGTTCTCGATCAACGGCCGATACGGGTAAAGACGAGCGTCTCCGCCAGGCCACCGCCGACTTTGAGGCGATAATTATTAACAAGTTGTTGAAGATGGTCCGGGATGGCGCCCCCAAGGATGGCTTGATCCCCAGCAGTTTTGCCCAAGACATGTACCGCTCCATGCAGGACCAGGAATTGGCCCAGCAACTGGCGGCTGGTCGGGGCATAGGTTTTGGTGAGAAGCTCTATCAGCAGATCACGCAACAGCAAACAAATCGTCAAATCGGCTTAGCCGGATTCCCGACTGAAAACAGCAACGATCCGCTAAGCGCCAAGCCGACAAGTCAGCAAGGGGCGGGAGACCGGGGACCGGAGCCGGAGTATATGCACCCAATCATTACCCCCTGAGCTAAAAGGGCAATATATTCAGGCAAGTCCGACCAATTCGGCAAGCGAGAACACGACCATGCGGCAAAAAATACCCGGCGGCATTTTTGACCTTTTAGCAAGGGAATTAACCCTGTCACGCGATCTGTTGAGCATTCTCGACCTAGAACAGGCCGCGCTGGTGGCCATGAACCTGAATGAGCTGATCAGCTTGAGCCGCCGTAAGGCTGAACATCTCGAGGTGGTCCGGGAGATTGACGAACAGTTGCGGCTTCAGGTAGAACAATTCACCGGCGCCGGCAGTTCAGCCGAAAAAGCTGTCCGACTCTCAGACTTGATCGAGCTGGTCAACGATGAAAAAAAAGCAACCCTGGCCGAGCAATGCCGGGAGTTGGTGGAGTTGCGCCAGGAAGTCGCCGCCAAAAGCGTAATCAACCACAACTTTGTCGAAGAGACCAAGCGTCATATCCATGATGCCATCAGTCTGATCACCTCCGCCGTTGGCGAACAGCCTTTCGGTTACGGTAAAGCCGGCTATCCGGCTGGTCGGGGCATTGGTCGGCCCAACCTGATTAGCCGCGAGGTTTAAAGTCATGACCGGAATCTCCCATGCGCTCAATATTGCCAAGCAGGCCCTGCTGACCCATCAGCTTGCCATGCAGGTAACCGCCCACAATGTGGCCAATGTCAATACCCCGGGGTTCAGCCGTCAGAGCGTAAGTGTTGAGGCCCGTCAGTCGGTCAACATCGGGACCGGGATACTCGGTGGCGGGGTCTTGGTCGGCACTATCACCCGCAATTACGACCAGTTTATGCTTGAGCGAATCTCTCACCAATCCTCGCTGTTGGGCAACCTGCAGGCCCAGCAACAATCCTTGCGAGTAGCGGAGCCGATCTTTAATGAAGCCCGTGGTTTGGCCCTAAACGACCTGATGAATCAGTTCTGGAACTCCTGGCAGGATTTGAGCGCTAGCCCGGAAACCATGGCCTCCCGTCAGAGTCTTCTGCAGCACGGGCATATGCTGGTCGATCATCTGGGCACCATGAACAGCGAAATCATTAGGGCCCGCTCCGATATTGGGGTCAGCATCAACAGTGCTATTGATGATGTCAATTCCTTAACTAAGCAGATTGCCGCCCTCAATGCCCAGATCAGCGCCGCTGAAACAGCTAAGGCTCAGGCCAACGATCTGCGCGACAGTCGCGATAACCTGGTCAAGGAACTGTCCCAGTTGCTCGACGTCAGTCATTTTGCCGGCGGCGACCGCGGTTACACGGTGCTCCTGGCCAACGGTCACCCCCTGGTGGCCGACCAAAAAAGCTGGCAGGTGGACTGGGTAAATGAGCAACTTCGCTGGGTCAATATTGATGTCGGTGGTCAAAAGATGTCCAGCCCCTTAAAGACCGGAGTTAACTTGGGTGGTAAAATTGGCGGTTGGCTGGCAACCCACGGCGAACTGACGGCCGGCAACCCCACCAATTACGCTGGGCGCCTCGATGCCCTGGCCAACGCCATGATTCGCGAGCTTAACCAGGTTCACAGCAGGGGCGTGGGAACGGTGCGCTTTTCCGGGCAATTGGTGGGCGGAGATCCGGCCGTTCCCACCGCAGTCACCACCGGTCGGGTTGATCCCCTTACTGCCGCCCAAACCATCCCGGCCGGAACGATTACGATCAACGGCCTGAGCATCGGAGAAATTAGAGGCGGTGGCCCGATTCATGGCCGGGCCACGACCAAGGCGGCTCACACTACGATGGCCATCAATCAGGCCGAGGCCGGAGTCAGAGCCCGGTTAACTACCCAGGTGGCGGGCGCGAGCGTGGACGCCGCCAGCCTGGCGGGGGGCGTCCGCATCTCCTTCACGGTTAATAGAGTGAGGGTGGATTATATCGTCCAGGCTCCAGATCTAGTAAACAACTCCACCTTTGCCGCCAGTCTGGTTACGGCAATCAATGCCGCCTTGGTGACCCACAACGCCAATCCAGCCAATATCCCTAAGGTCACCATTGAGGCGATGAGGGGGGACGGCGGCAATGGAGGGGCGCCTAACTCTTTAATTTTACGCAACACTAACGCCGGGGACGAATCATCCATTACCATCGACAACCTGAATCTCGCCCCTTCAATCCTTGGTCTGGGCTCTATCGTGGGTCAAACCATCAGGGCGAATTCTCAGCATAATACCGGGGAAATCACCCTGTTTGCCGGTCAACCTTACACTTTTGCCGCCGGAGTTAACGACAATACCCTGGCCCAACTGGGCCTGCATACGGTTGATCTTGCGTCGCCGGGCGATGGCCGTTTCACCGTGGTCCCGACCGCGGCTGACTCCCCTTTGGTGTTGGGCTATCAGCACGGTCGACACCTGAATAACGAAAACGGCAGCTTCGATATCTGGCTGTATAATGACAACGGCTCTTTAGCCTTAGCCCAGCCGGTCACCGTTTCGCTGGAGCGGGTGTACAGCCTCAACGACGCGGTGCGCGCCATTAACCAGGCCATCGTCAACGCCGGTGGCACTGCCGACGGCACCACCCCCTGGGTGCAGGCCACCTTCAGCGACAACCGTATTCATTTGACTCCTACCGCCAATCATCAGTTTGCCTTTGCTGATGATAGCTCAAATTTTTTGCAGATAGCCGGGCTCAACACCTTTTTCACCGGCCATAGCGCCGGCACCATCGGGATCAATCAGACTGTTGGGCAAAATCTTGAACACCTCGCCGCCGGCCGGGTTCAGGCTAACGGTCAAATCTTTTCCGGCGACAACACTAACGCTTTGGCCATCAGCGGTTTACAGCATAAAAACGACATCTCCTTTGTTGGGGGCCAAAGTGGTTCGTTTAACGATTTCTACAACTCGCTGGTGAGTGATATTGGCAACCGCAGCCGGACCATAAGCCGCAGCGTCGAGTTCAACACCCTGATGTCCAACCAAATAAACGAGATGCGAGATTCCATCTCGGGGGTGTCGCTCGATGAGGAAATGGTCAACCTGATCAAACTTCAGCACGCCTTCACCGCGGCGGCTCGATTGATCGCCAAGTCTGATGAAATGATGGTCACCCTGTTGAATACGTTAAGATAGGAGATTGAGCCATGCGTGTAACCATGAACGCTGTTTATGCCAATATCCTGACCAATCTGGGATCAATAACCCAGGATATGAACCGGATCAACCAGCAGATATCCTCGGGCAAGCAGATGTCCACAATCTCGGACAATCCGGTGGGTCTGGTTAGTGTCTTGGGTCTGCGCACCACTATAGCCGAGATCAGCCAGTACCAAAGAAATCTCACCTTTGGCGACACGGTGATCAAAGCGTCCGAGAACGCCTTGAGCCAAATGCAGGATATGGTGATGCGGGCTAAGACCCTGGCCATCCAACAGGCCAACGCCACCATGACCCCGGAAAACCGGGCCAACGCCGCCTTGGAAATACGTCATCTTTGGGAGCAGGCCATTATTCTGGCCAACTCTTCGGTTCATGGCAAACATATTTTCGGCGGCTTCCGCACATCCGGCTATACCCCGGCTGAACCGGCCCCTTTTGTCCAAGGTGCCCGGGATGGTTATTTTATCAACGGCGGGCCGGTGAGCGACCAACCGCTAACCGGTAATCTGCGGATCAACGGCCAACCGGTAACCAGCGCCGCCGCCTCAGCCGCCGCCAAGGCCGCGGCCATTAACAACGGTCAATTCGGAGTCCGAGCGGAAATTACCCCGGCCGTGGTTTTAGCCCAGGGCTCGGTGCAGACGGACTCCATTGGCCTCGATGATTTGAGAATTAACGGTATATCGATTTTCGCCACCCCCCCGACCACGATCGAGGTCGGAGATGTCAATAACGCTCTGGTTCGGGCCATCAATAACCAGACGAAATCAACCGGAATCACCGCCAGTCGCGATTCCAGCGGCCGACTACTGCTTAGCGCCGTGGACGGCCGTAATCTCCATATCGTAACCTCAGCTCGAGGTGAGTCTGTAACCCGACTGAACAATACCGGCGGGATCGCTACCAACCAGGTTTATTTCGGCTCTGTCCGTCTGCTTTCCGATCAGCCATTTTCCCTGGAAGACACTGACTCCCGCGGTTTTGCCGCCCTAGGCATCAGCGGTGGCGGGAGTAATCAGCTCCAAGTCAACACCATTTACCATGACAACGACCAGGTGCGTTACGCCGGCGATCGAGTCAACAACATCGAGATTAAGGTGGGCCGACAGAGTACCATTGAGGTCAGCAAAAACGGTTTTGCTGCGATTTTTGACAGTGGGATTTTCCAGGCCCTTAAAGGGTTGGAGCATGCCCTCTTGGGCCAAAAATTCACCACCGCGACCGGGGCTGTCCAGGCCGCCAACCTGAATGTCGCCCTAAACAGCGGGGCGACTGGTCTGGCCCTGGCCGATCGTATCCAGGCCGGGGGTGGAGAATTCACCGTCACCGTCACCAGTCACGACTTCGCACCGCCCACCAGCACCAGCACCACGATCAGGGTTAATCCTGCCAACGACTCGTTAACGGATATCAGCCAGCGACTCCACGGGATCTCCGGGCTTGAGGCTCGATGGACCGCCGATGGTTACTTGCAACTGCAAAGCAGCGACCCTCAGCGCTTCAGTTTTGAGCTGAATCGAGACAGCAGTGGCCTGTTGGTCGCCACCGGCTTGACGCCTAACAATGTTCAGGTCAGCTCGATCAACCACTCCATGGATGAGTTGGACTCTTTGCTTAACGCCCTGAGTAATCATATTTCCGACTTTGGGGCTCGGGCCAACCGCATTGAAGTGCAAAGCAATATTTACCGGAATCTGACCCTGGCCACGACGGAAAATCTTTCCACACTGGAAGATACCGATCTGGTCCAGGCGATCATGGAATTAAAGGCCCGGGAGACAGCACACCAAGCCGCTCTCGGGGTTGCGGCCAGAACCATGCAGCTCAGTCTGGTCGATTTTTTATAAAATTAACGATTACCTAAAAAGCTGTCAGCCACTAGCTTAGGTAAGGAGTTTTCCTGTTTGATTTCCTTGGCTGACAGCTCATCGTTTTTTCCCTAGTTTCCGTTCAGACATGGGTAGTTCACGGTGGCGCCCAAGGAATGGTCGCCACAAAAATCGCCAGGAGGGCGCAAAATGCTGGTGCTTGCTAGAAAACCGGGGGAAGCGGTGGCCATCGGCGACAGGATTACGATCAGGGTTTTGGCAATCAAAAACGGTCAGGTCAAGCTCGGAGTGGATGCCCCCCAAGATGTCCCCGTTCACCGGGAAGAAATTTACCGGCGCATTCTCGAAGCCAACCGCCAAGCCGCTGGTGGCCAACTTCAGGACGTAGAAGTTCTAGTCACCGGTCTGGTCAAAAAAAGTTAAAGTACCGACAAAAACGATTAAGAAATTCGACCGGCTTGCCGACATCAATCAAGTGAAGATGGGCTTAAACCTTGCTCAACAAACGCCTCGGAGGCAAGCAATGATAGGGGTAGCCATGAAGTTGACGGAAAAACCTACCATCATCAGGGTTAAAACCAGCCGTTTCGGTGAGATTGCGGTGGATCCGGATAAGGTAATCAGCATGAGCAGCGCCCTTCCCGGATTCCCGGAAGCCCGTCGCTTTGTCCTGCGCCAGCATGACCACAAATCACCATTTATGTGGCTGCAATCGCTAGATAATCCCGACCTGGCCTTCATCGTCATTCAGGCCGGACAGTTGGTCGCCGATTACCAGCCGCAACTGCCTCTCGCCGGCATTCGTGAACTAGGGGCCAGCGTCGGCAGTGAACTGGAAATCCTGTTGATCCTGGCCATTCCCCACGGCAAACCCCAGGAGATGACGGCCAACTTGCTGGGCCCAATGGTAATCAACTGGGCCACCCGGATGGCCAAACAGGTGCTGCTCGATCCCCAAAAATACGATGCCCGTTGGCCGGTTTTCACACCAGCCTTGGTTCAAGGTGAATAAACACCAGGCCCCTGGCTATTTTGGTTTTTTTTATATCCCTTGAAAAATGACCCCATTAGGAGTTACGTTCCCCGGATGAGGAAATTCACGGTGATGCACAAAAAAACCAAACCAGGAGCTTAGCCAAAGTAAATGGATCTGAATAAAACGGGACTGCGAGAAAAACTGGGAGCCAACGCCCCGGCGGAAATCAGTATTGCCTGGGACATTACTCCGGCCGACACCTTTGGTATTTTTGAAAGCTGGGGTGGCAAGGTGCGAGTACGAAACAAGCACGAACGCTACTACTACTTCTACATCGACGCCTGGACCGAACCGGCCCGTCTGTTTTTCATGGAGCGCGGGATTAAATTCGCCAGGATACTGGCCCAGATCCTGGCTCCTCAGGAAAAAATCGATGCCTGTGTTGCCCGCCAGGGTAAGGGCCTGCTCGATAAGAGCTACGCCATCAACAATGAGTTAAGAAAATGGCTGACGGTAAACATCCTGGAAGGCGGGTCTCCATCGCTGGTGCTGCTCTGCGAGGATGAGGAAGAGGTTGAATCCCTGATCACCGGTCTGCCGAACTGGAATGCGTCCCATCCTGCCCAAGATAAGGTTGATCTGCGTCGGCAACCGACTTTCCTGAGCGAGGAGGAAGTAACGACAATTCTGCAAAAATTCCAATTCTACGACAGCCAGCGCAACCCCCACGGTGACTTCAAGGCCTACCTGGTGGACAACGGCGATGATCTGACGGTAAGTGAGTTGCGCAGCGGGGTGATGTGGCAGCGCGGCGGTTGCGACATCACCAACCATCGCAACGTGGCTTCTTACGTTCAAGGCCTCAACCAACGGAAATTCGCCGGCCACGACGACTGGCGACTACCCACCATCGAAGAAGCTTTGGTCTTGCTGGGTCCGGAACGTAACGCCAAGGGGCTGCTGATCGCCCCGGCTTTTTCCCAAGATCAGCCTTTCATCTTTCTCGCCGACGAACGTAAACCCGGAGGCTACTGGTTTATCGACTTCAAGCAGGGCACGGTGTTCTGGGCATCAGGCACCAT
>SJBG01000016.1 GCA_004332195.1 Desulfobulbaceae bacterium
CCCTGCGCCATCGCGCGCCGCCATGTTTGACCACCAGCGAGTCAGCAGCGCCGACATCTGGGAATATCAGCAGTATGACCAATTTCAGGTAATCTACTATTTTCGGCCATTTACCGAACGGGATCTGCAACTGCGTTTTGAAAAGATGATTGAGGATCGGCTTCAACCCGGCGGGGTACTGATCGCCAATCACAAAAACAGCGATCATATTGCCGACGACCGCCGCTTCAGTAGACTCCACCCGGATTTACCGGTTTGGTCTAAGGCTGGGACCATCTGAACCGCGGGGGTCAGCAACCCAGCATAAAACGTTTCCTTAGCCGCTCGCATACATGATCGGGGACCAGCCCACTGACATCGCCACCGTGGCTGGCCACCTCCTTAATGACACTGGAGCTGATAAAAATCCAGCGGAAGCCGGTCATCAAAAACACCGTTTCCACCTCTCGCTCGATCCGTCGGTTCATCAGGGCCAACTGGAATTCATAATCAAAATCGGAAATAGCCCGCAAACCCCGGATAATCGCCTTGGCCCCGCGCCGGTAGGCATAATTCACCAGCAGACCTGAAACCTCGTCCACTTCAACCCTGGTTTCCTCGGCCGAAAAACTCTGTTGAATCATCTCTTTACGCTCTTCTAAGCTGAACAGGGATTGCTTGCCGGGATTTTGGGCGACAACGACAATTACCCGGTCAAAAACATTCAAGGCCCTTTTGATGATATCGAGATGTCCCATGGTGATGGGGTCGAAAGTGCCGGGATAAACGGCGATTCGTTGTTGGGTCTCTTGTTGGATCATAGGTTCATAATCGCTCATCGTCACTCCCGTTCCTCATAGTAGATGGCTCTTCCGCAGAGTCACAATCGCTTTGCGCAAGAGCCGGTAACCCTCACCATCAGCCCTTAATTGTGAATCTTGGAGCTTTAAATCTGAATCAAATTACATCGGCGAACCATAAAAATGAAACCGGGCCTCCCCGTAACGGCGCGACGGCCGTCGAACCACTAGATCTTCGACTTGCGTCGGCAACTCCTCTTGATGTCCAGTTTCTAAAACGATCAAGGAGTTGGACCTGAGAACCCGACGCGGCGGCAAAGCCGCCAGGCGGGCCAGGGTCAAGGCGGCGAGATTTTTACCGTAGGGCGGATCCGCCAGAATCAAGCTGAAACCATCGGTCGGCGCCTGGTCGACCAGAAACCCCAGATCAGTGTTGCAATCCCGACGCAAACTCCGCGCTTTGGCCGTGGTAAAACCGCAAAGCTCGATGTTGGTCTGAAGCAAACGGCAGACCTCCGGGTCGGCCTCGATCAGCAGGGCAAAGTCCGCGCCCCGGCTCAGGGCCTCCAAACCCAAGGCCCCGGTTCCGGCAAAGAGATCCAAAACCGTGGCAGCAACCACTTCCTTACCAATAACATTAAAAAGGGCCTCTCGGGCCCGATCAGCGGTGGGTCGTACCCGCGTGGCCCCCCGCCTCTCCGGGGATCGCAGCCGCCGCCCCCGGCAAATCCCCCCGATTATCCGCATCCTTCCGGGCCCCCTCGCGCTGAAATCAGAGATAATCCTGGCCGATAATCTCGGCAATCTGGACGGCGTTGAGGGCCGCGCCTTTAAGGATATTATCCGCCACCACCCACATGTTGACCCCGTTGGCGATGGATTCGTCCTCGCGAATCCGGCCCACCAGGGTTTCAAACTTGCCGGCGCAGTCCAGGGCCAGGGGATAACGGCCCAGGGAAGGTTCGTCCACCAGCTTAACTCCAGGGGCCTGGGCCAGCAGTTCTTTAACTTCAACGGCGCTGATTTTCTTTACGGTTTCAATATTGATTGCCTCAGAGTGACCATAAAACACCGGAACCCGGACGGTGGTGGCGGTCACCCCGATGGAGTCGTCAGCCAATATCTTGCGGGTTTCGTTGACCATCTTCATCTCTTCCCTGGTGTAACCGTTGTCCAGAAAAGAATCGATATGGGGCAGGCAGTTGAAGGCAATCTGGTGGGGATAGACATTGACGGCTAGCGGACGGCCCTCGGCCCAAGCCCGCACCTGATTTTCCAGTTCAACAATGGCCGCAGCCCCACTGCCGGAAACCGCCTGATAGGTGGAAACCACAATCCGCTTGATTTTAGCCACATCATGAATCGGCTTTAAGGCCAGCAACATCTGAATGGTGGAACAGTTGGGGTTGGCGATAATGCCCCGCTTTTTATAGTCGGCAATAGCCTGGGGATTAACCTCCGGCACCACTAGGGGGATTTCCGGGTCCATTCTGAAAGCGCTGGAGTTGTCCACCACCACGGCGCCAGCCGCCCCCGCGGCGGGGGCGAATTCCAATGAGCGGGGGGCCCCAGCCGAAAAAATGGCGATATCAATCCCATCAAAGGCGTCCTTGGTCAACAGTTGTACGGCGATCTCCCGACCCCTGAAACTTAGCTTTTTACCCACCGAACGGGACGAGGCCAGCAGACGCAACTCGCCTAAAGGGAAGTCTCGGCGCTCCAGCACCGAAAGGATTGCTCCGCCCACTGATCCGGTGGCTCCGGCCACCGCCAGATTGAATTTTCTATCTTTCAGCATATTCATTTTGTTGAGTGGCTACCTTTCTTTAAATATTCCAAACGATTCAAGCCGGTAAGGTAGGCCTTGGCCGCGGCCGTAACAATATCCGGATCAGTCCCCTGCCCCACTACCGTCTTGCCCTTATCCTCAATCCGCACCATTACTTCTCCCTGAGCATCGGTGCCGCCGGTGATCGAGCTCACCGAAAAATAAAGCAGCTTGCTGCTGGTCTTGGTCAGTTGGGCAATGGCCCGGAAGGCGGCATCAATGGGGCCAATCCCCAGGGCGGCGGCCTCCTTTTCTTCACCGTGAACCAGTAGTCTGACTGCCGCCGTGGGCAGGGAAAGACTACCGCTCATGGCGCTCAAATGGAGGAGCTTAAAGGAGTCCGGGACCCGCAGCACCTCATCCATGATGATCGCTTCCAGATCCTCGGGAAACATCTCCTTTTTGATGTCAGCCATGGCCTTAAAGCGGCTGAAAACCCGGTTAAGCTCTTCCTTAGCCAATTCACCATAGCCAAGATCCTTGACCTTGTCTCGGATGGCATGACGACCGGAATGCTTGCCCAGCACGATGTTATCGGTAGAGATTCCCACATCATGAGGGTTGATGATTTCATAAGTGCTGCGTTCCTTGAGCACCCCATCTTGATGAATTCCCGATTCATGGAGAAAGGCGTTGGCCCCGACAATCGCCTTGTTGGGCTGAACCGTCATTCCGGTGATGCTGCTGACCAAGCGACTGGTTGGATAAATATACTCACTGATGATGTCGGTGTGCAACCCGGCCTGTTCAGGGCGAGTGCGCAGGATCATCACCACTTCCTCCATGGCGGTATTGCCGGCCCGCTCGCCTAAACCGTTGACGGTACACTCCACCTGCCGGGCGCCGTTATTGATCGCGGCTAAAGAATTGGCCACCGCCAGACCTAGATCATTGTGGCAATGAACACTCAAAACCGCCTGATCAATATTGGTCACGTTCTCCATCAGGTAACGGATTTTGGCCCCAAACTCGTCGGGCAGGGCGTATCCGGTGGTATCGGGGAAGTTCAGAGTGGTGGCTCCGGCGGCGATCACCGCCGCAAAAACCCGGCAAACAAAAGCAAGGTCGCTGCGCGAGGCATCTTCCGCCGAAAACTCCACATTACCGGTGTAGTTGGCGGCATGCCGCACCGAGGCCACGGCCAGTTCTAAAACCTGCTCCCGGCTCATCCGCAACTTGTGTCGCAGATGAATGTCCGAGGTGGCCAGGAAGACATGAATCCTGGGGTTTTTCCCGTTTTTGAGGGCCGTCCAGGCGGTGTCGATATCTTTGACGTTACAACGAGCCAAGGCGGCAATTTGGGGCCCCTGGATATTGTCGGCGATATTTTTCACGCTCTCGAAATCACCGCCGGAGGCGGCGGGAAAACCGGCTTCGATCACATCCACATTAAGCTTGGTCAACTGTTGAGCCAGACGGAATTTCTCGTGGATATTCATGCTCGCGCCCGGCGATTGTTCGCCATCGCGCAAGGTGGTATCGAAAATAAAAACCTTCTCAGACATTTTTTTCATCCCCCAACTTTTCCCTTTTGACGGCAAGGGCAGGATCAGTCTCAGCCTCAATCTCAGCGCCGACGCCGGCGCCAACCCTAGCCTCATGCGCTATGTCGATCGCCGTCGTTTTGGCGGGAACCAGCACCCGATAGACTGCCACCAGCGGCCCGGAAAACACGTAGCCCAGCACCAGGACAAAGAGGGTGACCAGAGGTTCGATGGCAATCACCATAATCAGCAGCACCAGCCCCACCACCATTTTAAAGGCCTTCTTGCTCTGACTTTGCGGTTGCTTGAAACTCAGGTAGGTAATCGAGCTGACCATTAGGTAGGAGAGCAGATAAACCGCCACCAACATGATGATATCTATGGACTGACCGCTGATCTCCCAGAAATGGCAAAAAAGATAAAATGTGGCGATCAGACAGCCAGCCGCCGGGCAAGGCAACCCGGTAAAATTCTTACTCTCTACGTCCGGCGGTTGGGAATTGAATCGAGCCAGTCGCAAGGCGGTGGCTGCCACATAGAGAAAAGCGGCCAGCCAGCCGTAGCGGCCGTAGGAATACAAGACCCACTGGAAGGTGAGGAGGGCCGGAGCCACCCCGAAGGCCACCAGGTCGCAAAGCGAATCGTACTCCATCCCGAAACGACTGGTGGTGCCGGTAAACCGCGCCACTCGACCATCAAGGGCATCAAAGAGCCCGGCCACCAAAATGGCGGAAGCGGCATGCAAAAATTGGCCTTCAATAACCGTAACAATGGCAAAAAATCCGCTAAAAAGGCAGATAGTGGTGAGCATGCTGGGCAAAAGACCAATCCCGCCCCGGTGTCCCCCCGGTCGATGTTTATCGAAATATCGTCGTCGTCTGCTCATTTTTTCAAAAAGACCCGCATATCAGTCGGCAAAGCGCCAAATAAAGATCAAGGAGAAGACAAAGCAAAGAGGAAAAAACCGGCATTCCCCTGCGATGGTTATGGAGCCAACGAGCGGAATCGAACCGCTGACCTGCTGATTACGAATCAGCTGCTCTACCAACTGAGCTACGTTGGCCCTTGCCTTGTGACAACCGATTTTATTACCCTAAATGAGAAAATTCCGCCAGTGGCATTTTTTCAGCTTAAGTGTTAAGAAACACAAAACATTTTTGAATGACTAATTTTGAATTTTAATTAAATAACGAAGAAATCAATGCGATAAACAAAAAGGTGAAGACGGTGCCGGATGAAGCAAAGAAGAAGTCTTTCCTCGCATTTGCAACCAAAGGCCTGACAAAGATTTATGGTGAGGGTTCGGCGGCTGTACACGCGTTGCGTGGGGTAGACCTGGAGATCCCGGAGGGAGAGTTGATCGTGCTGCTCGGCCCCTCCGGCAGCGGCAAATCGACTCTTTTACATATCATCGGCGGGCTGGACCTTAGCAACCGACGGCACCGTGCATTTCAAAGATCGGGAACTTAAGTGCGATGACTGACCAGCAACTCACGCGCTACCGTCGGGACCATGTGGGTTTTGTCTTTCAGTTCTACAATGCTTTGCCGCAGCCCACGGACTTCGACCGAGCGACACGATCCTAAGTCACCATCAATGGCGTTCAACACCGCCTGCGGATCATGGGGCTTGTCAAGGCGCCTGAGTTTATCTATATCGTCGCGCCCTAGGAGGGCTGATTACGGATGACTCTCGTTTTGGGGTTATATGGATGAGCCGTGCCGCGCTCGCCGCGGCCTACGATATGGAGGGCGCCTTCAACGAAGCACTCTTATCACTGAGCCGTGACGTCCGTTTGCCCGCAGTTCTGGCCGCAGCAGACCGGATACTAGAGCCATATGGCGGTCTCGGCGCTTACGGCTTGGCAGATCAGGTTTCAAACCGTTTTATCAACTATGAAATTGAGGGCCTGCGAACAACAAGCGCAGGGGTTACCCCTATCTTTCTCGCGGTGGCCGCTTTCCTGCTCTATCTCGTCATCTCGCGTATAGTGCAATCCGAACGCAAACAAATTGGCATTATCAAGGCCTTTGGCTATTCCGATTTCGAAGTTGGTGGACACTACCTTAAGCTGATAGTGACCATCGCCGCCGGGGGCGCGTTGGCAGGCTGCCTGTTGGGCATCGCGGCAGGACGCGCCCTGATCGACGTTTATCTTGACTTCTTCAAATTTCCCTTCCTGGTACTTCAGCTTGATCCCGGCTCCTTGGTAACCGGCTTGATGGTAAGCGTCGGAGCGGCTTCTGCCGGTGGTCTGTTGATACTGCGCCGAATTTTTGCCCTTAGCCCCGTGTCTGCCATGCGCCCGCCCTCGTCGCCTGATTACAGCCGCACCGGAACGATCAATAAAACTCTTAACGCCATCTTGGATTAACCTAAGCCGCATGGTATTGCGTCGACTGACGCGACAACCGAAACGCATGGCGAGTGCGGTGCTCGGCATTGCTTCGGGCATGGCGTTATCCGTAGCGATGATCGGGATCTTGGCGGGCTTCGACAAAATGATTGATCTGAGCTTTGATGTAATTGACCGCAGCGATGTGACCGTCAGTTTTAATGAGGCGATATCCAACAAGGCGATTTTCAAGCTGCAGAGTTTGCCCGGGGTTATCGAGGTGGAACCCGCACGCGTAGTTCCCGTTGTGCTGCGACACGGACTGAAAAGTCATCGCGGGGCAATCAACGGCCTGGTGGCATCTAAAGCGCCTGCATCGGGCCGTGGACCACAACATGGCCACGATTCATCTGGGTGCGGGCGGAATCATTTTGTCTAAAATCACTGGCCAACATCCTCGCCGTTAATCCCGGCGATATACTGACCGTTGAGGTACGTGAGGGCCGCCGCCCGGTCTTGTCCATCCCCGTCGCAGGTGTGGCCAGGACCCTGTTGGGCTCCCCCGCCTTTATGGATTTAAACACGATTAACCGTCTCCTGCGCGAGCCAAACCGAGTTTCCGTCGCCTACCTGCGGATCGACAGCAAGAAAAACGCTGCGATCTTCCGGACACTTAAACAAATGCCCGCGGTGGCCGGGGTCAGTTTGAAGAGTGATATGCGGGCCGAGCCGCGGCAACAGGTGGACGCCGGCACCGGGGCAATCAGGTATATCATGATGGCGATTGCTGCGGTTATCACCTTCGGCATCGTGCACAATCAGGAAGAATCCGGGTTGCCACTTTGCTATTCTCTTTAGAGAAAGCGGAAAGACAGGTTTTAAGCAAAACCTTAAACGAAACCAGCGGCAATCGCAGCGAAACCGCTCGCCGTCTCAATATCACCCGCAAAACTCTGCTCAACAAAATCAACAAGTACAACCTGAACTGATTACTCAGAGGCACGGGGGAGATGCCAGCAACTCCAGCGTTTGCTGATCCGATCGGGTAGCCAGCACTACAGCTTGGCCTTGAGCGCGAACCGCTTTGCTGGCATAGCGCAAGACCAAGGCGGCGGCCCGAGTTAGATCCTGATTTAGTTCCGGCGCCGAGTCGGGCTTCCCCCCCCTGGCGACAAGTCTGGATCGGTTGCCGGGGCCACGGGGCGAAGGATGGCGGCAGGACCAGGGCAATCACGCAAAATCAGCCGCCAGTCACCGGGTTGACGACTGGCAAGCAGCCTGGTGTTTTCTTGTTCGTTGCGCCCCAACGCCAAAATAGAGCCACCGGGCAGGCGAAAAACTCGACCACTGAGCAACAATTAGGATATCGGCGACCCGCACCGGGCTATCGCCGGTGGCTGCCGCAAGATAATGTTCTTTGATCCGCCGGGCCTGGTTGACATCAGTGAGCACACAGCCACCGCCGGGAGACTCGTAGTTGTCAATCCCCAAAAGCCGGGCCAGCTCAATCTGGGGCGTGCGGCTGCGGCCACGGAAATCAAGGAGTTTTCCCAAAGGGCGCGGATAAATCCTGAAGGATTACTTTAATTTCGTACCGGCACCAGATCTTTTGCCGGTAGGATTGGCGGGCTTCAGGGTCGCTCAACAGCTCAGCCCCAAAAAAAAGGGGTGATAAATTTGACCGCTATCACCTTAATGTTCTGCGCCATCAATACCCGACAGGCCAGAACACTATCCAACCCCCCGGAAAACAAAGCCAAGGCCGTAACCATTTTTTTTACTCTGATTTGTCGTTCGTTGGCCCGCCCCGACAAACAGCGGCAGCGAGACCAGCATTAATCATTTTAGGAAAGTATATAGCTCAGAGGCTTCGGCAACGAAGGGATTTTTATCAATACAGGAGATTTATCGACCACATGGTTTATCAACTCAGATGGCCTATCGACTGCGACTGATAAGTTCCGCCGCGTAAGCCAGGGTTTTGGCGGTGACCGTGTCACCGGCAAGCATGCGGGCCAACTCGGCTGGGCGCTCTTTTTGCTCCAACTCTATCACTTCGGTGATGGTCCGCTGATCGTGCTCCCGTTTGCTGACCACGCAGTGATCATCGGCCCCGGCGGCGATCTGGGGCAAATGAGTAATGCAGATCACCTGATGATGGCGGGCCAACTCCTTGATCTTTCTGGCCACCGACTCGGCGGCCTGGCCGCTGATGCCGGCGTCAACCTCGTCAAAAATCACGCTTTCCACCCGATCCTGGCGGGCCAACACACATTTTAGGGCCAGCATCAAACGGGAAAGCTCGCCACCCGAGGCTATCTTGGCCAAGGGCTTGAGCGGCTCCCCGGGGTTGGCGGAAAAAACAAATTCGGGTCGATCCCAACCCAGGCGGGTCAGGTTGGATGACTCACCAGCCGGCAGACTTACGGCAAAACGAGCCTGATTTAAGGCCAAAGATTCCAACTCCGCCCCCACCCGACGGGCAAAATCCGCCGCCACTTGACCGCGAGCCGCAGAGAGCGCGGTGGCGGCGGCCCATACCGCCTGCTCTTGCTGCACAACCTCCTGGGCAAGCTCGGCGATGGTCAGCTCCATGTTTTCGAGATTTTCCAACTCCCGGCCAGCCTTCCGGGCAAAGATCAAGACATCATCGAGGGTCGGGCCGTATTTACGCTTGAGACGCTGCAAAAGATCAATTCGGGCCGACACCCGATCGAGTTGGACCGGGTCGTTGGTCAATGTCCCGAGATAACGAGATATTGTAAGCTGGGCCTCCTCCAGGATAAAAGAAGCCCCCGCCACATCTTCGGCCAGCTTGGCGATTGTTTGATCCTGGGCGTCCCGGGCCGCCATCTCGGCCAAATCTTTACGAACCTTAACCAGGGGGGAATTTATTTTGTCGGCCAGGGCCGCGTAACTGTGGCGACCCAGCTCGATCAGGTTATCGGCGGATTTAAGCCGGTCCCGCTCGGCAACCAGCCGCTCGTCCTCGCCGACTTCCGGAGAAATATCGGCAATCTCCCGACACTGAAAAGAGAGAAAATCGCGGCGTTGCTCCTTGTCCTGTTCACGGCTGCGCCATTGGGCCAAGCGGTTTTCGACCTCGCGCAAGCGGTCGTAAAGGATGGCAAAATCACGCCGCTGTTGCCAGAGGTTGCCGGCGGCATCGATACACTCCAGATGATAACGGGTCTGAAGCAACTGCTGATGATCACGCTGACTGGCCACGCTAAGCAGCAATTCGACAATGCCTCCCACCGTGGCGGCCGTGGCCATGAAGCCGTTCAGGTAAAACCGACTCTTGCCTTTGGCGTTAATGATCCGCCTGACAATCAGTTCCCCGGGTGGTCTTTCGGGTAATTTTTCTTTCTCCTCGTTTTCCAGGTCGAGATCGATCCCGGCAGCAGCCAACAATTTTAACAGTTCCCGGTGATCGGCGGCATATTCAAAAAGGGCCTCCACCGTGGCTTGCCTGGTGCCGCTGCGGACCCAGTCCACCGAAGCCCGACCTCCAGCCAACAGATGGATAGCCTGAAGGATGATGGACTTACCCGCCCCGGTCTCGCCGGTGAGCACCATCAGCCCCGGCCCCGGAGCCAGCCGCAACTTCTCAATTAAAGCCAGGTTGTTGATCCAGAGTTCTTTCAGCATCGGGCCAAGATACCGTATCTTTCCGGAATTGCAATAATAGCGGAGGCAGGGAACAGGAAAGCAGGAAAGACCCCGGGGGCATTTATGCCCCCTCGGTGCTTGCGTAATGCCGATAAATTATGGCATTTTGCGACCTTTGTTGTTACTATGTCGGATGAGTGATGAGCATGGCTTTTTATTCTATAGCCTTTTTACTCCGGCGATAACGATGATTTTTCCATGAAAATAAAAAACTTTTGGGCTACGCATATTTTCTCTCCGGGGGCCCGGCGTCTCTTAACCGGGCTGGTACTTACGGTTTTCCTGAGTACCGGACTTGGCAGCTTCAACCCGGCCCAGGCCCTGACCATCAAGGAAGAACAAGAGTTGGGTGAGCGCCTGCTCCCCCTGCTGCGCAGAGAATTCCAGATTATTGACGAACCCGATGTTAACGCCTACATCCGGGGACTGGGGCGGGAAATTCTCGATGTTGTCGGCCCCCAACCCTTCGACTACCATTTTTTTGTTATCGCTAACCGGGAATTTAACGCTTTTGCCGCCCCGGCCGGGCTGATTGCCGTTTTTTCCGGGCTGGTCGAAGCCACGGCAAGCGAAGGGGAGCTGCTCAGTGTCGTGGCGCACGAGGTGGGCCATGCCGCCAGTCGTCATCACGCCAGTCGCCTGGCCCAACATCAAAAGATCCAGCTTGGCACCACAGCCCTGGTCCTGGCGGGCATGATCCTGGGCGGCGGCGGAGCCTTGGGCGAGACCCTGATGGCTGGCGCCCTGGCCGGCGGGGCCACCCTGGGCCTACAGTATAGTCGCGAGGATGAAGAAGAGGCCGACCGTCTGGCTTTACAGTGGATGAAGGAAACGGGCCGTAATCCCGCGGAAATGTTGAATATGTTTCGCACGATGCACAATATCAGCCGAATCCATCGCGGCCAACTACCGGCCTACCTTCTGACCCACCCTGAACCTGAAAAACGGATGGCCTATCTCGAAGATCGCCTTTACCAACAAGGCCTACCTATTCACGTTCAACCTCTGGTGGGCGACGAAAATTTTGAATTTGACTTTCATCGATTTCGCATGCGGATCCTTACCCTGACCCGCTCACCATTGGACTTACTGCCCACCTTCAAACACCAGTTACGGGGCGGCGATGAATTGCCGGTCAATTTCATGGCCCGTTTCGGCCTTTCCCAGGTTTACCTGGCGGAGAGACAGCATGACAAAGCCCTGAAAGAGATCAATAAGGTCATAGCTCGTTTCCCGAACCGCACCATCCTTCTGGCCGATCGGGCTGTTATTCTTTTTGAAGCCGGGCAACCGCAAGAGGCCCTGCGACAGATGGAGCTGGCGGCGGCCCGCGATCCGGACAACCCCTTCATTTTGTTCAACCAGGCGCGCATGCTGCAACAACTGGGGCAGATCACCGCCGCCCTGCCCATTTACCAGCGCCTGCTGCAACTCACCCCGACTCACGCCCAACTTCATTTCCGCTACAGCCAATCCCGCTCCAGCCTGGGCGATATCGCCCTCGGTCATTATCACCTCGGCCTTTACCACTGGTACGATGGTAATAATCGGATGGCCCGTCATCACCTCAACCAGGCAATCAATCAGGATAGTGAAAACGGCGCCGTCCGAGACCTGGCCGCGGAACAACTGGCCACCATTGCCAGCCTGGAGAACTAGCAACAGATCGCCGGAACCTCAGCGCCCTCATCTAAGACGCGGTTGTGGCGCATCTGAAGCCGGGAGTGGGCTAATGCCAGCTCTACCCGGGAATTTACCCCCAACAACTCTTCGGGATCCGGGCAACGATGACAGTGTACCGTCAAACCGGCGCGAGATGCAATCTCAACAATATCGGTGAGATACATTTCCGCCTGACGATTGTCGCTGCCCACCTGAGCTAAGGCTGGGAAAAGAAAATCGATTTCAACACAGTAGATGCCGGCATTGACCTCTTTAATCCGACGTTGTTCTTCGGTGGCGTCCTTTTCCTCAACAATCCGCTCCAGACGACCGGTCTGATCGGTGATAATCCGGCCATAACCAAAAGGTTTATCCAGACAGGTGGTCATTACCGTCAGCTTTTCGCCATGCTGTCGATGAGCCACCAGCATGGCCCGCAAGGTCTCGGGCCGGATCAGGGGGGTGTCGCCGCAGAGAATCAGGACCGTCCCCCGCTGCTCGCGCAATCTCGGCGCAGCGGCTAGAACCGCGTGGGCCGTACCTCTTTGCCGCTCCTGAACGACAAACTCCAACTCCCAGCCCGCCAGGGCCTGCTTCACCTCTTCCCGCTGATGCCCAACCACCACCAGGGTGACCGCCGGAGTCAAGGCCGCCGTTGCCCGCAAAACATGAACGATCATTGGGGCAAAAAAAATCTCATGCAAGACCTTGGCTTTGGTCGAGCGCATCCTGGTGCCCTTGCCCGCCGCCAACACCAAAATGTAAAGGTTGGTCCGGGTTGCCTGGGTTGCCTGGGTTGCCTGGGTTATTTGGGTCATTATTTACCTCGATCGTTACTTCAACATTCAGCGCTTTCATCCACTCTTAAAAAAGAATGAATTCGTTTGTTTCGAATTCAGGTCTTAGTCTAAAACGCTCGCGGATACAAGAATCGCTTGTTTCAAGAATCGCTTGTTTTCAGTGTTGATAAATTGCCGCAACAGGATCGTTTGTTCTCAACTTTAAGGTATTCCCCAACCCCCCCCAGGGAGCGCTTTGCTCTGCGTTGTAATCCGCCAGCTTGCCGCTGTTTTGTGCTGTTTGATTTACTCTGTTAGATTTGCTCTTGACATGACGCCCACAGTTTTCTACAGTCCCCGGCACCGCTGGGGGATCGTCTAATGGTAGGACTGCAGACTCTGACTCTGCCTGTCGGGGTTCGAATCCCTGTCCCCCAGCCAAAACGTGAACCCAGGGGGTGCGAGATGACTGTGATATTAATAAAAGGCCACCTTGAAAAATTGCTCTTTCGCCCGATTTCTGCGTTATGCTCAAAAAATTATCCTCGGAATATCAACCACATGCCTGCGGTAATTTTTTTTACGTGCCGTAAACTCGAACAAAATAGCTAATTTTTCGAGGTAGCCTAAAGCCTAAAGAAAAGGAAAAAAACCACAGGGGATAATGATGGTTTCGTGAAAA
>SJBG01000017.1 GCA_004332195.1 Desulfobulbaceae bacterium
GTGCTAAGCAACGTTGCAGTTTTTGGCACGCGTTGAGCGTATCAGGCCGCAGCAAATATATACTGTTAAGGAGTTTTCCAACGACCTGATAAATGCAATCAGATGAATGAACAGCAACCGGCCAAATCAGCCAACCAAAAGCATGATCTGAGAGCAACCAACCGACTGTAATTTGAGAGTAACCGTTTATGTTGTCCCGGAATAGATTTCTCAAAATTATTCTGCCCCTGCTGGTGCTTTTACTGGGCTTTGCCTTAGATGCAACTGCTTATGGGCCAGCGCCAACCACCGGAGTTCTCGAAAAGTATTGATCGAGGCGCACTGGTGGAGGTGCTTACGGTCCAACCCGCCTCCCATCAAGTGCGGGTCATGGCCGCCGGCACCGTCCAACCCCAGCGGGAAATCAGCATCATCCCCGGGTGAACGGCGAGGTGGTGGAACTGGGGCCCAATTTTATCAGCGGGGGTTTTGTCCAAACCGGCGACCTGTTGTTTCGCCTGGATCCCATCGATTATCAACTGGCCTTGCGTCAAGCTAAAGCCGCCGCAGCCAAGTCCTCAGCCAGCCTGATCGAGAGCGAAAGCCGAGCCACTATCGCCCGCCGGGAATGGGATCATTTTCAAGAAAAAGGCGCCAATATCCACCCCCCCAATCCACTGGCCCTGCACAGACCGCAACTGCTGAAGGCCAAGCCGCTCTCGCTGCCAGCCAGGCCGATCTCGCCGCCGCCCTACTCAACCTGGAACGTACCGAAATCCGGGCCCCTTCAACGCCCGAATCCGCGAACGACACCTGGAGATTGGTCAATTCATCCCGGCGGGCACTCAAGTTGCTACCCTGACCGGCAGTGATCACGCCGAGGTGGTGATACCCTTGCCCGCCACCGAGCTGCTTTGGCTGGATCTGCCCGGCCCCGGTCGCCCTGGCGTCGGTGCTGGCATCAGTCCTAGCGGCGGCCCCAGCCCCAGCCCCAGCCCCAGCCCCAGCCTTGACCTCGGACGCGACGTTTCGCCGGCCCTGGTGACCGTTAGGGTAGGCAACCGCGAGTACCAGTGGCCGGGGGTTCTGCGCCGCACCTTGGGCGAGGTTGAATCCTTAGGCCGAATGACCCAGGTGGTAATCGAAGTGGCCGACCCTTACGGCTTAGAACAAGCCCAGCCAAGCCCCATCACATTGCTGCCAGGACTGTTTGTCGGGGTGGAGCTAACCGGCGCCCTCTTGCCGGACGTTTTTACCATCCCGCGCCGAGTTCTGAAGTTTTTCAGTTTACGATAAACCCAATTGCTTTTTGCCATGTCCTTTATCGACAAGCCTCGTTTCTTTGAAAAAACAACATCCTTGACCTGGAGGGCTTTGGCATATTCAAGATTGCTTTTTGATGCAAAACCTCCGTCTGCGGTAGTCTGTCGAGGAGGACGGCCAAATTGTTTTTTGTGGCGATCAAGTAACGTTTGAAAACGATCTGTGTCAGCAATGTCCGTGTGAGTTTCAAAATAAGAAACTACCTTTTCAGAGGCTGGAACTTTTTCTCCTTTGAATACGCGGCACTCAGCTTGATCTACAACTTTTTTAAGCAGATTAACAGCACGAGATAATTTTTCAGATAAGGTTGGGGGCTCGGGTCATAATGTTTTAAGCCTATTTTAAAATTAATTTCAATATGTTAGCGTTTCCGGATGGAAACTAGTTTACAAAACTCGCTCGCCCTGGTAAAAATAATCCGCATTCAGACCATGTGCCCTCGCCCTCTCACCTCATCTCAGCTCAACTAAATTATTAACCAAAAATCAACAAACCGCGAACATCAATCATGACAAACCACATTTGTCGACCCCAAAGCCTCCGGCCCTACCGGGCCTTACCCCTCCTCCTCCTTCTTCTCCTCCTGACGGCAGCACTGGCTCTCCTGGTCGGCTGCGGCAACGATGAGCTCAACGGCAGCAAGCAGCAAGCTCCACCGCCAATACCGGTTATGGTGGTTGTCATTGAACCGGAAGATGTTGAACTAACGGGAGAATACGTCGGCCGAGTGCACGGATTCCGCGAGGTTGAAGTTAGAGCGCAAGTGGCAGGGATTCTCAAAGAACGGCTCCATACTGAAGGACAAGCGGTGGCTGAAGGCGATCCCCTTTTCTACATCGACTCAGAACCCTTCACCATTGCCCTGCAAAGGGCCGAGGGTGAACGGACTGTTGCCATTGTCAACCTTGCACAGGCCCAACGGGAATGGCGGCGGGCAAACGCCCTTTACGAGCAGGGCGCGATCAGCCAGCTAAAACGTGACCAGGCCCTGACCAACCGCGATTTGAGCGAAGCCAGCCTGATTTCAGCCGAGGCGGCGCTGGCCGATGCCCGTCGCAACCTGCGCCATACTGAAGTGAGAGCCCCCATCGGCGGCTTCACCGGCTTGGAAACATTCCCTGAAGGCAGCCTGGTCGAATCCGGAGCCTTGTTGGCCAATATCACCAACCATCATCCGGTGTATATACATTTCTCCTTGCCGGAAAACGATGGAATCCTCCTGACCAGGCGACTATCGGAACAGCTCGCCGCAAACAACGACCCTCAACTCATCGTGCGCTTAACCGACGGCAGCGCTTTTGTTGACCGACGCCGGTCAACAAGGAAACCTGAACAGATAGAGGGCAAGATAGATTTTATCGACCGGGTGCTTGACCCCCTGACCGGCACAATTGCCGCCCGAGCGATCTTTCCCAACCCCAACAAAGAATTAGTCCCCGGCCAACTGGTCCGGGTCCAACTTCCGCTCCGAAAACTTGAAGGGGTATTTATGGTTAACCCTACCGCCATCGGCGTTGGTTCCGGCAATAATCGCGACGGCCGGCAAGTCTTCATCGTAGCTGATGATAACACCGCTCAGGCTCGTCAGGTAGAGATCGGGCCGATGGTGGCTGGCCGCCAGGTCATTCTTTCCGGACTCACCGCCGGTGAGCGTTTGGTCACCAACGGCCAGGTGGCCCTGGGTCATGGCATGTTGGTGACCATCATACCGGCGAATGAGGAGTAGGAGAAATGTCTAGTTTCTTCATCGACCGGCCGATTTTTGCTACGGTAATCTCCATCATCATTGTCTTGGCGGGCTTAGCCTCTCTGCGCATTCTGCCCGTCGAACAATTCCCCGACGTGCTCCCTCCCAAGGTGACGGTTCTGGCCTTTTATCCCGGCGCCGATGCCGAGACAATTTCCACTTTAGTGGCCTCACCCCTGGAACAGGAGATTAACAAGGTGGACAACTTGATCTACCTGAGGTCCACCAGTACCGACGCCGGGATACTGATAATCATCGCGACCTTTGAAATTGGCACCGACCCCGACCTGGCGACAATCGACGTCAACAACCGAGTTCAGATGGCCATGCCCTGGCTGCCCCGAAGTGTGCGGGATCAGGGGGTGCAAGTTGAATCGCGCTCCCTCAACATACTGATGCTTCCGGTTTTCAGCGCCCCGGACGATTGCTTCGATCCACTGTTCATCCACAACTACATTTTGCTCAACGTCCTTGACGAATTGGCCCGACTGCCCGGGGTCAGCGAAGCCTCTCTTTTTGCCCCCAAAGACTATTCCATGCGAATCTGGCTGCAACCGGATAAATTGGCCCGCTTTAGCCTAACCCCGTCCGACGTGGCAACCGCCCTGCGGGAACAAAACGCCCAGTTTGTCGCCGGTCAAATCGGCGGCGAACCCGCCCCGCCAGACCAAGCTTTCACCTTCACCGTTACCGCCCCCGGCCAACTCGGCAGCCCGGAGGAATTTGCTCAGGTGATTCTTCGATCCGATGCCCAAGGCGGCACCCTGCGCTTGAGCGATGTGGCCCGAATCGAGATGGGCGCTCAACGCTACGATTTTTCCGCCACTTACAATAACCTGCCCGCCGTGCCCTTCGGGGTTTTCCTTGAACCAGGAGCCAACGCCCTGGCTACCGCTGAACGGGTGCGAAACACCCTTGAGGAGCTCAGTCAACGCTTTCCCCCCGGGCTTGAATACACTATCCCCTACGACACCACCGAGTTTATCGAAGCTTCAATCCAAAAAGTGATGACCACCTTGTTGGTCGCCACCGGGCTGGTGGTCTTGGTGACCTTTGTTTTTCTTCAGCGCCTGCGGGCCACCCTGATTCCCGTGGCCGCCATTCCGGTTTCCCTGATTGGCACCTTCGCCGGGATGCAGGCCCTGGGGTTTTCGGTGAATTTGCTGACCCTGTTCGGCCTGGTCCTAGCCATTGGCATCGTGGTGGATAACGCCATCATTGTGATGGAAAACGTCGAACGGTTAATGCGAGAAAAGGGGATCAAAGCCCGCAAAGCGACCATTGAAACCATGCAACAGGTATCCGGGGCTGTGTTAGCCTCCACCCTGGTTTTAGTGGCGGTATTTGTTCCGGTGGCCTTCCTGGGGGGACTCAGCGGCGAGCTGTACCGCCAGTTTGCGGTCACCATCGCAGTTTCGGTGGTGGTTTCCGGGGTGGTGGCCCTGACCCTGACTCCAGCCATGTGCGCCCTGCTTCTGGATAAACAGCCTCAAACCTCAATCGCCCCTTTCCGTCTCTTCAACCAGGCCTTCACGTATTTGACCGGTTTCTTTGTGGGCAGCGCCGGTTTCCTGATCCGCCGCTGGGGCTTGGGCCTGGCCCTCTTTGTCGCCTTTTGCGGGGCCACCGTGGTTCTGCTCGATCGGCTGCCCGTAGGCTTGGTTCCCCAGGAAGATCAGGGGTTGGCCGTGGTTGTGGGCCATCTGCCACCAGCTTCGGCCCTGGGGCGTACTGAAAAGGTGCGCGATACTCTAACCAGCCACCTGCTTGAGATAGATGAAGTTTCTCAGTTCGCCGCCCTCGCCGGCTTTGATATTTTTTCCTTTGCCTTGCGTCCCAACGCCTTGGTCGGGTTTGTCAAACTCACCGACTGGCAACAGCGCCGGGCCCCTGAACAGCACGCCCAAGTCGTCGCTCAAAGGATCATGGAAGTGGGATTTAAGATACCAGAGGCCAACATTTTCGCCTTCCTGCCCCCACCGATCCTGGGCATGTCAGTGACCGGCGAGATCGAAGGTTATCTCCAGGTTCGCGGTGATATCACCCCGGCCCAGATTGAGTCTCTGACCAACAAGGTGGTACAAGCGGCCAACGCCCACCCCGAACTGGTTGGAGTCCGTTCCACCCTGGCCGTCGGAGTTCCTCGCTATCGGGCGGAGGTGGACCGGGAAAAAGCCAAAGCCATGCAAGTGCCAATCAATAGTATCTTTGAGGCCATGGCCAGTACTTTTGGCTCCCTTTATGTTAATGATTTCACTTACCGGGGCCGACTATGGCAGGTCAATCTGCAAGCTGAGGGGAATTTTCGCGACCAGGCTGAAGATCTGCGCCATATCTTCGTCCGTTCGCAAGGCGGCTCCATGGTGCCCCTTAGTTCCCTGATCAAGCTGGAACGGACCAGCGGGGCGGACATCATCAATCGTTTCAACCTTCATCCAGCCGCCCGGCTGATGGCCACCCCGGCTCCGGGCTTTAGCTCCGGCCAGGCCAAAATAGCCCTGGAGGCCGTGGTCCACGAATCGGCAGGCGAAAAGGAAGCTCTGCTGGGTTGGATCGGCGAGGCTTACCAACTGGGGGTGGCCGCCGAGGCTAGGGGAGTGATCTTCGGCCTGGGCCTGTTGATGGTTTTATTAGTTCTGGCCGTCCAGTACGAGCGCTTGCTCCTGCCCTTAGCTGCGGTCAGCGCCGTACCATTCGGGGTTTTCGGGGCGGCCCTGATCGCCGGGCTGTGGGGCTTGCCCAATGATATTTACTTTCAGCTGGGTTTGCTGGTATTAATTGCTCTGGCGACCAAAAATGCGATCCTGATCGTCGAATTCGCCGCCCAGAATCGCCGGGCCGGAATGAGCGCCGTGGAGGCCGCCACCTCTGCCGCTCGTCAGCGTTTCCGGGCCATCGTTATGACCGCCTTGACTTTTATCATCGGCATCATACCGTTACTCCTGGTCACCGGAGCCGGAGCAGCCAGCAGCCAGGCGATCGGCTCCGTGGTTTTTGGTGGAATGTTGGCGGCCAGCACCCTGGCCCTGATATTCGTCCCGCTATTTTACGTGTTGCTGGAAAACTTGATAACTTGGCACAACTCAAAGGATAGTAAGGAACATTAAGGAGAAGTAAACAATGCCTCAAATTGGCTTGATCTTGATCATCCTTTTCTTCACCGGCGCTTGCACCATGGGCCCTGATTACCAACGGCCGACGCTGACCAGCCCGGCAGAATATCGGCATGGCGTCGGAGCTGATAAGATCTGGCGACAAGCCATACCCGCCGACGATCTGCCCAGAGGTGAATGGTGGCGAATTTACCAAGACCCGATACTTAATGAACTCCAGCAACGGGCCGCCGCCAACAATCTGGAGCTGCGGGCCGCTCTGGCCCGCCTGGAACAGGCCCGGGCCTTGACCCGAATCAGCGAGGCCGATCTGTTACCCCGGCTTGATCTCCAGCCATCCGGCCAAAGGGCTCGCAAACCGGCCGACCTTGCCCCCGCTGGTCAGGCCCGAACCACAACTACGCTGAACCTGCCCCTGATTTTTGGTTACGAGCTGGATCTCTGGGGTCGCCTGCGGCGGCTCAGCGAGGCGGCTAAGGCCGATTTTGCCGCCGGAGCGGCAGATTTTGAAAATTTCCGCTTGCTGCTTCATGGGGAGGTGGCTCGGACTTATTTTGCCCTCCGGACCCTGGACGGTGAGATTCAACTGCTGGAAAAGACGTTGGAGCTGCGCCAGAAAAACCAACGCCTGATGGCCAGTCGCTTTCAACACGGCTTAAACGACCGACTTGGTTTGAGCCGAGCTGAGACCGAGGTGGCCACCACCGAGGCGGAAGTCATCATTTTACACCATCGACGCAGCGAAATAGAACACGCTCTGGCCCTGTTGATCGGAGAAGCAGCCAGCAGTTTCATACAGGAAGCAAACTCAACCTCAAACGCTGTCCCGCCGATGATAAAACCAGGCCTACCCGCCCAACTGTTGCAACGCCGACCGGACGTGGCCGGAGCTGAACGAAGATTGATGGCCGTTAACGCTAGGATCGGAGCAGCCGAAGCCGCCTTCTTTCCGGCCATCCGTCTAACCGGAGCCGCCGGCTTTGGCAGCACCGAGCTATCTTCCCTGCTCAGCCTCGGCAACCGTTTCTGGAACTTAGCCCCACAATTGAGTCTGCCACTTTTCGACGGCGGTCGTAATCGGGCCCGACTGGAACAAGCTAAGGCTGCCCATCAGGAGGCCCTGGCCCAATATCAACAAACCATCCTCCGGGCCTTTAAAGAGGTGGAAGACGCCTTAAGCGCCCTAAAACATCTGGACGCCCAGCAGAACGCTCAGCGGCGAGCGGCGGCTTCCGCCCACACAACCGTGAAATTAGCCCATCATCGCCACAGCGCCGGGCTGGTAAGTTACCTAGAGATAATTGAAAGTGAAAGATCAGCCCTGAGCCTGGAACGAGCCGTGTTGCTGACTAATGGCCAGCAGTTGCAGGCCCATATCGCTCTGGTCAAGGCCTTGGGCGGCGGTTGGCAAGAGACAGAAGGGCTATACCCCCCATCCCTACATTCTTTGCAACTGCCTTTTCAAACGAAGACGGTGGAGGTAAGTCCAGGGGGCCTTGGCCGGTGAGCTGGCCTCAGTTAAAGCCTTTTGCGGATTGACCAGCAGGTCAGCCAGATGAATAGGTGATGCCGTAGTCGGCTCCATATCGGATTCGGCCGCCATCGGCGCTGATTTAGCCCCGCGGCCACAGGAGAGAGCTTCCCATACACTGCGAACCCGCAACTGGTTGCCGTACTGTCTAAAAACCTTGTAACAGTTAGGACAGGCCACCAGAACATCCCGAACTCCAGCGTTTAACAAGCGAGTCCGTATTTTTCCAAACTCCCGCAAAAAATGCTCCTGGCGGCCTAAATCATGAGAGAGCTTGCTGCAGCAAGCCAACATCACTCCCAGGTTTGGGATTTTTGCCCGTAAACGACGATAAAGGGCCAAAGTACTCTGCCGTCTGGTTCCGGGCAAAGAACAACCAGGGAAAAACACGCTGCGACAAGCCGACGGCAGACCATCCCAGAAAAAAAGTGATGAATTACCCCGTTTTTCATAGCCTAAAATGACGCGATAAGGCCGGAAATTCACAGCTTGCTGCGATACGGCCCGGCGACGCAAATCCAGAAAAAAATCCCCCGGTTCTAGTTTTTCCGGACAAACTGCCGCGCAAAGATTGCACAAGCTGCAGATAAATGGATCGGTTTGGCAACGGCCAACCAGCAGGGAATCAGCAATATCCCCCGGTAATCCGTACTGCTTAAGAAACCCGCAGCGGGCCGCGCAAACGCCGCAGCCGGTACAGTCACGCTTAATTCTCTCGGCTAAATTCGTCAACTCAAGAGGGCAAGGACCCGGTAAAAGCCCGCGCAAAATCAACCAGACTCGCCCCACCCATTTTGCCCATCACGCCACCCCAACCCGCTGAATAAAGGTGCCACCGGAATCAGGCGCAGGGAGAACAGATAAAAGGCTCCCTCCCGGGCTATGCCCTTACCGACGATGGCCAGTAGCACTGGGGGAAGATGTCTTCGCACCAGGTTGCGAGAGAGATAACGGCTTAAGACACAGGCAGGGCCGACAGTGGTTGATGGTGGTAAAATTCCTGAGCCTCTTCACATGAAAAATGAGTAGGCGAGGCCGAACAACGCGCAGGCGCCGATCACCTTCACGATGTCGACCTGGTATTTCCACAACGCGAGGAAGCTGGCGATGGCAACGACGACCTACAGCCATTCGAAGGTTCCCGAGAAGGGTGCGGCCTCGGTCGCCTGCGGCCAGAAGGTATGCCAGGAGAAAAAGACGGCGAGGTTGAGGATCACGCCGACCACGGCGGCGGTGATGGCGGTGAGCGGCGCGGTGAATTTGAGTTCGCCGCGCGTCGCCTCGACCATGGGGCCGCCGACAATGATGAACCAGAAGCTCGGCAGGAAGGTGAAGAAGGTCGCCACCGCCGCGCCCGTCAGTCCGGCGACGAGCAGGTTCGTCGGGCCGGCGGCGCCGATATAGCCGATCCAGGTGACGAACTTGATCAGCGGCCCTGGCGTCGTCTCGCCCAGTGCCACGCCGGCCATTAGCTGCGGGCCGGTTACCCAGGCAAAATACTCGACCGCGCCCTGATAAACGTAGGGCAGCACGGCGTAGGCGCCGCCGATGGAGAGGAACGCGGCCTTGGTGAAGAACTCGCCCATGTCCTGGAGCACGGGCGTACCGGAGATCGCCAGCATGGCCGCGGCCCAGATCGCCACAAAGATCACGGTCAGCGCGATGGACTTGCCCCACGAGAACTTGGCGTGCGCCGGCGGCGGCGTGTCGTCGTCGATAATGGCCGGGCCGTGCGCCGCCTTGCCGGAGGCGCCATGCCCCCCGCCTGCCTTGAACTTGGCCGGCAGCAGTTTGCCGCCGATGGCGCCCAGGATGCCGGCGGCGAGCACGATCCACGGGAAGCCGATCTTGAAGAAAAAGATGCCGACGAAGGACAGCGCGGCAATCGCCATCAGCACCTCGTTCTTCAGCACCTTGCTGCCGATGCGCCAGGCCGCGAACAGCACCACGGCGACCACGGCGGGCTTGATGCCGTAAAAGATGCCCTGTATGGCCGGCACGTCGCCATAGCTCAAATAGACGCCCGCCAGCACGGTGACCAGCACGAAGGCCGGCATGAAGAACAGGACGCCGGCCATTACCGCGCCCTTGACGCCATACATCAGCCAGCTGATGTAAATGGCGAGCTGGATCGCTTCCGGCCCGGGCAGCAGCATGCAGTAGTTGAGGGCGTGCAGGAAACGGTGTTCGGAGATCCAGCGTCGCCGCTCGACCAGTTCGGTGTTCATCATCGCAATCTGCCCGACGGGGCCGCCGAAGGCGATGAAGCCGAGCTTGAGCCAGTATTTGAAGGCTTCGCCCAAAGTCGGCGTTGGCGGGACGGCGTTGGTGATGTCGGTCATGGCAGATTTCTCCTTGTGCTGGGGAAGAATGGTTATTGTCGTTGCGGTTGTCGTTATTGCGCCGTGCTGCCCATCAGTCCCTGGATTTCGCGGTGATAGCCGAAGTAACGCGCCCGGGTGATGTCGTTCTTGCCGTACCTGATTTCGTTGTTCAGGATGTCCTCGAAGCGCCGCTCGGCATCGGCCGCGCCGTCAACCTTGACCAGCCCGTCATAAATGATGTCTACCAGGCGGTCGGCGTAGATGATGATTCTTTCTTCGAGCTTGTGGAGCGTGTAATCCTTGACCGGCAGGCCAAGTTCCGCGGCTTCGGCGGCGGTCAAGCCGCCGCGGATGTGTTTTTCCATGATGACGTTGATGGTGTCGGGCAGTCCGCGGGCCTTGCCCATCTCGGCGCCGATCCTGCCATGCTCGATGGCATGGGTCTTTGCCTTGCCGAGATCGTGGAACAGCGCGCCGCGGCCGACCAGTTCCATGTCGACCTGGGCGCCGCTGCCGCCGACGACGCGGCGCGCAATGTCCAGCGCCCGGCCGGCGACCTTCAGTGAATGGTCCAGGTCTTCCGCCGCCATGCCGGCATCCTGCAACAGCTTGATGTCAGCCATGTCGAGAGTGTAATCGCGCCCCTGCTTGCGAATGCCGTAGTAGTCGAGCGCCTCGTCGCGCGTCGCCGCGTCCTTGCCCCAGATTTTCGTGAGCTTGACGTCGATGTCTTCGCGCAGGTGTTCGATGTATTCACGCAGGCCTTCCTCGCCGAAGCGCGCCCTGATCTCGGGGCCGAAATCACAAATTTTCGTGATGTCGTGGCGGTCGTATTGCATGACCGGATCGTTGATCCATGCGTGCAGCTCGGCATAGTCCTTGCCGGTGCGCGACAGGCTGGTGTGCAAGTGCTTGGTGGTGGGTGGCATGGTGCAATCTCCTTCAGGTTCGGTTGATAACGTGGGCTATGGCTGCTGGTAGTTCGTGTACAGGCCGTCGAGGACGCGGCCGGCGGCGGCGAGTCGCGCGTCGTCGTCGCTTGCGCCGGCACGCAGGCCGGCCAGCACGGCTTCGATGCCGGACGCCTCCGCCAGCGGCGCGCCGCCGACATCAAGGTAATGAATGATGGCGCCGATCTTCGCGATGGCCGGGTCGGCATCCAGTCCAAAACTCGCCGCCAGCACCTCGAAACTCACGAGTTCGGGCGCACGGCTGGTTGGGGCGACGTGGGTGAAGGTGGCGCTGTCGAAGTCAAAGCCGAGTGCATCCGGCGGGCAGTCGGCCGGTGTTTCGAGCCAGAGGAATTTCGCCTGGGGATCGATGAAGCGGCGGATCAGCCAGGCGGACGCCATGCGATCCACCCAGATGTTCTTGCGGGTCGCCCAGCCGCGTCCTGAAAAGTCGGCGCTGGCGAGACGGCGGATGGGGCTGGGGACGGCTTGCGGCTCGTTGGGCGACAGACGCCTGGCCAAGGCGGCCAGGGCTTGTTGCGCCTGATGGTGCGCCGTATCCGGGAAGTAATCGATGGCCTCCAGCGCCGCCAGTTCACGCGTCAACCGTCGCAGGGTTTTTTCATCCGCGCTGGCCGACCGTGTCTCGGCAATCAATGCGCCATAGTCGGCGCCGCGATCGAATAGCAGGCGGAAGGCTTCGTCCTGCGCGCCATCGGCCGCTACATACAACACCTCGGCACTGCCTTCGCTCGCGCGCACTTCGTCCGCCAGGGCGGAGAGCGCCGCGCCGTTTTCATCGCGTGCCGGCAGCAGATAGACGCCATCGCGCAAGGCAGCGCAGCCGAGCGCCTTGATGGCGCGCCACAGGCGCATGCGCGCCGCGGCATTGCGCGTGGGCAGCGTGGTGACGAGAACGAGCCATTCGACGAGTTGGATCATGTAGAGAACTTTACATAAGTGTTATAAGCATTGCAACAATTATTTTGTAGAGTATTTAACTCGGTGGTAGAGGTTGTTGCATAAACGCTGCCCGCCTTGTTTGGGTATTATCTGCACAAGAATAACCAACGGATTCGAGGGGGTTCTATGTCACATCTGCTGACGGTTTCCCGCGCGGCGCATTTGACGGGCGTGACGCGCGCCGAGATGCAAAAACATATCGCCAGCGGCGCCTTGCCTTCGCAGGACGGCATGGTGACGACCACGGATTTGCTGAAGGTTTTCCCTGACGTGCAGCTTGAGGATTCCGGCGCTTTCGAGCGGACCACCAAGATTCGCGAGGAGGCTTTCGGCCGGCGCATCCGCGAGCGTGTGCTGCCCCAACCAGGAAGTGCTGGCGCAGCGGCTGGCGGCGCAGAGCGAAGAGCTGGTCGAAGTGCGGCGCCACCTCGCCCACTACCACGATCTTATCGAGGCCCTGCAGGAGCGCATCGAGATGCTGCGCGCCGCGTCACCCTCTGAACAACTCGCCGCATTGGCCGAATTTCTCGACGCGGGGCTGGCCGGCGTGCTGGGCAGCGAGGAACCCGCGGATACCCTGACGGAAAAACCGATGACGTACTCAACGTCATCACCGCACACGTGAAGG
>SJBG01000018.1 GCA_004332195.1 Desulfobulbaceae bacterium
CCCCCGTTTTCAAGGACACTCCAGTTAAGCTAGGCTGCCATGGCCTCCAGCTCAAAAGATACTGGTGCGGTATCCCAGCGCTGAATGCCTCCTCTGACGATTATAGAACATCTACGATTATAGAACATCTCAACATATTCGAAAATACTTTGTATAGCCTCTGGCCGTGTTTCATACCGGTAATCATATACATGCTCTGTCTTTAGCGTGTGGAAAAAGCTTTCAGCAACCGCATTGTCATAACAATTACCCTTCCTGCTCATACTCTGGATAAAACCATAAGCCTTTAGTGCATCCCTGAAATCAGAGCTTGCGTATTGAACCCCTCTATCAGAATGAAATATACATCCTGTACCGGGCTTCCTCCGCCCTACGGCCTGATATAAGGCTTTGACAACAAACCCGGATGTCAGCCGGTCGCTCATAGCCCAGCCAACTACCTGCCGGGAATAGAGATCCAATATTACTGCCAGATACAGCCAGCCTTCCATGGTTGCAATATACGTAATATCAGATACCCATACGGTATTTGGCTTTTCTACCTCAAAGTTCTGACTCAGGAGATTGGGAGCAACAGGCAAATTGTGCTTCGAGTTCGTTGTCGCTTTGAACTTCTTTGCTGTCTTGGCAACAATGCCATGTATTTTCATTAATCGGGCTACGCGGTTTTCGCCACATCTTGTCCCTTTTGCCTGCAAATCCTCCGTGATTCTCGGACTTCCATATGCCCTGCGACTGTTTTTGTGTGATTCTCTTATCTCCATGAGTATCTTTTCGTTTTCCTTCTGCCTCTTGCTCTGAGGCTGTATCTTCCTGCTGTAATATCCGCTCCTTGATGCTCCAATGACTCGGCACATCCTCTGCACCCCATGTGTGGAGCGATACTGATCCATGAACCAGTATTTCATCTGGGGTGTTTTGAGAAGATGGCCAACGCTTTTTTTAGGATTTCCCTATCATCCTTCAGGTTGGCATTTTCTTTCAGCAGCCTTTTGAGTTCTTCTTCCTCTGGCTTTAGGTGGCCTTTGCCAGGGAAACTGCCCGATATGGGTCTTCTTTATGCTTTCGTTTCTATGTGTGCAGCAGATTCTCGTGAATCCCAAGGCTATGGGCTACTTCTGTTACTGATCGCCCGCCTTCTGTCACAAGCCGTATTGCTTCTTCTTTGAACTGCCGGTCGTACGTCCTATGCCTTCTGCTCTCTTGCATTTTACACCTCCAAGGTTATAAGGTTATTTATTGTAACCTAACTCTTCGGTGTGTCCGCTATACTGGGGGAAGTGCAGTGCTCCCGAAAAAACGCCTGAGGAACTCAAAGGCAAGCGATCGACTCCAAGCAAATCGGGGCAGCAAGCAAATCGGATTGTCAAATTGCACTGAGCGCGTTATGGTCGAGAGCTGTTTTGCTGATGGCTGGTTTTTATCCGTTCTCTTTTACAAGGAATAAGCAACAGTGAATGATAAATCTTTGGCGACAATTTTTCCGCCTCCGAAAATGATCCCGGAATCTCTTCGGCTCGAAGCGTCCATCGAGCAACGTCGCTATCTCTGTGCCGGCTTCCTGGCGCGGTGGTCGGGCCCCGTTCAGGATGTCTGGTCGCCGATCTATTTGCCCACTCTCAATGCCGCGGCGCCTGATTCGATAACCAAAGCAGGCGGGTCCGGCCTTGGCATCGCTTATGACAAGAAGGCCAAACCCGGAAATGCCGAACCTGGAAATGCCGAACTCAAAAATGTCGAACCCCGCAATACCGAGCCCGGAAATGCCGGTTTGCTCTTGCAACCCCGACGTTTAGGCAGTTATCCACTGCTTGGTCAAGCGGAGACCGAAACGATTCTGGCCGCGGCTTGTCGTGCTTACGACCATGGCCGGGGACCCTGGCCCACTATGCCGGAAGCTGAAAGGATTGCCATAGTTGAGCAATTTCTGGAACGCATGCGGGAGTGCCGTACTCAGGTAGTAAAGCTGCTGCTGTGGGAAATCGGCAAAAGTTTGGCAGAAGCCGAAATGGAGTTTACCCGGACCATTGAATATATCGCCGCCACCATTGCGGTTTTGCGGGACTGGCGGCGACGGGATGCGGTTATTATCCGCGAACAAGGTTTTCTGGGCCGTTTCCGGCGGGCGCCCTTGGGGGTCGTTCTCTGTCTTGGCCCTTTTAACAACCCATTTTACGAGACTTACACCACCATGATCCCCGCCCTGCTCATGGGCAATACGGTAATTTTCAAGCCTCCTCGACTCGGGGTATTGCTGCATCAGCCACTGTTACCAGCCTTTCAGGAAATATTCCCGCCGGGGGTGGTGGGCAGCCTCTACGGTGAAGGGGAGACGGTGTTGGCTCCGCTGATGAAATCCGGCCGTATTGATGCTCTAGCCTTCACTGGGTCGCGATCGGTGGCGGACAAGCTGCGCCGATGGCACCCCCACCCCCGGCGCTTGCGCTGCCTTTTGGGGCTTGAAGCCAAAAACGCCGCCATTGTGTTGGCGGATGCCGATCAGGATCAGGCGGTGAACGCATGTGTTTTGGGGGCGCTGGCCTTTAATGGTCAACGTTGCACCGCCTTGAAAATACTCTTTATTCACGAATCGATTATCGATTTTTTCCTCGTAAAGCTCTGCCGAGCGGTGGCTCAACAAACATGGGGGATGCCTTGGTTGCCCGGGGTCCGGATCACCCCCTTGGCAGAGCCGGCCCGGATCACTTATCTCAACGAGTTGTTGGCTGACGCCCGAGCCCAGGGGGCGCGAATCCTGAATGATGGCGGGGGGGCGGTTTACCAGACCCTTATGACCCCGGCCGTTCTTTATCCCGTAGGAAAGGGTATGCGCATTTATCATGAAGAGCAGTTTGGGCCGATCATTCCGGTCGCCAGTTTTGCCGGCTTAGAGAAGCCTGTTGGTTATTTGGAGCAGGCGGATTTTGGCCAACAGGTAAGCATTTTTGGCAAAAACGGAAAAGAGATCGCCGGCTTGGCCCGCTCTCTGGCCAATCAAGTTTGCCGGATCAATATCAACAGTAAAAGTCAGCGCAGCCCGGACAGCTTTCCCTTCACCGGCCGCAAAAATTCCGCTGAGGGAACCATGTCGGTGAGTACAACCTTAGAGACTTTCAGCATCAGCACTTTGCTGGTGAGCCAGGACAATCCCGGCGATCATCAACTGCTGGCCGATATTGTTACCTGAAGGCTGGCCCCAGACTCTAAGCTAAGCTCCGGCCCAAATCCCAAACCTAAACGTAGATTTTATCTTTACCCAAAGTTGATGCGGCTCTAAAGTTGACGTAGCCCCAAATTGACGTAGCTCAGAGTTGACGCAATATGGCGTTTAAAATCCGGTGAGCCACCTCTTCTTTGCTCAACAACGGCATTTCCTCCACCGTTCCGTGGCAATCCAGCAGGGTGACCCGGTTATTGTCCCCGGCGAAACCGGCATCTTCAGCCTTGATATCGTTGATCGCGATCAAGTCAAGTTTTTTATCCGTCAACTTGCGCCGTCCCTCTTCCAGATGATCAAGGCTTTCCGCGGCAAAACCCACCAACAATGGCGCGCAACGGGTATCTTTTTTTTGCTCGCCGAGTTCCCGGAGGATGTCTGGGTTGGCGGTCAGGGGCAAGCTGGTGTCGGTGACTCCTTTTTTGATTTTGTGGGGCTCGTAGCGAGACGGGCGGTAGTCGGAGACCGCCGCCGCCATAATTATCACGTCCATGGCTGTTGCCCACTGCCTGATCGCCGCGTGCATCTCTCGGGCGGAAACCACTGAAACAACTTTCACTCCAAAGGGAGGGGTAATGGAGCTGGGACCGCTGACCATAATCACCTCAGCCCCGCGCCGGCGGGCTGCCGCCGCCAGGGCATAACCCATTTTGCCGCTGGCGCGATTGGTGAGCAGACAAACAGGATCCAGCGCCTCCCAAGTGGGTCCGGCGCTGACCATAATCTTCTTGCCTTGCAGATCCTGGGGAGTAATGGCGGCGATGATTTCCTGACGCACCGTTTCCCATTCGGCCAACCGGCCCGGGCCTTGATCGCCACAGGCCAGCTCGCCGCAGGCCGGAGGGATAACGGTGTAGCCGTACTCTTTGAGCCGGGCGATATTGTGAGTGGTGGCGGGGTGCCGGTACATAACCCCGTTCATTGCCGGACAGATCAGCACTTTAGCCTGAGCGGCTAAAACCACGGCGCTGACCAGGTCATCGGTCAGTCCGTGAGCCAACCGGGCGATGGTGTTGGCGGTGGCCGGGGCCAGCAGAATCAGATCACAGTCGCGACCCAAGGCTATATGGGGCAATCGTTCATCATCGGCAATCGCGAACATGGACGTGTGCACCTTGTTGCCGGACAGGGCGGCCAAAGTCAGCGGGGTGATAAAGCGTTGCGCCGATTCGGTCATCATCACGGTAACTACGGCTCCATCCTGGCGCAACGCCCTGGTCCAGTCCGCCGTTTTGTAAGCAGCGATGCCGCCACTTATCCCTAAGAGGATACGTTTGTTGCTAAGCTGGAAAGACATCTAAGCTCCTTGTAAAAGTTTAGCAGCACCCCCATCTTCGCCCACTTTGAACTTCTTAAAATAGCTAGGCTACCTTGAAAAATTACGTGTTGATTGTCGTCAAGCTCAAAAGGCAAAAGGACGGGCTGGGGCGCTGGAGCTGCTTTTTTGCCCCTGACTGAGGTCATCGGTGATGTGTATCTGGGCTTCGGTTCTGCCGGTTAGGTCGGCCCGGCCAATAACAATGGTGGCGTTTTTATGCGGTTTGGTAAAGACCAGCATGACGTTGCGGTCTTGTGCTGAGCCAACTAGGCGCCAATTGTTTCTCGGCATCGTGGTTGTGAAATAATCGACCAGCGAGTTGATGTCCACCCGGCCACTGAAGTAGAGGACCCCGCCGGCAAAAGATTTGGTTCTAACCACCATGCTTTTTTCCCGGGACCAAGTTAGTTCGCTGGGGATCAGCAAATCGTAGAACCCAGCGGGACTGAAAGGTTCCGTATGAGTTTTCTCAGTCGGAGCCTCGCCGCGCCAACTCAAGCCTCCGGCGCGAGCGCAACCGGCGATCAACGGCAGCAGCAATAGCAGGATTACCCAGAAACAAAAAGAGTAGCGGAAAGAGTTGGCGGCCTGAGCTTGATCCATGGTGGACCTCCTGTTGTTTAATGTTGTTTAAGGGTTTTCAAGGTAAGGGCTAAATCTAAAAGGTTTTGAGAATAAAATCCTCAAGTGGGCGGCGTTTGGCCTGGCGTTCGGTGGGGGTCGGACAGCCTAAAGCGATCACCGCCATCAGACTTAACTTGTCGTCAAGCGCGAGAATTCGGCGGACTTCCCCCTCGTTTTTTAGGATTTGACCGAGCCAAACCGCTCCCAGGCCCACGGCTTCGGCGGCCAGCAACATATTCTGGATACAAGCCCCGGCGGCCTGATGATCCTTGAGATCATTATACATAACATCTCGGTCAAGAAAAACGACGATTAAGGCCGGCGCGGCCAGCACCACCTTCTTGTAGATGGTCTGCGCGGCCAGCAGCTCGCGGATTGCCCGATCGCGGACCAGCACAAAACGCCAGGGCTGATTGTTTAACCCGGAAGGGGCCCAGATTCCAGCTCGGACGATTTCCCGCAAATCCTCCCAGGAAACTTCTTCCGGGCGAAAACTGCGAACGCTGCGTCGTCGGTAAATCGCTTCAAGAACTGGATTTTGCATAAGTTGCCGCAATAAGCCGGTGAAATTAAGTCCAGGGCTAGAGATGGTCTTAAGATAAGCATGTCAACTGTTTTATCCGAAAGGGTTACGACCAAGATAGTCAGCGCTCAAGGCGCTGTCAACTAAAGGCTACCTTGAAAAATTAGCTATTTTGTTCGAGCTTAAGGCTTGCGAAAAAAAATACCGCAGGCATATGGTTGATATTCCGAGGATAATTTTTTGAGCATAACGCAGAAATCGGGCGAAAGAGCAATTTTTTAAGGTGGCCTAAAAGCAACACGGGTATAGCAAATAAGTAACCGTCCGCACTTGTAGTCCATAAAATGTCTGATTTTAACGGGGGACAAGGAGATGGTTCCTCTCCTTATGCGGTCACCCAAAAGAGGCGCAAAAGGCTCTTTTTTGTTTGCTCTTTATAATGATGCCGGTCAATACCGCGCACTTTCCTCATCAGATTATAACCTTCTCCTAACTTGTTCTTGTTTTTTGTCCCTTACCCTGGTGGCATCAAACAAATCGGTTAGCTTGTGACTTGCGACCCTTCAATATCGATGATTGGTCGCAGCGGGCGAGGTGGTTTTTTGTGGTCAAAGATCATAGCATACCCCGATCGGGTTGTTTAGAAAAACTTAATGCTTATGGAGAGCTGATCAACATTAATATGATGTATCTTCAAAGAAAAATGAATCGGCAAAGCGCGCAGTTCAGTTTGAATCCTGCCATCATCCAGGATATCCTTACCTACGCTAAACCCCTTGGACATAATGAAAAGCCGGCCAACATGAATCTTGGTTTCGGGTTTCTCTACTACGGCCTGGTACGCTCCCTGCGGCCCAAGCATATTTTAGTGATCGGGTCCGGTTTCGGCTTCAGTGTGACATGTCTGGCCCTGGGACTAAAAGACAACAATGAGGGCCAACTCTCATTTGTCGATCCTTCGTATTCCCTGACCAAAGACGGACCGTTCAAGACCATTGGCGGTCAGAACACTTGGTCAAGTCCCGAGATGGTGCACGCCCGATTCGCCCGGTTCGGGGTCGATGGTGTTGTCCGGCATTTCAAAATGACCAGCCAGGAGTTTTTCGCATCCTATTCAACGCGCCGGCTCCCCAAGGTTCAATTGGGCTTTATCGACGGCAGCCACGCCTTTGCGGACGTGCGGGAGGATTTCCTCGGCATGTATCGCCACTGCGTAAAAAACTCTTACATCCTGATGCACGACACGAACATTTACATTCGTGAGATGCTCAACCATTCCGGGGTCAAGCGCTGGCTGAACATCGTTCGCGACCGGAAGGATATGTTTGAAGCCGTGGATTTTCCCTTTGACTCCGGGGTGGCCCTGATCCGGGTGCGGCGCCACACGCCGTGGGACCCTGAATCATGATTACAACGTGGTTCATCTGGATTGCTCTGGGTTTGACTCTGGGTTTGGGCGGGGCGCTGTTCTGGCGATACTACTGGTTTTTCCGCAACCCCGAGCGCCAAGCGCCGACCGGCGAGGGCCTACTCAGTCCGGCGGACGGCAAGGTGGTCTATGTGCGCAAGGTCGGAGCAAATGAGCCGGTGATCAGCATCAAAAAGGGGCAGGAGGCCAGAATCGTGGACATCCTGAAGGAGAATGATGCCGACCCAAAGGTGATCATCGGTGTCTTCATGAGCCCCTTTGACGTGCATTACAACCGTTCCCCCTTAACCGGGGTGGTCCAAGCTATCACCCATTATCCGGCCGAACCTAAAAATCTGCATATGGGGGCCATGCATTGGCGCAGCCTGCTCAACCGCCTGCCCTTGTACCACAACAGCCTGCACATCACGCAAAACGAACGAACGGTTACGCGGATTAAGGGCATGTTTAAGGCGACGGCATTGACCGCATATATCATCCAAATCGCCGCCAAAAGCGTGCGCGGCATCGACGTCTTCATCCCCGTCGATGGCGCGGTGGCGCGGGGTGCGGTTTTCGGGATGATCCGCATCGGTTCCCAGGTTGACCTGGTGGTTCCCTGGCGGCCGGATATGGAAATCAGGGTGGTCCCCGGGGACCGGGTGCGGGCCGGGGAAAGCGTGCTTATTGCCTGATCATATCGACAAGCTCTCTACGATATAAACTCCATAGCGATATGATGATGGTGGTTTTATAAAATTAGTTACACCTCAGTAAATCTGTTGCAAAAATACAACAAATCTAAGGAGGTAAGTTTATGGAATTGGTGACTAAAGCAGATCTGCATGTGCACTCCAAGCACTCCAGGCATCCATCGCAGTGGGTACTGCGGAAGGTCGGCTGTGCGGAAAGCTACACCGAACCACGGCACATTTACCACACGCTGCGGGATAAGGGGATGAGCCTGATCACCATCACGGACCACGACACCCTGGAGGGCAGCCTGGAGATCGCCCACCTTCCGGATACCTTCATCAGCGAGGAAATCACCGCCTGTTTTCCCGAGGATCGCTGCAAAGTGCATGTTCTGGCTTATGACATCACCGAGGCCCAACACCTGGACATTCAAAAGTGTCGCGAGAATGTCTTTGAACTGGTCGCGTATCTGGATCAATCGAAAATTTGCCATGCGCTGGCCCATCCCCTCTTTTCCGTAAACGGCAGGCTCACGAAAGTCCATTTCGAACAGTTGCTGCTGTTGTTTAAGGTTTTTGAAATCAACGGGACTTGGGGTGAACATTTGAACAGCAATCTGCGGGCGATCTTGGACTTGTTGGAACCAGCAGACCTCCGACACCTGGAAGACAAGCATAGCCGACCAGCCCTTCACCCGGAACCCTGGCACAAAACCCTGATCGGCGGGTCGGATGACCACAGCTCTTTAAACATCGCCCGGACGCATACGGTCATGCCCGGCAAACGCACGCTGGCCACCTTCCTGCAAGGCATCCACGATGGCGAAACACAACCCGTGGGTCGGGAGTCCACGCCCAAGACCATGGGTCATAACTTCTACAGCATCGCCTACCAGTTCTATAAGCAGAAGTTCCAACTCGCGAAGCAAGTGAACAAAGACGTCCTGCTGAAATTCATCGACCGCAACCTGGATCCGGTAATCGACAAGGAGTCAGGCTTTCTGAACTCGATGCACGCCTTGTGGTCCAAACGCCTCCGACCCGGAAGAAGGTGGCCTCGGACCCCGAAAAATTCGCCGCAACAGTTGCAGGAACTGCTGCACTATGAGACAACCCGGCTGATTCGCAACGATCCGCAACTGATGGAGATTCTGAGCTCCAGTGGGAACGGGAGCGAGGGCGAGGGACGGGGCAAGGCCTGGTTCGCCTTTGTAAATCAATCGGCTAACATGGTTCTGAAACACTCGGCGGACCATCTGTTGCACAAGCTTTCCCAGGGCCGCATCTTTGATATTTTCCACTCTCTGGGGTCCGCCGGCGCCCTCTATACCCTGCTGATGCCCTATTTTGTTTCTTACTCGATGTTTGCCCGCACCCAGAAGTTCAGCCGGGAAGTCCTGGAATCATTTGCCTCGGACAAGGGCAAGAATGACTCCGGCAAGGGTAAGAAACAGTTGCGCGACGCCACCGGTCTGCGGGTCGCCCATTTCACGGACACCTATCACGAAATCAATGGAGTGGCCCTGACCCTGCAGCAACAAGTCGCGCTGGCCCTGTCCACGGACAAGGACATGACCATCATCACCTGTGATCCGCGGGCCGCGCAGTCCTCGCCCGGGGTCATGAACTTCCAGCCCATCGGCATGTTCGAGTTGCCGGAATATCCGGAGATGAAGCTTTTTTACCCGCCCTTGCTGGAAATGATGCACTTTTGTTTCAATCGGGAGATTACCAACATTCATTCCGCAACTCCCGGTCCCCTCGGCTTAGCGGCCTTGGCGATCGCCAAGCTGATACATCTACCCATCTACGGCACCTATCACACCTCCCTGCCGCAGTACACGCAGTATTTGACCCAGGACTTCGCCATGGAGGAACTGATGTGGAAGTTCATGCTCTGGTACTACAACCAGATGGATTTGGTTTTCGCGCCGTCGCACAGCACGGCTAACGAGCTGATCGCCAAAGGACTCTCGCCGCAAAAAGTCCGGGTCTATCCCCGGGGCATTGACATCCAGCGTTTTCACCCGTCCAAGCGTAATGGTTTTTATGAGAAGGGCTACCAGCTTGTGGATGAAATTAAACTCCTCTACGTCGGACGGATTTCCAAAGAAAAGAATCTGAAGATCCTGGAACAGACATTTACGGCCCTGCACCGGGAGCAGCCGCAAATGAGTCTGATCATAGTCGGGGACGGGCCGTACCGCGCGGAAATGGAGCAAAATATGGCGGGCGCGCCGGTAATTTTCACCGGCTATCTGCAGGGGGAAGATCTGGCCCATGCGTATGCCAGCGCCGACATCTTCATTTTTCCCAGCACCACCGACACCTTCGGCAACGTGGTCCTGGAGGCCCAGGCATCGGGTTTGCCGGTGGTGGTTTCCGCCGAGGGCGGGCCCCGGGAAAACCTGATGCACGGCCAAACCGGCCTGATTGTGCCGACCACAACCCCGGAGGCATTCAAAAACGCGGTTTTGGCAATTGTGGGCACCCCCGGACTGCGGCAAAAGATGCAAACCCAGGCTCGGCAATACATGGAAGACCGATCCTTTGATAAATCCTTTGACCAAGTCTGGGCCCACTACGAGCAGGCAGTGTAGTATGGTGGACCCCAAAAACGGGACAGTATGCTAAGGTGTGCTCCTGGCCAAAAAGGAGGAACGAATTGAAACAGAGAAAAACCTTCAGCAAGGAATTCTGTTTTGCCTCAGTTGGAAATGGAGAATAGCCCCCGCTCTATTTATTGCTCTCCGTAGTTTCCATTAACGAAACTCAGAAAAGGGGGGTTGATGCCTGTGAGATGAAAAGCCAGGGACGCGAGCAGGTGTGGTGTAACAGAAAAAGTCGTCAAAAAATATGAAGGAAGGAGGACAACGTGTACATAAAGAGTAAATCAACGAAAAGTAGAATCTTGTTGGCCGTCAGCCTGGTTGTTGCTGGCTGTCCGGCACCAGGCTGTCCGGCGCCAGTAGCGGTGGCTCCTGA
>SJBG01000019.1 GCA_004332195.1 Desulfobulbaceae bacterium
AAGAGTGCCGTGGTTAGGTTATCGCAAACTGGAGTTTCATTTTAAGTAAGTGAAGAAAAATCGCGAACACTTGACGGGCTTGGCATCACGTTGGTACAACTGGGGTGATGACGAAAAGAAGTGGCCTTTCGAATTCTGGGGACAGGGGATATCATGAGGTAGGATAGAAAAAATGGAAACTAGATGGCGGCATGAGCCCATTGGTGTCCACTATTGACATTCGAGGTCACTTCGGTCAGCGGGTCTTGAAGATGGAGTCCAAGACCCTGAACATCGTGGTCAGCGCGGACATGTCCGTGTGCGGCGTATCCGCGGCCATCGCAACGGCCTCGGCCTGCCGGGCCACAAAAGAAGAGCTGACCATCGCCGTGGGCATATCCTTGCCCTTCACCGCGATCATGATGATCGCTATGCCAACCTTTATCCTCGCCGTAGGCATGCATCCAGTCCTGGGCGGCGCCTGGATCGGGGGAACCATTGATTCCACAGGCGCGGTTGTCGCGGCTGGAGCCTTTTTGGGCGATGTCGGCCTGTTCGTGGCCGCGACCGTGAAGATGATCCAGAACATCCTCATCGGTGTGATCGCTTTCGGTGTTGCTGTGTACTGGTGCGCCCGGGTGGACTGTGTGCCCGGCCAGCGGGTCAGCAAGATGGAGATCTGGTATCGTTTTCCCAAGTTCGTGCTGGGCTTCATCCTCGCGTCGATCATCTTCTCCTGGATACTGACCAGAATGGGCAGCGCCGGTGACGTGATGATCGACCAGGGCGTGCTCCGCGGCTTTACCCGACCGCTCCGAGAGTGGTTCTTTGTTCTGGCCTTTGCCAGCATCGGCCTGGCCTCCAATTTTCGGGTGCTGGCCCATCACTTCAAGGGCGGTAAGCCGGTTACCCTATATGTCTGCGGACAGAGCTTTAATCTGGCGTTTACCCTGCTCGTGGCTTGGCTGATGTACTTTGTGGTTTTCCCGCACGTTACCGAGGAGTTGATGGGGATGATGTAACGTCAAGGCTTACTGAATGAAAGGATGGTAAAAAATGCGTTTAATAAATGATGGTATGACCAAGGACTCCAGAAAAAAGGGTTGTTTCGCGGCTGGTTTGAGCTGGCCGTCAGTCTGGTCGTGATCTGGATGATGGCTTATGTCGTTTTGCCCTGGGGACGGACCTTGCCGTACATCCAGCCGGTGATGCAGGTCGCCGTCGACTCCAACGTGGATATGAGTGCGTACTGGTATTCACAATGCGAGATCACCGCGGCTGCTTACATGCACGTGCGAAACACCCTCCGTAACAGATAACCACGCCGTAAGGCATAGAAGCAGCGTCCGGGTCGAACTGATTTAACAGTCCGGCCCGGACGTCATTTTTTTGAGGGATATGATGTTTCGTCGCCCTTCAAGGTGTCTTTTGGCCAAGATGCGCTCATGGTGGGAATACGCAGTGCTTTTTGAGTCCAAGGACTGGGTACAGATCGAAGTCACCTCCAAGTGCAACGCCGCCTGCGTCTATTGTCCGCGGACCGTGTACCGCGAGTACTGGCACGACAGATTCATGTCTATGGAGACTTTTTGCAGGCTGCTCCCGGTATTGCGCAAAACCTCCCTGGCGTATTTACAAGGATGGGGTGAACCGCTGCTGCACCCGGACTTTTCGACCATAGTCCGGTTGGCGAAACAGACGGGATGTACCGTAGGCGCGACAACCAACGGAATGCTGCTGACCAGGAAAAAGTTTCTCAGGCTCATGGACGCGGGGTTGGACGTCCTGGCCTTTTCTTTGGCCGGAACAACGCCGGGGCACAATGATCTGGCCCGGGCAGGAACCACTTTGTCCAAGGTTATCGAGAAAATGGATTTAGTCCGCCAAGTCAAGGCGGAGTACCGCAGTTCTACGCCAGCGGTACACATCGCCTACATGCTGTTGCGTTCCGGACTGGATGAACTGGAGGGCTTGCCGCCTTTGATGGCCCGGCACGGTGTGAAGCAAGCCGTGGTCAGCGTCCTGGATTTCGAGCCGGGCCTTGAATTGTCCAATGAAGTCCTTGCGCCGCATACCGTGCAAGAACGCGGGGAGCTGGCGGAACGTTTCGCCCGCCTGCGTACGGCCGCCGAAGAACAAGGCGTCGAGATTCACACGCCCAGTTTCGACCCCAAGGGCCAGGATGAACCGGCCTGCGCCGAGAACATCGGCCGGGCTTTGTTCGTTTCCGCGGACGGCTCGGTTTCGCCCTGCGTCTACGCCAACGTTCCGGTGGACCAGGCTAAATACGCCCGTAAGGGCCGGGTCGCCCCGTATAGCCGGGCCACCTTCGGCAATGTCAACGAACAACTTTTGCCGGTCGTCTGGCGAGGGAAGGAATATGCGCGCTTTCGAGAGGCTCTAGCCAAAGGCAGACCTCCGGCTCTCTGCCTGAGCTGCCCGAAACGGGCGAGGTGACTCACCCGAAGAATGACTTGATTTCCTGCTCACGCAAGGCAAATGTCGCGTTCCGCATTTTTTTGGTCACGGCTCGAGCTTTGTCGTTGGGGTGATAGGCCCGCAGCGCAGCATCATACACGTCCTCCTCGGCCTTGGCCAGCTTGTTCAGAAAAAGTCGGTATTCGCCGCTGCTCTTATAGGCCCTCTTGATCAAAGCCTGGTAGCTTGAGCCCTGTTCACACAGCAATTTCGCGTAATGGGCCTTAAGCACCTCCACTTCCTCAATCTGCTTGTCCCGCACTCGCATCACATTCGGTGTATTTTTCAAATTCTTCGAAACAAAAGCTTCTTTGTACTCTTCATCCTTTTTGCCGGTGTTGAGTTCTTCCTGGGCTGAGTCCAGGGCCAGTATCTTCGTCCGCACCAGTCCTTTGCTGAACCCGTGTATACCGGCCTTGTACTGCTGGATCTTGTGGGCGTAGTAGAGGAAAAGGAGCGGCATGAGGACGAGCCATACGGATATTTTCGGCTTTTCTATAACCTGCCCAGCCACCTTGTAGGCGAACTGGTTTTCCTGGTTCCAGATCAAATCGTACGTTTGTTTAGTCGTTGCGGTCATGTAGGTTTCATGCTCCTTTCTCGATTGGCTGGACGTGCTTGGAAATCGACCTTGTCGCTCCCCGCCCAGATGATGACAAATCCCTCGTTCACCCGGGTATATTCATCTGGCGCAAAAAGGAGGTTGTTGAGCCATAAAAGTGCGATAACTCTTATCGGGACTGAGCGTCTCGTTTCCTGGGTCCCGTCAGTATCCGCCAGACGGTCAGCCTGGACTTTTCCAAGACCCGGCAGGCCAGCTCTCTGGCAAAAATTCTGCTCATGGTCCCAGATCATTTGGTAGGTTTGCTGAGTGGCGGATGACATGGATCTTCGCGCTCCGTTGTTTTGGCGACTTCAACAGGCTGGCTGTTCTCTTCCGATTCCATGTTGGATTTGGTCGGTTCCTGATAGGCAAGATATCCGGCCACTTCCTCGACTTTCATGGTCGGAAACATGCTTCTGGGCTTGAGCAACACCCCTTCGTCAAATTCGACGACTTCCAGTTCCTGGCCCGGCTCCCAATGCCGAACGGCTCGAATGTGTTTGGGAATGATCACTTGTCCTTTGCTCGAGAGTGTCGTTGTCGTCATCACGCGTCCCTCCTGATCGTGTAAGTATTAGGTAAGACAGAGACGTTTTTGAAGTGAAAGTCAAGACGAAGTAAAAATCCAATGCGTATGCCGCTGATCATGGCGATTTGGAACCTGAAATCCATTTTTGCATTTGTGACAACCATCCTCTCGGACGCCGCTCCCAACTCGTTTCCACGCAGGGCAGAAAAATCTCGGCCCCCCATTTTTGCTTGAAGTACCGAATGGCCGGATTGATGCCCAGGCCCAGGTTCATGCGGATCTGGCCGCGCTTTTCGCCTTCCTGAAGCAAGGCGTGCAGCAGCAGGTCCGCGGTGCCCGGCGGGGCGAGGTCCGGGTCGCGGAAGGCGAACATGTAGAAGGCCGTGCTCAGGGACGTGAAATCCCCCAGGGTGAACCCGGCCAGACGCGGAGGATCATCACTTCGGTTCAACCAGGCCGAAACCACCAACGAGCCCGGACAGCTTTGAACATAGGCCGGAATGTTGCGAAAAATGAGCCGCGTTCCGGGCTCAAGATCCCGGCACTCCAGGTAGCGATCGATCAGCGCCAGGTGTTCCTGGTCCAGAGCGCGGCTCTGGTCCAGGGTCACTTCTCGTCCGGCCCGGCGCAACAGGTTGCGCAGCTTCTGGTTCGGAGCCGGCGCGGGAATTGACAGGGCCAGGTAGGCGTCCTGAGTATGGCCCGAGGATTTGTCCGAAGAAGTTTCTTCGGTCGTGACGGCTGGAGCCTGCTGGGGGCGGGTGGGCGCAAGCACGGTTATCTTTGGAGCCGGGCTGGCTTCCAGGGCCAGATCCACGGACCGGGAAAGGGCCTGCTCGTCAAAAAGACTCTGAGGGGGATCGTGCAGGGGGTAGCCGATGAGCACCAGGTCGTCCGGAGTTTCGTAGCCCAGGCAGGAGTCGAACAAGCGCGGCGTACTCCCGGCTACGGCCCGGACGTAGCAAACGAGCTGTTCCGGAACCACGGCGTCCGCGGCGACATGATCCAGGCGTTCCGGGCCGAGCATCAGATCTTCCGCAGCTTGCGGACCGTGAATCCGGCATCGGCCAGCATTTTTTGCAGATTGAACATGTGCGCTGAGCCAACGAACACGGCGCACCGGCCGGTGCTGATCCGGGGCAGCATCCGCTCAAGAAACAGGGCGTCCCGGCGATCGATGACCAAGTCCGTGCGCGAGGGGAATTCAACGCTGGTGCCCATCATGGCCTCCAGATCGCCCTTGAGGTAGGCGCGCATGTTCCGGTGGATGAACCCTTTCCAGAGGCCGCATTGGCGAAAAAAGCGGATGATCCGTTCCACGGGCACGCTTTCCAGGGTGGCCACCTGCTCGTCAATGGTCTCCATCCCACGGACTTCCTTGCCCATTTCCTGGGCCAAGTGCCAGGCCTCCAGGTCTACGGAATGATTCCAGTCATGGCGGTGCAAAAAATGCGTCCAGAGGGAGAAAAAGGCGTACCAGTGCCGGGTGTCCGCGAGAAAATGCCGAACGTCAATAGGGTTCGGATCTTCAGTGCCTAGGAGCCTGGCCCAGAAACCGCGCGGACCGTTGACCACCCTTTCCAGTTTACGCACATCATCCTCGGTCAAAGACTCGATCAATCGCGGCGAGTTGCCATCAGGAGCCTGGCCGATCCGGGCTACGCGGTCCAGGCTGGCCTGATCCAGCGGGCCCTCGAAGATCACGGTGTCCACCTTTTTGAACAGCCGACGCATCGAGCTCTCGAAGCTGCAACAGAAAAAATGCGCGGTTCCGCCAATCCAGGACATCCTGCCGTTCTTCTCCAGTTCCCAGATCAGCCGGTACGGGCGTTGCGGAGGCAGGCTGTTCCAGTACTGCTCCCTGGTCATCTGGATGTGGGTCACCGCCGAGTGGTCGCGATGCGCCAGGCCGTGGGCCACGGCACGCATCAGATCGCCCAAATCCTCCCGAAAGTCAAAGGATTCGGTCCATTTGGCCATTTCGTAGGCCGTCGCGGGTGATGCGCCCCACTTCTCCTTGAAACGGCGGATGCCGGGATTCACTCCCAGCCCAAAATGCAGGTATTTCTTGCCCGTTTCCCGCGCGATGCGGATCATTTCCCTGAACAGCAGGTCCGAGGCATAGGGCGTGTGGTTATGGCGCGAATGCGCACCCAGCAGGTAGCTCAGAAACGGGCGCGGCGCGGCGTCTAGAAGCAGGCAGGCGGCAAGATTGCCTTTATCGTCCCAGGCATTAAGCAGGAACAGATCCGGGCACAGGGGCAGGACGCTCTCGGTGCGGGCGTACAGTTCGCGCACGGTGGGCGGCAGGGCGACCCGGCCGGTGAATTCGGCCCAGAGGCGGTGGTGGGCCGCGGTGAAGGTGGTTCCTCGGTCCACGGTCAGCCGGGCCGCGGCTGTGTCCGTCAGGCGGGAAAGGCGGGAAGGAATCGGGCTCTCAGCAGGCAGGACGTAGTATTGGTCCTGGTTGGTACGATACAGACGGAGGCGTTCAGGCAGTTCCGGGCAGATGGCCCAGCAGTTCACGGCCCGGGTTTCGCGTCTGGCCTCTTGCAAGGCCAGGTCAAAGGCTTCGGGAGGATTATCGCCTCCATGGATCGAATAGCCCACGGCTAGGAGCCAGTCCTCGGCATGCAGAAACAAAAACTCGTTCAGAAGAAAAGGCCGGCCACCGGACACGGCCTTCATGTAATGTATGGAGTGCTCCGGAACGCGAGCCTGGTCAAGAAGCAACTCAAACTGGGCAGGGCCCAGTTCTTCAGGCATGGGCATGAACGGCCTCCACCTCGGTCTTGAAGGTTGCAAATTTCCCCTGGAGTATAGCCTGAGCCGCGCCGTGGGTCAATGCCAGGAAGTAGTGCAGGTTGTGGATGGTGTTCAGGCGGTAGGCCAGCAGTTCCCGGACCATGTACAGATGACGCAGGTAGGCCCGGGAGAACCGGGTGCAGGCATAGCAGCCGCAGTTGGAATCCATGGGGCCGTCATCCTCCTTGTATTCGGCGCGCTTGATGTTCACTTTGCCCAGGGAGTGTACAGGGCGCCGTTGCGTGCGTTGCGCGAGGGCAGGACGCAAAGACAAGTACATGCTTTTTTTGCCTTTTGTCAAGAAATAGCTAAAAAGGTAAGTAGAAAAGGTATAAGTAAATCCTGAATCCGTGAGTTAACCAAAAGAGCTTTAATTTTTCAATATGGGGCTCGATTATTAAGCACTTATTGTATCACCGC
>SJBG01000002.1 GCA_004332195.1 Desulfobulbaceae bacterium
TGGGCTATGAGCGACCGGCTGACATCCGGGTTTATTGTCAAAACCTTATATCAGGCCGTAGGGCGGACGAAGCACGGTCATATATGCGAGCCAATAATTAACTTTACAACAGAGCCTTTTTCTGTTATCAGGTTTCCACCTGAGACAAGGAGGTGGAATAGATATGAGAAAAACAAAGCTTATGGTTACACATCCTGAAGTAACAAGTGAAGAGTTGGATGATTTTGTGTCTGGGAGAGGGCTGATTCGCATGGGGTTGAGGATCGCCGTTTTGCAGGGGGTGATCGACAAGGCACCGATTGATCAGTTGAGTCGTCGGCATAATTTGTCTCGCCAAGGCATTTATGATCTTGTAAAGCGGGTGAACGAGAAGGGCATAAAGGGAGTAGAGGAAGAAAAGCGTTCCGGTCGCCCCAGCAGTTTGACGCCGGAAATATCTAAGAATCTGAAGGAAATCTTGCTGCAACCGCCGACGAGTCAGGGATATAGTCAATCCCGTTGGGATGGTCCTCTGGTCAGAACGTACATTAAGGAGAAACATGATATCGATATAGGGCGTAGTCAAGTCAATAATTGGATTCATAGCATTGATTTCTCCCTTCAGAGAGGACGTAAAAAGTATAGCAAAGCAGACCCTGAAAAACAGGAGGCATTTGTCGAGGCTTTAAGAAAAACTCCAAAATCAGCAACCTGATGAAGCGATTCTTTCAGCGGGCCTGTAAAGCATTTTGTGTAAACGGTTTTGATTTAGTCATCAATATGCCGGCATTCTGTCTTCAAAAATAATGGAGAACTGGTTGAGGGCCGCTTTCCAATCGCGGATCGGCAGAGTCCATTTTTTAGCAATATTGTTCAGTGCCAGGTAAAGTAGTTTGAACATGGCCGCATCGTTGGGGAACGAACCCCTGTTTTTGGTGACCTTGCGTAGTGACATGTTTAACGATTCTATGGCGTTGGTCGTGTAGATCACCTTGCGGATATCCGCCGGGTAGGCAAAAAACGGGACGACTCTCTCCTGAGTTCCGCCGCCAGGACTGGCCGATGGAGGGGTGAGTTTTGTTCCATTTGGCTTCGAACTCTGTCAGGTTCATTTCGGCCTGTTCAGCGGTCGGCACCTGGTAAATGGTCTTGAGGTCGGCGGCCACCTCTTTGCGCTGCTTCCATGAGACGTACTTGAGAGAATGGCGCACCATATGCACGAGGCAGAGCTGAATCTGGGTGCGGGGGAAAACCGTCTCGATGGCTTCGGGGAAACCCTTAAGGCCATCCACGCAGGCGATGAATATCTCCTGGACGCCACGGTTTTTTAACTCGGTCACCACCTGCAACCAGAATTTTGCCCCTTCGTTCTCGGCTACCCACATGCCCAGGATTTCCTTGATGCCGTCCATGGTGACGCCTAGGGCTAGGTGGACCGCTTTGTTGCTGGCATGGCCGTTATCCCGCACCTTGACCCGGATAGCGTCCATATAGACGATGGGATAAAGGGCTTCAAGCGGGCGATTCTGCCAGATCTTGACTTCTTCGGCGACGGTTTCGGTCACGCTGGAAATCAGGCTGGGAGAGACATCAACACCGTAAATCTCTTCCAAATGCCCCTGTATCTCCCGAGTAGTCATCCCTCGGGCATACAGGGAGATGATCTTGTCATCAAACTGAGGTGAAGCGGGTCTGCCCCTTCGGGATGATGATCGGCTCAAAAGTGGCGTTCCGGTCGCGGGGAACCTCAATCGGCAACTTGCCGAATTCGCCCTTGACGGTTTTTGCGGATTTGCCATTGCGGGCATTGCCACCTTGGGTCAACTGGTCTCCTTGAGGGTGGCGGGCTGGTGTACCCCGGAATGACCATTTACACAAACTTTTTTACACCCTCGAAGTTGTTGCTCATTGACATAGCCGACAAGAAGATATCCATTAGCCATCAGGCGGAGCTTCTGGGCATATCTCGATCCAGCGTTTACTATGAGCCGGTGGTGGATGAATATGACCTTCTGCTGAAGCGTCTGATTGACGAGCAGTGCACGCTGACGCCGTTTTACGGTTCACGGAAAATGACCGAGCAACTCAAACGAGACGAGCATGTGGTCAACCGAAAGCATATTCAGCGGCTGATGAGGGAGATGGGCTTGGAGGCCATCTATCAGAAGCCCCGTTTAAGCGAGCCGCATCCTGGTCATAAGATTTATCATTACCTGCTCAGGAACGTCGTCATTGATCGAAAGGATCTGGTTTGGGCTGCCGACATCACCTATATCCCCCTGGCCAGAGGTTTCATGTATCTGGTGGCGATCATGGACTGGTGGAGCCGCTATGTCCTTGCCTGGAAGACATCCACAACGCTGGATACGGCATTCTGTCTGGAGGTGCTGGAAATGGCCCTTGAGTTTAGAACACCGAAGATATTCAATACCGACCAAGGCTCCCAATTTACGAGCAATGCATTCACCAAAATGGTCAAGGATAAAGGGATTGAGATTAGCATGGATGGCCGGGGACGTTGCATGGACAATATATTTACGGAGCTCTTGTGGCGATCCCTGAAATATGAGAACGTCTATCTCGTGTAATACGAGACAGTACCCGAGGGAAGAGAGGGATCCATTCCTACTTCGGTTTCGGAGAACGATGACCGTCTTCACCAGGCGCTGAAATATCGAACGCCGACGGAGGTTCATTTTCAAAGAGCGAGTTGATTTCCTCCATGGCTTTTGGCCGGGATCGGGTTACCCACAGCCAATCCCCCCGCCCGCCATGCTCCGCGAAAGGGCTGCGGGCGGGGGGTTGGCTATGGATAACCCTCTACTCACGAGGTATGAGTACATAAAGAAAAACAAAATACCGCCCTATAGTGTAACTTAACTTTTCCAATATTCTGTCTTGACAAATGGGTCCACCTTACATGTGGCTGCAATAATTTAGAAACAGGCCCTAACAACAGGAGAATGCCGTCATGAAAAAACTGCTTATTCTTGGTTCCGGCTCCGGTGGAACCATGGTTGCCACGAAGATGCGCGAAAAACTTCCGGAGAAGGAGTGGGAGATCACGGTCATCGACCGCGATTGGGAGCATCACTACCAGGCTGGATGGCTGTTCGTGCCCTTCGGCGTCTACACCCTGGACGACTGCAAGAAGCCCAAGGCTGATTTCATTCCCAAGGGCGTCAAGCTGGTTATGGATTCCATCGAATCCATCGATCCGGCCCAAAAAACCGTGAAGTGCAAGAACGGCTCCTATTCCTACGACTGGGTAGTGGTGGCCACGGGCTGCCGCATCTGCCCTGAGGAAGTAAATGGCATGATGGACGATTGGGGCGGAAACATCCACGACTTCTACACTCCGAACGGCGCTGTGGCCCTGTTCAAGAAGTGGAAGAACATGAAGGAAGGGCGGATCGTGCACCACATTTCCGAGATGCCCATCAAATGCCCCGTAGCACCCCTGGAGTTCGTCTACCTGGCGGACTGGTTCTTCACCATCAACGGCGTCCGTCAGAACATCGAAATCGAGCTGGTCACCCCGCTGACCGGTGCCTTCACCAAGCCCGTGGCCGCCAAAGTCCTGGGCAAGATCTGCGAGGACAAGAACATCAAGGTCACCCCGAACTTCGTGGTGGACAACGTCAACGTGGGCACGAAAACCATGGAATCAGTATCCGGCGAGGAAGTGCCCTATGACCTGCTGGTGGCCATTCCACCGAACTTCGGTCAACAGGTGATCATCGATTCCGGTATGGGCGACGCCATGGGCTATGTGGATACGGACAAACACACCCTGAAGGCCAAGAACTTCGAGAACATGTACGTCATCGGCGACGCCACCAACGTGCCCACCTCCAAGGCCGGCAGCGTGGCCCATTACCAGTCCGACATCGTGGTGGACAACCTGATCCGGGAAATCGAGGGTGAAGAGCCGCGCCCGGATTTCGATGGCCACTCAACCTGCTTCATCGTTTCCGGCTACGAGCAGGCCTATTTGATCGACTTCAACTACGAGGTCGAGCCGCTACCGGGCAAGTACCCTTTCCCGGGCATCGGCCCCTTTTCCCTGCTCAGCGAGTCGCACATTAACTACTGGGGCAAGATGATGTTCAAGTGGGTCTACTTCAACATGATGCTCAAGGGCAGCGAACTGCCCTTGGAGCCGCAGATGTTTATGGCCGGAAAAATGCGCCACTTGGCCAAAGCCTAAACCGGGAGGTTGATGCATATGTCCAAAGAAGACCTCATTCTCAAGCGCCTCGACGAGATCGAGGCGAAGGTGGCCTTGGTGCACGAACGCGCCGTGGCTGCCCAAAACCTCAGGCATGAGCTGCAGCCCATCCTGAACGACGCGTTCAAGGTCATGTTACACGAGTTGAGCGATATCGAGACCGGCTTCCAGCTGGAAGACCTCTTCGACATGCTTAAGACCACCATGCGCAACGTCAAGAACCTGACCTACATGATGAAGCAGATGGAAAACGTCATCGATCTATGGCACACCTCCGAACCGTTGTTGAAATCCACTGTGCCCAAGGCTATCGCCTATCTTGACGACCTGGAACAGAAGGGCGTCTTTCGCACCTACCAAGCCATACTCTCCTTGCGTGCCAAGGTGGCTCAGGAGTACGGCCCCGAACAAATCGAGGAAATGGGCGACGCTTTTGTGTTCCTAATCGGCATGTTGAACAAGCTCAAGGACCCCAAGGTCCGGGAGCTGATCGAAAAGGCCTCCGACGCTTTCACCTCCATGGACCTGAGAGATGCCCAACCCTGTGGCATGTTCGGCATGGTCAAAGGCATGTCCTGTCCGGAAGCCAAACAGGGTCTGGGCGTGATGCTCGAAATGACCAAAACACTTGGCAAGTTGAAATAGGCCTACTGCGGTCACGAACCAGCATGATGAACTCGTGACCGCCATGTCTTTCTCACTCCACGCTTCAAAAAGGAGAACATCGTGGCCAAAAAATTCTGATCGTAGACGATGACCCAGAAATTCTGGACTACTTGAGCGAGCTTTCCCAGGATACCGGTTACGTGACCGTGACCGCGCACAACGGCATGGACGGCTTCAAAGCCGTCGCAGTTTTTCAACACAGCCGGCCTCACATCGTGCTCACGGACATCAAGATGCCGTGCAAGGACGGCATTGCCGTACTCAAGGAAATCAAGTCCGCCTCTCCGGAAACCGAAGTGATTATGATCTCCGGGCACGGGGACATGCATCTAGCCATCCAGAGCCTCAAGCACGACGCCGCGGACTTTATCACCAAACCTATCGACGAAGAGCTGCTGGAAATCGCCCTGTACAAGGTGTCCGAGCGCATCCGACTGCGCCGCCAGGTCCGGGAACACACCGAGAACCTGGAGGCTCTAGTCCGCGAAAAATCCGCACGGCTCTAATGAAGGCCATCGAAAGGAGTTTCACCGGGGTACCTATGAAGGCCGTATTCTTGGTGATGATCGTTTCAGCGAAGAGGCGCTGCATAATGCGGAAGAGGTGTTCAACCAAGCCGTTGACCTGCACCAGATCATTAAGGCGGTTGGCAGAGCATATGGCGTAAAAGGCAAAGAACTGGCCGAAGCCGGCAAGGCGAGGCCTGCCTCTGAAGTGCGGGCGGTTGCCGCCTTACTGATTCAGGATTGTGACATCCTGACCCTTACGGCCCTTGGCCAACACCTTGGTCGTGAGCTGTCTTCCCTGAGCCAGGCGGCGAACAGGATACGGCAGCGGTTGAAAAAGGACAGTGGCCTGAGAAAAAATAGCCGGTATCCGAAAAAGCATTCACCAACAGTAAAATACCCAAATGTCAAGCCTGACTCGCTCCCGCTTTGGCCCGCTCCCGCTCTTTGACCCGCTCCCGCCTTTCGTTTAGAAAAAAAGAACGAGGGCCCAGACTATCACCAGATTGACCATGGCCAGAAGCACGGCGGCCGATCCTATGTCCTTAGCCCGGCCAGAGAGGGGATGAATTTCATCACCAATACGGTCCACCACCGTTTCGATGGCGCTGTTGATCAGCTCGGCAATGACCACCAGTAAGATAGGACCAATAAGTAGAGCCTTTTCCGTGCCGGTCTTGCCCAGCCAGAGGGCAAGGGGGAACAGGATGACTGCAAGGATCAACTCCTGTCGAAACGACTTTTCATGCTTGAAGGTTGCCGCAAGCCCGGCCAATGACCAACGAAAAGCGTTGGATAACCGAGTGATACCGCCATCGCTTCTTTTTTTCATATTTACGCTTCCACCTATGCTTGCCACAACGAAAGATCAGAGCTTTGCTGTCCACTGCTCTCAACTTAAATAGCCGTAATCTAGTAGACGGGACGATAATTAAAGATTATGTTGAGCAGCCACATTATTTGAATCACCCAAGTAAGATCAAGCAAACGGAGCAAGCGCTATGAACAACGCCGTCATGCAGCAACTATTCAACGAAAAAAAGCTGGCCGAACTTCTACCACCGGAGCGATCTGACGATTTTTTTGATGCCCTGTTGGGCGATGCCGCCGAGGGTTCTTTCGATATCAAACTCAGCTTTAAGCGGTACCATCCAGAGGATAAAACCCTTCATTTTATCCTGGAACTCCACGAGCGGCCCGGCAAATGCCTGGCCTGCAACCTGACCTATGGCCTACCCGAAGTTTTTTCCCGCCACCCTCTCATCGACATCAAAGGCCTGGTGGCCGAAATCGACAAGTTGCTGGGAACCCAAGCCACCTGCCGGGATTGGAGACTGAGCGACACCCACCAAGTATCCGAGGCCCTGCACCAGATTCCCCTGATCATCACTCTAGCCGACTGACAAGCCGAATTTTTGTTCATTTTGAGGGTGTAAAAATAGGCGCATAACGAACTAAGAGTTTTTGCGGCGCGAAGCCACCGCCAAAACTCCTGTTGAACAATGTTATGTAACTACTTTTTCAACACAGGAATTATGATGCTTATTTTTGCCCGGACTCTCAGGGCGAACTAAGGATAAAGATCGGCCATGGGCCCGAAGAAACGGCCCACCTCTTTGGGCTGGTGGGCATCAGAGCCCAGGCAAAGCGGCAGCCGATGAACAGCGGCGCGCGCAAGCAGATCGGAAGAGGGGTAAGCCTGACGGCGGTGGTGGATAAAGCCTGAAGTGTTAACTTCCAAAGCCGTGCCCTTGGCCGCCATGACCTGAAAAATCCGGTCGAGCGCCGAGGTTGAACTCTGAGCGGACAGGGCTGGGGCAATCCCAGGATGGTGACGCAAAGCCGCGTCGAGATGGCAAAGCACATTGCCCGGCAACAACTCCACCGCTTCCGCCAGAAGCTTAAAGTAGGCGCCCAGCGCCTTCTCTATCCCATAAGCGTCGAAAACCGCCAAGGTCTGGCGGTCGGAGCTCAAGAGGTTATAGTGCCGACCGGCAATCTCAAGAAAATGACAGGAAATCCCGATTTGATCCCACGAATTAACAGCCAGAAATTTCTTGGTCGCCTCAAGCTCCCGGGGATTATAGCCCACCTCAACTCCAAGACCTATTTCAATCCGCCCGGCGTAGAGTCGCCGCAGACGTCGACCCTCCTCGCGGTAGCGGGCAAAATCTTCTGAGGTCAACCAAGTCCGGCGCGGCGCATTGATCCCGGCCTCAAAATGCTCGAGAAACATTAAACCGGTCAACCCGCGTTCCAGAGCGGCTAAGACGTACTCCTCCATAGTGCCGACCGCATGCCGACACCACGAGGTATGGACATGACCGTCACGGGACAAGTCCAACGGGAGAACAGGAACGATCTCCGGCACAGGAGAAAGCCAGCCAGTAGTTGCAAAAGATGACAACCTCACGCATTGCCACGGGGAAAAAAGTGGATAAAGCCATCGATTTCAGAGGTATCGCAAACTTTACCAAATCCCAGCTCAACAAACTGCTCGGAGCCTTCAATGGGCACGGCGAAACTGCCGCCATCGGGCAAATGATAAACTACCGCCCGAACCTTGGAGATATCTACGGTGCCCCCGCTAAATTTATCCATATCACAAACCTCAGAGGATGATAATCGTCAAACACTTGAACTTCGTTGGCACCATAATCATTATGTCGGCTTTAGCAAGAGCAAAGCTTGAACCGGGTTTAATCGGCAAGGCCGACCAGCTCCTTCCGCGCACTGAGGCTTAGCGCAAGCCGATGGCTACAAAGCGACTCTGGCCTTGGTAACGAACCAGTAGCAGCACCCCTTGACCCTCCATAGCGTTTCTCATCAACTCAACATATTGGTCCAAGTTTTTTACCGCCTGCTGGTTGATCTCGACGATCAATTCACCCCGACGTAATCCAGCCCGGGCCGCAGCGGAACCTGGCTCAACTTGAGCGATCAGCACCCCGGCATCATCCTTAATTCCCAAGGAACGAGCCACCTCCGGAGTCAACTCCTGCACCCCCAGGCCCAGCATTTCTTCAGCTTGACGAGTTTTAACCGCCTGCTCCCCGCCCTCCTCCTCAAGTTTGCCGATGGTCACCTGCAGCTCCTTTTTTTTACCTTGGCGCACAATCACCATGTTGATCTTCTGACCCACCGGAGTTTGGGCCACCAGGTTGGGGATCATCGTCATCTTGGTGATTTCCGTGCCTTCGTATTCAATAATCACATCCCCAGGGAGCATCCCGGCTTGGGCCGCCGGCCCCTCGGGGCTGACCTCGCCTACCAGGGCGCCGATCGGTCGTTCCAACCTAAACTGACGAGCCAGCTCGGGAGTCACCGGCTGGATCAGCACTCCCAGCCAGCCGCGGGTTACAACGCCATAATCACGCAGTTGGGCTATAACTTTTCTGGCCATATCCACCGGAATAGCAAAACCTATTCCGATATTACCGCCCCCTCGAGTGATGATGGCGGTGTTGATCCCAACCATCTCGCCTTCGAGGTTAAAGAGGGGGCCCCCGGAATTGCCGGGGTTAATCGAGGCATCGGTCTGAATAAAATTCTGATGGGGGCCGTCACCCAGGGAACGTCCCTTGCCGCTGACAATTCCAGCGGTCACGGTCTGCTCGAACCCGAAAGGATTGCCGATGGCCAACACCCAATCGCCCACTCGGAGTTTTGTCGAATCGCCATGTTTAACGGCAGGCAAAGGAGTCTTGGGTGAAATTTTGAGCAAAGCCAGGTCGGTCTTGGGATCGCGGCCAACGATTTCGGCTTCGTATTCCTCAAAATTGCTTAAACGAATATTGATGGAATCGGCGTTTTTCACCACATGATTATTGGTAACGATGTAACCATCGGCGGAAATGATCACCCCGGAACCAAGACTGGTTCGGCGCATCTCTCTGGGCGGCATCTGTGGACCCCTGGGATGGGAATCAAAGAAGCGACGAAACATCTCCGGAACTCTTTCGTTATCGAAGAAAAAATCATGAGGCGATCTGGAGACTTGGACCACTTTAGTAGTATAGATATTGACCACCGACGGCCCGAGTTTTTCGGCCAGATCGGCAAAGGATGGAGGCGCTGCGGCCTGGGCCATTGTCCCGGTCAAAACCATGACAGCAAAAACAGTAATCAGCAAAAACAGGCGGGGAAAAATTCCACCTCGAGACACCGCGGCCGCGGTAATTGAGCACTTCATAAAAATCTCCTTTCGTTTGGTTTCGTCTTAGTTTTATCCGTCGGTCTCCGGTCTCCTGATAACGGCTACCGACTGCTGATCGCAACCCTGAGAGTTGTCTTGTCTGCACCGAATCCTGCCGAAAAAGCCGCCAACGGGGTAATAGCCGCAGGATGCTCAGCCAACATCGCCCGCAAACGAGGCAATTCTCCGGTCGGCAACTCCAGCAACAACATTTCCCGATGAAAATACCCCACTCGCCAGGCAGGGTGCGCAAAGCACTGGCGGAACAAGGTGGCTAGAACTTCCGGTCCCGCGTCATGGAAAACCACCAGGATATCCGGTCGCTCTATTCCATCCAGCCGGAACGACAGCGAAGGAGCCGGCAGAACATCCACCAACGATGGCGACAAATGATCGGTCCGGGGGCGAGCGGTGGAGGCTGGAGTGGCGCCGGGGACGAGCAATCGGGGGCGCTCTGTCGTAAGTTGGGTCCGGGAGGATTCGGCGACCACTGAATTTGCCTGCAAATCGGGCAAAGAGGCCGGCGGCAATGAGCCCTTAACCAGCACCGCCAGGACCATGACCATGGCCACAGTGGCGACGGTAGTGGGCAACGAAACGGAAAAATCACGGCGGTGCCAATAGTCGACAAAGCAGGCCAACCAAGATGATCTCGCAAGCTGCGGAGGGTGCTCCGCCACCGCCGCTAAAATTTTAGGCAGCAGGTCGGACGGAGCCGGTAACGACTCCAGGTCATGCACCCGCTTAACGGTGGCTTGAAAAGACCGCCATTGGTCGCAGCAACTTGGGCAGCCATCCAGGTGGCCACGGAAGGCCGCCTGCTCGGCCGGGCCCAAATCCTGATCCAGACGGGCGCTAAACCACGACGGAATCCGGGAACAATCCATACTTTCCTCTTACTAAAATTTTTTACCTAATTTTTTCCAGCCGGTTTTTCAAGGCCAGACGGGCTCGATTCAACTTCGATTTGACGGTCCCCAGAGGAATCGCCAGAATTTCGGAAATTTCATCATAGGAAAAACCTTCTATATCCCTCAGCAGGACAACCTCCTTTTCCGCCGGGGCCAGCTCGGCGATGGCCCGTCGGACTAAACGATCCTGATCCCGCTGGGCTAACACCCTTTCCGGGGACTCTCCATCGGTCAGGTGCAGGGGGCAGTCGGGATCATCAATGGATCTGCTACGAAAAAACCCCCGCCGCTGTAGGCGTTTGTAGCGATTGCGGCAATGGTTCAGGGCCAACTGATAAAGCCAGGAGCTAAACTTGGCTTCCTCCCGGAGGCTGGCCAGTGAGCGGTGGACGGTGATAAAAATATCCTGGGTTAGATCCTTGGCCTCTTCTTCGTCTTTGACGTAATTATAGGCCAGGTTATAGATCTTTCGCTGATGCAAACCGACCAGCCGGGCAAAGGCCAGATCATCACCCCGACGCAAAGCTCGGACCAACTCCGCGCTTTCATTTTCTTCTGGTTGCGACGTCGCGGAATGCAAAGAGGCACCGTACTCCCGAGTAAATGGCAGACAGCCTATACCCTTGTAAAGTTCCGAATGTCTGCCAAAGTTTTTTTGTGAATATAGATGCCGCAGCAGGGCCAAGCGTTCATTGTCCGCTGAGGCGAGCAACAAACGCCGACAGGATAAAACAACGTATGCTATCCTTTACCTCACCCCAGCGCAAGGTAAAGAAACAACGAACCAAGACCGACCAAAAGGCCTGCGCATATTCAAGGTGGCCTCAAGATCATTGCCAGCGCCATGACGCTGTGTTAGGCTGACGGTCGTATCCGCCTTCCAGAAGTACGCATCCGAAAACAATAAAGTGACTTAATTATGACCCAGGAATTCGATATTGATAAAATCATCCAGGACCTGAAAAAAATCATGCCCTTCAAAGACGGGACCAGGGAGGGGGATATCGTGCTGATTATCGCCGATCAGCTCTTTTATGCAATAATTACCGAAATTGTCCGCGATAATAGCCGGCGCGCCGAGTGGTGGCACGTCACCTTCCAGTTGTTGACCATCCCCCCCCGCCGAGTGATCTGGACCCTACGGGAACCCCAATTCAACGGCCAAGAGGTTTTCACCATGGGCGGAGAAAAACGTTTTATTAAGGCAATTTCATGGTCGGCGGAAGGTGGGCCGCCACCGACCGCCGATCCCACCCCCAAAACTGAATCGGCCCCGGGTAAAAGCCCATCTCGACGCAAATCGCACCTTAAAGTAATCAAGTAGGGCATAATAGCAACGTTATGTAACCAGCGCCTGGAACGGAAAATCAAAAAAAACCAGACCCTATAGCTGAGAGAACCCCAAACATGATCACCGAACGGGAGTTGATCGCCGCTATTGAACGTCGGACGATCACGCGAACACCCGCCGTCGCCATCGACAACTTAGCAGCGACAGGAGCAGTTCAAGTCCAGCCGCCCTCCGGACTTTTGCAAGGCATTGGTGATGATTGCGCGGTCTGGCGACCGATAGCCGGCGAGGTTTCTCTGGTCACCACCGACACCCTGGTGGAGGGGGTTCACTTTAACCGCTCTTGGCACCCCCCCCGGCTTTTGGGGCGCAAGGCGGTGACGGTCAATATGAGCGATATCGCCGCGATGGGCGGGCGGCCCCGTTTTGTTCTGCTCTCCCTGGGGCTAAACGGCGACGAAGGGGAACAATGGATCAACGACCTGCTGGACGGGCTGACTGAAGCCGTGCAAGAATACCGATCCGTCCTGATTGGCGGGGATACGGTGCGCAGTCCCGGCGGAGTAATGCTTGCGATTACCGTTATCGGCGAGGCAACCCCCGGTCGAGTTTGCCACCGTTTTGGCGGGCGCGGCGGAGATTCGGTCTGGGTTGGCGGCCCCCTGGGATTGGCCGCCGCCGGCCTGGAGCTCTGCCGCCGGGGGCTGGCCGATCAACAACCATGGCGGGCCGCGGTGCAAGCTCATCTCGACCCCGAAGCCCAGGTTGAACTGGGGGAAAAGCTGGCCGCTACCGGACTGATCCACGCCATGATAGACCTTTCCGACGGTTTGGCCACTGATCTGGCCCATCTCTGTGAGGCCTCCGGATCGTCTTCCAAAAGCAAGGCCGCCCGGGGAGCCGAGATCGCCGCGGAATTACTGCCAATCCCGGAGATCGTCCACCGGGCCGCGCGTTTTTGTGCTATCGACCCCCTAAGTTGGGCTTTAAGCGGCGGCGAGGATTATCGGCTGCTCTTTACCACCGCCCCGGAAAACGACGAGGCCGTGATCCGGCTGGCCGCCGCAAGCTCCAACCCGCAACTGACCCGAATTGGCCGACTAACGACACAACCCGGCATCATTTTGCGGCAGAACGGCAGTAGCCGGAAAATCGACTATGGCGGTTACGATCATTTCAGGTCGCCATCATGATCTTTACCATGACCACCGACTTTGAGCCCGCCGGGGATCAACCGCAGGCCATCGCCCTGCTCAGTCAGGGCGTTGAGCAGGGACTAGACCACCAGATCCTGTTGGGGGTAACCGGTTCGGGCAAAACCTTCACCATGGCCAGGGTAATTGCCGCCACTAACCGACCGGCCCTGATCATGGCCCCCAACAAAACCCTGGCCGCTCAGCTCTACTCCGAGTTCAAGGAACTTTTTCCCCATAACGCCGTGGAGTACTTCGTCAGCTACTACGACTACTACCAGCCCGAGGCTTACATTCCCCAGAGCGACACCTACATCGAAAAAGACTCGGCCATCAACGACACCATCGACAAGATGCGCCACGGGGCCACCCGATCCCTGCTGACCCGCCGCGATGTAATCATCATTGCCTCGGTTTCCTGCATTTACGGTCTGGGTTCACCGGTCGAGTACCTGAACATGCACCTGGCCCTCAAATGCGGCGAGGATTATCCCCCCGCCGAAATTCAGCGACGCCTGGTCCACTTGCTCTACGAGCGCAACGATTACTCCTTTCATCGCGGCAGTTTTCGGGTGAGAGGGGATGTTATTGAAATTTTTCCGGTGCACGAAGAAGAGCGGGCCCTGCGGGTGGAGCTGTTCGGCGATACGATCGAGGCCATCCGGGTGGTGGACCCCCTGCGGGGGGTGGTCTATGAAGATCTGAGCGAGGCGACGGTCTTCCCCAGCAGCCACTTTGTTACCTCCAAAGATCGCAGGCGGCAGGCGACCAAAACCATCAAAGCCGAACTTAAAGAGCGACTGGCCGAACTTGGCGGACAAAATCGTCTTCTGGAGGCCCAGCGCCTGGAGCAACGAACCAACTTCGACCTGGAAATGCTTCAGGAACTGGGTTACTGCCACGGAATCGAAAACTACAGCCGCCACTTCACCGGCCGACCCGCCGGGGATCCCCCCCCCACCCTGCTCGACTATTTCCCCGAAGATTTTTTACTCTTTGTTGATGAATCCCACGTCAGCCTTCCTCAGGTGCGGGGGATGTACCGGGGCGACCGCTCCCGCAAAAACACCCTGGTGGAATACGGTTTTCGTTTGCCCTCGGCCCTGGACAACCGGCCGCTGATGTTCGACGAGTTCACCGCCAGAATCAACCAGGCGATTTACGTTTCCGCCACCCCCGGCGATTACGAACTGGCAACGGCGAACGGTCGCGTGGTGGAACAAGTTATTCGTCCCACCGGCCTGGTGGATCCGGCCATCGAGGTGCGTCCCGCCTCCGGCCAGGTGGATGACCTGCTGGCGGAAATTCGCAGGCGGGCGCGGCGGGACGAAGCGGTCCTGATCACCACCCTGACCAAACGAATGGCTGAGGATTTGTGTGACTACTACGCCAAACTCGGGGTCCGGGTCCGCTATCTGCATGCCGATATCAAAACCCTGGAACGGATGGATCTGCTGCGTGACTTGCGGCGGCGCGAGTACGATGTCCTGGTGGGAATCAACCTGCTGCGGGAGGGCCTGGATCTCCCCGAAGTTTCCCTGGTGGCCGTGCTCGACGCCGACAAGGAGGGCTTTCTGCGCAGCGAGCGCTCACTAATTCAAACCTGCGGCCGGGCCGCCCGTAATGCTGAAGGTCTGGTAATTCTTTACGGGGACAAGGTCAGCGCAGCCATGGCCCAAACCATCGCCGAAACCAATCGCCGCCGGGCCATCCAGGCCGCCTATAACCGGGAATACGGCATCACCCCGGCCACTATCCGCTCGCGCATCAAGGATATCATGGCCGGGGTCCATGCACCGGATTACCCCAAGCTGGAGCCCGCGGCAACGGTGGTGGCGGAAGGCCAAACCGCATTTGCCAACTTGACTGATTTAAGACGAGAAGTCAAGGAGCTGAACAAGGCTATGAATGAAGCGGCCCGAGAACTGGCCTTCGAGGATGCGGCCGAACTGCGGGACCGGATCAAGGCGTTAAGAAAAGAAGAGCTTAACTGGTAGCAATCAAGTCGGCAAATCGGTAAATCGGTAAATCGGTAAATCGGTAAATCGGTAAATCGAAAAAACAGCATATCGATAAATTGGCAAACCGGTAAATCGGGATCATCATGGCGATCAAAAACCTCTACACGCGAACTCTGATCCATCGTCTAGCCCCCCCGCTCCATCAACTGATCAGCCGTGGCCTGTTTGCCACCTGCCGGGTGCAAACCGGCGGTCTTGAGCATCTCCACCATTGTCTGCAAAACCAGCCTTTTATTTCATCATGCTGGCATCAGGCGATCTTTTTTCATCTTTACCAGGTCAAGCGTCAGCAGATGGCCATTGACTCAACGGCCCGCTGGGTCCTGATGGTCTCGGCCAGCGATGACGCCGAACTGCTCAGCGGGGCCTTGCGGCTGATGCAGGCGGAACTGGTCCGAGGTTCTCGCAGCCGGGGCGGGGTGTCGGCCCTCAAGGCCCTGATCACCAAGGTCAAGGCCGGGGCCAACGCCGGGATCATCGCTGACGGCTCCCAAGGCCCGGCCCGCGTTGCCCAGGCCGGGGCCGTACTGCTGGCATCTCACACCGGAGCCCCCATTCTCCCCTCGGCCTGGGCCGCCGACCGCTGCTGGATCTTGCGTTCCTGGGATAACACCATGATCCCCAAGCCCCTGGCCCGAATCAGCTATCACTACGGCCCACCCATGGTTGTGCCACCCGGAATTAAGGGCGATGAGGTAGAAAAATATCGCCGCAAACTGGAGCAAAAACTGAACGCTCTTTACCGCGAAGCCCAACGGACGTGCACGTAAGAAGGTGCGGCCCCCGACGCGCCGGCCGGGTTACATATCGAGATAATCTTTCCGCAGCGGACAGGGGGTGCTGTTGGTGTCGAACATGACCAGAATTTCCGGGATCTGCAAACGATAGGCCTCCTTAAGCATCTTCTTAAAAGGACCTTTGATTTCCCCCAGGGACGGCAAGGGCTTGATCACCGGCAGGATTTGTTCGATGGGGGCCGGAACCTTGATTTTCAGTTTCTGGTCCAAGCCCTCGGCCAGACCGATCTCCATACCGCCCTGCATGGCCCCGGTGGCCTGCTTATCCCCCAGCGATCGGAGAAAGGAGAGAATAGCGCTGATATCATTCTGCTGATAAAAAGTCTCAATCTCGGCGACAATGCCGTCATGAAATGCAGCCAGCTCTTGCAGTTTGCAGTCATAGATCTTGACATGGAAAGCCAGGTTGTCGTAGCAGGTGAAAAAGTAGCGGATAAACCGCCCCTTCCTGCTCCAACCCTTAAACCGCTGACACTCAAAAATCCGTTGTTGCAGGGTGGGGGATTCCAACAGGTAGGGATCAAAAAAAAGGCGCTCATCAATACCCACCAAGTCGAGAAATTGCTGAATCAACTTTTCCTGGCGCAGGAGCAGATAGATTCGCATCAAATCGAAGCTGATTCTTTTTTCGAGAATTAAAGAGTGCTCTCGTATCTTTTGGGTGTAATCCTGACTGTCTTCCTCGATAAGCTTGCGGAAACCGAAATAGCGACTTGCGATTTGCCGCTTAACCTCAGAGGCCATGATATCCTCAAGGCCAGGTTGCTGTACCATAATTCCCCTCCCTGCCGAGGTCCCGCATCAATAACCCGACTGGCTAACGCCTTTGCCCCGTTTTGCTAATGGTATATTTTTTTTGGGATGACAACCGGGCGCTACGTTGATTATCCTGTTCGCATATGAAGAAGCTGCTTCTTTAAAGTTGTTTTCTGCGATGTTGACTCCTTGAAAGATTCTACCTTTTTCATGTTTTTTGCACCTTGTTTTTGTCGCTTGTTTTTTGTCGCGCCCGGCAAAGTTCAAGTGGAAATTAGCCGAACGGACGGCCACTTTCAAATTGCTGAAAATATGCCATGCCGGTAAAATTTTCTCGTCGAAACTTTCTTGTACTGCTGGCCGCCCTGCCCTTGACCGGCTGCACCGCCAGGCAGATCCGGCGCGGAATTGCAACCGCCGGCCGCCAAATCGTCGGCGATGTGGTCGTCCCGGTTTTGACGTATATCCCGGCTAAAGGAGTGGCGGTCGTCGACCAACTGGTGCGGCGCCAAGTCCAGGCCATGGTCCGGAAAATCGTCAAACATTGGAATGACGACCAGGTCGCCAGCGAAAGAGTCTACGTTAAGTACACCGACCAATTTAAGAGCCGAGCCATTGTCGATTTCGACCGGGGGTTGATCCGGGTGGAGACCGTCCGCGAGCAGAACCCCCGGCAAAACCTGAAAAAAGCCATCGTCGCCACCCTGTTGACCCCCGAGGACCCCAGAGCCGTGGATCTGCTCAGCGACCGGGCAGTTACGATCGGTGGTCGACCTTTTCTTTACCGACTGGTGGTGGACCAAGACGGGGAGGAGATCAGCGAGACCCGGCAAGCCGAACGTTATGCCGATTATCTGCTGCGCACCGCCCATCAGCGAGAAAAAGTCGGCCGAATTATTCGGCACTTTGTCAGCTTCGCCATGGTTCGGGAACACCGAGGCAATCAGCGGCTCAGGTTCCATAATTACGTCCTGGTCAACGCCCGCCGCTTCAATCAACCCGTCCCGCTGATTTTCGCGATTATCGAGGCGGAAAGCAGCTTCAACCCCTTTGCCATGAGCCATGTCCCCGCCTACGGCCTGATGCAGATCGTACCTGCCAGCGCCGGTCGCGACGTCCATCAACTCCTCTATAACCGCCCCGGCACCCCCACCCGTGATTATCTGTTTATTCCCGCCAACAATATCCAAATGGGGGTCGCCTATCTCCACATTCTAAACACTCGTTACTTGCAAGGAGTTACCCACCCACTCAGCCGACAGTACTGCGTAATTGCCGGTTACAACACCGGCAGCGGCAATGTTTTAGCCGCATTTTATCGCAACAACCGCACCAAGGCCTTAAAACGAATCAACCGCCTGCCCCCCCGCGAGGTTTACAGCCATCTGGTCCGCAACCTGCCCTTCCAGGAAACCCGCGATTATCTGTCCAAAGTGGTCCGCTTAATGAACAACTACCAAAACCTGGCTTAAGGCTGGCGTCGGCCCGGAATCGCGCCGGATCTTGCCGATAATAAAGGGTGAGTTGCTGATATACGGCGGGCATGATTCCCCGCAAATAGACGGGAGCCATAAAAAAGTACTCACTTAAAACGGCAAAAAACTCAGCCGGGTCTTCGGCGGCATATTCATCAATCAAAGGTTTAGCCGGAGGCCCGGTTCTGGATTCCAGGGTCGTCCGCAGTTCCGTGAAGGCCTTGGTCATGGTCGCAGCCCAAACGGCGACCGACATGTCCTGATGAAGAGGCGGCATGCCGTTGGCGACCCCGTTTAACATATCCAGTTTATGGGCAAACTCGTGAATAATCACGTTGCCGGCCGGACCGTGCGGATGCGCGCCGGGGGCGCAATCGGCCCAGGAGAGCACCACCGGCCCACCGGCCCACGACTCCCCGGCCAACACCTCGCTACCGTGATGGACAATGCCGTCGGCGTCGGTTTCCTCTCTGTGGGCAATAAAACTGTCTTGATAAACCACGATAGATATCCAGTCGGCGTAGCAATCAAAATCCAGATTGAGAATGGGTAAGCAGGCCTGGGCGGCGATGACGGTCTTCATCGCCGCCGTCAGCGCCAACCCCCGGGCTCCGAAAAATTTCTTCGTGGCCAGAAAAAGAGTGGTCAAATCCCGCAATTTTCTTTTTTCCCGGTCATTAAGACCGGCAAACAGCTCTGACGCATGGGCCAGAGCTTCGGCCCATAAATCTTCGGGCAAGGCTGCCCGTCGAATCAGCGCGATCCTTCGCCGTCTTTGCCACCAGCGCCAAATTCCCATAATCAGCCATCTCCGCCCGGCCGGTCGACATCAAAACTCCGCCCCGCGCTTTTCAGAAATTGACGTATTGGTCACGATCGAATAAACTCCGCGCCAACAATCATAATCCCCCGGCGCCTCCGCCCGGACATCACGAGGAGTAAGCAAAATGCCAAGACCGGTATTCATCCTGACAACCCTGCTCATCCTGGCGGCGACGGCCAGCGCCGTCATGGCCCAGGGCCCCAACAACATCAGCTCCGAGGAGCTGCGGCAACGACTGACTCAGCCCCAACTGAGCGTGGTGATAGATACCAGAACCGAACGGGAATACCGCCGGGGCCATATCCCCGGGGCCAGCAATATTCCCCCGACCAGCTTCATCAACATCGCCGAGCTGCTGCCGAAGAACAAAAATACTCCACTGGTTTTTTACTGCCGAAATCTATCCTGAGGTCTGACCCCCGAGGCTGCGGTCGCAGCCCAACGAGCCGGTCATCAAAACGTCTTCGTTCTTCGTGGAGGCTTCTCCGAATGGCAATCCCGCCGTTTCCCCGTCAGCGTCAAGTAGTGTTCATCAGGCTTTGCAAGCTTAACACTAGCATCCGGCAGGATTGCGTGAAAAGACGATTGCTCATCAACAGCCTGGTAACATCTTGCTCCCGGATTTTTTGGCCAGCCACCTGACGAGCACAGGCCCCGATAAACTGTTTGTCCGCCTCCTCCACGGCTAAAAAAGCCTTACGCAGCATGACGGCGTGATCGCGATCAGGCTCAGCGCCAACTTTATCCATTATTTCGCCGACCAGCGTCAGCTGCTCTAAAAAACGCCGCCAGGCTTCCCGTATAAACTCATGGTCCTCATGGCGAAATCCTGCCAACTCTTGATGTTGCTCGTAAAGATTGACAGTGGCATTCATAATGCTGCGGCTGGCTCTGATGTAAGGTTCCAGGTGGCGAGCTTCCTCCTCTTCCATCGACTGGGCCTGCGTTTTGGCGTAAAAAGTGAAAATTTCAGCGTGCAGGCGTTGCAGATCATCATAGGTAACCTGATCCCGAGCGCGCTCGGCCAGGTCAACCCCATAAGTCATCCGAATAAAATCAACGCTCCAACCGCCCTGGTTGACTACCTCCTTGCGTAGGGCCTCAATGGCCGCCTCCGCTATCTCGGGACTGGTGTTATCGATGTAGCGGGTGAGGTGCAAAAGTTTACGCTCGGGGATGCAGCGCTGGACCAAGGTCGAAACCCGGGGAATCAGAGGATAAAACATGATCGCCCCCAGAACGTTGAACAGGGTGTTAAATAAAGCCAGGCCCAAGACCACATGGTCGGCAAAGCCAAGCAGATCTAAAATCAAGTGGCTCAGCAGCGGCAACAGCAGAAAGGTGATCGCGGCAGTACTGGTGGCAAAAATCAACTGCCCCAAAGCAGCCTGTTTTTTCACCTGAATTGCCCCGATCGAACCCAACAGCACCGTGATCGTGGTCCCGACGTTAGCCCCCACCACCATAGCCGCCGCCCCGGAGAAGCCCAGCATCTCGCTGTAGAGCATGGTCAAAGTGATGGCGATTGTCGTCGACGATGACTGTATAATTGCCGTCATCAATAAGCCGACCAGGAAATAAACGCCAAGACCCAACTCCGGCAGGGCGGCAATATCGATGGCTGTGGCCAGGCCTTCAACACTGGTCTTCATAAAATCCAGACCGTGAAAAAGAAAACCGAAAGCCACCAACAGCTTACTGACATTGACATAACGAGTTGAGTGGGCAAGAAAAATCAAACCAAGACCACCGATGCCGATCACCGGCAAAGCAAAGGTTTCGATTTCAAACTTGAAGCCGAAAACCGCGACGATCCAGGCGGTCATGGTGGTTCCGACCTTGGCCCCGATCATCACCGCCAACCCGTTGGCCAGTTTCATCAGCCCGGCTCCGGCAAAGGCCAGAACCATAAGCGACACCGCCGAGGAGCTTTGCAAAATGGCAGTGCTGATAATCCCGGAAAAAACACCCCGCAATCTGGTGGCGGTGAAACGCCGAATCAACGTTTTAAAGGTTCGTCCGGCCAGCAGCTTGATGGATTCCTCCATCATGAACATTCCGAAAAGAAAAATGCCCAGCCCGGCCAGCAACCGCCAAAAGTCAAGATGTTCTAAAGTTTCCACTGACCCCTACCCCCTGTCACATCATGATGTAGCGCGGACCGCCGCCCGCCTCCGGCTCTGTCCAGCGAATATTATCGTAGGGACACTTACGTTGGCAGGTTTTGCAGTGCAAGCAGTTGGAGGGATTGGCCGGGCGAGGTTGCTCCCCTATTTTCTCATAAACTCCGGCGGGGCAGAAGCTGATGCAGGGGGCGGAAAACTTGCCCAGGCAGTGGTCACGACATACGGCGTAGCCTGAAATCAGCAGGTGACCGGGCTCTTCTTCGCGGTGACCGGTGCGGGCCTGGGCGGTGAAGGCTTCCTTGTCGAAAGGTCTGGCCGGCCGTTGGCGCGAGGGGTAAGGAGTTGCGATCAGATGAGTATAATCCGGGTCAAGTTGCAAGCGGGGCAACAGGCGTCCGCCCAGCGCCAGCATCATGCCCGCCAAAGTGCCGAACTTGGCGATGATTTGCCGAAAATTCTTGGCCTCGGCCATTTCTCGGACCACTCCAGTCTTTTCAAGCTCCGCGGTGTAAGCCGCGGCGAAACCGCGCCTCGATCCCTGCTCACCCTCCGCCGACCATGGCGACTGGATCGGTTTGCCATCTTGCCCCCTTTCTTCCGCCCCGCTGTTGGGCCGGGCGCTTAGGTGGCGCAGGGCCGCAGCCGCGGCAATTCCGGACTCAATGGCGTTGTGCAGCCCCTTGATCTTCAGCATGTTGACCAATCCAGCGCTATCACCGAGCAAAACCACGTTGCCCCGGCCGATGGCGCCGGTATAGGGGCATCGCGGCACGGCGTCCCAACCCCCCTCGGGGATCATCTTGGCCCCGGCCTCCACCACCGTCGCCCCGTCAATATATTGTTTAACTCGCGGATGCTCCTTAAAGAGAGTCAAAGCATCTTGGGGATTAAAGTCGCAGTAGCGATAATCCAGTCCGACGATGATACCAACGGCAATTCGATTTTCCGCCATGGGATACATGATTCCACCGCCAAAAGTATCGGGCCCCACCAGCGGAGTCCAAAGCGGATAACCCATAGCGTGAACCACCCGGGTAGCGCTGAATTTCCGATATTGCTCAGGGTTGACCTGGAGCAGCTCTTTAATTCCCAGGGAGTAAAGTTGGACACTGGCTCGCTTCAGCCCGGCTTTGTCAACAAACTTTTCGCTGAGCAGGCCATCGCAACCCTCGGCCAGCACGATAAAATCGGTCATGATGGTTGCACCGGCCAAAAAATTGCGTTGCGGCTCCCCCTGCCGATTGCGCCCCTGATCCCCCAACTTGACCCCAGCGGCCTGACCGGTCTTTTCATCCCAGAGAATATCGGCGGCGGCAAAACCGTGGAATACTTCCACTCCAAGTTCGATCGCCACCTGAGTTAGCCAGGCCACCAGACGGCTGACCGAACAAACATAGTCGCCCCCGTGAATCATCCGGCCATAACCCAAACCCAAAGCCCTGGCCACCTTCAGCAGCGGCAACAAAGCAAACGAGCGTTTGCGGCCCAGCAACAACAAGATGTCGTCTTGTTCCACCCGAGCGCTCAGCACCGCCTTGGCCTCTTTGCTTGCTCGCCAGGCAGGTCGGATCGGGTCCAACAGCCGGGCCAGGGCGCCAGGCTCCAGCACCGCCCCGGAAAGGACATGGTTGCCGGGGGCTGGGGCCTTGTCGATGACACAGACATCCAGTTCCGGCCGCCAGCGCTTGGCGCTGATTGCTGCGGCCAAACCTGCCGGCCCGGCCCCGACAATCAAGACATCCACCTTATTGAAATCCTGCTTATTGTAGTCCTGTCGCTGATCAGCGCTCATGATAGTTCCTTGCTTAAGCTTGAGCTAAAATGCTGATTAACTCCGGAATCACCTGTTCGGCTCGACCTGCCATGAAATAATCACACTGCTTGAAAATCGGGGCCTGGGGGTCGACATTGATGGCGATGATGATCCGGCTACTCGCTATTCCGATCATGTGCTGAATCGCCCCCGAGACCCCCACCGCCAGGTAAACCTTGGGGCAACAGCCGTGCCGGTTTGACCTGCCTGGAAGGCCCATTCGACAAAACCTTGCTCCACCGCCGCCCGAGATGCGCCTTTGCCGCTTTTGACCTTGAACCTGGCGCTCAGAGATGCTATCAGGTCGTTCAGCAGACGGGCAAAACCCTCGCGGTGACTGAGTCCCTTGCCGCCCCCGACAATAACATCGCAGGCAAAATCAATTTTTGGCCCGACGCTACTTAAGCGCTCGATAATTTTAAGGCTTAAATCGGCCTTACTTAGCTCCACCGCAAACTCGACAATCTCACCTCGACGATCAGGGTCGGCAGGTCGACGGCGCATTACGCTGGCGCGGGCGGTGGCCATCTGGCAGGAAGGGTTGCGACTGCTGATGGTGGCCATGATATTGCCACCAAGAGCCGGACGGGTTTGCATCATTACCGCTAACTGACCATTGCGACTGACATCCCGCAGAGTCAACTCGGTGCAATCGGCGGTCAGGCCGCAGCCCACCCGATAGGCGACCATCGGAGCCAGCACCCGACCCTGGGGAGTGGCCCCAAAAAGGAATATCTGAGGCTGGTGAGCCGTAAAAAGTTTTGCCACCGCCTTGCGATAGCTAATGGGATCAAACTCGGTCAGCAGTGGATGTTCAATCAGGTAAACCTTGTCGGCTCCGGCGGCAATCAACTGCGGGGCTAGACTCCGCACTTCACCGCCGACCAGAACCAACCCCATCGGCGCCTCCAGCGAATCCGCCAGCTCCCGAGCCTTACCGGCAAGCTCGAAGGTGAGGGCATTAATCTCGCCCCCCGCATGTTCGGCCATGACCCAGACCTCGCCGTGATAGGCCGTCTCCCGCTGGGCCAAACCGACCAGCCTCTCGGTGATCACTTCGGGAGAAACCGACAACCCTTCGACGTTGCGCAGCTTTTCTCGCGCCTGCGCCATTTTTTCCTCGGAAGCCAGTTGCGCGGGCACGGTAACTCCCAAGCCCGCCAGCGCCGCGGCCAGTTCGTTGAAGGCGGCACACTCCTGATCGGTGCTTTCAAAAGGGCGATCAAACCAGGAAGCGCGGCGGGCCGGCAAAAGATAGCGCGCTGAAACTGCCTCAGGCTCTGACCCCTGACCTCTGACCTCTGACCCCTGACCCCTGTCCCCCTCCCCGGCCAAACAAGCGCCCAGAACCTCGGCCAGTTCGCGCACCGACTGCAACTGGCGACATCGACGCCTGGTTTTAGCCGGCGGAAAAACTCGGATCACCCTGGTCTTGGATCCAGCAGCGCCCATGGAGGTAGGTTTGACGTCATCGGCCCCCCACTGGATCAAGGCCCCGCGATTAGCTCGCCGCGCCGCGGCAAAAGAGGCATATAAAGGATAATCATACTTGGCGACGGTGATTACCGTCGGCTGACTGCTAACCTCCACCACCTGAGCGCCGCCGGCAATGATGTGCTGGAAACGAAAGCGGCCGTCGACAAACTCCACCTCGGTGGCGTAGGGCAGACAACTGGTCCCCAACTCCTCGGCGATTTGCGGCGGCACCTGGGCGGTGTCGCCGTCCACCGACTGCATGCCACAGACCACATAATAGTCGTCACTCCCCCCAACATCTCGTCTCTGATTTTCTTAATGGCATGGGCCAAGGAGTTGGCGGTGGCCGGAGTATCGGCCCCACCCAGGGCCCGGTCGGTAAGCAGCACCCCGATATCGGCCACGCGGCTTAAGCCGTAGCGCAAAACCTCCGCGGCCATGGGCGGCCCCATAGTCAAACAGATAATTCCGGCAGCGGTGTCTCGGGATATTTCTTTCATCCGCCAGGCAAAAGCCAAGGCCTGGGCATCGAGTTCGTTGATCACACTGGCCAGCCGAGAACGAATCAGATTGCCGGTTGCCGGATCAAAGGCGTTATCGGTAATCTGGGCCACATCCGGCACCTGTTTTACCAGCACGATATAGTTACTCATCGATGAAAACTGTTCCTCCGTAGCCGGCCCACTAATTCGAAAAAATGGGGGAGTAAAAGGCGCGATGCCGCTGCTATCATAACAAAAGATAAGTGAACAACCGAAATCAGGTTGTTCAGTCTATAAAAATTCGAGCGCGACTACCAGTAAACAATGAAAGATTGATTAAACGATTGGAGGTTGCGCAATATTTCGACATTGTTAAATGGGCATAAATTTACGAGAAAGTTATCTTGTATTTTTAGTGACTTATGGCTATCTTGAAAAATTGCTATTTCGTTCGAGTTCAAGGCATGCGAAAAAAATGGTTGACCGATGCCGGTCAACAAGGGAACTTATTACCGCAGGCATATGGTTGATATTCCGAGGATAATTTTTTGAGCATAACGCAGAAATCGGGCGAAAGAGCAATTTTTCAAGGTGGCCTTATGCCTAAGTTGTCTATCCAAGGTTGACGATGTCAATATTTTTACCAATAGCCAAAGCCAGGCGTTGATAAAAAACCCGACCGGGGATCAGGCGAGCCCCCAGGTGCAGGAGATGGTCGCTGCTGACCTGACAGTCAATCATGGTGCCGCCGCTGTTTTGCATGATCGTGACCAAATGGGCCAGGGCCGCGGTGGAGGCGTTAGCCTGATGACTAAACATCGACTCTCCGAAAAAAACTTTCCCCAATGCCACCCCATAAACCCCTCCTACCAACTCTCCATCCCGTCGACATTCCACCGAATGAGCATAACCCAACTTGTGAAGCCGCAGATAGGCAATAATCATCTCCTCCCCCAGCCAACTGCCCCGCTGGCCCGGGCGAACAACGGTCGCACAAGCCCGGATCACCCCGGCAAAGTCCTGATTGACGCCGAAACTGAATCGGCCCTGGCGGATGATGCGGGCCAGTCGCCGACTGCAATGAAACTGGTCCACCAAAAGAACCAGGCGGGGGTCTGGAGCCCACCAGAGGATGGGCTCATTCGGCGAGAACCAGGGGAAAATTCCCAGTCGGTAGGCCAACAGGAGACGCTCCGGGGAAAGATCGCCACCCACTGCCAGCAAACCGTCAAACCGGGCCAGTTCCGGCGGCGGGAAGACCAGTCGTTTAGAGTCAAGCTGATAAACGGGCATCAGTACCTGAATTGAAGTTTCACGATTTTTAAAATTTAGAACCCCCCGGCTGTTTTAGCGATCAGGCGTCGTTAAGCAATTTGACCACCGGGAGCAGGTCCCAGAACTCGATAATATTGAAACAGGCCAAGTCCTGTTCCAAACGGAAAATATTCTCCAGCGGAACTCCCAGCAGATGGCACAAGATTACCCGGTTGATACCGCCGTGGGCGACCACCGCCAGGTTTTGTCCGAAATGACGGCGCAGAATTTCGTTAAACGCCGCTTCGGCCCGACGGGCCAGCTCCAAGGTGCTTTCACCACCGGGGGGGGCAAAACGCACCGGGTCGGCAGCCCAAGCGGCAAAGGCATCGGGATAACCCTGTTTGATCTCGGTAAGGCTCAGGCCCTCCCAAGCCCCAAAATGGCGCTCCCGCAGATCCGGCGTCTCCACCGGCTCAAGCCCATAGGGGGCGGCGATGATCTCGGCGCTCCGGACCGCCCGGATCAACGGCGAACAGTAAACAACATCCAGACCAACTCTTGTCTCCGACCGGCCGTCATCGACCGGCTCAGCCTCGTGATCACGCCCGGAATCAGTGTTACTTTTATTAGTGGAATCAGGCCGGTTATCGTCGGCAGACTTTCCGTGAATATCCCGCAGATAACTGTGTTGCCGGGCCGTGATCAGTTTGGCCAAATAATCGCGCAGGCGCCCGGCCGTTTGCCGCATTTGCGCCTGACCATGGGCCGAAAGGGCAACGTCGATGCTCCCCTTGTAGCGGGGAACTTCGGAGCCTTCGGTGGCGCCGTGCCTTACCAGGCAGAAAGTCGTAACCATAGCAACACCAAAAGAAGAGAGATAATTTCAGCCAGCTCGTTGATCGCTCCCAAACTATCCCCGCTCAAACCGCCAAACTTTTGGTGAAAAAACCCGACCATTGCTCGGACAAAAAGATAAAGAAATAAGGGGAGCACAAACAGATAAAATAACTAGAGATAACGGGGAAAATCCCCACTGAGCAGGCAGATGATCAACAATGGTCCGGCCAGGCTGACTCCGGCCCAAGTCACTTCCCGATTTTGCATTTTGCATTTTGTCAGTTCGCTGGGGCTGTCAAACTTGGTTAAACTCAGGTTTTTGCCACTCAGCGGCGATAATCGCGGCGGCGGCGGCCAGCTCGTCGGGGGCCAGATGATTGGTGATGGAAAAGCGCAGCCGCGCCCCCCCCGGGGGGACCGTGGGAGGGCGCACCGCCGCCGCGTAAATTCCCCTTTGACCAAGCCGCTCAGCGATCAGGACGGCGGCCGCGCTGCTTGCGACCTTCAAAGGAATGATCTGCGACGGCCCAAGCTCGGCCTTGATCCCTCCAGCTTTGAGACCATTTTTGAAAACCTCCACCCGCCGCCACAAATCCCGACGCAACTCCGGCGCCGTGGTCAACAACTCTACGGCAGCCAGGGCGGCAGCCGACGAAGTCGGCGGCAGGGCGGTGGTAAAAATAAAACTCCGGGCCCGATTGAGCAGCAGGGTAATCATTTCCCGATCGGCGACGACATAGGCGCCATAACCGCCCAAGGCCTTACCCAAGGTGCCCATAACCAGATCGACCCGCGCCGCCAGCCGGCGCGCCGCCAGCAACCCGGCCCCATTTTCGCCGAAAAGACCGGTGGCATGGGCCTCGTCCACCAGCAGGCGGCAACCGTAGCGTTCCTTGAGAGCCACCACCTCGGTTAGGGGTGCGAAATCGCCATCCATACTGTAAAGGGATTCCACCGCGATCAAGGCTTGGTTGCGGCCCCGATGACGCTTGAGCAAATCCTCCAACTGATTGCAGTCGTTATGGGCAAAGCGATGCAGTTTGGCCCCGGAAAGGCGGCAACCGTCATAAATACTGGCATGATTGAGACGATCGGAAAAAATCACATCATGACGCCCCACCAGCGCCGGAATAACCCCAATATTAGCCAGATAGCCGCTGCCAAAAAGCAGGGCCGCCTCCCGCTCCTTGAGCTTGGCCAGAGCTGCTTCCAGTTGACGATGCAACTCTAAGTCTCCGCTCATCAATCGGGCAGAACCAGCCCCGGTGCCACAGCGATTCAGGGCTTCGATCGCCGCCAGCCGCAACAGGGGATGGCGAGTTAAGCCGAGGTAGTCATTGGAGGCAAAATCCAGCAAATCAAGACCGACTGCGGCCAGACCGAGATCAGCCCGGCTGCTCTTTAGTTCGCCGGCAAAACGCACCCGACCACCCCCGGGGTGTTCCAACCGCGGCAATTGCCGCAAATTGCCTGCCTCTTGCTGTTTAACTAAAAAAGCTGAAATATCAATCATTATAGCATTGGTATAGAAAAATATTTGTGTTGATATTTGTTTTCATTTTTCCAATCTTCTGTTGGTTGAATTTCGAATCGTGGTTGGAGCAGCAATTCCCGCTGCTCCTGTGTCTCCAAGGAAATAGAGTTTCGGAAGATCAACGGGCACGGGACTCACGGAGTTTAATGCGTTTTGGATTTCTTTTGGTCATCCTCATTCTGGGCCGTTGCTTTGAGTGCTTTTTTCCAACTTTGCCGAGAATGACTGATTGATTTTATGATGAGTTTCCTGTCGTGGACCTCGATTTCCACCTCGCCGTTAAAACCACATTGTTTAAGGCCACCTTGAAAAATTGCTCTTTCGCCCGATTTCTGCGTTATGCCCAAAAAATTATCCTCGGAATATCAACCATATGCCTGCGGTAATAAGTTCCCTTGTTGACCGGCATCGGTCAACCATTTTTTTCGCACGCCTTGAACTCGAACAAAATAGCTAACTTTTCAAGGTAGCCCTTAGAATAAACATCAAACATCAGATGTCGTCTTCCAATCCTGGGGCAAGATTTGGTGCGCCCGGAGGGATTCGAACCCCCGACACCCGGCTTCGAAGGCCGATGCTCTATCCAGCTGAGCTACAGGCGCATTGATTTTAAGCTACACTTTTGCGGATAAACCTCGATGAACACTGCCGATGACCATTGCCGGGACATATTGCCGATGACATTGCCAGTGACATTGACCGACGACATTAGACCGGTGGCCACTACCGGCGGCCACCGGGGTTGATGATAGCCGAATTACTCAAAACCCGCCACATCCGATTGCAGATTTCGCTGATTTCTTCACCGGTCGCCGACAGGGGCAGCCAAAGGTAAGTCACATTACCCATGGGACGCAACAGCAAGCCTTCCTTGAGGCCGGCCAGAAAAATATGCCAACCCACCCGTTTAGCCGGCGCGAAGGGTTGACGGGTTTTTTTATCCTCGACCAGTTCCAGGGCGGCGATCATCCCCAGGCGACGCAAATCCCCCACCCATGGCAAATCCCGAAAGCGCTCCAGGCAGCGATCCAGGTGGCTGATTTTAGCCGGCAGCCCGGCCATGGTTTGCTCTTGCTCAAAGACCTCAAGAGAACCCAGAGCCGCCGCCGCCGCCAAGGGGTTGCCGGAAAAGGTGTGGCCATGAAAAAAAGTTTTGTCTTCATTATACTCCGCGTAAAAGGCCTGGTAAATCTCATTTGTGGTCACGGTAACTGCCATAGGCAAGGTGCCGTTGGTTAACCCTTTGGAAAGACAGAGGAAATCCGGACTCACTCCGGCCGATTCCAGAGCAAACATGGTGCCGGTGCGACCAAAACCGGTGGCCACCTCGTCGAAAATCAGATGCACTTGGTAGCGCCGCGCCAGCTCGGCGGCTCGACGCAACCACTGGGCCGGATAAACGATCAACCCTCCCGCCCCCATAATCCGCGGTTCTAGGATAAACGCGGCAATTCGCTCACCTTCACGAATCAGCAACTCCTCAAAGGGAGCCAGACAACGGCAATCACATGGTAAAGACCCCGGATCAGTCTCGGTTGCTGCGTCGGCAGTTGTTGCTGCCGACGCAGCAACCGAGCGCACCTCCTCGGGCATCCCCGCCGGACAACGATAGCAATAGGGTGGTGGGACCCGATGGGAAGGAAACATCAGATGGGCAAAAGCCTGGTGAAACTCCGGGACCCCGCCCAGGCTCATGGCGCCGATGGTATCCCCATGATAGCCCCGCTCTAAAGCGACCAAGCCTTGGCGTTGGGGCTGGCCGCAGTGTCGCCAGTATTGCAGCGACATCTTTACCGCCACTTCGCAAGTGGTGGATCCGTTATCGGAATAAAAAACTTTGGTCAGCTTGGGCGGGGTAATTTTTATCAGTTTTTCAGCCAGCAGAATCGCCGACTCATGGCTGATCCCGGCCAGAATTACATGGCCCAGTCGATCCAGTTGCTCTCGGACGTATTTTTTAATGACCGGGTGGCCGTGACCATGGACAACACACCACCACGATGAAATGGTGTCAAAGTATCCGCGACCCTTACTATCGTAGAGCATCAGTCCTTCGGCCCGATCAACAAGCAACAGGTCACGCTGAGCGTAGTCGTGCATTTGGGTATAGGGGTGCCAGACAAAATCCCGATCTTTTTGCTGCAGGGTTTGCTCATCAATACTCATTGCATATCATCCTCCCAAATAATCACTAAAGCCCTTTGCAAGCGCAACAACCGGGGGTCGGCCGCTGTATTAAAAGTAACCTGAAAAGAAGGGGTCACTCGTAAAACGGGCAGAGTAACAAACATGGTATCCGGATGTCATCCTCAAAAAGTTGCTTCAGTCCACGCAGTACCTAGCGTAAAGGGCATCAGCGCCAAGGGATCCCGTCTCCTGGCCGCCTTGCTCATGGTTGGGCGTCAATGGCGCCAATTTTTCAAGGTGGCCTCAAATCAGAGAAAGTTGGGCCGGAAAAAATGAAAACTGGGAAAGAAAAAATTGGGGCAAAACAGGAATGAATGGTATGAATGATACTTTTTTTGTCATTTTACTCGGAGGAATAAATATGCAAGCTTTGGGTATATGCTTGGGGGCGTCGACCATCTCTTTGGTGGGGCTGGCTCAAGACGCCGGCGGCAAGCGACAGGTTATCCTGCGACGCAAGCGCTCCCATGAGGGCAACCCGCGACTGGCGCTCAAGGAGATGCTCTCGGAAATTGAAGCCTCGGCCGAGTTGAAGGTCGCGGCCACCGGTCGCAAATTTCGCACCCATCTGGCCCTGGCCAACATTTCCGAACCGGAAGCGGTGGAGCTGGCCTGTCGTTTTATCCTGCCGGCCGATCACCCCTATCGCACCGTGGTCTCCGCCGGGGGGGAATCCTTCATGGTCTACCAGCTCGACCAAGATGGGCGCATTCAGCATATTCAGAGTGGCAACAAGTGCGCCTCGGGCACCGGCGAGTTTCTTCTCCAGCAGTTGGGGCGGATGTCTTTGAGCTTGGAAGACCTGAGCGGCATGACCCTGCCGGAAAAACTTCATCAGGTTTCCGGTCGTTGCTCGGTCTTTTGTAAAAGCGATTGCACCCACGCCTTGAACAAAGGGATTCCCAAGAACCAGGTGGTGGCCGGACTCTCCCAGATGATGGCCGGTAAAATTCTGGAATTAATAAAAAAGATGCCCAGTGCGTCGGTATTGCTGATCGGCGGATGTTCAGCCAATCAGGCCATAGCCCACTACCTGCGCCGGGAGATCACTGATCTGGCCATTCCGGCCGAGGCCGAAATGATGGAGGCTCTGGGGGCGGCTCTTTGGGCTTTAGATCACAAAACTCCGCCCCTGCCTCAACCGGACGAGATTTTCGCCGGTCAACGCTCAAGTTTTTCTCACCATAAACCACTGGGGGATTTTCGGAACCTGGTGGACTTCAAACCCTCGACCCGGGGCCAGGCGGTGGCTGGGGATCCTTGCATTCTGGGCCTGGATGTCGGCTCTACCACGACCAAAGGGGTGGTCATGCGGCGCTCTGACCAAGCGATTTTGGCCGCCGACTACCTGCGCACCAACGGCGACCCGGTTGGGGCCTCCCGCCAGGTTTACGCCTCGCTGGCTAAGCAGCTTGGCCCTGAACTAGCCGAAAGCATAGTCATCGAGGGCTTGGGAGTCACCGGCTCCGGCCGCCAGATTGCCGGGCTGCATGCCTTGACTGATGGCGTAATCAACGAGATTATCGCTCATGCCACCGCCGCCGTCCATTTCGACCCCGAGGTCGATACCATTTTTGAAATTGGCGGCCAAGACGCCAAGTACACCTACATCACCAACGGCGTCCCCTCGGACTACGCCATGAACGAGGCTTGCAGCGCCGGCACCGGCTCTTTTCTTGAGGAAGCGGCCAAGGAGAGCCTCGGCATTACCGTAACCGAAATCGGAGCAACCGCCTACCGGGCCATTGAGCCCCCCAATTTCAATGATCAGTGTGCCGCCTTCATCGGTTCCGATATCAAAAGCGCGGCCCAGGAAGGGGTGCCGCTCGAGGATATTGTTGCCGGGCTGGTTTATTCAGTCTGTCTGAATTACACCAACCGGGTCAAAGGTAATCGCCCGGTCGGCAACAAGGTTTTCATTCAAGGTGGCGTCTGCTACAACGAAGCGATCCCGGCAGCCATGGCCGCCCTTACCGGCAAGAAAATGGTAGTGCCACCAGACCCTGGCCTGATGGGGGCCTTCGGAGTAGCCCTGGAGGTGGATCGCCGCCTCAAGCAAGACATGCTGACGCCAACCCGCTTCAACCTTGATGAGCTGGCCGCCCGAGAAGTGACGTATGGCAACCCCTTCAAGTGCGGCGGGGGCAAGGATTGCGATCGGGGCTGTGAGATCGCCCGAATCGTGATCAACGGCAAAAGTTACCCTTTTGGCGGCGTCTGCAATCTCTACGACAACATTCTGCATCGGCGCAAGATAGATACCGCCGGAATGGACCTGGTGATGCAGCGCGAGCGCCGGGTTTTCCGCGATCTTGCCCCGGCCGACCCGACCGACACCCGGCCCACGGTGGGCTTTAATCGCTCTTTTTTGATCAACACCTTTTTCCCACTGTTCAACCGATTTTTTAAGGAGCTGGGTTATCGCGTGATCGTGGCGGAAAATGTTGATCCCATCGGGGTTGATCGTCGCAATGCCCCCTTCTGTTTTCCGGTGGAACTGGCTCACGGTTTAATGGCCGACCTGCTGAGCAAAAAGCCTGACACCCTGTTTCTCCCTCATATTCGGGGGATGCAAGTGGCTGATGACGCCACCGCCTCTTGTGTCTGCCCCTTTGTCCAGGGGGAGCCTTACTACCTGCGCACTGCCTTCCCCGAGGTTCAGCAACTGCCGGTTTTAAGTCCGGTTTTCGACTTCAGCAAGGGAATAATGAGCAACCTTGGGCGGTTCGGCGAGCTGGCCCGGCAACTGGGTCTTGACTCTAGTCGAGCCAAGACGGCTCTGGTGGCGGGGATCGCCGAACAGCAGGCTTTTCGAGATGATCTGAAAAAGATGGGCCGGGCCGCCTTGGCCAAACTTGACGGAGACCCATCGCTTACCGGAGTGGTACTCTTCGGACGGCCTTATAACAGCTTCGTTGGCGAGGCCAACAAGGGGATTCCAACCAAATTCGCCTCGCGCGGCATTCTGATTATCCCCCTGGATATGCTGCCCTACGAGGACGAGCATTTGGCCGCCGATATGAACATCTTCTGGGCCAGCGGCCGGATGATCCTGAAGGCGGCCAGTTTCGTGAAACGGCATCCTCAACTTTACGGCACCTATATCACCAATTTTTCCTGCGGACCCGACTCCTTCCTGATTACTTATTTCCGGGACATCATGGGCCGCAAACCATCTCTGACCCTGGAACTGGACAGCCATACCGCCGATGCCGGCCTGGAAACCCGGATCGAGGCCTTCTTGGATATAGTTCGTTATTACCGGCAGCTTCAGCAGGCTGATGCTCAAAAGCAAGCAGTGGAGCTATCCGAGGCAATGGTTGTAAGTGCGCGGTTGATCAAGCGCTCGGAGCAAGCGACCCTTCAGACCCGGTCTCAATCATTGTCGATAAAATCACTGAATGTCTCTTACTCCAAGGCGCTGCAAACCGGGGACGACTCCACCGGAAAGAACGAGGATAGCGGGGATGATTTTAAGCCGGCGGTGATCGAAACGCGCAAAAAAGAACTGGGCATTCGCTTGGCTGACGGCTCCTGGGCGCCGATGACCGACCCCAGAGTCACGGTGCTGGTGCCGGCCATGGGCCGCTTCGGCACCGATCTGGTGGCCGGGGCTTTTGCCCGCAAAGGTATCCGCGCCATCGCCTTGCCTCCTGCCGATGAGGATGCCCTGAAACTGGGACGAGGTAACTCCTCTTGCAAGGAGTGCTTACCCTTGCAAACCACGCTCGGCACCATGCTCGATTATTTCCAACGACGACCGAAAGGGGCGATCACCGCTTACTTCATGGCCACCACTCAGGGACCATGTCGCTTCGGCCAATACCATGTGTTCGCTAAACGGACCATCGCCCGACACCGGATTCCCGATGCCGCGGTGATGTCGCTGACCTCAACCAACAGTTACGGCGGTTTGGGTAACAGCTTCACCCTGGCGGCCTGGCGGGGCATTATCATCGGTGATCTGTTAAATGAGATCTGGTCTTCGATCTTAGCCGGGGCCCAGGATACAGAGGAGGGGGTAAGAATCCTGGATCAAGAACATCAGGCGATACTCCGAGTCATTCACCTGGGTTGGCCGGTCGTTGCCCGTCAATTAAAGGCCTCGGTCGCCGTTTTGAGCCAGATCCCGCTGCACACCCCGCACGACAAAATCCCCAAACTCTCCCTGATCGGGGAAATTTATGTCCGCCATGACCCCATCTCACTTCAAGGTCTCATCGAACGGATGGCCGCGCAAGGATTCATCGTGCGCACCTCCCAGGTCTCGGAGTGGATCAAGTACACCGACTGGCTGACCCGCCACCGGATTGAAGGGATCCCGGATTTTGCCTGGTGGATCCGTTACTGGGTCAAGCGCTATTTTGACGCCAAGGTTAGAGAAATCATGGCCCCCTGTGGCCTTTTTCACTACGAGAAAAAAGTGGAGGTAGAACCATTGATCGCCGCCGGCGGCCGCCATATTTCACCCTGGCTTGCCGGTGAGGCGGTTTTGACGGTAGGGGCAGCTCTTCATGAAATTCTTCATCCCTCCTGTGGAGTGATCTCTATCGGCCCATTTGGCTGTATGCCCAACCGCCTGGCCGAATCGATTCTCAACGAAAAATTCACCACCACCGAAAAACAAGCCGTGTTGGTGGCGGAAGGGAAAAATGATTTCCCCAGTCTGCTCGCACAAGAGCGCAAGCTGCCATTTCTGGCCCTGGAAACCGACGGGAACATTTTCCCCCAAATTATCGAGGCCCGGCTGGAAGCCTTCGTGCTCCAGGCCCGACGAGTTCACGAACAACTTGTTATCGACCATTAAACACTTAAAACCGATTGCCCCTTGCCCTTTTGGTCAATCGGTGCTAGGTTCCCCGGCTAAAACTGTTTTGAGTCCGCCAAAATTCTCACGACAGCTCTCACAACATAAAGGATCAACAGGAGGACAAAATGGAAGCGTATCAAGTATTGCAGGGGCCTGAGGGCTATCTGCCACCCGCCGCCGCCATGCATGGCATTACCTTGGGCGAGACGGGACAGGCATTGATCGAGGGCCGACTGGTTAAAAAAGAAGAAGCGGTTGGTCATATCGCCAAAAAACTGCTGGAGGCGACAACCCCAACCTTTTTCCCTGGACCCCTACTGCTCTGGAAAACCACCAGTTATGCCCTGGAAAGAGGTAAGCTGATTCGAGAGATCGCCGCCGAAGTTAACGCCAAAGTTATTCCCATGCCGGATTATCGCCCCAAGTATCCGATGATCAACCCGGAGGTGGAGATCAATCCCAACCATCCCAACCTGACCATCTGGTTTAATAAAATTGATGTCGGCGTTTTTATCGGCGTTCACTGCCATCAGGCCAATCTGGCTCTGAAAATCATCCGGGGCGGCACCGGCTGCTACACCGTAGCGCTCTGCGCCGAGGAGGGCCACGAAGAGGCCAACACATCATTGCGTGAGACCGACAACGACACCTTGCGGGAACTCCTGGCCGCGATAAAAGATCTCAGAAAGAAGGGGGCCTGAAAAATGTCTGCTAAAAATCTCAAGGAAGTATCAACCGAGTACATGCTCTTTAAGGCCGAAAGGGAGGAGCAGTTTATGACCGGCAGCGAGGCGGTGCGCGAGGCCATCCGCCGGTCAAATATCGATATGTCCATTGTTTACCCGATCACTCCCCAGAGTGAAAGTTCGCATTTGGTCGGCGATCTGTATGCTGAGGGTTACGTAAAGGAATATTTACGGGGTGAAAACGAGTTTGCTGTAATGTCCGAGGTGGCCGGCGGGGCCATGGCCGGAATCAGGATGTTTACCGCCACCTGCGGCCCCGGAACCCTCCGAGCCTTTGAAAACTTTCCCATGTGGTCTGGTGCCCGACTGCCCATCGTCATCGCCTTTATGACCCGGGCCATCAACGCCCCGCTGAGCATTCAGCCGGACAATATTGAAATGTCCATGTTGCTGGATACCGGGATGATAATGCTGCATGCCGAAAACGCCCAGGAGTTTTATGACATGCTCCTGATGAGTTTTTCCGTGGCCGAAAGGACCTCGGTCCATATCCCGGTAGGTGTTTTTGTTGATGGCTTTTTTGTCACCCACACCCGGCAGAAGGTCAAGGTGGTAATCGAGGATGTCAAGCTCCAAGGTTACGATCCCGCGATGTCGCCGACCCCCACCATCGATATGGAAACCCCGCCGTTTCGTTATATGAAAGACCCCTTTGTAATGAAATCAAACTACGTCAGCTACGCGGCCCACGCCAGTTGGCAACAGGAGTGCATGGCCTCGATTGAAAGGGCCAGACCGTACATCAAGGCCTTGATGGGTGATTTTATTGAACGGGAAAACCCGGGTGCGCCCATCCAGATCGTGGCCTCCGGCACCGCCGTTTCTCAGTCCCGCGCGGCCATTAAAATGGCCGAAAGCGAAGGAATCGAGGTTGGCCTGGTTAAAATCAAGTCGATTCGACCCTTTCCCGCCGAAGAAGTCAAGAAGGCCTTGGCAACCGCCCAAAAAATAATAGTTCCGGAATTCAATCGAGTCGGCTGGCTGGCCCGTGAGGTCGCGTCAGTGATCCCCAACAATGACCGGATGGTGAAGGGGCCAAGGGTGTTCGGCGGGATGACCATGCCTCCCGATGTCATTGTCAAGGCCATCAAAGGTGATACCCGGTGCGGCGTTTAGTTGGGAAATCAATGGAATATCAAAGCGTTAATTTTATAGAACCATTATGGAGGACCCCATGTCTTTAGCAATAACCAAGATCAATCCGGCATTTACCGACGTCATGCCGCAGGAGTACCTCGACCTGGTCGCCGATGGACCTTTTGGCACCAATAAAAGCGCCAAAGACCTCGGTTTATTCAAAGAACTTATTGAAGATCATCCCCTCTGTGCCGGCTGCAATCTGGCTATGGCCTTCCGCACCCTGATTTCCTCCCTGCCCGCGCCGGAAGATACGGTCATCGTCGGTTCCACCGGCTGTAACAGCCTGGTTTTCCCGCAGTTGGCCATTCATAATGTCCATTCCCTCTTCGGCAACCAGAATGCAGTGGCAACCGGGCTCAAACGGGGGCTTAAGCTCCGTTTTCCCGATAAAAACAAGGACGTGGTGGTTATGGCCGGCGACGGCGCGACCGCCGACATCGGTTTTGATATGACCCTTCATTCCTGGATTCGGGGTGAAAAAATCACCACCGTTATGTTCGACAATGAACTTTACGCCAACACCGGCGGTCAGGAGAGCGGCATGACTCAATTCGGGACCGTACGCAACATGGCCCCCACCGGTAAAAAGTTCCAAAAGATACAGGTAACGGAATTCGCCAAGCTGGCCGGCTGCGTATACGTGGCCAAACTCTCAACCGCCAATACCGCTAAAATTGGTCAATGTCTGCGCAATGCGGTGCTGGTGGCCAGGGAAATTGGCCCCACCTACATTCAGATCTACACCCCGTGTTCCACCAACCTGAAAATAAAACCGGCTGATTCCGTGGCACTAGCCAAAAAAAGAGTCAAGGATGATTACGCCTTTGAGGAATACATGACCGCGGAGGCCGAACAGTTGCTGGTTGCCAGCGGGGCCATTAAACCCAAGAAGCAAAAAGACCAAGCGGACAAAGCTTGATAGGAGGAATATCCCCATGAGCAAAAAAACACTCTCAATTAGAATGTCCGGCCTTGGTGGCCAGGGTGCGGTAACCGCCGCCCACATCATCGGTAGCGCCGCGGTTATAGATGGCAAAAATGCGACGGTCAACCCTTTTTTCGGCGCGGAAAAAAGACTGGCTCCCGCTGAGAGCTATGTGCGAATTTCCGACGAGGTGATCTATGACACCGGGGAAATTCTCTACCCCGATATCATTATGGTTTTTCACCCGGATGTTATCTTAAGCGGCAAATCATACACCATGCCTTTTTTTGCCGGTCTGCAACAAAATGGCACTATCATCGTCAATTCGGATTTTCCTTTTGCCTTCACCGAAGATGAGCAGGCGGAGCTTGACGCCTTAAACGCCAAGGTTTACTTTTTGCAAGCCACCCTGCTGGCTCGAGAGATCGGCGGCACCGACCTGGCAACCAACATCGCCATGATCGGGGCCCTGGTCGGGGTCACCAAGGTCGTCAGCATGGATGCGGTGGAGGAGGCGTTGAAAGAACGTTTCGGCGGAGCGGCCAAGTTCGTGGCTTCAGCCACCACGGCAGTGCTTGATGACGCGATCAAGGCCAAATATGCCAAGGCGGAAAAACTGATTGAAGCTAACATGAAGGTGCTGACCGCGGTCTCAGCGCAAGCTGAATCGCTGGTCGCCGCCTGATCATCAGACTATCAAGGTCTAATCAGGGTTTAATTAAACCTTCTCCCGTGGAGGAAGAGATATGTATGTAGCAGCGTATGTGGATCAGGAAAAATGTATCGGCTGCAAAACCTGTATCAAAGTTTGCCCGGAACCAAACGCTATCATTTATCATCTTGATCAGGACCCAAAAAAGAAAGGTACATGTTCAGTTGTTGTTGAAAGATGCAAAGGTTGCGGACTTTGCGCGACAAACTGCCCGAAAAAATGTATTGAGCTAAAACTGGTCACCCAAAAAGCAGCTTGAAAAAACAATAAATTAAATACCGATTGCCGGCTTGACACCATCTAAATCCATAACAACTCTTAACAGTAACCATTGGCAAAAACGTGCCCGGGTTAAGGCTATACTTGAAAAATTAGCTATTTTGTTCGAGTTTACGGCACGTAAAAAAAATTACCGCAGGCATATGGTTGATATTCCGAGGATAATTTTTTTCGCATAACGCAGAAATCGGGCGAAAGAGCAATTTTTCAAGGTGGCCTTAAGATTTCACCAGGCGCTGCCGGGTTAGAAGCCATGGGCTTTGTTGATTGTCGGAGTACTAAAATCAAGAGATGGAGGTTATGGAAATCGCAAGAAAACCTGGGGGAGACTCGCAGAATTGCCAGGGCGTCGCCTGTGACGTTTGCATGGATTTGTCCGAAGATGCCGAAAAGAAAGGGGTTAAAACCTATATTCAACGGATGAACAATCGGGCCCTCGACGCTTGTCGCTTCGGCTCAGGCGGCACTTGTTGTCGTAACTGTTCGCTGGGTCCCTGCATGATTATCGAAGAAATCCCGGACACCATCGGAATCTGCGGGGCTACCGCCGATACGGTGGCGGCCCGAAATTTCGCCCGGATGGTGGCGGCCGGTTCGTCCGCCCATATCGATCATGCTATCGAAATTGCTATGGTTTTCCTGGAAACAGCCAAAGGGCATACCGATTTTACGATCAAAGACGAAACCTCTCTGCATACCATGGCCCGGATGTTTGAAATCCCCATCGAGGGTCGCGACAAGCATGAAATCGCAATTGAGGTCGGTGAAAGAGCCATCGCCGAGTTCGGCAAGCTGGATGGGCCCATTGCCGGGGTGCGGCGGGCGCCCAAAAAGCTCCGGGAAACCTGGGAAAGAACCGGAGTCACCCCCCGCGGAATCCAGCGTGAGGTGGTAGAACTCATGCACCGAACCAACATGGGCAACGATCAGGATTATCGCAATCTGATCAAGCAGGCGACCAGATGCGCCCTGGCTGACGGCTGGGGGGGCTCCCTGATTGCCACCGGCTTGCAGGATATCATGTTCAAGGCCCCGGTGCCCATTGCCTCCTCGGTCAATGTCGGCCTCGGGGTGCTGGCTAAAGATAAGGTCAACATTACCGTCCACGGCCATGATCCTATTTTGGTCGAGGCATTGGCCATGGTTTCCAAGGAACCAGAACTGGAAGCTGCGGCTAAAAAGGTGGGCGCCGCCGGAATCAACATGGTTGGGGTTTGTTGCAGCGGCGTTGAAGGCATCATGCGCCACGGCATCCCGGTGGCCGGCACCTTGGTGCAACAAGAGCTGGTGATTACCACCGGCGCGGTTGAGGCTATGGTGGTTGACATTCAATGCATTATGCAGTCGTTGCCGGAAGTCGCTAAATACTATCATACCGAAGTGATTACCACCTCCGACCGGGCCAAAATTCCCGGTGCCACCCATATGCCGATTGATCATCACCACACCTTGGACTACGCGAGAAAAATTGTCCTGCGGGCCATTGAGCGTTTCCCGATGCGAGGAGAGGTAAAACTTGAAGAAAACGCCCAGGGAGTTGTGGTGGGCTTTACCTTCGAAACCGTAAAATACATACTGGGCGGGCGCTTTCGGGCTTCATATAAACCGCTGAACGAAAACATTATCAATGGCCGGATTCGCGGGGTCGGGGTCATCGTCGGCTGCACCAGCCCGCGCACCAAAGCGGGCAATGATATTGTCACCGTGGCTAAAGAGCTGATCAAAAACAATGTCATGGTGGTGGCCACCGGTTGCGCGGCCACCGAGTGTGGGCGGGCCGGCCTGCTGCAACCGGAGGCTGCGCAAAAGTATGCCGGCGATGGACTGCGGGAAGTTTGTGAGGCCATCGGGATGCCGCCGGCGCTCCATCGAGGCTCATGTGTTGACAACAGTCGGATGTTGGTGGGTTGTACCGAACTGGTGCACGTGGGCGGACTCGGGGATGACTTCAGCGCTCTGCCGGCCGCCGGTTGCGCGCCGGAGTGGATGAGCGAAAAAGCGCTGGCCATCGGCCAGTACTACGTGGGCAGCGGCTTGCTGGTGGTCTTCGGCCACACCTTCCCCACAAGCAACAGCAAAGTGGTGACCGATTACCTGTGTAACGGCATTGAAAATGAGTATGGCGGTAAGTGGGCAATTGAAAGCGATCCGATCAAGATGGCCCATCTGATGATGGAACATATTGAAAAGAAACGCGATGCCCTGGGGATCAACAAGAAGAAGGAGCGAGTTCTCTTTGACATGGCCATGCGGCGAGACCTGGAAGCGCCGACCACCAAAGGGGCAGGTTGCCCCAGGTAGAACGGGGTGCCCGAATAACCATGCAGAAAAAAACTTACCAGGATCTTCTCCTGAAATATCATCAAGAAAAAGGCACCGTGCTTACTTTGCTGCAAGACCTCCAGCAAGAGTTCGGTTATATCCCCGAGGCGGCCGTCTTCTGGTTGGCCGCCCAGACCAACATTCCGGCCAGTCGGTTCTACGGCGTCACTACCTACTTCAAACAGTTCCGCCTCAAACCGCGTGGCCGACACACGGTGAAAATCTGCGGTGGGGCTGCCTGCCATGTTAAGGGGGCCGTCGCGATTAGCAAGCGGATCAGGGCTGATCTCGGCCTGTCCGCCGAAGATGACACCACCGCTGACGGCCTTTTCACCATCGAGAGCGCCGGCTGTGCCGGAGTATGCAACGAAGCGGCGGTACTCAGCATTGATGATCAGATTTATGGCGGCTTAACTCCTGATGGCGCCATCAAAATATTAACCAGTCGCCAAGGAGTCGGTTGATGTCTGACCACGAGGAAAAACCGGCTCAAGCTTCGTCATCGGCCGCCGTCAATGGCAACTTTATCGCCAAACAGACCCGGCGCCTGCTGGCCATCTGCGATCAGTTGGAGTCTATCGATCTCGATTCTTATCTCAAGGTTGGAGGCTATCGAGGCCTCAAACAGGCTTTAGCTCGCAGTCCGCAACAGGTTGTAGCCCAAATTGCGGCGGCTGGACTGCGGGGCCGAGGGGGCGGCGGTTTTCCCACCGCCCGCAAGTGGGAGGTCTGTCGTCGGGAAAAAAGCGCGGAGAAATACCTGATTGGCAACTGCAATGAAGGCGGTCCGGGCGCCTACATGAGCCGGTTCCTGGTCGCCAACAACCCTCATGCCATTATCGAGGGATTATTGATCGGGGCATACGCCATCGGGGCAGGTCAGGGTTATGTTTTTATTCGACCGGAATATGGCGATGCCGTGATTGCTATCAAGCAGGCCATCGCCCAAGCCCGGGAAAAAGGCTACCTTGGCTCCGGGATCATGGGCCGCCGTTTTGATTTTGCCCTTGATCTTAAATTCAGCCCCGGCGAGTTTATCTGCGGGGAGGAGACCGCCCTGATTGCCTGCATCGAGGGCAGACGCGCGATGCCAACGGCCAAACCACCGCATCCGGCGCAAAAAGGCTTGTGGGGCAAGCCCACCATTATCAACAATGCCGAAACTTATGCCAACATCGGGCCCATTATGGCCCGGGGCAGCGACTGGTTTCGCGAGTTGGGCGCCGGGCAAAGCAAGGGCACCAAGATTTTCGCGGTCACCGGCAATGTCAAGCATTCCGGCTTACTGGAAGCGCCCCTGGGAGTTAGTTTGCGCTACATACTTGATGATATTTGCGGCGGCATGGAAAAAAAGACGCGCAAGCTCAAGGCGGTGCAAGTGGGTGGCCCCACCGGTGGAGTTATTCCAGCCTCGCTCTGCGACACCCCGGTCGATTATGACCCCTTAAAGAATCTGGGGGCGATGCTGGGACCAGGCGGCATGATCGTCATGGATGAAGGCGTTTGCATGGTGGAGATGGCCCGCTATTTTCTGGCCTTTTCCGCCGACGAATCCTGCGGGAAGTGCACCCCCTGCCGCATCGGACTGAAAACAATCCAGGAAATTCTGACCAGAATCACCGAAGGCCGAGGTCGAGAGGGCGATCTGGAGTTGCTGACCGAACTGGCCGAAGATGTTTCCTGGTCATCTCTGTGCGGCCTGGGGCGCACCGCCCCCAACGCGCTACTCTCCAGCCTCCGCTATTTCCGCGCGGAATATGAAACGCACATTCGGGACCGGCGCTGCCCCACGGCCGGCTGCGTCGCTTTACGGCGGTATCTGGTAGCGGCTGAGCGCTGCAAGAAGTGCGGGCAGTGCCAGCCGGCATGTCCCGCCGCAGCTATCAGCTGGCAAAAGAAACAGGTGGCGCAAATTGATCGCGATAACTGCATTAAGTGCGGGTCTTGCTATGAAGCCTGCCCCTTCGGCAGCATTGACTAAGGGGTAAACGTTCAGCCGCACCACACCTTGCGGCGATCAGTCAAGCTTACGTACTGGGGTGTACGCGGCGCTTGGCTGCTTGCCGCAATCTGCGGCACATCTGTTCGTTTACGGTCCGTTAAATCAGCGCTCATCGGTCCTGGTGAACGCTTGCGCTAAGGGTGATTTTTGATGAACGAAAAAATGATAGCCGCACAAATAAACGGCCTGGAAGTTTACTGCCGACAAGGGACGACCGTGCTTGCGATGGCCCGGGCGGCCGGGTGCTTTATTCCCACCTTGTGCGATGACCCGCGCCTTGAGGCTTACGGCGGCTGTCGCCTCTGCGTGGTGGAAATCAAGGGCCTGGAGTATCCTCAGACCGCCTGTACCACCCCAGTGGCTGCGGGCATGGAAATTGTAACCGAAAGCGCCAAGCTGACCAGAATCAGGCGGAACATCCTCGCGCTGCTGCTGGCCAATCACCCCAACGACTGCATGCGCTGCGAAGCCACCGGGGCCTGCACTCTCCAGGATCTGGCTTATCGCTATAATGTCGACGGCAGTCGCTTTAACGGCGACCAAACCCGTTTGCCGCGCCGCGACGATAACGACTTTATTACCTTTGAGCCGGACAAGTGCATTCTCTGTGGCCGCTGCGTTCGCATCTGCCACGAGGTGATGATGGATGGGACCATTGACCTGATCGGCAAGGGCTTTAATACCAGGGTGGATACCGCCTGGTCCAAACCCCGGAGCAAGGAAAATTGCGAGTTTTGTGGCCAGTGCGTCTCCACCTGCCCCACCGGGGCCCTTACCGACAAGATGAGCCGCGGCCTGGGCCGACCCTATGAGACCACCAAGGTACGCACCACCTGCTGTTATTGCGGCACCGGCTGCGGCCTTGATCTCAAGGTCAAAGACGGCAAGGTGATCGGGGTGGCCTCAGCCCTGGACGCCCCCTCCAATCAGGGCAATCTTTGTATCAAGGGCCGGTATGGTTATCAATTCATCCACAGCCCCGAACGGATTAAAACCCCGCTGATCAAGAGAGATGGCAAGTTTGAAGCGGCCTCCTGGGATGAGGCCCTTGATCTGGTGGCAGGTAAGTTTATCGAAATCAGAAAAAAACACGGCCCGGATGCCTTGGGCGGGGTGGCCTCGGCTCGCTGCACCAGCGAGGATTGCTATGTCATGCTTAAGTGGGTGCGAGCCGGGATCGGCACCAACAACATCGACAACTGTGCCCGGGTCTGACACGCCCCTACGGTGGCCGGTCTGGCCGCAAACTTTGGATCCGGAACCGCAACCAACTCCATGGACCAGATAGCCGAGGCGGATACCATTTTCCTCTTCGGCTCCAACCCCACGGAATGTCATCCCATCGTCGGCCTCCACCTGAAAAAAGGGTTGCGCCGCGGGGCCAAACTAATAGTGGCCGACCCTCGCCGCATCGACCTGGTGGATCGGGCCGATATCTGGCTGGGGCTTAAGCCGGGCAGCAATCTCGCCCTGATCAACGGGATGCTTAATGTCATCCTGACCAATGGCTGGGAAAACAAGGAATATATCGCCACCCGGACCGAAGGTTTTGTGGAGGTTAAGGCTAATGCCTTGCTCTATCCTCCGGAAAGGGTGGAAAAACTCACCGGGGTGGCCAAGGAAACAATTATTGCCGCCGCCGAACTTTATGCCAAGTCGGATAAATCGATGATTGTTTATGGCTTAGGGGTTACCGAGCATATTACCGGCACCGAAAACGCCATGGCGATGGGAACCCTGGCCCTGGTCTGCGGCCATCTGGGCCGCCGCGGGGCCGGGGTAATGTCCCTGCGGGGCCAAAACAACGTGCAGGGCGCCACCGACATGGCCGCGGTTCCCCACATGTTGCCGGGTTATCAATTGGTTTCCGAGCCGGAAGTGCGAGCCAAGTTTGAGAAAAAATGGCAGGCGCCGATCAGCCCCCGACCCGGGCTGGAGTCGCTGGAAATGTACGACGCGGCCCGAGCGGGCAAGTTCAAGGGCATGTTCCTGATGGGCGTTGATCCGGCCCAGACCGACCCCGATCTCCACGCGGTTCGCAAGTCCTTAAACGCCCTTGATTTTCTGGTGGTGCTGGATATGTTTCACACCGAAACCACAGCTTTTGCCGACGTAATCCTGCCGGGCGCCAGTTTTGCCGAAAAAGACGGGACCTTTACCAATCTTGAGCGAAGAATCCAACGGGTCAACAAGGCTATTGAGCCCATTGCCGGCAAGGCTGAGTGGCAGATAATCTGCGAAATCGCCACCCGGATGGGCTACCCGATGCACTACAATCATCCCGCTGAAATTATGAACGAGATTGCGTCACTGGCCCCCAACTGGGCGGGGATTGACTATCAACGGCTGGGCACCCAAGGCCTGCAGTGGCCCTGTCCGAGCAAAGATCATCCCGGCACCGCCACTCGTTATGAGGATGATTTTCCCCGTTACAACAAGTTAGGCCGGATGATTGCCCTGGATCATGTCGGCTCGGGAGAAATCCCGGATCACCAGTACCCGTTGATTCTCACCACTGGACGACGACGGGAGCATCATAACAACGCCTCGATGACCATGCGAACCGAGGGGATAGCCAAGCTGGTGCCCGAGGAGCTGCTGGAAATAAGTTCAGGGGACGCGACCAGGCTGGGGATCGACGACGGCGATTATGTCCGGGTCGTTTCCCGTCGCGGCCAGATCAAGGTCAAGTCCTGGGTGACCACCAGGGCCCAGGACGGCATCGTTTTTCTCGCCTTTCATCACCGAGAGGCCCTGACCAACGACCTGACTTCCGGGTTTAGGGATCCGATCACCAGCACCCCTGAGTATAAGTCCTGCGCGGTCAGGGTGGAAAAATCGTAAAAGTTTACGAAAAAATCATCATACAGGACCTGCGAAGATGAAAATTGTCGTTAAATATTACCTATCAGCCGAGGGCAAAAAGAGGGCCGCCGCGGGGATTGCTGGAAACAGTGAACAGAAACTCTTTTTCAACGACCCGACCCGGACTTTGGCGGCATCCAGCATCGGGGTAGTTGCGGCCGGTGAACCCGACACCATGCTTTTTGATCTACGCCGCCGTGGCCTGATGATCTGGGAGAACAACCGGCGCAACTATTATCTCAAAGACTACCACTATTCACCCCTCTCCTTTTCCCGGGAGCAGTGGCGGGATATCCTCAAGATGTTGCTACGGCTTTATGGACTGACCCGATTTAACGTGCAGATGGGAGTCACCAACTACCTTGATCAACCCATCACCTCAATAGCCGATCTGATCACTTATGAAGCCCAGGAAAAGGCCACCCGGCAAAAGATGGAAGAACTGGTAGACTGGATCAACGAGGAATACCAACGTTTACACCACGAGATTCACGAACGGGCCAAAAAGACCATCGCCGATTTTGTTAGCGCTTGAGTCTACCTTGTGTCTTGGCAAAATCAATTTTCTGCGCTACCTTCGCGGGTTAAAAGTTGGGCGCTTGACCCGGCGTGGATGGTCGAGCCAAAACTTGGACCTGGCTTGGCCTCGATCTTTAGGCTCGGCTAAGGACTTGGCTTTTTGGTCCCGGCCTTGGTCTCAGCCCGCTCTAGCGACGGCGCAAGGCCCGTTCCAGGTCACGGTCTGCCTCCTTCTTTTTCAGAGTCGCCCGCTTGTCGTAGAGTTTTTTCCCCTTGGCCAAGCCCAGACTAAGCTTGGCCCGACCCTGACTGTTGAGATAAATTTTCAACGGCACCAGAGTATAACCCTGTCTTTCGAGCTTACCGATCAGCTTGTTGATCTCCCGGCGGTGCAGTAATAGTTTGCGTACTCTCAGGGGGTCAGATGGGGTCTGAGTCGCAAAAGTATAGGGCGAAATGTGGACATTGTAGAGAAAAAGCTCGTTTTGCCGGATCTGGGCGTAACCGTCCCTCAGGTTAGCCTTACCAGCCCGTAACGATTTAATCTCCGGGCCAGTGAGCGCCATGCCCGCCTCAAATACCTGTTCAATGGTAAATTCATGGTACGCCTTTTTGTTGGCGCAGACCACCTTGCCACTTTCTTTTTTCTTCATCGGCACTATGATACCACGCAAGTACTCGGGCGACAATCATTGACGACAATTGTGATGACAATTGTGACGACGGTTGACGACAATTACTAACGCGGTCGCGCTTACCGTAACCGCAGGACATGAACCAATAACCTCGCTACGGACCTCCGTCACTCCGGCTACCAATAACTGAGACTTCGCTATGCCTGTCTTTAAACGTCAGGACATCACGACATTGACCAAAAAAATCGCTGGTGGTGAATTTGCCCCAGTGTACCTGATAATCGGGGATCGTTTTCTCTGCCGAGAGGCGGCGGCGATCATCGAAATCGCTCTGCTGCCGGAAAAAGAGGGGCGCCAAGCCCGACTCAACAGCATCGACGGTGAAGGAGAAAACCCCCTCCAAACCCTGGCTAAACTCCGAACCTACAACCTTTTTGGCGGCCGTCAAGTATTCAAGGTTATTGATTCCCGCTTGCTCTACCCCCAAGCCGTGGCCAAGGATTTGTGGAAAAAAGCGGAAAAAGTAAGACAAGACGATCCCGGCAAAGCCTTGAACCACCTGCGAACCATGCTCGGTCTGGCGGGTTTGGGGCCAAACGCCTGGCAAACCGACAACCTGGATAAGGCTTCCTCCAGCCAATGGCAAGAGCTTTTCAAGTTTAACAAACCGAGCGTAACGGCCTGGGCCGGGGAAATTCTGGCGACCCTCCCCCCCCTCGACAATCAGGCCGAAAAATCGCCCCCAAGCGATGTCGCCAAAGCTTATATGACCGCCATCGAAGCCGGACTGCCGCCAAACAACATCCTGTTGCTGCTGACGGAAACCGTTGACAAGCGTAAAAAACTCTACAAATTTCTGGAAAAACATGCGGTCATCATCGATCTGAGCGTGGCCAGCGGCAGCCCGACCACAGCACGTAAAGACCAGATGATCCCGATCAAAGAACGGGTCAATCAAACCCTAGCGGGATTCGGCAAACGCCTGGGCCCCGGAGCTTTGAATCTGTTGCTGGAGAGAGTCGGTTTTCATCCGGCGGCCGCGGTGATGGAGGCCGAAAAACTGGCCATTTACGTCGGCGAGCTTAAGATCATCAACCACCGGGAAGTTGATGAAATGGTGGGCCGAACCAGGGAAGGGGCAATCTATGAGTTGAGCGAGGCGTACAGCCGCGGCGATTTGATTGAGGGACTCATAATTCTGGAACGCCTGCAGCAGGACGGGGCGCATTCCCTGGCAATTCTCGGCGGCCTGCGCAACCACGTCCGCAAACTGTTGATGGTTCGCGCCATCCAGAACCACGCCGATCGTCTTTGCAACACCAGCATCCCTTTTTCCGTCTTTAAGCAGAGCTATTTGCCGTCAGTGCGAAAAAGTTGGGAGCGGCAAATGCAACTAATGCAACAGACGCAACAGACGCAACAGGCGCAATGGGCGCACCTAACATCCCAGGCGCCCCTGTCGCTCCTGAAAACCGGACCGGCGCTCCCGGAACAAGTCGAGAATAAACTGACGATCAAAACTCCAACGAGGGCCAAATCGCAAAGTGCGACAGCCACGCAAGAAAGCGCGCCGGAGCGAACTAAGGACGAGATCACCGAAAGAGATTCGAGCTGGCCCTCGTCACTCCCCGGTCATCCATACGCCCTTTACAATCTTTTTCTCCAGGCAGCCAAGCTTTCCAGCCCCGAATTACGCAAAATGTTACGGGCGCTGCTTCAAGCCGAATATCGTCTCAAAAGTTCAAATCTACCGGAAAAAGCGATATTCAGCGCTCTACTTTTCGCCACCTGCCGGGCAAACCACCCGACCTAGGTCGGCCGGTTAATCCTGAGCGCACCGGCTATCTTGAAAAATTGCTCTTTCGCCCGATTTCTGCGTTATGCTCAAAAAATTATCCTCGAAATATCAATCATATTCCTGCGGTAATTTTTTTCGCATCTCTTGAACTCGAACAAAATAGCTAATTTTTCAAGGTAGCCTTAATATCGAATATCCAGATCGAGCTATTCAAGCCTTGACATTCCCCGGTAAAATTGTGAGAATAAGATTGCGAGAGTGAAATGATGAAGAATCAGGACTCAGGCGATGGTAATGTCGAATGAGGATAGCGACAAGGAAACCGGGGTGAGATCATGACCGCTGCCAGCTTGGTCCGGCGTTTGTTTTTGCTTCTGTTGCTGGCCGCGCCTCTGCTGACCGTCAGCTTACATCCCAAAGCCGATGCCGAAACTTTCTCTCCGGTCGGTCTAGCCACTGATAGTGTTTTGCCGGTCAGCGATGACTACGAGGGCCGGGCCAATAATGGACACCTGAGTCCGACCATGGCCGGCCAAGAGGCTCCGGTGGCGGTGCTGACCTTTAGCGGCGCTATCGGTCCAGCCACTGCCGACTATATCCGGCGCGCTCTGCTTCAAGCTCAGGAAATGGGGGCCCAACTGGCAGTTCTGCGACTAGACACCCCTGGCGGTCTTGACACCGCCATGCGAGAAATCATCAAAGACATTTTGGCATCCCCGGTTCCGGTGGCCACCTTTGTTTACCCCTCCGGGGCCCGGGCCGCTTCCGCCGGCACCTTTATTCTCTATGCCAGTCATATTGCCGCCATGGCACCGGGAACTACTTTGGGAGCGGCCACTCCAGTGGCCATCGGCGGCCCCGGCGAGACTCCCGACGAGACTCCCCGGGGGACAAACGACAATGGTCAAGCTAAACCCGCAGCCCAAAATGACCAACAAGCGAACCAACCGCCGGGGCAAGAGTTGACCCCGGATCCAGCCCAGACGCCAGATCCAACCCCGGTCGTCGGCGATGCCATGACCCGCAAAAAGGTGGAAGACACCGTCGCTTACATTCGTGGCTTGGCCCATCTGCGAGCTCGTAACGCCGAATGGGCCGAAAGGGCCGTGCGCGAAGCGGTGAGCCTCCCGGCAGAAGAGGCTGTAGCCATCAATGTGGTCGATTTGTTGGCCACCGATATCCTCGATTTACTTAACCAACTCGAGGGCCGGACGGTCAACCTGCCCCTGGGGCCAATAACCCTGGCCACCGCCGGAGCAACTACGATCAGCATCGACCCCGATTGGCGCAATCGTTTTCTCGCCACCATCACCAACCCCGGGGTGGCCTATATCCTGATGATGATTGGAATCTACGGGTTACTTATAGAATTTTACAACCCCGGTGTTTTCCTGCCCGGGGTGATTGGGGCCGTCAGTCTGTTGCTGGCCCTCTACGCCTTCCACCTGCTCCCGATTAGCTATGTTGGCGCCGGGCTGATTTTCCTGGGCGTTGCCTTCATGGCAATGGAGTTAATGATACCGGCTTTCGGCATCCTGGGAGTCGGCGGGGCAGTGGCTTTCATAATCGGATCGGTGATGCTCATGGATACCAGTGTTCCCGGATTTACTCTGCCTTGGCCCTTGATTGTCGGGGCTACCGTCACCACCATCATCCTGCTGATCCTGATAATCAACATGGCCATGAAGGCCAACCGAAAACCGCTGGTGGCCGGCAGAGAGGAATTGATCGGGGCCATCGGCACGGCCCTGGAGGACTTTGACGATCAGGGCCGGGGCTGGATCAGGGTGTGCAGCGAACTATGGCGAGCCAAAAGCGGCGGACCGATTGGCAAGGGACAACAGGTAGAGGTCACCAGAGTTCATGGTCTGGAATTGCAGGTAGAGGTCGCCAGAGTCCAGGGTCTGGAATTGGACGTTAAAACAACCTAAGGAGAACGATCATGTTTGAAACCTTTTTTTTCTATTTAGTGGGGCTGGCAGTCATTATCATGCTGGCTGGCTATACCTTCCGGATTATGCGGGAATACGAGCGGGGAGTAGTTTTTCAACTCGGCCGCTTCTGGAAGGTCAAGGGGCCGGGCCTGATCATCATCATCCCCGGCTTGCAACAGATGGTGCGGGTCGATTTGCGGATCTTGACCATGGATGTTCCCAGCCAAGACGTGATCTCGCGCGACAACGTTTCGGTCAAGGTCAACGCTGTCGTCTATTTCCGGGTGATTGACCCGCAGCGGGCCATCATCCAGGTGGAAAATTATCTGATGGCCACCAGTCAACTGGCTCAGACCACCTTACGCTCGGTGCTTGGTAAACATGAGTTGGATGAAATGCTGGCCGAACGAGAAAAGCTGAGTCTGGATATTCAGAAGACCCTGGATGTCCAGACCGATTCCTGGGGGATCAAGGTTTCCAGTGTCGAGATCAAGCATGTCGATATCGACGAGAGCATGATTCGGGCCATCGCCCGCCAGGCCGAGGCCGAGCGCGAACGACGGGCCAAGATAATCCACGCCGAGGGCGAAATGCAGGCCTCACAACGGCTGCTGGAGGCCGCCCAGACCCTGTCTCGTCAACCGGAGGCCATGCAGTTGCGTTATCTCCAGACCCTTAGCAATATTGCCACCGACAGAAGCTCAGTCATCGTCTTCCCGGTCCCCACCGATATTATCGGGCCAATCATGCAGGCTATCACCTACAAAACCCAGGGTGCGGTCCAGCCGCAATCAACACCCTGAGACCAACTAAAAATATAAATGGGTTCCCGGTTTCAACATTGAAACCGGGAACCCATTTATACTGTATGCTGTGGTACCGGAGGTCGGAATCGAACCGACATGGGGTCGCCCCCGCGGGATTTTGAGTCCCGTGCGTCTACCTGTTTCACCACTCCGGTAATATCGGACCGCTTCCCCATTATTATGTGGCAGCCTGAGTCGGGCAATATAAAAAAACTGCCGGGCTCTGTCAAGAGCAACAAGCCAACAGAGCAACAAGCCAACAGAGCAACAGGCCAACAGAACAACAAGCTGACGCAATAGCAAGCTGTCGCTTGCAAATAACTTGGCGACAACTCCCCGTCATCGGCCAGGAGCCGCACTTGCAACCGACATTTCATTTTACGCCCCCACCAAAAAATCATAATCCCGCCTACAATGAGGTATAGTTAGACTCATGAAGTTTGAGTGGAATATCGAAAAAGAAAAAATCAATATGAAAGGCGAGCTTAAAAAATGAAAGAACCGGAAGTCGACTACTGGATCACCACCATGCTGGAATCCCATGACCATGTCTCCGATTTGAACCTCACCGTGGGTCGTCCCCCGCAAGTGGAAGCCGCCGGTCGTCTCATCCCGGTGGCAGTCACCCCGCCGGTCAAGGAGTTGACCCCCTTCCAGACTGAAGTGTTCGCCCTTAATCTGATTAGAGGCAACAAACGGCTGCTCAACGACTTGATCGTACATGGTTCTTGCGACCTTTCCCATAGCCTGGAAGACAAAGCCCGCTTCCGGGTCAATATCTTTTACCAGAAGAACCATCTAACTACGATCCTACGACGCCTACCCCTCAGTATTCCAACCGTTGCCCAACTCAACCTGCCATCGATTGTCAACGAAGTGACCCGAGAGCGCAACGGCTTTGTTCTGATCACTGGGGCCAGTGGTGCAGGCAAATCCACCACCCTGGCCGCCTTGCTCGATAAGTTCAACGACGAACGGGCCGACCATATCGTCACTCTCGAAGACCCCATCGAATTCATCCATCCCCATAAACGAGCCACCTTCAATCAGCGGGAGCTGGGCAAAGATTTCGATAAGTTCGCTTCAGGCTTGCGGGCCGCCCTGCGCCAGGCCCCCAAGATTATTCTGGTTGGCGAAATGCGTGACCGACTCAGCTTAGAAATTGGCTTAGCGGCGGCGGAAACCGGTCATCTGGTACTCTCCACCCTCCACACTGTCAACGCGGGGCAAACCATCAGCCGAATTCTGGGCATGTTCGAGCAAGAAGAACAGACCCAGATCCGCAACCGCCTGGTGGGTGTTATCCGTTGGGTGATTTGCCAACGCCTGTTGCCCAAGGTGGGCGGCGGTCGGGTAGCGGCCCTGGAAATCATGCGCAAGTCTCTGCGGATTAGCGACTTGATTATTCACGGTGAACGTGATGACAAAAATTTCTATGACGTTATCGCCTCTTCCCGGGCTTTCGGTGGGCAGACTTTTGATCAACACATACTGGAACTCTACGAGCAAGATTTGATCACCGAGGCAACCGCCGTCGCCTACTGTAGCCGCCGGAGCGTCATCAACCGTGGGCTGGACCAAATCAAAGCGGCCAAGGGCAAGGAAACCACTAAAATCAAGGATCTAGGCATGGAAGAAGTGGAAGAAATGGAAAGTCCGTATAGTTGATGAGTAAGCCTTGAGCGGCAAAAAACCCCGCGGCCGGCTTCGACCACGGTTTGTCGAGATAACTTACCCGGACCGAGCAAGGACCGGCAAGAATGACAAACAGGAGGATGAGAATCAGATGTTGTTATCGTGTCCACACTGCTTAAACAAGCTGCAACCGACCGCAGCTCAGCAGGAAAAGATTAAACAGGCCCTGCGCGAACTGCCGACCGGAAAAGTCCTAAAAATCAGCTGCCCCACCTGCAAGGAGTCCATCCACCTGAACCAGGCCGACAACCTGATAAGCATAACCGATTCCACCAGAGAAGAAACAGCAACCCCATCAGCGGCGGCGGTGGCGCAATCCGTAGCTGCGGCGGTCAAGGTTGCCCCGATGGCCCCGGAACCACCAAATATCACCTGGCTACAATCCGGAAAGATGGTGGACGAAGACCAGGCGCTCAAGGGCGATCGCCTGGCCATGGTCCTGATGACTGCCGATGAAAAGCGCACGTTGGTGACTAAGGCCCTGGAGGATTTGGATTATCAGGTAGAATTTCCAGTCTCGGTCGAGGACGCAAAAAAAAGGATGCGCTTTGTTAATTTCGCCGCGGTGGTATTCAGCTCGGCTTTTGCGAGTGCGAGCGCGAGCGTAAATGCGGGCGCAAGCGCCAAGCTTGAAGTCTCGGATTTTCATCTCCACATGACTAAACTGCCCATGGCCGGTCGCCGCCTGATGCTCTACATACTGATCAGTCCAGACTTCAATACCCTTTATGATCTGGAAGCCTTAGCTTACAGCGCCAACCTGGTGGTCAACGAAAAAGATCTCGCCCAAATGTCCCTGATTCTCAAAAAGGCCCTCCAGGATTACCATGACCTTTTCGGCTCCTATCTCGAGGCATTGCGCGCCCACCACGGTAATCTGGGGTAGTTAAAAAAACGGGAACCCCGGCTTGGGCCGCAAAATGGCAAAACGGGATGGGTGGTTATCGGCCGTAGATATCGTCGAAACGCTCGATGTCGTCCTCGCCGAGATAGCTGCCCGACTGAACTTCGATGATTTCCAGTGGAATAAGTCCGGGGTTGCGCAGTCGGTGCCGGACCCCAACCGGAATGAAGCTCGACTGGTTTTCACTGAGCAAGACGGTATTATCGCCGGTGACGACCTCGGCGGTGCCCTTGACCACCACCCAGTGCTCGGCCCGGTGATAATGGCACTGAAGGGACAGGGAGGCCCCGGGATTAACCACGAGTCTTTTAACCTGAAATCGTTCCGCGATGTCCACACATTCATAGGAACCCCAGGGCCGAAAAACCCGGCGATGGAGAACCGCCTCGTTCCGGCCCTGCCGCTTCAACTCTCGAACTAACTCCTTGACCTCTTGCACCCGGTCGCGACTGGCCACCAGCACCGCATCGGTGGTTTCCACCACTACCAGGTCATCAACTCCCAGCAGGGCCAGCAGGCGGCTTTCGGCTTGAACGTAGCAACTGCGGCTGTCCCGAACCATCACCTGGCCCTGAAAAACATTGCCATCCCCATCCTTATCCCCGATATTCCAAAGGGTATTCCAAGAGCCGATATCACTCCAACCGCAAGCCAGAGGCAGAACCGCCGCCTCGCTGGTTCGCTCCATTACCGCGTAATCAAGGGAAAGGGCGGGGGCGGCGGTGAAGGTTTTTTCCTCCAAACGGATAAAGTCAAGATCCCGAACCATCAACCCGTGCGATCTGGTCACTTGGCGGACCATTTCCGGCTCAAACTCGGCTAACTGAGTCAATAAATTCGAGGCCCGGAAGATAAACATCCCGCTGTTCCATAAGTAGCCCTGCTCCACATAGCTCTGCGCCGTTGCGGCATCTGGCTTTTCGACAAAACGAGTCACTGCGTAAGCCAACCAACTCTCCGCGTGATCATTTAGAGAGTTAAGACCGGACGTCAAACTGCTTGTTACCTGCCCCACCTCTGCTTTGAGCGCCGAAATGGGAGTATCGTTGTGATCGCCGGCACTGCCGTGGTCGCGGTTACTGCTATCGTTATTATTGCTGTTGCGGTGAGAGTGAGGGTGGGGGTCATCAACCTCGGGCGCAACCGGGGAGGTGGCAACGGACTTTGCCAAAGGCCGACCGCGCTGAATATAGCCGTAACCGGTTTCCGGACGATCCGGAACTATACCAAAGGTGACCAAGTAGCCGTCCTCAGCCCGGGAGGCTCCCGCCGCCACAGCCATGGCAAAAACATCGACCTGCTCGACTAAGTGATCGGAGGGTAAGACCAGCAGCAGAGGATCTTCGCCTTTGGCCCTGGCTTGCAGGGCGGCGGCGGCAACGGCCGGAGCGGTATCCCGACCCACCGGCTCGATGATGATATCGGCCTTCACCCCGATGGCCCGCAACTGTTCGGCCACCATAAAACGATGGGCCTCGATGCAAACCACGATGGGTCGTCCAACCTCGGACAACCGCTCGACCCGGCGCAGGGTCTGCTGGAGCATGGTTTCTTTGCCCACTAACGACAACAACTGTTTGGGATAAAGCTCCCGCGACAACGGCCAGAGGCGAGTCCCGAAACCACCGGCCAGTAAAACCGGAATAATCATAATTTCACCCTTAAACTTTCACCGCAGATCCATTAGGATTCACTCAGAAATAAATGTAACCGCTAACGACATTAACCGGAGCTGCGCGACTACTCCACGGTAACGCTTTTGGCCAGATTCCGAGGCTGATCCACGTCACAGCCCCGCAGCCTGGCCATCTGATAGGCCAGCAACTGCAAAGGAATAGCGTAAACAATCGGCGTAATGTCCGGCGCCACCACCGGCAGATAAACGACATGGCGGCTGAGTCGAGCAAGATTTTTATCTCCCCGGCTGCCCAGCAGAATCAGACGGGCATGGCGGGCCTTGACCTCCTCGACATTGGCGATCATCTTTTCGTAAACTCCATTCTGGGGCGCTAGGGCCAGCACCGGCATATCCCGGTCGAGTAAGGCGATGGGGCCATGCTTCATTTCGCCGGCGGCATAACCTTCGGCATGGATGTACGATATTTCCTTGAGTTTCAGGGCTCCTTCCAGAGCTATGGGAAAATTATTCCCCCGTCCCAGGAAAAGAAAATCCCGACATTTAGCAAAATCTTCAGCCAACCGCGCCATCTCGGTCTGCCAATTCTCCAGTTCCTGCTCCAACAGCGCCGGCAGCTCCACCAAAGATTCGATCATAGTCTGGCGTTCCTGGGCCGTCATCACCCCCCGCACCTGGGCCAAATAAAGGGTCAGGAGAAAAAGGGCCACCAGTTGACAGGTAAAGGCCTTGGTGGACGCCACCCCGATCTCAGGCCCGGCATGGGTATAAATAGTGCCATGCGCCTCCCTGGTAATGGTGCTGCCTAAAACATTGCAAATTGCCACCACTCGGGCGCCGGACTTAAGGGCCAGGCGCGTGCCGGCCAGGGTGTCGGCGGTTTCTCCGGACTGAGAGATTGGCACCACCAGGACTTTTTTATCCAGCAGCAGATGACGGTAACGAAACTCCGAAGCGATATCCACCTCCACCGGAATTCCGACCCATCTCTCCAGCCAGTACTTGGCCACCAAGGCGGCATGCCAGGAGCTGCCACAAGCCACCAGAACTATCCGCCGCAATCCTTTAAGCTCGCGATCGAAAAGAGCCATTTCCGGCAGGCTGATCTGGCCGGTTTCCAAATCCACCCGCCCCCGGAAAGTACTTAAAATCGCCTGGGGTTGCTCGAAAATTTCCTTGAGCATGAAGTGAGCGTAGCCGGACTTTTCAGCCATGGTCGGACTCCAGTCGATGGTATGAATCTTTTTTTTCACTATCCGGTCGCTGCTCAACTTGCGGACGGTGCAACCGTCGGCCCGCACTTCCGCCAACTCCTGATCTTCAAGAAAAATCACCTGGCGGGTGTAGGGCAGCAGGGCCGGAATATCGGAGGCCAGCAGACAACCACCGCCCTCCTCTTCAAGGCCCAAAACCAGCGGACTTTGCCAGCGAGCAGCGACCAGCAGCTCCGGCTCCCCGTTCCACATTACCCCCATCGCGTAGGAACCGTGAACTTTTTTCAAGGCCCGGCGAACCGCCGCCGTCAGGCTGCTCCGATCACCGGCCAATGCTTCCTCAATCAGATGAGCTAACACTTCGGTGTCGGTTTCCGAACGAAAAACATGACCGCCGGCCTGCAATTCTTCCCGCAAGGTATGATGGTTTTCAATAATCCCGTTATGGACTACCACCAATTCCCCGTTACAATCGCTGTGGGGGTGGGCGTTGAGCTCTGAGGGGGAGCCGTGGGTGGCCCAGCGAGTATGGCCCAGGCCGATATGACTGGTGAACTTTCGTACCCGATCAAGTTTGGCCTCCAGGTTGGCCAGCTTGCCTTGAGCCCGGTGTTTAATCAGGCAACCTTTTTCCAGATAAACCAGGCCGGCCGAATCATAGCCCCGGTATTCCAGACGTTTGAGGCCCTCCAGGAGAACCGGCACTGCGCACCGCGACCCGACATAACCGACAATTCCACACATCTAGCCAATACCCTCCGTTGTTACGTGCAAAAAATAAGGGTCAAGATTCAAGATTGCTCAACCATCTCAGATCACCGGGACGATTAAACTTAGCAAAATTCGGAGCCGTAAAAGTTCACCAGCACCTCAGATTCGTTCATTTGGAACTCCGAGGCATAGTTTACTATGCGAGAAGTTCAAAATGGGCGAAGATGGGGTGCTGGTGAACCTTTACGTTCAAACAAAACCCTGGCGTGATCGACCCACCACAATCGGCAACACCGCCAGTAAGGCCTCGACCTCCGCTGCGTTGTTTGAGCGACTCAGGCTGATTCGTAAGGTACCATGACGAAAAGTCTCCGGCACCGCCATCGCCGTCAGGACCGGCGAAGGATCAAGGTCGCCACTGTGACAGGCGGCGTGCGCCGAGACCGCAAAACCTCGGTCGTCGAGATCCTGAACCATCTGGGCCGATGAACAATACTCGAAGCTGACATTGACCGTGTTGGTCAACCGTAAGGCCCCTGCTCCGTTGATCCGAACCCCGGGACAGGTCCGAGCAATCCCCTCCTCCAGCCGTCGCTGCAGTTTGGCCATTGCCGCGCGACCGCCGGCGACCAGATGGCGGCTCGCCAGCTCACAGGCTAAACCAAAGCCGGCAATTCCAGCCACGTTTTCCGTCCCCGCCCGTCGGCCCATCTCCTGATCAGCTCCCATCACCAGGGAGCTTACCGGGGCCGCCTGATCCAAATAAAGGGCCCCGCAACCCTTAGGGCCATGCAACTTGTGGGCGGACAGGCTCAGGTAATCCACCGGCCACTCATCCACCCGAATCTCCTCTTTACCAGCCAATTGCACGGCATCACAATGAAAAAGCACACCTTTTCGCCGACAAATCGCCCCCAACTCAGCCACATCCCAGATAACCCCAGTCTCATTGTTGGCCGCCAACAGAGAAACCAGCACGGTATCGGGCCGGATGGCGGCAGCCAAATCGGCGGGATTAAGCTGACCGATCCCGTCCACCGGCAGCAGCTCCAATTCATAGCCCTGGGTCCGCAAAAAATCAAGGGGCTTAAGGACTGAGGGGTGTTCCACCCGGGAGGCGACGAGATGGCGCCCTTGGGGCCGGGCCATTACCGCGCTGAAAATCGCCTGACAGTTGGCCTCGCTGCCCCCACTGGTAAAAACCACCCGATCCGGGACACAACCGAGCATCTCCGCGACCTGATCGCGAGAGGTTTCCACTAGGCGCCGGGCCGCTTCTCCGAAAAAATGGCCGCTAGATGGATTGCCAAAGTCTTTCTCCAGGCACTGGCGCATAACTTCGAGCACTTCCGGCCCCAGGGGGGTGGTGGCATTATTGTCAAAATAAACTCGCCGCATACTCCGTGCCTCACGATAAGAACAAGTGAAGATGCGAAAGAACGTTCGCCAGGGCTATTAAGTTTAGCGAAATTCAGATCTTCAACATCCGGTCCAGGGCCAGCCGGGCTGCCGCCGCCGTCGCAGCCGGGACCCTGATCCGGTTGACCACCCGGTCATCGGCCAGATTATCCAAGACCCAAAGCAGATAGGCGGGTTTGATTCGGTACATCGTGGAACAAAGACATTGAAAGGGCGCAAGAGAGTGAACCTCCTTGTCGGGATTCCGGTCCTGCAGGCGACGCACCAGATTAATTTCGGTGCCAACCGCCCATTTGGCTCCAGTCGGCGATTGGTTGACCGTCTGAATGATGGTCTCGGTGGAACCGTACTCATCGGCCAGGCGCACCACTTCCCGGCGGCACTCGGGATGCACGATAATCCGAACCTGAGGGTCACGACGCCGCCAGGCCTGTACATGTTTCGCCTGAAACTGCAAATGGACCGTACAGTAGCCATCCCAAAGGATGACTCGGGCCCGTCGAACCTGATCCGGACTGTTGCCGCCCAAAATCCGGCCCCGACGCCAGAGCAGAACCTCATTGTCGGCAATGCCGATAGCGGCGGCGGAATTGCGGCCTAAATGTTCGTCGGGGAAAAAAAAGACCCGCTCACCTCGAGTTAAGGCCCACCGTAAAACGCGCTCGGCATTGGACGAAGTGCAAACCGATCCGCCCTTCTCCCCTACCAGGGCCTTGATTTCAGCCGAGGAATTAACATAGGTCACCGGCACCAGGTTGGCAACGGCGATATGAGCGGCCAGTTCCTGCCAGGCCCGCTGGACCTCGGATCGAGAGGCCATATCGGCCATGGGACAACCGGCCCGCAGATCGGGCAGAAAAACCTGTTGTCGGTCGGAAGTAAGAATATCCGCCGCCTCGGCCATAAAGTGGACACCGCATAAGACAACCAGGCTTTTATTGCGGTTTTCCGCGGCGCTCCGAGCCAACTTGAGCGAGTCGCCGCTAACATCGGCATAACGAAATACCGCCTCTTGCTGATAGTGATGACAAAGCAGGAGCAGACGATCGGCCAACTCCTCCTTGCGGGCGATAATTCTCTGGTGGAGAGTTTCCGGGCTTTGACCCAGGTAAGCCTCGCCGATATCGACTTGCACCGGTGGTTTCATAATTGTAGGGTTTTATAGTTGCAGAGTTGCAGGGTTACAATGATTCAAGAACAAAGAAAAATCAGACTTCGTCCACTTTTTCCTCGACTTTTTCCTCGAAAGCCGGCGCCTTGGCGTAGGATTGACGGCGCTTGCGCTGAAACTCCTTTAACTGTAGGCCCAGGGTATCGAAAGCCTCGCCCAGAATGGTTAGCACCGATTCGCCCTTACGACTTACCACCACGGTATCGCCAGGGACTCCCGCCACCAGGCGGACTTCGTAGCCACCACTCTTGTGACCGGCGGTTTCCTCAATGTTCACTCGCAGGCGATGAACCGAGCCAGCATGATGACGAAGCAACCGCGCCTTTTCGATATCGATCTTTTCCTGCCAAGCCTTGCGAATATTCAAATTGCGGCCTTCAACCTGAAACTCCATACGCTTTCCCCCTAGTAATTGAATGTGGATGATTAAACAAAAAAACGGCAAAAACACCTGCTCTTTGCCGCACTTACAACGCAAAACCGCAGACTCAGGCGAGTTGATAAAAGATGACGCTGAGATTATCGTAGTAGGATCACCATAGTGGGATTTAGACCACAGGTCAAGTTAAGGCCTGGGGTTAAGGCCTGGAGCAAATCATAATCTCACCTCCACCCAGAAGTTGATCTTTTCGATAAAGGGCGGCATACTGACCGGGGGCCGGAGCCCGCTGGGGTTCAGCGAAGTGAACAATGAAGGTTCCGTCGCCGACCGGCGTAAGCAGGGCCGGGGCCGGCTGATGGCGATGACGAAGCTGTACCAGAAAGGAGGCGGGGAGATCCGGGGATACCGCTGAGAGCCAATTGAGCTCGCAAATCAGGATCTCCCTTTGCATAAGATCCTGCTGTTTGCCCACTATCACCAGCTTGCGAACCGCATCCAGAGCTACAACGTAGTAAGGAGTGGCATCGGAAATACCCAGGCCCCGACGTTGACCTATGGTATAGCCATGCACCCCCCGGTGGCGGCCCAGCTCTCGACCGGTGATATCGACAATAATTCCGGCACTATTTTTCGTCGCCTTTAAGCTGGTATCCGTTGCCCCTGAGCTGGTAATGGTTAAGAAGTCCGTTACGCTCTGAGCGCCCAGGAAGCAAATATCCTGACTTTCACCACCATGGTGGCCGCTTAGGCCCAAGACGGCGGCCCGACGATAGACCTCGGCTTTGGTTTTTGCGCCCAGGGGGAAGAGAATCCGACTTAACCGTTCGCCCCGCAGGCGGCAAAGAAAATAGGACTGATCCTTGCCCGGATCAAGCCCTCGGTGCAGAGTAAAACCACCCGCCCCATCGGTCAGCAAACGGGCGTAATGACCGGTGGCCAGAAAATCAGCTTTTTGGCCAATCATTTGTTGCCAGAGCAGACCGAATTTGATCCGACGATTGCAGATCACGCAGGGGTTAGGAGTGAGGCCAGCGCGGTACTGTCGAGTAAAAACATCCAGAACTCCGGCTCGAAACGGTGCAGTCAAATCCAGCACCGTCAGCGGGACGCCCAGATAAGCAGCCACCGCCTCCGCCCGCCGCTGATGGGCATCAACCTCTCGCTGCGCCAAGCGCATAAAGACTCCGTAAACCTCGGCTCCCGCCTGATGCAGGAGGGCGGCGCTCACCGCACTATCCACCCCGCCGCTCATGGCCACGGCAACTCGTTTCCGGTATAGTTGACGTCCCGCGCTGTCGTGTTGGTGATCTAAAGGGAGTTTATTTGGCGACATGCTCCGCACTTTACCAAAATCGGCGGCAGGCGACAGAAAAAAATTACTTGCTTAAAACATCCTGTCTTTTGGGCAAAAATCCATAAACAACGAACAATGTTGACGGAAACAAAAAAAATTAGTGGTTAAAAGCTAATCGCTGTTCCTAAGTTTCCGTTCGGACACCAAACAACGACCATTTTAAGGGATAGTATTCATGAAGGTTACCTCACGGAATTCAAACATCACGACCACCGGCCATCGGCCGGAGCTGCTGGCCCCAGCGGGTAATCAGGAAAAACTGGAGGTGGCCATTCATTACGGGGCCGATGCCGTTTATCTCGGGGGCAACCGTTTCAGCTTGCGGGCCAATGCCGGTAATTTTACCGAAGAGGAATTGCAACAGGCGGTGAGCTTGGCGCACGGCAAGGGAGTTCGGGTTTATGTGGCGGTCAATATTTTCGCCCATCAATGCGACCTGCGCGGATTGACCGAGTATTTCAGCTTTTTGCAGGCCATCGCAGTGGATGGTTTGATCATCGCCGACCCCGGCATTCTGGCCATCGCCCGGCGCGAAGTCCCCGAACTGGCAATTCATCTAAGCACCCAGGCCAATGTCACCAACCCTGAAAGTGCGGCCTTCTGGGAAGCTCAGGGGGTCGCAAGAATCAATCCGTCCCGGGAACTTTCCCTGGCCGAAATCACGGCTCTGCGCCGGCGGGTGCGGGCTGAGTTGGAAGTTTTTGTCCATGGGGCTCTTTGTATCGCTTATTCCGGCCGCTGTTTCCTCAGCCTTTATCTCACCGGTCGGGATGCCAACCGGGGCGACTGCGCCCATCCCTGCCGCTATCGTTACCGCTTGGAGGAAGAAAAACGCCCCAATCAGTTCTTCCCTATCGAGGAAGATTCTCGGGGCAGTTATATTTTTAACGCTCAGGATCTCTGCCTGCTGACTCGCCTGCCCGAGCTGATCCGGGCCGGGGCCGACGCCTTAAAAATTGAAGGCCGAATGAAAAGCCTTTTCTACGTGGGCACGGTGGTCCGCCTCTACCGAGCAGCCCTGGATTTCTGGCAGGAGCACGGGCTTAACGCCCCCCTGCCCCCGAAATTTATCGCCGAGTTAGCCAAGATCGGCGGCCGAGGCCAAAGTGAAAACTTTTTTCACTCCCCACCGGAGCGAAAAGACATGCTTTACGAGGGAACCACGATCAAGCCGAACTGGGCCCCGGTCGCCATCATCCGCCAGGGCGGCTCCTCCCCTCTGGTAGAAGCCCGCAACCCTTTTAATCAAGGAGACAGCATCGAATACCTCGGTCAAGACCTTAACAACCTCGTCTGCCAGGTAACGGCCATCCACGACCATGAGGGCCGAGAGCTGACAGGAGCCAAACCCGGCAGCCGGTTGCGCCTTACCCTGCACTCCGGCTCCCGCAACGTCAACTACCAACGCCACGGCCTGTTTCGCCAGGTATAAAAGTTCAAGGGTAGGAAGACGTCTCAAGCATGCCCAGGGCAATGACGGCGGCCCTTTGCGAGGCCCCGGGACCGCCGAGTTTTTGGCGGACCTCGGCTAGGCCGTGCTCCATGGCCCGACGCCGTTCCTGGTTGTCCAGCAAATCGGCGACTTCCCGGCTGATCATGGCGGGATTGGCCTGATCCTGAATCAGTTCCGCAATTACCGACCGACCGGCCACCAGGTTTACCAGAGTGGTGAACGGGACATCGACCAACAAGCGGCCAACAAAGTAGGTGAAGGAGGAAACCCGATAGGCCGACACCATCGGTACTCCATGGATTGCCAACTCCAGGGTGACGGTGCCGGAGGCGGTCATCGCCGCGTCACAGGCGGCCATCATGCCGTGTCGGTCATGATGGCCGCTGATGCGGATATCAAGATCGGGGTATAGATCCAGACCGTTCGCCTGCAAAATTTCCCGGCCTAGCCCGGGAGCCAGGGGCAGCAGAAAAATCGGCGGAACGGGCCTTGCGGCAGCCAGCAGCCGGGCCGCCGCCAAAAAAACCGGCAACATGGTGGCAACTTCCTGCCGACGGCTACCGGGCAGTAGGCCGATGATTTTACCTTCGCCAGCGGGTGCCAGGCCGTGCGTCATCCGCCATGACTCGCCGACCGAAGTAAGCGTCGCGGCTTGATGGACCAGGGCCGTCTCGTGCGCTGTGGGGGCAGGTGTGGCTGGAGTATTTGCCACCGAGGTTAAATTAGAGCCGCCCAGTTCGTCAACCATGGGGTGGCCGACAAAGTCCACATCCATGCCCCGGCTACGGTAAAAATCCTGCTCAAAGGGCAGAACCACCGCCAAGCGATCAACTAAACGCTTGATTTTGCGAACCCGACCCTGCCGCCAGGCCCAGACCTGGGGGCTGATATAGTAAAAAACCGAAATTCCCAGTTTTTTGGCGGCGGCGGCCAGCATCAAGTTGAAATCGGGATAATCGACGAGAATGAGCAGATCCGGCCGTTTTTCACCAAGAAATTGCACCAGGAGTCTGCGGGCTGTCAGAATTTCCCCCAGATGACCGAGCACCTCAATCAGCCCCACCACCGCTAGTTGCGACGAATCGTAGAGCAAATCGACACCCGCCCCCACCAGCGCGCTGCCGCCCATGGCGCTGACCTTGAGATCAGGTCGCCGAGCCCGCATGGCTTTGATCAGGTTGGCGGCGTGCATGTCGCCGGAGGCTTCGCCGGCAACGATCAGGACGTGGGGAGATGACATCGGCTTCTACAGGGTCGCGCGATACTTGCGAAAATTGGCGGCGATCTGGGTCATAATCTCCTGGGCGACATCCAGGGCTTGACGACCGTGGGGGCCGGAAACCTTGGGGGTCGTGCGCTGGCGGACATTTTGCACAAAATCCCGTAATTCAGCCTCCAGGGCATCCCGTTCCGACAAGTCAATACGGATAACCTCCTCCTGGGGCAGACCCTGGTCGTCTAGCTGGTCCTTGAGCCGGATAACCATCAAGGATTTATCAGCGTAATCAACTGCCAGGTAACTTTTAGGCTGAAAGATTCGCAAACGGCGAATATTCTCCTTGGATACCCGACTCACGGTAATGTTGGCGGTGCAACCATTGGCAAAAACAATCCGGGCGTTGGCGATATCGGTGTTGGGAGTTATAATCGGCACGCCCACGGTATGGATGAAATTGATAGGTGCATCGACAATACTTAGAATAATGTCGATATCATGAATCATCAAATCGAGAACCACATCGACATCGAGCCCGCGGGGCTTGTAAGTATGAATCCGATGCGACTCGATAAAAAGCGGTCGGGTGAGAAATTGCCCGAGAGCGACGATCGCCGGGTTATAGCGCTCAACATGGCCCACCTGAATAATTAGTTCTCGCCTGTTCGCGAGTTCAATCAACTCATCGGCTTCGGCCAGGGTGGTGGTCATCGGCTTTTCCAGCATAATATCCACGCCTTGTTCCAGGCAATGTTGGGCCACCCGGCTATGATGCACCGTGGGCACAACCACGCTGACCGCATCAACTAGAGGCAGCAGTTTACTATAGTCCGTAAAGGGAATAGTGCCGTAATTGCCGGCTATTTCGGCGGCCAACTCACGGTTGAGATCGGCCACCCCGACCAGATCGACTTCTTCCATCGCCGCATATTTGGCGGCATGGAACTTCCCGAGATGCCCTACCCCAATGACTCCAACACGAATCTTTTGCATAACATCATTCCCGTTTGAACTTAAGGCCACCTTGAAAAATTGCTCTTTCGTCGGCAACCGCCTCGATTTCTGCGTTATGCTCAAAAAATTATCCTCGGAATATCAACCATATGCCTGCGGTAATTTTTTTCGCAGGCCTTGAACTCGAACAAAAACAGCAAGACAGCTATTCATCTTACCATCACCCCACCAGCTTCCAGCTAACTACGGTTCCGCGCTTTACATCTCTCTTTACGCTCTTGCCAAGGAGGATATCGTAATATTTAGGCGATAGGCCAGGGCCCGGCCGAATTGCTCTTAAATTTTCTTTTGTAAAAACATCGCCTTTTTTCATATCCTGCACGATATAGAGCGAACGGCGGAAGATGAGTGATTTTTTCTCATTTTCTGTGGGACCGTAGCTTATTTTGCCTAATGCCTGCCATGCCCTTTCGGTTTCGACAACCAGGGAGCGCATCTCATCCGGCTCCATGGAAAAGGCTGAATCCACGCCGCCGTCTGCGCGGCTTAATGTAAAATGCTTTTCAATCATTGTTGCGCCAAGCGCGATAGAAGCTACGGCCGCGCCAATGCCCATTATATGGTCGGACAGGCCAATCTGGCAGTCGAACAGTTTAGCCATATGGGGGATGGTGAGGATGTTTGTGTTTTCCGGTGTTGCCGGATAGGAACTGGTGCATTTGAGTAAAATCAGATCCCTGCATCCTGCTTCACGCGCTGTGCGCACTGTTTCATCCAGTTCCGCGATTGTTGCCATGCCGGTTGAAATAATCATCGGCTTTCCCGTGGCCGCAACTTTACGTATCAACGGAATGTCCGTGTTTTCAAATGAGGCGATCTTATAGCAGGGAACATCAAGTTCTTTCAGAAAATCAACCGCTGTGTCGTCAAATGGTGTGCTAAAACCTACTAGCCCCAGCTCTTTGCATCGGTTAAAAATCGGCCTGTGCCACTCCCACGGGGTGTATGCCTCTTTGTAAAGATCATAAAGGGATCTGCCCTTCCACAGGCTGTCCGGATCATTGATAAAAAATTCTTTTTCAGCAATATCAAGGGTCATGGTATCGGCTGTATAGGTCTGGAGCTTTACGGCATGTGCCCCTGCTTTGGCAGCAGCCTCAACGATCGCCAGCGCCCGGTCAAGCGACTGGTTATGGTTGCCGGACATCTCGGCTATGATGAATGGCGGATGGTTGGAGCCAATTTTTTTATCAGCGACACTAATTTCATTTTCACGGTTCATCTATCAGGCTCTCTTCATAGGTTATGTGATGCACGGATTATCTGCGTTCCAATTCCATAACTCTTAATGCCTGGCACATTATAAATCGAAATTACCGCTAACCGCCCGTCAATATCATAGCGAAGCACACCGGCAGATCTTCCGCACAGTTCGGCAATTAATATCTGTCGGTTAGGGTTTTCAAGGCTTTCCATGAACCATCTACGATGTTCATCCAATAAAATCGGTCCAGAATTAAAAATATGCCTCCGTGTTTCTTCAGCGTTACGCCACTTATAAATGGATTAGCAATCAAGGTCTGACGGCGAAGCTCTGGAACCTTCAGCGTCACTTCGCCCGCCTTGGTGGGCAGTCCCCGCTGGTAGTGGCCGGCTCGGGGGTCGGTGCGCGCCGCATGGCGCTGGTATTTCTCCACATTGCACAGCCGATCTGCTTTCGTGACCACGTTCGGTGCATTTTCTCATGACCGGTGACAAAAAGGAAGTATTTGTTCAATATCAGTAACAATTTTAATGTCAAAATCTGGTTTTGTTCTCTCTAAATTAGGTAATTGGCTAAACCGCCCGGTATGAACCCGTGTCGTCCAAGCGCCTAATTTCTTTGCAGCCCCTATATCATTGATGGGGTGATCGCCAATAATCATGGTATGATTAGCAGGTATATTGAAGTAATCTAATGCCATAGCATAGCCTTTTGTATCCGGTTTTGGAGCACCGATTTCCCAACAGTATACAACATAATCTACTAATTCTTGTAAACATAGTGCTTTAACTTTATTGGTTTGTGTTTCTGTCGCACCATCAGTGACAACTGCTAAATAAAAGTTCTTGTGTAGCCGTTTTAATAATGATTTCACTCCTGGATAAAAGGCAATATCAGCTGAGTGTTGACGGTAAAGCTGAACTAAACGAGCAATTTCGTCAGGTGTATCAATCAAGCCAAAGTGCTTCAATGTAGCATTGAATATCTTACCACGCCCCTTTTTATAAAATTCTTCCAACAAATAATTAAAAACAATTTCTTTTTTAATAGTTGCAGTTTTGGCAATATCTGCAGCAACAGCATCAAATCCGCTAAGGACAAAATTTTTTTCTTCAAACAGGGTATCATCCAAATCAAAGACAATAACCTCTATAGTATTGTTCGGATTCAGATGGCTGGGCTTTTTAAAACTCATAATGTCTTTGTCAAGGCACGCATAGAATTTGCTTTATTACTCAATGACTATGTAAGAGCATAAAGGATTCAGATGATTACGCCTGATAGCGTATTTGTCCAACCCAAAAACTTCTTTTAACGCCAAGGTTTCCCCAGGAAACTCAGGACAATTTAGTTCATCAAAAGCAACAACACTTCCTTTAGTCAAACATCCTCTTATGGCTTCAAGGCAAATTTTTGTTGGTTGATATATGTCAAAATCAAAATAAGCCAATGCAACTATCGTTTCGGGATGTTCTTCAAAATACTTCCCAATCGTTTCTGCCGCATCACCTTCAATAATTTCATATTTTCTTTTGTGGGAAATAGGGCTTTCTGCTTCGTGATAATCAAGTATTTTATTTAAATATTTTAGATATCCCTCAGAAACAGCGTAGTCACCTTTTCCGATATAACTACCATCTTTTTGGTTATCAATCCTTGGAAAACCGGAAAATGTATCAAACCCTACAATCTTTCTGTTATAGTTGTAGGGTTCATACATACCTCGAAATGATTCAAAAAGAGCGAGATTTTGGCCCCACCGCACACCGAATTCTATAACGATGCCATGCACATTAATAATTTTTTCATATAATTGATGCATGAATAAAATTCGGGATAAGGTTTGTCTATTTAAATAAAGACCAAGATTGCTTAAAAGTTCACTATCTGGAATAGGAGTATCTCGAAACAATTCCAAGAATTCTTCTCGCTTCTGAATTTCCGCTTGCGATGAACCAGATAAAACTTTCATTTCCTTTTTCCCCTTACTTTTTAAAAACCACGATTATATTGGTTTGAAAAAACCTATGAGTTCCCGTCCCAAACCTAATTCTGCAATTGCCTCGTATACTTTTATCGTTTTCTCAGGTGAGAGACGGTGCATAAAATTCTCAATTTCAACCCTGCTCCGGTGACAAGATTTGCCAACACTTTTCTTTTCAATATAATTAGTGTTTTTATTTACAAGGTTAAAATCAATCGGATAATCAGCTATAACTCTTTTACATTGAAAACCCGCCTCACGACATAAATTAATCAGCCCATTTTTATTGAAATAAGAGAGATGATCAGGATACGCAATCCAAAATGATTGAGAAATATATTTCTGCTCAAGAAGATAGTTTTGCATGGCAGAGAAATCATTAGGCACCTCAATAACTAATACCCCCCCCTCGTCAATCAATTCTCTTGTACTACTTAATAAAGAAAGCGGATTGATAACATGTTCCAAAACATTATCTAATAAAATGACTGAATATCTCTTTTTTTTTACTATCAACTTATTCAGATTCTCATATATGTCACCAACTAACATATCAGCCAAACAGCTATCATGGTATTTTTTACAACCGAATTCACTATAATCCAGACCAGCGCAATGCCAGCCTTGCTTTTTAAAAAAGTCTAATGCCCAACCTTCACCGGCTCCAACATCTAAAAATGTCTTAAGCAGATTACTTCCCAGTAATTCATTGATAATGATATGTTTTTGCGATAGTTTGTTCTTAAAATATAAGATCTCATCCTCTGAATAAGATTTTTCATAGCTACCATGTGCCTCTTGATAGTACTTTTCGGCATAATAGTTTTTTAACTCTTCCAGCGTTGGTTTATTAATAATTTCATAAAAGCCAAACCGATTTTTAAAAACTCTTTTATCCATTGATAACAATATCCTCTGGGAATCTAATTTGTACTTTTTCAGTTTTTGAACGTAAAAACGGGTATTCTTGAATATCAACCCCCAGGCTTTCGAGTAAAAACCAGTAAAAGCTATCCAGCCCGGCAGCCAAACTCAGTGTTGATGCTCCACCGAAACGGCTATTGCACTCTATGATATGAAAGGCACTTGTTTCATCAATGATGACTTGCAAAAGTATATGGCCATAAAATGACATGTTTCCCACAAAATCAGCACATAATTGTTCCAATTTTTCATTTCTAAAAGTTGACGTTATTTGTGACTCACCGTTGATAATTGTATCCCGTTTTCTCGCAACCATGCCTTTTATCTTGCCGGTTTTGGAAATGTAAATATCGATACTAGCCTCTTTGCCTTTAATGTAAGGTTGAAATACAGGATATTCCAACCTCCCTGCTTGCCTAATGGCCTGAGCTTTATCTAAGTTTATTCCCATATGATGTGAACCAGCGCCATAGCGTTCTTTAACGACAAAACTATCACAAGGAGTCAACAATTCGAGTTGATCCGTTGTCGTAACCACCGGCAATCCTACTTGATGAAATTTATCGAAAAAAGCTAATTTATTCATACAAAGCGCCACGCTGTTTAAATCAGAAACCATCACATGGACATTATGGGCAGCCAGTTTTGTTTTTATTCTAGAGAAAAAAGTCAATTCGCCATCTCGCGTTGGAATAATGCAACGAATATTATTTTGCTGGCAATACGCTAATAAGTCATCTTCCGTTAATTTAGAAACCGGTGGCATAAGCCAAAAATCATCCGTAAAATATTTTCCGATACAGGCTGAGTCTATATCACCACCATAAATTTTTATACCCGGCAATATTTTTTGAGCAGCTTTTCGCACACTTTTAAGTAAAGGCATTTTGCGTGATATGCTTGTCACTAATATGTTGAAAGTTTCAGGTTCAGCTCCAGACACTCTAAACTGATTCTTTTTTTCGTATTCAATAATTTCCGGGATCGTATCCTCTAACTGACGTTGTGGCTTCCATCCCACCAGATTGTAAAAATGATCCATATTGGCTTGCGAAGCTTCACACTTAATATGAGAGTCAACCTCAACAGTTTTCATGTGAGGAAAGTGTTTTTTCAATATTTCTAATATCTCGGTAACTTTTCTTGCGTTATCATTGCCTATATTAACAATTCCATTGACGTTGTGCTTTAAAGCTAAGCGCATCAAACCTTCTGCGACCTCATCCGCATAGATGTAGTCAAACATACCCTCTTTAGCATAAACAGTTAAGGTTTCGTCATTTAACAAGGAACGAATCCAGCGGGAAATAACATCGCGGGAATTTCTGCCATAACTGCGGTAAATGCGCGCGGAAATAACTTGGAATTTATCTTGTTTGAATTCACCAAGGAATTTAAGTTCAATTTCATGATTCAACTTAGCGCTACCGGTCAAGTTGCGCGGGTAAATCCTATCATCTTCTTTAAGACGATAAGCCTTGGCAGTTGGTTGGGGGAAAGTATACAGCTGTGGATCATAAATAAGATAACTGGATGCAAAAATCACCTTTTTTAGCGATTTCATATCCTTGAGCAGTGTTATTAAGTGGTTGCTCAAATTTACATTATGCTGAAAGTTCTCTTCCCAAAATTCATAAGTTTCATTTGAGCGCTCGAAGGTGGCTGCCAAATGAAAGAAAAACGTCGGCGCAAAGGATTGCAATTCGTCTTTGGTGATAAAATTAAGATCCCCCTGTCGATAGATAATATCTTTGGACCAATGGTTTGGCCTTGGTTTTAAATCACCAACATATAGAATTGCACCTTGCTGATGTAATCTTTCAACCAAAGCATTGCCAATTACACCATTGCCACCGCTAACAAAAATTCGTTGTCCTTTAAGCATGTTGATGTTCCTTTAAAAAACCATGTAATAATGAATCTACAAATTTTCCTTTAATCATAACATGTTGTCTCATTCTTCCTTCAAAGCGGAATCCATTTTTTTCAAGAATGGAAATATGCTCCTGACGAAACGCATAGGTTTCGGTAAATATCCGATTAAAATCTAAACCATCGAACACCACTTTTTTCATGAATATAATGAAGAAACTGAACTCCATCTCGTACAATGCAGGATCGGTCGCTCTTTTTGTATCTAACAAAAACGAAAGTTCTGCACGTTTCGATAACCACTCGATATTGGTCAATCCGCCGTAGCCAATACAACGGTCACTGTACAGGTAGCTAAAGAGAATGATTTTGGGATTCACTTGTGAAAAACTCGGGACTACATCATCTTCATAATAACTGAGCTGTTCTTGGTCTGTTAACAGTTTCTTCTGACGTAAAATAGTCATTTGCTCATTACGCCATTTTTTTATGAAAAAAATATCCTCTTTTCTTATTGGAACAATAGAATATTGTTCCATTTTATAAGTATTGTTGCTTAATATACAGTAGTCCATTTCTTAGACTCAAGATAAGTAACCTAAAGGGCGTAATGATCGATGATAGGCCAGTCTGCAGGGTCTTTTAATCAAGAGAGAAGGGCCATGGTTTGCTCAAAATCCGTCTGCCAGTCAGTACCAAGCCACGCAGAATGTTTTAAGTTGGTCTCAGCATCCTGCGCTGGCGCATCAGATACGGGAAGACGATGAACAATATAGCCTTTCTCTTCAATATAACCGCAGAGGTTTCCGGTAAACTCACGGCAGACAAAGATCGCTTCAGCGCCTCGCTCACGCAACTCGTCTGCAAGGGTGAGGCAGCGCATGACATGACCTGTGCCGATCTGAACTGAGGCGTCTACCCTGATTAGGATTTTCATGTGCTTACAGCTCAGCGTAGGCATCTCTGTCTAAAAATGGAAATTGAATGCCTACATGGGGAGACGGCAAGAGTTTTTCTTTGCAACTTATTTCTGATTCAAAGAGCGGGTCAACCAGGGAGTCTATATATTTGGCCACCTTTCCATATATAATCCTGTAAAAACATTTTGTGCAAACATTGGCCGGGATTCATATTACCTCTACTTCCAGATCAACGCCCTCCCTTTTGTAGTTCAGGTTGATCAATTTTGCCTCCATTTTCCCACCGCACTCAGGACACTTTCTTTTCTTGATCAAAGCCATGATTTCACCTTTTTATTTTTCTGACTTTGCACTTGATCCAATATCTGCTATTCGGCACATACGAAGTTACAATGACCGGTTCTTCCCAAAAAGAGTAATCAACAACAATATGAACCGGCAATTTATCTTCTTTTAATTCAGCTTATATCAACACCCTTTTTCGATCAATATATTTCTCAATGACCTCACCACTTATAGCTACCCACTCCAACTTTTCAACTGTACGGGGAACAATTCCATCCTTTCGAGCCTCAATAATTGCGTGGTCGCTAATGGCATATTCACCATCGATGAACCGCTTCCTGATATATTCAATATCAACCAAGTCTCTGTTTTCCAAATTAACCAGTCCCTAATCTCGAATCAACAAATCATCCTGTAAAGCTTTTATCCATCTGCAAGACCGAATACATTTTTTCGGCTGTTTTCCAGTCTTCAGGCGTATCAATATCCTGCACCAGATAACGTGGCAAAATAACAGGGACGGCATCTTTTGAATAAAATTGTTTTTCTTTCAGATATTTTTTTGCATTTGCCCAATAAAATTGCCCTGCGTCGTGATAAGCTTCCGGTAAGTCCTGCGAACGTTGTTCCCTATATTCCGGCCAGAACATTTCCAACCGATTTTGGTTGTTTATTTTCAAGGAACGAAAAATCGGAAAAGGATAAGTCGTTACGGAAAAACAGGATGTTGCGTTATTGTCGCGTAATATGTTATAGCCTTTAATTATATATTCAGCCTTAACAAAAGGGGCTGTAGCATAGATACAGCAGATATAATCTATCTCTTCTCCATCTTCCGTAAGTTGCTTTAAAGCATGGAGAATGACCGCATCCGTGCCGACAAAATCATCCGCCAGCTCCGCTGGCCGTATAAAAGGAACCTCGGCGCCAAACTCTTTTGCTATAGACGCGATTTCTTTTGAGTCGGTGGAAACAATTATTCGATCAAAAATACCAGCATCTTTTGCAGCTTCAATAGAATGGACAATTATCGGCTTGCCGCAAAATGATTTAATGTTTTTATGCGTGATTCTTTTGCTTCCGCCTCTGGCAGGGATAACAGCAATGACTTTATTGTTATTGATCATTTTTTACACTTCTTTTTTTTGAGCAAGAACATTGAGTCTATGTTGTTGTTGTCTATATATTTGAAACGCTTCTCCTGAACTAATTCTAAATCACTGAATTGCTTACAGTAAAGTTTGGCAAAATCGGTTTTCCACAACGAACTAAGAGTTTTGGCGGCGGCTTCGCGCCGCCAAAACTCTTAGTTCGTTAACAATCTCCATTTCTGTAATGGTGAATAACTGTTTGCATTGTTTTAATCACCTTTTCCACATCTGCATCCGTCATCCCCGGAAACATCGGAATAGAAATAATCTGTTCATAAGCCGCTTCAGCTATGGGGAATAGGCCGGCGCCGGTATGATATTTTTCCCTGTAAAACGGGTGCAGGTGTACGGGTATATAGTGAACGTTTACGCCTATGCCTTTTTCCTGCAGTTTGGCAAAAAGAGAATTTCGATCGATGCCCAGAACGTTTGAATCAATCCTGATCACATAAAGATGATATGCATGGTTAGAGGGCCTGGAGCGTGGGGCGTGGAGCGCGAATTGTTTGGCGGGCAAGACGTCGGCGCGGAGCCCGAGAGGTTCTATTCCGGGGATGTCCGCTAAAGCTTCGTCATATAAGGCCGCTATCTCACGCCTGCGCTCCAGAAACTTTGGCAGCTTTCGCAACTGGGAAATGCCGAGAGCACACTGGAAGTCAGTGATGCGGTAGTTATAGCCAAGATCAACCATCTCGTAAAACCATGAGGAATCGGAGGCCGGAGGTCGGAGGGCAGAGGACAGAGGGCTAAAGCACTTAGGGTCGCGGGTAATACCATGGTTTCGGAAGATCCTCATGCGATTGGCATAATCGGCATTATCTGTGGTGATCATTCCACCTTCTCCGCTAGTTATGTGCTTTACGGGATGAAAACTGAATATGTTAAGATCAGCAAGGAAACCCACTTTTTTACCTTTGTATTCAGCGCCCAAGGCATGGCATGCATCGGCTACCAAAACAAGGTTATTTTTGTCAGCGATTTTTCTCAGGGAATCATAATCGCACGGGTGTCCCGCGTAATCTACTACTGTAATTGCTCTGGTATTTAACGTAATTTTCGATTCAATCTGCTCAGGATCAAGCAACAGGGTATCGGGTTCTACATCGGAAAACACCGGTGTGGCGCCTTGATAAACGACACAATTGGCTGTGGCGGCGAAGGTAATGGGGGAAAGGATGACTTCATCACTGGGATTGATGCCAATGGCGTACATGGCACAGTGCAGGGCAGCAGTGCCACTACTTACAGCTACGGCATATTTTGCGCCCACATAATCCGCAATTGCCTGTTCAAATTCCACCACTTTTGGACCGGTGGTGAGCCAGTCGGAGCGAAGGACTTCTGTGACGGCCCGGATATCGTCTTCATCAATAAACTGTCTACCGTATGGAATCATGAAATTAAAGCATCTCTCTTAATTCATTGATTGTAATCCACCAGGAGTTTGTGCCGGAATTATATTCAAAATCATCAGGCGCCGGCTTTCCTCCGTCTTCACAAAAACGGCGACCAAAATATCTGAACATGGGTTTTACGACATAATAGTCGTCAAATTCAATGGTGTTTCGGGCGTCATCCTTGGAAATCATGACTTCATGCAGTTTCTCGCCGGGCCGGATGCCAACTACTTCTGTTTTGCATTCCGGACAAATGGCTTTAGCCAAATCCATAATATTCATGCTCGGTATCTTGGGGACGAAAAGCTCGCCTCCAACCATTCGTTCCAGGCATTGTAAAACAAAGTCGACTCCTTGTTCAAGAGAAATCCAAAAACGGGTCATGCGAGGATCAGTAATAGGAAGTACCCCAGTTTCTTTCTGTTTGAGAAAAAAGGGGATCACGCTTCCTCTGCTTCCCACCACATTACCATATCGGACGACCGAGAACCTGGTCTGATCGCGGCCGACATAGGAATTGCCGGCTATAAAAAGCTTGTCTGAACAGAGCTTGGTAGCGCCATAAAGATTGATGGGATTAGCTGCCTTGTCAGTACTTAATGCTGTTACTTTTTTGACTTCTCGGTCAATAGCCACATTGATTACATTCTGACCACCAAGAATATTCGTCTTTATAGCCTCAAAAGGATTGTATTCAGCGGCCGGAACCTGCTTGAGGGCGGCAGCATGAATGACATAATCTACGTTGTGAAACGCACGATATAGTCTTTCCTTGTCCCGCACATCGCCAATAAAATAGCGCATGCAGGGATATTTCTTATCAGAGAAGACCTGTGACATTTCAAATTGCTTGAGTTCATCGCGGCTAAAAATGATAAGTCGTTTTGGCTTGTATCTTTTTAAGATGATTTCCGTGCATTTTTTCCCAAAGGAACCTGTGCCGCCGGTGATAAGTATTACAGCATCATTTAACATTTTGAATCTCCTGTATATATGCGAACCATTAAATAAGTTGACATAATTTGTGCTTGTTTTTCCCCTTTCTGGTTTCAAAGTGAGTTTGTATTGTTTGCCAACATTCGTCATCGGACTGAAAGCGTCTTGTATGGGTTGCCTGACGTCGCAATTCATGCCACTCCCATTCCGTGGGATTAAGTTCCGGAGAATAAGGCGGAAAGAAGTTTAACTCGATAGTCTCCTGCTGGGACAGATACTCTTTGACAAGTTTCGCCTTATGCCATTTAGCATTATCGACGTATAATGAGATTCGCGAATAACTATGGTAACTTTCCTTTATCAAGTCCATGATCGATATGAAGCTTTCAGCATTTCCTTTGGGGATTCTTTGAACGATGGCATCCATGGTGTTGATATCAACTATGCCGCACAGGTTAACGCGCTCCCGTGTACTGTCCGAAGGCAACAGGGGTTGGCATCCCCTGGGCGCCCATTGGGCGGCAATAGTCGGATCCAATTGAATGCCCGCTTCGTCTGAAAAAAAGAATCGCTTCATCAGGTTGCTGATTTTGGAGTTTTTCTTAAAGCCTCGACAAATGCCTCCTGTTTTTCAGGGTCTGCTTTGCTATACTTTTTACGTCCTCTCTGAAGGGAGAAATCAATGCTATGAATCCAATTATTGACTTGACTACGCCCTATATCGATATCATGTTTCTCCTTAATGTACGTTCTGACCAGAGGACCATCCCAACGGGATTGACTATATCCCTGACTCGTCGGCGGTTGCAGCAAGATTTCCTTCAGATTCTTAGATATTTCCGGCGTCAAACTGCTGGGGCGACCGGAACGCTTTTCTTCCTCTACTCCCTTTATGCCCTTCTCGTTCACCCGCTTTACAAGATCATAAATGCCTTGGCGAGACAAATTATGCCGACGACTCAACTGATCAATCGGTGCCTTGTCGATCACCCCCTGCAAAACGGCGATCCTCAACCCCATGCGAATCAGCCCTCTCCCAGACACAAAATCATCCAACTCTTCACTTGTTACTTCAGGATGTGTAACCATAAGCTTTGTTTTTCTCATATCTATTCCACCTCCTTGTCTCAGGTGGAAACCTGATAACAGAAAAAGGCTCTGTTGTAAAGTTAATTATAGGCTCTCTAATATGTTGAGATGTTCTATAATCGTCAGAGGAGGCATTCAGCGCTGGGATACCGTTCACCAGTATCTTTTGAACTGGAGGCCAGGGCAGCCTAACTTAACTGGAGTGTCCGTGAAAACGGGGGAAGATCACTTCCTCGGCTGATTGCTCGTGGTGTTTTCCGGCGGCTATCCTTGACTTCACCCCGAGTTTGACTTAAGTTGGCACAGTTGATCCGGCTGTTGCTGTTGCTAGGCGATTTGGCCTTGGCCCACCCGGAACTCTTGATCGCCCATCATTAAATCATGTATTTTCGTAATTTCCTACGAGGTTTTAGCGAATGGAAGATTTTGAGCAATTACTGGCAAAATCCACCGCCATTCACGGGCACATCTGCGCGGGTCAGGTAATCGGCGTGCGTCTTGCCATGATTGGCTTGCGAGCAATCGGCATCGATGATCCACGGGGCCGTCAACGCAAAGACTTTTACGTCCTGGTGGAGATCGATCGTTGCGCCACCGATGCCATTCAAAGCGTCACGGGCTGCTCTTTGGGCAAACGCTCACTCAAATGGCTGGATTACGGAATTATGGCCGCCACCTTTGTGAACCTCAAAAGTGGTCAGGCAATACGCATAACCGCGCGGGAAGAGTCCCGCGAACTGGCCAAAAAATACTGCCCGGAAATTGAAAACAAATCCCGACAACAGCTTGAGGCCTACCGGCTAATGCCGGAGGAGCAACTTTTTAGCCTTCAGCCGGTCAAAGTTGAGGTTCCGGCTCAAGATCTGCCGGGCAAACCTCTGCGCCGGGTTCAGTGCCAGAGTTGCGGCGACTGGGTTCAGGACTCTCGAGAAGTCCAAAAAAACCAACAAACTCTATGTCGCCCTTGTGCAACGGGGCGCTATTACACCATTTTAGGTTAAACCCTTTGCTGCCGGATCGCTTCTTGCGAAAAGAGGACCTAACGGGAAAATCTCGCGTGCATAAAACTATTCCAATTGCCGATGCGGTGGGCATGGTCTTGCCCCACGATGTTACGGAAATTCGCCAAGGGGAGTTCAAAGGCCGAGCCTTCCGTAAAGGTCATATCATCCGACCCGAAGATATCGAACATCTTAAACGGTTGGGCAAGGAAAATATCTATATTCTTGAACTTGCTGCCGATGATATCCATGAAAACGAGGCAGCCGTACTGATGGCCACCGCCTTGGCCGGGTCTGGCGTGGAGGTAGTCGGTGAACCGATCGAAGGTAAACTGAATTTGGTGGCCGGCCGCGACGGCCTGCTCCGGGTTGACCGCCAAGCTCTTTATCGCTTCAATTTGCTGGGCGAGGTGATGTGCGCTACCTTGCACAGCGAAACCCTGGTCAGCAAGGGGCAACAGGTGGCCGCCACCCGGCTGATTCCCTTGGTGGGCCGCCGCTTAATCGTCGAAGAGGCCGTGGCCATCGCTGGCGTCCGTTCAAGTACGGCTCAACCCGCAATCGCCAACGCCATGACCGTCAGCTCCGAAATGGCCGCCTCAGCAATAGCTGGGTCAAGGATAACCGGAATGGCCTCCTCGGAAATAGCCAAATCAGAGGTAGCCAAGCCGGGAATAATCAGAGTTGACGCGCTGCGAAAGGCCAAGAGCGGCCTGGTGATCACCGGCAACGAGGTGTACCACGGTCGGGTTAAGGACGCCTTTGAGCCGGTGTTGCGGCAAAAACTGGCGGCCATCGGCTCGGAGGTGGTTCGGGCGCTTAAAGCTCCCGATAATACGGAAAAAATTGCCGCCGCCATCGGCGACTGCCTGAGTGCCGGCGCCGACCTGATCATCACCAGCGGCGGCATGTCGGTGGACCCCGACGACGTAACCCGCGCCGGCATCGCCTTAGCCGGCGCCGTTGATCTGACCTACGGGACTCCGGTGCTGCCCGGAGCCATGTTCATGGTTGGCTACATCCCGCAGGACCATGGGCGGGATGTCCCCATATTAGGCCTGCCCGCCTGCGGGATGTTTCACCGAATTACCGTTTTTGACCTGACCCTGCCCCGCATTCTCGCCGGGGAAAAAATCGACCGCTCAAGCTTCGCCGCCATGGGCCATGGTGGTCTGTGCATGAACTGCAAGAACTGTCTTTATCCCGTCTGCCCCTTCGGCAAGCGATGATTCATTGCCCATCTTGGCGCCCGGAGCAGTGAGAATACTCGCTAAAAGCATGGACCGACCTTAAAAACGGTGTTGCAAAGATTATACAAATACTCAACAAAATCAGTAAATTCAGACCCCCTGGGAGATGCTTTCCCTGGCCAGACGAGCGGTCCAGCCGGCGGCGTGATCCCGTAGACTGACCCGCCGTCCCGTTGGGCCGCTAAACTCGATTTCGACCTCCAGGCGAACCGCGGGCTTTAGCTGGCCCAGACGATCCGGCCACTCGATTACGCAAACCCCATCGCCATAAAGATAATCCTCGATCCCCAATTCCAGCAGTTCCTCTTCAGCGCCCCCCAGGCGGTAAAGGTCAAGATGAAAGAGCGGCAGTTGCCCTTGATGTTCCCTCCGGGGGGCTCCCCGATATTCCTCCTGATGTTTTCCCCAATGTTCATGAATAATCCCGTAAGTAGGGCTGGTGACGGGTTGATCAGCCGGTAACCCCATTCCTTGCGCCATGGCTTGGGTCATGGTGGTCTTGCCCGCCCCCAGGGGGCCGTTGAGACAAATCACATCTCCTCTTGCGACCAGTTTGCCCAGACGGCGGCCCAAAGCCTGCAAGGCCGCCAGATCATTTGGAGAGAAATCGATCACTTGGGGCTCGGGGGGGGCGGTCATCGGCGGTGGCAAAAAAGGCAGCGATGGGTGGTGGGATGATCAGGAGACAGGGGGCGGATCCCGCCCGGCTGATGGCAGGAGAAGCAAAATGTTTCAGCCTCTTTTCGATCCATGTCCAAGAAGCGCGAGTGAATATCATCTTTGGGCAGGTAGGGAGTGGTTACCGGCGGCGTATGCCAGAGAAAAAGAAATAGACTTACACAGACGACGAAAAATATTACATTAAACAGCAGAATCTTTCGTTTTTTTTGGCAGATTGCATGTTGGCAGATTGCATAAGTTGCTCCGTAACTTATAATATTTTTACTTCGGGGGCGGTAGCCGGAAAATCCAGCCAGCGACCAGCACCGCATTGAAACATGATTTTGCGACCAAAGCAAAAAAAATCACCTCCGCTGTCAGCAACAAATAGATTTGTCCGGTTTTGTGGCACGTGATTTGTCCATATTGCTATTTCATTTTACAATTCGTTTTGTTAAGGGTAGAGGTCGGCCTGCTGGCTCGACCTTTTCGTTTTTTAAGGAATATCCTGTCTGGTGAACCCGTTATGCCCTTAAACGGCACAAGAGGACGATGCTTGCGATGAACGCCGCTCCCGACTATCACCCGGATGTACACCTGATTCGTCTGGCGGGGCGGGAAATTTTTCTGATCGGCACCGCTCATATTTCCCGTGAATCAGCCGAACTGGTGACCCGGACCATCACCGAACAAAAACCCGATGCAGTCTGCCTCGAGTTGGATACAAAACGCTACGACGCCCTGGTCAATCGCAAAAGCTGGGAATTGCTCGATCTTAAGGAAATTCTTCGGCGGCACCAGTTTGCCACTTTGCTGATCAACCTGCTTCTGGCCTCCTACCAGAAAAGGTTGGGCGACAAACTGGGGGTGCCTCCGGGCAGCGAACTGCTTGCCGCGGCCGGGAGCGCCGAAGCGCTGAGGATCCCGGTGGCTCTCTGCGACCGGGATGTCGGCATCACCATGCGTCGGGCTTGGCGCGCCACCCCTTGGCATCGCAAACTGACGCTGCTGGCAATCCTGCTGGCGGGGGTGTTCGACCGTAGCGCAATTAGCGAAGAGGGTTTGCGAGATTTGCGACAAACCGATCTGCTTTCCGAACTTCTGGCTCAGTTGGGCCGGGATTTACCGGAACTCAAAAAAGTACTAATTGACGAGCGCGACATTTTCCTTGCGGAAAAAATCAAGGAAACCGCAGGCGCCAAACTGGTGGCGGTGGTAGGCGCCGGTCATGTGCCTGGCATTAAAACGGCTCTTGCGTACGATAATCGAGATCAATTAACCGCCATCAGCAAAACGCCGTCGCCCTCCCCGATCTGGAAGCTCTTGGGCGGGGCCGTCCCCCTGATAATTCTGGGCTCGCTGGGCTATATCGCCATTACCAAGGGCGCAGGCGCGGCTGGTGAGAACCTGCTGTACTGGATTCTGGCCAACGCAATCCCCGCCTCTTTGGGTGCGATCCTGGCCATGGCTCATCCCCTGACCATTTTAGGCGCCTTTATCGCCGCCCCGATTACCAGCTTGACCCCGGTGATCGGAGCCGGATATGTCGCGGTCTTTATTCAGGTGGTGCTCCGTCCCCCCCTGGTCATGGAGTTTACAAGAGTGCAGCAGGATCTGACCAGACTGGGCGGCTGGTGGCGCAATCGCCTGCTCAGAGCTTTCCTGACCTTTATTTTTGTGGGATTTGGCAGCATGGTCGGCACCTTGGTGGGTGGATATGAAATTATTTCCAATGTTTTCTAGGTTTACTCAAACCTTGTCGGTCTCAAATTACTGTCTACACCTCAGTGAAAGGAAAATCAGCCTCGTTTAGCAACCGGGCCAACCTTTGCTTTTTCGGGGTTTTGCGATCGTGATAGGCCAGCAGGGTTTCCACCGTGGCAATCACCTGCTCGGCATCGGCCGCACGCATGATACGACGGCCAACAACGGGATTGGGTCCACCTTTACCCCCGACAAAAACATCAAATCCCTTTTTGCTGCCCATGATGCCGATATCGGTGGTTTTGACCCCGGAACAGCAGAAGGGGCAGCCAGAAATCGCAATTTTTATTTTGGGCTTAAACGGCCCCCTCCCTTGAAAATAGTCAAAAAGCCGTCGGGATAACTCGTCGGGGTCTTGCACCCCAGCCGCGCAGTCTCGCTGACCGATGCACACCTTGGGGGTTGGAAATTTACCCGGCCCCTTGAAATCCACGCCCAGGGGAGCTAACTCGGTTCGGGCCTGGACCAATTGCTCTTCACTCAAACCCATCAGCCGCAAATTCTGGACGGTGGAGAGATAAACCTCAAGCCCATAACGTCGGGCCAACTCATAGGTTTTGGCCATCACCGGCAAGGGCATCCGGCCCGACGGCAACAAAATGGTCAATCTGTTTTGTTTGTTTTTCTCATTGCTCATCGAAAATCTCTCTTTCAGGGTCATACTAATCGCGTCGCCACAAAATCGTAGCTCATTTGAACCGGAAAAATCAAAGAAAACGTCATTTTTTCTTTCTCTTTCCGTTTTTTTCCTGTATCTATTGAGCGTAAGTTGGGTAAAAAAACAAGAAAGTCAATCAAGCCGGTCATTGTGTCGGCCTGAACCAAAACAAACAGGAAAACTAATGGGCAGCCAAACAAGACCATTCGACGATAAAACAGCCGGGACCATCGATCGCAAACGTGAACGTGAACGGCGCAACATGTTGCAAGCCTTGGATCGTAACGCTCCGGAACTGGCCACCAAGTTGGTCCAACGTCTGCTGGACCGACACATCATCGAGACCACTTCAGTTGAAGCGATTCGCGGAGTCTTCAACAACCTTTTCCATACACTGCCGGAAACCGAAGAGTTCGATATCCAGTACAAAACTGCGCCCCTGCGCGGCCTGGTTAACGACCCTAACTTCATCAGCCTTTACGTCACCCAGTATATCGCCGAGGACCTCCTTGAGCACGCCAGTATTCAGGATGTTTTCGGCGACGACCTGGAAATCTACCAGGCGGTGGATTCGATTCTAACCGCACTGCGACCCAGTTCGTAAACGTCCGCCTGGTTTAAAGGCCCACCTTGAAAAATTGCTCTTTCGCCCGATTTCTGCGTGATGCTCAAAAAATTATCCTCGGAATATCAACCATAATGCCTGCGGTGATTTTTTTTACGTGCCGTAAACTCGAACAAAATAGCTAATTTTTCAAGATAGCCTAAAGTTTGAGGTAAGTGTAGCCCTTCAAGCCCCGGTTGTACTCGTTGAGCAGGCGCATGCCCTCGTTGGGGCGTAACCGGTCTTCCTTGATCGCCTGGTCAAACTGGCGCTTTATCCTGCGACCCAGCTCGTTTTCGCCGTACTGGATCAAAGACAACACCTTTTCCATGGTTGAGCCGGGAATGGTTTCCTCGATATAGTATCCCCCCTCTTCGTTCTCATCGAGAAAGACGTGGGCTTCATTAACCCGACCAAACAGGTTATGAAAATCGCCCATGATATCCTGGTAGGCCCCGGTGAGGAAAACCCCCAGAAAATAAGGATCATCATTAAGTTCATGGAGCGGTAAAGTATCGGCACATTCTTCGTGAAGGCTGATAAACCTGCTTACCACTCCATCGGAATCACAAGTTATATCGGCCAAGGTTCCACGGCGTTGTGGTTTTTCGTTGAGCCGGTGCAGGGGCATGATCGGGAAAAGCTGACCAAAGCCCCAGTGATCGAGCAGTGACTGAAACACGCTGAAATTACAGAGATACTGATCGCTGTATTTACGTTCCAGATCAACAATCTCATCGGGGATATATTCCGCCCCTTGAAAACACGCCAGTACCTTGACCCCGATCAGCCAGAAAATACGTTCAATCTCGGCCTTGACTTCAAGATCCAGCAAGCCCAGTTCAAAACGAGACTGAGCTTCGTTCTTGTACTGCTGGGCGTCATGGTAGGCCTCCAAAGGATTATTTTCACTGATATTCTGATAGGCGTCCCAGACATCATCCACCAGTTTGTGTTTAATGGTGGGGGCTGGCGGCGCTTCTTCAATCTGAACTTTTTTGATGTTGGCAAAGGCTTCCACCACCAACAGGGAATGATGGGCAACCAGGGCCCGCCCCGACTCGGAAATCACTACCGGATGAGCCACCCCCTCGGCATCGCAAACATCCATGATGTTGTAGATGACATCTCGGGCATATTCGTTGAGGGAATAATTGATTGAGGAATGAAAGGTGGTGCGACTACCGTCATAATCCACCCCCAAACCCCCGCCCACGTCGATATATTCCAGGCCCGGATGGCCAAGTTTGTTCAGTTTGGCGTAAAACATCGCCCCCTCCCGCACCGCTTTTTTAATCGCCAGAATATCGGAAACCTGAGAGCCGACGTGAAAATGCACCAATTTAAGGCAATCAACCAAGCCCGCTTCTTTGAGCATGCCCGAGGCTCTCAGAATGTCCATGGTGCTGAGGCCAAACTTGGCGTTCTCGCCACCACTTTTTTCCCATTTGCCGTGGCCGCCACTCATTAAGCGCACCCGAAAACCAATCAACGGTGCAACCTTTATTTGCTTGATCGCCGCGATTATCTGGTTAATTTCCTCAACTTTTTCTATCACCAGGATTACTTTTTTACCCAGTTTGCGACCGATCAGAGCGGTCCGAATGTAATCCTGGTCCTTGTATCCGTTGCAAACAATCAGGCTTTCGAGGTTTTCATGCAAGGCCAAGGCGGCGTGCAGTTCCGACTTGGAACCGACCTCCAGGCCATGGTGGAACTTATGACCAGCGTCGAGAATTTCTTCAACCACCTCCCGCAACTGATTGACCTTAACCGGATAAACCCCCCGATACTGGTTGTGGTAGCCTGCTTCACTAATGGCCTCGGAAAAGGCATGGTTGATGCGCTCCACCCGATTACGCAGCAGATCTTGGAAACGAATGAGCAGGGGAAAGTGCAGTCCTTGCCTCCGAGCCTCGTCAATCACCTCGACAATGGGAATGCTGGGGCCACTCTCTTTCAAGGGGGCCACCGTAACGAGACCGACGGAGTTAATATCGAAGTAACGCAAACCCCAGCGACGAATTCCGTAAAGCTCGCGGGCCTGTCCAATATCCCACCCTGTATCTTGCTGTTGTTTCATGATTATCCTTAAATGTTGATTGAGTAAACACCGCGGCTAAACTACCAGTTTTTTTGCTGAAAGTTCAACTTCCCTTGGTGGACATCAACCGGGGGTGTCACCTGAACCCTTCTTTTTTCTCGAAAAATCGTTTAAAGTGGCGACGAGAGTACGGTGGAATCGTCTCACCTTGTCGGCAGCAAGATACGCCATGAACTGATTTGCGCTAGAGGGAGGGCTTTCCGGTCGGACATCATGCCCTGCGAGCAAAAACAATACACCATGCACCATGCGCCACAAACAATTAAACAACTCTATGAAAACAAAAAACTTTTGGCGTTGTTTGGTTGATTTCGCGGTTGTAAAAAATAGCAGCCTTTTTAGTGCCTTTTTCGTGCCAACTGATGGCAAATTCATCAACAAATCTCAGTAATACGAGGACATTTTGATCAACAAGCTGATTAATCGCATCCGTCGTCACTTAAAAAGCGACAAAGCCTTTTTCCCAAAAACCGAAGTGACAATATTTCCCGATTCAGTCTCTGCAAACCTGATCAGTTCGGGGTCTAAAGCTCCAGTGAAGACGATCTCCGGGCCGGCTAAAGCCCCGGTGACTGCAGCGAAAAAGCGGCGGCGGCGCCGAGTAAAAAACGCGGCGACCGGCTCAGATTCCATCTCAATCACCACTGCCGACCACAACGGGGAGACCGAACCGCCATGGCAACTTGCAGATTTCCAGACACCTCCACGGGAGGGCCAAACCCGCTTCCACGATCTTGATCTGGACTCACGACTAATGCGAGCCATCCACCGCCTGGAGTTTAGCTACTGCACGCCAATTCAAGCTGGAATTCTGCCCCCGACGCTGGCCGGACACGATGCCCTGGGCAAGGCCCAGACCGGCACCGGCAAAAGCGCGGCTTTTTTAATCAACATCATCGCCCGGTTGCTCAAGGATCGGGAAACGGCGGAGACCCTCATGGCTCGCCCCCGGGCCTTAATCCTGGCTCCAACCCGGGAATTGGCCATCCAGATCCATCGGGATGCCCAGGATCTAGCCCGTTTCACCAAGCTCAACTGTGTCACGATTTTCGGCGGCACTGATTACGAAAAACAACGACAAGTCTTTAAGCAGGCTCCGGTGGACTTACTGATTGCCACCCCCGGTCGATTGCTGGATTTCGCTCGCCAGAAAGTGCTGGCGCTAAATCGGGTCGTAGTGCTAGTCATCGATGAAGCCGACCGCCTGTTAGATATGGGCTTCATCCCCGATGTTCGTCGAATCATTCAACAAACTCCAGATAAAAGCAAGCGTCAGACCCTGTTTTTCTCCGCGACTCTGACCTCGCAGATCGGCAACCTGGCCGCCCAGTGGACCAAAAATCCGATCACTGTTGAAATCGAACCAAAACAGGTGGCCACCGACAGCGTTGAACAGTTGGTTTACCTGGTCACGGCCAAGGAAAAAATGATCGCCCTTTATAACCTGGTAATCAGCAAGCAGTTGACCCGGGTGATTGTTTTTTGTAACCGGCGGGGTGTGACCCGGCGGGTGCGGGAACGTCTGTATCGTCATAACATCTCTTGTGCCATGCTTTCTGGCGAGGTCAGTCAATCCCAGCGGATGCAAACTCTGGATAACTTCAAGGCCGGTAAAATCCGGGTTTTGGTGGCCACCGACGTAGCTGGACGTGGCCTGCATATCGAAGGAATCAGCCATGTGATCAACTACAACCTGCCCGAGGATGCTGAGGATTACGTCCATCGCATTGGTCGCACCGGCCGGGCCGGGGCCCGCGGAATTTCGATAAGCTTCGCCGACGAGGAAGAATCCTTCTACCTGCCGGCCATCGAGGAGTACATGGGGCGCAAGCTCTCATGCGTTTATCCCAATGACGAACTGCTCACCCCCCTGCCGCCACCGGTTCACCAAGCCCCGGCGGTAGCCAAGAAACCGGGAGGAAGCAGACCCACCAGGGCAGGGGGCAATCGGCCAAGCCGAAAAACTTCCTCAGGCCGCTTGGCAAGCCGGTTAAGCAGGCATTAATGGAATTGCATGACAAGATATATGTCGCTGGTCATCGCGGGCTGGTCGGTTCGGCCATTGCAAGACAGCTGACGGCGCGTGGGTTTAGCCAGATGATCACCCGGACCCATCAGGAGTTGGACCTCGCCAACCAAGCAATGGTTCAGCGTTTTTTTGCCGAGCAGCAGCCTGACTATGTGATCCTTGCCGCGGCCAGGGTGGGTGGTATCCATGCCAATAATACTTATCCGGCCGAGTTTATTTACGTCAACATGATGATCGAAGCCAATGTGATCGATGCGGCCTACCGCAGCGGGGTGAAAAGGTTGCTGTTTCTTGGCAGTACCTGTATTTATCCCAAGGATGTGCCCCAACCGATGCGTGAGGATGCGCTGCTCACCGGTGTGCTTGAGCCGACCAATGAGCCTTATGCCCTGGCCAAAATTGCGGGAATAAAGCTGTGTGAATCTTACAATCGACAGTATGGCACCGATTATCGATCGGTGATGCCGACCAATCTTTACGGGATCAATGACAATTTTCATCAAGTAGACTCCCATGTTATTCCAGCGCTGGTGCGCCGCTTTCATGAGGCGAAGATCAGCAATGCCAGTGAGGTGGTGGTCTGGGGCTCCGGTAACGCCAGGCGCGAGTTTCTCTTCGTTGATGATATGGCGGCCGCATCGATTTTTGTCCTTGAGTTGGCTAAAGACATCTATCAGGCCAACACCAAGCCGATGCTTTCCCATATTAACGTGGGTAGCGGCGTCGATGTGACCATTCGTGAGCTGGCGGAAACGATCAAAAAGGTTGTCGGCTATGCGGGCGAATTAAGTTTTGATCTCAGCAAGCCTGACGGCGCCCCCCGCAAACTGATCGATGTTGCGCGGCTCACTGCTATGGGGTGGCGTCATCGTGTAGATCTGGAAGAAGGACTGAAGCGCACCTATGCCTGGTACCTTGATCGGGTAAAGCGTGTGGCTGATATTGGTGGGGATGAAGATGCTCGATGAGATAGTCCCCTGATTGTTGCGCTGAACTTTATCATTAGTATTGCTGAGGAAGATTTTATGGGACTTTTAGCCCGAACGGGAGGATTTGTTCGTTATGCGGTGGCGGGCGAGTTGCCGGAAAATTTCCGGGACTTTGCCACCCAAAGAATCGCCGCCAACGCCTTTTGCGAGATCGATGACACCTTCGATGAACGCTCTGAAGGCTGGGTTTCCCTCGCTGACATGTTTGACCGTGATTTCAGCCGGGCCCCCCACACGGTGGGCGATTACCTGGCCTTGAGCATGCGGGTGGATGAACGCAAGGTGCCGGCGCGGACTCTCAAGAAGTTTTGTCTCAAGGAAGAGGAGCGGCTGAAAAAAGTTCACCAGGCAGCTAAACTGAGTCGCGCCCAACGCCTGGAGATCAAGGACAACATCCACCTGGCGCTGCTTAAAAAAGTTCTAGCGGCCCCGGCGGTTTACGATCTTTGTTGGAACCTGGGCGCGGGAACCATTCTGTTCTTTTCCGCTAACCCCAAGGCCCAGGAGATTTTCGAGGAACTATTTGCCCGGACTTTTGACCTGGGCGTTATTCTGCAGCCGCCCTACCTGGTGGCCGAACATCTCTTGCCTGCCGAACACCACCGGCGTTTGGCCGAACTGACTCCGGCAATTTTTGGGCCACCTTGAAAAATTAGCTATTTTGTTCGAGTTTACGGCACGTAAAAAAAAATTACCGCAGGCATATGGTTGATATTCCGAGGATAATTTTTTGAGCATAACGCAGAAATCGGGCGAAAGAGCAATTTTTCGAGGTGGCCTTAACTACCAGACAAGAAGTATTTTTGATAGCCCTTTGCAAGCTCCGTCACTCCCTCGCCTCCGGAGGAAAAATCAAGTGGATTTGGTTGATCTGATAGCAGAAAAACGGTTTCTTGGTCAAGATTTTCTCACCTGGCTCTGGTACAAAAGCGAAGAGCGCGGTGGAGCGGTGTTGGTGCCGGAGATTGGTCAGGATATTTTGGTGATTTTTGAAAAACACATGTTACTGGAATATGGCGAAGGGGAGGCCCACGAAAAGGTGGTCTGCCGAGGCCTGCAAACCGAGCTGAAAGAAGCCCGAGCCGGTCTGGCCCTGGGCAAAAAGCCGGAACAAGCCCGACTCCGGATTGAACGGGATGACCATGAATGGAGTCTGACCTTAAATGCCCGGCTTTTTGAGTTTCAAAGTGTTCGCTTACCCAAAACTGAAGAAGGGGCCAACGAAAGTGATGACCCCCTGGCCCTCGAAGGGCGACTGTTGGACCAGATTGGCCTTTATGAACTGGCGGTCCGAACCGTGGATCAGCTTTTTCGGATGTTTCTTGAAATTCGCGGTGGTGGACAATGGCCGGAAGAGCTGGGCAAGATCCAAAGCTGGGTCCGCAAGGGAGCTTAGCTATGGAACTTGAAACCGTGATCGGGCTGGAAGTTCACGCCCAACTGAAAACCAACAGCAAGATTTTTTGTGGCTGCAGCACCAAGTTCGGCCAGCCGCCTAACAGCAACACTTGCCCGGTTTGTCTCAGCTGGCCGGGGGCTTTACCGGTGCTCAACCGGCGAGTGGTGGAATTTGCCTTAAAACTGGCTCTGGCCACCGATTGTCGGATTAACCGCACCAACATCTTCGCCCGCAAGCATTATTTTTACCCTGATCTGCCCAGTGGCTACCAAACCTCCCAACTGGATCTGCCGATCGCCGAGCATGGCCTAATTAAGCTGGAGCTTGATGGGCGCCTGCGGACTATCGGGATTAATCGTATTCATATGGAAGAGGATGCCGGCAAGCTGATCCATGATGAATGGAAACCGCAAAGCTATGTCGATCTCAATCGGGCCGGGATCCCGCTTTTGGAAATCGTTAGTGAGCCGGATCTGCGCTCCCCGGTCGAAGCTGTAGCCTATCTTCGTAAGCTCCACGCCATTGTCCGTTACCTCGATATTTGCGATGGCAATATGCAGGAGGGCAGCTTTCGTTGCGATGCCAATATCTCCCTGCGCCCCAAAGGGCAGGAAAAACTAGGGGTCCGTACTGAATTAAAAAACATGAACTCCTTTCGCAACGTCCAGCGGGCCTTGGAATACGAAGAACGCCGCCAGCGCGACTTACTGCTGGAAGGGGAAAAAGTGCGGCAAACCACGTTGCTCTGGGACGCCGATCAGGGGGTCACTCTGCCCATGCGCATCAAAGAGGATGCCCACGATTATCGATATTTTTCTAATCCGGATCTGTTGCCGGTGGTGGTGGATGAGGACTGGATCGAGGCGCTCAGGGTTGCGCTGCCCGAGCTGCCGATGGCCAGAAAAAGCCGTTTCATCAAGGATCTTGGCTTGCCGGCCTACGATGCCGAGGTGTTGACCGCCGACCGCGCGCTGGCCGATTATTTTGAGCAGGCCCTTTTGAGCTATCCGGCGGCCAAGAAGTTGAGCAACTGGATCATGACTGAACTGCTGCGGGCGACCAAAGGCGATGAAGGGGGCGATATCGCCGCCTGCCCGGTGACCCCATTTAATCTCGCCCGGCTGTTGACCATGGTGGCCGAGGGGGTGATCAGCGGCAAGATCGCCAAAACGGTTTTTGCCGAAATGATGCTCTCCGGGGCGACCCCGGATAGCGTGGTCAAGGAGAAAAATCTGGTTCAGGTGAGCGATGAGGGTGAACTGCGGCAAATCGTGCGGCAAATCATCGCCGCTCAACCCCAACAGGCGGCGCAATTTCGCGCCGGCAAAACCAAGGTTATGGTTTTTTTCGTCGGTCAATTGATGAAAGAAACCAAAGGGAAGGCCAATCCGCAGGTGGCCAATCAGTTGTTCAGTGAAGAGTTGGAGCACTAAACACCGGTGATTGGTAATCAGTTCACCAGATCCGTCAGACCTGGCGAAACTCCAAAATGGGCGAAGATGAGGCCCTGGTGAGCTTTTACGGCGACTGTTCGTACGAGTCTGGATTTCCTTGATGGTAGATTGAGCGGGAGCGGCGGCATGCACAAAGGAGAGGGGGCATCGGCAGCGTTTGCGGGATCGTTTTTTGCAATATGATGATGAAGATGGCTTGACCGACAACGACATGCTGGAGCTGCTTTTGACGATGGGTACCCCGCGGCGTGATTGCAAGGAGGTGGCCCGGGAACTACTCCAACACTTTGAGGGCTCGTTGAGTCGGACGCTTGATGCCTCGCAAGTCGAACTGGAGCAGGTTAAAGGGGTGGGGCCGAAAAACGCCTTTGCCCTGCACTTTGTTCAGGCGGCGGCCCGGCGTTACCTGCGGGGGCGGCTCAAGGGCAAGCACTATCTCCGCTTAAGCCGGCGAGGTTGGTGCTTACCTGGTCCATGTCATGCGGGGCAAAAACCGGGAGACTTTGGCGGCCATTTTACTTGATGCCTCTTACGGTATTCTGGCGGTGGAGGAAGAAGTGGCGGTGGGTAGTCTAACCGTCGCCTCGGTTCATTCCATGGAGTTGGTAAAAATGGCCCTGGGCCATAACGTCGCGGCCGTAGTCCTGGCCCATAATCACCCCTCGGGCAACTCCACCCCTTCCGAGCAGGATCGCCGCCTTACCCGACATCTCTTTCTGGCCCTGGCTTTTTGTGAAATTCAATTGCTCGATCACTGCGTCATCGGAGCCGATGTCCGTCCCTACAGCTTTGCCGATCATGGTCTGATGGAGGAGATTCGTCGCTCCTGCCAGCCGGTCCTTAAGGCCGCGCCCTGATGAGGGAAAATGTCGAAATTTATGTTCATTATTGCTCCACTCCATCTAAAAAGTTTCTTATCGTCCGGGCAAAAGTCTGCCGCGTAACAGGCTTGGTGATATACGCCTTGATGCCCACGGCTCTCGCGGACTCATTATTGATCGGGCTGCTGAAGCCGGCACATAAGATCACCGGCATATCCGGCCTGATCGCCATTATTTCCCGGGCCAGCTTGTCCCCGGTCATTCCAGGCATGGTCATATCGGTAATAACCAAGTCAAAGAAATCCGGTTGGGCGGCAAAATGAGCCAGCGCCGCAAACGGTCTGCCAAATGTCTCGACTTTATATCCCAGGTCGGAGAGTATCGCCTTGCCCACCTCCAGCACCATCTTCATCATCATCAATGAGCAGTATACTTTCGGCGCCGGTCGGAACCGGGTCTTCAATCAGATCTCCACCCAGGGAAACACTGCTTTTAATAACCGGTAGATAGACATGAAAGGTCGTCCCTTTCTTAAGTTCACTGTAGACCGTAATATGACCGCCGAGGCCTTTGACCAGCCCATGGACGACGGCAAGACCCATGCCGGTGCCTTCGCCTTTGTCCTTGGTGGTAAAATAGGGTTCGAATATTCTGTTCAGGGTGGCCGAGTCCATGCCCATACCGGTGTCGCTGATCTCAAGCCGCAGATATGGTCCCGGTTTCAAGTTGATATTTTTGATAAAATCACGAGATGAAATTTCTAATGGAACCAGGACAACACCAAGAATACCGCCGGTTTTCTGCATGGCGTGATGGGCATTGATGCAGAGGTTCATGAGAATCTGGTGGATTTGGGTCGGGTTGGTCAGGACATAACCGCCGTGGGGATCGATATTCTGCCTAATTTCAATGGTCGTCGGGATGGAGGACCTGAGCAATTTCAACACCTCCTTAACCACGATATGGACCTCAACGGGGGCTGGATTGCCGGGGTCATGCCGACTAAATGCCAGAATCTGTCGCACCAGATCTCGGGCCACCCCCGCCGCCTTCCGTGTTTCCCGCAAGTCTTCGGCTAGTTCTGAGCCCTCTGGTATTTTCATCATGGCAAGCTCAAGATAACCAAAGATCGGGGGTCAGGATATTATTAAAATCATGGGCAATACCGCCCGGCCAGGGTGCCGATAGCCTCCATCTTCTGGGCTTGGTTCAACTGGCTTTCCAGCGCCAATCGCTCTTTTTCCGCGGCGCGCCGTTCCGTAATGTCACGGGCCAGAGCGATGATCATTTTCTCGCCATTTATCTCCAGCAGACCGGAACTGACCTCGACCGGATAAGTCTCGCCATCCCGGCGCCAGTGTCTTCCCTCGAAAGTCACCGTCTTTTCCGGCAGCATTTTGGTCCAGTACTTTTCCTGGTATTGTTGTTGCTTCGCCTGCTTATCTATGTCGGCCATGGTCATGGTCAGCAGCTCCTCTTCGCCGCCAGCCCACGCACGATAATTATAAAAACCGAGCGGGCAAAAACAGTGATGAGTCCGGTAATCATCGAGCGGATAAACGTCTTTAAAGCACGGTAAACTTAAGGCCACCTTGAAAAATTGCTCTTTCGCCCGATTTCTGCGTTATGCTCAAAAAATTATCCTCGGAATATCAACCATATGCCTGCGGTAATTTTTTTTACGTGCCGTAAACTCGAACAAAATAGCTAATTTTTCAAGATAGCCTTAACATTACCGGTGATGGTGTAGCGACCGGTGGCCAGGTCATAATCCAAAGTCTGTCCCTGAATCCGGATATTGTCGGCCGTGGCCACCACTCCAGCCTGACTGCGCACTCGATCCTCCTTTTCATAGAAGCGCAGGGCCGGAGTCTCCAGCCAAAACCCGGCCTCGTTTCGGAGGCGCACATTACCCTCAAGTTCCAGAATTTTGACCACGGGATCAAAACGTCCGGTATCGGCAACGATCCAGGCCTGTTCCCGCTCGTCACGAAAAAAAACCGCGTCAATCACCCTGAACAGGATCTCATCCTTGCTCTTGCCGGCCAACGCCTTATCACTATCGATCCGCCACTGACGTGCCCCGCCGTCTTGCTGGAAAAAACGAATTTCCTCCATGGTTAAGCGCTGCTCATGCTTGATTCCCGTGGCCCGGACTTCACCATCCAAAATCTGGGGTGGAGCCAAAAAGGCCACCAGCGCGGGACCATAGAGGGGCCAACCCAGCAACATTAACAGGGGCAACAACCACAGCAGGTTGCGAGTGCCGCGCATCATTTGGCATACCCGGCAAAAAGTTTTTCCCTCAGTCCCTTGGCCTCGATGATCAACTCGCAAAGCTCCCGAACCGCTCCCCGCCCTCCCGGTCGGGAGGTGACATAATGGGCCGCCTCCTTGACTTCGGGCACCGCGTCAGCCACCGCCGCCGCCAGCCCCACCCGGAGGAGCACCGGCAAATCGAGCCAATCATCACCCATATAGGCCACCTGCTCGGGGCGCAGGTCTTGATCGGCCAGAATTTTATTGAAAGCTTTAATTTTATTCCCGGCCCCCTGATACACATGACGCAGCTTTAGGTCTTCAGCCCGTCGGCGTACGGCCTCGGAGCTGCGGGCGGTTATCAACCCGGTCTCGACCCCAGCCTCGCGCAGCAGGCGGATGCCAAAGCCATCACGGGTGGAAAAAGCCTTCAGCTCGGAACCTGCGGGACCGTAAAAGATGGAGGCATCGGTCAGCACCCCATCGACATCAAGCAGCAACAATTCCACTTTGGCCGCCTGGGGCAAACAGCTTTTCCAGACATAGCCTCGCTCCTTGCCGCCGGCGCGAGCCAAGGCTCGCCGGCGCAAGCCTTGAGTGATCTCGCAATCGGAGGGGTAAGCCCCCCCGTCGGGGCAACTATGATCAGGCATGGGCCATCCACCTTGAAAGTTTTTCACCTCGCCGCAAAAGTTCACCAGGGTCTCAGCTTCATCCATTTAGAGCCGGCGTCTACCTGGAGCTTCAAAGCACAGTATATGCTACTTAAGAAGTTGAAAATGGGCGAAGATGGGGTGTCGGTAAACTTTGACGAATTGCCAGCAAATCCCGCAACAATGGCTCCACCCGGGCCAGCGGCCAGGAGTTGGGACCATCGCATAATGCCCGGTCCGGATCTGGATGAACTTCCATAAAAAGGGCGTCAATCCCCACCGCGACCGCCGCCCGGGCCAGGGTGGGGACAAAATGGCGCTGCCCGCCGGAGCTGGCCTTAGCCCCGCCGGGCAACTGAACACTGTGAGTGGCATCAAACACCACCGGACAGCCCAGCTCGCGCAGCAGCGGCAGGGAGCGGAAATCCACCATCAGGTTGTTATAGCCAAAGCTGCTGCCACGCTCGGTTAAAAGCAGACCGCCATTACCCGCCGCCCGGATTTTGGCCACGGCATGGGCCATATCCCAGGGCGCGGCAAACTGCCCTTTTTTGAGGTTGATCGGTTTGCCGGTTTGGGCTGCTGCCTGTAAAAGATCGGTTTGACGACAGAGCAAGGCTGGAATTTGGATAAGATCCAACACTTTGGCTGCTGCCGCCACCTGAATACTCTCATGAACATCAGACACCAGCGGCAGATCAAACTCCCGACCAATCGCGGCCAGCAAAGCCAAGCCCTCCTCCAGTCCCGGCCCTCGGTAGGAGTGAATTGAGGTTCGATTAGCCTTGTCAAAAGATGCTTTAAAAATCAGAGAAATTCTCAGTCGGGCGGCCATTTCCTTAAGCTTGACGGCTATTTCGCGCATCACCGCCTCTGATTCAACTACGCAGGGACCGGCCAACAAGCAGAACGGTTGGCCCGGTCCGACCTTGAAACGTCCGGATATATCAACGGCGGATTCTGGTTGGCGCATGGCAGTCATCTCAAGCCTTGGTGCATCAAGGCCGCCTTGATAAAGGCGGCGAAGAGTGGATGAGGTCGCATCGGTCGGGACTTGAACTCGGGATGAAATTGACAACCGATAAACCAGGGATGATCAACCATCTCGATGATTTCCACCAGCTTATCGTCCGGCGAGACGCCGCTGATCACCAGCCCCTTTTCCGTCAGCTGTTGGCGATACTCGTTGTTAAATTCGTAGCGGTGGCGATGACGCTCGATAATCAGTTCCTTAGCGTAGACGGCCCGGGCTAAAGTGTCGGGATGGAGTTGACATGGGTAGCTGCCCAGGCGCAGAGTGCCGCCGGTGGCGGTGATCTCTTCCCGCATCTGAACCTGCTTACTCCGATAATCATACCACTCCCTGATAAAATAAATCACCGGATGGGGGGTCCGAGGATTAAACTCGGTGCTGTCGGCATCGGTCAGTCCAGCAATATTGCGGGCAAATTCGATGGTTGCCAGTTGCATCCCCAGGCAAATACCCAAAAACGGCACTTTTTGTTCGCGGGCGTAGGTGATCGCCATAATTTTACCCGCCACCCCTCGTTCACCAAAGCCCCCCGGCACCAGGATCCCATGACAGTCGGCCAGCAACTGCGCCGCGGAGTCAGTCCCATTTTGCCCTCTTTCGGCAATATCCTCGGCGCTGACATAGTGCAACACCACCCGGGCATTGTTGGCAACTCCCCCGTGGACCAGGGCCTCATGCAGGCTCTTATAAGACTCTTTGAAATCCACATATTTGCCGATAATGACAATACGCACCGCATGAGCCGGATTCTTGATCCGCATCACCAATTCTCGCCAGGGCTCCAGTTTTGGCGCGCCGGTCCAAATGTTGAGCAACTTGAGAATCTTGTCATCCAACCCTTCCTGATGGAACTCCAGGGGAACTTCGTAGATGTTTTCCACGTCAGGGGCGGTGATCACCGCGTCACGGTCAACACTGCAAAAAAGGGCGATCTTGGCTTTCAGCTCATTACTTAGGGCGCCGTCGGTTCGACAGAGCAGCATGTCGGGTTGAATGCCAATGGCCCGCAGCTCCTTAACACTGTGCTGGGTAGGCTTGGTCTTGGCTTCGCCGGCGGTCTTGATGTAAGGCACCAAGGTGACGTGGATGTAAAGGGTGTTTCTCCGGCCAAGATCGCCGCGCAGCTGGCGGATGGCTTCAAGAAAGGGCAGTGACTCGATATCACCGATGGTCCCGCCGACCTCAACGATCGCCACGTCAACTTCACCCTCCATCTGGCGGATGGCAGCTTTAATTTCATCGGTGATATGGGGAATGACCTGAACGGTCTCACCCAGATACTCACCACGACGCTCTTTGTTGATCACCGAATAATAGATGCGCCCCGAGGTGTAGTTGCTTTTCTGGCTCAAGCTTACCGACGTATAACGCTCGTAGTGGCCCAAATCAAGGTCGGTTTCGGCCCCGTCGTCGGTAACGTAAACCTCGCCGTGCTGAAAGGGATTCATGGTGCCGGGATCAACGTTGATGTAAGGATCCAACTTCTGGAAAGTAATACTCAAACCCCGGCTTTCCAGCAGCGCGCCAATCGCAGCGGCAGCCAATCCCTTGCCCAGCGAGGAGAGAACTCCGCCGGTGATGAAAATAAACTTGGTTTCGGTGGTCCGGTTGGCTGCTTTCATGGTTTATAGTCTATACTTAAAATTTGCTAAAAGCCCAACGACAGTCGAGCGATCCCGGCCGCGCCCAAGACGGCCAAGCCTTGAGCGATGCGTACGGAATATAGCAGCAAGCTGGTGGAAGGCCAAGCAAAAAGCCGGGATTTTAAGATGCTTTTCGGATTAGATGCTCTTCCATTTAAAATTCAAAGTTCATGGTTTGAAATTGCGCGTGGGGCAGCATGTGTGCTCCTACTTGTCAAAAATGGTCAGCGTGCTTATAGTTTGCACCTGACTGAGGCAGAATTCAGCAAGATTGATGTATCACCATCAAGAGCTAAGCGTAGCGAGAGCTAAGCGAGAACAAGGTTATTAAGACTATATGGATTATTACAAAATTCTGGAGTTAAAGAAAAACGCCAACCCCGCCGAGCTGAAGAAGGCCTATCGTAAGCTGGCTCTCAAATATCATCCCGACCGTAACCAGGGCAACAAGGAGGCCGAGGAACGTTTTAAGCAGATCAGCGAGGCCTACGCGGTGCTTGCCGATCCGGAAAAACGCAAACAATACGATACCTTCGGTTCATCCGACTTTCAACAACGCTATACTCATGAAGATATCTTCCGCAATGCCAACATCAACGATATCCTGCGGGAGTTCGGGATCAATTTGGGCGGCGGGGGCACCTTTGGGACGACCGGACCGGGCAGCGGAAAGGGAATTTTCGACGAACTCTTTGCTCGCCACAGTCGCGTTGGGCCTGACGCCCAGGGGCATGATCCCCGTCAGCAGCGCCTGCTAAGAGGTAGTGATCTACAGCTGGAGCTCCCGATCAGCCTGGAGGAGGTGCTTCACGGTGGCGAGAAAACCATTGCTCTGGGCCGTGACGCGCAAGCCGACAAAGTTGCCGTCAAGGTTCCTCCGGGAATTGAAAGCGGCAAAAAACTGCGGGTAAGCGGCAAAGGGGGGAGCTCGCCCATGGGCGGGCCGCCGGGAGACCTACTACTACTGGTTCGAGTCCAACCTCATCTTGTTTTTAGCCGTGAGGGCCATAACCTGGTGGTGGATCGAGAAATACCCATAAGCGGCGCCCTGTTGGGCGCCGAGATTGAGATTCCCACCCTGGAAGGTCGTCAACTGAAAGTAAAAGTGCCGGCGGGCAGCAAACCCCAAGCCCGGCTGCGGCTCAAAGGTTATGGTCTGCCCACCGGCCCCGGCGGGGTCCGCGGCGACCTGCTGGTCAGAGTAAACCTGCTGGTCCCCGCCAAGCTCAGCCCCGAGCAGCAAGAACTGGTTCAGAAGCTGGCCGCAACCGGACTCTAAAGGCCACCTTGAAAAATTAGCTATTTTGTTCGAGTTTACGGCACGTAAAAAAAATGGTTGACCGATGCCGGTCAACAAGGGAACTTATTACCGCAGGCATAACGCAGAAATCGGGCGAAAGAGCAATTTTTCAAGGTGGCCTAAAAGGATCGGTTTCAGCGGCGGCAAGATCGGGAGAATCGCCAGGTCGTAAGATCTGGGGCTGGCGGGCCGTTCAGGCAATCAGCCAGCTTAGAGCCTGCCGATAACGATCGCCGGTTTTAACAATGATCTCGGCGGGCAACGGGGGAGGGGGCGGCGACTTAGTCCAGTTCAAAGAGTCCAGGTAATCGCGCAAAAACTGCTTGTCGAAGCTGGGTTGAGGACCGCCGGGCCGATACTGATCCCGAGGCCAGAAACGGGAGGAGTCCGGGGTCAGGACTTCATCGATCAAGATCAACTCGTTATCCTCAGTAAGCCCCAACTCAAACTTGGTATCGGCAATGATGATCCCCCGGCTTAAAGCGTAGTCCGCGGCCTGCCGGTAGAGTCGCAGGCAGGCTTCCCGAACCTTGGCGGTCAGCTCCGGGCCAACCATTTCCACCATCCGTTTAAGCGGAATATTTTCATCGTGAATCCCCGGTGCCGCCTTGGTTGAGGGGGTAAAGAGCGGAGATGGAAACTTTTCCGACTCTTGCATCCCTAAGGGCAGTCTGATTCCGCAGACCGTAGTGTTTCGCCGGTAGGCCTGCCACAATGAACCAGCCAGGTAGCCTCGAACGATACATTCCACCGGCAGGGGCTTGGCCCTGCGGACCAGCATGCTGCGGCCCTCCAGCAGCTCCCGATAAGGTGCGCACACGGCGGGATAGGCGGCCGGATCGGTGGAAACCAAGTGATTGGGCATAATATCCCGCAGATAATTGAACCAGAACCGGGAAAGGGTGGTAAGAATTTCTCCCTTTTGCGGGATAGGCTCATTCATCACCACATCGAAGGCGGAAATGCGGTCGGTGGCCACCATCAGCAAATATTCACCCAGATCGTAAAGGTCGCGGACTTTGCCCCGGTGCAGCAGGTTGAGGGCGGGGAAGTTGGTTTGATGAACGGGGTGGTTCATGTCGGACTCCATGATAAGGGTGTCACAAAGATCTTCGTAACTATTGGTAATTAGTGGTTGAACGAAAACTCGAAAAATTACGACATTGCCACAAGCTGAACGCTAACAGCTTACGGCGGTACGCTGGCCGACGCCAACGACTGAACCACTTTTTTAAATTCCTCGGTCCCGACACGACGGAACACCGGTCGGCCGTGGGGGCAGCGGGAAAAAATGCCAGCGGCCTGCATTTCATCAAGCATGCTCTGCATCTCCACTGAGACCCAGGAGTTCCCCCCGGATGAACCTGTTTCCGATTCATTTGCCTTGCTACTTGCAAAAACAAATTTCTCCCCGGTTTGGCCCTCATTGCCCGAACCAAACAGGGTGCGCCCCCGTTCTTGTTCGTGGGCAATCAGCCCCTTACTTACCGCCTCGCGTACCGTGTCGTGGACTAAGGCAGACTGCTGAAAACGAACCTCCCGTTTGGTGGGATGAACATTAACGTCCACCGTTGCCGGGTCAACCCGGACAAAAATAACCCCGACCGGTTGGCGGCCCCGTAACAACTGTTGATGCAAACCCTCAGCCACCGCGTGGGCAATCACTCGATCCCGAACCGGTCGGTTATTAACAAAAATACGCAATCGCGCCCCCGTGACCGGCACATCTTCCGGGGCCAGCAACAGACCAAAAACCAGCGGAGAAACAGGATCCTGACCGAGGCTTTGGTGGAAGTCCCGGTTGGAGCCCATGGTCGGGGCTTTGGTTGAGAATTTGGTCGGGGCCTTGGTTGGGACTTTGAACGAAAACTCTGAGATCAACCGCCGGGGTAGCCAACTCCGGGGCAGGGCCCTCAGCGCAATCCGCCGGTTGGAGCTGAACTTGTTCGACGCTCCCGGCCATAAGCGCCAATTTATCGGCGCCAACCTCGATCATGGCTCGGCGCGCAGTGCTCCGCAACAGACAGCGCACCCGACCAGCCACATCATCAACCCCGGCAGGCCATTGCAAAATCGTGCGACCATCTACCTGATAGTGGAGCCCCAGGATCGGGAAGGCCAGACCACAGTCCTTGACGCACTCCTCCACATGGGACAATTCGGTGCGAGTACTCTTGAGAAACTTACGCCGAGCCGGCATATTGGCAAAAAAGATCCCGAATCTCAACGGTAGTCCCGATCGCGGCTCCAGTCTCCAGCATCCGATAAACGGCGCCGAAGCGGACCTCCACCCGGCCACCAAGTTCAGCGCCGGCGAGTCGGGAGCTGATGGTCAACCTTGACACCGAGGCGATACTGGCCAGGGCCTCACCGCGAAAGCCCAGGGTCTTGATGGCGGTAAGCTCGTCGGCATTGATAATTTTGCTGATCGCATGACGCTTCAGGCAAAGCCGGAGGTCATCGCCATCCATCCCCGAGCCATCATCACTGATCCGGATCAGATCAACGGCCCCGCCTTCCACTTGGACGCTGATATTTTTAGCGCCGGAGTCCACCGCGTTTTCCAGCAGTTCCTTGACCACCGAGGCCGGCCGTTCGACCACCTCACCGGCGGCAATCTGATTAGCCAGATTTTCAGGTAGAATCCTGATGATCGCCAAGGTATCAGGGTCTCGGCGTAAGCTGCTGCAGCACCCAGGAGCGATCAAACCACTCGAAGGGCGTAACAAAAACTCCATTGACCATCATGCTGAAGTGAAGATGATCGCCACCGGCCAGGCCACTGACCCCGCTGGAACCTAGAATGTCGCCACGGTTTACCGGATCGCCGACAGCTACGGTAAATCGACTGAGATGAGCGTAAAGACTAAAGACCCCCTGACCATGATCGATAATTACCGTATTACCGTAAATCCCCAGATAATCGACAAAAACCACGATTCCATGATTTGCCGCCTGGATATCGGCTTGGCGAACCGAGGCCAGATCCAGCCCCAAGTGTACCTGTTCATCGATCTGGCGATCCGCAAAAAAATAGCTACGCTGATCACCAAAACCGCCCAACTGACTGCTACGGGCCATCCGCAGAAAAGCCCCGTCCCAGAGCCGTCCAGGGTGGGTTGATCGGCAGATTTCCATAATTTGACGGTTACTTAGCGCGCGCACCTCACGGTTGACAAAGAGAAATTGCTCCAGATAGGAACCGGACATTCCCGGATAAACAGCCGCGAACTCCGGCATTTTAGTTTTAAGAAAATTATCGGAAATATCGATCCGGTCGGAGGGGAAGTTGGTCCGCCGCAAATTGAGGATCAAACCAGCTCGGGCCCTGTTGCCGGCCAGGTCTTCGGCAATCACCTGGGCTTCGTTAATCGCTTGGGCATCGTGAGGTAAAGCGATATAGGCAATAAACTTGCCGGGTCGCTCAGGGGAGTGCGGAAAACCCGGATGAAAAAACCCGTTGATCAGCACTCCATGTCTACCCACCTCCTCGTTAAGGGTGTAATGCACCAGCCCGCTGCCGCCAGGCCGGAGATAACTGGTAGCCGCGCCAATATCGATTACCGGCGGTCTGGTATCGATCAGTAGAGGAAGCACCTTCTCTCGGTGATTGCCGGCCAGCCAGTTCCGCCAGGAGTAATCTTCGGCCCGAAGGACCAGTTCGACCTGGCCATCCGCCAGGGCAAGCTCACGGGGAGCCACGGCGATCACCTCATCAAAACTTGCAGGCCCGGCTTGTAACCAGCCCTGACGGGGAAAGCTTTGAGCCAACAGCTCGACCTCCAGCGAACCTTGACGCAGCAGCACTTCAACTGCCTGTAAACCGCGGCCTTCATCGACGGCGCTGAATTTAATCTCGTTATTTAAACCAAGGCGGGAGATCTCTTCATCCAGGATCAAGCGAGGCATCTCGCTCTCATACAGACGACTCAACACCAGCCCCGACATCACCAACATAACTACGAGCGCCAACCCCAGCAACAAACGCCACGGAAATACGGTTTTTTTTCTTTTATCAGGCCCATGCTCCAAGGTCATGATTTCTTCTCTCCCTCTGCACCCCAAAAGGGGACAGCTTGATATTTTTTGTGTTTTCTGCAGACAATGGTTGTACCACAAGAGAAAAACAAAAGGTAGGGCGGAGGTGATTTTATGTTGCGATACTTTTCGTTGGCGGAAAAATACTTGTGACTGGTAGAGTTAGGGACTAACTCCCGGTTATTTCTTTACAGGCCACCTTGAAAAATTGCTCTTTCGCCCGATTTCTGCGTTATGCTCAAAAAATTATCCTCGGAATATCAACCATATGCCTGCGGTGATTTTTTTTCGCACGCCTTAAACTCGAACAAAATAGCTAATTTTTCAAGGTAGCCTACAGGCCCTAAGGAGGGTGGGATGCGAAATAAGTCTGTCAGCGGTACCCTTTATATCGTGGCAACCCCTATTGGCAACCTTGAGGACATTACTCTGCGAGCCCTGCGTGTTTTGCGGGAGGTGGCCTTGATTGCTGCCGAGGATACTCGGCGAACCAGGAAGTTGCTTAATCACTTTGCGATCAAAACCCCGTGCTTGAGTTATTATCGGGAAAAAGAGGCGCAGCGAGCCGAGGAAATTATAACCCGGTTGGGGGCCGGTGCAGCGGTGGCGCTGGTTTCTGACGCCGGCACCCCGGGTATTGCCGATCCCGGGGCCTTGCTGGTCAATCGGGCTCGGGCGGCGGGCTTTGCCGTGGTTCCGATCCCTGGCGCCTCCGCGTTGGCAACATTTTTGAGTGTTGCCGGGCAAGGGGCGGTAGGCCATGTTTTTTTGGGGTTTCTGCCGGCCCGCTCGGGGGAGCGGAGCAAACTGCTGCGAAGTTTGTCGACCGCAACCAGGCCGATTATTTTTTATGAATCCCCGCATCGCCTGTTGGTAAGCCTTGGCGACTGTTTGGCGGCGCTGGGTAATCGGCCGATCGTCCTGGCTCGAGAATTAACCAAGATTCATGAGGAAGTTATGGCTGGCGATCTTGCCGCTTTGCTGGCGAGGCTGAAAGAACGTCAAGTTATCAAGGGTGAGTTGGTCGTATTGCTGGCCGCAAACAACGCCGCTCGCTCAGTGGTAAAAGCCCCCTCCGCCGGAGCTGATTTTTCCGAGCTGGCCGCCTGGTATCGGGATAATTCGGGCTCGTCCATGAAGGACGCGGCGCGGAAAATCGCAACCGACCTCGATCTTTCCCGCTCCCAGGTTTATCAGCGATTGCTGGAGATCTGGCCTCAAGGAACCGTCAAATAAGGGCTATCATGCTGATTTGAGGTCTTTATGGTGGTTGGTTGCGGGGTTTTTGGCGTGAGTTTGTGCTTGTCAGTTTGGCCGTATCCGACTAAACTGGCGGCATCACCCGTTCAACGAAGCAACCGGGGCTGGCTCTTGTTCCAACAGTAACGCTTGCCAATATTCTGATTACTTACTCAGCCTCAACTGACCTCAAGTGCCTGAGCCAAGTGAGCTGTCTTTGATTTTTAACGTCATAAGCTGACCGACGAACTAGCTAACTAGCTAACTAGCTAACTGGCTGACTGGCTGACTGGCTGACTGGCTGACCGGCGGGGTGGGTGAATGAAGCAGGTTCAGGATTACTATTTTCATAAAGCCAAAAAAGATGGTTTTCCGGCCCGTTCGGTTTACAAGCTGGAGGAAGCTCAGAAAAAGTTTCGCTTGCTGCGGTTGGGAGATTTCGTTCTGGATCTGGGCTGCCAGCCGGGCAGTTGGAGTATCTGCACGGCTCAAATCGTCGGACCACAGGGGTTGGTGGTGGGGGTTGATCTTAATCCTGGGTCCATCCAAGTTAAGGGTGGAGCGCCTTTTCATTTTGTCCTGGGGGATATTGCCAGGGAATCGGTGCTGGCTCGAGCACAGTCCATCTGTCCGCGGTTTAATGTGATTGTCAGTGATATGGCGCCCAAAACCACCGGTAATCGTTGGGCCGATCAACAGCACTCTTTGCGGCTGGCCTGGACGGTGTTGGAGATTGTCGGCCCGGCGCTACGTCGCGGGGGCCACCTTTATTGCAAGGTCTTTGAGGGCGAAGATTTTAAGGAGTTGGTTGTGGAAACTCGTCGACTTTTTAAGACGGCTCGAGTTTTTAAGCCGAAAAGCTCACGAGCCGAAAGTCGGGAGGTGTTTCTTCTCGGCCGGGGATTTCGCGGCTAGATTCCCGGAATAAGTTTGATGACAAACACAAAAGGCCACCTTGAAAAATTGCTCTTTCGCCAGATTTCTGCGTTATGCTCAAAAAATTATCCTCGGAATATCAACCATATGCCTGCGGTAATTTTTTTCGCTTGCCTTGAACTCGAACAAAATAGCTAATTTTTCAAGATAGCCAAAAAAAATAACATTCAGTATGGTAAACTCAAAAGGGTAAACTCAAGGTATGGCGGGACATTCCAAATGGGCCAACATCAAGCATCGTAAGGGTGTGGCAGATGCCAGGCGCGGCAAGGTTTTCACCAAACTGATCAAGGAAATCATGGTGGCCGCTCGTCTGGGCGGGGGAGACATCGGCGGCAACCCCCGACTGCGCGCGGCGGTTGCCGCCGCCAAGACGGTGAATATGCCCAAGGACAACATTGACCGGGGGATCAAGAAGGGTACCGGCGAACTTGAAGGGGTTGCCTATGAGGAAATCACCTACGAGGGTTATGGGCCTGGCGGGGTGGCGGTGCTGGTGGAGTGCATGACCGACAATCGGGTTCGCACCGTGGCTGAAATTCGCTTTTTTTTCAGCAAATCCGGGGGCAATCTCGGGGAGGCCAACTGCGTTTCCTGGATGTTTGATCGCAAGGGTTTGATCGTGGTGGACCAGGCCGTTATTTCCGAGGATGAGCTGATGGTTGCCGCCCTTGAAGCCAACGCCGAGGACGTGGTGGCTGAGGGAAATACTTTTCAGGTTATCATCAACCCCGATGATTTTGCCGCCGTGCGCGAAACCCTGGCCGCTCGGGGGATTGTTTTTCTGGCCGCATCAATTAGTATGATCCCGAAAAATACGGTGGCCGTGGATGACCCTAAAACCGCTGGTCAACTGATGAAATTATTAAATAACCTGGAAGATAACGACGATGTTCAGCAGGTTCATGCCAATTTCGACATCCCCGATGCGATAATGGAGGCCATCTCCTGAACATCCCCGTTCGTATTCTCGGGATTGATCCCGGCTCGCGCAACACCGGATATGGAATAATCGAGCAGAATGGCCCCAGGTTGCGCTTCATTGCCTGCGGGGTGTTGCGAGTGGCTCATTACGGGGATTTGGCGAGCAGAATTTATCATGTTCACCGGGGCTTGGTTGAGGTCATTGGCCAACACCGGCCCGATCGGGTGGCGGTGGAGGATGTGTTTGTGGCCACCAATGCCCGGGCGGCTTTGAAGTTAGGTCATGCCCGGGGCGTTATTTTATTGGCGGCCATGGAGCATGGTCTGCCGCTGGCCGAATTCAGCCCCCTGATGGTCAAACAGGCGGTAACCGGTTATGGCCGGGCATCCAAGGAACAGGTGCAGCAGATGGTTCGGGTGTTGCTAAATCTCTCGACCCGTCCTTCCGTTGATGCCGCCGATGCTTTGGCGGTGGCGGTTTGTGGCGCCAACCACCTTTTAAAAAATCAAACCTGAGCTTAGTGCCTCTCGTTCAGGGATCAACCAGCGGAAAGGCAAAAAAACGTGATTGCTTCCTTGCAGGGGAAATTGGTCCATAAGTCCGTCAACGCTTTGGTTATTGCGGTGGGAGGGGTGGGTTACCTGGTTTCTTTCCCGGCCTCGCGTCATGATCGCCTGCCGGTGGTGGGCGAGCATCTTTTTCTCCATATTCAGACGGTGATTCGAGAAGACTCCTTCAACCTGTATGGTTTTCTCGATCATCTCGAAAAACAGATGTTTCAGCTGTTGCTGGGGGTCTCCGGGGTGGGACCGCGCCTGGCTATGACCATTCTGGCGGGGGCCGTCCCGGCAGCTCTTGGTCGGGCCATTATCGCCGAGGATCTGGTCTTTTTGCAAAAATTGCCGGGAATCGGCAAAAAGACGGCCGAACGACTTTGTCTGGAGCTGAAGGATAAAGTGGAATTTTACGCGGCCGCCGATGATTCCGGCGTAGCGCCCTTGCCGCTGGGGTTGTCTAATCGGGAGGGCAACGATTTCAGTGAACAATCGTTGCGCGATGCCTTCTCTGCGCTGATTAACCTTGGTTATTCCGGTGCCCGAGCCCGGGTTGCCCTAGAGGGTCAACCATCTGATTTGCCGGTTGCGGAATTGCTGCGCCTGGCTTTGAGGTCGCTGGCATGAACCGGGAAGAGCGGGTCGTCAGCCCGGAGGCAATCTCCGGTGATTTTTTCGATAGCGCTCTGCGGCCCAAGCTGCTTAATCAGTACATCGGCCAGGAACAACTCAAGGAGAACCTGGCTATTGCCATTGCCGCCGCCAGGGGTCGGGGCGAGGCCCTGGATCATACCCTTTTTCATGGATTTCCCGGCTTGGGTAAAACCACCTTGGCTTACGTTATTGCCAATGAAATGGGAGCGGGGATCCGGGCGACCTCGGGCCCGGTCATTGAGCGAGCCGGGGATCTGGCCGCTATTCTTAGCTCACTTAAGGAGGGTGATGTCCTCTTTATCGATGAAATTCACCGACTTAACAACGTGGTTGAAGAAATTCTCTACCCGGCGATGGAGGACTACGAACTGGATCTGGTCATTGGTCAGGGGCCGGGGGCCCGCAGTGTTAAGATATCTTTGCCTCGTTTCACTCTGGTAGGGGCCACTACCCGCACCGGCTTGTTGACTCCGCCGCTTAGAGATCGTTTTGGTTTGGCCTTGCGCCTGGATTTTTACGCCCCTGAAGAGTTGGTGGCCATTGTCAAGCGATCGGCCGGACTGCTTGGGGTTCCGCTGGACAACGGTGGGGCTTTAGAGATCGGTCGCCGCTCCCGCGGCACCCCTCGCATCGCCAATCGGCTGCTTCGGCGCTTGCGTGATTTCGCCGAGGTCAAGGCCCAAGGCAAAATCACCGCCCAGGTGGCGGACGCGGCCTTGCACATGTTGGAGGTGGATCACCTGGGTTTGGACTCAATGGATAGACGAATACTCTTAACCCTGATCGACAAATTCCAGGGCGGCCCCATTGGTCTTGAAACCTTGGCCGCCACGGTTTGTGAGGAAAAAACCACCCTGGAAGATGTTCACGAACCTTTTTTGATTCAAGCTGGTTTTTTGGTGCGAACTCCTCGCGGGCGCATGGCGGCTAGGGCTGCCTACGAACACTTTGGTCGCGATTTCAAGCCACGCGGGATCGAATCGGCAGGCAATAGCGAAATGGGACTTTTTGGTTAGGGGGCAGGGGACGTGGGGTATAGGGCCGGGTCCGGGGGCGGGAAATGAGGAACGACAGGGGCCAGGGAGACAAAAGGCGGGTGAGGAGCATGTAACATGGCTATCACGGTGAAAACTGTCGGCGATCTGGCGACCAAAAAAAAGAGTGCGGAAAAAATAATCATGCTTACCGCTCACGACGCTGTTTTTGGCGCCCTGATCGATCAGGCTGGGGTTGACCTGATTCTGGTGGGCGACTCCCTGGGAATGGTGGCCTTGGGCTATGAATCCACAGTGCCGGTGACCATGGATGAAATGATTCATCATGCCAAAGCGGTGCGCCGGGGGGTCAAGCAGGCTTTAGTGGTCGGTGATTTGCCGTTTCTCTCTTATCAGGTGGGGGAAAAAGAGGCGGTGGTCAATGCCGGTCGTTTCTTAAAAGAGGCTGGTTGCGCCGCGGTCAAACTGGAGGGTGGGGCTGAGATCGCCCCGATTCTGGCCGCCGTGGTTCGAGCTGGCATCCCAGTGATCGGCCATATCGGACTTACCCCCCAAACCGCCGGGCAACTTGGCGGCTTCAAAGTCCAAGGCCGGGATGCTGAATCAGCGGCAAGACTGAGCCATGACGCCCAGGCTTTGGCTGCCGCCGGGGCCTGCGCTTTGGTTTTGGAATGCATTCCAGCCTTGCTGGCTCGCAGGATCAGTTCTGAATTGCAAGTCCCCACCATCGGCATCGGTGCCGGACCGTATTGCGATGGTCAGGTGCTGGTAACCCACGACTTACTTGGACTGCTTCCCCACTTCGACCCCAAGTTTGCCAAACAGTACGCCTCTTTGGCCGAAGTTGCCGGAGAAGCCTTGGCCGCTTTTTGCCGGGAGGTTGAAAATGGGACTTTTCCGACGGCGGAACATTCTTTTGGCCCACTGACTGATTAGATCACTCTTCCTTGCAGACCCTTTAAGGGTTTGTTCCAGCGGTTTACGGTTGAAGAAAAAGGGTTTTTGACCGATAGGCAGTCGGGTAATCCAACCACAGTAAAACCAAGGCGTGCCCCGGAGCTTAGGTTTATTTAAAAAAAGAATAGATTTAGCCAAAGAGAAGGGCAAAGGATCTGAGCGAACATGGATTTAGCAACTTTAATCGGAGTCATTCTTGGTTCGATTCTCTTGCTGGGAGCGATATTGCTTGGGGATGCGCCCGGTATTTTCGTCAATCTGCCGGGGGTATTGATCGTTTTTGGCGGCACCCTAGCCACGGCCCTTATCCGTTTTAGTTTTGCTGAGGTAATCAATTCGATCAAAATTGCGATGAACGCTTTTACCTTGCGAATCAGCGATCCCCATGAGGTAATTGCTGAAATTGTCAGTCTTGCCAAGGTGGCTCGTAAAAATGGGCTTATCGTTTTGGAACAACAGCCGATCACCGATTCTTTTCTCAAAAAATCAATCATGTATTGCGTTGATGGTCATGAGGCGGAGTTTATTGAGGATGTTTTGCAAAAGGAAGTGGATCTGACCTTAGATCGGCACCAGGTGGGGCGCCAGGTTTTTACCGGGATGGGGGAATCAGCCCCGGCTTTTGGGATGATCGGCACCTTGGTGGGTCTGGTCCAGATGCTTGCCAATATGGCTGATCCGGCCGCCATTGGTCCCGGCATGGCGGTGGCCCTGCTCACCACGCTCTATGGCGCGGTGCTGGCCAACTTTCTCTTCATCCCCTTGGCCGACAAGCTGGCCCTGCGCAGCCAGGATGAGGAGCGCAACCGTCAGCTGATTATCGAAGGGGTGTTGGGAATTCTTAAAGGAACTAATCCCCGGGTGATGGAAGAGGTCCTCGAAACCTTTCTGCCTCCCAAGACCCGCAATAAATCCCTGGAGCAACGATAGGAGGCACGGTCATGGCCGCCAAAAAGCCCAAGAGACAAGCGCCGGCTAAAGTAGGGGCTCCTTTATGGATGGTTACCTTCGCCGATATTGCCCTGCTCTTGCTCTGCTTCCTGATCCTGATTCTTTCATTCTCCACCCTGGATGAGCCGAGTTTTCTTAAGGTTACCGGTTCAATTCGCGACGCCTTTGGCATCCAGGCGATCACCCCGGCTCATGAAATCCCCAAGGCGGAAAAGATTATCGCCACGGTATTCGACACTATTCCCTTTGAGGTGCGAAAGCCACTTCAGCAACTGTTTGGAGAACTGGAAGCGGCTGGCCTGGTAACTATTGATGAAGGTGAAGACGGGGAGGTTACGGTTCGGCTCAGGGATACGGTGGCCTTTGAAACCGGGCGGGCTGAGCTCAAAGCTGATTTCAAGGCCCTGCTCGATGAACTCGGAAAAATCCTGCTGGATACTGAGGCCACCATGGTGGTGGAGGGTCATACCGATAACGTACCGATGCGCCGGGGCGCCATTTTTGCCTCTAACTGGTCGCTTGCGGCGGCTAGATCTGTTTCGGTGGTGGAGTACTTGCTCTCTCGTCATGATATTCCCCGTGATCGACTCGCCGCTGTCTCTTACGCCGACGGTAAGCCCGTGGCAGAAAATGACACGATCACCGGGCGGGCTGCCAACCGGCGGGTGGAATTCAGGATCAGACCCGGCCAACATCTTCGGGCATTTGAGGGTTTCGAGGGTCTGATCGATCTGGAAAGGCGCTAAGGGGAGTGCGATCGCGACTTAGGGAATTGCTGGTCGGATGCTAATCTTTTAAGTATTGCCCAAAGGGCAAGATGTTCAAGGGGGTGTCTTTAATGACTGACAAAGAGAACCGCCGGTCGGCAGTACGGACCACCGATCGGTTTTTGCTGGCCTACAAGCGGGTGTCTCGGGAAAAATTTACCGAAATCGCTGCAGATTATCATCAGGGGGTTTCGCTTTATACCCAGGAGGGATTAAGCGATGTTCCGATGTATATCGGAGCTCAGGCCGCTCTGGATCGGTTGCGCCAACGTGATGCGGACTTGGCCGATTTTCTTGGGCATCTCGACAACAAAATTAATTTTTTGTTGAAAAAGGCCGAGGGCGAGAACACGGTTTTCGCGGCCATGAAGCTGCAGAAGGCCGATTTAAGCGGCGGCGGCATAGCTTTCCACGCTTTCGAGAAGTTTAAGCCCGGTGATATTGTCGAATTTCACCTGACTTTGTTGCCGTCTCATGCTTACCTTTATTTTCTGGCCCAAGTGATTAGTTGCAAGCTTGACGGTGATCGCCAGGGCAAGGCTGTTTACCGAGTCAGCGCGGAGTTTACGCTGATAATGGACGAGGATCGGGAAAAAGTGGTTCAGCACGGTTTTAAAAAGCAGAGCCTGGCCTTGCGCAGCCGCCGCCAGCAAAACGAATAAATATGCGCCTGATTAGTGCGAAGACCGTTACGGCGGCAGTGCGGGAGTTAGCGGTGACGGCGGCGTGCGATCTTGCGCCGGATACTCTTGATGCCCTGCTGATTGCCAGGGAGCGGGAAGAATCCGAGTTGAGCCGCAATGTTTTAGAATTACTGCTCAAAAACAGTGAAATCGCCGGCCGAAAACAGATTCCGCTTTGCCAGGATACGGGGATGGCCGTGGTTTTTGTTGAACTTGGCCGGGAGCTTAAGGTCGATGGCGATCTTTCGGTTGCCATCAACGAAGGGGTGCGGCAGGGATATCGGGACGGTTTTCTTCGCAACTCGGTTTGTGATCCCTTGACCAGGCGCAATAGCTTTGATAACACCCCGGCAGTGATTCACCTGGAACTGGTGGCTGGCGATACTTTGACCTTGCGCTTTCTCCCTAAAGGTTGCGGCAGTGAAAATATGAGCGCCCTGGCCATGTTGCCACCTTCGGCCGGCAAGCCTGGGATCACTCGGTATGTAGTGGATCAAGTGGTGGCGGCAGGCTCCAACCCCTGTCCGCCGGTGATCGTTGGGGTCGGGGTAGGAGGCAATTTTGAGTGGGCGGCCTATTTGGCTAAAAAGTCCCTCTGCCGACTGTTGGGCCAGAGCAATCCTCGCCGTGATGCCGCCAACCTGGAAGCAGAAATTCTCCGCGAAATCAACGAGAAGGGAGGAGGGGTCCACGGTTTTGGCGGCAATAATACCGCCCTGGCCGTCCATATCGAATTTTTTCCCACCCACATTGCCAGTCTGCCGGTGGCGGTAAACATCCAGTGCCACGCGCATCGTCATCAAACAAAGGTTCTCTAGCTATTGCCGGCCATTAGTTATTAGCCGTCAGCTCAGAGAGTCAAATAAAAAGACACCTTAAACTACAGCGCTGGCCGCTTTCTTCAAACGAGAATCGCCATGTTGCCATCTTTGAATCAGCTCAGTTTTTTTCGACAACTCCGTAGGCTGCGGGTTCCCTTCGCCGCCGCTGATCTCATTACCCTTAAGGCCGGGGAGCTGGTCAGCCTGAGTGGAACCATTTATACCGGTCGTGACCAGACCCATCGCCGACTTTGCGCGCTGTTGGATGCGGGTCGGTCTTTGCCGGTGGATTTAGCCGGGCAACTCCTCTATTACGTAGGACCAACCCCGGCCCGACCGGGCCGGGTGATCGGGGCGGCCGGCCCCACCACCAGCTATCGGATGGATGCTTATACGCCTCGCCTTTTGGCGTTAGGTCTGGCTGCCACCATGGGCAAAGGGGCGCGCTCAGCCGAGGTCAGACAGGCGATGCTCAAATGCGGCGCGATTTACCTGGCCGCCATCGGTGGGGCTGGTGCTCTGTTATCCGATTGTGTCAAAAAAAATGAGGTGGTGGCCTTTATCGATGCCGGGGCCGAGGCCATGTTTCGCTTCGAGCTGGAGGACTTTCCGGCGGTGGTGATCAATGACCTGGCCGGTGCTGATTACTATCAACAAGTGCGGCGCTGAACTTTTACCGCTATATGCCTGCGGTAATTTTTTTCGCAGGCCGTAAACTCAAACAAAATGGCTAATTTTTCAAGGTAGCCTTTATGTTGGTGCGCCTTCATTGACTGACTGGTCGATCGGAATCGAAAACATTGATTCCTTTAAGCAGCATCAGAGCGGTTTGTAGTTGCCGGTCCTGGGCCAGTTCTTCCGCCAGGTCGTTGTCGTTTTTTTTCTGTTCCTTGATTACCCGGGATGGCGGGTGAACACTCTCCTGATCATGGCGTACCTTCTCGTTATGGACCTCGACATCGGGGATGATCCCCTGGGCTTGGATGGCGACTCCGCTTGGGGTATAATATCGCGCGGTGGTTAATCGCAAACCGGCGCCATCTTCGAGGGGGATAATGGTCTGAACCGAACCCTTGCCGAAGGTCGGGGTGCCGATAATTATGGCCCGCCTGTTGTCCCGCAAGGCCCCGGCCACGATTTCCGAGGCACTGGCGCTGCCCTTGTTGACCAGGACCACGATGGGAAAACGATAAACCAGGTCATCAGCGGTTCTGGCTTCAAAGAGCATATTTTGCTCCCTGATCCGCCCCCTGGTGGAAACAATAACTCCTTGATCGAGGAATAGGTCGGCTATTTGTACCGCCTGGCTTAGGAGACCACCGGGATTGTTGCGTAAATCAAGGATCAATCCTTTAATTTCTCCCTCGTTTTGCAAATCGTTGAACGCCGCCTGGAAATCTCCGGTGGTTTTGGCCTGGAAGTTACTGATCCGAATATGGGCATATCCCGGCTCCAGCAGCCTGGCCTTGACGCTGTGGATGGGAATAAGATCGCGAACGATGGTTATGTCCCTGATTTCTTGCCAACCTTCGCGATGAATGCCCACGATTACTTCAGAGCCTTTGGGGCCCCGCAGTTTGCTCACCGCTTCCATCAGGGAAATGTCTTGGGTTGATTCCCCGTCGATGCGGAGAATTCGGTCACCCGCTTGCAGGCCCTGTTTGTAGGCTGGCGTGCTCTCGATGGGAGAAACTACGATGAGCACGCGGTCGCGCATCGAAATTTCAATGCCGATCCCGGTGAAAATCCCCTTGGTTTCCATCTGGAGTTCCTTGAAGTCGTCGGCCGGCAGAAACGACGAATGGGGATCAAGAGAGTTGAGCATTCCCCGAATTGCCCCTTGAATCGCCGTCTCGATATCAACCTCGTCGACATGGCTTTGCTGGATGAGATGGAGTACATTGACAAATGTTTCCAGATGTTGGTAAGTGTTCTCGGGTTCGGCCGCCCGACTGTGAGGCAATTGCCAGGCGACGAGGGCAATCAGTAAAAAAACGCCCAAGGCGGGCACGGTGGCTTGGGTCAACAGTTTGAGGAGCTTTTTCATTAGCAAGGCCTCGATGGCAAATTAAAATAGGATAGGCAAAACCAAAGTGCCATTCTAGCAACTTTATTCCCGCTGGACAATGTTTTATCTTGCATGTCGGCAACAAATAAACCGCCCGGTTTTAATGAGAGCCTGCAGGGAGTGGCGCAGATTCCTCATGGTCTTCCGGTTAAGAGAAACAGTTTTGATAAAAAATAACCCGCATTTTACAGATACTGTATTAGGCAGACATTGGTAAGTTGTGAAATTTGTTGGTAACTATTGAAACGATTTTCACGGTGAGGCTTGATGGCGAACAGCAAAGAGACAAACGATGTGATCGACGGTTGTGTCGCCATGGTTGGGACCAGCGCGAAGATCCTCCAGGTTTATTCGCTGATCAGCAAGGTAGCTGATGTCGATGCCACTGTTTTAGTGCGGGGCGAATCGGGGACCGGCAAAGAATTGGTTGCCCGGGCCTTGCATCAGGAGGGAGCCCGCCGCCGGGGACCATTTGTTGCCATCAACTGTGGGGCTATTCCTTCCGAGTTGTTGGAAAGCGAACTTTTCGGTCATGAACGGGGGGCCTTCACGCACGCGGTGCGCACCCGGATCGGCCGTTTTGAGCTGGCTGACGGCGGTACCGTATTTCTGGATGAAATTGCGGAAATGAGTCCGATGCTCCAAGTTAAATTGCTGCGGGTGCTCCAGGAAAAAAAGTTTGAACGGGTTGGTGGGATGCGTACCATCACTTCCGGTTTCCGGGTGGTGGCCGCCACCAACCGGAATCTGGAAAACGAAGTCCGGGAAGGGCGTTTCCGGGAAGACTTATACTATCGCCTCAATGTCATTCCCCTTGAGGTCCCGCCACTACGCGAACGGACCTCCGATATTCCTTTGTTGGTTGAGTATTTCATTGACCGATTCAATGCCTCTCGGCGCAAAAAAATCAACGGGATCAGGGCTGAGGCTATGGACTGCTTGTCGCGTTACTCCTGGCCGGGGAATGTCCGGGAATTGGAAAATACGGTGGAGCGGATGGTGATTTTGGCCTCCGGTCAGGAGTTGGGGTTAGAGGACTTACCGGAATCGTTGCTGGCCGCCACCGGATCCGGATCGACCGCCGGTGATATCGCCGGCGGGGTGCGCGAAAACCGTCACGCGGTCGGGGCCAACCTAATCCCGGACTCCGGCTTTGTTTTGAGCCAGGCGGTGATTGAATTTGAAAAAGGCCTGATCGTGCAAGCCATGGAGCAAAGCGACTGGATCAAAAATCGGGCCGCCAAGCTGCTTAACATCAACCGCACCACCCTCCTGGAAAAAATGAAACGTTACCACCTTGGGGAACCGGACGGTGTTGTTTGAATCCGTAGCCGACAGCCGAGTTGATGGTTTGACTTTGCCCAATGTTTGTCGGCGGTCAGCGCCGCTGCTTGCGGTGTTTTTTTTGCTGAGCATCGTCAGTTTGGGGCTGGCGGAGCCGATTTTCGCCAACCAGCCGACATCTCCCGGACAAACTCTGTGGGCAGCGGCGGTTGCCGCCGCCACTCGGGAAGATTGGCAGACAGCCGCCATCAACTTTGAACGTCTGCATCGGGAGTTCCCCGCCTCCGAGTTGGCCGAAGAAGCCCTCTGGCGGGCTGCCGAACTTCGCAGGAAAATCGCCGAGCAAGACCCGGACCCGGACTGGGATCAAGTTCGGGCCCTGTTCAGGCTTTACCTTAGCGATTATCCCGACTCGCTGCGAGCCGACGCCGCTTATCTGGCAATGGGAATGGCTTATTTTCAGATGCGGTTTCTCCGGGAGGCCCTGACCCATTTTCGCCTTTTTGAACGACGTTATCCCCATTCACCCCTGGTGCCCCGGGCCAGGTATTGGCAGGCCCTGACTATGGTGGAAACCGGGGCCTTAGCCGAGGCCGTGGCCCTGTTTCGGGAATTGACCCGTGAACCTGATGAGGAGTTAAGGCTAGAGGCCATAGTGGAGTTGGGGCGGACTTTGGCAACCAGCGGCGATCATCCCGGGGCCATCGATACTTTTCACGGTTTGCTGCGGGACTATCCCCAGCTTCGATTTAATAATGTCGAGCTGCTCTTCGACCTTGGCTTAAGCTACCTGAGAGCGGGGCGTGAGGAACAAGGTCGGGAACAGCTTTTTATTTTTATCAATCTGCTTCCTGATTCCTTGTTGCGACCACTCGCCCTGTTTGAGATTGGCGAAAGTCGGCGGCGCCAGGGGGACCTTGAAGCGGCTCAGCGCCTTTACGCCCAAGTGTTGGAGGAGGGAGATCCAGGCCAACGGGAGCTTGTCCTGGCCCGGTTTCGCCAAGTCGAGCATCTGGATGCAATCGGGCGCCCCCCCGAGGATCCGGCCGACCCGGCTGATGATCGTTTTTATCTGGAGGTTATTGATCGCTTTGGTCATGACGCCATTGCTCAGGATGCCCGTTATTCCTTGTTTAAGCGCGTTAAGCTCCGCAATGATCTGGTTGGGGCCACTGAGTTGGCGACAAGTTATCTGCGTCGAAGTCCTCCGCAGCCGGCCGCTGAGCCCGGTTTGACCCGGGCCGGCGAATTGATGGTCTTTCTGGTCAGGGAATTACTGGCCCGGGGGGAGTACCAACGCATTTATCATCTTTACGTCAACGAGTATCATCACGTTGTTGCTTACGAGCCTGGCCGCTTACGTTTGCTTATTGGTCAAGCCTTTGAGGCTCTGGGCCTTTACCTCCAGGCGGCGGAGATTTATCTTCGGGCCTTGGCCGGTAGCCTGGATCGAGATGAGTTAATCGAACTTTATTATCGTCGAGCAGAGGTTTATTTTGTCTTGCGCGATCTGGTTGCGGCTGAGCGTTTGCTTAGTCATCTGCGACTGGTTTATGTAAATAAGCCGGAGTTGGTGGAAATTTATTATTTGATCGGCCGTTTGCGGGAGGAAGAACAACGTTACGACGAAGCTCTGGAGTTTTTTCGACAAGCCCTGGCTAAACCGGCCGCGGCATCTCGGCGCGACAAACATGGTCGGGGGTATTTGCGAGCCTTGGCCGCGGTCAATGAGTATGGCGAAATGTTGTCGGTCCTTGTCCGTTTCCAGCGGGAGCAGGGGCTGTCTTTTAAAGACCTCCAGGCTTGGTATCGACGGGCCGGGGACGGCTTGCGCCGTCACGGTCTGGTTGAATCGGCCATCACTGCTTATCGCGCCGCCGTGGCCGTAGAAATGCCGGTTGCCGGCAAAGATTATCAGGTGGCCAATTTTCACCTGGGGGTTTTACTGGCCGATCAGGGTGAGGCAGCCGAGGCTGGCAAGCGTTTGGAGTTAGCCCGTATCGGGCCAGATCAGCTGTTGGCGGCAATGGCTGTCAAAGAGCTTAATCAATTGATTATCGCAAAAGAGATGACCAGGATGCGCAGTTTATTCGAGTAATGAGAGTACAGGCCACCTTGAAAAATTGCTCTTTCGCCCGATTTCTGCGTTATGCGAAAAAAAATTATCTCGGAATATCAACCATATGCCTGCGGTAATTTTTTTTACGTGCCTTGAACTCGAACAAAATAGCTAATTTTTCAAGATAGCCTACAGTCTATCGTCTGAACTGAAACTTGAAAAAGCGATTAGCTTTCAGCCGTTAGCTGTTTTAATAAATCAAACAAGAAAAGACCTTAAGCTAACCGCTAACTGCTAGTCGCCAAAGTGAAACGCCTACCACGGTAACGGAAATAAATGTTGCAAAAAATATTATTCGTTGACGACGAACAGAATATGCGGGTCGCCATTTACGAAGCGTTAAGCCACAGGGGTTACGCGGTGACGGTGGCGGAAAACGGGCGCACGGCCCTGGAGTTGCTGGCAAAAACCGCCCCGGATTTGGTGGTGACTGATATTCGCATGCCGGAGATGGATGGAATTGAGCTGTTGCAGCAAATCAAGACCATCCGTCCCGAGTTGCCAGTGGTGATCATTACCGGTTACGCCACGGTGGAAACGGCGGTGAAGGCCATGCAGCAGGGAGCGGTGGATTATATCCTCAAACCATTTCAGATTGAAGTTATTGAGGAAGTGATCAGCAAGGTTTTTAAGCCGGGCCATAAAGCGCTGGTAGGCCGGGTTAAGCCCCTGGCGGTCTCGCTCGCCAGGGGGGGATCCTCCGGGGCGGAGCCACCGCCGATCATTGGTCGCGATCGCCGCTTCCTGCGCCTGCTGGAGCGGGCTAAAACGGTGGCTTCCAGCAAGGCCACGGTGCTGATGCTGGGTGAGTCCGGGACCGGCAAGGAAGTTTTCGCCCGGTTCATTCACCAGGCATCGGACCGCAGAGCTTGCCCCTTTGTCGCCTTAAACTGCGCGGCTCTGCCTGAGAGTTTATTGGAAAGTGAGCTGTTCGGCCATGAAAAGGGAGCCTTCACCGGGGCGGTGATGGCCAGGAAAGGCAAGTTCGAGTTAGCCCATGGCGGCACCCTGCTGCTGGACGAGATCGGGGAAGTTCCCCTGCATCTCCAGGCCAAATTATTGCGGGTTCTCCAGGAAGAGGAGGTGGATCGTTTGGGCGGCAGAGAGCCGATTAAAATTGATGTTCATGTGCTGGCTACCACCAATCGTGACTTGGCTGTGGCGGTCAAAGAGGGTAGTTTTCGTCAGGATCTTTACTATCGTCTCAATGTTATTCCCATGCGGTTGCCATCCTTGCGTGAACGTCGGGAAGATATTCCCCTGTTGACCGATTTTTTTCTGAAAAAGCACACTATTCGTCATGCCAGAACGCTTAAAAAACTTTCCAGCCGCTCCCTTAAACGTTTTCTTGGATATCCTTGGCCGGGTAATATCCGGGAGTTGGCAAATCTGGTGGAGCGAGCCGTACTATTGAGCATTGGCGAGGAGCTGGAGCCTTGGGATTTTTGGGATGAAGAAATGCCGTCGGGGTTGGGAAGGGCCATCAGCGTGGTCGACAGCTCGGCGCCCTCGGCGGGTTTTGTCGCTGGGCAGTTGGGGGATGGAGCCGGGCCGTCGATGGTTGATAATCTTGGCAAAGCTTGCGCTGCTGATAAAAAAACTCTCAACTCAACCTGTTCACCAACTTTTAGAGGTGAAGGTGGAACCAGTGGCGAACAGGAGATAGATCTCAATCTGGCTGGTCATAGTCTGCGCGATGTCGAGCGACACATGATTTTACAGGCCTTGCGCCAAACCGAGGACAATCGGACCCATGCCGCCAAGATGCTGGGGATCAGCGTGCGGACCCTGCGGAACAAGCTTAACGAGTATCGCAGTCAGGGAGTGATGTAAGGCCACCTTGAAAAATTAGCTATTTTGTTCGAGTTTACGGCACGTAAAAAAAATTACCGCAGGCATATGGTTGACATTCCGAGGATAATTTTTTTCGCATAACGCAGAAATCGGGCGAAAGAGCAATTTTTCAAGGTGGCCGTAAGATTTTGTTGCGCGGGTTGCCTGGCACCGCTCTAAGCTAAGATAGTTGCCTGGGGGAAATAGTGAGTGTTTGGCATCGGTTTTGCAGAGACAGCGGGTACTCATTTACTCTTGTCGAAGGAGGTCGCCGTGCCCATCAACAAAATGTTTGAAGGCAGTATCGCCGTCATGCATCAGGCCCTGAATCTGCGTGGTGAACGTCAAGGCTTGATCCAGTCCAATATCGCCAACCTGGAAACTCCCGGTTATAAGGCCCAGGATTTTGACTTTGAGCGGGTGATGGCGCAGGTTGTTGCGAGGCAGGGGCAGGGGCAGGAGCAGATGGTTCGCACCCATGCTCGTCATATTGGCGCTGATTCGACAGAACTGGCTCGCGCCAGTCAGTTTAGTCATGAGCGGCGGCCGGTGAATTTGGATGAGGAGATGCTGAAGCTTGCGGAAAACCAGCTCATGTATCAAGTGACGAGTCAGCTGATTGCCGGGAGCTTTCGCGGATTGCGTCATGTAATTGACGAAGGAGCTAAATAAGCCATGGATATTTTGACAGCGATGAAAATCAGTGGTTCAGCCCTCCACGCCGAGCGGGCCCGGCTTAATATCGCCGCCATGAACCTGGCCAACGCCAACACCACCAGGACCGTGGAAGGTGGACCTTATCGGGCCAAGTCGGTAATCTTTGAGGCTCAACCCTTAGAAGAACGTGATTTTGGTGCAACCTTGCAGGGTGCGGCCTCTCGTCTGCGCAAGGTGGCGGTGGTGGCGGTGGTGGAAGATAGAACCCCGTTCCGGGAAGTTCATGATCCGGGTCATCCCGATGCTGACGAAAACGGGATTGTGCGCCTCCCTAACGTTAATGTAGCCGAACAAATGGTGGACATGATGAATGCTCGTCGTTCCTTTGAAGCCAATGTCGCGGCCTTGGACGCAGTCAAGGCTATGGCCGCCAAAGCTTTAGAAATTGGACATCGTTAGGGGAGGATAACTGATGATTGATCCTTTGAAATTACAGCCGGTGATAACCGCCGGACTTACCACCCTTCAATCTTCGGCTCCGGCTTCGACTCGGGATGGGGTTAACGGTTTTGGTGAGGTTTTGAGTAAAGCCGTTGATGCGGTCAATCAACGGCAGGCCGAGTCCCGCTCTTTGACGATCGGGTTGGTCAGCGGCCAACACGCCAACATCCACGAGACCATGATTGCCGCGGAAAAATCCAGCATTTCCTTTCGTTTGATGGTCAAAGTTAACCAGCAGATACTGGATGCTTACAATGCAACAATGCGGATCCAGTTGTAGTCTGATAATGTTGTTCGATCATTGTTTTCCAGGGATCAAGGGTGAACAGGATGGCTGGTGCCAAGGGAGTAGTTGAACAGGTAGGCTCCATTTTCAGGGGCTTGACCCTGCTCCAGAAAATTACCGGGGGGGTGCTGGTGGTCGTGGTGTTTGGCGCGATGATCGCCCTGGTTACCGTGGGCACAAAACCGACGGAGCAGGTGCTTTTCTCCGGTCTAACTCAACAGGACGCCGCCGAAGTGGTCCAGCGCCTACGGGATATGAACGTTATTTTTCGCTTGACGGCAAATGGCACGACAATCATGGTTGCCGCCGATCAGGTTTACGAGGTTCGCCTGACCCTGGCCGGAGAAGGGATACCGCGTGGTGGTGGCGTGGGATTTGAGCTTTTCGATGCAGTTGGCTTGGGTACCACCGATTTTGTCAACCGCCTCAACCTTCAACGGGCCTTGCAAGGTGAATTGGCCCGGACTATTAGCCAGTTTCAACAGATTCAGGAGGCCCGAGTCCATATCGCTACGCCCAGGGAGTCGGTCTTTATTGAGCAGGCAAGGCCGGTCACCGCTTCGGTCAGTGTTAAGTTGCGAGGCCGGGAGCAGCTTTCCCAGCACCAGGTCAAGAGCATCGTTAATCTGGTGGCCTCCGCGGTGCCGGGGTTGAGCTCCGAAAATGTAACCCTGGTAGATACCACCGGCCGCCTGCTGTACCGTAAAAGAGGCGAACTGGACGCGATGCTATCCGGCACCCAGTTGGAATTCCAGCATAAGGTTGAGGAAACTGCCCGTCGCAAAATCGAATCCTTGCTTGAAGAAGCGGTGGGAGTTAATCGTGTGCGGGCCACGGTCACGGCCGAGATTGATTTTGATCGGGTCAACCTTACCGAGGAAACTTTCGATCCGGAAGAATCGGCGATCCGTAGTGAGCAGGTACTCACCGAGTCCGACCAGCGTGGTGATCAAGCTCGGGGTATCCCTGGGGTCAAGGGCGAGTTGGCAACCTTTGCCGGGGAAGAAGGGGGCGGTGGCTCGGAGAGTTCCTTTCAACGCAGCAATGTAATCCGCAACTATGAAATCAGTCGCCAGACCCGACAGGTGCAAGAGTTTGGCGGTGGAATCCGGCGTCTCTCGGTGGCCGTGATGGTGGACGGAACTTACGAGCAGGTGGTTGATGAAGCAGGTAATCAGACCGTGGAGTTTCGTTCGCGTTCGCCCGAGGAAATGGCCCACTTTGAGCGACTGGTGCGTAACGCGGTCGGCTACAATGAAGAACGGGGCGACCGGGTGACCTTGGTCTCAATGCCATTTGCTCCGCCTTCTTTGGTGGAACCGGAAATAGATCCCACGGACCGTTGGTGGGAACTGGCTGAGTGGTTGGCCGGGCCATTGCTTTACCTCTTGATTGCCCTGATGGTGCTGCTCTTTGTTGTGCGGCCTTTCTTACGGCTGCTGGCCGCCAACCAGGAGACGAGACGGAGCGCTAAGTTAGTGAGGGAGGGCTTGACTGAACAATTGGCCGAGCCCCGCGAGGAAGCGCTGGCCTTTGGTCCCCGGGGTTTGACTGATCAGGAACGGATTTATCGTCTGGCCCAGAGTGACCCCGATCGGGCCGCCGATTTGGTGCGTCGCTGGTTGCGAGAGGGAAGTTAAAGCATGCCCGCCTTAGCTCGAGGAAGAAAAGACGACGCCGGTGGCTTGGACGGTCCCGAGAAGGCGGCGATTTTTCTGCTTACGATCGGTGAGGATTTTGCCGCTCAGGTTTTTAAACGATTGAAGGAGGATGAGATTAAGCTGGTTGGCCGTCAGATGGCCAAAATCGACAAGATCGACAAAGAAGAACTGGAGTCTTTGCTCCGGGAGTTTAAGGGTGACATCGGTGAGGCTGATCTGTTTCTTTCCGGCAATGACCTGCTGGAGCATGCCCTGAAAAAAGCCCTTGTCGGCGACCGGGCCCAGGTGATTTTGGATGAGATCCGCTCAGACTGGAAGTTGACCCTCTTTCAGAAAGCCCGGAAGCTGGAGCCCAAAGCTCTTGTCAACTTTCTCCGCAATGAACATCCCCAAACCACGGCTCTGATCCTCGCGGTTTTGGACGCGCCCCAGGCGGCCCGGGTGTTGGCGGAATTCCCCGAGGCCGCTCAGATTGAGATCACCATGCGGATGGCCGAGTTGGACAAGGTCAGCCCGGAGATCTTAGTGGATATTGATCGGGTTCTTCAGGACGAACTGTTGTCGATCGAGGGGATGGAAGGTCAGCGGTTGGGAGGGGTGGAGGCGGTGGCTGAGATGCTCAACAATGCCGAGCGATCGGTGGAAGCCGCCATCCTGGAAGGGGTTGAGGAACAACGCGAAGTCCTGGCTGAGGAAATTCGCCGCCTGATGTTCGTCTTTGAAGATTTGCTCAATGTTGAAGATCGCGGAATTCAGATGATCCTAAAGGAGGTCAGTACGGACGACCTCAAGGTGGCTTTGAAAATTGTCTCAGAGGATCTTAAGGACAAAATCTTTCGCAGTATGTCAAGCAGGGCGGTCGAAATGCTCAAAGATGACATGGAAATTATGGGACTGACCCGGATCAGGGACGTTGAGGCAGCCCAGCAGGCGATGATCAAGATCGCCAAACGCTTAGAGCAGGAAGGCAAGATCCAGTTGATGATGGGCGGAGGCGGGGATGATGAATTTGTCTAAGGCTGGCCAGGGATCGCTGCGAGCGGCATGGGAGGATGAATTGATCGCGTTGGATCGGGGTTCGGAACCAAAGATGCCCCGGTCTGATGAATTTATTGGCTTTGCCGATTTTTGGCAGCGATCCCATGATTCCGGGTCGGTCGGGTCTCCGAACCATGGCGATGAGGGACTGCGGGGCTTTGAGGCCTTGCGTCAAGCGCCCGATGAGCGGGAGTTGGCGCAGCAGGAGGCCACCAGGATTATTGCTGAGGCTAGAGAGGAGGCAATTCGTCTGCAAAACGAGGCCCGGGAAAATGGCCGGATCGAGGGTCAACAGCAAGGTCGGGCCGAGGCCCGTGACGAGTATGCCGATCGCGTTGCCAGCCTGGCAAAGGCTTTGGCCGAGATTCGGGGGCAGAGGCGCGGAATTATGGAACATTATCGAGAGGATATTTGGGAGCTGGTCAAAACCCTGACCGATCGCCTGGTGTATCATGAGGTTTCGGTTAATCCGGGGGTGATCCGGGACTGCCTGCGCGAGGCCATGGGTTTTGTGGTGCAAAATTCCCAGGTCAAGGCCTATGTCAATCCCGACGATTTTTCGCATCTTAAAGAGGCGGGGATAATGGACTCCGGTCTTTGGGGTGGCAAAAATCGAATCCAGTTGCTTGAAGATGCCGCTGTCGCTCGCGGCGGCTGTCGTTTACAAAGCAGCTTTGGGGAAATTGACGCCACCCTGGAAAATCGTCGGAAAAAACTTTACCACGCGGTGGAGCTGGCCTTTAAGGCCGCCCTGCGCAAAAACGATAGTGATGATGAGCAACCTCCTGCCGCGGCAACCTCCGCGGGCGACTAGGCAGTTTATCGCGATTAGCTGAGACCCCCCAAGACCCCCATGCCTATTGACTTTTCTCAGATCAACGCCGTCGCTCATCAGGTCCCTCTGGTCACGGTTGGGGGGTGGGTCAGCCAGGTTATCGGGATGGTCATTGAAAGCGATGGCCCGGGAATCCCGGTGGGCAGTATCTGTGAAGTCGAGGTGTTCCGGGGGCAGGCCAAGGTTTCGGCCGAGGTGGTTGGTTTTCGTGAAGGCCGGGTGCTTCTGATGCCGCTGGGGGAAATGCGGGGAGTGGAACCGGGTAGCGCCATCCGGCTGGTTGAAGGTCAGGCCCAGGTCCCCGTTGCCCCGGGTTTGTTGGGGCGGGTCATCGATGGTCTGGGTCGGCCCATGGACGGGGCCGGGCCCTTGCCGACCGAATCATTCTACCCCCTTTATGCCGAACCCTTGAACCCCATGATTCGGGAGCGCATCACCGAACCGGTGGATGTCGGAGTCCGGGCGATCAACGGTTTGCTCACCCTGGGTAAGGGCCAGCGGATTGGCATCATGGCCGGTTCGGGAGTCGGCAAGAGCACCCTGTTGGGGATGATTGCCCGTCATACCTCAGCCGATATCAGCGTGGTCGCGTTAATTGGCGAACGGGGTCGTGAATTGAAGGACTTTATCGACCGCGACCTTGGTCGTGCCGGCCTGGCTCGTTCGGTGGTGGTGGTGGCCACCTCCGATCAACCGCCCCTGGTGCGGATGCGCGGGGCTTATCTGGCCATGGCGGTGGCCGAATATTTTCGCGATCTCGGCCGGGATGTGGTTTTGATGATGGATTCGGTCACCCGTTACGCCATGAGCGGCCGCGAGGTGGGCCTGGCCATTGGTGAGCCTCCCACCACCAGGGGTTATACCCCTTCAGTTTTCGCCCAACTCCCCAAACTGCTGGAACGAGCCGGTACCTGTCAGGGCAAGGGCAGTATAACCGGGATTTTTACCGTTTTAGTGGAGGGGGATGACATGAATGAGCCCATCGCCGACGCGGTTCGTTCCATTGTCGATGGTCATATTGTGTTAAGCCGGGACTTGGCCGCCCAGGGGCATTATCCGGCGATTGAAGTCATGGGCAGTGTTAGCCGATGTATGAGTGAGGTTGCTACGAAGGAACAGATCAAGGCCGCTCAACGTTTTCTCGAAGTCCTGGCCCTTTATCGCCGCTCGGAGGATTTGATTAATATCGGGGCGTACGCTAAGGGCAGCAACCCCAAAATCGATAATGCCATGGCGATGATCGACCAGTTAAACGAATATTTGCGGCAACCCGTCGATGAGCGAGTTACCTTCAAAGATAGCGTGACTAAGCTCCGGACTCTTTTCAATAAATAGCCAGGTGAGCGGGCATGGCCTATCATTTTCGTTTTGCCGCGGTGCTTAATTATCGCCGTGATCTCGAGGAGTTGTTCCAACAAAAACTGGTTATGGCCCAGGAGCGTTGGGCGAGCCTGCGGGATCGCCTGGTGGAGCTTGAGGATGCCCGACAAGCGGCCGGAATCGATCTTGAGGAACGTAAGCGCCGGCCGATCTCCGCCCCTCTGTACGCCCTGTTGGTCGAAGGTTTGGCCCACCGGGATCGCGACATTGTTAAACAGCGCCAAGATCTGGCCACCCAGCACCAGGTGGTGACGGGGAAGCGCCGGGAATTGCTGATCAAGATGCAGGAGCGTCAGGTCATGGAGAAAACCAGGGAACGGGATTACGAAAAGTACCTCGCGCAAGAGCGGAACTCTGAACAAAAAGCCATGGATGAACAGACGGTTTTGCGCTTTAAGCACGAGGTTTGACCCCGAGCGAGGGTTTAGGTTTGACTCTGATGATTTGCCAAGAGTGAGGAGGTGATCGTTGATGGTAAGGTTCCTGCTGATTATAGTCTTTTTCCTGGCGCCGATCGAGCTTGCCGGGGCTGGGGTTGAGGCCCAGAACAATCCGGTACGGGCCACTCAGGAAGAACTTGCCCACGGCGCTCGGTTGCGGGACCAAATAACAGAACTGGAAGTCCGGGAGCAAATAATTGTTCGACGCGAGCAAGAACTCTCCGAGTTTGAGCAAGAGGTCAAGCAAGAGCTGAAACGTCTCTTGGCCTTACAGGAAGAGATCAAGCTGACCCTGGCCGAGCTTAGCGTCATCGAGGACCAGGCTTATCGTGAGCTTATTCGAATTTATAGCACTATGCGGCCCTCCAAGGTGGCGGAGTTGCTTAACGAAATGACCGATGATGATGCCTTGAAGATTCTACGGGGGCTCAAAAGCGACTTGGTTGCCAATATCCTGCCCCGTCTGGATCAGGACAAAGCGGTGCGGCTGAGCCGTAAACTAGGCCTTCTCTAGGGAAACGTTCGGCAGCACCGCATCTTTCCGCGATCAGGGTTGGCGATATGATACAGCCATAATCGCCAACCCTGCTTGCGAAAATCTACGGCGCTGTCGAACGTTTCCCTGGCTTACTTACTGGCTTACTTAACTGGGTGGCTGGCTGGTTGGCTTTTCCTTTCTTGATATTCCCCCTTTTTGTCCCTCGTTTTTTATTCCTCGTTCCTGACCTCTGACCTCTGACCTCTGACCCGGCAAATTTATCCCCGCACCGGAAAAGTTTGGTTGCTTAGGTTGCTTGAGATTAGGGTTTCCAGGGGTTGTCGCCGAGCTCGTCTTGGTTTTTTTTATTTATTTGTTACAGGTTGTTAGCTCTGGTTTTCGGGGGCGGTCGGCATTTGGCACGACTGTTGCTTATGGGCAGAAACAAGAGTTGTTTTTGTTGGGCCAAAGCAACCTCAAACGTAATAATCCCCCGGGGCTGTTACGTTTAGCGCAATCCAGACCAAGGAGTTGGCAAACCGTGGAAGCCCTGATGATTCCCATGACGACAGTGAAAAATCCCGGATTGAGTGCGCGGCCTTGGGGGGCGCGTTCTGGCGAGGAGTCTTCTTTTGCCGGCCACCTGGATCGCAAACTGGCTGATCGTCACCACCATGAGCGCAACATTTTCGGGGTTCACCAGCAGCGCGGTCCTTTGTCGGCCCAAAAAGAAAGTCAGGCGGTCGGGCGGGCAAAAAGCTGGAATACTGAACAGGCGGAAGCCCGCAGCGCCGAACAGACCCTGATCGCCCTGGTTGGCGAATATCTCGAGATTATTCGGGGGCAGACTCAAGATCCGGCCAGTGGTCCCGGCACCTGGACCGTGGCCATTGACGACCCGGCGCAACTGGTTGATCTAGCCGCCAGAGCCGGCATGGGTGAGACCGAGATCGCGGCCTTACTGGAAAAACACGCGGCCAACCAGGGGGTTTTCAGTATGACCGATTTTCTGAGTTTCTTCTCGCGTCATCTGCTCAGCCTTGAGCAGGACCAGCCGGTGCTGGTGCCCGAGACCGACCTGCCTTACCTGCAGTTGATTTTAAGCAAACTGGGGGTAACCGCAGAAGAGCTAAGCCGGATTGGTGAGTTGGCAGTGCGGGGGGATCACACCCTGGATCTGGTCGCGCTGCTCCGGAGTTTGGCAGAGTTGGACGTGGCCGGCAAAATCAGCCTTAGCGGTTGGGATGCCGAACAGCTGCAGACGGTGCTGAACACCGCTGGGGTTTCCCGCGGTCTGCAACGGGAACTGTTGCCGGAGTTGCACGCTCCCTGGAATCAGCCGCAGCGCCCCAACCTGCCGCTGGAGCTGGATATTGCTCGTTTTCGTGAAATCTTGACCCGTGGGGTGGCGGAAATTCAAAACAGTCGGCCGCAAGTGGAAATCCCGGCCTTTTTGGCAAAGCTCAAGAAAATTTTCGCCAAGACCGGTTTTGCGGAGCAACGGGCGGGTTGGTCGCCGGCGGTTCAGGCCGCGGTTGATCGGATTTATCGTAAACTGATGGAAAGCATTGATTTGGCTGCGGTTAAAGTGCGCCCGGGGGTTGACCATGGCGCTACGGAGTTGCTTGAGGAAAAATTTGCCGACGCGGGTAAAGGGGCACTCAGCAATCGAGATGGCGTTAATCGTGGCGGCCGCGCCGGTGTTGGCGTGGAGCTTGCTTCGTCTGGTGCGGGCAAAGCCGACGAAAATTTTTCCGGTCGCCACTTTCTTGATGAGATGCGGATCAACAGCCAGACCCAGGGCGGTGAACGCGGGAGTGAATCCTTCGGCGTCGCCGATCGTATTGCCGATAACCTCCGGGTCGAAGCCTTGCGGGAGTTGAATCAAACCTCCCGCGCAAACCCCCAGTTTGAGCAACAAATTTTTAATCGACTCAACAGCGGGATTATGGCCGGTCTTCAGCGCAACGAATATCGTCTGGTGATGCACCTCTATCCTCGTGAGCTGGGAGCGGTCAAAGTGGATTTGCAGATTCGTGGTAATAAAGTTGCGATTTCCTTTGCCCTGGAAAGCACCAGGGTTCGAGAAATCCTTGAGAGAAACATGGATGTGTTGCGCGAAAATCTGGAGCGTCGGGGGTTTGTCTTGGGCGAATTCACGATTTCATTGGGGTCGGACAGAGATCAACCAGGTGAGTCCCGGCAGCGCTTTAGCCTTGCCTGGACCAACAAACAGAGCGACATGGTCCGTCGCGAGTCGCTGACCGCGGTTGCGGCAAACGACCGGTATCACCGGCCGGCGATGGCGGACCATTCATCAGGGGTTGACCTTTTTGCCTGAGAGATGGGCCGGACTCGGATATTGACCTTTTTGCCTAGGCGGAGGAAGTAAACATGAATGTAATCAGTGCCGGAGGTGGCTGGGGAGCGCCGATAGTTGAGACCGCAAACCCCTTTGAGTCAGCAGGTGTGGACAGACGTAAACTCGATCGGGATGATTTTATGCGTTTGTTTATTACCCAGCTTCAGCACCAGGATCCGATGAAGCCCATGGACAGCTACGAGATGGCCTCTCAACTTGCCCAGTTTTCCTCGATGGAAGCCACGATGCAGATGAGCGACAACATGGAGAAGTTGCTCGATTACCAGTTATCGCAGAACAACCTGCAACTGCTGACCTTGATTGGCAAGAATATCGAAACCGCCGGCAATGAAATCGGGGTCGCCGATGGCCAGGTTGCCGCCACCAATTTTGTCCTGGAAGCCGCGGCCCCGTTTTCCATGGTCTACATTTATAACTCAGCCGGCCATTTGGTGCGGACCCTGGATTTGGGTTACCGGCCAGTCGGCCAGCACTCCCTGTCCTGGGATGGTTTAGACAATAACGGAACCCAGGTGAATGACGGCCTTTACCGCTACAGGGTGGATGCCCTGACGGCGGACGGTTCGCAGGTTGGGGTCGAGCTCCGGTCCTCGGGTAGGGTTACCGGACTGGCGTTTGATTCCGGCCTGGCCACGATCACCATCAGCGGGCACGTGCAGAAAGCCGTCAGCGAGATCACCCGGGTTCATTGATTTTCCGAGCTTTATTTGTAAATACAACTTGAAGCGGTTAGCAAGCAGTCCTTTAAATTGAAGCACTTTTAAGGAGGCAATAATCATGAGTTTATCAAGTGCGCTTTTTGCTGGGATAAGTGGTTTGACCACCATGGGTAACGCGATGAGCGTGCTTGGCGATAACGTCGCCAACGTTAATACCATTGCCTTTAAGTCCAGTCGTTCCACTTTTCAAAATGTGCTTTCCCAGTCGGTGGCTACCGCCGCGGGTAGTGCGCAGATCGGTCGCGGGGTAACCCTGACCACAGTGGACGGCCTGTTTGTCCAGGGCTCGTTTGAAAGCACTGCGGTTCCCACCGACATGGCCATTGGTGGCGATGGTTTTTTCATGCTGCGGGCCGCCGACAGCGCTGAGGCCGATATGTACACCCGGGCTGGTGAGTTCCGTTTCAACAGGCAAGGTTACTTAACCAATCCTTCCGGTCATTTTGTGCAGGGCTGGGGGGTTGACGCGGTCACCGGGCAGACTCAGGGGACGATTGGCGATATCAACATCGGCCGTTCCACTCCGCCGGTGTCCAGCCGCCAGATTGACATGATTGTCAATCTGGATTCCCGTGTCCCCAGGGAGACTATAGAACAACGCCTCTTCGCTGCCTGGAACGGGACCAACGTGGCGGCGGTGAATCCCTCATCACCGATTAATTCCGCCGACTTTGACTACACCACGGCCATCAAGGTTTTCGATTCTAAAGGAGCGGCTCACGATGTCACTATCTATTTCGATCGTACCGCCCAGGAAAACCAGTGGGAATTTCTAGTGACCGTCGATCCGAAGACCGATCTGCGGAAGTTAAGCCCGGCCGAACGGCAGATATACGCCCCCGATGAGCGTTACAATCACGAGCGGCACCCAGGGGCCGGCGCTTTGATGTATGGCGTGATTGATTTTAACACCGCAGGCGCCATTGTGGCGATCAGCGCCTGGAACGTGCCGCCGGACGGGCAGGTTGATCCGGCGCGAAACACCAATCGGATTACTCTCGGCAGTACCGATAACTATTACAGCTTCAGGGCCAATTTCACCGGGGCGGACGTCGACCAGGCGATAAAGCTGAATTTTGGGGCTCGCTACAGCGGGGTCCCCACCAATATCAGTCAGCGGCTAGTCAGTGATAAAGGGGCTTTTGCCGACCGCGATTTGGCCACCCGTGCCAACCGGGAAACCCTGTTTAGCTCAGTGCACAATTTTAACGGTGAGCCGCTGTTCTCAGCTACCGAAGCCACCACGATAAGCTGGGGCGGTTTTCAAAATGACGGCGCGGCGGTTACGGGTGGTTCGTTTGTGGTTGGGACAGGCGATGGGCGCAGGCGTTTGCAGGATTTTCTGACTGTCCTTGGCAATTCCTTCAGGGCCACCGCGACCCTGGATCGGATGGGTCGCATCGTGTTAACCGATAACACCCCGGGCCCTTCCGGGATGTTTGTCAACTCCTTTACGGTAACCCGTGGGGTGCCTCCCCGGACTCTGACTAGTCCTTTTGGTGACCAGATCAATGTGACCACGACCAAACGGGAAGTCATCTCGCCGGGGCGGGCCACCACTGGCGCCACTGGCACTCCGCCGGTGATCACCGCTGGCACCGCCTGGGGAACCGCTAACATCGCCCATGTGTTCGGTAACAACAACTTGCTGGTGCGACATGGTGATACCATCAACTTTTCCGGAATAAGAGGTGACGGGGCCCTAGTGGCGCCGACAACCTATACCCTTAACCTCAACGCCACTCCACCCCAGACGGTTCAGAGTTTTCTCGACAGCGTTGAGGCGGCTTTCGGAGCCGATGCCTTTATCGACGGCGCCGGTCGGCTGGTGGTTCGTGATCGGGTTGCCGACACGGTGGGTCGCATCAGCCCGCTGCGTTTTCAAATCGACAGCTACGGCCCCCCCGCGACTGGCTCTGGGGCCCAGGTTTTTGGCCCGGCGCTCACTAATTTTGAAACCGTCGCTGGTTCCGCCACGGAGAAGGGGAGCTGGATGGGTGTCAGGGCGAGCCGCACTTTTGAAACCGAGGCCTTAAGCACCACCCAGTATGCCAACAGTTCCACCACCATTTTTCAGGATCAGAACGGTTTTGCCGCTGGTTTTCTCCAGTCGGTTTCGGTGGATACATCAGGGATTATCACCGGCCGCTACTCTAATGGCCAGGTGCTGCAGCGGGCTCAGGTGACTTTGGCCAATTTCAGCAACCTTCAGGGTCTGCACAAGGTGGGCGGTAATGTTTTCCGGGCCACCACCCACTCCGGGGCACCGGTAACCGGGGTGCCGGGAGCCAACGGCCTGGGCTCCATTGCCCCCAACGCCCTGGAAATGTCTAATGTCGACCTTGGTACCGAGTTTGTCAAGCTGATTACCACCCAACGGGGTTTCCAAGCTAACTCCAAGATTATCACCACCACCGACGAGATGCTCAACACACTGATCAATATCAGGCGTTAGCGTCGTGTCAGGGCTGAAATGACGCATCTCGCTCGCCCTTTTTCACGCCTGCTGCGTTACGACTTGACTCACATAGCCTGGGCTATGTTCATCAAGCCGCACCTTGCAGGCATAAAAAACGGCGGCGCGATATTACGACATTTCAGCCTTGACACGACGCCAGGTAAAATTCAGGCGCCAGGCAAAATTCGCGCAAAAATTTCATGGGCGGCTTGCAGGGCCGGTTCGCTCCGGTCCAGAGCCAGGTAGGAGTGGCCCGCCAACTCATGGGCGGCCAGGGTCGCGCTTTGGGGCAGGAAGCCGCCCAGTGCAAGACCGCTGCGGTTGGTGGCTTGCTCAATTTTGGCCTTAAGCACCGGTTCGAGGTTTGCTGGAGCCCGGTTGACCAGCAGATATTTCTTGTCCGCCCTGACCCCCAAGGGCTCGGTGAGGGCGGCGATTCTCTCGGCGGTCATGATCCCCCGGGCTGAGGGATCGGAAACCACCAGCAGCAGATCGATTTCCCGCAGGTTCATGCGACTTAAATGTTCCATCCCCGCCTCGTTATCCACCAAAAGGTATTGATAGTTGTCGGCCAGATGATCCATGGTCATCGCCAGAAACTGATTGGCCGAGCAATAACAGCCCGGGCCGTCCGGCTGGCCCATGGTCAGCAGATCAAAACCCGATTCCTCGACCAGGGCCTGATGGACTTTCATTTCCATGTACTGATCGCGGGTAATGTAAGGGGGCAGTTCGGCCTTCATCTCCTTCCTGATCCGGCCGATGGTCAGATCCACCTTAAGGCCCAGCAGCTCGTTGAGATTGGCGTTGGCATCGGCGTCCACCGCCAACACCGGGGTTTGTTTAGTTGTCAGCAGATAGTTGATCAATAAGGCGGTGACGGTGGTTTTACCGACCCCGCCCTTACCCGCCATAGCGATAATTTTTGGCATGGTCTTGCTCAGTAAAATTTGGATGGTTGGGGGACGACGGTTAACGCCGCACCCGGTGAAGCTAGATATCATGCTTTGCGGGGAAGCGGTGTTTATCTTGCAAACTGCGACCAAGCTGGTATTCTATCCAATTTTATTCGGTGCTTCGCTATTATTTTGACTTTTGAACGTTTGCTCAACCCAACTCGTTAAACTCAACTTTTTTTGAGATAATCAGTTTATCAGTTTATCAGGGCGATTAAATTTAGCAAAATCCGGAGCCTTAAAAGTTTGCCGGCGAGAACTTTAGTTCCCGAAATTCGGAGCTATCATTATGGATTACCGTGCCACCCTCAATTTACCTAAGACCGATTTTCCCATGAAGGCCAATCTTGCCCAGCGTGAGCCGGAGATCCTCAAAAAATGGGAGGAGGAAGATCTTTACGGTAAAATTTGCCGAATTAGCGCTGACCGCTCCCGCTACATCCTGCATGATGGTCCGCCGTACGCCAATGGTCATCTCCATTTGGGCCATGCCTTAAACAAAATTTTAAAGGACATTATTCTCAAATCAAAACGAATGGCCGGCTTCAACTGTCCTTACGTCCCCGGCTGGGATTGTCATGGCTTGCCGATTGAACTGAACGTCGATAAGGAGTTGGGGGAGAAAAAGGCCGCGATTGGTAAGCTCGCTTTCCGTGCAGCCTGTCGTCGTTACGCCGACAAATGGGTTGCGATCCAGCGCGAAGAATTTAAGCGCCTGGGGGTGCTTGGCGACTGGCAAAATCCCTATCTCACCACCGACTATGCCTACGAGGCGGCCATCGCCCGGGAATTCAATAATTTTTTGCTCAGGGGCCTGGTCAGCCGCAGCCGCAAACCCGTCCATTGGTGCGCCTCTTGTCGCACCGCCCTGGCCGAAGCTGAGGTGGAATATGCCGATCATGTCTCTCCCTCAATCTATGTGAAATTTCCCCTGATGCCGACCGCAATGGCGACCCTGCGTGAGCAATATCCGGTGCTGGCGCCTGAGTGGCCAATGGCGGCGCTAATCTGGACTACCACCCCTTGGACCCTGCCGGCCAACGTGGCGGTGGCCCTGCATCCGGATTCGGTTTATGCCGCCGTTCAAGGCAACGGAGAGATTCTGATCATGGCCGAAGCGCGGGTGGAGCAGGTGATGGCCGTTTGCGCTTTGACCGGCTACCGGGTTTTGGTTACCTTCCCCGCCACCGCTCTGCTCGGCCAAACTTGTCGTCATCCCTGGCTGGAGCGTGAATCCCCGATCGTCCCCGCCGACTACGTCACCCTGGAAAGCGGGAGTGGTTGCGTGCATATCGCTCCCGGTCATGGTCGGGAGGACTACTTCAGTGGGCTTAAACACCAGTTGCCGATACTCTCGCCGGTGGACGATCGCGGCCACTTTACCGATGCGGCCGGGCCTTACGCCGGGATGTTCATCTTAAAGGCTAATCGGCAAATCATTGCCGACCTTAAGCAAAACGGCGCTCTATTGGATGAGAAAAAGCTGACCCACAGTTACCCTCATTGCTGGCGCTGTAAAAAACCGGTAATATTCAGGGCCACCGAGCAGTGGTTTATCGGGATGGATGTTGCCGCAGCTATTCCCGCCGACCGCCCGGCGGCGCTTGCCGACCCTAACCGCCCGACAGCAGTTGTCAGTTCGGCGCTTGCCGATGATCTTGATCATAACACGCTGAGTACCCTGCGTTCCAGGGCCTTGGCGGCTATTGCTACCGTGGATTGGGTTCCTCGCTGGGGCCGGGAGCGAATTCATGGCATGGTGGCCGGGCGGCCTGATTGGTGCCTTTCACGCCAACGGGCCTGGGGGGTGCCGATTACCGCCGTCTGGTGTCGGGATTGCGGTCGAGTGCTCAACGATGCCAGGATAGCCGCCCGCATCAGTGAGCTGTTCAGGCGGGAAGGGGCCGATGCCTGGTTCAAACGCCAAATTGCCGATTTTATCGGCCCCAACCCTGAACCAAACCCCGACCCCGGCCCCGACCCCGACCCCGACCCCGGTCCCAATTCCGGCCCTGATGCTGATGACCCTGCTGTCCGTTGTGCCTGTGGCTCCACCGATCTGGTTAAGGAGGAGGATATCCTGGACGTCTGGTTTGACTCGGGGGTTAGTTTTGCCGCCGTGCTTTCTGAACGTTCGGAATTAACCAGCCCGGCCGATCTCTATCTTGAAGGTAGTGATCAGCATCGGGGTTGGTTCCAGAGTTCGCTGCTGGCGGGAGTGGGCACCCGGGGAACGGTCCCTTACCGGACGGTGCTGACCCACGGTTTCGTGGTGGATGGCCGGGGCAAAAAAATGTCCAAGAGCATCGGCAACGTCATCGCGCCGGAGAAAATTATTAAGCGTCACGGGGCGGAGATTCTGCGGCTCTGGACCGCCTCTGAAGATTATCGCGACGATATTCGCATTTCCGACTCCATCCTTAAACAGTTGGCCGATGCCTATCGCAAGATACGCAATACCGTACGTTTCCTTTTGGGTAATCTCCAAGACTTCGACCCCGCCGCTCCGCGCGCGTTGGCCGAGGGCGAAATGGCTGAGCTGGATCGCTGGATTCTCGCACGTTTTGAACAGCTTAAGGAGCGAACCCTGGCCGGTTACGAAAAGTTTGAGTTTCATCAAGTTTATCATGGTCTCTACAATTTCTGCACGGTGAGCCTGAGCGCCCTGTACCTTGATATCGTCAAAGACCGGCTCTACACCATGCCCGTCGATCATCCGCAACGTCGGGCCGCCCAGGCGGTTCTTTACGAGATCTGCGATGGTTTATTGCGCCTGATGGCCCCGATACTTTCCTTTCTGGCCGCCGAGGCTTGGGATTATCTGCCGGCTGATGGCCAACGGGAGTCCTCGGTTTTTCTGGTTTCGTTCCCGCCCGCCAAGCCGGAACGTTTGGCCGATCAGAAGTTGCTTGCCAGGTGGAAAAAAATTCTCCTGCTCCGTGCCGAGTTGACTAAGGCCCTGGAGATCGCCCGTCGCGACAGGGTGATCGGCCATTCGCTGGACGCCGAAGTGGTGTTGACAGTTTCCGACCAGTGGGTCGAGTTTATCACCGCCAACCAAGAGACCCTGCAGACGGTGATTATCGTTTCCGCCATGCGCATCGTGCCGCCGCCCGGGGCTTCGCCGTCGCCTGGGCTTTCGCTTTCGCCCTCGCCTTTGCAGGAAGAGTTGACCAAGGCTGCCGCCGTCGGCAAGCAGGCCGACTCTCAGCAGGCAAAAAAAGTTGAGTCTGCCTACGCAAGTGAAGAGGTTGCCGGCCTGCGGGTGCTGGTCCGACCGGCCGTCGGCGACAAATGTGAGCGTTGTTGGATGCTTGTTGAAAGTGTGGGCCACAACCCCGAACATCCCAGCATCTGCCACCGTTGCCTTGAGGCAATCAGATGAGCCGCTTAATGAGACAACCATTTTTTATATTCATAACCATTTTGGCTGCCGACCAGATCAGCAAGTACTGGGTGCGGGCTGAGTTAGTGCTTTTTGAGGTCCGGGAGCTTATCCCCGGGTTGTTTAACCTGGTTTATTTTACTAACACCGGGGCTGCTTTCGGGTTGCTGGCCGGGGACAACACCATCGGGCGGCGTTTATTTTTTGTCGGGGTAACCCTGCTGGCCCTGCTCTTAATATTCATCCTTTACCGTCAAGTCCGGGACCAAGGCCGCTTGCCGCTCTTAGCCTTGACCCTGATCGCCGCCGGTGCGGTGGGAAATCTAATCGATCGGGTTATTTTTGGTGCGGTCACCGATTTTCTCGATTTTTACTGGCGGGGCTATCATTGGCCAGCCTTCAACGTGGCCGATAGCGCCATCACCGTAGGCGTGGTCCTTTTTCTGGTGGCATCTTGGCGGCAAAGGCCGGTGCCCCCGACTTAATGATCAGCCATCAAAAGCAGAATGTAACTATGAGCACCCCAGCTTGTTCCATTTTGACCTTATCAAATAGCACAAATTATGTTGCGAAGTCCCAAATGAATCAATATGGAGCAATCCCGAACAGTTACGGGACATGGTTAGGCCGATTTGACGACCCCGCCTAAATAGTTACAGCGGAATTACTTTAGAGCGCCCAAGAGGTTACCGTGAAAACAATCGGAAAAACCGCGATTATGTTTCCCGGTCAAGGTTCGCAGTACCTTGGCATGGGACAGGGCTTTCTCTCGACGAGTTCTGCCGCTTGCGATTTGTTGACAGAGGCCGAAAGCATCAGCGGCTTGCCTTTGGCCCGGCTTTGCTCTAAGGGGCCGGAAGAAGAACTGACCCGTACTCTGCGCCTGCAGCCGGCCCTGACCGCGATCAACCTGATCTGTTGGCAGGCCGTAAAGCGGGCCGGTCTCATTAAGGCCGACTTTTTCGTCGGCCACAGTCTGGGGGAGTACGCCGCCCTGGCCGCCGCCGGGGCGCTGAGTTTTGCCGACACCATTGGTCTGGTCACCCTGCGCGGTCGCCTGATGGAGCGGGAGGCGACGGCCAATCCCGGGGCCATGGCGGCAGTACTCAAGCTCGATATCGCCGCGGTTGAGGCCGTGCTGAAAACCGCTTCAATCCATGGCCGCCTGACGGTGGCCAATCACAATTCCGCCCGCCAGGTCGTGATTTCCGGCGACTCCTCCGCCCTTACGGTAGCCGCAAATCTGGTCAGGGAAAAAGGCGGCAAGGCCATCCCCCTGAAAGTAAGCGGGGCCTGGCACAGTGCGTTGATTAGCGGGGCAATTCCCGACTTCAGCCGGGCCATGGCTTCAATTCCGGTGAACTCCCCGCAAGTTCCCCTGCTCTTTAACGTTACCGCTGCTCCGGAAAGTGACCCGGATGAAATCAGGGCTATCATGACCCGCCAGATTGCCACGACCGTACGCTGGTATGCAATAATCGAGCGCTTGCTTGCCGAGAATGTCCGTTGTTTTATCGAGGTTGGCCCCAAGACAGTTTTAAGTGGTTTGGCCAAGCAAATCATTCCCCCTGACTACGACTGTACCATTCTTCAGGTGGATAGCCCGGAAACTCTTGCGACCATTTCCTGAAAAAGCCGCGGTTGCTTGACGTTGGGCAATTCATTCCGGCAATTGGGCAATTGGATTGAAACCTGATATAATTTACCAAGTTTACTCAAGGTGGCCTCAAGTAATTCGGTTGCCTCCCGCGGCGCGGGGCGTAGATTGAAACATTGATGACGACAAGGTAAAAATGATGACGACAAGGCAAAAAAAACCTGGTTTTATCGGTTTTATCGGGGGCGGCCAAATGGCTGCGGCCCTGATTAAAGGAGTGCTGGCCGCAGGTCTTTATCAGGCCGAGCAGATCATGGCGCTGGATCCCAGCAAGCAGCGGCGGGAACTGTTGACCAAGTGTCACGGGATTCGGTGTTTTACGGATGGCCGCGCACTTTGGGAACAATGTTCTCTACTTATTTTGGCGATCAAGCCTCAGATCATGGAGCTGGTTTTGACTCAGCACCAAGAGCACATTGATGAGCAAAAACACCTGCTGATTTCTATGGCCGCCGGGATTTCCCTAGCCTTTATTGAAAATACTCTGGCGCCTAAGCGAGTTAAAGTTGTACGGGTGATGCCCAATACCCCGGCCCTGGTTTTGGCGGCGGCATCGGCCCTCAGCCCCGGGGCGTACGCCGGGGATCAGGAGCTGCGGCTGGCGGCGGATATTTTTGCGGCGGTAGGTCGAACCGTGGTGTTGCCGGAATCGGCCCTGGATGCCGTTACCGGTTTGAGTGGCAGTGGTCCGGCCTATGTCTTTACTTTTCTTGAGGCCCTCATTGATGGCGGCATCAAGGTTGGCTTGAGTCGAGAGGTAGCCGGCATGCTCGCCCGTCAGACGATTTTGGGCGCCATGCGGCTGGTTGAGGAAAGCGATCAAAGTCCTGCCGAATTGCGGGCGATGGTAACCTCGCCTGGCGGCACCACTATTTCCGGGTTGCATACCTTAGAGCGCGGCGCTTTCCGCTCCCTGGTCATGGACGCGGTGGAGGCGGCTACCCGACGTTCTGCCGAATTGGGTCGATAATGAAAGTTGGCAAAGTGGATAAGCTTGGCATTATCATCAAGCGTGAATCCCCTGAACCCTTGCGAATTGGTCGGGAAATGGCCGAATGGTTCTCCGCCAGGGGCATTATGGTGAGCTTGGATCGCATCGAGGAAGATCAGGACTTACTGATTGTTCTCGGTGGAGATGGCACCCTGCTACATGTGGCGGCTGAGGCCTGCCGTCACGAAATTCCGGTACTGGGGATCAATCTCGGGGGCCTGGGTTTTCTTACTGGGGTGGCCGCCGACGATCGTCAGGCCATCATGGCGAAAATTGTTGCCGACGAACTGCCCGTGGAAGAACGGATGATGCTTCAGGTTCGCCTCTGGCCCAACAAGCTGGTTGCCGGACTGGTCAATGAAGAGTCGGGCAACAAGCCTTGGGTTAACGCACTCAATGAGGTGGTAATCAACAAAGGGACGATAGATCGCATGACTGAAATGGCAGCTTGGGTCAACGGCGAGTATCTGACCACTTATCGGGCCGACGGCTTGGTCATTGCCACTTCAACCGGCTCCACCGCCTATAATCTCTCAGCCGGCGGACCCGTCGTCCATCCTCGTCTTAATGCCATTGTGGTTACACCGATCTGCCCCTTTATGCTGACGAGTCGGCCGGTATTACTAGATGCCGACAGTCGGGTTGTCGTGCGGATTAGCCCGGCCAGTAGCGGGGAGATAATGACCGACCAGCTTAAAGTCATTGTTGATGGCCGTCATTACGCGGCCTTGCGGGAAGGGGATGTTTTGGAAGTGATGGTCTCAGCTAAAAAACTGCGCCTGATCCCTTCCCCCTGGAAGGGGTACTTTGAGATTCTTCGCAGTAAACTGAATTGGGGTGGCGGTCATCAACAGCAACCGCCACCGACCCTGAGCATCTCTTGCTGACCATTTTCAGCAACGATCTACCCCGACGCCGGTGACCCCCGAGCAAAAACGGCTTAACCTGTTGTAATACTTGATATTTTCATGTTGTTGTTTACGCAAGCTGCGCAGGATCAAGCCGCTCGGTGGTCAAGTGAAAGCGGGTGCTACTTATCTTCCATGGCTTGATCCAGGTCTTTCTTTTCCTGGGCCATGGCTTGTTTACCGGCCTCAATGGCGTCGTTTAAGGTTTTCCTCTTTTCCTCGAGATAGTCCTTCCCTTGGCTGGCCAGTTTGCTGCCCTTTTCGATTAGTTCCTTGCCCTGTTTAACCAGGGCTTTGCCGTGACCAACCGCGGTGCTGGCCTGCTCCTTCATGCCTTCCGGCAGGCAATTACACCTTTCCCGCAATTCTTCGCCATATTCAGCCAACATTTCCCTGGTTTCTCGACCTGATCTCGGGGCTACCAGCAGGGCGATGACTGCTCCGGTGACCGCCCCGGCCAAAAAAGAAAAAACGGTAAGACCAGTATAGTGACTGCCTTGATGATGACTCATAATTGAACCTCCTTGTTTTTTTATCCTCGCTTGTTTCTCCAAAATACTCGACCGAACGTGCGCAGCCCGGCGTTGAGCCCACCAACGCTGCTGATAATCGGCCGTACCGATTCCTTAAGGGCATGGGAAGTTAGAAGTAAGGTTTCGCCGGCCTGACGCACCGTGCGAATCGCCGTATCTGTTTCTTCCAGTTTGGCACTGCAGGTGGCGGCCAGAATTTCAACCTCAGCAGCGCCAGCCGTGATTTTTCTGCTCATCGGCACTAATTCCTGTTCCAGGCGATCAATGGCCTTTGCCGCTTCTTTGTAGGCCCGTTTGACTTGAAGCAGGGTGGGAACCAGGACTGCAGTCAATATAACCACGGCAGCAGAGGTAAAAAGCAAAAAAATATCCAGTGAGGTCACCACCATATCCTCCGGTTAGTTGGGGTTGAACGTAGAAAGTCGCGGTCCCCGTTTACGCTCATCGTCTCCATTTGCGGATCCCATTTACGGGCAAACCCGCACGCCTCCGTATTATATCACATGCATCTCGTGCTTAAAAGAAAAACTTCAGTTTTTTCGTTTTGCCATGGTTACCTTTTATGCAAGCCGAACTTTTTCATCTTGTACTGTAACAGGCTCTTGGTTATGCCGAGGCTTTCAGCCGCCTTGGTCTGCACATTATCAGCCTTTTCCAGGGCCTTTGCCACCATTTTTTTCTCGATGGTATCGAGTACTGTCGGCAAGGGGATTTCGGCGGGGATTACTTGTTCTAGTTCCAGACTCTCACCCCAGTCGGAGCTGTCGTGCGAGCTGGCGCTGTCAGGCTGAATATCATCCGGAGTGATAACCTCGTCGTTACAGAGTACGGCGGCCCGTTCAATGGTGTTTTCCAGTTCACGAATATTGCCGTCCCAAGGCAGAGTGCCGAGCAAACGCAGGGTTTCCGGCAAAATTTGCAGCCTGGGTCGTTTTAGATCTTGGGCGCACTTGTTGACAAAGTGAGTGGCCAATCTCGGAATATCGTCCTGTCTTTCGCGAAGTGGCGGTAGATGGAGATGAACGACGTTGAGCCGGTAGTAAAGATCCTCGCGGAATGTTCCCCGCTCAACCTCCTCTTTAAGATCTTTGCTGGTGGCGGCGATTATCCGAACATCCACCTTCATGGTTCGATTGCCCCCCCTCCGCTCAAAGGATCGTTCCTGGATGGCGCGCGACAGTTTGGCCTGCAGGCTCATGGGCATTTCCCCCACTTCATCAAGAAAAATGGTGCCATGCTCGGCCAATTCAAAACGACCCTTGCGTAGGGCCATGGCCCCGGTGAAGACCCCTTTTTCATGGCCGAAAAGTTCGGATTCCAGCAGATTTTCCGGCAACCCCGCACAGTTGAGGGCCATGAAGGCGGCTTGGCTGCGAGGGCTGTGACTGTGGACGGCTCGGGCTACCAACTCTTTGCCGGTCCCGGGTTCGCCGGTGATCAAAATCGAGGTCGGAGTGGGAGCGACTTTCTCGATCAAGTTGTAGATTTTCTGCATCTTGCGGTTTTTACCTACCATGCCGGCATATAAGGAGCGCTCACTCAACTCGGCTCGCAAGCGATTGTTTTCCCGGATAATTGCGTAATGCTCCACGGCTTTTTGAGCGCTGACCAGCAGTTCGTCGTTGTTGAAGGGTTTGACCAGATAGTTGAAGGCTCCGGCCTGCATGGCCGCCACCGCCTTATCCACCTCGCCAAAGGCGGTGATCATGATCACCGGCAGATCGGGGTTGGTGGCTTTAACGTTCTGCAACAGCCCCAGGCCATCCATGACGGGCATTCGCATGTCGGTGATGATCAGATCCAGATCGCTTTGTTTGACGATTTCCAAGGCTTCTTCGCTATTGCCGGCGACGTAGGCCTCATAGCCCTCGTCGCGCAATAATTCAGAGAGGATAATCAGATAATTAGGTTCGTCATCGACGATCAATACGGTCTTCATCGCGCCGGTCTCCCGTTTTCAAGATAGTCGACCAATTCCTGGTAGCAAGAGTATGGCACCCTGATACTGCGACAACTCCCGCCCAGGGGAATACCGTTGTCTGAGTTATCATGAAAATCGGTGCCACCGGTGGCAATCATCCGGTGTTCTGCCGCCAGTTGGAGCAAGCATTGGCGCTGTTTACGGCTGTGGGTCGGGTAATGGACTTCCAAGCCGATCAGACCGACTCGACGCAACTCCGGCAGCAAAGTGGCCAGAGCGTTTAAGCTGGCGTCCATCAACGCTGGGTGGGCCAAAACCGGAGCCCCTCCGGCGGCGGTGATCAGGCGGATGGCATCAATGGCATGAATCCACCGGCCCTCAACATAAGCAGGCGCTCCTTGGCGGAGCAAGCGGTTAAAGGCCTCATGGGAATCGCGGACCATCCCCCGGCGGATCAAAGCCCGGGCAAGATGGGGGCGGCCTATCTGGCTGTTTTCCTGAGTTTCGAGATCATCGTAGCTAAGATCGATTCCTAGTTCATTGAGTTTATCAAGAATATCAAGATTGCGCTGGTGGCGAGCCCGCTGGAGTTCGCTCAGGGTATCATTAAGGCGTCGGTCGGTGTGGTCCAGGCCGTATCCCAGAATATGCAGCGATTCCCGGTCATACCAAGCACTGATTTCAATGCCGCCGATGACCCGGATTGATTTATTGGCGGCATGGGCAAGAAAATGCGGCACTCCGGCCACAGTGTCATGGTCGGTCAGGGCCAGGGCCGCCAATCCCCGGCGCTCAGCCAGGTCGATAAGCATGGCCGGGTCAAGAGACCCGTCGGAAAAGGTCGAGTGGGCATGTAAATCAATCAGTTTCATGGGTTGAGCGTAATCAGTTCGTCAAGGCTATTAAATTGATCAAAATTTTTACGTTTTTTGTCTTGTCGTTGCCGCAATATTTTGTGATATTGCTTTAACCTCGCTTTTGAGTGACTATAACATATCGTTGGTCAAAGTTAACCATGGAAAGAGGAACTCATTAGTTATGGCCCAAATTGATGCTTTTTTCAAACTGATGCACGAACAGGGAGCTTCCGATCTCCACATGGTTGCCGGTCAGCAGCCGATTTTGCGCGTGCGCGGCGACATGGAGAAAGTCAAGTACCAGGTTTTGGCCGACGATCCCCTCAAGTCTATGCTCTATGAGGTTGTTTCCGAAGAAAAAATCAAGAGCTTTGAGGAGACCGGGGATGTCGATTTTGCCTATGAAATCCCCGGTCTGGCTCGATATCGTGGCAACCTCTTTATGCAAAAATACGGGGTGGGTGCTGTTTTTCGGGAAATTCCCGCCAATATTCTCTCTTGTGAGCAGTTGGGTTTGCCGGAGGTGATGAAACGGCTGGCCTTGTTGCCCAAGGGGATGGTGTTGGTTACCGGTCCCACCGGTAGCGGCAAATCGACTACTTTGGCGGCGCTTGTTGATCAGGCAAACCGAACCCGTAAGGATCATATCCTGACTATTGAGGATCCCATCGAATTCGTCCATCAGAGCCGAAACTGTGTCGTTAATCACCGGGAGGTGGGGCTGCATACTAAAAGCTTCGCCGCCGCCCTGCGCGGCGCTCTGCGTGAAGATCCCGATATCATCATGGTGGGTGAAATGCGCGATCTTGAAACTATCACTCTGGCCATGGAGGCGGCGATGACCGGGCATTTAGTCTTCGGCACCCTGCATACCTTAAATGCCAATAAAACCGTAGACCGAATCATTGAGATTTTCCCCGCCAGCCAGCAAGCCCAGGTTCGCTCTACTCTGGCCGACGCCCTTAAAGCCGTGATTTCTCAGACTCTATTTAAACGAATCGACCAGAAGGGGCGCGCCGCGGCGCTGGAAATCATGATTTGCACGCCGGCGGTGCGCAACCTGATCCGTGAGGGTAAAACCTACCAGATTCCGTCGGTTATGCAGACCGGCAAGAAGTTTGGAATGCAGACCCTGGATGACGCCATCATGGATTTGCTCAACAAGGGCCAGATTTCCGGAGAAGACGCTTACCTTAACGGGATTAACAAGAGTAAGTTTGTCTCTTATCTGAAAAATCCACCAGTCGATTTCACTGAAATTTAAGGTTATATTCAAGATTCCCAAGTGTCCGTTTTCGTGAAGAATGAAGGCCACCTTGAAAAATTAGCTATTTTGTTCGAGTTTACGGCACGTAAAAAAAATGGTTGACCGATGCCGGTCAACAAGGAAACTTATTACCGCAGGCATATAGTTGATATTCCGAGGATAATTTTTTGAGCATAACGCAGAAATCGGGCGAAAGAGCAATTTTTCAAGGTGGCCTGAAGTGATTTCCCGGCGCCTGCTCGTTCCCGGACTGGTATTGCTCGTTCCTGGGTGAGTATGCCCTGATCTTGCAAGAGTATTGAGGATGTCGAGGAGGTTGAGATCGTGGCAAAAGTTTTGATTATCGGGGCGGGCGGAGTGGGCAGTGTGGTCGCTCATAAATGTGCCCAGGTGCCCGAGGTTTTTAGTGAAATTGCGTTGGCCAGTCGAACCCTAAGCAAATGCGAGGCGATTGGCGCCGCGGTAAAAAGCCGCACCGGGCAGGACCTGGAAGTGGCCCAAGTGGATGCCGATCGGGTAACCGAACTGGTAGCCCTGATCAACCGGGTCAAGCCGGCCCTGGTGCTCAACCTGGCCCTGCCGTATCAGGATCTGAGCATCATGGATGCCTGTCTGGCGTGCGGGGTTGATTATCTTGATACCGCCAACTATGAGCCACCGGATGAGGCCCGTTTCAGTTATAGCTGGCAGTGGCCATATCATGAACGTTTCAGGCAAAAAGGGTTGATGGCCCTGCTGGGTAGCGGCTTTGATCCGGGGGTGACCAACGTTTTTTGCGCTTATGCCGCCAAACATTATTTTGACGAAATTCACTACATCGACATCCTTGATGCCAATGCCGGCGATCATGGTCACCCCTTTGCCACCAACTTCAATCCGGAGATCAATATTCGGGAGGTGAGCGCCAAGGGACGCTATTGGGAAAACGGTCAATGGCGGGAAACCGAGCCCCTGGCGGAAAAATGGACCTTCGATTTTCCGATAATCGGCCCTAAAAACGCCTATCTTATGTATCACGAGGAATTGGAGTCATTGGTGCTAAACATCAAAGGCTTAAAGCGTATTCGTTTTTGGATGACCTTTTCCGACAACTATCTCAAGCATCTGGAAGTGTTGCAAAATACCGGAATGACCAGTATTGAGCCGGTTATCTACCAGGGCCGGGAAATCATTCCCCTGCAGTTCCTCAAGGCCCTGCTTCCCGATCCCGCCTCGTTGGGGCCCCGGACCAGGGGTAAGACTTGCATCGGCAACATCATTGAGGGGATTAAAGACGGCAAGCCGCGCAAGATCTACATTTACAACATTTGCGACCACGAGGAGTGCTACGCCGAGGTAGGTTCCCAGGCCATTTCCTACACCACCGGAACACCGGCCATGATCGGCGGGATGCTGATCTTGAGCGGCGCCTGGAAAAAGGCCGGGGTTTTCAATATGGAGCAGCTTGATCCTGATCCCTTTATGGAAAAACTCAACATCCATGGTTTGCCGTGGCAGGTTAAAGAACTTCAGACAACCTGAGCGGCTGAAATCAAGCCGACCCAGAGTGGGGACCTCGTGGTCATCGACGAGGCGTACAAATTACGAAATTCCTACCGGCAAAGCAACCTCAATGGGCCAAAATATCCGTTGGGCACCGGTCATTCTTCGATCACCGGATTCAACGGTCACGCTGAACTCCTTCATCGTTGCTAATACCCGTTTGCCCGAAGTCGGATGGTGGGACGGCGGGATGGCAAAAGAGCAGTTTGAGGAGAGACTCGTTCTCTTATGGTGGCTTGCTATCGTGATTAACTCAGCGGAATTTCCCTTTATCGAGCAGGTGCCAACGCCCTGTTATGTTTGTGATACCAGCAAACTGGCCGCCAATCTGGCGACGCTGGATACGGTGCAACGGCGTTGCGGGGCGAAAATCATTTTGGCCTTCAAGGGCTTTGCCATGTGGCGGCTTTTTCCCCAAATTCGGGCGGTGTTGCCGGGGGCCAGCGCCAGTTCGCTGGATGAGGCCCGACTGGCCCGAGAAGAGTTTGGGGGCGAGGTTCATGTTTATTGTCCGGCCTACCGGGATGCGGACTTTGCTGAGATTATCAGCTATGCCGATCACCTGGTTTTTAACTCTTTCAGCCAGTGGCGACATTTTCGCCGGGCGGTAGATGAATACCCTCGCCCGGTTTCCTGTGGAATTCGGGTCAACCCCGAGTATTCCGAGGTTGAGATTGATCTTTACAACCCTTGTGGCCGCTATTCCCGCCTTGGCGTGACTCGCAAGTATTTTTGCCCCGACCTGCTTGATGGCATCAGCGGGTTGCACTTCCACGCCCTTTGCGAACAAAACGCCGACGCTTTGCGCGGAACGCTTAGGGCCTTTGAGGAGAAATTCGGGGAATTTCTTCCGGGTATGCAGTGGGTAAACTTCGGCGGCGGTCATCACATCACCCGCTCCGATTACGATGTAGATTTGCTATGTCGTTTGATCGACAAAATCCAGCAAAGCTACGGCGTTCAAGTTTATCTGGAGCCGGGAGAGGCGGTGGCCCTGAATATCGGGGTCTTGGTGACCAAAGTGCTGGATATCGTTGAAAACGAGATCAGCACCGCCATTTTGGACACCTCGGCGACCACCCATATGCCCGATGTCTTGGAAATGCCCTATAGACCCAGAATTTTTGGAGCTGGTGAACCTGGTCGCTATCCCCACAATTATCGTCTGGGGGGCTTAAGTTGCCTGGCCGGCGATATCATTGGCGATTACTCTTTTCCTCATCCTTTGATGCCGGGGCAACGTCTGGTTTTTGGCGATATGGCCCATTACACCATGGTCAAGAACACCACCTTCAACGGGGTTCGTCTGCCGAGCATTGCCATCTACGACCCCGCCGGCGGTCTGGAGGTGGTTCGTAATTTCACCTACGAGGATTACCGCAACCGACTTTCTTGACGGCTACTGAGTCGGCGGTTTACCAAAAATCTTTGGCCCTGATCTTCGATCTTCTGAAACAAGTTGTTGTGGTGAAGTCTTCGTGCAAGGCGGCGATCGTATTGATCCCACGGAGCAGGAATGTTTACGCGTTAGCAATAAGCAGGAACGTTTACGTTGATTTTTGGGGCGAAACAAATTATTTCGGGTGGGTTTGTCAAAGTAATGTATGGTACCGGCGCCTGTTGCGCCTTTATCAAACCTGCTTGAATTTGCCTCTAAACGGGAGACCGGCCCATGTGGGATTATACGGATAAGGTACGTGATCATTTTATGAATCCCCGCAATGTTGGTGAGATTCCCGATGCCGACGGAATCGGTGAGGTCGGCTCCCTGGCCTGCGGGGACGCCCTTAAACTTTTTTTGAAATTGGGACCGGATAAACGCATCACTGATGCCAAATTCAAAACCTTCGGCTGCGCCAGCGCTATCGCCTCTTCCTCGGCCCTTACCGAGATGGTTAAAGGCTTGACCCTGGATGAGGCGGCCCAAATCAGCAACGAGGATCTTGCTGATTATTTGGGCGGTCTGCCCAAGGAAAAGATGCACTGTTCGGTGATGGGTCGCGAGGCCCTGGAGGCGGCCATTGCCAATTACCGCAATGTTCCCATCCCCATGGCCCAGGGGGAAGTGGTCTGCGAATGCTTCGGGGTAACCGATCTGGAAGTTCGTCGGGCCATTTTAGAGAGCAAGCTTAAAAGTGTAGAGGAAATCACCAACTTCACCAAGGCCGGCGGTGGTTGTGGCCGCTGCCATGAACGCCTGGAGGAAATCCTGAGAGAAGAACGTCTGGAGCCTAAAACGGCAACGCTCCCCGAGCAGAAACGACCGCTTACCAATATCCAGAAAATCAAAATGATTGAAGAGCTGTTTGAACGGGAAATTCGCCCGGCTCTGCGCAAGGATGGCGGTGATATCGAGCTGGTTGATCTCGACGGGGATTTTGTCACCGTTGCCCTGCGTGGGGCTTGCGGCACCTGTAAAAAGTCTAAAATCACCCTTAAGGAATATGTGGAAAAGAAGTTGCGCGAACAGGTGCTAGGTAACCTGATCGTCGAGGAGGCCCGTTAAAATGGCTGAGACCAGGCCTGTAGTTTACATGGACAACAATGCCACCACCAGGGTTGCCCCGGAAGTGTTGGCGGCGATGTTGCCCTATTTCAGCGAACTGTACGGCAATCCTTCCTCAATGCATGGCTTTGGCGGTCAGGTGGGCCGTCTGCTGGCCTTGGCCCGGGAGCAGGTGGCAAACCTGATCGGGGCGACCAGCGATGAGTTGATCTTTACCAGTTGCGGCACCGAAAGCGATTCCACCGCGATTTTGGCCGCCCTTCAGGCCTTTCCCGCCAAACGCCATATCGTCACCACCCGGGTTGAACATCCGGCGGTGAAAAATCTTTGTGAACATCTTGGGCAACTCACCGGCCATCGACATCGGGTCACTCAGTTGCCGGTGGATCGTGAGGGCCTGCTCGATCTTGAACAGTACGAGGCGGCCTTAAGCGACGACACCGCAGTGGTTAGTGTGATGTGGGCCAACAACGAAACCGGGGTGATTTTTCCGGTGGAAAAAATGGCCAGAATAGCTAAAAATCGAGGCATTCTCTTTCATACTGACGCGGTTCAGGCTGCGGGAAAAATCCCCATCAATCTGGCCGAATCAGCCATTGATTTCCTCTCCCTTTCCGGCCATAAGATGCACGCCCCCAAGGGCGTCGGCGTTTTGTACGTCCGCAAGGGCAGCCCCTTTGTTCCGCTGGTTGTCGGGGGCCACCAGGAGTCGGGCCGTCGCGGCGGCACCGAAAATGTAAGCTCCATCATCGGCCTGGGCCGGGCCTGCGAACTGGCCGAAGAGCGGATGGCTGAGGAAAACGGCCGGATCCGGCAACTGCGGGACAAACTTGAAGATGGCCTGCTGAATAAAATCCCCAACTCCATGCGTAATGGCCACCGGGCGCAGCGTCTACCCAACACCACCAGTATCAGCTTTGCCTATGTGGAGGGGGAGGCGATTCTGCTTCATCTTGACTTGTTTGGCATTTGCGCCTCGTCGGGGTCGGCCTGCACTTCCGGGTCGCTTGAGCCCTCCCACGTGTTGCGGGCGATGGGGGTGCCATTCACCGCCGCGCACGGTTCGGTGCGTCTTAGTCTTAGCGTCTACAATACCGAGAGTGAAGTAGATTTTGTGATTGAAAAAATGCCGGGCATCATCGCTAAATTGCGAGATATATCACCTTTCTGGCAGTCTATCCCCCAGGAGAGCGAGGTTTGAGGAATGCGGATCGTGCCGGCTTCGGCCACCATTCTTGACGAACTTGACCGCCAGAGCATGGCCCAGAGGATCGAACTCTGTGGCCGACTTTGCTACAAGAGCGAAGATAAAATTTCTGCTACCTCCACGGAATCTTTTATCCGTCGAGTAATTGGGCATGGTCATAACTCGGTGCTGGAAATGGCGGCCCTGACGCTGCGGGTTCATTGCGAAACCGAGGCAATCATCGACCAGTTTCTGGCCTCCCATCTCAAGTATTTGCAAATCGACCGACCGGAAAAAAAAGTCAAGATTCTGTTGATCAGTGGCACGGTGCGGGCTTTCCGTGAAATGTATCAATCCTGGAGCAATGTCAAGCTGGTCAAGGCCATCATCGCGATGTTGGTCGTCCGGCATCCCTTGTTGTTTCTTGACCTTGGCGGCAAGCGTGGCTTTCTGCCCCAAACCGGGGTGGAGGTGGAAAAGCTGAGTCTGGCCAACGTCGATGCGCTGCCCACCGCGTTATTGATCAAACATCGACACCTGGCGGTTCGTTTCATCACCAATCGGGCGGTGACCCACGAGTTGGTGCGTCACCGTCCCTGTTCTTTTCTGCAAGAAAGCCAGCGCTACTGCCGTTACTCCCAAAACAAGTTTGGCAATGAAGTGACCTTTATCCGGCCGCTGTTTTTCACCGAGCATAGCGATGAATATTGTCTCTGGCAGCAGGCCATGCTGGAGGCCGAGAAGACATACTTGCAGTTATTGAGAACATCTTCCCCCCAAGCGGCCCGTACAGTTTTGCCCAACTCCTGCAAGACCGAAATCATCGTTTACACTAATCTCCTGGCGTGGTTGCACATCTTTCGAATGCGAACCACTCAGGCGGCAGAGCCCTCAATGCGCGAAGTTATGATTCCGCTGCTCCACGCCATGCAATCACGATTCCCCGCGATTTTCAGTGGGTTACAGGGAGAGTTGGGAGACAACTAAAGCAAAGTCTCTACACATTATTAAATTTTAAAAGAGGAATACCATGGCCCTTGATCCAACCAAACACGCGGACTGGGAAATCGCCGAAGAGGCGGAAAGCCGCATGAAAACCGTTTATGAACTGGGCGAAAAGCTGGGCCTGGAGAAAGAGGAATTGCTGCCCCATGGCCACTATGTGGCCAAGCTCGACTATCGCAAAATTCTTGATCGGCTCAAGGACAAGCCCGACGGCAAATATATTGATGTCACCGCCATCACGCCCACTCCGTTAGGCGAAGGCAAATCAACCTGTGTCATGGGTCTGGTTCAGGGGTTGGGTAAGCGGAACAAATCGGCGATCGGCGCCATCCGTCAACCATCCGGCGGCCCGACCATGAATATCAAGGGTTCGGCAGCCGGCGGCGGTTTAGCCCAGTGTCTCCCGCTGACCCCTTTCTCTTTAGGTCTCACCGGCGATATCAACGCCATCATGAACGCTCATAATCTCGGGATGGTGGCCCTGACCTCGCGGATGCAGCATGAGACCAACTACACCGACGAACAGTTGGCCAAGCGGGACTTAAAGCGACTGGACATTCACCCCAACAAGGTGGAGTTCGGCTGGATCATCGATTTTTGCGCGCAAGCCTTGCGCAATATCACCGTCGGGCTGGGCGGCAAAATGGATGGGTTGACCATGCAAAGTCATTTTGCCATTGCGGTAAGCTCCGAGATTATGGCGATTCTCTCGGTAGCTCGCGACTTAAAAGATATGCGTGAGCGCATCGGTAAAATCGTAGTGGCGTACGACCGGCAGGATCGGCCCATCACCACCACCGATCTCGATGTGGCCGGGGCCATGACCGCCTGGATGGTGGAGGCCCTTAATCCCAACCTGCTGCAAACCATAGAAGGTCAACCGGTGGTGGTCCACGCCGGGCCTTTTGCCAATATCGCCATTGGTCAGAGCTCGGTTATCGCTGATCGGGTCGCCCTTAAGCTGGCCGACTACAACGTCACCGAGAGCGGTTTCGGGGCCGATATCGGCTTTGAAAAATTCTGGAATCTCAAGTGTCGTTATTCCAACTTAAAACCCCACTGTGCGGTGGTGGTGGCCACGATCCGGGCGCTCAAATGCCACGGCGGCGCCCCGCTGCCGGTCCCGGGTCGGCCGATGCCGGCCGAATACGGTAAAGAAAACGTTGGCTGGGTGGAAGAGGGTACCCAAAACCTGCTCCATCACATCGAGACGGTCAAAAAAGCCGGGATCAACCCGGTGGTCTGTATCAACGCCTTTTACAGCGACACCGACAACGAGATCAAAGCTGTGCGCCGGCTCTGTGAATCGGCTGGGGCCCGGGTGGCGGTCTCCAGACATTGGCAGTACGGTGGCGATGGCGCCCTGGAGTTTGCCGACGCGGTGGTGGATGCCTGTGAGGAAGAAAATGATTTTCGCTTCCTCTATGACCTTGACACTCCCCTTTCCCGGCGGATTGAACTGATCGCCACCGAAGTTTACGGCGCCGACGGAGTCAGCTACTCCCCTGCAGCCCAAGCCAAACTGCAACGAATGGAGGCCGACCCGGAAATAAAAGAGATGGGAACCTGTATGGTTAAGAGCCATCTTTCCCTCTCTCACGATCCGTCACTCAAGGGTGTGCCCAAAGGTTGGACCCTGCCGGTGCGGGACATTCTCTCCTACAAGGGCGCTGGTTTCGTGGTTCCGGTGGCCGGGGCCATCAGCCTGATGCCTGGCACGGCCTCCGATCCCGCTTATCGTCGAATCGACGTCGATGTTGCAACCGGCCGGGTCAAAGGCGTGTTCTAGTCTTAGTGCGTTTTTTTTTGGGGCTGTAACATATCGAAAAAACGGCGAGGCCGTTAACTCTAGAAAACTTAAGACTAATCAAAATTGTAATAGATCAGTTTACCAGGGCTATTAAATTTAGCGAAATTCAGAGGTGAGCTTTTACTCAAAACCAGAAGGGAAAATTGGATCATGGGCGCCAAAATTATCAGCGGAACCGAGGTCGCCAGAGCCATCCGGGCGGAGTTGAAACAGGAAGTCGCCGAGCTTCAAGCAAAGCACGGGGTGACGCCGGGTCTGGTTACCATTTTAGTGGGTGATGATCCCGCCTCCCAGTCCTATGTTGCCGCCAAGAATAAAACCGCCAAAGAGCTGGGAGTTTACTCCGAACAGATTACTCTGCCCGTCGACACTTCTGAAGCTGAATTGCTTCAGTTGGTAGAAAAGTGTAACCGGAATGCCAAAATCAACGGCATTTTGGTTCAACTCCCCCTACCCAAGCACATCAATGAGGCCAAGGTGCTTTATGCTATCGATCCCAACAAGGACGTGGATGGTTTTCACCCAGTCAATGTGGGCAAGATGGTCTTGGGCCAACAGTGTTTTTTGCCCTGCACCCCCCACGGAATTCTCGAACTGCTCAAGCGCAGCGGGATCAACACCACCGGGGCTGAGGTGGTGATCGTCGGCCGCAGCAACATCGTCGGCAAGCCCATCGCCAATTTGATGTTGCAAAAACGGGAGGCGGGCAACGCCACCATCACCTTATGTCACACCCGAACCAGGGATCTTGCCGCCCATACCCGGCGGGCCGATATCATCATCGCCGCCGCCGGGACGCCTAATATGCTTAGCGCCGAGATGGTCAAGGACGGAGTGGTAGTTATTGATGTTGGAGTCAACCGTATAGGGACGAGCGCTTCGGGTAAGGCGATTTTAGCCGGTGATGTCGATTTTACGGCGGTCAAGGAAAAGGCCTCCTGGATCACCCCGGTGCCTGGCGGGGTGGGGCCGATGACCATCACCATGCTGATGAAAAATACCGTTTGGGCGGCGGCTCGGGCCGCCGGAATTAGCTGAAAAACAGCAATAAAGGAACGACATGGAAACAGTAACAAAATCCGTAACAAAATCTGCCAGTCGCCTGGAAAAAGTACTCCGCTCCGGGGACTTTGCCGTCACCGGCGAGTTGGTGCCACCCAAGAGCGCCAACCCCGAGGTGGTGCGGGAAAAGGCGCGATTGCTCAGGGGGCTGGTCGATGCGGTCAATATTACTGATTGCCAAACCGCCATTGTCCGAATGTCCAGCATTGGGGCCGGGTTGTTGACCCAAGCCGAAGGGGTGGAGCCGATCATTCAGTTGACCTGCCGGGATCGTAACCGTATCGCTATGCAGAGCGATATCCTGGGGGCCGCCGCCTTCGGGTTGAAAAACCTGCTCTGCCTCACCGGCGATCACCAAAAATTTGGCAATCATCCGGGGGCCAAGGGCGTTTTCGATATGGACTCCATCCAGCTATTAGGGGTGATGAAAAACCTGCGGGATGAGAAAAAGTTTCAGTGTGGGGAAGTGATCAAGGATCATGAGCCCCGTTTTTTTTTGGGTTGTGCCGCCAATCCCTTTGCCGGGCCAAACGAGCCTGCCCGAGCCGCCCGTCTGGCCAAAAAGGTCGCCAGCGGGGCCGATTTTGTCCAAACCCAGATCATTTATAACGTGGAGCGTTTCGCCAAATTCATGGCGGCGGTCCGTGAGTTGGGCCTGGACCAGCAAGTCTTTATCCTGGCCGGGGTGACCCCTCCCCGCTCCCTGGGGATGGCCCGCTACATGAAAAACTTTGTCCCCGGTCTCGATGTTACTGATGAGGTCCTCAAAAGAATGAGTGGAGCCAAAGACAAAGAGGAAGAGGGGATCAAGATTTGTGTTGAGATCATCAACCAGTGCCGTGAAATCAAGGGGGTGGCCGGCGTTCATATTATGGCTATTGAGTGGGAAGCGGCGGTGGCGGAAATTGTCAAGCGCGCCGGCTTGGCCGACCGGCCTGGGTTGGAACCTGATTTAGAGGCGGAAAAAGTTCCGATTCCGGCCCCGATAATTGAACGACTTACGGTTGGACAGCCTGCGGCGGTGGACAAGCCTGTTACCGCGACCCTTGAGGTTGCAAAGACCATCGATTTTCAATCTGCGGCTGAGGCTGCTGAAACTGCTGAGACCACCGAGGCTGCGCAATTTGCTCAAGCCGGCGAGGCCGCGGCCGCTGAGTTGGCCGCCGCTCGCCGGGAAGCAGCAAAAATCATTGCCGCCGCTCGGGCCGAAGCGGCGGCGATTGGTGTCCAAGCTGCGGTGCCGGTACCGGCTTCGGTACCGGCTTCGGTTCCGGCTCAGGCCCCGACCGTGGCGGTGGCCGAGATTACCGACAGCGCTCAGATTCATGCTCAATCAGCGGCGGATGCGGCGGATGCGGGAGAAGACGAAATGAACGAAAGAGAACGTCAAATGGCTTTGAATTCGGTGCGTCGTGGACTTGCGGCCCTCAAGAAGACCTTTGGTTTGTCGGATGATCAGTTCGACGCCATGGCTCAATTTGCCGGAGCTGAGGCGATCCTCAAACGTGAACCGCTCATCGGGACCGGGACCTCTGTAGCGGTTATCCCGACCCAACCTGAAGCCTTGACGGTTCCCGTCTCCGCCGAGCCAACTCCTGCCGCGGCCAGCCCAGATCCCGTGGTCTCAAAGGCCGCGAAGGCCCAAACGCCCGGGGAAGCTCAAAAGGCCGCCGAAATTAAGGCCCAGGAGGAAGCCAAGGCCCAGGAGGAAACTAAGGCTCAGATGGAAGTCCAGGCTCAAGCGGAAGCCAAAGCCGCGGCAGCGGTCAGAAAAAAAGCGGCGGCCCAGGCCCCGGCCGCCAAAGAAAGCAAAAAACTAGCCGATGCCCAAGATCAGGCCCCGGCTGCGACCAAGGTGGCTGAGAAGACCGCCAAAGTTGTCGAAGTCCCGGCTCAACCGGAGGTCAAAACAACAACATCCGTCGCTCCGGTCGCCGTTCTTGCGGGGGGTGAGCTGGCCGGTGAAAAGATCTCACTTGCCAAACGGGCCAGCAAAATTTCCACCACCGATTACATCCAAAACTATTCCGGGGCCATTTGTGAGGTAAGCTTGGGTAACGCTCCTGATGGTGTCACCGTTGGCGGAATCAACGCTCTGCCTTTTCATCTCTTTGAAGGTGAAATGAAGCACCAGCCCCTGATCGCCATGGATGTTTTGGATGTATTGCCCGAGGAGTGGCCCACCTCACTGAGTCGCCATTTTGCCGAAGTGATGAATAATGCCGTAACTTGGGCTCAAAAGTGCGTGCAAGATTACCAGGCTGAGGCTATCTGCCTCTCGCTGGTCAGCACCGACCCCAACGGGCTGAACCGCTCGGCTGCTGACGCGGCCAAGATCGCCGCCGCAGTGGTCAAGGCCATCGAGGTACCGATCATTATCTGGGGTTGCGGCAACAACGAAAAAGATACCGAAACCTTGCGGGAAATCACCGCCATCATCGGTGATCGGAAGGTCTGCCTGGCCCCGCTGGAGGACAAGAACTACCGTTCTCTGGGCGCCACCGCCATGGCCTTTCAGCATCCTATGGTGGCCTCTTCTCCCATCGATGTTAATTTGGCCAAGCAGCTTAATATTCTGCTGGAAAATCTTGGGGTGCCCTTAAACACCATCTTGATTGATCCTTCCGTTGGCGCTCTTGGCTACGGGATTGAGTATACCTATTCGGTAATGGAGCGAATTCGCCTGGCCGCCCTGACCCAGGAAGATGTCAAGCTCCAGGTGCCATTTATCTGCAACTTGGGCCGGGAGGTTTGGAAAACCAAGGAATGCCGTTTGCCCAGCGATGAAATGTTGGGCGATCAGGAAACCCGCGGGGTGCTGATGGAAGCCATTACCGCCACCTGCATGTTGATGGCTGGCGGTGAGGTCTTGATTATGCGTCACCCTCGGGCTATTGCCCTGACCAAAACTTTGATTAAGGGCCTGATGGCCTGATCCTGCTCCCAGACTTAAGTCTGGGCTTGAATCCGGGTATGGGCCTGCACCTGAATCCGGCGGAATTAGCGGCAAATTAACGCGAAGTAACGGTTTAAATAACAGGGAGAAAGTTATGTCCAAGATTATTTGTTCCGCCGCGATCCGGGGGGCCTTCAAGATTATTGATATGGCCGAGGAGAGTTTTGCGGCGGCTTTGAAAAAATACGGCCCGGAACATGAAGTGGCTTTTCCCAATACCGCCTACTACCTGCCCATCATCTACAGCATGTTGGGCGTCAAAGTGGAAAGACTCGGCGATATGACGGAGATTTTTCAGGAGTGCCGCGCCCTGCTGCCGGCGCATGTCACCGAAAATCTCTGGTTGCCTTATCTCGCTCCGGCTCTCGATGCCGGCATGGCTACCTATTTTGCCGAGGAAATGTTTGAGGCCATCCGTTACTTAAACGAGCCCGATCATTACACCAAGACCGAAGATCCGCTCGCCAACAACATCTGGCTGGGGGCTGCCGATGACGTGATTTTTCGTAAGCGCGGGGTCGAGTTCGTTGATGGCACCGCCCCGGGTTTTGCCGCCATCTTGGGCGCGCCCGCCGACCCGGCAATGGCCAGCAAAATCGCGTTAGAGCTTCAGGAAAAGAACCTTTACATCTTTATGCACGATCACGCCAACTCAATTCGGATGCCGGAGCAATTAATCAAGCAGGGGGTGCAAATTGGTTGGAACACCCGCCTGGTGCCCTTTGGGACGAGTTACACCTCCGTGGTGTTTTCCATTGGCTTTGCCTGTCGGGTGGCCCTGGCCTTCGGCGGGATCAAGCCCGGCGATTATAAGGGTAACCTGCTTTACAACAAGGATCGGACCTTTGCCTTTGTTATGGCCTTTGGCGAGGTCAGCGACGAGTGGTATGCCAACGCCGCCGGCGCCATCAACTGGGGCTTTCCCACTATTTCCGACTACAATATTCCGCAGATTTTGCCCACCGGAATCTGCACCTACGAGCATGTGGTCAGCCAAGTGCCGCACGCGGAATTTGTCCAAAAAGCCATCGAGGTGCGAGGGCTGAAGGTCAGCATCAGCAAAATTGATATCCCGATGTCCTTTGGTCCGGCCTTTGAAGGCGAACGGATTCGTAAGGATGATCTCTTTATGGAGTGTGGCGGTGGCCGAACCTCGGGGGTGGAAGTTTTGATCTCTAAGGAAATGGAAGAAATCGAGGACGGCAAGATTACCGTTGAAGGCCCGGATATCAAGGATATCAGTCATGGTCAAAATCTTCCCTTAGCTGTCCTGGTGGAAGTGGCCGGCCGTCAGATGCAGTCCGATTACGAGCCCATCTTAGAGCGCCAATTCCATCACTTGATCAACTACGTCCAGGGCCTGATGCACATGGGCCAGCGCGATATCATGTGGCTGCGGATCGGCAAGGCCGCCGTCGAGAAGGGCTTTTCTCTGGCCCATATCGGCAAGGTACTGCACGGCAAGTTGCACCAGGAATTTGGAGCTATCGTCGATAAAATTCAGGTCAAGATCTACACCACCCAGGAAAAGGTCGAGGAAATTCTGGAGTTGGCTAGAAATGTTTACGCCGAACGTGACGAGCGCCTGGGTTCAATGACCGACGAAACCGAAGATATCTTTTACTCCTGTACGCTTTGCCAGTCGTTTGCCCCCAGCCATGTCTGCATCATTACCCCGGAGCGCATCGGCATGTGCGGGGCCTACAACTGGCTGGACGGCAAGGCTTCTTATCAGATCAACCCCACTGGTCCCAATCAGCCCATCGCCAAAGGTGAATCTTTAGATGCCACCCTAGGTATTTTCCAGGGAATCAACGAGTTTATCGGCCAGGCCTCCCGGGGCGTGGTCACCGAGTTGGCCTGTTATTCCCTGATGAACAGCCCGATGACCGCCTGTGGTTGCTTTGAGGCCATTGCCGCGATGTTGCCCCAGTGTAACGGGATCATGGTGGTCAATCGCGAGCATGCGGGAATGACCCCGTCCGGGATGAAGTTCACCACCCTGGCCGGGATGGCCGGGGGCGGGGCCCAGACCCCGGGGTTTATGGGAGTTTCCAAGCATTATCTGAGCAGTCCCAAGCTTTTTCTGGCCGAGGGGGGGCTGGCGCGTTTGGTCTGGTTGCCCAAAATGCTCAAAGAAGAGTTAAAGGACAAGTTGATCAAGTGTAGTCAGGCGGTAGGTATGCCGGATTTTTACGATAAAATTGCCACCGAGGAACAGGGAACCACCGAGGAAGAAATATTAGGGTTTCTTAAGAAGGTTGGGCATCCGTCCTTAGAAATGGAAGCTGTCGTTTAAGCTGAAGGAACTTAAGAGGAACGGATTAATGGCTTTAACGGGAATTCAAATTTTTAAGATGCTCCCCAAGACGAACTGCGGGGAATGCGGCATTCCCACCTGCCTGGCCTTTGCCATGAAGGTGGCGGCTGCTCAGACCGAAATCGGTGAATGTCCTTATGTCAGCGATGAGGTCAAGGAACAAATTGAGGAAGCTTCGGCCCCACCGATTCGTACCGTCAAAATTGGCGGTGGCGAACATATTTTTGCCACCGGCGGCGAAACCTGCTTGTTTCGCCATGAAAAACGCTTTGAACATGAGACCGGCATTGCCGTCCTGGTGGACACCGCCATGACCGATGAGGCCGTAAGTGGTCGCCTTGCGCGCTTTAATTCCCTGCGCTATGAGCGGGTGGGGGTGCTGCTGAAGGCCGATCTGGTGACGGTCAAGGATGCTCAGGGCGATGTCGGTTCTTTTATGGCATTGGTCAAACGAGTCCTTACCCAATGCGCTGATGCCAAGTTGATCTTAATCAGCGACCATGTCGATACTCTGACCGCGGCGGTCCAGGAGTGTGGCGTGCGTAAACCCCTGATTTACGGGGCAACCTTAGATAACGCCGCCGCTTTCGCTAAAATCGGCCAGGCGAGTGGTTGTGCGGTGGGAGTTAAGGGCAGCAGTGTCGATGATGCTGTGAGCATCAGCGAAAAATTGCTGGCCGCCGGACTCAAGGATCTGGTTATCGATACCGGGGCCCGGACCGTTAGAGCCGTCTTCGAGGACAATGTTCTGGCCCGGCGGGCGGCGGTGAAAGCCAAATTCAAACCTTTAGGTTTTCCCACCATCACCTTCCCCTGCGAGATCAGCGATGATTTCTTGCTTGAGACCATGGTGGCCTCGGTGTTGATTGCCAAGTACGCCGGGATCGTGGTTCTCTCCGACCTTCAGGGCGAGACCCTTTTCCCTTTGCTGCTGGAGCGGCTCAATATTTTCACCGATCCTCGGCGGCCGATGGTGGTCCAGGAGGATATTTATCCGGTTAACGGCCCCGACGATAATTCTCCGGTGCTGCTCACCTGCAACTTCTCATTAACCTACTTCATTGTTTCCGGCGAAATTGAGGGCAGCAAGATCCCCAGTTGGCTGCTGATTAAGGACACTGAAGGCTTGAGCGTGCTTACCGCCTGGGCCGCCGGCAAGTTCGGGGCCGACATGATCGCCAAATTTATGAAAAAATCGGGTATTTTAACCAAGGTAAAACATCGGGATTTGATTATTCCCGGATATCTGGCCTCGCTGAAGGGCGAGCTCGAGGAAGAGTTGCCCGAGTGGCGAATCACCATCGGCCCCAGAGAGGCAGGCCACCTGCCGGCCTTCCTCAAAAGGTGGCAGGCTTCGTAAGGCTGGAACTTATAAGAGGAAACTCAAGATGACCAAGGCAATGGAAAAAAAGGAGGGCGCGGTGCTTGTGGTTGGCGGCGGCGTGGCCGGAGTGCAGGCCGCGATGGATCTGACCGGGCTGGGCTACTACGTTTACCTGGTGGAAAAAGCTCCGACCGTCGGCGGGGCTATGGCCATGTTGGACAAGACCTTTCCCACCAATGACTGTTCACTCTGAATACTTGCGCCTATTTTGGTCGAGGCCGGTCGGTCTCCCAACATCGAGCTTCTGAGTAACACCGATTTCCTTGCCCTCGACGGCAAGCCGGGGGCATTTACGGCCAGGGTGCGGGTGCGCCCTCGTTATATTATCCCTGAAAAATGCACGGCTTGCGGGATGTGTGCCCAGTACTGTCCCCGGCACCTGGTGGATGGTTACAACGAGGGCCTGGCCCTGACCCGGCCGATTCATATTGATTATCCCCAGGCAGTGCCGGCCAGTTATTTTATTGATCCTAAGGCATGTATGTACCTCAAAAACGGGACCTGCATGATTTGCCTTTCGGTCTGTCAGACCAGGGCTATCAATTTTGACCAGCAAGCTGAGGAACGTGAACTGCACGTCGGGGCGGTGGTTATGGCTCCCGGTTTTGGTCGGATCCCCGATTCGGCACTTGAAAAATACAGTTACGGCGCGCACCCCGATGTGGTCACCAGCCTGGAGTTTGAACGGATGCTCTGTGCCTCCGGGCCCTTTGAGGGAAAACTGTTGCGGCTTTCCGATCGCCGGCACCCCAAAAGTCTCGCCTTTATTCAGTGCGTGGGCTCTCGGGATCTTGGTTGCGATAACGGGTACTGCTCATCGGTCTGCTGCATGTACGCGATCAAAGAGGCGCTGGTGGCCAAGGAGCATGAACCGGAGCTCGATATCACCATCTATTACATTGATATGCGGACCCAAGGCAAAGGCTTTGATGCCGCCCGAATCCGAGCGGAGGATAAGGGCATCAAGTTTGTCCGGGCCCGGGTTGCCGAGGTCATGCCCTGGGGGCAACAGCTCAAACTGGCCTACTCAACCCTGGATGGCGGCCATTTTTTTAAGGCCTACGATATGGTGGTTCTGGCGGTGGGTCTTGATGCCCCTGCCGATGCGGCCAAGCTGGCCCAGTCGGCGGGATTTGCGCTTAACCATTATGATTTTTGTCAGACCACAACCTTCAGCCCGCTGCAAAGCAGTCGGGCAGGGGTGGTGGTGGCCGGGGCCTTCCAGGGGCCCAAGGATATTCCGGAAAGTGTGACTCAATCAAGTGCGGTGGCCGGCCTGGTCTCGGCCTTGACCAAGCAGGAACGAGGCAAGGGCTACGTAATCAAGACCTATCCTCAAGAGCAGCAGGTGAGCGATGATGAGGAGGTCCGAATCGGGGTTTTCGTTTGCCACTGCGGGGTCAACATCGCCGGAGTCGTGGATGTGCCCAGTGTTGATCAGTATGTGGAGGGTATGGAGGGGGTGGTTTTCCACGCTCAAAGTTTATATAGCTGCTCCCAGGATGCCCAGGAGGTCTTGAAACAGAAGATCAAGGAGCACAGACTCAATCGGGTGGTCATTGCCGCCTGCTCCCCCCGAACCCATGAGCCGCTCTTTCAGGAAACCCTCAAGGATGCCGGCCTAAATCGTTGTCTTTTCGAGATGGTTAACATTCGCGACCAATGTTCCTGGGTGCATGCCAACGAGCCGCAAGCGGCCACTTTCAAGGCCAAAGACCTGGTGCGGATGGGGATTGCCAAAGCGCGTCATATCAAGCCGCTGCCCGAACAGACGGTATCGGTGATCGACAAGGCTTTGGTGATCGGCGGCGGAATTGCCGGATTGACCGCAGCTCTCAGTCTGGCTGATCAGGGTTTTCTCACCTCTCTGGTGGAGAAGCAACCGCACCTCGGTGGTCATTTGCATGACGCCCGTTACACCTTGCGGGGCGATGATACCGCTAAAATCCTTAAAAATTTGATTAACCAGGTGCGAAAACACCAGAATATCGAAGTTTACTTGAGCAGTGAACTGGGGCAGATCACCGGTTATGTCGGAAATTTTTCCTCGCAGATCAAGGGAAAAAAAACTGATGATCAGACGACCATCGTTGAGCACGGGGTGATTGTGATTGCCACCGGCGGGCGGGAGCATCGCCCGCCCAGGGTGTTGGATGCGCCGATTAAGTATTCCGATCGGGTCTTGACCCAGAACGATCTGGAACGTCGCCTGGCTGGTCGAGCCAGGAACCGGGCGCCGGGTTTGGTGGTGATGATTCAATGCGCTGGCAGTCGGGGGGATGATTTGAGTTATTGCAGCAAGCAGTGCTGCAACGAAGCGGTGAAAAACGCGCTGAAAATTAAAGAGATAAACCCGGCGGCTCAGGTGGTGGTTCTTTATCGCGATCTTCGCACCTACGGTTACGCCGAGGATGCTTATCGTGAGGCCCGAGAAAAAGGGGTGCTCTTCATTCCTTACAGCCTTGACCCCAAACCCAAGCTCAATGCCGAAGGCAAAGCCCCCGAGGTTGCCTTTTACGATCCAATTCTCCGCGAGGAGGTGACCTTGGCCCCGGATCTGCTGGTCTTAAGCACCGGGATCGTCCCGGAGGACACTGAGGAGTTGAGCAAGCTGCTCAAGGTCCCGATTACCTCCGACAAGTTTTTCCTTGAAGCCCATGTTAAACTGCGGCCGGTGGAGTTGCCGGTTGCCGGAGTTTATGTATGTGGCCTGGCGCATTCACCGCAACCGGTGGAGGAGATCATCGTCCAGGCCCAAGCGGCGGCAGCCAAGGCGGCGATCCCGATGGTCAAGGGTCATGTCTTGGTGGAGCCAACGGTCTCCACCGTTGATCAGCCCAGTTGCATCGGCTGCGGGATTTGCGAGGCACTCTGCCCTTATCAGGCCATCCGTATGATTAAGGATGAAAAAAACAAGCGCAAGGCGGAGACCATTACCGCATCCTGCAAGGGCTGTGGCATCTGTGCCTCCCACTGCCCGGTGTTCGCTATTTCCATGGGCGGCTTTACCGATGAACAGATCAAAGCCCAAATCAAGGCTTTTGGCGCAAGCTGAAAAGCCCTCTGACGTTACTTTCGCCTGGGCATAATCCAGTTGAGGGGTGAGGGTGTGGGTTCTGAGTGCTGAACTTTGAGTTTTGGGTTTTGCTGAAATTCCCCGGGGTGAGGGGTTTTGCAAGAGGCTTGAATTCCAAATTATAAGGAGTGGTTTTTATGACGAGTGAAGAGTTTAACCCACGCATCTTGGGGTTTCTCTGCAACTGGTGCTGCTACGCGGCGGCCGACGGGGCCGGGGCCTCGCGCTACCAGTATCCGCCCAATCTGCGGACTATCCGCATCATGTGCACTGGCAGGCTTGACCCGGCCTTTGTCTTCCGGGCTTTTGTCGAAGGGGCCGACGGTATTTTCACCGGTGGCTGACAACTTGGCGAGTGTCATTACCAGGTTGGTAATTACGATGCCATGGGTGCCAGTTTTTTAATTAAAAAAATCTTGGTCGAGATCGGTTTGCAACCGGAGCGTTTTGGTCTGCAATGGGCTTCCGCCGCTGAGGCTCCTTATTTTGTTCGCTTGATCACTGAGTTTACCACTGAGATGAAGGAGCTCGGCCCTATCGGGATCAGCGAAGGTCTAAGCCCGGAGGAATTGCAAAAACGCCTGCAGGCAGCGCTGAAGTTGGTGGAGGGTCGCAAATTACGGATGAGTTTCGGCAACGCCACCAAAGCAATGCGCAAGGATGGGATTTTCACCAAGGAACATATCGACGAAGTTTTCGCCGCCAAAATGGAAAAATCCATCTCCACCAGCGACCTTGTCCCATCACCAGCCTCGTGATTGCTCGTGATCCAAGGCCTTAAAGACGGCTTGCGCCGTGCGCCGAACCAGTCGCCTCTGTTTGGCGCTTTTGGCTAGAGGCTACCTTGGAGAATTAGCTATTTTGTTTAAGTTTACGGCATGCGAAAAAAATTACCGCAAGTTCGTCACGGATCATGCTGTTTGGGATCACCCAATCCTTTCTCTAAAGGCTGATATCAAAACGATTGATCATTTCCATGCTGATGTCTTTGGCTGGGGCTGAGTGGGTGAGGGCGCCGATGGAGATGCGATCCACCCCGCAGGCCGCGATTTCCCGGACATTTTTCAAGTTAACCCCGCCCGAGGCCTCCAGCGTCGCCCGGCTTTTGACCAGGGTTACCGCCCGGCGCATCAACTCCGGGCTCATGTTGTCCAGCATAATGACTCCGACTCTGGCGGCCAGAGCTTCCTCTACCTGGGCCAGGGTTTCGCATTCGACCTCAATATCCATCACCTGTTTGTGGTATGCGCGAACTTTTTGCACGGCTGTGGTAATTGAACCGGCCGCGGCGATATGATTGTCTTTGATCAGTATCCCGTTACTGAGGTTAAAACGGTGATTGACCCCGCCACCGAGTCGCACCGCGTATTTTTCCAGGACCCGCAGACCAGGGGTGGTTTTGCGGGTATCCATAATTTGCGCCGGCCAGCCGCTGACCGCCGCAACGAACTCGGCGGTCAGGGTGGCAATGCCGGCCAGCCGCTGGCAGAGATTCAGAGCCAGGCGCTCTGCGGCCAATAAATCACGGGTGGGCCCCTTAAGGCGAAGGAATATCTCGCCGGCTGTGACTCGTCGGCCATCGGGTAGGGCTTGACACTCAATTGCCGGGTTGACCATCTGAAAAACCAGGGGCGCCAGATATTCCGCCCCGGCCTGGATCATGTTCTCCCTGGCGATAAAGACCGCCATTCCCTGTAGTTTCGGAGAAAAAATCGCTTCCCCGGTGATATCACCCCGACCCAGATCTTCCTCTAGAAAGTACCGCAGGGCTCGGCGCAAGTCGGGATCTTTGAACAAATCGTAGCCTTGGTTGTCTTTTCCCATTATACTGACTAATCCTGTGAATTCCCGGTTAAACCGGTGGCAATAGATCACTAGGGCTATTAAATTTAGCGAAACTCAGAGCGGTAAAAGTTTACCAGTGCCTCAGCTTTGTTCATTTGGGCCTTTAAAGCATAGCGTGCTACGTGAGAAGGTCAAAATGGGCGAAGATGGGGTGCTGGCAAACTTTTACAACCGGCAACTATAATGGGGTCAACGATAAGAACAAGGAGAAAAAAATGTTGGAACCGAAAAAACCCGCCGTAAAGACGGTCAGACGAGACCAGGCATTCTTCCTCGCTTTCGCCTGCCTGGTGATGGGCTTTTTAGTTGGGATAGTTTTCAGTATCTATAAAATGCCGGGGGCCACCTGGGGTGACAAAATTGCGGCGCAACACCAGGTGATGAGCCCGGGACAGCTCAGAGTCCTGGAAAGCCTGGAACAAAAGGTGGCGACCGATCCGGATAACGTTCAGGCCTGGACCCAACTTGGCCACCTTTATTTTGACGCCAATCGATTTCATTCGGCCATCGCCGCCTATACCCGCTCGCTGGAGTTGGCGCCCAACAACCCCGACGTGCTTGCCGACCTGGGAGTGATGTATCGCCGCATCGGGGAACCCTTAAGAGCCGTCGCGCTTTTTGAGCAGGCCATCGCCCTTAACCCCCTTCACGAAACGGCCCGCTTCAACCAGGGAACCGTGTTGCTCCACGACCTAAACGATCAAGCGGGGGCCTTGAGGGTTTGGCAAGAACTGGTAGATATCAACCCCTTGACCTTCGCTCCCAACGGTTACCTGGTTAGTCGCATGATTGAGGATCTGAGACAAGAACAATAGCGGCGGCTAAAAAACAAGTGGTAATTTTGTAAAATTAAGGTCACCTTGAAAAATTGCTATTTTGTTCGAGTTTACGGCACGTAAAAAAATTACCGCAGGCATATGGTTGATATTCCGAGGATAATTTTTTGAGCATAACGCAGAAATCGGGCGAAAGAGCAATTTTTCAAGGTGGCCTTAATTGAACCTCGGTTATCCGTTATGGGGTGGAAGGCAAAACCGGACTAATGATGTTAAAGGGCAGCCCCAAGACACTCTCAACTAGGTTAAGCAAACCTTGCCCCACTGCGCCTGGGTCTAAAACGGTGAGATCGGGGTTGCGAATATCGCCCCTGAGCCCTACCGGAATGGTGATGATGGTTGCGTTTTCGCCGCCAACAATGCGGCCGATAAAGGGAACTCTACCCACAATGGCGTCAAGGGTTTTAAAGGGCGCCACCAAAACCACCATATCCGCCTGGTAGCTACCCAAATCCAGCTCACCACGAACGATCAGGTTGAGTCCTTCCCCCCGAACCACCGCCCTTTCGATGATCAGCAGGTTGTCTTTAATTGCCGCTTCAAACTCCAGTTGATGGTAAGCAAACCCTTGTTCATCAAGACCGCTGATCCTGCCGGTGAAAATATCGGCCAGGTTGACTAAGCTAAAAATCCGGGCAATCAGACCCAAACGATAAATGCGACCACCACCCGGCGAGGTTATCTTGACCCTCCCTGCCTGCCAGAACGTAAAATCACCTTGCAATTCGGCGCTCAGTAGACAATCGCCGCTGATGATGTCTTGATCGATCCCAAGACAGGATAAAATTTTCTCAAAACGAGGCGTTTGCTGATAAGCAGGCCCAATCCTCAGCAAACTGCCCTCCAGTTCCTGGCTGAAACCTAAGGTTCCGTTAATTTCCAGGTAACATAACACCGCCGAGTGAATATCGGCGATCACCCCCCCCGTCCGGGGCAAAGAAAGACGGCCGGTTACCGCTTGCAAAATCGGACCCGCGCCTGTTTTTGTGCCTGTTTCTGATATTGTTTCCGCACCCGTTTCTGATACTGTTTCCGCGACCTGCCCCGCATTTGTGTAGTATCTTGCTTCGTGTCCCGCCCTGTGGTATTCCGCCCTACATCATCCTGGTCTGTAGTATCCTGACCCGTATCCCGCCCGGCAGCACCCTGTCTTGAACCTAAATGGTGAGCCGCTTTCGCCGTGACCTGTCTTGATCTGGCATCAAACTCCGTCAAATGGAAATTTATGCCTCCCGACAACAGTTGACCGGTCTGCTGTTGCGAGCCGGCAACAAATTGCGGTTGTCGAGCCTTTAGCTCTTCCCACCAGGCCAGCAAAGTCCGGCGGCGCAAAAAGGAGGAGAAGAGTTCAAGCTCCAGATTGAAACCGGCTTTGGTGGGCTTGATCGTCCCGCTCAGTTCAAGTTGTTCCTGGGCGTTAAGGTTAAGGTTGAGAGCTGGTAATTGCCAGATATCTTCCTGCCCGACCAGATTCAGGGTGTTGATGGTGATAAAATGCTGACGATCATCATTATCGGGAAACCAGCGCCAATCTTCCAACAGCAGATGGCCGGAAAAAATCGGGACCAGGGGTTGTTCCTTGTGGGGCGCTGGTTCGGGCAATAAAAAACGGCCGTCACCACGCAAATCCCCCAGTTGCAGATGAATATTGGTTATATTAAAAAATCGCTCGATGGCGCTGGAACGCAATTCTCCGCGAAAATGGCCGCTGACCGGGGAAAAAGCAGGATCGGCGAGGGCTGCCTCCGGGGTTTTGAGCCGGGCCGGCCAACCTCGGTGTCCGCTAACCAGAGTCATGCTCAACTCGGCAATCCGCTCGACTGTTCGCTCGACGGTCTGCCGGCTTTCAACAACTTTCGCCGTAAGATCAAGGGTCTGTCCTCTGCGACCAATGACGGCGAATTCCAGCGTCAGCTCTGTTTGACCAGCCCCACGGCGCAAAGTTTCGTCCTGTTCAAACTGACCAGCATTGACGTACAGGCCTCCGGCCAGCTCAAATGATTGATCGTCCCACTGGAAAATCAAGGGCGCCAGCCCCATTGGGGCTTGGGGCACCAGGCTAGCCGGCAGCCAGTCTCGCTCCCGCAGCCAGGACTCACCTGCCCCCGTCAACTGGCCGGTCAAACCCACAGTTCCCTGCCAGTTGCCCAGTTGCTGATGTTCCAGGTTGCCGTCCAAGGTAAAAGCGCTGCCGACCAGTTCTCCCACTAGTCCCTGCAATTTAACACGCTTTTCACTTATTTTAAGGCGACCACTGGGGCTAAAAACCGTGGTCGCCAGCAGTGGTGAAAACCAGTTGAGCCGGCGCACATCCACGGTCGCCGCGTAGCGCCAATGCTCCGGGGCAAAAAGTTCGCCGGCGACCTGCCCTTGATTAATGGCCAGTTCCCCATCAATTGTCGTCAGAACCGACCCTAGAAATTCATCCAGGGCGGGATAGCTGCTCAGATGCTGAAAAAGAACAGCGCTGTCTAAGTCCACTGCCACTTGTTCCAGGACAAAGGGGGCTTGTGGGCTCAATTCAATCCGACCAGCGGCCTGGTGGAGGCGCAGCGGTCCCGCTGTTACCTTTAGCTCACTCCACCTGACTTCCCTTTGATTGATCAGTCCGCTGCCCCGTTCCACCAGCAAGGGCCAAGGCAGACGATCATAAACGAATTTACCGTCAATTTGGTTAAGCGTAATCTCCACGGCATAATCCCGCCAACTATCGCCAATCACCAGATGTCCGGCGGCCTGTCCTTCCGCCTGGGAAAAACGAGCCAACTCTTCTTGAAAACTCTGGTGTTTGACTAGACCGGGCAGCACCTCCAGCAAGTCGCCAAAATCGACGTCCATTGCCAGGTCAAGTTTTAGAACCGGATTAGCTTTGAGCAGCCCGACGCTGAAAGTGCCGTGAGATGCCCGGCTGCGTCCCAGAACGGCCGTGGCCTGACGCAACCCTAAGACGCCGTTTTCAATCAGCAGTGAACCCGTAACCTCGGGCAAGTAGAGATCGAACATCGGCACCATTATTTCCGCCCGCTCGACTTCCACCTCGACAACCATTTTTTTAGTTACGGTGGCGGCGTCCAACCACTCACTTGCCGACCCGGTAAAACGAAAAGCCGCTTGCGAGGCCTGGCCGCTGAGCACAATATCTCCGATTTTTCTAGCCGTTTTGTCGGTGCCCAGCAAGCTCAACATGGCCGCCCGAATTTCGTTGACGGCCAAGTCGCGGCCATCAAGATCAACCTCCCAGTGAGGCTCATCGGTTGCCGTCGTCCGGCCAGATCGGGCGATCATGCCGCTGAGTCGGACCCCCGGCTCTTTGATTTCGAGATCCCGAACCTGCAACTGCCAATCATCATGACGCCGGATCAACTTCAGATCAATCAGGCCACCGTCAAATTTAACTGTGTTAACCGTCCCGACAGTGGAAGCAGGTGAATCGGCGGTGAAAGCGGATGCATCGGCAGTTTTTGCCGGAGCCAGGAGAAAACTGGACAGCGCGCCAGCCAAGGTAGCGTCGATAAGCTCTCGGCCGACCCCATTCACCGTCAGGTGCAGATTGGTCGTGCCTGGCAGGGGGGTTATCCGGCCAAACACCGGGGCTGAGACCAGTTCATACAGCCGCAACCCGTCGCCGATGGCCTGAAAGTGATAATCTCCAGCCAGATGGAGATTCCCACGCAAGCTTAAGCGATCGCCAAAGGAAGGGAGAACGCTTAAGTCCAGCTTAAGGCCGGTTGGACTTAGTTTGATTGCCGCGTCAAGGCCGTGAAAGCGCACGCCGGCAAATTGAATGCCATTGGGTCTAACCGTATCGTTAATTTCAATGGTTCCGCCGGTTATTTCAATGGCCCCCGTGAAGGCACGGGGAAAGATGGGCGGCGGCAAGGCAGGATCGTAACAGACGGACAGCTTGTCAAGGTCAATGAGCAGCCTCGGTTCCTTGAGCAGCACCCGGCCTGGTTCAAAGCTAAGGCGCAATAGCGTCCGCCAGCCGGGAAAAACATGAATCTCCGGCAAAACAGAAGCAAAACATGGCCGGGTAAATTCGGCTCCTCGCACCAGCAGATGGGGGGTCGGCAGCCAGGTGAACTCGACGCTGGTCAGACTAATCTCGCCGCCTAAGTGATAACTCAAGCGATTGGCGAGATTCTCCAGCACCCGGTCGGATTTAAACGCCTGGGGAACCAACAGGGCCAGCAGGGCCAGCAGGGCCAGCAGCGCCGCCAAAAGCGGTAATAGCAGAAATTTCCTTAGAGGTCGCATCTTATCTATAATCTATATTAGGGGAACAATCTTTTCGACCCTTCTCCTGAAAGGTTTGTCCTAAGCCATTACACCGCTTATTCCTAAATGATGCGATTTGCTGTTCTTTTATTTCTCCCATTTCTTCTATTCTTTTCTTTAAGAAACTCGAGTATAATCAAAAATTGGCGAAAAACACAGGCAAAAGGAAACAAAATGGAAGTAGCCCGCAAACGCGAACCGGAAAAACGCCGCCAACCGCGGCAGAACATTACCCTGATCAAATGCCCTCATTGCGGCAATGACACCGATTTTGTGGAGGTGGCCGACAATGTGATTCTGACCACCAATTATCGCCAGAATCAGGACGGCAGCTTTACCCAGGAAAGTGATGATTCACAGATAATGGGGGAAATCAGGCTGTATTGCAGCGAATGCAACGCCGATCTCTCCAACTTTCATCCCCGTTTTGTGGAAATGCTTTTTTAGCTTCAGGAGTCCTCAACGGGGGCGCTTGCTTTGGCCCGGAATGAAAGATGGCTATCTTGAAAAATTAGCTATTTTGTTCGAGTTTACGGCACGTAAAAAAAATTACCGCAGGCATATAGTTGATATTCCGAGGATAATTTTTTGAGCATAACGCAGAAATCGGGCGAAAGAGCAATTTTTCAAGGTGGCCAAATGTGCTTAATCAGGCCACCATGACCCCACCCTCCGCCCCATGGCAAAGCTCCAGTCCGACTAGTAATGATCCAGTCCGTACCGGGCCGCGCCAAGCCATCATCATCGGAGCCGGCCCGGCCGGCCTGACCGCCGCCCTGGAGCTGTTACGTCGAACCGACGTGGTACCCCTGATCCTGGAGGCCTCACCCCATATCGGCGGAATTTCCCGCACCGAGATTTACAAGGGCAATCGCATCGATATCGGTGGCCATCGTTTCTTTTCCCGTTCCCAACGGGTCATGGATTGGTGGCAAGAAATTATGCCCATTCAGGGGGTCCCAACCCGGGACGATCTAGCTTGGGGGCGAGATCTGACCGATTTGTTGGTTGCCGGCGGTCCCGACCCGGAACAAACTGATCGGGTAATGCTGTATCGTTCCCGACTTTCCCGAATCTTACATCATCGTCGTCTGCTTGATTATCCCCTGAGCGTGGGTCTGCCCCTGATCCAGGCCTTGGGCTTCAGGCGTCTGGTATTGTTGGTGATCAGCTACCTGCGGGCCTACCTCTTTCCCATCCCCGAGGAAAAAAATCTGGAAGATTTTTTCATCAATCGTTTTGGTCGCCGCTTATATGCGACTTTTTTTAGGGATTATACCGAAAAGGTCTGGGGCGTGTCCTGTCAACAAATTCCGGCCCAGTGGGGCGCTCAGCGCATCAAAGGGCTTTCCATGGCCGGAGCGATGAAAAATGCCCTGCGTTCCCTGATATCAGAAAAACAAGCCCGTAATCAGGCATTGGCGGAAACCAGCTTGATTGCTCGTTTTCTCTACCCTAAGCTGGGTCCCGGCCAGCTATGGGAAGAAGTGGCCCGTCAAATCAAAGCTCGAGGGGGAACCATCCTGACCGAACACCAGGTGGTGGGTCTCAGCAACTCTGAGGAGCGTATCAATGCGGTGCGAGTTCGGGCGGCACGAACCCGGGACCGTAAAAGAGAGAGGGAGTTTTCTCTAAACGCCGATTTCTTTTTTTCCACCATGGCAGTCCGCGACCTGATCACCGCCATGGAGCAAGTTCCAGCCGGCATCCGTCAACTGGCTTCCGGTCTGCTTTACCGGGACTTTCTCACCGTCGGATTGTTGCTCAAAAAAATGACCGGCGACCTTATTCCCACCCAGTTAAGGCAGGCGAAAGCCCGGTTTAATGGCCTGTTGCCAGATAACTGGATTTACATCCAGGAAAATGATGTCCGCCTAGGCAGGTTGCAGATTTTCAATAACTGGAGCCCGTTTATGGTGCAGGATCCAGCCACGATCTGGGTTGGCCTGGAGTATTTCTGTAACGAAAACGACGATCTTTGGAACATGGATGACCAGGCCCTGCGCCGCCTGGGCATCGCCGAGCTGGCATCTCTGGGCCTGATCGCCCCGGACGACGTCCTGGACGGGGTGGTGATTCGTCAACCCAAAGCCTATCCCGCTTATTTCGGCAGCCACCATCGTTTCGCCGAAATCCGGAACTACACTGATAGTCTGGAAAATCTTTTTCTCATTGGTCGCAACGGTATGCATCGCTACAACAACATGGATCACTCGATGCTGAGCGCCATGGCCGCGGTATCGGCGGTAGCCGGTGGCGACCACGCTAAAGACGCAATCTGGGCGACAAATAGCGATGACGATTACCACGAGGGGAGCTGAAATATGATATTTACTACGGGGGAAGCTGAAACTTGAACTATGCGCTAACCCTCCGGCGTCATCCGACCCCGTGGCACCTGTTGATCGCCGCCCTCTCCCTGAGCTTCCCCATTCTGCTTTACCGGGCCCGCCATCTGGATGACAACAGTCTCACCAGTTGGCAATGGGTTTTTATCGGCGCCGACCCTTGGCAACTCTGGCTGGCGCTGCTTGTGCTGAGTCCGTTTTTCTGGCTGCTGGCCATAACTCCCAACCGACGACTGGGTGGGGATAAGCGGCCGGGATTGGCCACCGAACTTACCCTTGCCCCCCCGCGCCAGCCCGGACCCAAAATCGGCGTTGGGCCATTAACCCGATTCCTTAAGCACCTTAGCTCCCGCACCTGGGCCAGCCCGCACCGGCATCGACTGGGCCCGCCATTGGCGGCCTTTCTGGCCTGTCTGCTCTTTCTTGACACCCCGGAAGTAATTGTCGATGCCGCCCGTTACTTCGTCCAAGCCAAAAGCTTGAGCGAGTACGGGCTGCCCTTTTTTTTTCGCCAATGGGGCATCGAGATCTTCGCCTGGACCGACCTGCCGTTGATCCCCATGCTCTATGGCCTGCTTTTCAGTTTGTTTGGCGAAAGTCGGTTGGCCGTCCAATTACTCAATGCCCTGTTCCTGGCCCTGAGCACCATGCTGATTGCTCAACTGGGTCGAGATTTGTGGGATGAGGAGACCGGGCAGGCGGCAGCCTGGCTGTTACTTGGTATTCCTTACATTTACAGTCAAACCCCCCTGATAATGGTTGACATTGGCACCATGTTTTTCCTCACCCTGGCTCTGGCCGGTTTCCACCGGGCCCTGACCAGAGGCGGCGGCTATATCGCCCTGACGGCCCTGGCCGTGGTCGCCGTTTTGTTGAGCAAGTATTCAGCCTGGTTGTTGCTAAGTGGCTTGTTGCCAATTTTTTGCTACTCCCTGGGGGCGGATCGGCGAACTTGGCAAATCCGGCAAACCTGGCGTCAGGTTATAGCCAGGGCTGCCCTGGCCTTGCTCCCCGCCCTGATCGTTTCGTCCTGGCTGTTTTGGGAGTACCGTACGGTGATGGCTGAACAGATCACGCTGTTGCTGGAGTTCCAACGCCCCGCCCTGATCACCGGCTTTCGCGAGAGCCTGGTTTCCACCTTTTTCTTCCAGATTCATCCACTAGTGACCGCAGCGCTACTATATTCACTATATCGGGCCATTAAGCGCCGAGATCTCCGCTATCTGCTGGTGGCTTGGCTGGTCGTGCTGTTGCTGGTCATTTTGGGAATTGAGCGCATTCGTTATTCCGTGCCGATTTTTCCCTTGTTGGCTTTGCTGGCTGGCTACGGCCTGCGGGACCTGGTTGACTCCGGACTGCGTCGCCACCTGTTGCTGGTTATCGTCGGATCATCCCTGCTCTTGGCCAAGGGAGCTTTTCTTCCTTTTCTTCAGGGGTTCGCTGAGCGTAATATTCAGGAGGCCGGACACCTGCTTGACACCCTTGGAGCAAAACAGGCAACGATCGTGGTGGCAGCCGAAGCCGAAGAGGTGCTTGACCCCAGAATTATCATTCCCATGCTTGATCTCTTTACCTCGACCAAACTACTTGCTCAACCTGAGCTGAAGGAGCCTGAACCGCCGCCCTGGGCAGCAAAATCCCCGTTGCGCTTTAGCTGGGAAATGCCGTTGCCGCCGTTTTACTTCACCACTGATCTGGATCAACCCCAGCCAGAAATCCTGGTCCTGATTAAAGGCAGTCCAGCCGCCGTATTGCCCCCTGAACTAAGCTTTAAATTGCAAAATTTTCATAAATTAAAACATTTCACAACGAGCAACAGCATTTTTCAACACGACCCCCGGGTGATGATTTACATTTTGGTCGCAGAAGCCCCCGGCCCTAATCTTGGTCTTGCAGATAAATAATTTCCCCGGCGTATTCGGTTGTGCGGATTGAGCTGTGCAACTGGCGCAAGACCAGGCCGCCATAGTGATCGATATCGTCTACCACCGCTTCGTACTGGGGGGAGCGCTGGACATCGAAACCGAACAGCACCCGGCGACCGATGGTGTCGCTGAGGTCGCGCCAGGCACGAAGCAGGGGGTGATAAGCCGGGGGTTCGCCGCTGTCGCCTTCCTCGGCCAATTGCCGGTCCTCCACGTAATGAAGCAGGCCGATATTCCAGCGCAACTTGGTTAACAGACGGGCCGTCAGCTCGTTAAGATCCGTACTTCGGCCAAGAACATCTTTCATCGCTAACGCCAGATCGGCCAGCTCCGGAGGAAACCGGTCGTTGTTGACGTTGATGCCGATCCCAATCAGGACATACTCCTCCCGTCCGGTTGCGCCCCCGACCGACCCCCCGGTTGAACTTGCGACTGCGCTCCCGACTGCAATCCCAGTCCCCCCCTCGGCTGTGCCCCCAGGCGGACCCCAAACTGAACCCCAAGCGGTTTCAGTCAGCACCCCGGCTATTTTACGACTATCGACCAGGACATCGTTGACCCACTTGACTTTGGCGTCAATGCCGAATGAGCGCAGGGTTTCGGCGCAAGCCACTCCCGCGGCCAAGGGATAAAAGCGACCATGCTGGGGCAGCAGGGTGTTGACCAGCACCAAGGTCAACCAGAGGCCGCCGGTCGGGGCATGCCAGTCGCGGGCAAAGCGGCCCCGACCGGCGGCCAATTCCCGGGCGATCAGGACCTTGCCGCTGGGGAACGAGCGACCGGCGGCCTCTTCGGCTCGAATCAACTGCCGGGCGTGGTCCATGCAACGGTTGTGCCGCGGAAAAATTTCAATCTCGTTGCCAACCACCGCCCCATAGGCGAGAATTTCCGCCACCGCTTCAGCGGAAAAATCTCGCAAGCGCCGGCTCGCCTCAGCATCGGCTGTCCGCTGCAGCAACGGGCGCAAGATCGCGCTCCCACCCCCATCACTCCCGCTACCCCAACCACTTTCCCCCATCACTTCCCTCATTATTTCCTCATCACTCCTCCATAAGTAACCGCCCGCCAGAGCTGTTAAATTTAGCGAAATTACGTAGCACACTATGCTTTAAAGCCCCAAATGAACCAAGCTGAGGCGCTGGTGATCTTTTACTCCCAATCGGCTTTGACCCGAGTGATGATTCGTTCAATTAGATGAAGCCTCTCCTGGGGGCAGATCCCCAGGAGAGGCTCCCCCTGCTCAACACTGAGGCCGGGCTTGAAGTAGACAGAATGGATGATCCCCGGCTCGCCATCATAATAGACAGGGGTGTCGCGTTTCATTAAAGACATGGTCAGAACTTCATCACCCGGCTTGATGGCCACCACCTGTTGACCTTGTTTGTCAATCCTGCTCTGCAAATCCGCCGCAAAAAAATACCTGGCCTTCTCCGGGGCCTTATAGGTGGTCAGAACCTGCCGCAGAATATGCTCGATTATTTCCTTCTTTTTGAGGGGGTACTTAATGGTAAGAACATGCTCGCCAGCCTCGACAAAGCTCCCTTCGAGGTCGGCGTGAACCAGATCCACCCGGCCGTTGGTGAGCGCGGTAATTCGCTTGAGATTACGCTCACGCTCCAACTCGTAGAGCAGTGTTCCGGGGATATGATTAAATTTACCCGAAACTCCCTGCACCATCTCCCCTTTGCGGACCTTGCAGCGAATCCGACCGGTGTGGGTGGTGTGCACCGCCAGGTAATCAAAAGGATCGGCCCGGTAGCGGTTCAATATGGTATCAAAATCAATATCTTGTTCAAGCATAACCGTACCCTTGATCCGTCAACGATAATACAGATTATTGCCGCCCATGGTCATCAGCGACTTGTAGAGATTGCGGCGAAAATCGCGGCGGTCCCAAATTCCCTGGATATAACCGCGTTTTAAAGCGCTGCGGGCGCTGTGATAGTCGGGCGGCACATCCTCGCCAGTGGTATCCCTGATCACCCGGGGACCGGCAAAGCCGATTCGGCTGGAGCGAATGGCAAACTGATAGGGCGAACAACCCAAGAAACTGGCCACCGGGCCAGCGTAGGAGTTATTGTCATAAACCACAAGATACAAGCCCCCGGCGTCAATATATTCCCGGACCGCCATGGTGCACTTGGGCATCTGAATTACCCCCAGCGTACCCTCGTGAATGCGAATGCCGCCAGTGGTGTGGACATAGGACAAAAGCGGTCGCTTTTTAAGGCGGGCCAACTCACAGGCCCGGACAAATTTTTCGCCCTCGGCCGCCCCCACCGTCCCGTTACGAAAATCACTGTAAAGCATGGCCACCACGATATCCATCCCCAACACCCGGGCATCGAAGGTGATCATTGCACAAGGCCGACCTGTCTTCTGGCGGGCGGTCTCCAGCTTTTTAGTAAAACCGGGAAACTTCAATGGATTAATCGAAGCCAGGTCGGCATTGAACTCCCCGATCGAATCAGGATCGAAAAGATGCCGCATATACCACTGATATTCCAGAGGAAAATGATGACCGCAAGTTTCACAGACTCCACAAAATTCACCGTAAAGATCCGGCACCCAGAGATCCTTGCAATCATATTTGTCGACGTTGGGACAGCTCACCGTGCGATCTTCATTGGCCAGCGGTGAGGTGTAGGTGTCCCCGTATTCGATTTGATCCTCGCCGCCGTTGCCCCGTCCGATGATGCTTCGGGGCGCCCGGGAACCGGGTTTGCTGACGATAAAATCGTAGACGGCGACAAAAGGGGAGGTGACTTGCTTGATCAGTACCGAGCCTTCGCCGGAGACATCGTGGATCACCTTCTTTACTTGTTTATGGCGACGTCTAAGGATGTCGTAACGAATGGTATAGTAAAAATCGGCCAGGATCCGGTTGGCTCGTCGGTAAAAGAGAGCGCCGGTGGGCAGATGTTCTTTATAGCCCTTAAGCGCCATTTCCCGATACTTGCGGGAGCGCAACTGGAGCAAGCGCCTGATTTCATCATCAGCCAGATCCCAGGAAACATCAATCTGCGGGGTTTCAGCTCCTCCCCGGTGCACCCCGTGGGCCTTTTCCACCTTGAGCTCGTAGGCCCGAAAGGCCCGGAGGCTTTTGGTTTTGAGCACCACCTCATCGGTGGCCCGGATCATTTCGGCCTTGATCTGGCTGAAAAACGAGAAATCGTTGCGTCGCCCCCCCAACCGTGGTTCCGGGATGATCCGATCAATGGTCCCCAAGCGCAGATTCTCTTCGGCGGTGATCGCCAGCCGTTCGGCACAGTTTTCCAGCAGATCCTTGGGTACTTTGGTCCCCTCCCTGACTTTACCCTCGATGGCGGCGGCCCCCTCCGGCGAGATTACCGAATAGTAGCCGTGGGAAAACATCAGGCGCAGATCCCCCATCCCCACCGCTTCGGCCCCGCCGGAACCGCCCTCGGAGGTTACGGCAACCAGGGGTACCCGCAATTTGGTCATAACATAAAGGTTGCGGGCGATCTGTTGGGCCGCGCCTGGATATTCTTCAGTCGGGAAGGCGCCGGGAGTAAAGACATAAAAGTGGATCGGAATTCCCTCGGTTTCCGCCACCAGCATGTAGCGCAGAGCCTTTTCGTTGCCCCAGGGTTTGGTGCTGCCGCCGTTGCGGTATTCCTCGCCTTGGCCTTTTTCATGGCCGACGACCATGACCTGCTGGATAACGATCTTGTTTTTGACCAGTCGGGAGATGCTGGCGCGGGCCGCCACCAGGGCCGGATCGATATTGGCATCTTCCACCCCACCCAACTCGGTATATTCCTCATAAACATTCTCTAAAATATCCTTCAGGGAAAACCGCAGGGGGCTGCGCACAATGCGGACCCGCTCAAGCGGGCTCAAACCTTCCTCGCAACGGGCCTCGAGAAAGGCCAGCGATTCCTCTAGAGCGCCGATTTTTTCGGTCAGATTTTCCTGGCTGAGTTCGTAAAAGGCAGCTCGCATATCTTGCAGTTGCTGGGTCAGGGTGGCAAGATTACCCCATTTTGGGTCTTCTTTGATCCAGCCAAGATAAACCAGGCGCTCTTCGATCTGGAGCAGACGTTTGCGTAAATCTTCCATCAGGTTAAACCATCCTTTTAGAAGGTCAAAAGGCGATCAAGGTTATCCGCCAGATATTGAAGGTTGGTGGTAATGGCGGCTCCGGCTGAATTGCGGCCTTCAATCACCATCTCTAAGATGAATTGCCGGGCCCGTTGCTTGGCCTCGGCCATGGAGTCGCCCCAGACCAGGACCAGGGCCAGATTGGGATCGTAATCACTGGGAATTGCGTAGGGCCGATCAAGGGAGACATGGGTGTAAACCGCCGACCATTGATGAGTCGGGTAAGAGAAACGGGAAATAGTGCCGATCCAGGGAGCAAAGCCCCGGGTGACATCCTCGGCGACAATCCGTAGTTCAATGCTGGCCCCATCGAATTTGATATCGTGCTGGGAGTAGCCCAGCTTGTCCCCCAAGCCTAGTCTGATTTGTTCGCGGATTAGATTGGGATGTTGGTTTTTAAGGTAGCTGATGCGGGCGGAGACGTCGTTTTCCACCTGAATTCGGGTATTGACCTCCAGCAGATAAGGCTGTCCCTGGCGGCTGACAATCCACTCCCAGGTGCCGATGTTATCGTAACGAACATGAGCGGCCAGTTTCAGCGAATATGCAACAATCTGTTCCTGGACGGCGGGAGCATCAAACTCGTAGGGAAAACAGGAGTTGTCAAAACCAGGGGCGGCCTCCAGGCGTTTCTGACGGCCAGAGCTTTGAATGGTACAGTTGCGGGTGCCGAAATGGACCCGTTCTTCGTGGCGACTGCCGAGCAACTGCACTTCCAGGTGGTTGTAATCCCGCAGGCATTGCTCAATCAACACCCCGGCATGGCCAAACTGGCGCTTGGCGTAATTCTGGACCTGGCGATAAACCCGACGAAACTGCTGAATTTCCTTAACCTCTTCAATCCCCAAACCACCGCCACCGGCTGCCGCCTTGACCAGCACCGAAGGTTGCTGAATATTACGATCGGCCTGATCCTCCAGCAACCGGCGGGCAATTTCCTCGGCATCAATTTCGTTGTAGATGGGGCCGTCGGTCCCGGGGATGATCGGAATCTCTAGCTGATTGGCCACCTTTCTGGTGTTGATCTTGTCGCCCAGACTCTTAATCACTTCCCATTTGGGTCCGATAAAGATCAGGGGGTGGTCCCGAATCGTCACTCGGCGGGCAAAACGGAAGTCTTCGGAAAAAAAGCCATAACCAGGATGAATGGCCGTGCATTTGGTGTGGTCAGCCACCGCCAGAATATCGTTAGGGTCGGTATAACTGGCCACCCGCCAGGCCCGGCGTCTATGGCTCCGGGGGTCGAGGTTGCGCCGGACATGCTCGGATTGCTCATCAGCGGCGGTATATATCACCACGAAATCCAGGCCCAGATCCTCGCAGGCCTGCATAATCCGCAGAGCAATCTCGCCCCGGTTGGCGATCAGTATCTTGTCTTTCAAAATTCACCTCTTAACGTGGAAGCGGAAGGCGGAAGGGGTCGCTTCTACAGATTCCGGCTTGACATGTTCCCACAACTGCCGTCACCCTTACCCTATTTCCCCACGAATGAAAAGGGGAAATCAGCCGCCCACCAACCGTCCCGGTTATGGGATCGGGCGCCGAAATATAGGTGTTGACGGATCCTTCGGTCGCCACTATTATCCAACCAGCGACCTTCACAGTTTTGATCTTCAACTTATGCTAATGATGCAGGAGGTTTTTGTCACCGTCATGGGTTCATCACCAGAGCCTTCGCCCGCTGGGTCCGCGCCCGTCGAGCCTGGATCGTCGCCCAAGGCGGCGGAATCACCGTTTCGTCGCCTTCTCAACCGGCTGGGGATTACCAGCCCTCCTGGCACCGCCGAGGATATCGAACAGGAAATCCAAGAAATTATTGACGAAGGCGAAGAGCAGGGCCTGATCACCCCCGAAGAGGGGGAGATGATTTCCAGCGTCATGGAACTGAAAGATACCCTGGTGTACGAAATTATGACTCCGCGCACCGAGATGGTGCTGGTCCAAGCCGCCACCCCGTTGCCGGAGTTGATCCGGATCATCATCGAGCGGGGGTTCAGTCGGATCCCGGTCTACCAGGATAATCCCGACCAAATTGTCGGCATTCTCCACGTCAAAGATATTTTACCCCACTGCCTGGTCGGCGACCCCCAGCTCACCGCCGGGGCCTTGGCCAGGCCAGCCGAATTCGTTCCGGAAAATCGCAAGATTATTGAGTTGCTTAAATATTTTCAGGAACAAAAAATGCACTTGGCCGTGGTCAGCGATGAGTTTGGCGGGGTGCGGGGGTTGATTACCTTGGAGGATATCGTTGAGGAAATTGTCGGCGACATCAGCGACGAGCACGACCGCAAAACGCGCCGCTGGAAGGAGGTCAACTCCCACACGGTGCTGGCCGATGCCAAGGTGGATATCGAAGATGTGGAAGAGTTTTTTGCCGTTGATCTACCCAAAGGGCCTTATGAGTCGGTGGGCGGCCTGATCATCCACCGCTTGGATCTGGTCCCGTCGCCGGGCGTCGCCCTGAGCATCAATTCGCTGATCTTTGAGGTGATCGCGGCCGACAAACGTCGAATAATTACGGTCAAAATTCAAAAAAAATAACGTAACCATGCGGCTATTACCGACAAAACCTTTTTTTCTTTTGCCCGGGATTTTCGCCCTTGGCAGCGGGTTGCTGCTATACTTCTCCTCGCCCGGGACCGTCGGTCAGGGATGGTCGGCCTGGATCGCCCTGATTCCGCTGTTGCTGGCGGTTCGGGGGCTTGCGTGGCCGGCTGCCGCCTTGCTGGGCTTGCTGGCGGGCATTGCCTATTACCTGCCGCTGCTTCACTGGATCACCATCGCTCTTGGTCAATACGGTGGCCTGCATCCCTTGGTGGCGGCAACCGCCCTGGCGCTGCTGGCTCTCTACATGAGCCTTTATCTCGCCGTTTTTATGGTTTTGCTCGTCACCCTGACCTCCTGGGGTCGGGCCTCTGATGATTCCGATCATCCGTCGATAACCGGCTCCGGCTCCGGCCTGGTGGGTCGCAACCGGAAACTCCGGGGGACGACGGTGCGGGGCCGAGCAAAAACCTCGTTTGATCCCGGCATCCTATGGGCCGCGCCGGTAATCTGGGTTGCTCTGGATTTTATCCGGTCCTGGCTCTTCACCGGTTTCCCCTGGCAGGATCTTGGCTATAGTCAATATCAGATTCCGGCGCTGCTTCAGGTGGCCGACCTGACTGGTCATCATGGCGTCACCTTCGTCCTGGTCCTGACCAACGCTCTGCTGGCTCTGCTGTTCAGTCGCTTTTGGCCGAAAACGTGGCGGAGCCACCCCCCGACCTCGATCCCCCGAGCCTCTTTAGCCCCGAGCGCCACCATCCAAGCTTCAGCCTTGACGACTCCCAGGGCCTCCGGGTCTCCCCTGGCAATCCCCCCAAGCTCTGATGGCCGCCAAGGCAAATCAGGGTCGGTTGAAAACTACGCGGTCTCGCGCCTTAGCGGAGCTGAGTGGGGCTCGGTTTTAGCGGCGTTGCTCCTGGTCTTTGCCTTTTTTATATATGGTCACTTACGCTTGCTCCAGATCAGCGACCTGGCGGCTCGGAGTCCCACTGTTGAGGTTGCGGTGATTCAGGGCAATATTCCGCAAGAGGAAAAATGGGAGCCTAAGAAGCGGGCTGCCACCGTGGAGCGCTACATTAAACTGAGCGCTATGGCCGCGACCTCCGGGCCAAATCGACCAGATCTTATCGTCTGGCCGGAAACCGCCCTGCCTTTTTATCCCCTTGAGCACCCTCTTTTTCATCAAGTCGTCGATTTCGCTCTCGGTCACGACCTCTGTTTACTGGTTGGCGCCCCCCATCGAGAAAGGGAGCCTGACGGGACTTTTCGCTACTATAACAGCGCCTTGCTCATTAGCCCGGAGCTACCGGGTGATCGACCAACCACGACCGCCTTGGCCTCGGTTTATCGCCACCTGGAGGGCATGTACCACAAACGACACCTGGTGCCCTTCGGCGAATATGTTCCCCTGCGCTGGCTGTTGCCTTTTTTGGCCCCGGTGGTCGAGACCATGGGAGATTTTACCCCCGGTTCCGCGCCGGTCATCCTCAACTGCCGGCAATGGCGACTGGGAACCATAATTTGTTTTGAGGCCATCTTCCCCCGTCTGGCTCGACAAATGACGGAGGCCGGGGCTGACCTGCTGGTCAATATTACCAACGATGCCTGGTTTGGGCGGAGCAACGCATCCCAGCAGCATCTCTCGATGACGGTCCTGCGGGCGGTGGAAAATCGTCGATCCTTAGCGCGGGCCGCCAACACCGGAATCAGCGCCTTTGTCGGCCCCGACGGTAGGATCCACCAGGCCACGGAGCTGTTTATTCCCGAGCAGCGCCGGGCTGCGCTGCCTCTGTTGCTCGGGACCGACGATCAGGGCTACCGTAGTATTTTTAGCGCCGGTGGCTATCTCTTCGGCCACTTTTGCCTGCTGCTGATGATGGCTGGTCTTATCCGGCGCTTTTATCTGAAAGTCTCGTAACTGTTCAGGGGCATCCCATCTTGGCTCATTTGGGCCTTCTCGCATGGCACAAGTATCCTTCAGAGTCCCAGCGGAGAATTGGCGTGACCGGATAGTTTGAGCCGGTTTTTCTTGACCTCTGATTTTCGGGTGTGTTAGACAGCAGGGAGGGAGCTTAATTACGGTAAGCAAATAAAGTTTGTATTAACCAGCAATCAGCTTAAGATATTTTTCTTATTTGCTTTCTTTAGGCTACCTTGAAAATTAGCTATTTTGTTCGAGTTTACGGCACGTAAAAAAAATTACCGCAGGCATATGGTTGATATTCCGAGGATAATTTTTTGAGCATAACGCAGAAATCGGGCGAAAGAGCAATTTTTCAAGGTGGCCTTAAGTTGATCGCTAACCGCTTTTTTAAACCAAGCGCTACTACGGGAGAAAACAACGATGAGCGAACAAGACGATAGAATTGAAAGCAGCCTGCGGGAAAACCGCCTTTTTGCCCCTGGGGCTTCGCCGGCTGATACGGTTTCCGCTCGCGATATGGCTGAGTACCAAGCCATCTATCAACGCTCGATGGCGGACCCCGAGGGCTTCTGGGCTGAACGAGCCGACGCTTTGTTGCAATGGGATAAAAAGTGGGACCGGGTGCTTGACGCGGATATGCACAAGCCGGAAATCAAGTGGTTTGACGGGGGCAAGCTCAATGTTGCGGTCAACTGTCTGGACCGCCATCTGACTGATGGTCGCCGTAACAAAGCCGCCATTATCTGGCAGGGTGAACCGGATGAGGATGTCCGGGTTTACACTTATCAGATGTTGCACACCGAGGTTTGTCGCTTTGCCAATGTGCTCAAGAAAATGGGGGTCAAAAAAGGCGACCGGGTTGCCGTCTACCTGCCGATGATCCCCGAGCTGGCTATTGCCCTGCTGGCCTGTACCCGGATCGGCGCCATCCACAGCGTGACTTTCTCCGGCTTTTCCGCCAAAAGCCTGAAAAGTCGGATTCAGGATTGCGAGGCCAAGGTTTTGATCACCGCTGATGCGGTTTTGCGCGCCGGCAAGACCATCCCTTTAAAGTCTAGCGTCGACCAAGCTCTGGCCGAATGTCCCAGTGTTAAAAATTGTGTGGTCGTCAAAAGGGCCGGCAATGAGGTGGCAATGCAGGAGGGGCGCGACAGCTGGTGGAGTCGGGAAATCAACGACCCGGGAATCGGGGTGGAATGCCCCCCTGAAAGCATGGACGCCGAGGATACGATGTTTATTCTCTACACCTCTGGTTCCACCGGCAAGCCCAAGGGGGTGGTGCACTCCATCGGCGGTTATCTCACCCAGGTCGCTCAAACCTGTCAATGGGTTTTCGATCTGAAGGACAATGACGTTTACTGGTGTACCGCCGATATCGGCTGGATCACCGGGCACAGCTATATCCTGTACGGCCCTCTGACCCTGGGCGCCACCTCGTTGATGTTTGAAGGAGTGCCCAGTTGGCCGCGGCCTGACCGTTTCTGGCAAATTTGCGAAAAATTCCGGGTCAACATTTTTTACACCGCTCCCACAGTCATTCGGGCCTTGATGCGGGAAGGGGTGCAGTGGACGCAAAAGCACGATCTTTCCTCACTGCGGCTGCTGGCCTCGGTGGGTGAGCCGATTAACCCGGAAGCCTGGATGTGGTATCACGAACATATCGGCAAGGGCCAACTGCCGATCGTCGATACCTGGTGGCAAACCGAAACCGGCGGGGTGATGATTTCAGCCATGCCTTACGCCACTCCCCTCAAGCCCGGTTCGGCCACCTTGCCGCTGCCCGGCATCGATGCCGCGGTTTTCCGGGCCGACGGCACCGAGGCCGCGCCCAACGAGGGGGGACACCTGGTTATCCGCCGACCCTGGCCGGGGATGTTGCGCGGGGTTTTCGGGAACCCGGAGCGCTATAAGAAGTGCTTTTCCCGTTTTGCCGGCGTTTACGATTCGGAAGACTCGACCCGCCGGGACGAAGACGGATATTTCTGGCTTATGGGTCGACTGGATGATGCAATCAACGTTTCCGGTCATCGCCTGGGCACCGCCGAAATTGAATCGGCCCTGGTGGCTCATCCCGACGTAGCCGAGGCGGCGGTAGTCGGCGCCCCTCACGAGATCAAGGGGCAGACCATTTACGCCTTCGTCTCGCTGCAAGTCGGCGTTGCCGCCAGCGCCGAACTGCGAGCCGCCCTGCGGGCTCAAGTTCGTAAAGAGATCGGGACCATCGCCACCCCTGAATTCATCCAGTTTGCCGACGGTCTGCCCAAAACCAGAAGTGGTAAAATTATGCGGCGGATTCTACGTAAAATAGTCACCGGACAAACCGAAGAGGCCGATTTCGGCGATATTTCAACCTTGGCCGATCCTTCCGTGGTCCAGACCCTGGTCGACGAAAGCAAGGCTATCTTGAAAAATTAGCTATTTTGTTCGAGTTTACGGCACGTAAAAAAAATACCGCAGGCATATGGTTGATATTCCGAGGATAATTTTTTGAGCATAACGCAGAAATCGGGCGAAAGAGCAATTTTTTAAGGTGGCCGCAAGGAGTTTGTAAAGTAATCGGCGCTTCAGGTTGTGGCGCTTGGATTGTTGTTCTTAGTGTTGTTGAGTTTTTGCGATGCTTATGGTATCATTGGCGGGTTAGTAAGTTTTCCCAATCAAACCCTAAAGGGGAAGGATTATGATGATCCGTTTTGCCGCCATTATTATCGCTTTGACTGCCCTGGTTACTTTTTCAGGCCCTCCGGCGGTGGCCGCCACCCAGCCGCCACCGCCCACCATCGCCGTGCTTCCCTTTGCGCTTATCGGTCCCCAGGAAAGGGCGTACTTGATTGAGGGAGTGCGCGTCATGCTCAGCAGCCGCCTGGGTGCGGGGCCGGGACCGCGGGCGGTTCTGCGGGATCGTGGCCTGGTGGCTGCTGAGCTGGCTCTTGGTCGGCCCTCCACGTCGGCGGAGTTTCTGGCCCTGGGTAAGAGGCTGGAGGTGGATCATCTGGTCAGCGGGGTTTTGACCTCGGTTGGCGGGGCGCTCAGCCTTGATCTGCAAGTTTTCAACATCGCGGAGGGCGGCGCTGCCCGTGATTTCTTTGCCAGCGCCGCCACTGAAGATGAAGTAATTACGGTGGTCAACGAACTTGCCGGCGAGATCAGGGCAGCGATTCTCGACCCTGCTCGCGCCGCGGCCGAGCCGCGGCCGGTCATCACCCCCCAGCCCCCGCATCAGCCCCTCCATCAGCCCCCTCTCGAGGCCCTCACCCGCCAACCAGCATATATATCCCCCCACCCCATGCGGCAATTCCACGCTGGTTGGGGCCCTGGCGCTTCACCCCTGATTCGACCCGCCGATATCCATCGCCTCCGGGGTTACACCAAAAGTCACGATATTCTCCTCGGTCTGCATGCCATGGATGTCGCTGACATTACCGGCGACGGCCAGCAGGAGTTTATTCTGGCCGGGTCTAACCAGGTGGAAGTTTACCGTCGGGAACTTGGTCGCTTTATCCGGATCGCCCGGATCGACACCTTGAATCGCTATCCGATTCACTTTGTTTCAACCGCCGATTTTAACGGCAATGGCCGGGCCGAGATCTATATCAGCGCCGCCGATAACCGAGGCCCCAACGCCCTGGTGCTGGAATGGGACGGCCGGGAATTGGCCCGGATTCACGACCGTCTTGACTGGTACATTCGGGTGATGGAACTGCCGATGGAGGGAAAAACTCTGGTAGGTCAACGAGCCGGGGTGGGACTGGGCAACTTTTTGTTGCCCGGGATTTTCCGGCTTCATCTCAGCGCCACGGGGGCGATCGAACCGGGCGCGCCCCTCAACCTGCCCGGGCGCATCAACCTGTTTGATTTTGTCTACGTTGATCTGGATGGCGATGGAATTTACGAGATTGTCGCCATTACCCAAAGCGACCGTTTGGAGGTAATGAATGCCGGCGGCGGTCGCATGTGGCTAAGTGACGGCTTCTACGGCGGGACCACCCGTTACCTCGGTGGTCAGGACCCCTTGACCGGGGAAACCGGCGTCCCCGTCTATGCAGCCGCGCGCTATTTCGTCCCCTCACGGATTATCGTCCGTGATGTCGATCAAGACGGGCGGCCCAACATCGTGGTTACCAAGAACCATCATGCCTTCTCCCGGCTGTTTCGCGACTTCCGCTCGTTTTCCGGTGGCGAAATTAACGCCTTGGCGTGGGATGGAGCCGGGATGAGCGAAGTCTGGCGAACCCGCAAAATCGCCGGATATATTGCCGACATCCAGCTCGGCCCGGATCTTACCGAGATCACCAAAGACGGTGAAACCATCAAAGGGGCGGAGCTTTTTGTCGGGGTGGTGCTGAGAAGTGACGGTCTCAATATCTTGGCGGCCAGCGAGAGCGCGATTTACATTTACCCTGTGGAATACCTGCCGACCAGCGCGCTACCATGAAGTAATCAACAAGGCGCCGCCCCTTCATCTGCTTTTATCCAGAGGAGTTTCCGTCCCGCCTTTATCGGCGGGAGCTTCTTCCGCCGGGGCAATCCCGGCGGCTTCCTTGGCCTGTTCAGCGGCCTGTCGCGCCTGTTCCTTGGCCTGCTCGGCAGCTTTCAGCGCTTGCTCCTTGGCCTGTTCAGCAGCTTTCAGTGCCTGCTCTTTGGCCTGTTCAGCGGCTTTTAGCGCCTGTTCCTTGGCCTGTTCAGCGGCCTGCTGCGCCTGCTCGCAACCAGTTAAACCGGTGAGCGCCACCAACAATGCCAGGACCATCACAGCTTTACTCAGAGTTTTCATCGTTGATCTCCTTTATTTTGTTATGCGTTTTTTTGCCTTTTTTTTTTGCCTTGAACGGCAAGCCATTCTACCACGAATCACCAAATTAAACGAGAGAGGAGATTGACCAGAGCCCTGATTAAATCTCGGTCAGTGAACTAGGCACGAGACCGCGTCGGCCGAGATTAGCGAGAAACTCCGGCAGTGCCTTAACCAGCTCGGCCGGGTGGTTGATGCCCCGGCCACTATCGTGGGCCAGGACGATTTCGCCGGCCCGCGTCGCGTCCAGCCGCCGGGCAATCCCCCGTGCGGAGCCCAGCGGCCCCCAATCAACCGCGCTGCGGTGCCACAGGGTCAGGGCCTGATCGCCGCGCTCGGCTTCCTCGATCATGCGACGACGCAAGCGTCCGTGGGGCGGTCGGAAAAACTTTGGCGGTCGGCCGATAAGCTCGGCGATGGCGGCGGCGCCATCGCGCACTTCCTGCCGGGCCGCCGTCGCGGACAACATCCAGGGGTGGCGGTGGCTCCAGGTGTGGTTGCCAAGCTCATGTCCGCCTGCGGCGATCAAGCGCACGAGCGCCGCCTGTTTAAGCGCCAGGCGCCCGATGACGAAAAAGGTGGCGCAAACCTTTGCCTGGGCCAGGATCTCGAGGACGCGCGGCGTCCACCGCCCGTCCGGCCCGTCATCAAAGGTCAGGTACACCCGCTCGCCCCTAACTTGAGGAGGCGGTGCGGACTGGGCTGATATTTGCGAGTTTGTCGGCTTCATACTTTATCCCGCTCGGTTTCAGGTGTCTGCGCGACCAGCCGCGGTCCGGTCGCCCGTCTCAGCAAATCGTCGCAACAGTTGCCGGCGGGTCAGCCAGTAGATGGTTGGATTAAGATGAGCCGTGGCGCGGGTCTGCGCCGCGGGCGCGAACACCCACACCAGTAGACGGAAGTAGCCGGTCAGCAGGCGTTTTTTTAGTCCCGCCGGAAAGGGTTGAGTAAAAAAACCGATTCGCTGACCGTGCGGCTTTAACCAGCTTACCGCGTAATAGGCCGCCAGGGCTGAGAACTGCGGATCCCGGCGGGTACGATCAGCCAGGATCCGCATGGACTCGAGCATGAGCTGGGCAAAACGTAACGCCACTCGCCGGGAGGTGTCCGCTCTGGTCCGTAGTAAGCGCGCGTTGTTGAAATGCAGCGTGCCGATGAAATCCCCAGGCGCGAGTCGGGTGCCGTCGGCAAGCGCCATTGCCGGGCCGCGGTATCGGGAGCGCCCGACGTACAGCATCTCCCCGACCGGTTGCAAGCGGCGCCAATCGTGGTACAAGGGGTCTACTCGGAGCATCACTCTCTGAATGATGCGCCGCGCCCGGTCCCTTTGCGTTTGGGGGGGATCCCCGCTGAGGTGGGGCGATGGGGTGTGACCCGTGATCGTCGGGGCCGGGGGCCGGGGGGGGCGATGAGGCAAGGGCCAAGGCCTGTTGGGCAATCTGTCTTGCTCCGTCGCGTCGACCCAGAGTCCACGCGCGCCGCTGGATCCGGGCCAATTCGTCGGGATTAGCCAGCAGGGATGTGACGGCGGTCGGCAGCTCGTCCTCGGTCAGCAAACGACCGACGCCGTGGCGCTCGAGGAAGCTCACGTTGAAGCTTTCCTGCCCGCATAACGAGGTTGTCGCCAATAACGGGCGACCACAGGCCAAGGCCTCGGCCACCGTCAGACCCCCGGGTTTGCCGACTACGATATCGGCCGCGCAGATAAAGACCTCGATCTGTTCGGTCCAATCCCACCCCCTTACTCGTCCCGGGTAGCGGGCGGTGAGTTTATCGAGCGTCGTAAGCGCCGAGGTGTTGTGACCGGTCAATACGAGAACCTGCGCGTCAGCCACGGAGGCCAGCAGTTGGGTGGCCACCGTGGCCACCCCCAGGCCCAGTCCGCCGCCCAGCACGAGGACCACCGGGATATCAGGGTCAAGGTGGAGGCGCAACCGGGCCGCCCGTTGACTTGACAGGTTGCGGAATCCCGGCATCAGCGGGATGCCTGTGACCAGGATCCGCCCATCCTTGTCGGCGGCCTCCGCTGTCTTGGCGCCCGGCGCCTCGGCTCCCGCCATCTTGACCTCCGCCATCTTGACCTCCGCCATCTTGACCTCCGCCATCTTGACTTCCGCCACCTCGGGGTCCGCGATCTCGGTGACTGAATCGTGGGCCACGCAATAGCAGGTTATCTCGGGTTGCAGCCAGAAGTCATGCATCCCGAAATCGGTCAGGACCCCGATCAACGGTGGGGTTAACCCCCAGCGCCGCTTAACAAAGGAGGCCAGGGCCGCCGGATGTACCTGGGTGATCAGCACCACGTCGGGGGCGAAGGATCGCATCTGAGTCTTCAGCCGTCGCGCGAGTCGAATCCAGCCCCGCTTAATCAGGATCAGCGCCAGTTTCCCGCGCGCCCTGTTGCCCCAGCCCCAGCCCCGGTCCCGGCAGACGCGCCGCTTGACCAGTACGGCGCAAAGCAGCCGAAACAGCCCGCGGTCCAGCGCCTGGCGGCGGCCGTCGGGCGTCGGCCGCCCGTCGTTGATCGCGGCGGCGGCCAGCAACGCCAAATCATCAGCCGGCACCGACGCCAGCCCCTCACTGCGCTCCAGCAGCGCACGCCAGGTATGTTGGTCGAGCCGGTAGAGACGGCCATACAGTTCGGGCCGCTCCTGCACCAGCCACAGATAGACCTGGCGCATGGCGCGGGCGACGTCTTTGTCGAGTAAAGACCAAAAATCAATGATCCGGACGATCGGGGTGGGCGCGCGTTCCCGCAACGCCGCCTCGAGCGCGCAGGCGGCGCGCAGATGACCCGACCCCAGGGTGGAGGTCAAGAGCAGCACGCGGGGTCCGGATTGCGCCGTCGTCCCGGGCGTCGGCGGCAATCGGGGATCCGCTAGTATCGAGTCGATGCCGACAAACTGCTCCATTATAATGCCCCGCCGGATACAAGTCTCAGCCGCCATCGGCTGGTCAATCGAGTTGAAAGCAAGGACTGAAAATTCGAATACGGGTCTACGGCCCGTTTAAATCCTGCCCCTCGTGCCCGCAATGTACATGCACACGAGCCTAAGCACAAGCCCAAGCACGAGAGCACGGACACGTGGACGAATTATTTTTTAAGTTTCCGAGGGGGAGGCCGATAAGTTGCTTGGAAGACAAAAAATGGGCCGAAAAGGAGGTGAAGACAGCGAGCGGGGCCAGGCCACTTTGTTTTGCCGGTAATACGGATTTGGTAGTGGTAGTGGCAGTATCGGATGGTTCGGCAAGGATGCCGAGCCCAAAATAACCCAGTTCAACATGGAGGTTTTATTATGTCTATTGTCGTCAATACCAACGTAGCGGCGCTGAACGCTCAGCGTAACCTGATTGATACCGGCCAACAGTTGAATCAGTCACTCCAGCGACTCTCCTCCGGCTTGCGGATCAACAGCGCCCGGGATGATGCCGCCGGCTTGGCCATCTCCGACCGGATGGGCGCGCAGGTTCGCGGTCTTAATCAGGCGGTGCGGAATGCCAATGATGCTATCTCGCTGGCCCAGACCGCCGAGGGCGCACTGCAGGAGTCCACCACCATTCTCCAGCGGATACGCAAGTTGTCGATCCAGTCGGCCAGCGATACCAACACCGCCGCCAATCGGCTGGCGCTGCAGGCCGAAGTCGGCCAGTTGCAAAGGGAGTTGACCCGGATTGCCGAGCAAACCACCTTCAACCGGCAAGTCCTCCTAGATGGTTCCTTCTCCGCCAGGAGACTCCATATCGGCAGCGATAGCGGTCAGACCATTGATATGAGCATTACAGCGGCGCGGGCCGCCGACATGGGTGAGGCTCGCGCCAGTTCGAGGGCGAATATTGGTGGATTTACGCCCACCGCTACTGCTGCTGATCCCAACGAAGTTGTTGCCCAAAACCTGAGGGTGGCTGGTTCTTTGGGTACGGTCAGCGGATTGGCGGTTGCGGCTAATGCCTCCGCGTTTACCATTGCCGCGACCATTAATGGGGCCTCCGCCACCACCGGGGTGACGGCGACTGCCACCAACTCGATAACCTTGTCGAGTGTTGGTTCAGGTACTGTTACTTTTGGCTTGCAATCACGCAGTGCCGGGACAACCGTCGGAACCGCCGTAAATATTTCTGCTAGTATTGCTACCACAAGTGATTTGACGACGCTGGCTGCTGCCATCAATGCCGAGACCGCCAGAACCGGGATCAGTGCGAGCTTGGGTACCAACAGGGCCATGCTTCAGCTCAGAAACTCCACCGGCCATGATATCGTGATTGTCGACTATAGTCATACTGGCACTGACAGATCACTGACTGTAAGCGGCGCCGTAGCAGGCACCGCCACCTTGTCCGGCGTCAACGACAGCATCGCCGTCGGCGGCCAACTGGCCCTCAGGGCCGACGCCTCCTTCAGTGTTACTACAACCGTTCCTACCACGGTGTTTACCGCCGCCACCACTGTCAGCGCTCTCCGCTCGGTGGACGCGATCGACGTCAGCAGCCAAGCCGGAGCCAACGCCGCCATCGGTGTAGTCGATGGGGCCCTGGCCTTGATCGGCAGCATCCGGGGTGACCTCGGCGCCATCCAGAACCGTTTCACATCCACCATCGCCAACCTGATGAGTGTATCCGAAAACATCTCGGCGGCCCAGTCGCGGATTCTCGATGCCGACTTTGCCGTCGAGACCGCCAACCTGACCAGGGCCCAGATTCTCCAGCAGGCTGGTCTGGCCATGCTCAGTCAGGCCAACCAGGCGCCCCAGGCGGCCCTGACCCTGATCCAGGGTTAATTTAACCGCCGTCATTAAACCACCTTGGGGGGGAATGCCGACGGCATCCTCCCCCAAGGACAACCCTGAAACACCTTGAATAAAATCCCAGGAGCAGGCCATGAGCATCGGCGTAGGCGGTTTAATGTCCGGGCTGGACACCGAGAGCATCATCACCCGGATAATGCAAATTGAACGCCGGCCGATTGTCCTGCTGCAAAACCAGGAGGCGGCGTTTCAGGCCAGGATCTCCGCCTTTGGCGCCCTGCGGGGGATGTTGTCTGAACTACAGAGCGCCACCCTGACCCTGCGCAACCCCGCCCTCTTCTCCGGCTTTGCGGTCGGCTCCACCAGGCCCGAGATTGCCACCGCCACCGCTACGACCGCCGCGATCGCCGGGGCTTATCAACTGCGGGTCGATGCCCTGGCCCGGGTCCAGCAGGTAAGAAGCGCCGCCTTTGCCGCCGGTAACCAGGTGGTGGGCACCGGCTCTCTCCGCATTCAGGTGGGGACCGCGGCGGCGGTGACGGTCATGATTGATCCGACCAATAACACCCTGACCGGCATCGCCGGGGCGATCAATCAGGCCCCGGCCGGGGGGGTGGTGGCCGGGGTGATCCATGATGGCCTGGGTCAGCACTTCCTGACCCTGACCGCCCAGGCAACCGGGAGCGCCAACACCATCAGCCTGACCATTACCGATAATGACGGCATCCATAACGACGCCCGCGGCCTCTCGGCCATCTACGCCGATCCGCCCACCCGGACCATGACCCAGACCCAGGCCGCCGCCAACGCCCGACTCACCATTAACGGCATCGGGGTCCAACGGGCGGGCAACAGCATCGATGACCTGATCACCGGCATTACCCTAAACCTGAAAACCGCCGATCCCGCCCAGACCTTTGAACTCAGGGTGACCCATGACGCCGCCGCCGTCAGCACCAAGGTGCAAAACTTTGTTGAAACCTACCACCGCGTTTTGGGGGTGCTCAGGACATTACAGGCGGTCGATCCGGCGGCCGGCACGGCCGGGCCCTTACAGGGCGACGGCGCTTCCCGGCTGCTTAATTCCCGCTTGCATAGTTTTCTCTTCACCCGGGTGGCGGGGGTCGATGCCGCGGTCAACACCCTGAGCAATTTAGGGGTGCGTCTGGACCGGGAGGGCAACCTGAGTTTTGACGCCGGAGTCTTCAGCGCCGCTTATGCCGCCCACCCCGCAGAGGTGCGGAAATTTTTCACTCAGAGTACCGCGGGCGGCGAGGGCCTGGCCCGGCAACTGGACAGTTTTTTGGGTAATTATACCAAGAGCGTCACCGGCTTGCTGGTCGCTAAGGAACAGGGCCTTAACCAATCGGTCAGCCGGGTTGGCGACCAAGTGGAGCGAATAGAAAGCCGACTGATCCAACGGGAGGCCATTCTGCGGCGCCAGTTTGAAAACCTGGAGCTGTTGCTTGGTCAATTCCAGCTCACCGCGGGAGTCTTGACCAAGCAGTTGGATGCCCTGCGTAATTTGAATACCCAGATTGCCGGTAACTAAATAAACCGTAACCAACAACCAAGGATTAACTGCCATGAATGTTTATGCCCGCAAGGCTCGCGCCGCTTATCTCCAGAATGAGCTTAAAAACCTGACCCCGGAGCTGATCGTGGTTAAACTTTACCAGGGGCTGACCATTCGGCTCCAGGCGGCCATTGAAGAAAGCGATGCGGGCCATGGCGGCAAAAGGGCCGAGCATCTGGGCTGGGCCCTTGCCATGACGCTTGAACTGCAAGCCTCGCTGGATATGGAACAGGGCGGGGAGATCGCCGTCAATCTGAGCAACTTATACCGTTACCTGGTTAACAACCTGGTAACGGCCAATCGAACCGGCGATAACGGCAAGATTAAGGAGTCCTTGCGGGTGGTGGAACCCCTGCTTGCGGCTTGGACCGAGGTCGCCAAGAACGGCAAAAAGGCCGAGACCCGGCCCCGGGCCGATGCGGCCGCGGCCGAGTACCTGGGCCGCGGGGCGGCGCCGAGGCAAGCAGCGCTTACCTATTGATCAAGGCCGGTAACCAGTCGAAAAGTTTTAGGGAGAATCCTGATGAGGACCATGAGCTACCAGCAACTGCTGGCCATTACCGAAGAGATCGAGGCGATCAACCTGACCGATGACCACGCCCGCTTGGGGGATCTGCTGCAACGCCGCGCTTCAGTCTTCGCGACCCTGAAAGGCCGCCGCAACCCGCAGGCCTCGGCCCCGGTAACGGCCGATCGAGCCGAGGGGGCGGCAGAGGAGGCCGTATCAATCATCCGGCGGATTCAAGAGAGCGAGAGGCGTTGCCAGGCGCAGGCGATCCGGATGCTGGCCACGATTAAGGCCGAGCTTGGGGAAATCCGTAAGGGCAGGAAGTTAAAAAGGGCCTATGGGGATTCGAGCGTCTGGGGAACGGCCTAGGGAACGGTCGGGAGACCCGACTTAAAGCTGTTCCCCCCGACCTGCGGCCGGGGGTTGAGACGATGGGACGCCGTTGCGTCCCGATTAAGAAGGCTTGGAGGAATAAAGGTGGAAATTACCAATTTGAATTCCGGGATGGCCCGAGACAGTGCCGCGGTTGCCGCCCAACAGGTTGGCCAGGCGGCCCGACTAAAAGCCGAAACCCGCCCGGTGGAAAAAAGCGACGCGGCCAACCGGAGCACCCTTGAACGGCACTCGCGCGAGGCCCAGGCCCAAGCCCAGGCTCAGGCCCAGGCTCAAGCCCAGGCTCAAGCCCAGGCTCAAGCTCAGGCTCGGGATCGAGCGCAAGCCCAGGCCCAGTTTCAGGAGTTGAATCGTTCCGAGTTGCGGGCGGTGGCGGAGGATATCCGGGATCGCTTAAATCGCATGGGGGCCGATCTGCGGTTTGTCATTGACGATGAGAGCGAGGAACTCGTGCTCAGGGTGTTGGAGAAAGAAAGCGGCGAACTGATCCGCCAGATCCCCCCCGAGGATCTGATCAGGTTACGCGAGAAACTCGAGGAGCTGACCGGCCTGCTTTTTAATCAAGAGGCCTGAGGCACGAAGGGAGGTCGCATCTTATTTATTAAGGTTATCTTGAAAAATTAGCTGTTTTGTTCGAGTTCAGGGCCTGCGAAAAAAAATTACCGCAGGCATATGGTTGATATTCCGAGGATAATTTTTTGAGCATAACGCAGAAATCGGGCGAAAGGGCGATTTTTCAAGATGGCCTTAACTATTGACCTGGGCCAGGTTTGGGCCAGGGGCTTGACTTGCATCAGTCCCCCGCCTGTGGGCCCGATCCCGGTTTTGGTCGCCGGGCGGATCTTGGCGGGCTTTTTTGCGGTAGCTGACGGCCGCGTAACCAAGTTGTTTTTTCACCTCCAGCCTGAATTCCCGGCAGGGGCGGACGGTTAAATCCTCTGAGGCGGTGATTTCCACCTCGCCCCGGTCGGGAAACCGGAGATTAAGGCTTACCCGGCAGGGGCCGTGGAAGCTTTGGGTGGCCTTTTTCACCGCCTCGAGTCGGGGCCGGTCCAGTTGGTCGGCTTGCAGGTGGATTACTACCCGGTCGGTGTATTTGACCTGGGCCGCAGCCAGGCTGTCCACCGTCTCGGCGATCATTTTCACGCCGCTCTCCTTCCTTTGCACCCGTCCCTGAATCACAATAGGCTCTTCCCCGTCGAGCAGGTGAGCGCAGGCGGCGAAGGTTTCCGGGAAAATCACCACTTCGGTTGAATCGACGGTGTCTTCCAGAGTGAGAAAGGCCATTGTCGCGCTTTTTTTACTACGATGGCGCTTGACTTGCCGGATCAAGCCGACGATTCGCGCCGGCTGGTTGTCCGGCCACTCCTTAAGGCCGTGGAGATCGGTGTCCGCCAGGGCCGCCAGTTCCTGGCGATATTTGTCCAAGGGGTGGCCGGTGAGGTAGAATCCCACCGTGGCCTTTTCCATCATCAGGCGATCTTTTTCTTCCCACTCGGGGATATCGGGTAATTCGACGTGTTCGACCCGCCGGGCCTCGGCTTTGGGTAGCGCGGCAAAAAGCGAGATCTGGCCGCTCAAGCGGTCGCGCTGGGTGGCCTGGGCCTGGTCCATGGTCACGGCTAAAATGGCGAGGAGTTGGGATCGTTTAGCCGCTAAAGAATCAAAGGCTCCGGCCTTGATCAGGCTTTCCACCACGCGACGGTTGACTTTGCGCCCATCCACCCGCTGACAAAAATCGGCCAGCGACCGGTAGGGGCCATCCTGGGCTCGTAGCGCCAAAATCGAGGCCAGAGCGGCATCGCCGACGTTTTTTACCGCCCCCAAACCAAAACGGATGCGGTTGTTGATTACCGTGAAATCGTGGAATGATTCATTGATATCCGGAGGACGGACTTCGATTTCCCGATTCCGACACTCGTTGATGTAGCGCACCACCTTGTCGGTATTGCCCATGTCGCAAGAGAGTAGGGCGGCCATAAACTGGGCCGGGTAGTGAGCTTTGAGCCAGGCGGTCTGATAGGCGATCAGGGCGTAGGCGGCGCTGTGGCTTTTGTTGAAGCCATAACCGGCAAATTTGGCCATCAGCTCGAAGATGTATTCGGCTTTTTGAGGGGCGATACGGTTGCGCGCGCAGCCGGCCATAAACTTGTCCTTTTCGGCCGCCATTACCGCGGCGATCTTTTTGCCCATCGCCCGGCGCAAATTGTCGGCATCGCCCAGGGAGTAGCCGGCCAGGACGTTGGCGATTTTCATCACCTGTTCCTGGTAAACTATCACCCCGTAGGTTTCATTCAAGATCGGCTCAAGTTGGGGCAGCGGGTATTTGGCCGCCATCCGCCCATGTTTGGTGTTGACAAAGTCATCCACCATTCCCGATTCCAGGGGGCCGGGGCGGTAAAGCGCCACCAGGGCGATGAGATCGGAAAATACCTCCGGCTTCATCTTCATCATTAAGTTGCGCATCCCGGTGCTTTCCAGTTGAAAAACCCCCAGGGTATCACCGCTGGTGAGTAAATCATAGGTTTTGAGATCGCGCATGGAGATGGCTGAGATCGCGATTTCCCGGCCCAGATCGGCATTGATCAGTTTGAGGACCCGATTGATGACGGTCAGGGTTTTAAGCCCGAGGAAGTCGAACTTGATCAACCCGGTCATTTCGGTGTACTTCATGTCATACTGGGTTAAAACTTCACCCTTGGGGCCCCGGCAAAGGGGCAGGTATTCGACCATGGGCCGGGGCGAGATAACCACGCCGGCGGCGTGGATTGAGGTGTGACGGTTGAGCCCCTCCAAGGTTTGGGCGACACTGAGCAGCTTGGTCACCGCCGGGTCCCGTTGGTTTAAGTCTTGGAGCCGGGGTTCCTTGGCCAGGGCCTGGTCCAGGGTGATGCCTAGTTCCTCCGGGATCAGTTTGGCAATCCGGTCGACCTCGCCGTAGCTCATCCCCAGGCCCCGACCCACGTCGCGGATCACCGCTTTAGCCTTCATCGAGCCGTAGGTGACGATCTGGGCCACGTGGCTTGCGCCCCCGTATTTTTGCTGCACGTATTCGATTACTTCGCCGCGTCTTTCCTGACAGAAATCGATGTCGAAGTCGGGCATCGATTTCCGTTCGATATTAAGAAAACGTTCAAAAATCAGGCCGTAGGGGATGGGGTCGATATCGGTGATCCGCAGGGCGTAGGCCACCAGGCTGCCGGCCCCGGAGCCCCGGCCCGGCCCCACCGGAATCTGCCGGTCTTTGGCCCAGTTGATAAAATCGGCGACGATTAGAAAATAACCGGGAAATCCCATTTTGATGATTACCGCTATTTCGTGCTCCAGGCGGGCAAGGTACTCCCTCTCTCTCCCTTCTCTCTCTTTTTCTCCTTCTCCTGTTCCCCCTGCTCCCCCTGCTTCATCTTTGGCTGCGCTGCGGCGTTTTTTTAGGCCCTGGCGGGCGGCTTTGCTGAAAAGACTGGCCAGGGTCTCGCCGGTCGGGACCGGGAAATCCGGGAAGTGATGAGAGCCTAAATTCAGGTCCAAGTTGCAGCGGGCGGCGATTTTCACCGTTTCGGCTAAGGCCTGGGGGCAATGGCTGAAGGCCCGCGCCATTTCCTCCGACGATTTGAAATAAAGCTCATCGGTGGAAAAGCGGAAGCGATTGGCGTCGGCCATGGTCTTGCCGGTTTGGATGCAGAGCAGCACTTCGTGGGCCTGGGCCTCGTGCTGATTAAGATAGTGACAGTCATTGGTGGCCACCAAGGGCAGATCAAGTTCGGCGGAGAGCTTTTTTAAGCCTTCGTTGACCGTTTGCTGCTCGGGAATTTTGTTCTCCTGCATCTCGAGATAGAGCCGACCGGGGAAAAGCTGGTGGAGACGCCGGGCCGCCGCGCGGGCTCCGGGCAAATCGTCGTGGACCAGCAGCGAGGGCACCAGGCCGTGCAGACAAGCGGTCATGGCGATCAGCCCGGCACTGTGAGTTGCCATGGTTTCCATGTCAATCCGGGGTTTGTAGTGAAAACCTTCAAACTGAGCGAGGCTTGCCAGCTTCATTAGGTTTTGATAGCCGGTCAGATCCATGGCCAGCAGGATCAGGTGGTGGGCCGCGGCGCCGGCGCTTTTGGCGCTTTTGTCGGTTCGGCCGGCCGGGGCGACATAGAACTCACAACCGATAATGGGCTTGATCCCGGCCTGCTTGGCCTTGACATAAAACTCCAGAGCCCCGAACATCGCCCCGTGGTCGGTGATGGCCACCGCGGTCATCCCACATTCCCGGCATTTGTCCAGCAAACGATCGAGGCGGATGGCCCCGTCCAGCAGGCTGAATTGAGTATGAACATGCAGATGGACAAAATCCATAGTTTTGGGATACCCTTATCAGAGGTCAGAGGTCGGAGTCCCGGGGTCGGAGATCAGGAGTCCGGGTTCCGGTCTCCGGGTTCGTGGCCCAGGGGTTTTGCTTCATCGATGAGCATGATTGGGATTTCGTCGCGGATTTCGTAAATCAGTTGACAGGGTTGGCAGATCAGCCCGTCTTTTGCTTCATTAACGCGGACCGGCCCCCGGCACTTGGGGCAGGCCAAGATGTCCAGCAGTTCCTGATTGAGCATCTTTAGTTCTCCGGTTTTTGTAACTGCACAATAAAATATGGCGACCGCAGAATGCCATACTGTAACCGCAAAATAACGTATTGCAACCGCGAAAAAACTTGTTGTTTCGCTTTTAGGGTTGTGAGAAAAGCGAGGTGCTGAGATAGCGCTCGCCGGTGTCGCAGACTAGGGTGACAATCCGTTTCCCTCGATATTCAGGGGTTTGGGCCGCTCGGATGGCGGCCCGAACGTTGGCCCCGGAGGAGATTCCGCAGATGATCCCCTCCTTTTGGGCCACCAGGCGGGCAGTGACTAGAGCCTCGTCGTTGCTGATGGTCATGATTCGGTCGATGATCCCGAGGTTGAGGATGGTCGGCACGAAGCCCGCCCCGATTCCTTGAATCTGGTGGGGGCCGGGCTGGCCCCCGGAGAGGACCGGCGAAGCGCTGGGCTCCACCGCCAGAACCACGCAGCCGGGCCTGCGGTCTTTGACGATCTCACCGACCCCGGTGATGGTCCCGCCGGTGCCGACTCCGGCCACCAGCAGATCGAGCTCGCCACCGGTGGCCTGCCATATCTCCTCGGCCGTGGTTTTGCGATGAATTTCCGGATTGGCGGGATTGCTGAACTGATCGGGCATAAAGCTCTCGGCGATGCTGGCGGCCAGTTCCCGGGCCTTGGCGATCGCCCCCTTCATCCCTTCCGCTCCGGAGGTTAACACCAGTTCGGCCCCGAAATGTTTAAGCAAGGCCCGGCGCTCCAGACTCATGGTATCCGGCATGGTCAGGATCAGACGTAAGCCCTTGGCGGCACACAAAAAGGCCAGAGCGATCCCGGTATTGCCACTGGTAGGCTCGATAATGGTAGTGCCGGGTCTGACCTGGTCCGCGGCTTCGGCGACCGCGATCATCGCCTTGCCGATCCGGTCTTTGACGCTGAAGGTGGGATTGTGCGATTCCAGCTTGACCAGAATTTCCGCCCCGGCCTCCCGGCTCAGGCGGTCGAGCCGGACCAAAGGGGTATTCCCAACCAGGTTACTGATTCCATGGATTTTATTGTTCATGCTTTGCTTTCAGCTGGAGGTACGCTTCCCTGGCCGCTTCCAGGTGGCCACCGACCATATAGCAGTCGCCGATTTTCTTGAGCAGGCCGATGTTTTCAGGTTGTAAGCTAAAGCAGCGTTCATAGGCTAAAATGGCGTCTTGCTTTTGCTCGTCGGCCGCGAGGCTGTCTCCGATGGTCTCCCAATAGGCGGAGAATCCGCGGTCGATGGTGATCACCCGGTCAAGAGCTTTAATCGCGTCGGCAAAATCGCCGGTCGCAAAAAGAGTGTCAATGAGGCGACGGTTAAGATCGTGGTTTTCCGGAGAATATTCAAGTCCTTTTTTGAAATCCTCTTTTGCTCCGGCGTAGTTTTCTGCTTTAAGCAGGAAGATTCCATGAGTAAGATAAATCTCGCCGATAAGTTCCGGGTTGAGGCCGGCGGTTAACTCCGGCTGAGATTCAAGAAAATCGTACCAGGAGTTGATGCCTTGCCCCTCATCCTGACTATCGTCGGCAGCAAGGCTTAGTTGCGTGAGTTTTAAATCCTTTCTGATTATTTCTGCCAGTTCGCGTAAAAGCTGACGGTGATTGGGCGCGAATCTAAGCCCCTTTTTTACGGTGTAGATGAGGCCGAGCTTGGCGCGATCCCCTGCTGTTTTGAGATATTCGGCAAAGGCCAGGAAGTCATCGCCATTTTTCCGCTGAAAATTAGCCACATCTTGCGCAAGCTTCGGAGCTATGGTTATCGCCTTACTGAAACATTCCGCCGATTGTTCAAACTCTGAATGCAGGGCCTTGACGCAGCCGAGGAAAAAAAATACTTCACCGGCCCGCGACATGGTTTTTTGCAGTTTTTCCAGAATCGGCCGGGCCAGTGAATATTTTTCTTGCTCCATATAGAAGCGGGCAAGCGCGATACGGTTTTGGTTCCGACTTTGGTCCTGACTCTGGTTTTGGTCCTGGCTCTGATTCCTGTTGTCTTCTTTGGCGATTTTACTTAAAAGAGAATTTTCTTGTTGGTGAAAAGACAGCGTTTTGCCGAGGTTTTCGGCCAGCAGACCAAGAGCTTCTTTGCGCGCTTGATTGAGGTTGAGCAGGCGTGTCAGGCTTTGTTGCAGCCATTCGGGGTATTTTGCCGGATCCTGGGCCAAAGCTGCGATGGCTCGTTGTTCTCGTTCACTCTTTTGCTTCCCCTCCATGGTGATTTCTTCAACGATGCGCCACATTCCCGGGGAGTTATCCAGTTCTTGGTGGAGCAGCTCGATCTTGTTGAGTGTTTGTTGAGTTTTTAGCGGGAGCATGTTGACGGATTGGACCTTTATGCGGTTTCTTGCGGAAATTGCCAGCCCTTTTTGCACATATCCGCAGAGCTTGTCTGCTTCCGCGATGTTCTTTTGAAATTTATTGATTTTTTTAAGGGTGCGGCCAAATTCGTCAAGCAATCCGCGGGGATCAATTTTACTGGTTGATTTCAGGTGTTTTTGAATCAGCTTCTCGGCGGCGATTTCTTTTACGCAGTACGTATCCAGCGCCGCGCGCAAAGAAAGTACCGTCGTCCCTTCAATGTGGGCGCCGCCCTCCGTGGCGTTGATGTGTTTTTTGTTCGACTGAGCAATAGCTAACTCAAAGGCTTTTTTCATGCTCAAAAAAGCACGATCGGTGCGGAGGGTCGTGCCGTCAATCCCTTTTACCACGTGACCTTCCGTGTCGTGAGGCGGCAAGATATCCGCGGGGGCGCGGCCTTGCAGCACCGTGCCTTCGGCATGACTTGCCGTTTGGGGGTAAGCCAGATCCTGGCCGACAAAAATAATGGGATCACAACCAAGGATGTCGGTGGCGTTGAGATTGAGATGGGCAACGGTGCTTGCTCCTCTAACAAACATCTTGCCCCCGATTAATCCGTTGAACCACGCCTCGACTGGTTTTTGGGTAAATGTCCAGAAAATCCGTTGAGTTGGAAAGTTCTGCGGGGTTTTCGGGTTTACCCATGATGAGCAGATGAGGGCTATGTTTTTCACCTTTGGTATCACATCGGCAAATTTTTCATAGGCAATATTGTGCGGGTCAATGGAGCTAAGAAAGTGGGGCATGACTCCGTTTTTGAGCAGCGCGGGCAGAACCGTATCAACCGCCAAGATGACCGCCTTATCCTGGGCCTCTTGCAAGAGGTGAATGTTTTTGTCAAGTGAAGGACCCCCGGCCACCAGGATGGCGGGCACGCCGGTAAACGCGTCGCGCAACTCCTCAAGTAGGAGATGATGATGAATGGTGGTGACGTGCTTGAAACGATTATTAAAAAAGTTCCGGCCGGATATCCTGGTGGTTGCGCCGTCGACCTTGAGTAAGTTCAGATGGGCAAATAGCTGTTCTTTCAGGGCCTGATATCCCGAGGGGTTAAAGTCAAAGGACGGCAGGTGATGATGGGTGTTGGCGCTTTCAAGGTGCAGGGTGCGGAAGGCCGGAGACAGGACTTCGCTGACCTCGATTTCCCGGCCGATCCCCAGGATGAGCCGCTGGTCGCTGAGCAGCGTGGAAAGATCCATATGTTTGAGGGCCTGAATGAAGATTCCCGGTTCAAGCTCAAAAACGGCAAGATGCTGGAGCAAGGGTCTTTTTGCTAAAACACCCAGTAACGCGTAGCCAAGCCCCATCCCCAGCATGGCGACCAAGCCGGTATGATTTATGGGGACATCTCTCAGCAAGGCGTCAGCGCAACTTTCAGGGTTGGGTTCTTGGTGCAGGACAATCTCTCGGCCTTCCTGGTTGGTTACGGTCAAGTTAAGACTGCCATTTTGGGCGTAACCGAGACGACCGATCGCCTCCGGGGCTGTGTCCGTTATTGTTTGCCAGATCCGCGGGTGGTGGTCTTTTAAAAGCGCCATATTGGCATCGAAAAAATCGGGCGGGGTGATCATGGCGATATTAAATCCTGACCTGTTAAGTTACGTCGAGTCAGCGCAGCTTAACCCGGCCTGCCTGCCTGCCGCGGGCAAAATGGTTTCAGATTCTCGACGTTTCAAGTGGATTCTGCTGATCCCAATATTTCCCGAACAGGGGAAGCCGGCAGGCAAATCAGCCTCCTTGACGTTTAATGTGGATTTGATCTCCTCTAACACAAATCCACATTAAACGTCAAGGAGGCCGTCACCGGGTCAGTAATCTTATGGCCACCTTATCAGCATGGATAGCCGTGGTCGTTGGCCGGACCATGTTTTCATTGAACGGCTGGGGAGGAGTGTCAAATATGAGGAAGTTTATTTAAAGGGCTGCGACTCGATTGCAGTGGCAAGAAAAGAACTCCGAGAGTATTTTGATTTCTATGGGCCACCTTGAAAAATTGCGGTATAAACCGGAGCGACATTCCACTTATAGACGGTCAAATCCTGTCCAAACAAACCGGGCCGCCTCTATAGAAACGGAGGTGATAATAAATGAAAAAAGACTTTTGGAAAATATCCCCTATTAAGGACGTTAGTGCCCCCAATAATTTTAATTTTCCGTAGGGGGTATAGGGGGTTTGATCTTCCCCCGTTTTCACGGACACTCCAGTTAAGTTAGGCTGCCATGGCCTCCAGTTCAAAAGATACTGGTGAACGGTATCCCAGCGCTGAATGCCTCCTCTGACGATTATAGAACATCTACGATTATAGAACATCTCAACATATTCGAAAATACTTTGTATAGCCTCTGGCCGTGTTTCATACCGGTAATCATATACATGCTCTGTCTTTAGCGTGTGGAAAAAGCTTTCAGCAACCGCATTGTCATAACAATTACCCTTCCTGCTCATACTCTGGATAAAACCATAAGCCTTTAGTGCATCCCTGAAATCAGAGCTTGCGTATTGAACCCCTCTATCAGAATGAAATATACATCCTGTACCGGGCTTCCTCCGCCCTACGGCCTGATATAAGGCTTTGACAACAAACCCGGATGTCAGCCGGTCGCTCATAGCCCAGCCAACTACCTGCCGGGAATAGAGATCCAATATTACTGCCAGATACAGCCAGCCTTCCATGGTTGCAATATACGTAATATCAGATACCCATACGGTATTTGGCTTTTCTACCTCAAAGTTCTGACTCAGGAGATTGGGAGCAACAGGCAAATTGTGCTTCGAGTTCGTTGTCGCTTTGAACTTCTTTGCTGTCTTGGCAACAATGCCATGTATTTTCATTAATCGGGCTACGCGGTTTTCGCCACATCTTGTCCCTTTTGCCTGCAAATCCTCCGTGATTCTCGGACTTCCATATGCCCTGCGACTGTTTTTGTGTGATTCTCTTATCTCCATGAGTATCTTTTCGTTTTCCTTCTGCCTCTTGCTCTGAGGCTGTATCTTCCTGCTGTAATATCCGCTCCTTGATGCTCCAATGACTCGGCACATCCTCTGCACCCCATGTGTGGAGCGATACTGATCCATGAACCAGTATTTCATCTGGGGTGTTTTGAGAAGATGGCCAACGCTTTTTTTAGGATTTCCCTATCATCCTTCAGGTTGGCATTTTCTTTCAGCAGCCTTTTGAGTTCTTCTTCCTCTGGCTTTAGGTGGCCTTTGCCAGGGAAACTGCCCGATATGGGTCTTCTTTATGCTTTCGTTTCTATGTGTGCAGCAGATTCTCGTGAATCCCAAGGCTATGGGCTACTTCTGTTACTGATCGCCCGCCTTCTGTCACAAGCCGTATTGCTTCTTCTTTGAACTGCCGGTCGTACGTCCTATGCCTTCTGCTCTCTTGCATTTTACACCTCCAAGGTTATAAGGTTATTTATTGTAACCTAACTCTTCGGTGTGTCCGCTATACTGGGGGAAGTGCAGTCAAACCTCCTAACCCATATTTCTGGATAACATTTCGCACTTGTTTAACTTAATATGGTTTCGCATTATTGCCTTTCCATGGGTGTCAATTAATGTTCCATATACATCAAAAGCAGGTGTTGCCGACATTAATCTTTCCTCATGGTCTTAATGGCATAACGAATAAGGTTAGATTTTGAGAGCGCAGCAAACCAAAATCTGAACCGTTTAACAAGGGTTTTATGGGAAAAACCGGGGATATTCAACCCGCCGGTCAACTTGCTCATCTCGGCCTTAACCATTTCCTGAGCCTTGTCCATGGCATCGTTGACCGCCGCCATCACCAGATCACGGAGCATCTCCGGATCATCAGGGTTGATCACCTCTTTTTCGATTTTCAGATCAAGCAACTGATGCCGACCATTGACCGTGGCCTGAACCATCCCCCCGCCCACACTGGAACTCACTGTCTTCTCAGCCATCTCGGCCTGCACCGCAGCCAACTTCTGCTGAAACTGCTGGGCCTGTTTCACAATCTGGCTCATGTCCATCGATAAATCCTCCTATGAGTTTACTCAGAAATAAATTTACATTTTGAGGGGGTCGAGGCGCCCGCATGACCAGGCACAAGGAAGTTAAAGTAGCAGGGCTATTTAACCGACGAGTAACAATGTCAGGCGGGATGAATCGGCGCCGCAAAATGTGAAGTTATTTCTGAGTGCGCCCTAAACTTTAGCGGTACGAACCTCAGCTATATCACCGTTAAAAATTTCCACTACCGTTCGCACCAAAGGGTCATGGGCCAAAGCCCGTCGCTCGGCCTGAAGGCCCCCTTCACCACTCATTGCCCTGGCATCACCGTCCGAAGTTCGCAAACGGACCGTCCATTCCTGTTGGAAATAATTCTGGACAAACTCGGTGAGCAAACGATGGTTTTCCGTAAGTTCCAACAATTTGCAATCGCTGGCATGATCGTAGCGCAACCACAATTCCCCGTTTTCCTCTCGCATTCCAGCAGCCATTTCCAGGGTTGCGGCCAACCATATCTTGCGCTTGCGCACATAAGCCACAAAACCATCCCAATCCGGGCGTAAGTCTCGACCGCTGGTTGGTGGTTGGTCAAGACCATCAGGGTTAACTTTGTCTGAAGACAAATTGGCCGACAAACAGCTTCGCGACTTTTTTGGTGATACCCGGAACGGAGCTTCGGATGGAACATCAAGCGACACCGCAGGTGAAACTCCAGGCCAAGTTTCGGACCGGATCTCGGGCACAACTTCGGGTATCGCTTCAGGCGAAGCTTCAGACATAGCTTCAGGTAAAACTTTGGGGGTAACCTTAGACGAAACTTCAGGCCGAACTTCAGGCGCCACCGACGGGGCAGGCGAAGCCTGCAACCCTGGCGGTGGCGCCGATACAACATTCATCTGCGGTTCCGCAATCGTAATTACCACCGCTGCCGCCATGGGCCCGAAAGTCTCCCCTTTTGGCGCGGCCGACAGGCTCGGCAAAACCTGATCAAGCCGGGCTAAAACTTCGGCGGTGGGCACGATTTGTCCGACCCGGGTGGCCCGAACCAAGGTCATCTCCAGCGCCAACTTGGGCCGGGAGGCGTAATTCATTTCCTCAATGCCCTTAAAGAGCAGGTTAAAACAAGAAATCAGGGTTTCGGAACTGTGAGCCGCCGCAAGCTCCCGCAGGGCGATCAATTCCCGATCAGCCAGATCCAACAGTTTGCCGGGCTGATCGGTAGCCGCGCAGATTACCAGATTGCGAAAATAATTAAGTAAACCCCCGGCAAAGCGTTTCAAGTCGATCCCAGCCCGATAACACTGATCAAAAATCGCCAGGCATTGAGCCAAATCCGAACTGAGCAGGGCGCGGGCTAATCGCTCGAAAACCAGACGGTCCACCAGGCCCAACATCTGCCGGACGTCATCATCGCTGACCTGACGGCCACCAAAAGAAAAAACCTGATCCAGCAGGCTCAAACCATCACGAACACTGCCGTCGGCCTCGCGGGTGATCATCTCTAAAGCCGAGTCGGGGATGGCAACCTCTTCTCGAACTGCCACCCGCCGAAAAAAATCCAGCAATGCGGCAAAAGATACTCGGGTCAACTCATAGCGCTGACAACGGGAAAGAATGGTGACTGGAATCTTGTGCAACTCGGTGGTGGCAAACACAAAATAAACATGGGCCGGCGGTTCCTCCAAAGTCTTCAACAGGGCGTTGAAGGCCTCGGGGGTGAGCATGTGTACTTCATCAATGATAACGATCTTGTATTTGCCGGAAATCGGCAGGTAGCGGATATTCTCCTTAAGTTCACGGATTTCCTGAATCCCGCGATTGCTGGCCCCATCGATTTCATGGAGACTGTCAGCCTTACCCTCATTGAACGCCTGACAGGAAGCACACTGATTACAGGGCCGCGACCGACGTTCCACCGCCAGACAGTTGAGGGCTTTAGCGATCAGGCGGGCCAAGGTGGTCTTGCCTACCCCCCGGACTCCGGAAAAGAGTAAGGCATGGGCCACTCGATCCAGCATGATAGCGTTCTGAAGAGTTCGAACCACCGAAAGCTGCCCCACCACCTCGGCAAAGGTTTGAGGTCTCCACTTTCTGGCTAGCACAATATAGGCCATGCTCACTCACAAAAACCAACAACCGGAAACAAACCGTAAAGGCCGAGCAGTGTCGCCCAACCTTTGCCTAAGAAAACACGCAAAGAACAACTTCACCGTCACCGTATTTTGCTATTAATCTCCACCCTAAACGACAGGGCTTTTTGCGAATTCTGGTAAAAAAATGATAGCCAGGCACCCCGCGGCACCCAGATAGACTCACTACCGCTGCTTCCTTCCGGATCTGACGGAGTTTGCAAGCCTCTGTTGCGCGGGACCCGGCTATCAAACTGAAAACTTGGCTGAAAACATTGACTGAAACTTGGTGGTGTCGCCAATTATGATTTCTCACTGGCCCTCAGGGCACACTCAGTCCACGATCCTTACCATAGCTCGAGATGGTTGTCAAAGTTTAGTGTGCCGCCCCCGACCCCGCCCGGCTCGGCCGGTCGGCCGGGTTCCGCCGCCAAAACCGGCTGCAGGCCCAGGAAGCATCGGCAAGCACTATCTCCCGCTCCCTGCCCTCCGGGCCGACGATTATCACGGCGCGGGTAACGCGCCTGAGAATGCCGGCGCCCGCTATACGGTCTCCTGTCGCGTAGACCGACTGCTTGCCGCTGCCGTCCTCCACTATTGAAGGTAGCCTCTTGTGGCCACAAGTCCGCCGATTATCAGGGCCATGCCGAGGACCATGTTCAACGGCAGTAACAGCCTCTTTAGCGAGAATGCCTTGTTCTTCATAATAACGCGCCCCACCAAAATGCACCCTCCCAAACAGCTCTGTGGGATTGTCAAACAACCGGCTATTCCCATCCTACTCTTTGACCGGTCTATTCGTTATAATCGTAGGCGTTAAAGCCGTGACGTTTGACCAGTTCATCACGTTTAGCGGCAATCAGATCTTCGCGGACCATCTCGCCGACCAGTTCTTTAAAAGTAATTTTAGGCGCCCAACCAAGCTTTTCCCTGGCCTTGCCCGAATCACCCAGCAGGGTTTCCACCTCAGTGGGCCGGATGTAACGGGGATCAATCGCCACGAGACAACGCCCCTCATCATCGTGACCTGTCTCCGCCAACCCCCTACCCTGCCAGCGGATGATTATGCCAAGCTCAGCCGCGGCAGCTTCGATAAAATCCCGCACCGAATGCTGCCGACCGGTGGCAATGACAAAGTCCTCCGGCTTTTCCTGTTGCAGCATCAACCACTGCATCTCCACGTAATCCTTGGCATGCCCCCAGTCACGCTTGGCATCCAGGTTGCCCAAATAAAGTTTATCCTGCAAGCCCAGCTTGATCCGTGCTAAAGCACGGGTGATCTTCCGGGTAACAAAAGTTTCACCACGAATGGGAGACTCATGATTGAACAGGATGCCGTTACAGGCGTAGATCCCATAAGCCTCACGGTAGTTGATCGTGATCCAGTAGGCGTAGAGCTTGGCACAGGCATAAGGCGAGCGGGGATAGAAAGGGGTGCTTTCCTTCTGGGGAATCTCCTGCACCTTGCCAAAGAGCTCCGAGGTCGAGGCCTGGTAAAACCGGGTCTTGCCCTCCAGCCCCAGAATACGAATGGCCTCTAAGGCCCTAAGGGTCCCAAGAGCATCGGAGTTGGCGGTATACTCCGGTTCCTCAAAGGAAACCGCCACATGGGACTGAGCAGCTAGATTGTAGAACTCGTCGGGCTGCACCTGTTGAACAATACGGACTAGACTGCTCGAATCGGTCATGTCGCCGTGATGGAGGATAAAGCGCCGATCAGGCTCGTGCGGATCCTGATAGAGATGATCGATGCGGTCGGTATTAAACAGCGAAGCGCGCCGTTTAAGGCCATGCACCTCATAGCCTTTGGTTAAAAGGAATTCGGCGAGATATGCGCCGTCCTGGCCGGTGATACCGGTAATCAATACTTTTTTCACGGCTCCTGCGCAATGGTTGAGTTACTGGTTTGCCTGCTTTTATCGATTGCCTTCTACCCCATTCCGGATATTTTGAGGATAATTTTTTTATTCAGATTTTGATCGGGGATCTTGTAGAGTCATTGACGCTTTTCGTTTGACACTGACTGAGGGTGGCATATATTCGGGGCGACATCCGAACCGGCCGGTCACCGCCGCCAAGAAAAGGCCGTCGTTTTTTTTCGCGGGCGACAAAACGGTGGCCAAGATATCCGCCGAATTATATCCGTTTTTATCACCAAATTATATCCGTTTTTATCAAACTGACGCAGTATAACTTTTTCCATTTTTGCGATCAAGGCCTTTATTTTTGCGACCAGGGATTTTCATGGAAAACAAAGAACTTCTCAAACGCATCTACCTGTTGGTCAAACCCCATCGCCGCCGACTAGTGATCGCCGTGGTGGGCATGGTTATGGTGGCAGGACTCACCGCCGGTCAGGCCTACATGGTCAAACCCCTCATGGACCGGATCTTTTTCGATCAAGAGCAGGCTCTACTCAATATTCTTCCTTGGGCCATTGTCCTGATTTTTCTGGTCAAAGGCCTTTTTTACTATCTCTACCGGTATATGCTGGAAAGCGCTGGTCAACGAGTTATCCGGGAGTTGCGCAAAAGCATCTTTCAGCATATCCATACTCAGCCAACCTCTTTTTTTCATAAAACAACCACTGGTGAGCTGATCTCCCGGATTATTTCCGACGTCACTCTTATTCACGTTGCAATTTCACGCGCCCTGATCGGGCTATTAAAAGACTTGGTGCAGATAATCGCACTATTGGGGGTGGTTTTTTATTTGGACTGGCAGATGGCCCTGATCGTATTCATTCTGCTGCCAGTGGCCTTTACCCCTATTGTCAATTTTGCCAAAAAGTTCAGGAAGTACAGCGTCAGCAACCAGCAGACGGTGGCTTTGATCTCGAACAATGTCCACGAAACCATTGCGGGACAACGGGTGGTCAAAGCCTTTGGGATGGAGCGGTATGAGGCTAAAAGATTTTCCGATCTGTCAGACCGGCTCTACCACATCATCGCCCGGGATATTCGGCTCAACAGTCTACAACATCCGCTGATGGAGTTCCTCGGTGGCCTTGCCATTGCAGCCATTATCTGGTACGGCGGTCATCAGGTCTTGTCCGGCCAATCCACTCCGGGAACTTTTTTTGCCTTTCTCGCGGCCTTGATGATGGTTTATGAGCCGGTTAAAAATATTGGCGGCATGAATATCACGATTCAGCAGGGGTTGGCGGCCGCCATCCGGGTCTTCAACTTGCTGGACACCAAGCCGGAAATCAAAGACCAACCGGGGGCCATCATCCTGCCCCCGTTTAGAAAAGCGATCAAGTTCAGAGATGTCAGCTTCAGCTACAACCAAGCTAACCCGACCCTCCGTAACATAAATCTGACCGTTGTGGCAGGTGAAGTGCTGGCCATTGTCGGCCCCAGCGGCGGCGGTAAAACCACCCTGGTCAATTTGATCCCCAGGTTTTTTGAGGTGTCGGCGGGGAAAATTTTACTAGACGATCACGATATCTCCGAAGTCACCCAAACTTCACTGCGAGATCAAATTGCCATTGTCGAACAGCAGACCATCCTGTTCAATGATACGGTGAAAAACAATATCGCCTATGGCGATCTTGATCGCTCTGAAGATGAGATTGTGACCGTAGCCAAGGCGGCTCACGCCTACGACTTTATCCAGGAACTACCCGAAGGCTTCGACACCGAGATCGGCGAGGGCGGAGCTCGCCTGTCCGGCGGCCAGCGTCAGCGAATTTCCATTGCCCGGGCTTTACTCAAGAACGCCCCCATTCTTATTCTCGACGAGGCCACCTCGTCTCTCGATACCGAATCGGAGCAGGAGGTCCAAAAAGCCCTGGCAAATCTCATGAAAAATCGAACAACACTGGTAATCGCCCATCGTTTATCGACGATTCAAAATGCCGATCGCATCCTGGTCATCCAGGAGGGGCGAATCGTCGAAGAAGGGACGCACGCCAACTTGCTGGCTGACGGCAATGTGTATCGAGAACTATATAACATGCAGTTTAAAAACTCAAACTCTGAACCTTCAAACCTTACACCTTAACTCTAATGCCCTTTTCCTTTTCCGCCCCCCCACTGCACCCCCGTTACTGGATTTACTGGCTGGCGGCCGGAATCCTGTGGGGTCTGTCTTGTCTGCCTCTTCGCTGGCAATACGCGCTGGGCTGTGGCATTGGCGACCTGCTCCACGCACTGGGGAAACATCGACGCCGCATCGCTCGGGTCAACGTAGACTTGTGCTTTCCAGAACTCAGTGCCACCGCCCGGACTCAGATGGTGCGCGCCCATTTTCGTTCGCTGGGTCTTGCCTTGTTTGAAACAGCCCTGTCTTGGTGGGGAAGCGATCGACGCGTAAAAAAATTAGCTCGCATCGAAGGGCTGGAGCACCTTAAGCGCGCGACGGCCCAAGGCAAGGGAGCGCTGCTGGTAAGCGCTCACTTTACTCAACTGGAACTGGTCGGTCGACTCCTGACCCTGTTTCATCCCATCGCCGCCATGTACCGGCCCAACGAAAACCCGGTCATCGAATACCTGTTTATCCGTAATCGCCACCGCATTGCCGCACGAGCCATCCGGCAAGACGACGTGAAGGGACTGCTGCGCTCACTTAAAAATAATCTGCCGGTATGGTATGCCCAAGATCAGAGCACTGGCGATACCAACCGGGTCATTATACCGTTTTTTGGCGAACCCGCTGCCACCAACACCAGCGCTCATCGTATTGCCCGGATCAGCGGCGCCCCCGTGCTGTTTTTTTTCGGCATCCGCGAGAGCTATGACCGTTACCGCTTGGTAATCCGACCACCGTTGACTGATTTTCCCAGCGATGACGCGGCCGCGGATACCGCCCGCATCAACCGGCTCATTGAGGAGGCCGTCCGCATTGCGCCGGAGCAATATCTCTGGACCCATCGGCGCTTCAAAAATCGCCCCGACATCCCCGACCCTTACCAGGGTTAAAAGGCAAAACATCAGGTTCCATGCATTGAAGTTAAATATCCCTAAAAAAGCTGTTGACAGCGAAAACTAAACATGATATTAGGCTTACAAAACATGTTAGCGAAGGTATAACACGATGGCTGGGAACTGAAACGGCCCTTTGGTATCTTGCTCCCCTTGCAACGCTAACCGGAGACAAGGAGTAAATCAGCATGGAAACACCATTTAGGGTTGATACCAGAAAAAGTATGGGCAATCTTCACCTGGTCTTGAATGGAGCTTTTGACGATAATTTGGCCTCAACATTAATTGCCATTTTGCGGCGAGAAAATGCGAATTTTCGGCGTTTTTTTATCAACACCGAAAAGCTGCACCGGGTAGATATTCTCGGCAAAATCATTTTACATGCTTTTATGCAAGACTTTGGCGACCTCAAGTCGAGAATATATTTTAAGGGCAAAAACGGATCAACTATGGCCATGGAAGGCCAAAAAGTGTTATTGAGCAAAGAGCAACACCGACGTGGTTGTGCGGGTACATGCAAGACAAGCAAAGCTGGTTCAAACGAAGAAAGGCAAAAAACAGCAACGCAAGAAACAGGATGTGGTAACGGTCTGAACAAACTAAGCAAGGGAGAATGTCATGGCCAAGGTATTGATTGTCTACGGTTCCACTACCGGCAACACTGAATTAGTTGCCGATCAGATTGGTAACTTGCTGAAAGCAAACGGCAAGGAAGTGACGCTCAAAAACGTCTTAAATGCCACCGTGGGTGAGTTGGGGCAAAACTACGACCTGACCGTGCTTGGCGCATCGACCTGGGGTGAAGATGAAATCGAGCTCCAGGAGGATTTTGTCCCGTTCTATGAAGAGCTGGATAAGGCCGAACTAAACGGCAAGAAGGTGGCGGTTTTTGGCTGTGGGGATTCCAGCTATACCTACTTTTGCGGGGCGGTGGATCTTTTGGAGCAAAAAATGAAAGAGTTGGGCGCTACCCTGGTCAATGAGCCGCTCCGTATCGACGGCGATCCATCCTCGGCGGCCCAAGACATCAAGGAATGGGTTGAGGAAATCGGCAACTCACTGTAGGCCACCTTTTTTCAAGGTGGCCTACAGGCAATTTGGTTGATCGCAAGAGCTCATCGGCATGCGCAACCTGGAGCTTAAGCGCTTGCAAGACTTATCTAAGGGCTCACTCAAAATGTAAATTTATTTCTGAGTGAGCCCTTGGTGAGTGGGGAGGCGCTGTGCGACGCCATATACAAATTCAGGAGTGAAACCGCATGTTGACCGAGACGAAGGCGGAATTTTCCATAAAGGGCATGACCTGCGCTGATTGCGCCGAGACGCTGGAGCGACGCCTCAAAGAACAACACGGCATTAAGGAGGCATCTGTCAGCTTTGCCCTTGCTAAGGTGGCGCTGAAATATAACCCCGAGTTGCTTGATCCGACCACGGTAAAACGCGTCATCTCCTCGGGTGGCTACACGGTCGAAGATGATGGTCGATCGGCTGAGGGCAATATTGGCACGGCCTTTGCGGTCAAACACCTGGAGGCCATCCGGGTGGTGGCCGTTGGTCTGTTGCTTGCCCTGGGCTGGATTCTGACAAAATTGCTTCCCGCGCCGGGGATGCTGGTCGACGCGATGATGCCGCTGGCGATCATAGTTGGCGGCTATCCCATTGCGGCAAATGCGATCAGGGCCCTTTTCCAAAAAAAACTCAATGTCGACCTCCTGGTAATTATCGCGGCTGCGGCAGCCGTTGCCATCGGCGATTATCTGGAAGCCGGGCTGGTCATATTTATTCTCCTTCTGGGGGAATTTTTAGAGACCATAACGGTGGCCAGAACCGGTCAAGCCATTAAAGGTCTGGCGTCGCTGATTCCAAATATCGTAAAACTTAAGCGGGACAACCAAGAAATCGAGGTGCCACCCGCAGCGATTAAAGTAGACGATACTATCGTCGTCCGACCGGGAGAGCATATTGCCATAGATGGGATAGTTGTTAAAGGAGAGGCAACTATTGACCAGGCGCTCATTACCGGGGAATCAATCCCAGTGGAAAAATTAACCGGGGATGAGGTTTATGCCGGCACCATAAATAAGATGGGAGCTATTGAAGTAAAGGCAACCAAGGTTGGCCGGGATACCACGGTGGCGAAAATAGAAAGAATGATTACCGAGTCTCTGGCAAAAAAAGCGCCTGTTGAAAGGACCGTTGATCGATTTGCCGGATACTTCGTGCCCGCGGTCCTTGTCTTTGCGGCGCTGGTCTATTTAATTACCCTGGATATTCGCCGGGCCATAACCGTGCTGATTGTGGCCTGCCCCTGCGCCCTGGTTTTGGGCACGCCGACCGCGGTTGTCGCGGCGATCGGCTCGGCGGCTCGTCGGGGCATTCTGATTAAAGGGGGTGAAGCGCTGGAGGCGGCCGGTCGGATAACCGGCTTTATTTTTGATAAAACCGGGACCCTCACCTGGGGCAAACCCCGAGTGCTCTCAATCAAGCGGGTTGGCACGTGCGCCCATGGAGAAGACGGCGTCATCGAACTTGCCGCGGCGGCGGAAAAATTTTCGGAACATCCGCTGGCCAGCGCCATCCTGGAAAAGGCCCGGGAGCACGAGGTCGTCATCATGGCGCCTGATGATTTCAAGATGAGAATAGGCTCAGGCGTTGAGGTCAGACAAAATGGCCTCCACATTATGGTCGGCAACCGGGAAATGCTCAAAGACAACGACCTTGAGCTTTCTCGTGAGCTTCATGATTATATCGATACCAAGGAACAGCAGGGGGCCACGATTTTGATCGTCGTCCACGGCCGGGAACAATGTAGTAATGCCACCGACATGCAAGATGATGGAGCTACTTGTTGCCCCAAAGAGGTATGCGGGGTATTGGAACTGGTTGATCCGCCTCGGAAAGAATCGGCGCAGGCCATAGAGCTATTAAGAGCGGCGGGGGCCAAGATTATCGCTCTCTACACCGGGGACAACCCGCGTACCGCCGCAACCGTTGCCGGTCTGGTGGGCATTGATGAGGTGATCGCAATGCTTTCCCCGGCAGATAAAGCAAATAAAATCAATGACTTAAAAGCACGGGGTAAAATCATAGCGATGGTGGGCGACGGTATTAACGATGCCCCGGCGCTGGCCGCAGCAGACCTGGGGATTGCTATGGGGGTTATCGGCAGCGATATCACGGTACAGGCCGCCAATGTGGTGATTTTAGACGATGATATTCTGAGTGTGCCGCGGGTTACCGCTTTGGGGCGGAAGGCCCTGGCGGTAATCAGGCAGAATATTGCCTTTGCCGTGGTATTTAACACCCTGATGATGGGCCTGGCCGCTTACGGGATCATCGGCATGGTTGTCGCGGCAATTTTTCATCAGGTCAGCTCGCTGGTGGTAATATTCAACTCTATGCGATTGTTGCGATGGAAAAAGAGCTTTTGATTTTTGCTTTTGATTTTTGTTGAGTCACAACAGTGAAAATGTTTACGATCAAACGATCGTGACTTCCTCAACCACCCACAACCAGCAAGAAGATCAGCGCCAGCCATCCGCGCTGGGGCGTTATCTTTGGAAAATTTTTCCTTTTGTCGCTCCCTACAAAATGCGGATCGGGATCGGCTTGAGCCTGAACACCCTGGCCCGAATTTTCGACTTACTGCCCCTGGTGCTTATCGGCTGGGTAGTGGACGCGATCGCCAGCCAGCAAGGCGCCGGAGCAGAGCCGGGCGTCTTTTTCTGGTTCGGCCTGGCCGTGCTGGGGATCTTCCTGGCTCTGGCCCTGTGCCAAAGTATCAGCGACTACTGCCTGGGTTCGATGGCCCAAAAGGTGCGTCATGATTTGCGCCTGGTCATCTACACCCACATGCAACGCCTTGATGCCGGTTTTTTTGAGAATCGCCAGGCCGGGGATCTGCTGGCTGTGGCCTCCAATGACGTGGATAATCTGGAGCTGTTTTTCTCTGATGTGACCACCAACATCGTCCGGATGGTGATCACCTTTGTCGGGGTTTACGGCTTTCTGCTCTGGCTGGACTGGCGTCTGACTCTGCTGCTTATCGCCCCGCTGCCTTTTGCAGTGCTGGCCGTCCGTTTCTTTGCTACCCAGGTTCAACCCCAGTACCGCAAAACGCGACAGGCGATCGGCGAGATCAACAGTATCATCGAGAACAACATCCGGGGGATTGGCGTAATTCAGGCATTCACCGCGGAAGATGAGCAGCTGCGGCTGGTGTCCCGGCGTTCCACCGAATATGTCGATGCGGCCATCGCCGCCGCCCGCGAACAAGCCAAGTTCATCCCTCTGATCTATCTGGTGGCCGGGGTGGCTTTTGCTCTCCTGATCAGCGTAGGGGCCTGGCTCACCGTGATCGAAAATGGTCCCAGTCTTGGCGACTTCACCACCTTTATGCTTTTTGCCATCCGTCTGGTCTTTCCCCTCTTTATTCTCGGGATGCTGATCAACCAAATTCAACGCTCCGAGGCCTCAGCCCAAAGAATTCACCAACTGCTGAGTACCCCGCCCATCATCAGCGATCACGCTCAGGTCAAAGCTCTGGTTGGCCGCCCCTCCAGTCTTCGCTTGCAAAATGTCAGCTTCGAATACCTGGCGGGTCGACCGGTGCTGCGTAAAATCAGTTTTGAGTTGCGACAAGGCAGGGTGTTGGGCATTGTCGGCCCTACCGGAGCGGGCAAAAGCACCCTGGTCAAACTGCTGCTGCGCTATTATGATCCGGGAAACGGAGAAATCCAGATCAACGGCCAACCTCTACCGCTGATTACGTTAAACAGCCTCCGCCGTCAGGTTGGCTATGTCTCGCAGGAGGCATTTCTCTTTTATGGAACAGTGGCCGAGAATATTCGTCTGGGTTCTCCGCACGCGGATTTGACGGCGGTGCGACAGGCGGCCCAAATTGCCGGGGCCGATGAATTTATTGACCAACTCCCCGAACAATACGAGACCATGATCGGTGAACGGGGCCTGAAGCTTTCTGGTGGGCAGCGTCAGCGCATCTCTTTAGCCCGGGCGGTGCTGCGCGATCCGGCCCTGATGATCCTGGACGAGGCCACCTCGGCCCTGGATACCCGAACTGAGGAGCTGATTCAAACCAATCTACTGTGTTTCAAACAAGATCGAATGACCATAGCCGTGGCCCACCGTCTCTCCACCATCCGTAACTGCGACGAAATCCTGGCGCTGGTGGATGGGGCCATCGCTGAACGGGGCACGCACGAGAGTCTTTTGGCCCTTGGCGGGGTATATGCCGGACTCTGGCGGGTGCAAAGTGGAGAGAACGAAACCAGCAACAACGATGATTCCGCCACAACATGCCCTTAACCATGCTGTCAATAACCGCAACCGCCTCCCGGCGTAAGCGGCCCCTGATTTTCATCCCTGGCTGGGGTTTTGATGGTCGAGTGTTGCGCTTGCGTGGCGAGTTGCCTTACCCGCCTCCGGCTGATTTGTCGGCCTCCGGTGGTCGGTCGGCCCTCGATAATTTGCCAGCTCCTGGCGGTTTGCCGGTTCCTGGCGGTTTGCCGGTTCCTGGCGGTTTGTCAGCCCCCGATGGTTTAATTGACCCCCTTACTCTTTCGACGGACTTGGTTGCCTGGCTGGATCAGCAGAATATTGAACGTTGTGAGCTGCTGGGCTGGTCCATGGGGGGGCTTTGCGCCCTGGAATTTACCCGGCTATACCCGCAACGGGTAACGGCCCTGCACCTGCTGGCGGTCCGAGATGCCTGGCCGGCGGCTGAGATTGCCGAAATTGGCCGCGATCTGACCAAGCAGCCGGAAGGTTTTCTTCGTTCCTTTTATCGTAAAAGTCTGCTGGGCTACAGAGAGGCTTATCGCCGTTTTCAACAAGAACTGGAGGCCGACTACCTTGTCCAGGCCCTTGCGGCGCAGGCTGTACTCCATCGCGGTCTTGATTTTTTGGCCGCCCCGCGCCCATCCAATTTGGCCCTGACAAACTCCTGCCGGGTGTATTGTCGGCATGGTCGTCGGGACCTGATTGCCCCGCCGGCGGAGCGCCTGCTGCTGCCCGGCGCGGATTATCAACTCCTGGAACATGGCGGCCATGCCCTTTTCCTTGACTATCTCCCGCCAGACGGCTTATAGGATTAGACATGGCGGGATGGGCGTTAGTTAGGGGCTCACTCAGAAATAGATTTATGGCTACCTTTCGCATGAGAAATACCCGATATGGAGTCAAGATCGCAAAAATCGGAAGCTGGCAGCGCGGCTTTACTTCGGCGCCGCTTTAACCGAGCCGCCACCACTTACGATCAGTATGCCGATATTCAGCTGCAAGCCCTTGAACTACTAATAGCCCGACTTCAGCCGATCGATGAGCCAGCGATGACTCTTGAGTTGGGTTGTGGAACCGGCAATTATACCCGCCTGCTGCTGGCTCATTTCCCCCGGACCCGCCTGTTGAGTCTAGACTTTTCCGAGGCCATGCTGGTCCAGGCCAGGGAAAAAATCAACGAGTCACCTAGGGATTACGCCGCCCGGCTTGCGCTCCTTTGCCAGGATGGCGAGAGTTTTTTGGCGGCTAAGAGCGCCCGCTTTGACTTGATTACAGCCAACGCCACTTTGCAATGGTTTGCCGATTTGCCCCGGGCTTTGGCCCTGATCAGGGCCGGACTGCAGCCCGGCGGTCAGTTACTGACTACGATTTTTGGTCGTCGCAGCCTGGCCGAGCTGGAAGAGGGACTGCAAGCGGTGATCGGCGAGCAAATGCATGTTGCGGCCATGCGTTTTCCCGACTACCCTGAGCTTGCCGCCATGCTGACCACCGTTTTTGCCGAGGTGGAGATCAGCGAACATCGCTTAAGTCGGCAGTTTTCCGGCTTAAGCGCATTGCTACGCCATTTTCGTTATACCGGGACCGGCGGCGCCGCAAGAGCGGCCGGGTTTACCCCCCGCCACTACCGGGAGTTAAGTCGGTGGTTCCGTGATAATTACGGTGGTTTTCAGGTCAGTTTTCAGGTCTTGGTCGTGAGGTGCCAAAACTAAAGGCTACCTTGAAAAATTAGCTATTTTGTTCGAGTTCAAGGCGTGCGAAAAAAATTACCGCAGGCATCTAGTTGATATTCCGAGGATAATTTTTTGAGCATAACGCAGAAATCGGGCGAAAGAGCAATTTTTCAAGGTGGCCTAAAGTGATTAGCAGTTAGCTCAAGAAGTCAAACAAGAGAGCGCCGCGAACTAATCGTTGTCACCTAATCATTAATCGCCAACAGCTTTTTCAAATCAAAGGAAACGTGATGAATAAGCATAAAAAGGTAATTTTTATCGGCGCCACCGACACCGATGTGGGTAAAACCCTGATCTCCGGCTTGCTGGTCGATTACCTGCGGCGCCAGGGGGTTGGCGCCGGCTACCAGAAATGGACGGCCACTGGTTGCCGGGAGGGTGATGAACCGGAGGATTTGCGCACCATCAAGACGCTGACTGCGGCCGGTAATGGCCCAATCCGGCCTGCTGCGCAAGCCATCGGGGGAGGTGGAGAGGATCCCGATTCAGCGCTGGACCTGGCAGTCCCCTACCGGTTTCGTTTACCAGCCTCGCCCCACTTGGCAGCAGCGGAGGAAGGTCGGGAAATTGATCCCGAAGTGGTAAAATCCCGTTTTGCTCAGGCCCTGGCGGCCCATGAAGTATTGATAGTGGAGGGGGCGGGCGGACTGATGGTGCCCCTGACCCGACAACTACTGCTGATTGACCTGGTGGCCGAACTGAGATTACCTACGCTGCTGGTGGCCCGCAGCGGTTTGGGGACGATCAACCACAGCCTGCTGAGCCTGGAAGCCCTGCGCCACCGTAGTATACCGGTTCTCGGCCTGATCTGTACCGACGAAGAACCGAACCCGCCGGAGATTATCGTCAACGACAATATACCCACCATCGCCGCCCTGGGCCGGGTGCAAGTGCTGGGCCGTCTGCCCCGCTGTGTCGATAGACTCACAGCCCGCACTGCTTTTGCCACTATAGGGGCTGAAATCCACACCCGGCTGGCGCGCATGTAAAAATCAAACCACACTGCCTTTCTTTCAGCGCCGGTAGCCAGGATATTAATAATAATACCAGATTGACTCGTAATCTGCGGTGCTTTCACCAATCCGGCGCAAGCGTTGCAGGTAGTCGAGTATCGGCACGTCTTTGGTAATGTAGGTGGTGGTGTGCTGGGAGACCTTTTTTCCCAGGAAAGAAATTCGTAGACCCGGGCACCGTTGGACAGAATGGTCAGCAGGTTGCGATATTCTCGGGCCCGGAGGTAGCTCTTGCCCTGGCGCGGGGGACGTTGAAGACCGCTTCGTCGGTGCGGGCCAGGCCCGGTAGCAGGCAGGCATCCTCCTGTTGCTCCTGGATCAGACGGGCGATGGGCACTCGATAATCGCCGGTTTCGTCCTTGCCCTTGGTGTTGAAGGTATAATATGGATCGATGCCGATCAGCCGCAATCGTCGCCGCAGGGCCGCGGCCTCAAAGCGGCAGGAGATGTAAAAGTAAATATTCGGCCAACCCCGTCATCTGAAAATAAATAAAAAAACAACGGAACACATTCAACTTATTCGTGTATAGGGGGGCATGGAACATTCCCTTCCCTCTTCGTTATTTCCTTCTCTGTCTTTGCCACCCATGAGTGGAGCCTCTCCTGTGGTTCCTGCACTCAATCTGGTGGCGATCACACAAAAAGAGCTGACTCGGCTTAAATGGGAAGGTCATTATTGGAAAGCTCAACATCAGCGGTCTTGCAAACGGGAAGCGCGTCTCAAGGAAGAACTTGAGCAGAAAGAAGCGCTGATTTGCGATCTCCGGCACCGCCTCTTTGGCAAAAAGAGCGAAGCAGGCGGCACACCGCAAGCCGTAGAACAGCAACCGACACAGGCGCCGAATCGCCCCCGTGGACAACAACGAGGGAGCCGTGGTCACGGACGTACTCTGCGTCCGGACCTTCCCGTCGTCGAAGAACGCCATGAGCTTCAGGGGGATTCCTGTTTTTGTTCCCACTGTGGCCTTCCTTACATCCCCTTTCCCGGTGATGAAGAAGCGGATATTTTTGAGATTGATGTCAAGGCGTATCGCCGCAGGGTCTATCGCCAGCGCTATCAGAAGAGTTGCTCCTGTCCCCCGACGGCGAACAGTCCTGCAATTATCGTTGCGCCGCCACCAGCGAAAGTCATCCCGCGAAGTCCCTATGGGACCTCAATATGGGTACATATCCTCCTAGGCAAATTCCTGTACGCCCAACCTCTGCACCGCATCTTACGCGAGTTACAAGGCTACGGCTTGTCATTGGCGTCGGGCACCATAACTGGCGGTCTCTATAAAATTGCGGCGTTATTTACGCCGCTCAAACAGGCCTGGTATGAACACCAGATGAGCGAATCGCAATTCCATAACGATGAAAGCCGATGGGAGGTTTTTGCCGCCGTTGACGGCAAGGTCGGTCATCGCTGGTATCTCTTTGGTCACCAGATCCCCCGAGGTTATTTACTACCAGGTAGCGCCCACGCGGAGCGCTGCCGTACCGATGGCTCATTTTTCGGGACTGGCGGCGCCCAAAGTGATTGTGGTGTGTGATCGTTACAGCGCCTGCAAAAAGAATTGTCGCTTGAACGCTGCCATCATTCTGGCCTTTTGCTGAGCGCATGTGCGTCGAGACTTTTTAGCGATTGCCTTAAGCTTCCCCACCTTGAGAGAATGGGCGCTGGAATGGGTGGCCGCAATTGGGACCCTTTATCATCTCAACCAACAACGCTTGGCCCACTGGCAAGAAACTCTTCCGTTGGCGCAACAGGGTATGCCTTTTCATCAGGCACAGAAGTTTAGAGCAGCAAGGCGATCCGCAATCCCGTTACAGGCCGGAAAAACTACTACGGTTCCGGCAGTATCTGGAGTGCGGATTTGGCCGCCGCGATGTTCTCCCTGTTTCAGACCGTCGAACTCTGGCGGCTCAACCCTCATCATTGGTTGGAAGAATATCTGACTGTCTGCGCCCACCAAGGCGGAACCGCGCCCGCAGATCTAACCCCCTTTCTGCCGTGGCGCATGAGTGAGGACCGGCGGCAACAGTTAGCCAAACCGCCCCCCACACGCCGGAACACCTCATGAATTGTTACTGCGGACGCGACTTCAGCGCCACGGAAATAACCCGGATTCGGCAGCTGATGGCCGACCATCCGGAGTGTCACCGGGCAGAACTGTCCCGGCAGGTGTGCCGGATGCTGCAATGGCGCAAGGCTGATGGGGGCCTTAAGGAGATGTCTTGCCGGGTGGCTATGCTGCGCATGCATGCGGATGGCTTGATTGACCTGCCTCCTCCCCGCAGAGCGAAAGCGACATTACGAACCATCAGCTTCACAAAAGCGACTAATCCCCGGAACCCCATCCTACAACCCGTCCATCGCCTGGGTCCGTTATTATTGCGCAAGGTCGAACGGTCCGCGTCCCTCCTCTGGAACGAATACATTGGACGATATCATTACCTGGGTTATACGCCGCTTCCCGGCGCTCAGTTGAGGTACTTTGTCATGCTCGACCAGCAGATCATTGCGCTTTTGGGGTTTGGCGCCGCGGCGTGGCAGGCCGCGCCACGCGACCACTATATCGGATGGACCCACTCCCTGCGCAAACGTCATTTGCCGCTGGTTGTCAATAATGCTCGATTCCTCATTTTACCATGGGTGCAAGTGAATAATCTGGCTTCAAAGATCCTGTCCCTGGCAGCGAAACAAGTCCCGGAAGACTGGCAAAAACAGTATGAGATCACACCGGTCCTAATGGAAACTTTTGTCGAGACCGGGCGTTTTGCCGGTACCTGCTATAAGGCCGCCAACTGGACCCATGTTGGAAAAACGAAAGGTCGCGGTAAACTCGGCCCCTCAGGAAAGCAAAGTGTGCCGATCAAAGATATCTGGCTTTATCCTTTGGACAGAAACTTCAGAAAAATATTAACTACATGATTGGGCTAACGGGGTTGCCGGCCTCAATGAGGCTTAAGTGAACAAAATCCAGGGCCCGGCGGGGGCCATGACCCTGCAAGCCTTTGAAAAGATAAAA
>SJBG01000020.1 GCA_004332195.1 Desulfobulbaceae bacterium
CTTTCCCGCGAAATCGGGATGCTGATATTCTAAGAACCGCGTCATTGCCGGTCGCATCAGGTAGCCCTTGATTGACGCCAGGTTCAACTTGAGCAGTTCGCCCAGAGTCCAGGCTGTTTGTTTCTCTGAAGAGGTTCTCGGGCCGCTTGAGCAGCAGTCAGCGTTTGCGTTTAAGAACATTCTCCTGGCCATTGGCCTTGAACTGTTTGACCTCATCAAGCTAAATCTCGTCAATTGCCTCGTTGAACTTCCGCATGATGTGGAAACGATCGAGAATGTTCAGGGCCTGTGGAGCTCTTCTCGCAATGACCTTGAGGTACGGCGCCCACATGTCGCTGCAGATGAGATGAACTGTAGTTTGGCACTGTTCTCTCTGGGCTAAACTCATGAAAGAACCGCAGCAGCGTTTTAACTAAGGCGTTTAAGACCGCTCCAAAGGAGTCGTCTGGCACCGGCATTGACCTGATAAACCAGCGTCAGGTACTTATGCCCTTTGAAAACGGCGATTTCATCCACGCCGATCTCGGTAACACCCTTAAGGCTTCTGCGCCCAGACCGTAATTAACGACAAACTTGACGGCTTGGAACACGGTGTCCCATCTGGTCTTAAAAATATCGGCCGTTTCCTTTAAGGACAACCGCTTCGCCCAGTAAGACAGGAAAACCTGGTAGGAAAAAGTCATTCGTTTCTTGCCGTAGGCCCAAGGTAGGGACTCGACCTTGACACCGTGCTCCGGACATTTGACTAGGGCGTGGCGCATAACGAAAGTAAGCCGCAAATGACCAAATCGGCAGATACTTAAACAGTCGCTCACCCTCGCGGTCATAGACCGTTCGTCGCTTACCGCACTTAGTGCAAATCGGCCGGCTGTTGCGGCGCGGCTCAATGTCAATGACCAGAGGCTCTCCACGCCATCGACAAGCTTGACGCAGGTGGAGCCGTAAACGAATGACTTGAATCGTTCAACTTTGTTCAGTAGAGTCTTGATCAGCATTGTCTTTCTCTGGTTTGGGTTTGATAGTTTCGGGAAAAACCATCTTATCCATCCAGAAAAGACAATGCTCTACTTAAGCCTCCTTGTTGATCGGTATCGATCAACCATTTTCACTGTCGCCTATCCACAGATTCTGCGTCTGATGACCTTTGAGTTAGGCTTATGTTTTTTTACCGATTATCTGACGGAAAACCACGACTTCAAGGCTGATGACCCCGAACATAATTTGCGCCGGGCTCTGACTCAATTCCAGCTCACCACTTCCATCGAAAATCAGGAGCGGCACATTCGTATGGTCATCCGTGAATTGACCTGAGAGTACCGTAAAACACTCAGGCGTGTAACCGACTCGTCGGCTGATTGAGGCCGACCTGCGGATTTGCCCCTACAAAACCACGGTTCGTTTGATGTAGCGAACCACCTCGTCGGGATCATCCATAACTTGAAAAAAAAGCAAATCGTCTTGGTCAATCTTGCCGGTGGCCAGCATTTTTTCCTTGATCCAATCCACCAACCCGCTCCAGAATTCAGAGCCGACCAGAATCACCGGAAAGGCCTTGATTCGTCGAGTCTGCATTAAGGTCAAAGACTCGAAAAGTTCATCAAGAGTGCCATAACCACCGGGCATCCCGATAAAAGCCATGGCGTACTTGATGAACATCACCTTGCGCACGAAAAAATACTTGAAGTTGAGCGGCACATTGGTAAAGCCGTTGGGTTCCTGCTCGAAAGGTAAGTCAATATTCAGCCCGATAGAAACACCTTCAGCCTTGGCCGCTCCCCGGTTGGCCGCCTCCATAATCCCCGGACCGCCTCCGGTGATCACGGCGTAACCGGCCATCGCCAAGTCGTAGGCAATTTTGTCGGCCATCACGAAATACCGGTCTTCCATCGGGGTCCGAGCCGAACCGAAAATCGACACCGCCGGTCGGCCAATACCGGACAGGGTGTCGAAACCATCAACAAATTCGCCCATGATCCGAAACAAACGCCAAGAATCACCGACATTAAAGTTGTCCAGGGGATACTGATGACGCTCATTCCCCATGCCTGTTTTGGTTATTCTCATCATAATCGCCTCTTGTATCTTAAAAAAGAAGCTGTTAGCTACTGTTAGCTGTCAGTTGCCTTTACCCCTGAGTTTCCGTCATAAAGAACAAGAAAATCGTTATCAGTTATCAGTGTGCGGTTTTCAGTTACCGACCACTGATAACCGGCAGTTGACAACGATCTCCTGTAACTTCATCAAGGCTTTCACCCGGGGGCTGCCAACGCTTAGCCCGGAAGCGCATCTGCCGGGCTAAACGACTACGGCCCCGTTGTTGATAAATTGCCCCCAACCAGGAAGCCGCCCGATAATCGCGGCGTTCAAGACCCAAGGCCCGCCGCAATGCAACCACCGCCTCATCCAGCCGACCCAGGCGCCATTGCACCCAACCCAAACGTCGCCAATTTCCACCCCGCTCCCCATTCAGGTTCACCGCCTGCCGACACAAGGAAAGCGCGATCTCATCACCCTCACCGTTTAAGAGATACAGTTCGCCCAACAAGCTTAAGGCCTCAGGATTGCGGGGGGCAAGGGCCAAGGCTTTTTCCAGCGCCGCCATGGCCGGGCCATGCTGGCGCTGGGCCATCAGCACCCGACCCGACAGGCGGTGGGCCGCCGCCAAATCAGCGTTACGCCATGCCCCGAGCTTGGGGTCGGCGACACAACGATCCAGCAGTTTCGCCGCCTCTGAGTAGCGCCGACGTTGATAATAAAGCTTGCCAAGTTGCAGCAGTAAATCGCCGGAGCAACCATTGACCGCCAGGGCCCGCTGGAAAAACTCCATCGCCGGCTCATCACGGCCAGCGGAGAGATGAGCATGACCCAGGTTGGCCAGGGTCATGAAGTTGTCCGGCGCAAGCTTCCAGGCTTTTTCGAAGACTTTTAGGGCTGGTCGGGTCCTTTTGAGCTGAACCAGAGCCACCCCGAGGCTGTTCAAGAGATTGACATTGACCGGATCGATCGCCAGGCCCCGGCGGTAATCCGCCACGGCCCGGCGGATATCGCCCTCGTGGTAATAAGCATCGCCGCTGATGTTGAGGCTGGTCCCATTAAAAACCGCCACGGAATCGGGCCCCAGCAATTCGGCATGGAGCAGACCCTTACGGCAGTTTAGCGGAATTTGCGATTTAGGAAAGTTGAGGAAGGGGTAAATGGCGATTACGCTTGAAAATCCGCAGCCCCCGGAGCCGCATAGCCATTTGCGGCAATCGGCAAGCCAACTCCGGGCGATCGCCTCGTCGGCCCCGTCGAGATAGACCAGGATTTCCCGCTGATTGAGAAAAATTACGGGAAAATTCGGCGGCAATGCCGCTCGCACCCGTTTGCTGAAATAGTTGCTCACCGCCACTTGGTCCTGGCGGATATGCAAGAGAGCAAAAGACTTGCGCCCTCGCCAAAGACGATTGAGCCGCGCACAATCACCGGTGGCCAGCGGCGCAAAAAGCCGCTCGCCGTCGGCCGAGCACCGGGCGAATGGCCCTCGTTTACGGGCTAGAGCCAGGGCCTGCCAAGCAGCGGCCAACAAGCCCTCAACGCGCGACCTGCCCCCACCATTAATCCGGGCCAGACCGATATGGGCCCGACCAAACTCTTCCCTTCTTAAGCGGCTCAACAATTTATCGGCCATCCGGCGAACCTCATCCGGGGAGGCCTCCGGCCAAACCAAGGCAAAAACCCCCAAACCCAAAGAATAAAAGGGCCCGGAGGCGCCAAACAGTGAATTAAGATAATCCCCGGCCCGCCGAATGGCGACCAGCCCCCGTTCGGCGTCGCGGACTTGGGGATAGATTTCTAGCAACAGCAGAAAATCACCGGGCCGCCGCCCTCCCCCGTCCTTACCGCCGGCCGCCAACCTTGCGCCTAAATCCGCAACCAGGCTGGCAACTCCCGGCAACCCAGTAATCGGATCAAGCTCCAGATCATGTCCCGACTGGGGAATAAAAAAAGGAAAACTCATAATCCTCTTGCGATGTAATAGTGCACCAGGACCATCAAACTTGGCGAAATTCAGAGGTGAGTATTGTGACCAGGGTGGCGGCCAGTTCCGGCAGCTCCTGATCGGCCACGGTGCGCAGGTCCAGCAGGAAACGACCATCCTCGATCCGGCCGATCACCGGTACCGGCGCCGCCCGCAGAGCTTTTTCCAATTGATTGAGGCTCATCACTCGCGGAAGCAGGGCCAGGGCGCAACTGGGCAAGGGCATTTCCGGCAGCGCGCCGCCACCGACCATGGAGTTGACGCAAACAAGCTCCAGAGTGCAGCAGGCGGGGGGCAGCTCCTTGAGCCGACGGCGCAGACGCTTGGCCCGATGGCGAATTTCATCATAGGAAGAAGTCAACATCCGCAGGGTGGGAATTTCTCGACAGGCTTGCTCCTCATCGAAATAGAGACGTAACACGGTTTCCAGGGCGGCCAGGGTAAACTTGTCGATTCGCAGCGCCCGGTTGAGCGGGTTTTGCTTTATTTGCTCAATGAACGACGCGCGGCCCAGGATTAACCCGGCCTGGGGGCCGCCCAAAAGTTTATCGCCACTGAAGGTTAAGACATCGACCCCGGCTTTGAGCGCCTCCTGTACTGTGGGTTCTTTGGCCAAACCATAACGAGAAAAATCCACCAGAGAACCGCTGCCCAGATCCTCCACCACCGGTAATTGATAACGGGCAGCCAATGCCACCAGCTCGGCAACGGCAACCTCGGAGGTAAAACCGCTGATCCGATAATTGCTGGCGTGCACTTTCAGTAAAAGCGCGGTCTGATCGCCAATGGCCCGTTCGTAGTCACCCAGGTGGGTGCGGTTGGTGGTCCCAACCTCGACCAAATGCGCCCCGCTGCGAGTCATAACATCCGGAATTCGGAAGGAGTCGCCGATCTCCACCAATTGCCCGCGGGACACGATAACCTCACGACCGGCGGCTAGGGTTTGCACCACCAGCAAAACGGCGGCGGCGTTGTTGTTGACCACCAGGGCCGCCTCGGCCCCGGTTAACTCGATGAGCAGATCTTCCACCAGGGAATAACGGCTGCCCCGTTTACCGGTGGCCAAATCAAACTCAAGGTTGGAGTAGTGCAAGGCCACCGCGGTCAGGCTGGCCGCGGTGGCCTCCGGCAACCGGGAACGCCCGAGATTGGTATGAATCACCACCCCGGTAGCATTGATCAGCGGCCGCAAATTGGGGCACAAACGAGTCGCCAGCCGCGCCTGGCATTGCGCCAACAGACGCTCGCGACCCAACTCCTCCGGATCAAGTGACCGGCCGGCGAGAATTCGACGACGATATTCCTCGAGGACCTCCCGCACTACGCGCCTAATCAGGAGGGTCGGCGCGGCCTTCGCCGCCCCCACCCTGCCGGAGTGGCTACCCGCCGCGTTCAGCCAGAGCAGAACCTCGTCAACCTTGGGAATAGTTCGCAACAAGGCCCGAGACTCCCCCGCGGGGGGAGTCGAAGCAGAGGGGGGGCGAGGTGAGGGAAGCAGGGGCGGGGGCACCGCGGGGAAGGTCGAGGATGATAATTTAGTCATCCTGTCGCCAAATCCAGCCTGCTCAAATAAATACCATCAACCATCCAACCATCCAACCATCCAACCATCCAACCATCAACGGCCATAAGCTGGGGTTGGCGCGGGGACCACTTCGGGAACCACTTCGGGAACCACTTCGGGAACCACAGGAGCCACCACTTCGGGGACCACAGGAGCCACCACTTCGGGGACCACAGGAGCCACCACTTCGGGGACCACA
>SJBG01000021.1 GCA_004332195.1 Desulfobulbaceae bacterium
CTGCCGTACCGATGGCTCATTTTTCGGGACTGGCGGCGCCAGGAAAGCAAAGTGTGCCGATCAAAGATATCTGGCTTTATCCTTTGGACAGAAACTTCAGAAAAATATTAACTACATGATTGGGCTAACGGGGTTGGCCGAATATTTACACTCCGAACTGGCCTCTCTTGAAGTTTGTCATTGACCTCAACCACCAATACTGGCCATGGAACAGGGCTGTTGCCCCCTGTGGAGCAAAGCGGCGGCAACAAAACCATTGGGTTGGCGGTGGGACAGGCATTGACGGATTTGACTTTCCACCACCTCATCGTTAACTCCGGAACGTAACAGCTCCTTAAGATCCAAAACCCCGTCATCATACAGGCAGGTTTTAAGCATGCCCTGGGGGGTAATTCTGATCTTATTGCATTGCCGACAAAAAGACCGGGAGTAACCACCGATAAAACCAAGAGTCCCGCGAAAGCCTCGCACCCGAAAAACCTGGGCTGTGGTGGCCTCCGGCATCACCACTTCGGTCATCCGAGGCAGATTTTTCGCGAAATAGCCACGCAAGCGGTCAATGCCCCAATCGGTGGCCTCAAAACCCTGCGCCCCGTTAAAAGGCATAAGTTCGATGAAACGGACTTGGGCCGGCAAATTTTCCGCGAGTTGGGCCAGCTCCAGCAACTCATCGGTGTTGACCCCATCCTGAACCACAGTATTGATCTTGATCGGAGCCCCAGCCTTGATAATGCCAGGGGCATCGTGGATAAAAGCCATGACCTTGGCGAAATGATCCTTGCCGGTAATTTCAAGAAAACGTTGGGGCGAGAGGGTATCGAGGCTGATATTAAGCCCATCCAGGCTGATTTTCCGCAGAACGTCCAGGTGGGGGCCAGCCAAGGTCCCATTGGTGGTAAGAGCCAGTTGCTGAATTCCCGGTAAAGCCCGGAGGTATCGCAGCAGATCCAAAAGACCGTTGCGGACAAAGGGCTCGCCGCCGGTGATTCGGACCTTGCTGATACCCATGGCAACCAGTATACGAGTAAGCCGAATCAACTCTTCGTAACTCAAAAGCTTGCGACGAGCGTCAAGCCGAGAAGTTGCCGACTGACAGTAACGACAATGGAGATTGCAACGATCAGTAACTGCCAAACGCAGATAGCTGATTCGACGGCCCAGATTGTCAATCAGTTGCGGTCGCACTCCATCACCTTTTATAAGTTGGCAACCCTTTGCTCAGCTTAGCCTGTTCTTAAATCGTAAAAGTTCACCAGCACCCTAGCTTGGATCCCTGCGTATTTGCGCCACATGGCATGCAAAACAGCGATTACGATCGACCTTGAAGTAATCCGGTCCACCATGAACGGCGCGAGAATGGCACTCGGCGTAGCTGATACCTGCCTGATGATGCGTTAAGTGGTGGGGATTGATATCACCACTCACGTTGTGCGAATCTGCTGGTTGACGCTATCGGTATGACAAAACAGACATCTGGTAGATGGCACCAGTTTGGCGGAGTAGCTCGGGTTGTTGATCGACCGGCTGAGTACCGCCAGTTTATACTCCTCCGTCTTGAAGATCTCGGCATACACGTCGTAAAGGCCTAAAACCTTAGCCTGCATGTAGCCAAAGAAACCGGGATCAGCGTGGCAATCAAGACAGCTGACACCAGCCCCGGCATGCACGTTCTGCCGCCAGGTATAGACCTGGCTTAAAGGTCCGGGACCGGTGCCAGGATGACATAGCGCGCAAAAATTTGGTTTACTGGTATGATAGATCGCTTCAACATTAATAAAGGTGAAAATCGCCACAAAGGTGATCACCAGTACGATGCTCAACTTGGGCCGATTACGGGTAAAATCCCTGATTCTGCCGATTATTTTCTTAATTAAGCAATTCTCGCGATGATTCACTTTGGTTAATGTGAAAATGACTTAATGGTCACTGATCAATCCAGCCGACCAGCCGATAATTCATGCTAAAAACCCCAAGGCAAAGCAGCTATCACCATCCAGGGACAAGCTGAAACCCGTAATACTCAGGCCACCCCCCCTAACACTCAGTTTGACGAAAAGCTCGCCTGTCTACCACAGTTCCGCGTTTCCTGTCAAGAGTGCATCTGGCGACCTGACCTGAAAACCCGACTTAAATGACCCGCACCTGAACAGTTTCGACCAAGCTCTCTCTAGCCATGATATCTGAAAGCACGATAATTCGCTCCCCGCTGCGGATTATTTCTTTACGCAGCAACTGTTCCACCGCCCGCTGGATTGACACTTCGGGATCGCTGGAAAGATTGACGATAAAGGCGTGCACTCCCCAATAAACCCCCAGCCGCCGCCGAACGTGGGTGGTGTTGGTAAAGGCCAGGATCGGGGCGATGGGCCGGAATTTGGCCAAAGTGGCCGCCGTCAGTCCCCGCCGGGTGATGACCAGGGTGCCGACGACCCCCAGATTGTTGCCCAAAATTGCCGCGCTGCGGGAAATCTCCACCTTGGAATAAAGTCGAGTGATGGCTGCCGGCGCCTGATCCTTATCGGCAAGGGGATTATTCGACGGGGACGAAGACCGGCCGGCATCCCCAAGTTCTGGCGATTCCAGCGAGCAAGCCGGAACAGGGGATAAATCCGACCGCCGGTGACCAGTCATCAAGCATTTCCAACCGCTCAAGTCCCAATCTCCCGCGTCCGCTGACCAAGCGCCATCAATGCCGATCATCATTCGCTGACACTCCCGGTGCCGTTCAACCCGCCGGGCCACGGTATCCATGACCTCCAGAGCCTTGTAAGGATAACGACCGGTGGCGGTTTCGCCGGAAAGCATAATGGCATCGGCTCCCTGCTGAACGGCATGGGTAATGTCGGTGACCTCGGCCCGGGTCGGCGTGGGGTTAACAATCATCGATTCCAGCATGTGGGTGGCCACCACCACCGGCTTACCGACTCGTCGGCACTTACTGATGATCGCGTCCTGCAAAAGCGGCACATCCTCGTAGGGCAGCTCCGACCCCAGGTCGCCCCGGGCGATCATGACTCCATCGGCGGCGTCAATGATTGCGTCCAGTTCGAGGATAGCGGCCGCGCTCTCGATCTTGGCCAGCACCCCTACAATTACCCCTCGCTGGCTCAAGTAATCCTGTAACTCAATGATCGTCCCGGCGGTCCGGACGAAGGAAAGCGCAATGAAATCGATGTGTTGAGCAATACCGAAATCGATATCCGCCCAGTCCTGTTCAGTGATAGCCGGCAAACTCGCACTCTTACCCCGGATATTGAGATGACGTCGCGAACCAAGCACCCCATCATCCAAGTTTTCACAGCGAATATCGGTCCGGGTTATGGCCACAACCTTGAGCCGCAACATCCCCCCATCCACCATAATAATATCACCTAAAGCCACCTCGGCCACAAAACCATCATGGCTTACCTCAACACAGTAAGGCTCCAGTTCGGCCTGCCGACGGGTGGTCAGGATCAGGATATCCCCCTTGCGCAAAAACAGGTCTTGCTTGAGATTACCGCTACGAATTTCCGCCCCCCGGGTATCGAGCATGATGGCCACTGACCCGGCGAATTTTCTGTTGTACCGTTTGACATGATTGATCACCCCCCGATGCCACTCCTGGTTGCCGTGGGACATGTTGAGCCGGGCCACATTCATTCCCAACTCCGCCAGGCGACAAATGGCGGCAAAGGCGGCCGTTTTAGGGCCAATGGTGCAAACAATCTTAGTTTTGCGCAGCCGCTGCCGAAACTTCGACTCTCCCGGACCGTCGATCACTTGCTCTTTGCCTTGCATCGCTCCTCCAAGAGGTGATAGATGAGATGATAGATGAGATGATAGATGAGATGATAGGCAATCGTTTTCTTAGGCTACCAGAAAAAAGCGATTGCCTATCATCTCATCTGAGCGGTCTCAACCTGTTTTGCCTCAGTTGGAAATGGAGAATAGCCCCTGCTGAGTTAGTGAGTTAATGTTCTTCTCGTCCACATGAATGTGGTGCTGTACGGGTTGCTGTTTGAGGTGGACCCCATGTCAAGGACAAAAAATTTCAAATTTAAGGTGTACTCGATTCATGAAGTTAACCAATCCCGTCATTTATGGCGATGAACGAGCA
>SJBG01000003.1 GCA_004332195.1 Desulfobulbaceae bacterium
ACCACTATCTTTTGAACTGGAGGCCATGGCAGCCAAACTGTTCGTGAAAACGGGGGAAGATCAACTTTGGCGTCCAGTTCGGATTTCAGCGTTGAAGCATCCTGAGACGCAACAAAGCGAATAGCGCGACTCGGCGCTGAAAGAATACTGCCGCAGGCGGCATCGTCTACGCCAAATTTGATCCCAGACGGTGAGATGTTATTCGTTGCCTCGACAAGTCGGGGAAGGTTGTCGTCGAATCCGATCCCCGCATGAATCTCAAAGAGACGTGCGATGTTCTCACCGCAATTCTCAATTCCCTCGAACTCTCGCATAATGTCGGAGCCGTTGAAACTCCCTTGGATGTTATTTTCCCGGAGTTCTTGGGAGCTGTGACTTATCTTCCTTAGGAACGTCGTGTTTGCGATAAGACAGAAGTTCTGTGCTGGTGTGACAAGACAGACGATAAACGGTCGGTCGTCATACTTGTGCAAGTTGGATAGCGATAGAACCGTATTCCCGAAATTCCTGGAAGACGACGAACTAAACCGGATTGCATATTCAGCGCGATAGTAAACGGATCGATCCCTTGTTAGGCCGAATGTATCCGCTACGATTTTGGCCAGCCGCGCCTTATCGTTGATGCCGTTATTCTCTCGGATCAATGCGATGAGCGCTGTGATGGGTTCACACATCGAAAAGACTCATCGTTTGCCCGTTGCCTGATTTCGCCTGCGATGGGTTCTGGTCGCTTAGACTGTTTCTCTCCCAAAACACACCGTCAGAATACCCCTGTATGGTAGGGTCTGATTTGGCGGTCTGAATCCTCTTAAGCGCCCAGCAGCAATATTCTTTGTTCAGTTCGATGCCGCAGAAACGCCGTCCAAGTTTGGACGAGACAACCGCCGTTGTACCGCTTCCGAGAAACGGGTCGAATACAAGATCGCCAGCCAAAGAGCTTGCGAGAACCAGTTTAGCTATGAGTTTCTCTGGCTTCTGGGTGGGGTGATCTGTATTTTCTGGCATCGACCAGAAGGGTACTGTTATGTCAGTCCACACATTTGACGGATGAGTAAGTCTGTAATTACCGCTGTTCGACTCCTCCCAATCCTTCGGTCTGCCATCCTCCTGCCGATATGGAGCAATGACCTTTCGCTTGAGCTTCACTGCATCTATATTGAAGGTATAATCTTCGCCAACCGTGCAAAACCAGATGTCCTCTGTGTTGTTTTTCCAGTTCGCTTTAGCGCCGCGACCTTTCTCTCGCTCCCATGTAATTCTGTTTTGAACATGAAGATACCGGTCAAGAACCGGAAAAATTAGCGTTGATGTCCGCCAATCACTACAAACGTATACAGAAGCTTTTGATGTTAGCAGTGGAAGCATGGCTGACAACATGTCTTCGAACCACACGGCATACTGCTCCGCTTCTTTGGCGCGAAACACATGCCCGTTAAAGTTTTTTGTCAGATTGTAAGGCGGGTCAAGGATTAGCAAATCCACAAAGGAGCGGGGCAGCAACGGAACGGCCTCGCGAAGGTCCTGGTGGATAACGCGGTCTGTTATGTCCTCCATGGCGGTAGGATTTGACAATTGCAAAAGATCCGAGGAAAAAACAGTGATTTCATCCTCTGTGCATGTTAGCGTTCTGTTTCGTGGTGCGCGTGTCTTCATAATCCGTTCTTCAATCCTCTTGAGGGCTAACGACTTGGTTAGCCAAAAATTTGTATAGACCGTCGAACGAAGATTCGAATTGCTTGTCGTGACTTCGCCATATTGCGTTTTAGTGTCACCCGGCTCTAATGAGATGGCGCTCGCAATTTTGATGCGCTTTAGACTCTGTTTGTTTGCCAATGCCATCGAGGCACCCAAAGACCCGGTGGGCGACGTAAGCGCTATTTGTTCTTGGCCAGGAGCTCTCATCGCCTGCTCCAAGACTCCGGGTGTAACCTTCAACATTAGGCCACCTTGAAAAATTGCTCTTTCGCCCGATTTCTGCGTTATGCTCAAAAAATTATCCTCGGAATATCAACCATATGCCTGCGGCAATTTTTTTTACGTGCCTTGAGCTCGAACAAAATAGCTGATTTTTCAAGGTAGCCGTTAGTGTTTCCATGCGATCCCTCTTCGACTCAGCCTTGACACGACACTAGTGGGTATCGCGTTCGCGAATCCGAGCGGCCTTACCGCGCAGGTTGCGCAGATGGTAGAGCCGGGAGCGACGGACTCGGCCATTACTGATTAGTTCGATTTTTTCCAGCTTGGGAGAGTGCAAAGCGAAAGTTTTTTCCACCCCGATTCCATGGGAAATTTTGCGCACGGTAAAGCTGGCTCCCATGGCGCCGCGACGGCGGCGCATTACCACCCCCTGAAACACTTGAATCCGCTCCTTGGTTCCTTCAATAATTCGGATATGCACCTTGACGGAATCCCCGGGGCGAAAAGCCGGGAGGTCGTGACGCATCTGTTCCTGATCAATCTGGGCAATTGCATTCATGTCGGTTCCTCTTACAACGGTTGATAATCCACACGGTTAATGATCACGATTACAGGGAGGCAGACGATCCGTCCGCACCAATTCATATCCATTCTCGGGCCCTGATTCGTTGAACACGCAAAAGGGCAGACTCTACCAGGATCTCAACAAACGATCAAGGATTATAGCCACGGCCGCTCGTACCGGTAGATAATTGTAAGCGTCAACCCCGTCGATCGGCGGCAGAAAAGCATCAACCTCAGCCATGGCTGCCGGAGCCAGACCTGAAGCCGTGCCAAATAAAATCAAAATCTGATCCCCGGCGGCCAGTCGCTGTCGGGCCTGATCGTAAGCCATGGTTCGGGACTGCACCATGGCACTGGTGGCCAGAATCAATGGATTACGTGGACCCTGAGGCCTTTGAGAGATCTGATGAGATTGCTCTTGCAGCGCGCCAAGCTCGGCATAAAGGGTGGCCAAATCCGGCGCCACCTTCACCAGTTCCAGCGCGGCTTTGCGGGTTGGATTAAGCTCCCCGCCCCGTCCGCTCAACCAATGGGCTAACAGTTCGGCCACCAAGCGCTGTTGATCTTGGTAGGGCGTGACCAGATAAAAACGATTAATCCCGTAAGTGCGGCTAATTCTGGCAATATCGTGGATATCCAGATTGGTGACGGCCGAACCGATTATCTCCCCCCGGCGATTGTGTACCGGATAATGAACCAAAGCGATATTTATCTGGGCCCCAGCATGAATCCCTGGCCGAACCATTGCCTGAGATCTCGCCTGAGCCTCGGGCATTATGCCATCTCCGATTTGTTCAGCAAATCGTGGCGCGCCAGCAGTTTTAGTTCCGCTGGCGTGAAGGTTGCGGTATTCAGTAATTCTGGACGTCGCTCCACGGTTCGCCGCACCGCCGCTAAAAAACGCCACTGAGCAATGACTGCGTGATCGCCGGAAAACAAGACCTCCGGCGCCTTTTGACCTTCAAAAACCCGAGGTCGGGTGTATTGTGGATATTTTAAGCCACCCCGACTACCCGGACTGAAGGTATCGTTTGCCGCCGATTCATCGCAACCTAAAACCCCCGGTAACAAACGAATCACGCAATCCAGCAGGACCAGGGCCGCCGGTTCCCCGCCGGTGAGCACATAGTCGCCGATGGAAACCTCCCGATCCACATAAGCGCTCCGAAAACGCTCATCAACCCCCTCGTAGCGACCACAAACCAGGATCAGATGTTGTTCCCCGGCCAACTCGGTAGCCAGGCGCTGGTCCAGAGTCCGCCCCTGAGGGCTGAGCAAGACCACCTTGCCTCCCGCCGAGTCTACTCGGGCATGACGCACAGCCGCGGCTAAAGGCTCGGGCTTCATTACCATGCCCGCCCCGCCGCCAAAGGGTCGGTCGTCGGTCATGGCGTGCTTGTTTGCGGTAAAGTCACGAATATTGTGAACCCGGACATCAATAATTTGGCCCTGCCAGGCCCGCCGGATCATCCCCGCGGCCAAAGGGGAATCAAAAAAATCCGGAAAAATAGTTAGAATATCAAATCGCATAATGCTAAGCGCAAAGGTTGGCAAAATTTCGCTGAAGGCATTTTTTCTTTCTGTAGCCTGAAATTGAAGATCCGGAATTGGGGCTCTGAACCCTGAGTTTTGAACCCTGAGTTTTGGGCGCTGCGTGTTGATCTCTGAGATTCGGGCTTCGCTCGATCGCCCCCTGGTAATCTCTACTTGACACCCGTCAACTCCAACAAGCCTGGAGGCGGAGTGAGCAACAGCCAGCGGGACTGCGCCGCGCCGTCAGCCTGGGCTTGACCATCGCGAGCCAAGGCGGTCGGGATCCGGCTGGTCTGAACCTGCATGAACTCATCATGCACCGGCACCAAATATTCTCGTCCCTCTTTATCAACTATCACCAGGACGGAGTGACCGGCAGTAGGCAACAAACTATCAACCCAGCCAAGCTCCCGACCGTTTTCAAGTCGCACCACCATCCCTGCCAACTGGCACCAGTATATCTCTCCGGCCGCCAAAGAGGGCAGGCGGAGGGCGGGGATTGCCACCACCAAGTCCCGCAGTTTTTCAGCCTGATCCCGATTCTCTACCCCGGCCAAAAGAACAATAACCGCCTCTCCCTGGTCCCGGACCTTCAGCAACAGGCAACGCCGGGGATCAGCCCGAAAACCAGGCGGGCTGGTCTCAGTTGCGCTCAGCAAAAAAACTTCGCCGCAACCGCTAAAATCGAACAGATCATCAACCCAGCGAACTACCTTGATCTCGCCTCTGACCCCTTGCGGCTTAACAATTTTGCCAATCTCTACTAAATCGCCCCGCTGGAGACCGGTAAAAAAAATCCGCAAAGATCCACTCCTGAACAGTTACGAATCGCCGCTTATTCCGGCGTCGCCGGAACCGCACCCACTGAAGCCGAAGTTGAAACCAAAGCGGCCCCCTTGAGCAGGCTGCGCACCGTATCACTGGGTTTGGCCCCCCGGGAGAGCCAATCGGCAACCCGATCATGCTTGAGTATCACCGCTGCTGGTTTTTGCATGGGGTCATAGGTGCCGACTACTTCCAGAAAACGGCCATCGCGCTGGGCCTCGGAATCCGCCACTACAAGCCGGTAAAACGGCTTCTTTTTCCTGCCCATCCGGGTCAGGCGAATGCATACTGCCATCTTGATGTTGCCTCCAGTTTACTTTTGATTGGTTAAACGTTCGGGGTCAGTTCCCCCTCTATTGTTGGGTGGTGCCGGCTAACGAGATAACCCCTTGGGTCTTTTGCGTTTCTTTTTGCCGCCGATCAGAGAGCCCAGGCCCCCCGGTTTGCTGCGGAACTTTTTCATCATCTTGAGCATCTCGGTGTAGCCCTTGATCACTTTGTTGACATCCCGGACCTCAGTGCCGCTGCCCTTGGCAATTCGCCGCCGCCGTGAAGCGTTGATGATTGCGTAATTACGTCGCTCTTTGGCGGTCATGGAGTTGATCACCGCCTCCACCCGGCTAAGCTCTCTTTCATCGGGCTTGGGTATCTCTCGCGCCTGCTTGAAACGGTTTATCCCCGGAATCATGCCCATGATCTGCTCCAGGCTGCCCATTTTACGGATCTGCTTAATTTGGTCGAGAAAATCCTCCAAGGTAAAACTGTCATGATGGAACTTCCGGGATAGCTCATCGGCCTTCTCTTTATCGATGACCGCTTCGGCTTTTTCGATCAGGGTAAGGACATCCCCCATCCCCAGAATGCGTGAAGCCATCCGGTCGGGATGAAACACCTCCAGCGCGTCAAGACCCTCACCCAAGCCCATAAACTTTATGGGTTGGCCGGTGGTCTTCTTGATTGAAAGGGCGGCCCCACCCCGAGCATCACCGTCAAGTTTGGTCAGGATTATCCCGCTTAAACTGAGGTCCTGGTGAAACTTTTTCGCCACCGCCGCCGCATCTTGGCCGGTCATGGCATCAGCCACCAGGAGAACTTCCGTCGGCTGCAGGACCGCCTTGATTCGTTGCAGTTCACCCATGAGAACCTGATCCACCTGGAGACGACCAGCGGTGTCGATGATCAGGGTATCACAACCAAGCTCCCCGGCCCGCCAGACGGCCTGGCGGCAGATATCCACCGGATCCTGGTTGCTCTGCGAAGGATGAACCGGCACTTCCAGTTGGCCAGCCAATACCGTCAACTGCTCGATGGCGGCGGGCCGATAAACATCGACGGGAACCAGGTAAGGTTTCTTGCCATCGTTTTTGAGCCGCCGGGCCAGCTTGCCGGCGGAGGTGGTCTTGCCCGAGCCCTGAAGACCGACCAGCATGACGGCTATCGGCTTGCGTCCACCAAAGTCCAGATCGACATGGCTGCCGCCCAGCAGTTCCACCAACTCCTGGTGGACAATTTTAATCACCTGCTGACCGGGGGCCAAGCTTTTCAGCACCTCACGCCCCACTGCTTTTTGGGTCACAGCGGCGATAAAATCTTTAACCACCTGGAAGTTGACATCGGCCTCCAGCAGGGCCAGTCGCACCTCGCGCAAGGCTTCCTGAACATTTTCTTCGTTCAGGCTACCATGGCCGCGCAGTTTCTTGAATACTTCCTGCAGACGATCGGAAAGATTGTTAAACATATTCTAACCTGACAGTGAAACAATATCGGTTATATCGGTTATTCTATTTGCCCGTTCGCGCGACTTTGGTTACTCTTATGTCGAAGTCGAACCCGCTTAATTGGAGCGGCAGGGATTGGCACGCCGCCAGCGAACATGATGCCCTGCGGGCGGAAAAGGAAAAAGTCAGACTTTTTCGATCAACTCATCACGACATTATAATGACGCACCTGTACTCGTGACCGTAAACGTGACGAAATGTTACCAGAAAACAGGCAACGGCACGCTATACAGGAAGCTAATAAGCGTACCTGGAAGCGTGGACGATGTCAAGCTAACAGCAACAACTAACAGCAACAAGCTGTTAGCAACCCGCGCAACAACTGGATACTATACCAACAAAAAACGAGTCTATTTGAGTTTCCCAAATCAAGTATAGCGCCAGAAGCCAAGTTTCATCATCCTTGAAAATAAAGGAGTTCACTTTTGTCCACCGAATTACTGATCAATGCCACCCCCTATGAAATTCGAATTGCCCTGCTGGAGCATGGCAATCTTGCCGAGTTTTATCTTGAGCATCCGGCGGGAAAAGGACTGGTGGGTAATATCTATCGCGGTCGGGTGGTGCGGGTTCTGCCCGGCCTGCAAGCCGCTTTTGTCGATATCGGCCAGGAACGTACCGGTTTTCTTTACGTCGATGATGTCTTTATCAGCTTGCATGGAACGGAAATGGAGAAACGCCTGACCCGTTGTGAACAAGACGACGGCCCCTTGGACTTGCCGTGCTGCGAGGGAAATACTGATCATCTCCGGCGGCGGATCCCCGGGCAAAATATCGAGGACATCTTGACCGAGGGCCAGGATGTGCTGGTCCAGATCTGCAAAGATCCTTTGGGCGGCAAGGGCGCCAGGCTGACCGGTCAAATCACCCTGCCTTGTCGTAATCTGGTTTTTATGCCAATGACCGAGCACATCGGCATTTCGCGCAAAATAGAGGATGAAGAAGTTCGCCAGAGTCTGCGTCGAGATATCGAGGCCCTGCGTCCCGCCGGAACCGGTTTTATTGTTCGGACGGTGGCGGAAACAGCCACCAGAGAAGACCTGGAAGCGGATATGGAGTTTTTGCTCCACACCTGGGAGGAGATTCAGGTCCGAGTCGCCGCCGCGCCGGTACCCAGTCTGATTTACGAGGACCTTGATATCACCCTGCGGGTGGTCCGCGATGTTTTCTCTCCGGAAGTCGATAGGGTGTTAGTGGATGACCCTCAAACTCATCAACGGGTGTTGAACTTTGTCGCAACCTTTGCCCCGCACCTTAAGGGCCGGGTTTTTCTGGCCAACGAGCTAGGACAGCTTGCTGGGACAGCAGGGTCGGCAGGAGCGGCCGGATCAGCTAGAGCAACCGAGCCAGAGGGACCGGGAGAAATCAAAGAAGTAGGGGGAGTTGCAAGAGTTGCCGGTCAATCCTCGCTTTTTGAGTCCTTTGGAGTTGACCTGGAGGTTAACCGAGCCCTGGATCGTAAAATCTGGTTGCGCTGTGGCGGTTATATCATCATTGAGCCCACCAAGGCCCTCACCGTTATCGACGTTAATACCGGACGTTATGTAGGGAAAAACGGTCTTGAGGAAACGATTTTCAAGACCAACATGGAAGCGGCCAAGGAGATCGCCTACCAATTGCGCTTGCGCAATATCGGCGGCATCATCATCGTTGATTTTATCGATATGGAGGATGAGTCCCATCGAGAGGCCGTGTTTGACGCCTTAAAAGAGGCGGCCAAAAAGGATAAAAGCCGACTCAACATTCTTCGGGTTTCTGAGTTTGGCCTGGTTCAGATGACCCGCAAACGCAACCGGGAGGATCTCGAACATTTGATGTGCGAGCCCTGCGCTTGTTGCCAGGGCACCGGGGTGTTACGTTCCGTTAGTAGTTTGAGTTATGCGATTTTTCGCCAAATCACGCGCGAGGCCGGCCAGCGAGCGGGCAAGGTGGTGACGATCCGGGTCCATCCCCGAGTGGCCGAACACCTGCTCCGTGAAGAATCTCAGACCATTGATTACCTCGAAAAAAAATGCGGCAAACGAATCCAAATCATGCCGATCAAAAACTCTCATCCAGAGAAATACAAATTTACCTGGCAGTAACGCTAACATAAAAGCTGACATAAAGCTTGACAATTGACGGAAGCGGAGCTATAAATACCGGTTTCTTTTATCGGTCGAGTCACTCATTTTTGTGTGCATGCGTCAAGGGACAAGGGACAGGGGGTCGGGAGACAGGATACCGAGCATATTCATCAAGGTGGCCTCAAATCTTTGCCCCCTAACCCTTAATTCCTTTGCCCGAATGACCGCATGTTCGCTGAACGTTTGAGGCTATCTTGAAAAATTAGCTATTTTGTTCGAGTTTACGGCACGTAAAAAAAAATTACCGCAGGCATATAGTTGATATTCCGAGGATAATTTTTTGAGCATAATGCAGAAATCGGGCGAAAGAGCAATTTTTCAAGGTGGCCTTGAGTAAGAATTTGGAGGAAATCATGTACGCAATAGTCCGTACCGGTGGCAAACAGTATCAGGTAACGCCCGGCGAGCGCCTGCGGGTGGAGAAACTTGCCGGCGAGGTCGGAGATACGGTGGAATTGGCGGAGGTGCTGCTGGTAGCCAACGGCGATGAAATCAAGGTTGGTCAGCCGGTGGTGACCGGGGTTAAGATCACGGCCCGGATCGTTGAGCAGGACAAGGCCAAAAAGATTTTGGTCTTCAAGAAGAAACGGCGCAAGGGCTATCGCTTGAAACAAGGTCATCGCCAGCCTTATACGGCCTTGGAAATCAACGAGATTTCGTAGCCGTTCAGCAAGTGATTTTGTCAATTGTTTGGCCCTACCTGAGTAGTTACGAGATTTCCTTAAGGCGGAGGATTTGAGTTATGGCCCATAAAAAAGCGGGCGGCAGCTCGAAAAACGGTCGCGACAGTAATGCCCAGCGGCGCGGGGTTAAGCGTTTTGGCGGTCAGGTGGTTAAGGCCGGCAATATTCTAGTCCGCCAGCTTGGAACCAAGATTCACCCTGGCAGCAATGTTGGTCTGGGTCGAGATTACACCTTGTTTGCCAAAGTTGCCGGCGTGGTCACCTTTGAAAACTTTGGCCGCAATCGCAAGCGGGTTAGCGTATATCCGGAAAACGGATAAGTTTGGTGTAGTTCCGGCCACCTCTCTTGTCCCGTCTCTTTCCTTCAGCGTGGCATCCGTTTTCCTATGTCTTTTATTGATAAGGCTAAATTCTTGGTCCGGGCCGGCGCCGGTGGCAACGGTTGTGTCAGTTTCCGGCGGGAAAAGTTTGTCCCCAAGGGTGGACCCGATGGCGGGGATGGGGGCAAAGGAGGCGACGTTAACATGGTCGCCTCTTCGCGCCTGGGCTCCTTGCTTGATTTCAAGTATCGTTCCCATTTTATCGCGGCCAAGGGTGGCGTTGGCCGAGGCAAGAAAATGCACGGCCGTAACGGCGAGGACTGCCTGGTCACGGTGCCGGCGGGTTCGCTGATCCGCGATGCGGCAAGTGGAGAAATTCTGGTCGATCTGGTTCGGGACGGCCAGCGTTTTTCCGCAGCCCGTGGTGGGGTGGGGGGGAAGGGCAATGTCCATTTCGCCTCTTCAACCAACCGAGCACCCCGAACTGCCACCAAGGGCAAACCCGGTGAGGAGTTCTGGCTTACCATCGAGCTGAAATTGCTTGCCGATGTCGGCCTGGTTGGCTTACCCAACGCCGGCAAATCCACCCTGCTTTCCCGGCTTACTGCCGCCACTCCCAAAATTGCCGATTATCCCTTTACTACCTTAGCGCCCCAGCTTGGGGTGTTGATTCTGCCGAACCATCGTCCCTGTACCATTGCCGATATTCCCGGTTTGATCGAGAATGCTCATCAGGGAGCCGGTCTGGGTCACACCTTTCTGCGTCACATTGAGCGGACCAGCCTTTTGCTTCAGGTGATCGACGCGGCTCCGCTGGCCGGAGATGATCCCTTGGCGCAGTATCGGCTTTTGGCGCGAGAGTTGGGGCTTTATCGCCAAGATCTGCGCCAACGACCCAGGCTGGTAGTTTTGAATAAAATTGATTTGTTACCGGCCGCGGCGACTTCAGATCAAGCGAAAGATCAAAAACCAGGTATGGCTGATAATCAATTTTTATCGCGGCCCGAGGATCAAACCGTTACGTTGCCAGAACTGTTGCAACGTTTTGCCCGGGAAAATATCCCAGTATTTCCAATCTCTGCCGTCAGCGGTCAGGGCTTGGCCGCGTTGATCGAAGCCGTTGCCGACCGGCTTGATCGGTTGAACCCAACCGGAGACGGCAACTACGAGGGCGACGGTCACGAAGGCGACGACTACGAGGACGGCAACTACGAGGGCGGCGAGCACGATGACCAGAGAAAAACCTTCTGACTCGCAACTCAGGTATTCGCACTTGGCCAAGGCCCGACGGGTGGTGGTCAAGATTGGCTCGGCGGTGCTGACCACCAATGTTGGCCTGGACTATCCGGTTTTGGACAGCTTGGCGACTCAGGTTGAAGGTCTGCGTCAAAACGGCGGGGAGGTGATTCTGGTCAGCTCCGGAGCGGTGGCGGCGGGTCGTCGCAAATTGAGTTTGGGCAACCGAGTTCTTAGTCTGCGGGAAAAACAGGCCGCTGCCGCGGTTGGTCAAGGCAGCCTGATGCGAGCTTATGAAAAAATTTTTGAGCATCTTGGCACCAAAGTGGCTCAAGTCCTATTAACCCATGACGCTTTTGCCCGGCGTGACCGTTACCTCAACTCGCGCAACACCCTCTTTACCCTGCTGCAATGGGGGCTGGTGCCGATCATTAACGAAAACGACACGGTATCGGTCGAGGAGTTGCGTTTCGGCGACAATGACACCTTAGGGGCCATGGTTGCCAACCTCGTCGAGGCTGATCTTTTTATTTGCCTGACCGATGTGGCGGCGTTATACAACGCTAACCCGGTTTTTGACCCCCAGGCCCGTCCTCTGCGCGTCGTTAAGCGGATCACCCCCGAGATCGAAAAAATGGCCGGCACGGTCAACAGCTTGGTCGGTACCGGCGGCATGTTGAGTAAAATCAAGGCGGCCCGAATGGTGACCTCCCGGGGTGGGGCTTCCATTATCGGGCCGGGCCGGGAGCCGGATATCTTGACCCGGATTTTCGCCGGGGAGGAGTTGGGTACTTTTTTTCTGCCCGAACCGCAGAAAATGCCGGGACGCAAACACTGGATCGCCTACACTCTACGCCCAAAGGGTTTTCTGGTCTTAGATGACGGGGCTTGTCGGGCCATTATTGGGGGTGGCAAAAGCCTGTTGCCCTCTGGAATAATCGAGGTGCGCGGCAAATTTGGGGTAGGCGAGCCGGTTCATTGCCTGGACCGAGCCGGGCTGGTGCTGGCCGCCGGTCTGGTATCTTACACCTCTGCCGCCGTCGGCCGCATTAAGGGGGTGAAAACTTCCGTCATTGCGGATATCCTGGGTTACAAGGATGCCGATGAGGTGATTCATCGCGACAACCTGGTGATTCTGTCAAGCGACCCGCAAAAATGGGCAGCGACACACAAAAACGAGCAGTGAAACGAAAAAACGGGAGAATAGTCAGATGACCCTGGAAGCAACCATAGCTGGCCTGACCAAAGAAAGCAAAAAAGCGGCGAGAGTGGTGGCTAATTTAGCCACCACCGCGAAGAATCAGGCGCTCTTGGCCATGGCCGAGGCCCTAGTGCGCCGGAAAACTTATATCCAGGCGGAAAACGAAAAGGATCTGGCCGCCGGACGCGACCAGGGTTTGTCGGCCGCCATGTTAGACCGTTTGGCTCTGAGTGATAAGGTGATCAGCGCCATGGTCGATGGCTTGCGGGAAGTGGCGGCCCTGCCTGATCCGGTAGGGGAGATCGCCGAGATGCAGCGTCGGCCCAGCGGAATCATGGTAGGTCGAATGCGAATTCCCTTGGGCGTGATCGGAATGATTTACGAATCCCGGCCAAACGTCACCGTCGATGCCGCCGCCCTTTGCTTAAAAGCCGGCAATGCCGTGATTCTGCGGGGCGGATCCGAGGCTCTGCGCTCCAACCTGGCCTTGGTCCAGGTTTTGCGAGATTGTCTGGCGGCGGAGAAAATTGATTCCGCCGCCATTCAAGTCATTCCGGTAAGCGACCGAGCGGCGGTGACTTGCATGTTGCAGCGGGAGGAGGAGATCGATTTGATCATCCCGCGGGGGGGTGAAGGCCTGATTCGTTTTGTCGCCGAAAATTCACGGATTCCGGTACTCAAGCACTACAAAGGGGTCTGCCACGTCTTTGTTGATGCCGGGGCTGATCCGGAAATGGCGATGCGCATCGCGCTTAACGGCAAAACCCAGAGGCCCGGAGTTTGCAACGCCCTGGAGGCGCTGCTGGTGCATCGCGACTCCGCGGCTAAATTGCTCCCCGCCCTCGGGGATCGTTTGGCCGCCGCCGGGGTGGAAGTTCGGGGATGTCCCCAAACCCTGGCCCTGATCCCCTCCGGCAAGCCCGCGGTTGCCGAAGATTGGGGCATGGAGTTTCTCGACCTGATCCTGGCGGTCAAGGTGGTGGCCGATATCACCGAGGCCATGGCCCACATAGCTCAGTACGGTTCCCAGCACACCGAGGTTATCATCACCAATAACCATAGCCACGCCCAGCGTTTCTTGCGCGAGGTTGACGCCTCCTCGGTGATGGTTAACGCCTCCACCCGGTTCAGCGACGGCGGCCAGTATGGTCTGGGGGCGGAGATCGGCATCAGCACCACCAAGCTCCACGCTTATGGCCCTATGGGCCTGCGGGCATTGACTACCCGCAAGTTTGTTGTTTACGGCGAGGGGCAAATTCGGGAATAGTTTGCAGTGGAGGGTCATGATGACGGGCAAGCCGGGCCGAATAGGCGTGCTGGGAGGAACTTTTGATCCAGTGCACAATGGCCATCTGGCATTGGCCGCGGCCGGCCTGCGGGAATTCAACCTGGATAAGGTATTTTTTGTTCCCGCAGGCCGACCGCCCCACAAACTGGATGATCCGGTCACGCCCTTTCATCACCGGGCCATTATGTTAGAGTTGGCGCTGGCCGCCTGTCCCGCCTTTTTCCTTGATCGGATGGAGAAAAAACGCCCCGGGCCTTCCTACAGCGTAGATACCTTGCGGGAGCTCCGGGAGCGTCTGGGTTGGGATTGCGCCCTCTACTTTATTATCGGCTCCGATGCTTTTGCCAACATCACGACCTGGAAAGACTTCAACGACCTCTTCCGCTATGCCGACTTCCTGGTGGCTGAACGTCCGGACACCGCCCCCGGCCGTCTCGACGACTTACTCTCGCAACAATCGGGATTCCAGCAAGATCGGATCAACAACTGCTGGCGTCACCCCCTGGGAGCCAGGCTACACCCCCTACCGGTGGATGCCCTCCCGATTTCCGCAACCACCACCCGTCATCGGATCCAGGCAGGCGAGTCTATTCAGGACCTGGTTCCCGCTCCAGTAAACGCTTATATTCAACAAAACCACTTGTATGGCGCAAGCAGATAGCAAGTTGACGAGTACTTTTTGTTGCTGACAGGCTCTTGACAGGCGCACAAAAAAGCTTTAACTTCTCGCAGGAGATTGTGCCATCTTTATGCGACCTTATCGCTTGTCGTATGCTGTTTTTACAGTTGAGCTGAAATCTATTCTGACCCCAGGGGAGGAAATATAGTGCGTCTGAGTGCAATAGTGTCTCCACCTTAAAAAAGGAGGTGATGTGGTTATGTGACCTGAAATAGACGGAATGAGCGTCTCATGCGTACGAAAATAAACAAAATGTTCAAAAATCACAATTGACGGGAGAAATGCCATGAATTTGTCAGTTTGGGATCCGTTCCGTGAGATGGAAGCGCTGCTGGACAGGTACGGCAGATCGGCAAGGAAAACATTGGCAAAAAGTGACGATAAAACCTTTGAGGTCGGAGATTGGATGCCGGTCGTTGATATTGACGAAACAAAAGATGCTTTTGTCGTTAGCGTTGAACTGGCGGGCGTTGAAAAAGATGATGTAAGTGTAAATATCGATAATGGTGTTTTAACCATCAAAGGTGAAAAGAAAACTAAAACCGAAGATAAAAAACGTCATCGAGTTGAATGTGCTTATGGATATTTTGTAAGAAGTTTTACTCTACCCCGGGAAACTAAATCCGAGCAAATTGAAGCGGCATATAAAAATGGCGTTCTCAGTTTGACCATTCCAAAGGCGGAGGAGGCAAAGCCAAAGCAAATTGAGGTGAAAATCAAATAAGAACCTGTCCGCGGCCTCGTACACGCGAGTTCATATACGGCGCGGGATACGGTGCGGTACCCTGCCGTTTATTCCCGGTGTTCGTGATTGGGTAACGCCTCTTTTTGAAGAGTTGGGAGGCGGAGAGGTCGCGCGCCAGCCTCGTTCGGCGATGCTGTCAGGCCGCAGAGTCTACCTCCTGAGGCGGCGTTTGGCGTGGATGGTCCAGACCGCTCCGGGCAGTAGAAAAATCAGGGCCAGAACCACAGTGATATCCCGTGGATCCCAGCCGTAGTTCAGGGCGGCCCCGGTGAGGTAGATGGAGATGCTTAGCACCAGGGTCAGCAGGGCCATTTCAGCGGCGAAAACCCGGCCCCGGTAGCGGTTCGGCCACCGCCTTTTGCAGCAGAGTAGTGCTGAAAACCCACTGAACCGAACCGCCTAAGTGACCCAGCATAACGCACAGAGCTGCCCAGGCCAAAGTCGGGGCTTGACTGAAGGCCAGATAGGAGAGGCAGGTCACAAAAAAGGCCAGGCCCCAGGCCGATGGAGCGATACATCTCCCGGTCGCTTTCCCCCAGCAAGCGCCACGCCAGAATTGGGCCGATGGCCGCCCCGATTCCCCGCATACTGTAAAGAATCCCACTGCCGCCGCCCTGACCCCCCAGATGAAAAACTTGTTCACCAAAGATGGCCAGCATCACCATCAACCCCCCGGAAAGAGCCCAACCGCTCTTGACCAGGATCAGGGCCGACACATGGCCATGACCGATCAGGTAACGCAAGCCGCGACCAGATCGTTGATTCCACTATAGTCCCGCCAGGTGTTTTTTCCTTGCCGTTTCTTGGGAGTATGGGGCAGAACGACGGTGATCAGCAGGACGGCGGAGAGCGCGAAAGTTAAGGCATCAAGAACAATGACGGTTTGCCAGCCCCAGGTGGCGGTGGCCAAACCACCCAGGGCCGCACACCCACCGCCAGCATGATTGACCAGGTGGCGCCGGATAGAACATTGGCCAGATGCAGTTCCTCCGGTCGACAGATATTGGGCACCGCGGCCCGCCGAGCCGGGTCGTAAAAAGACCAGATCGACTCCTGAAGCAGAGCCAGGGCAAAATCAGCCAGACCTGGCCAGGCTCTCGCACTAAAAGAAAACCCAAAACCACGAAAATCCGGCTGACATCGCAAAAAATCATGATCTTGCGTCGAGAAAAACGATCGGCAATGACCCCGGAGACCGGGGCTAGGATGGCAGTGGGCATGAATTTGGCGATCAGAAACCAGCTCACCGCGGCGCCTGAGCCGGTTAACTCGTTGAGCAGGACGAAAATAGCGATATAGTTAAACCAGTTGCCCAGTTGACTGATCACCCCGGCCAGCCAGAAACGTAGAAAGTTTTTATTGCCACAAAAAAACCACGTAAGAGTGCCAGTGTCCAGCGGGCAGGTGGGGCGAACCAGAGAAAGCCGTCGAAGTGGGAAAGGACGAGGAGGTTGAATCGGCTGGAGTTGAAGATTTGAGAGACGACATTGGGCCAGAATGGATTTTTTCCCCGGACCTGTCAAGGGCAAAAGTACCACCGGAGCAGGATTTCATTATCAAACGTCAAGGGGTTTTTTTGATATTGACCTCAACGAACGACGCCATATTTAACAATATCTCCTTGAGATGTTTAAGTTCTTCACTTCTGGCGATCATTACATTATCCAAACCTCCCCGTAATGTAGCTCTCGGTAAGTTTTTTAGCGGGGTTGGTAAAAATCTTGTCGGTTTTATCAAACTCGATTAACTCTCCCAACATCATAAACCCTGTCCAGTCAGAGATGCGAGCTGCCTGTTGCATGTTGTGGGTAACAATTAGCATCGTTACTTCTTCCTTTAATCCTACAATGAGATCCTCAATTTTTGAAGTTGCGATGGGGTCAAGGGCGGAAGTGGGTTCATCAAAAAGGAGCATCTCAGGGCCTGTAGCCAGTGCTCTTGCTATGCAGAGTCGCTGCTGCTGCCCGCCTGAAAGATTGAATGCCGACTCTTGCAACCGGTCTTTCGTTTCCTCCCAAAGCGCTGCCCGGGTTAGGGACTTTTCAATCTGTTCGTCCAGAATGGTCTTTTTTCTGACCCCTCTGACCCTAAGCCCAAAGGCAATATTTTCATATATTGACTTTGGAAATGGATTAGGCTTTTGAAAGACCATGCCGATGCGCATCCTGATATCTAAGGGATCTATGCCTCTGTCCACGATATTAATATTGTCCGGAAAGATGGTAATCTCACCCTCATATTTGTTATGGGGGTACAGGTCATGCATACGATTAAAGCACCTGAGCAACGTGGTCTTTCCGCAGCCTGATGGCCCTATTAAGGCTGTAACTTCTTTTTCTGTCAGTGGCAGTCTTATATCCTTAAGTGCTTGAACATTCCCATAGTAAAAACTAAGGCCCTTGGTTTCTGCTTTTAACTTTTCCGAATTAGCGACCATATTGCAATATACCTCTTACCACTTTTTCTGTTTACGCAGGCGGATGCGTATTATTATAGCAGTTAGGCTCAAACTCAGCACTAAAAGCACCAGCACCAACGCCGTGCCATAGGCTATAGGCACCTGCTTTTCAGGGACAGCGCCCTCGGTCATCAAACCGTATATATGGTACGGCAGCGCCATCACCTCGCTGAAGATGCTGTCAGGCAGGGCAATGGTAAAAAATGTTACCGCAGTAAACATTATTGGCGCGGTCTCGCCTGCCGCCCGGCTTATTGATAGAATAACTCCCGTTAATATTCCTGGAGCGGAGGCGGGTAAAACAACCATTCTTATGGTCTGCCATTTTGTTGCGCCTACAGCAAACGACGCCTCCCGGAAAGAGTTGGGCACCGCAAATAACGCCTCTTGAGTTGCCCTGATAAGTATAGGCAAAAGCAAAATTGCAATGGTGAGACTGCCGGCAAGAATAGAAACCCCGAAACCAAAAACCTTGACAAATACAGCAAACCCAAAGAGACCATAAACGACTGATGGCACCCCGGCAAGGGTATTGACAGCTATTCTTACTGCCTGCATGGTCTTGCTCTGTGTATAGGCATACTCCGTCATGTAAATCGCGGTAAAAACAGCCAGGGGAAAGGCAACAATAATTGCGCCCAATGTCAAATAAAAAGTTCCCAACAGCGCCGGCATGATCCCGCCTTCGGTCATGCCGGCGCGGGGACGCTCAATTAGAAAAGATATACTCAATACCTTTAACCCCTCAACAGCGAGAAAATATAAAATAATAAAAAATGACAGCATAATAGCTATAGCCGACAGCCTCAGTATATTAAGCAGCAATATCTCTTTGATAGCCCTCGCTTTTACCATAACTTTTCCCTTCTAAACTTCTTCTCTATCAAGTTCACCAATATAAAAAGAATGAGTGTTATGACAAAAAGTACAATGCCAATGGCAAAAAGGGCGTGGTAGTGGTCACCTCCCACAACTGTTTCGCCCATTTCCGCGGCTATAGTCGCAGTCATGGGCCGCGCCGGCTCAAAAAAGGATGTTGGCACCATCGCCGCGCCCCCCGCCACCATCAGAACGATCATGGTCTCGCCAATCATCTGTCCTCCTCCAAGAATAACCGCGGTTGAGACCCCTGGAAAGGCAGCGGGCAAAACCACTTTTGTTATAGTCTCCATCTTGTTTGCGCCGACGGCATAAGAGGCTTCTCTAAGTGACATGGGAATAGCGTTTAACGCGTCTTCGGCGATTGAGACAACATAGGGCATGTACAGCAGCGCTAACATCACTGATGCGGTAAATATTGTTAAGCCGACGGGAAGATTAAAAAGATTCATGACGGCAGGGGCAAGGATGAGCAGACCAATAAACCCCATTACCACCGATGGCACACTATTTAACAGCTCAATAATTGGTTTTATAACATCTTTGACCGCAGGGCGCGCCACTTCAGATATATAAATCGCTGCTCCTACGCCAAAAGGCACGGTGATTATCAACGCCCCGGCAGCTACCCATAGTGTCCCCATAATCAAAGGCAATATACCAAATTCAGGCTCGTAAACATGAGTGGGATGCCAGCCTCTGCCGGTTAAAAAATCCCATAGGCCGACAAAATTAAAAGCAGGCAAGCCTTGCGCAAAAAGAACTACGGCAATGCCCAAAAAGGAAATTACAGAAGTGAGAGCAATTAAAGTAATGCCCCATTCGATTATTTTATCTTTTGTAGCTCTGGTCATAGGCTTTGATTTTTAAAAAAAACTCCTGTCGTAATGTTAATGCATCATGATTTGCAAGATAGTTTTCAGACCAAAAAACAGGCCCGGACAAGAAGGAGTTAATGCCTTGCGCGGGCCTGAATTTAAGTAGCGGGCACTATTTTACAGGCCCTACAGGGACAAATTCTGCCTCCTTAACTATCTTTTGCCCGTCAGGGCTCATTATAAAATCCAAAAACCTCTTTGCAAGGCCCGTGGGCTCACCAGCGGTATAGATGAAAAGCGGCCTTCCGAGTGGATATTTTCCGGCTACTAGATTTTCGGCTGTCGCAGCCACGCCGTCAACGTGCAGCGCCTTAATCTCCGGCCTCAGGAAGCCCATGCCGACATAGCCTATTGCACCCGGGGTGCCTGTAACCGTGCCTACGACCGCGGCGCTGGATGCCAGAAACAGGGCATCGGGTCTTTGTTTTTCTTTTCCTAAGATCTTCTCGTTAAATGCCTTAAAGGTGCCGCTCGCGACATCTCTGGAAGTTACCACAATTTTCTGGTCCTTGCCGCCCACCTCTCTCCAGTTGGTGGTCTTGCCCAGATAAATATCCCTAATCTGAGCCTTTGTAAGATTAGCGACCGGATTTTCGGGGTGGACAATTACGGCCAGGGCATCCCCTGCAATGGTGTGTTCAACCACCTTTATCCCCCTTGCCTTTGCCTCGAGAATCTCCCCATCCCTTATGGATCTTGAGGCTTGCGCCATCCCAATAGTGCCTTCTATAAGCGCTTTAATTCCGGCTCCGGAACCCCCGCCTCGCACTGATATTTCCGTGCCTGGATTCCTCTTCATAAACTCCTCTGCGTGCTTGACGGTGATTGGCAGGACGGTGGTAGAGCCTTGAAGCACTAACCTCTCTCTTGATTCAGCAACCGGCGCTGCTACTAACCCTGCCATTAGGCCAAAAATGGCCGCCATCGTTACTGCAATTGACTTTTTCATTCCACCTAACCTCCTGATCTTTTAGTTTTTGTAGTTTTTGCTTCGCCAGTGTCCGGTTACGCCAGCCGTTTCCGGTTTGGCTGTCAATACGGTTATCTACGGTTATCTACGATTATCAATGTTAAAATTTGACGGTTTTAGCCGCCTTGGTTATTGTCTTGCCTGATATTGCGCTGAAAATCAGTGCAATACGCAGGAAAACGGTAAAACAGGAACGTCACTTAGACATAGCAACCCATTCAGCTAAACCATACTAGAGCTATTATGTCGCCGGAATGTTACAGTAGTGTTAAGAAAAAATTATTTTTTTGTGAGCTGCCACTGGCGATCGGCCCCCGCCTTTTGCGGCAGGGCGGATTTCATTTGACCCGCTCAGGCTTCTTGCTTAAGGTGTGAGACTGACTGTGACCACCTGTCACTTTTCACTAAAGGCCACCTTGAAAAATTGCTCTTTCGCCCGATTTCTGCGTTATGCTCAAAAAAACATCCTCGGAATATCAACCATATCCTGCGGTAATTTTTTTTTACGTGCCTTGAACTCGAACAAAATAGCTAATTTTTCAAGGTAGCCTAAAGAGTTGGAACAGCATAATCCGCACGCATAAAACATCCAACTAAGGAGAGCAAACCATGAACAGACCACTTGGCATCACGGTAAGTCGTCATATTATGGACAGCCAGCGCCTCCACCCCGAGGCCACCGGTGATCTCACCGGCTTGCTCAACGAATTGATTGTTGCCGCCAAAACCATTTCAGCTGAGGTCAACATGGCCGGGCTGGCCGATATTTTAGGGATGAGCGGCAAGACCAATATCCAGGGCGAGCATGTGCAGAAGCTTGATGAGTTCGCCAACAATACCATCAAGCGCCGGATGGCCCGTTGCGGTTATCTTTGCGCTATGACCTCCGAGGAGGAGGCGGATATCATTCCGGTGGCTGAGGGTTATGAAGGCAAGTACACCTTGGCCTTTGATCCCCTGGATGGTTCATCCAACATTGATGTCAATGTCAGCATTGGCACCATTTTTTCCATCCATAGTCGCCTGAGTCCAGACGGTTCCCCTGGAGAGGAATCCGATCTGCTTCAGCCGGGACGTCGCCAAGTGGCCGCCGGCTACATCGTTTACGGTTCCAGTACCATGCTGGTTTTCGCCACTAGCGACGAGGTTCATGGCTTTACTCTGGATCCCAGTGTTGGCGAATTTTATCTTTCCCACCCGGATATCCGCACCCCCAAGAAGAGCAAATATTTCAGTATCAACGAGGGCAATTACCACTACTGGCAGGAACCGGTGTGTCGCTATCTCGAACATGTTAAGAAGGTGGACAAGGCCACTGGCCGACCCTATAATGCCCGCTATATCGGCTCCATGGTCGCTGATTGTCACCGCAATCTGATCGCCGGAGGTATTTTCCTTTATCCCCGCGACAGTAAGAGTCCGACCAGGGCCTACGGCAAGATCCGTCTGTTGTACGAGGCCGCTCCTCTGGCCTTTATCGTAGAACAGGCTGGTGGCCGGGCGGTTACTGATGACGGCCGGGAAATTCTCGATATCCAGCCGAAAGAACTGCACCAGCGAGTGCCGGTGATCATCGGTAGCTCCCATGACGTGGACACGTTTCTGGAGTTCATGAACGGCAAAAAATAACCGTGGTTAAGGTAAAAACTCTGCGATAGCTCACCTCCGCGCAAGTAGGAAGTGAGAAACGGCAAGCTTCTTGGTTACTTACTTATCCGGATATGCCAATCACGATATGCCGACCACCTTATCGCGGCCACTGTTTTTCGCTTCATAGAGGCGGGTGTCGGCCAGACGGAAGAGGTCGTCGAGTTGGTGGGTGGCGTTTTCCTCGCTGGATGAAATGCCGATGGACACGGTGATGGTCCCTTGATCCAAGCCGGAGAATGAATGTTCGGCCACCGCCTGGCGCAGCTTTTCGGCGGTCTGTTCGGCTTGAACGACGGTGTTGTGGGGTAGACAAACGACAAATTCCTCGCCGCCGTAGCGGGCCCAGATGTCGGTGCCGCGGGTTTCCCGGCGTAGCAGCTCGGCCAGTTCGGCCAGGACCACGTCGCCCTGTTGGTGCCCATAGGCGTCATTGATCCGCTTGAAGTGATCGACATCCAGGATCACCAACGCCACCGGGAAGTGGTGGCGTTGGGCCTCTTGTAGTTTGGTGGTGACCAGCTTGATGAAGTGGCGGCGGTTGTAAAGAGCGGTGAGAGGATCAGTAATGGAGAGTTTTTCGATTTCCTGGTGAATTAAGGCGTTATCCAAGGCGACGGCAATCTGAGCGACCAGGTACTCCAGGTGACGTATCTCGTCGTCGCTATAGTCCCGCAGGCTGCCGATGGCAAAAACTCCGAGCAATTTTTCCTTGTAGCACATGGCAAACCAGGCCAGACTCCGGGGTTTGATCTGGCCGAAACCGGTATCCAGCAGCAGGTTTTCCCCCGGAATATCTAGCATCACCAGGGACTTACGTTCAACGGCGCAGGCTCCGACCATGCCTTCGCCGACCTTGGTTGGCCGTAAACTTTCCTCACTGAGGCCAAACGAGGTCATCGGCATCAACAGGTTCTTCTTCTCGTCGTGCACATAAACCACCCCCAGACTGGAGTCGGTGAACAGCGCCATGGATTTCAAGGCCTTGGTGAGCAGCACATCCGGTTCCAGGGAGGTGATCAGCAACTTGAAAAGTTCGTTAAAACGGCTGATTCGCTGGTTACGGGTATCAAGATTGTCCAGCATCCGGTTGAAGCCCTGGCCCAGTTGCTCAAACTCGTCGTAGGTTTTCAGGTCAACCCGGACATTGAAATTGCCTTCAGCGGTATCTTGCATCGCCGCCACCAGGGCTTTAACCGGTTTGTTGGTATCTCGGTAGGCCAAGGCCGCCATCCCCAGGCTGACCAGAATGCCAATGGTAGTGAAGAGCAAGGCATCCCGATTGATGATGTGAATCTGTTCCTGGGCCTCATCTACGCTGATGCCCACCGCCACGCCCCCCAGAACGTTGCCCGCCGGATCGGTGATCGGATCAGCCGCCACGAAAACCGGCACCCCTTCCAGATGAACTCGGCCGACAAAACCTTCCCCGCGAAGCAGTCGATTGGTGATTTCCTGGGGAACCAAAACCAGGGGACTGAACATGCTTCTGGGCATATCGGTGGCGCTGATGATTCGGGATTCCTGCAGAATGGAACCGAAAATCGCAGAGTCGACCGAGAGAAAACGATAAATATTGTCCGGTAACCAAGAATCGTCGTTGAGCAGAATCCCACCAGTCAGAGTGCCTACTACCTCGTCGTCGTGGATTACCGGCACTGCCACCACCTGAACCAGGCCATAGCGTTCTACCAGGGCGGCCAGTGCTTCGTCCTCCAGGTTCAACTGATTTCGGTGGAGACGAATGGTGGCCCGGATTGCCTCGCCGCCGGCAATGGCCTGGCCCACTACCCCTTCCAGTTTGAGGGTGTCGCCGCGGTGGGTTTTTTTACCCCGGCTGAGCACAACCTGGTTGCCATCGGTGACATACCAGAAATGCACGTGAGGTTGTACTTCGGCTAGGTTAACGAGCAGTTTGTCCAGTGCTACTTTCCTGGAAGCGGCCACCATCTCCTTGACCTGTTGCTGGCCCGCGGCCTGGATCAGGCTCAGCTTCAGGTCATCCATCCGTTTATGGTAGAGATGCCAACTGCTCTGAAGTTTGGCATAAAGGTCGGTGGCTACCCTTGCTTCGACTTGGTCGACCAGGCGGCCGGTGGTGTACCAAAAGATTCCCCCGGCCATGACGGCAATGACGATAAGGAAAGAGGAAAGGATCTTAAGACCGATGGGTAAGTAAAAGCGGCGAGCGCCCCAAGCTACCCGATGGACTTTTCGTTTCTCGTTCGTCATGATTGTTCCCTCAACGGTGATGCTCAATAATGCTTGGTAGCGGGGGTATAAGGTTATAGAGCTTCAATTTGGTGATGGTCCGGATAGTCTGCCAGGAAGTGTTCAAGTTTTGATAGGTTGTCAAGATTATAGATGGTTTTCCTGATGTCGGCCCCACTGGGCACCGTTTTGAAATAGCGGCCAATCTGGTTGCAGATGCGGGCCGGATGATGGCCGGGGTGATGCTCCCTGATCAAGGCGAGATGACGTCGGGCCGCTTGCCGACGAGTGGCAAGATTCGGGATGATGGGCCGGTCGGGAGAAAAAACCCAGGGTGCGCCCAGGGAGCCGCGGCCGATCATGACCCCGTCGCAGCCGGTGACCGCCATCAGGGCCCTTGCTTCCTGGCATGAAGTGACATCGCCGTTGCCGATCACCGGGATTTGCACCGCCGCCTTCACCGCCGCTATCACCTCCCGGTCTGCCCGGCCGGTGAAACCCGCACTCCAGGTGCGGGCGTGGATGGTAACGGCGGCCCCACCACAATCGGCAATCATCCGGGCAAAATCAGGAGCGTTGATCGTTTGCCGGTTCCAACCGGAGCGGATTTTGACCGTCACCGGCAGCGGTGTCGCCCCCACCACTGCCTTAATAACCGCCGCCGCCCGGCCCGGGTCCCGCATCAGGGCCGCCCCCGCGCCTTTTTTGACCACTTTTTTGACCGGACAGCCCATATTGATATCAATGCCGTCAATGGGCGACTCACTTAAAATTGCCGCCGCCGCCCCCATCACTTCCGGTTCCGCCCCGAAAAGCTGCATGATCACCGGACGCTCCGCGGCCACGGTCCGAATCAGCTCCAAAGTGCTGGCCTGATGGCGGACCAGCCCGTGACAACTGACCATTTCCGAATAACCGAGCCCCGCCCCGTATTCCCGGCAAAGCAGACGAAAGGCCAAGTCGGAATAACCGGCCATAGGGGCCCCGATCAGGGAGGACTCCAGGATAATGGCCCCAATTCGCACTTTTTCCCTACCTTCATCCCCAGTCAACGGTATCCCTCCTTCACCCCCTCTCAGCCAACCGCCATCTTATCATCAAAATTGGCCGATAATAGCCATTATGCTCTTTGGGCAAAAAAAAGAAATATAATAATTCTGCTTCCTGGCTAGAAACGAAAGAGATAACGAAAAAGCTGGTCGATTTGCTGAGGGAAGAAGAGCCAGAGCCAGGCGGCCATGACCAGGAAAGGGCCGAAACTGATCACACTCTTGCCGCCCTTACCCTGGCGAATCATGGCCCCGATGCCCACCACCAGGCCCAGCGCCGAACTGGCAAGAATGATGAAGGGCAGAGCTTGCCAACCCAGAAAAGCGCCAAGCATGGCCAGCAGTTTAATGTCCCCGCCCCCCATGCCATCGCGACCGGTGAGCAGATAATACCCCTGGGCCACCAGATAGAAGGAGCCACCACCCAATAAAATGCCCAGACCGGAAGATTGCCAGTCCAACCCACTCAAGATGAAAGAGGCGGCAAACCCCAAAATAATCCCAGGCAGACTGATGACATCCGGGATTAATTGATGATCGTAATCGATAAAAAAGATCGCCAGCAAGGCGGCGGAAAAAATCAGGTATACCAACCAGTCCAAGCTCAGCCCCAGACGCAACAGCAAACCCAGCGAGAGCAAGGCCATCATCGACTCCACCAAGGGATAACGCCAGGCAATTTTTTCGTTGCAAGCCCGGCAGCGTCGAAGGAGCACAACAAAACTGGCCAGAGGGATATTGTCGTACCAGCGGATTGCTGTCCGACAAAGAGGACAGCGCGAGGCCGGCCAGGCAATGGATTCGGCCGCTCCCGCCATCTGGGCGGGTAAACGCCCGATGACCACGTTGAGAAAGCTGCCGATCACCGCCCCCAGCACCAGAGCCGCAGTTATCAAAAGGTGATAAGGGATGAAATCTTCCATCCGGCCATGGTATATGTAAATTGACAAAATCGCTGCTAAAATTTAGACTGTCCTTTCACCGTCCAGGTCTCGAGAAAATCAAGCTTTGCCGATCCAAGCTCGACAGCCACTTTTAATCGGACGAGAGATCAACTGCCATGAATAAAAAAATTATCCGTAAAAACAGCCGGGTACCCTTCAAAACCGCTATCACCATGCGTTTTGCCGACCGCAGCTACGAACACCGCGAAACCTCTGATCTCAGCCTCAAGGGGGTATCGGTGATCGGGGTAACCGGCCACAGGGTCGGGGAACAATGCGCCGTGGAGCTACACTTAAGTGGCGGCGACAGCAATGTCAGCCTCAAAATGCAAGGCGAGGTGGTGCGGGTAGGGCCGAGCGGTCTGGCGCTGCATCTTTTCGCCATCGACCTGGACAGTTTTTCCCACCTGAAAAACATCATTGCCTACAATCTCGACGATCCTGATCAGGTGGATAAGGAGTTTCTCCACCAGCTTAAAACCGGAAAAACCAACGACTTAGATCGTTAAGCGGACGAGACCTCGCCCCACCGTCCTCTTCAGGAGCAAAACCGTGTCTGTAAAGCGTCGCCACAATTCCAAGCCCGGGGCCAGACCATCCATTCACAAAACCCCCTTCGTGGTTATCCTGGGCTTCATGGTCCTCGGGATATTGATCAGAAGTGCCACTAAAGGCTACCTTGAAAAATTAGCTATTTTGTTCGAGTTCAAGACACGTAAAAAAAATTACCGCAGGCATATGGTTGATATTCCGAGGATAATTTTTTGAGCATAACGCAGAAATCGGGCGAAAGAGCAATTTTTCAAGGTGGCTTAAAGAGTCTCAGCGGGCGCCGGGGCAGGCTATTTTGCTCGGTCTGAGCTGGTATCGAAAAGTGAATTATCCGTCATCAAGAGAAATAAGGCCGCGTTTCAGTGTCAAAGACCATGCGTTGTATGGTATAAGTCAGATATGAAGAACAACAACTCCACGCCAAACTATGGCGGCGCCCTGCCTGGTCGCGGCCCCGAGCGTAAGTGCAATTCCAAAAAGACCGCTAGAGAGCGTCTTCATGAGTTCTGGGACGTTTTTGTCAAGGAAGACCAGGTTTTGGTGGTGATCAATGCCGATCCCGACGCCCTGGCCTGCGCGTTTGCGGTCAAGCGCCTGCTGCGCTATCGGGTCAAGAGTGTCGTCATCGCTTATCCCAACGAGATTCGTCGGCGTAATAATCTGGTGATGCTGGACTTACTCAAAATTCCGGTTGAGCGTCTGCACACGCTCAAGCCCGCAGAGTTCAGCAAAAAAGTGATGTTGGACTCTCAGCCTTCCCATCTGCCGGCCTTTGCAAACATTCCTTTTGATGTGGTGCTCGATCATCATCCGGCCACCAAAGGCTGGCTTGCCACCTTTGTTGATATTCGCAAGGACTACGGGGCCACGGCCTCGATGATGGTGGAGTATCTCCGGGCCGCCGGGATCCGTCCCTCGGTGGCGCTGGCCACCGCGCTGTTTTATGCGATCAAGGTGGACACCCAGAATTTTGAAAAAAAAGTTGCCTTGGCCGATGCTATTTCTTTTCGCCATCTCTTTAACCTAGCTAACATCAGCCTGGTCCGCAAGATCGAGCTTTCCTCGATGCGGTACTCGGAGCTCAAATATTTTCGCACCGCGCTGAGCGAGGCTAAGCTGAACAAACAGCGTTTGTACGCTCATATCGGTAAGGTGCCAAGCCCCGATGTTTTGGTTTTGATTGCCGATTTTCTTAAACAGGTCCATGAGGTGGCCTGGGTTTTTGTTTCAGGCATTTACCATGATAAACTGGTGGTGATTTTTCGCTGTGACGGCTACAAAAAAAATGCCGGCCGGTTGGCGGAAAAGGTCTTCGGCTCGCCCGGTTCCGCCGGCGGCCACCGGGAATCTGCCCGGGCCGAGGTGCCGCTCAGAAAGCTGGACAAAGATGCCGCCACCATCAACACCAATGCTCTGGTGCGTTTTATCACCCAACATATTTGACCCAGTTTTGTCGCGCTAACCCAACAAACTATGAGGTGTGAGATGCCGAAACTCAAGCCCGAGGTGCTTGCCGTGGTACTGGCTGGGGGCAGGGTAGATGAGCTGAGTGTACTCACCGCTTATCGTCCCAAATCCGCGGTGCCTTTTGGCGGTTTTGCCCGAATTATTGATTTTCCCCTGAGTAACTTGATGAATTCGGGCTTGGAACTAGTGGCGGTGTTGAGCCAGTATCGCAGCTTTTCTCTGATCAGTCACATTGGCATCGGCGCTTCCTGGGACATGATCGGACGCCACCGGGGGGTTTTCGTCCTGCCGCCCTACCAGGGCTTTGATCAAAGTAGTTGGTACCGGGGCTCAGCGGATGCGGTGCGTCAAAACCTGGACTTCATTCAGTTTTATCAACCGGAAACCATCCTGATTGTCTCCGGTGACCATATCTATCGCATGGACTATCGGGAAATTATTGCCTATCATCGCCGCAAGGAGGCCGATTGCACCATGGCCTGCGTTGAGGTCCCCGAGCAAGAGGCCGGTCGTTTCGGGATCGCGGAGATTGACGATGAGGACGGGGAGATGGGCGGTCGGATTCGGCAATACCAGGAAAAACCGGCCGATCCGACCTTCAACTGGGCCTCAATGACTGTTTACTGTTTTAAGCCGCAGGCGCTTTACGACTTGCTGGAGGCCAATGCTCGCGAGGATCAGTCCTTTGAGTTTGGCCGTGATATTATTCCCCGGGCCATGGCGAGTCGCAAGAAAGTTTACGGCTACCGATTTACCGGTTACTGGGGTTATACTCGGACCATCGAGGAGTATTGGCGGACCAGCATGGAGCTGCTGGGCGTAAATCCTCTCCTGCCTCTGGCTGCCTGGGGGATTCGCACCAACCTGGATCATCGTGATATCCGCGACTGTCAGCCGCTTAAGGTCGGGGCAACGGCCAAGATCAGCAACAGCCTGATCCATAATGGCTGCATAGTCGATGGCACGGTGGCCAACTCCATTCTCTTCCCCGGAGTTCAGGTGCAGGCCGGGGCGACGGTCCAGGATTCAGTCCTCTTTTTTGGTGACGTGGTGGGTCTGGGGGCGCGAATTAACAAGGTGATCAGCGATGTCAACGTCATCGTGGGCGAGGGGGCGCAGATTGGTCGTCCTACCGGGATTACCGTGCTGGGCTGTAATAACCAGATCCCGGCTGGCATGCTTATTGGGGCCGGTTGCACCCTTTATCCGGCCTTGGGGCCGAAGAAATGGGCCCGCGGCCAAATTCTCGACGGGGAGGTGGTAAAATGAGGCTCGACCAAAATGAGCCCCTGGTGCTGCTTTTGGCCGGCGGGGTGGGCAGCCGCCTGAACAACCTGGTTCAAAGTCGGACCAAGCCGGCGGTGCCTTTCGCCGGGATTTACCGGATCATTGATTTCAGCCTGAGCAACGTGATGAAATCGGGGTTTTCCCAGGTGGGGATTCTGACTCAGTATAGGCCCCTGTCGTTGATGCGCCATGTTGGCGATGGCGCCGCCTGGGATCTAACCGGTCGTACCCGCGGAATTAAGATTCTCCCGCCGCGCACCGGGGCCAAAGATTCCGATTGGTATAAGGGAACCGCCGACGCGGTGCGGCAGAACCTCGATTTTATCAAGGCTCATCTTTCAAACGAGGTTATCATTCTCTCCGGGGATCATATTTACAGCATGGATTTGGCCGACATGCTCAAGATGCACCGCCGCAAACGGGCCGACATGACCGTGGCCACCATGGTGGTGCCCCCTGAGCAGCTACACCAGTTCGGGTGCGCGATTACCGCGCCTGACGGCCGCATCGTAGAATGGGAGGAAAAACCGCTGGTCCCCCGTACCAATCTCGCCTCCATGGGGATTTATGTCATCAATACCGCCTATCTTCTGCGGACTCTTTTGGCCCATCTCCAGGACCTTGATTTTGGGGTGAATGTGATCCCCCGGGCTATTGCAATGGCTCGGGTTTACGCCTATCCTTTCCGGGGTTACTGGCGCGATGTCGGCACCATTCAGGCCTACTGGGAGGCCAATATGGACGTGTTGCGACCCGATTCGCCGATCAATCCGGCGGCTTGGGGAATTTGCTCCAACACCGAGGCTGACGGGATTGTTGCCGATCGTTGCCCAACCAGATTCTGCGGGGCCGGGCAGGCCCAAAATTCCCTGATCGCCGCTGGCTGTTTAATTGAAGGCACGGTGATCAACTCGGTGCTTTCGCCCGGCGTGCAAATCGAGCCGGGGGCGAAAGTCCGCGACTCGATTCTCTTTCATGATTGCCGGGTAGCCCGGGATGCGGTGATTGATCTGGCGATTCTCGACAAGCGGGTAGAGGTGGGAGCCGCGGCGGTAGTGGGGATCGGGGATGAGGCGGAAAAGCGCCAGGCCAACCGGGAGTACCCCAAACATCTTTATACCGGAATCAGCCTGATCGGCAAGGGGGCGCAAATTCCACCGGCGACCAAGATCGGCCGTAACTGCATTATCGCCCCTTGGTGTCGGGCCGAGCAGTTTCCGGCATCAAACATCAGCAGCGGTGAGAGCGTTTGATTGAAGGTCGAATAGAGAGTTGTGAATTTCGATATTCGACATTAAGGCTGAAACTTGAGTCGCCAGGATGAGCTAACCGCGACCTCGCAGTAAAACCGAGCAAGTAGCCGCTCAACGCAGGCCGGCAATAAATGGGCCGACCGCTTCCGGTCCCTGTTGATCTACCAGGCGAATGGTGGCGGAGCCGATTACCGCGATATCGGCCTTGCCGCGCAAGAGATCCACGTCCTGGCGGTTGCTGATACCAAAGCCCACGGCCAAGGGCAGTGCGGTGGCTTGACGACAGCGCTTGATATAATCGTTAAAGTTTTCATCAAAACTGGTCGGGCTTCCGGTAACTCCGCGACGAGCCACGCAGTAAATGAAACCGGCCCCGTGGGCGGCCAGGGTGGCCATCCGCGCTTTGCCGCTGGTGGGGGCAAAAATTTGAATCGGCGCCAGTTCCAGGCGGCGGCAGGCCGCCAGATATTGACCCCCCTCCTCCGGTGGCAGGTCAGGGATAATCAGGCCACGGATCGAGTTTTCTTTAGTTTGCTCCAGAAAATCCTCCACCCCGTACCTAAACAAAATGTTGTAGTAGGTCATCAAGAGCAAGGGGATTTGGTGTTGGGCGGCCATTTCAGCGGCAAACTCCAAGCACTGACCGACCCTTACCCCGTGGTTAATGGCCTCATGGTTGGCCTTGAGGATCACCGGACCGTCGGCTATCGGTTCGGAGAAGGGGATTTGCAGTTCGATGATATCCACCCCCTGGTCGACCATTTGAGTGATGACCTGACGGTTGATCCCAAAGGACGGATAACCCAAAACCAGATGAGTCATCAGGAGTATTTCTTTTGACTTACGGACTTGTTTGATGTCTTGGCTCAGGCTCATGGTTAAGGTCAAACTCTCTGCGCTCCTTCGGTATTCAGCGTTTCTAAGTTCGATCTTCGATATTCACTATGCAAACAGGTCACTAAAGTCAACATCCTAATCACTTTCTTGTCTTGCACCGTCGGCGTATTCCTCTCCTTTGTTGCGAATAAATTCCCGCCAGGAGGGATCGCTGAAGGCGTCGGCAATGGTGAATATATCCTTGTCGCCCCGACCTGACTGGTTGATGATGATGGCCTCCTCCGGGGGTAGATCCCCAACCTCCTTAAAGGCTTGGACGAAGGCATGGGCCGACTCCAGAGCCGGGATTATGCCCTCACTGCGGATTGTTAGTTGCAGGGCCGCCATGACCTCATCGTCGGTGGCGGCGCTAAAGCGGACTCGACCCTGCTCCCAGAGATCGACTAAAATCGGTGAAACCCCGATATAATCCAGCCCGGCGGCCACCGAGTGGGTGTCCAGCATCTGGCCGTCCTCATCCTGCAAAAACATGGTTTTATAGCCCTGAGCCACCCCCGGGCTGGCATCGGAGCCGGCCAGCCGAGCCGCGTGCAGGCCGCTCGCAAGCCCCTTGCCGCCAGCTTCCACCCCTGCCAGTTCCACCCCGTTATCGGCCAGAAAGCCCTGGAAGATGCCGACGGCGTTTGATCCCCCACCCACACAGGCGTAGATCCGGGCCGGCAATTTACCGTGGATGGCCAGGATTTGCCGACGGGCCTCATCGCCGATGATTTTTTGGAACCAGGCCACCATTTCCGGGAAGGGATGCGGGCCGCAGACTGTACCCATTACGTAATGGGTACAGTCCATATTGGCCACCCAGTCGCGAAAAGCTTCGTTGATCGCGTCTTTTAGGGTGCGGGAACCCGAGGCGACCGGAACCACGGTGGCGCCCAACTTTTCCATCCAAAAGACATTGGGTCGCTGGCGCTGGACATCCTCCTCGCCCATGTAAATCGTGCAGTCAAAACCGAACTTGGCGGCCATGGTGGCGGTGGCCACTCCGTGCTGCCCAGCGCCGGTTTCGGCGATCACCCGAGTCTTGCCCATCCGTTGGACCAGCAAACCCTGGCCCATGACGTTATTAGCCTTGTGCGCCCCGGTGTGGTTGAGGTCCTCGCGCTTGATGAAAATTTTTGCCCCGCCAAAACGGCGACTGAGATTTTCCGCAAAAGTCAAAGGAGTAGGGCGGCAGGAATAACTGCCCATCAGTTCGACGTAGCGGGGCCAAAAGTCGGGGTCGGCCTTGGCTTCAATGAAGGCGACGCCCAGTTTACGAAAAGTTTCGTGCAAAATTTCCGGCACGAAGGCCCCGCCCCAGTTGCCGTAATAACCTGTTTTGCTCACCGGTAGAGTTTCCCTTGAATGTTGGCGTTGCGGTGGCGGCTGAGCTTGGGGCGCACAAGGTAGCCGGAAGTAAATTACATGAGTGAGCCCTAACTTCGCCCCTTACCGGGGTCATTATGCCGAAAAACGGCGAGCGACACAAGAAAATTGACCAAAAACCGACAAAGTTTTGCATAAATCTCGTAAAAATGCTAAGTTCACAACATCGCAAAAAAAACAAGCCGGTGGGCGGTGGAGCGGTGGAGATGATCGCCGCCCTGGTCGGCGTCCCGGCTGTCGTTATCAGGGGATACTGACCAGATGGATTTGTTTTGTGAAAAGTATAGTGAAACCGTGCCGGAGGCGGAGACTGTTTGTCGGCGTCCCGATGAGTACTGTAAATTCCGCTCGGCCTGTATTGTTCATTTTCTCGGCCGGGAGCACGACAGGAGCGGTAGCGTGCAAGGCGGCGCCACCGGTCAGGAGAAGGAGACTTTGGGTGTTGGGGTTAATGGCCATGAAAACCGGTGGATCTTAAATCAAAAAAAACATAAATGAGCAATTCGTGAACAACAAGTCAGCCAATATCCTCAGCTTCAGCAAGGGGACAGACGGCCTTTTGCCGGCCATCGTCCAGGACCATCAAAGCGGCGAGGTGCTGATGCTGGCTTATATCAACGAGGAGTCCTGGTGCCGTACTCTAGCCAGCGGCCAGGCCCATTATTGGAGTCGCTCACGTAACAAGATTTGGCTTAAGGGCGAAAGTTCGGGCCACATTCAACTGATTAAAGAAATCCGGGTGGATTGCGACGCCGATGCCGTGATCTTTAAGGTCGAGCAGTTGGGTAAAGCGGCCTGCCATACCGGTCATCGCACCTGTTTTTACCGGCGCCTGACGAGCAACGGCGACCGGCTGGAAAGCGCTGAAACCCCCGTTTTTGATCCCGCGGAGATTTACCAACAATGAAACAGTTGAAGCTGGGCATTCCCAAAGGCAGCTTGGAAAAAGCAACCATTGAACTTTTTGCTAAATCTGGCTGGGAAATCGAGCTCTCCTCCCGCAATTACTTTCCCGAGGTCGACGACCCGGAACTTAGCTGTTCGATCTGCCGGCCTCAGGAAATGTCAATCTACGTTGAAAAGGAGGTTCTTGACGCCGGCATCACCGGCAAGGACTGGACTTTAGAAAATCGTTCCAAGGTGGTGGTGGCGGCGGACCTGATTTATTCCAAGGTCAGCCGCAAGCCTACCCGCTGGGTGCTGGCGGTGCCGGGGAACTCGCCAGTCAGGCGGCCGGAGGATCTGGCGGGCAAGAAGATTGCCACCGAGCTGGTTAATTTCACCCGGAGGTATTTCGCCGCCCGCAAGATCAATGTTGATATCAGTTTTTCCTGGGGGGCGACCGAGGCCAAGGCGGTTTCCGGTCTGGCCGATGCCATTGTTGAAGTCACCGAGACCGAGAGCACCATTCGGGCTCATGGTTTGCGGGTTATCGCGGAGTTGATGATATCCAACACCCAGCTTATCGCCAGTAAGAGCGCCTGGGCTGACCCCTGGAAACGAGAGAAGATCGAAAATATGGCCCTGCTGCTTAAGGGGGCGCTCAAGGCCGATAAGATCGTCGGCCTGAAGATGAACGTGCCCCAAGAGCGCCTAACAGCGGTGGTCGCCATCCTGCCCAGCCTCAACGCCCCCACCGTCTCGCCCCTTTATCATCAGGAGTGGTTTTCGGTGGAGACGGTAATCTCCGAGTATGAGGTGCGCGACCTGATTCCCCGCCTGCTCAAAAGCGGTGCCGAAGGCATTATCGAGTACCCCTTAAACAAGGTAATTTGAACAAGGTGACCTGAGGAGGGGATGTGGATGCAGGTTCAGCCCATCAGTTTCGTCGACAGCGTTTTCAGACTGGCCCGGTTACCGGAGGGGGGGTTGCCGGAAATAGCCTTTGCCGGGCGATCAAACGTCGGCAAGTCAAGCTTGCTTAATTGCCTGATTAATCGCAAAAACTTCGTCAAGGTCAGCAGTCGGCCGGGCAAAACCCAGAGCCTGAATTTTTACCTGGTTGGCGAAGATCTGCATCTGGTGGACCTGCCCGGCTATGGCTATGCCAAGGTTGATAAAAAACTCCAGGCCAAGTGGCAGGCGCTGGTCACCACCTATCTTGAAACCCGCGTCAATCTGCGGTGCGTGGTGTTGATCATCGATTTGCGTCACGCCTTAAAAGACCTGGACCGGATGCTGGCCGGTTGGCTGCAAAGCCAGGCCATTCCCTGGTTGCCGGTTTACACCAAAATCGACAAGCTCTCCCGCAACGAGCAGAATCGCCAGGCCCAGCGGCTCGATACCGCTTTGGGTATCAGCTCTACCGAGCGCCTGCTCTTTTCCGCCAAAACCCGGGAGGGTCGCGAGCAACTTCTAGCCCGCCTCGATGCCTTCCTGGTTCCCCAAACTCCTGATGACGGGAGGTCAGATGAGCCCGATCAAGATGAGATGAGGCCGGTTGAGTCCAATCATTTGGTGGATTTGAGCACGGCCAAAAAAGCGCTCTGAGGAATTTCGACATTCCCCACCATTTTCATCTTTTTCTTGCCGGCCCGCTGTTTTTCCAGCAGCTTGCGCTTGCGACTGATGTCGCCGCCGTAGCATTTAGCTAACACATCCTTGCGTATTGCCGAGACGTTGGTTCGGGCCACGACGTTGCCGCCGATCGCCGCCTGGATGGCAATCTTGAACATGTGCCGGGGAATTTCCTCCTTGAACTTCTCGCAGGCCGCAAGCCCACGGGCTCGGGCGCTAACTCGGTGGACCAGTTGGGAGAGGGCGTCGACTTTCTCTCCGTTGACCAAAAGATCCAGTTTGACCAGATCGCCTGGGCGATAATCGCGCAAGTCGTAGTCGAAGGAGCCGTAACCCTGGGTCAGGGATTTCAGTTTGTCGTAAAAATCGTAGATCACCTCGCTTAACGGCAGCTCACAAGTGTATTCGATTCGGCCGGGTATCGGGTAGCTATGATTGCTGTTGACCCCACGCCGCTCCATGCAAAGGTTCATGATTGGCCCCATGTAGCGCTCCGGCATCATGATGGTGGCTTTGATGTAAGGCTCTTCCACCCGTGCTATGCTGCCCGGATCGGGGAAATAGGCGGGATTGTCCACCTCCACCATCTTGCCGTCGGTGAGATAGACGTGATAGTTGACCGAAGGGACGGTGAGAATCAAAGAAAGATCAAACTCCCGCTCCAGCCGCTCCTGAACCACCTCAAGGTGAAGTAGGCCTAAAAAACCGCAACGAAAGCCAAAACCCAGGGCGGAGGAGGAATCTTTCTGGAAGGTAAGGGCGGCGTCGTTTAAGGTCAGTTTTTCGACGGCGGCGCTCAGGTCTTCGTAGTCGTCGCTGGAGACCGGATAGATTGAAGAAAACACCACCTGCTTGGCCGGCTTAAAACCGGGCAGGGCTTTAGCGCAGGGATTTTCCTTGATGGTGATGGTGTCGCCGGCCTGGGCATCACTGATAGTCTTGATGCCGGCAAGAATGTAACCGACCTCGCCGGCCCTCAACTCTTTGGCCGCTTCTCGTTTGAGATGGAAATAGCCCACCTCTTCCACCTTGTGGCTGGCTCCGCTGGCCATCAAGCTGATGATATCGCCGGTCTTAACCCGACCATTAACAACTCGACAGGAGATGATCGTGCCGCGAAAAGCATCATACTGCGCGTCAAAAATCAGGGCCTGTAGGGGCTTGTCCCCATCACCCACCGGCGGGGGCAGAAACTTGATCACCGCCTCCAGAACGTCCTGGATCCCGGCTCCGGTCTTGGCCGAGCACCGCTGAATCCGTTCGCGGTCCAACCCCAAGTCCTCTTCGATTTCGGCCGCTACCTTTTCCGGTTCGGCGGCGGGCAGATCAATTTTGTTGATCACCGGAACTATTTCCAGATCGTTTTCCATCGCCAGATAGAGGTTGGCCAGGGTCTGAGCCTCAACCCCCTGGGCCGCGTCCACCAACAGCAATGCCCCCTCGCAACAACTCAAAGCCCGGGAGACCTCGTAGCTGAAATCAACGTGCCCGGGGGTGTCGACCAGGTTGAGCAGGTAATCCTGGCCATCGGCGGCCTTATAGAGCAGACGGATAGTCTGGCTTTTGATGGTGATCCCCCGTTCTCGTTCAATATCCATACTATCCAGTAACTGTTCTTTGAATTCGCGAGCGCTGACCCCGCCGCAGAGCTGAATAAAACGGTCGGCCAAGGTCGATTTGCCGTGGTCGATATGGGCAATGATACTGAAGTTTCTGATGTTTTTCATTTCATCGCGATCCAGGTTTTGTCATGTTGCTTGTTTGAAAAAGCGATTGTAGCGATTAGCGGTTAGCTGAAAAAAATTAAACAGGAAAACATCCTATAAGTTTTAATAACTAACATAAGTTTTGTTACCGGGCCAATGATATTTCCCGCTTTAGAAATTTCGACAAATCGGGTAGAAATAGGAGTTTTGACCTTTCTCGATATTTAAGCTACTCTTTAACTTATGAAAAACGCAGCAAAACCAAGGGAAAATTCCAGTGAAGACCAGGTTGCTAAGGAGTTTTACCCCTTGGTCAGCTTGGACGATTCGGCTTTCCCGCCAGTGGTGGGGAATGCCGCGCTGCATCGCTATCTCCAGGAAATCGGCCAGTATCGCTTGCTCAGCCGCGAGGAAACCGACGAACTAGCCCGCCAATTTAAGGAGACCGGGGACCCGGATCTGGCCTACAAGCTGGTTACCGCCAACCTGCGCCTGGTGGTCAAGGTGGCGATGGATTTTCAAAGATACTGGATGCACAACTTTCTTGATCTGATTCAGGAAGGCAACATTGGTCTGGTGCAGGCGGTCAAGAAGTTTGATCCATACCGTCAGGTTAAGTTCTCCTATTATGCCGCTTACTGGATCCGGGCTTACATTCTCAAGTTTATCATGGATAATTGGCGGCTGGTCAAAGTTGGGACCACCCAGGCCCAACGCAAGCTCTTTTTCAGCCTTAATAAGGAGAAAAAACTGCTGGAATCCCAGGGATTTAAGGCTGAACCTAAGTTATTGGCCCAGCGTCTCAACGTCAAGGAGAGTGAAGTAATCGAGATGAGCCAGCGCATGGACAACTGGGACGTGTCGCTGGAGGCCCCGGTTCGTGAGGATTCCGGCGACGAGCGTAAAGATTTTCTGCCGATGACCGGCCCCAGCGTGGAAGAAAAGGTGGCCACCAACGAGATCCAGGGATGGATGGCGGGGATGCTTGCCAAGTTGCGTCAGAGCTTGAACGATAAGGAGCGGGTGATCTTAGGCGAGCGTCTGCTCAGTGATGAGCCGGTTACCCTTCAGGATATCGCTGACCGGTTTGCCATTTCCCGCGAGCGGGTCCGCCAGATTGAGGCAAGCCTGCTCAAAAAGCTGCGAACCTATTTAGAAAACGAAGTGCCTGATATCAAGGATTTTCTCGAAGATTTTTTTAACCCCTAGAACTGATGGAAATAAAAAGATGCCGGTGCCATTACTTGATTTGCGGCCGCAGCTAGCACCGTTGCGGGCCGAGATTCTTGCCGCCATTGCCGAGGTGCTTGACTCCACCGCTTATATTCTTGGGCCGCGGGTTGCAAGTCTGGAATCGGCGATGCAAGCTTATTGTGCCACCCCCGCCGCCATTGGCGTGAGCAGTGGCACCGATGCCTTGCTGTCGGCCCTGATGGCCCTTGAGGTCGGGCCGGGCGATTTAGTCCTGACTTCTCCTTACAGTTTTTTCGCCGCCACGGGCAGTATCCTCCGCCTGGGGGCCCGCCCGGTCTTTGTCGATATCGATCCCCAAAGCTACAACCTTGACCCCGACGGTTTGCAGGATTTTTTCACCAGACGGCCGGCTGAGACGGCGCGGGTCAAAGCCTGCCTTCCCGTGCATCTTTACGGCCAGAGTGCGGACATGGCCAGGATTTTGCCCCTATGCGCCGAGCATGGCATCCCGGTGGTGGAGGACGCGGCCCAGGCCATTGGGGCCCGATGCCCCTTGGGCCCGGCAGCGCGCCGAGCGGCCGAGGCAGCAATGTCGACAACGGCCCCCGGCGGCGACTTTGCCGTCGCCGCCGACTGGCACAGGGTTGGGAGCATGGGGCTGGTCGGCTGTTTCTCTTTTTTCCCCAGCAAAAACCTTGGCGGCATTGGGGATGGCGGCATGGTGGTTTGTCGGGATCAGGAGTTGGCAGCGAAAATTCGGACTCTGCGGATGCACGGCGGCACCAGCCGCTATCATCACGACTTGCTGGGCGGCAATTTCCGTCTGGATCCGATTCAGGCCGCAGTGCTTGAAATCAAGCTACGTCACCTGCCGGGTTGGCACCTCGCCCGGCGCCGAAACGCCGAGCGTTACCGACAGCTTTTCACTAGCTCCGGCTTGGTGGCCGAGGGGGCCGTATCCCTGCCGGTGGCGGTTTATCAGCGAGAAGCTGTGGCGGCGGGAATCGCTGATTTTCATGTTTACAATCAGTTTGTCGTTCGCGTACGCCAACGTGATGAGCTGCGAACATCCTTGCATCAGGCCGGGATCGGTTGTGAAATCTATTATCCGGTGCCCTTGCATCAGCAGGGTTGTGTGGCTAAGCTGGGTTACAATCAGGAAGTCTTTCCCGAGGCCGAACGCGCGGCCCGGGAAACCCTGGCCCTGCCCATTTATCCGGAGTTGACCGAGGAGATGCAACAGGAGGTGGTGCGGGCGATCAGGGCTTTTTATCGGCACTCTTAGGGCTGACCGCAGGGGATGAGCGGAATGGCAAGAAAAGAATCAGGCTCAAACATCAATTTCCTGAATTTTTCGCAGACAAGCCCAGAGTGAGCCGGATCAGGCCCTGCCGCACCTTGAATTGTTGCGGGAACTTGCCCCGATCGCGGGGAATATACCCAGGGTTTGGCGGCTACCTTACTTGGCCACCGGCCGTTTTGCCCGTTCCGCTGAATTGTTTCAGCGACTTTTAAGCCAGCGGCCCGATGATCCCGACCTCCTGCTTGGTGTGGCCGCGGCCTTGATCAGTCAAGATTTGTCGGGCCAATCCTTACCCTATTGGGAGCGACTGGTGGCCCTGGACGGGGGGAACCCTGATTTCAACGAGCAACTGGCTCGCCTTTACCATCAGTTAGGTCTGCCCGCTAAAGCCCGCCCCCTGGTTCATCGGTTGGCTGAACCGATCACGGCCCCCGACCGTCTTTTGGCGTTGGCCGCCGAGGTTTATGAAGCCTTGGGCCGCAACCGTCAGGCGGTTGGCTACTGGCGGCGGTTGTTGGCCCGTGACCCCGGGCACGCCAAGGCTGCAGCCCGGCTGCAAACCTACTTGCTGGCCCGGAAGCCTTGGAGCATCTTTTGGCCGCTCTGCAAAATGATCCGCGCAACCCTCGGCTGTTGCGCCGGACGATTCAGGTTTATCACGATCTGGGCCGCTTTGTCGAAGCCTTGCCCGACCTTGAGCGCTACCTTGAAGTCCGACCCGCCGACCCGTCAAGCTCTGATTTTAGCCCTGGATACTTACCAGGCTCTTGATCGACAAGCGGAAGTTCTGTTGGTCCTCGAGCAAATGTTGGCCATGGACGGCGAATTGGCGCCGGACAAAATCCTGCGGGCGGCAATTTTGTTCGAGCAACAAGGACAGTATCTCAGGGCTTTGGAGCTTTATCCGCAAATATTGGCCCATTTCCCGGCCGATGCCGAGATTATGGCCAGAAAACTCAGCTTGCTTACCCGACTGCAAAGGCCGGCCGAAATTGGGGAAATATTGAGCCATCCCGAACAGCGCGAGCGGGCCTGGGAGATCCTGGTCGCCTGGCATAAGCTTGACCCGGACGATCGTCAGGTTATGACGGCTCTGGAATCCTAGCGGGAGCGGGGACCGGCGGTCGGACCGGCGGTCCCCGCTCCCGCCACCGCCGCCGCAATTGAAGAGTTGCTGGCCAAGTTGGCTCAAGACGGGGATGCTGACCCCGACTTATTGCTGGCCCGGGCCACCTTTTATCAGTGGCGTGATCTGCCCTACGCGGCCTGGCGTGATTACGAATGAGCACCGCAAAGTCCGGCATTGGTTGCGGCAACTGTCGGCAGAAAATCGCTTAACCGGTCAAACGCGGCTGTTAGCGGTTCGCCTGCTGCTGGCAGCCGACTCCCTTTATCTGGCGGAAAATTTGATCCAAACGGCGGTGGCGGTTGAGAATCCGGAACCGCTGGCCCTGGTGCTGGCCGCTACCATCAAGCAACGGCAGGGGCATGATGAGTTAGCGGCCAACTTTCTTGAACAGGCCCGAGCCTGGGCGGATCAAGACCCGGGTCGACTCTTGCGGTTGGCGACAACCATCGCCAATTACGCCGGCTACGATTTTCCGCGACAACTGCAAATCATTAGCCAAGACTTGGCCCGACTGATGCCGGACTCCCTGACGGGCCACCTGCTGCGCATCGATGCCTTGGCGGTGGTCGGCAAAGTCGAACAAGCCCTGGACGAACTTGGCCAACTGGCCGTGATTTTTCCCGAATTTTACCCGGTGACCAAGCGCCAGAGCGCGAAGCTCCTACAACTTGGTCGTTTACCCGAGGCCTTTGCGCTGGTTGAACAGACCCGGATTGATCATCCCTGGAGCACACCGGATCTGGTTTTGGCCCGAGTTAATATTTTATGGTTGCAGCGGCGCTGGCGGGAGGCGCTACAAGAGCTGGAGGAGGCCCTCACCTCATCGGTGTTTGATCTTTTTGCGGCCGCCGCCCGGACCGCGGAGGTGGTGGTGCCATCTGATGACCCACCTGGCCTTTGGCCGCTCCTTGGCCAAGGAGTAAGCCCTTTACGGGAATTGGTCGATACGGCCATGAGTCCCGAATCTGCCGTAGCCGTTAAGCCGATTGATGAGCGGATCCGCCAACTGGCAGCCCCCCTTTATGCCGATTATCGCCGACAGCTCCGTCTGGCGTTAGAGTTGAATGCGCGCCAGGCTGTGGACCGGCGGGAGTTTTTTGCCGCGACCAGGCACTATGAGCTTTTGCGGCGGCAATATCCCGATGAGTGGCCGATTCTTTACGATCTGGCGGGGTTGTACGGGCGAATGGCACAGTTTGAGGACGCGGCGGCGATTTATCGCCAACTGGCGGCCGCTCATCTGCCATATCCCGGGGTGGCTGAGGCCGCCTTGCGCAATGCGCAATGAGTTGCAGCGCCGCCCGCATACGGCCTTGCACTTTGGTTATCGCCGGGAGGAGGGCCGGGGCGGCCGTAAAGCCATGCGCCAGGAGTGGCAGGGCCTAAGGCAGTGGCTGACCCCCGCCTTGGGTCATGAGCTTGAGAGGTGTTATTTCGACACCAGTTGACCGATGATCCTTTTTTGCGCGATATTCCCCGTTACTATACGCTGCGCTACGCCACGATCTATGACTCCCAGGGCTATGTCATCCAAACCCTGGCCGGCGCTTTTTCCTTGGAGTGGTCAGCTCGGTTGCGCACCGAGGCGAAGGTTGAATTGACTTCATCGTCGGAATACCAAGTCCGAGAGTTTGGTTTTTCGCTGATTTATCGCTGGTGAAAGCGGAAGAGGCAACGAAACGTGGTGGGAAAAATTCGGGCTATAACTATTTGGCGGTTGTTTTTCTGGCTACTGTTACTCTTGGGGACAGCTATGGCCTGGCTGCCGGTCGATAATCCGGCCTTGACCCCAAACCATGCGGACAAGGTCAATCATCTCGGGGCTTTTACCGCGTTGACTTTGGCTCTGTCCCTGGCTTACGGCCTGCCCCTGCGAACGGTCGCCCTGCTCATGTTCGGCTACGGTCTGCTGATTGAAATGGTCCAAATACCACTACCCTATCGCCACGGCAGTTCGACCGATGTGGCGGCAAATGCCATTGGAATTCTGTTGGGCCTGGGGTTACGCTTCAGTGGGCGGTGGTTTACTAGACAATAAACAACTAGTGTCCCCTTGGGGAAGGAGAAAAAAATGAGGATCCTGGTGACCGGCGGCGCTGGCCCCTGTCTCTCGACATATGCGTTGCCCAGTTGTGACGCAGGAAATGGCATGGTTTTTTGTGCCGAGTTGTTGTACAATGGCTTCCAAGGTGGTCTGAATACCGCCTCTTTCCATAGGCCGGTTAACCGTCATTGAACAAACCTTATAGGGAGATAACCATGGGGAAAGAAAAAAGACTATTCAAAACTGAAGAACGAAAAAATCGATCAGACGTGAGCGATTTTCTCCATCAACTTGCTGACAAAATTTCGGCTGGGCAAGTTCTACTAGGTCGGGGTGATGAGGAAATCACGTTGAAACTCTCCCAAAACTTAATTCTCGAAGTACAGGTAGAAGATGAAAACAAAGGAAAAAAGGGGATTCAACACAGCTTGGAGGTTGAAATCAAGTGGTTTGATAACGACGAGCAAGGTGGGTCACTTGAACTAAAATAAAAAATGAGGCGCTTGAAGGCTGCCTTGAAAAATTAGCTATTTTGTTCGAGTTTACGGCACGTAAAAAAAATTACCGCAGACATCTGGTTGATATTCCGAGGATAATTTTTTGAGCATAACGCAGAAATCGGGCGAAAGAGCAATTTTTCAAGGTGGCCTAAAATAATCAAAGAGGCTATTGAATGTCATATCGCCCCTGAACAAAAAAACTGATTCGATATGGACATGAGTATCTTTCGGGACAGGTTCGAAGAGTTATTGTCATTTGCCGATGTCAGGATAAACGGAGACCGCCCCTGGGACCTCCAGGTGCATGATGAAAAGTTCTACTCAAGGACGCTGGCGCAAGGCTCGCTCGGTCTGGGGGAATCCTACGTTGATGGCTGGTGGGACTGTAACCGGCTTGATGAGTTCTTCCATCAAATTTTGCGGGCCAAACTCTATGATAAAGTCAAGTCCTGGAAAGATCTTATAAATGTTGCAAAGGCCAAGCTTTACAATCGGCAAAACCGCGCCCGCGCCTTTCAGGTCGGTGAACATCACTATGATATCGGCAACAACCTGTATCGGTGCATGCTCGACGACCGGATGATCTATAGTTGCGGTTACTGGCAGAGCGCGTCCTGCCTTGATGAAGCCCAGGAGGCCAAGCTCGATCTGGTCTGCAGGAAGCTCGGGATAAAACCGGGAATGCGGGTGCTTGATATCGGTTGCGGCTGGGGCGGCACCGCTAAATTTATCGCGGAAAACTATCAAGCCGAAGTAGTGGGCATCACGGTTTCGCAAAAACAGGCGCAATTTGCCAAAGAACACTGCAAAGGGTTGCCGATCGATATACGTCTTCAAGACTACCGCTCTCTTGACGAAAGCTTTGCGTGTATCCTTTCTATCGGCATGTTTGAACATGTGGGCTGCAAAAACTATCAGGTATACATGCGGACGGTTCGTCGTAACCTAAAAGACGACGGCCTTTTTCTCCTGCATACCATTGGCGGCAACCAAACGGTGACAGCCACCAATACCTGGCTTGATCGGTACATCTTCCCGAATTATATGATTCCGTCATCCAGGCAAATCAGCGCCGCTGCCGAAGGAGTATTCGTTCTCGAAGATTGGCATAATTTCGGTGTTGATTACGACAAGACGCTTATTCAGTGGTTTCATAATTTTGACAGAAACTGGCCGGCGCTGAAAAACGATTATGATGAGCGGTTTTACCGGATGTGGAAATATTATCTTCTTTCGTGTGCCGGCTCTTTCAGGGCAAGGATAAATCAAGTATGGCAGATAGTCTTTTCACCTGAGGGTGTTCCTAGAGGGTATGCCGCTGTACGATAACCCGTTTTTTATCGGGGTATTTCTTTCCGGCTTTAATGATACGCTGACACCTTGCCGGCTGTTATGCCGACTCCGGCAAGGTTTAATGCCTTGCTGCTTCCGCATCTAAATTGAAAACTCGGCTGGCAACGAAGTAAAGCGCTAAACACAGGCCGAACCCGCCGATAACTATGGCGAATTCAGTAGCTGAGGGATTGTAGCTTACTAAGCCGGTGATCGGGTGCGCCCGGTCGACATCTGGGCGCAAAGGCACGAGCTGGCCAACCACCACCATGTTGTAACGCATGAAAAACAGGCCGATCAAGCTGCTGATCGCCGCAACAACTGATATTTCAAGTCTCTTGCCTCCGGTTGCCAACAGCAGAATAAAGGGCAGCAACAACCCAAGGAAGACGGCGAAAAACCAGTAGTGTAAGGCCATTGGCCCGTTGAGCAGGATCATCATGGCGTCGTGCTTGCCCGGAATACCGCCATAAATTGTAGTCATAACCTTCCAGAATTCAGCAAAGAGCAAGATACCCAGCAAGATGGTGAAAATCCTGCCGGTGGTTCTCACGGCTTGGTCAACATCCCTCGGCATTTTTTCCCGGTAGTAACGGTGAGCAAGAAGCAAAATCACGATGGCACAGCCGCCGGCCGCGGCGGCGACAATGGTTGAGATCGGGATAAAGGGTCCCTGCCACCAGAGTCGGGCGTCCAGCAGGCCAAAGACCGATCCCAGGGTGGAGTGTTTGACTATTCCGCTGACAAAGCCGACCAGAATGGCGTAGCCGACATAGCGGTGCAGGCCCTTGGTCATCAAAATGAACGCGACTACGATTGCCGTTAGGTAGAGGCCGTATAGGGTCCCCATCCACCAGAGCGGGGCAGCGAGGTTGGGGCTGATTATGTTGTAAATCATCCGCAGGGGCTGGCCCAGTTCAAGGCCAATCACCACGAAAGCGGCGACCAACGTGATGATCGCCATGACAATGACCCTTTTGCCGATCACCTCAAAGGGTTCGAGGCCAAAGACGCGCGACAGCGAAGCAACCAGGCACAACCCGGTGGAGCTGAGCCCGAAAAAAATATAGGTTGAGATTAAAAGACCCCACGGCACCTGACGGTGGACGTTATAGGCGTCATGGCCCTGGATCAGGAAGTTGGTCAAGCCGATCAAGCCGATCAGGCAAAAAAGCCCGGTAGTAATGACCCAGATTCGATCGCCGCGGGAGTTGATCATTTTGCCGTTTATTGTAAGGAAATTCATACTGATCACCTCTCAGGAAAGATAGAAAAGACTTGGTTGGGTGCCGCTTTTCGGCTTGAGCACAAAATAGTGATGTCGGGCAAGCAGCCTTGAGACTTCGCTCTCGGGGTCGTTGAGATCGCCAAAAACCCGCACCTTGGTCGGGCAGGTATCTACACAGGCCGGCTGTTTGCCCACGGCAATCCGGTGATTGCAGAAGGTACACTTATCGATGACCTTGGTCTGGGGTGACTTAAAGCGGGCATCGTAAGGACAGGACAAAATACAGACCCCGCAGACAATACAGCGCCTGCCATCAATCTGAACCAACCCATCTCGGTCGAGATGGGATGCCCTGGTCGGGCAGACCCGCACGCAAGGTGGATTAGCGCACTGCTGACACTGGCTGGGCTCAAAGCGCTGTTTGAGATTGGGGAAAGTCCCCTCTATTCCCCTGCTGGTGATCCAGTTGCGATAAACATCGCGGTTACCTTTGGCCTCGATGCCGTTTTCTCGTTTACAAGCAACATCACAGGCCTTGCAATCGAAACACTTGCGAGAATCGATCACCATGACCCAGCGTTTTTTACGATTTTCAGTCATGATTTAGGCCCTCCTAATTTCGACAATTGTTTCGTGTAGCAAGGCGCTGCCGGAGATCGACTCGAAGTGAGACTCCAAAATGGCCGCCTGGGAGGCGCCTTTGCCATAAACCAGGGGCTTGTCTGGTGAAAGAGAGTCAAAACCGTTGGCGTAATAAAGGCAGTCCGGACGGATGCCTTCGGTTAGCAGGGCTTTGATTTTGACCTCGCCCCCGGTGCGATTTTTCATCAGCACCGTATCTCCGGTCTTTATGCCTAATTTACGGGCCGATACCGGGTTAATCCAGACGGCGTTTTCCTTCATGTGCCAGTTAAGGTCCGGAAAAGCGGCGGTTGATGAGTGGGTATGGATGGCATGGCGGCCAACAACAAAGCGGAACTTGCCTTCCCCAATATCTGCCGGTCGGCGATAAACAGGCAGAGGTTCGAGTCCGCGCCTGGCAAAATCCTCACTGTATAATTCGACCTTTCCGGTTTTGGTCCTGACGGTCTTTTTACCGCTGCGATACTCGCCGAATTTGAGCTTAAGGTCAGTGCTAAAAAAGCCTTTTTCCCGTAACTTATCAAGGGATCCGGGGTGGTCGGCAAGAGCGGCCTTGGTGTGTGATTCAACGCTGCCCTCAAAATAGTCGCTGAGGGGTGCGCCATCCTCATCCTTAAAGTAGGCAGCCAGCTCGCTAACGATCTCAAAGCAGGGTTTGGTGTCGTACAGCGGTTTGATCAGCGGTTGGCGAAAAATCACCACCGGTTCGATCTCATCCAGGGCAACCGCGGGATCAAGGCGCTCCAGATAAGTGCTCTCCGGCAGGACCACATCCGAGTACCAAGCAGTGCCACTCATAAAAGGATCTACACAGACAATAATATCCAGCTTGGCAAATAACTCGAGGGTTTTGTTACGATCCGGGAGCATTTCAAGGACGTTCTGCTTGTAAATGAACAGTCCCCGAATGGCATAGGGGTCGGAACGCAAAGCCCGATCACGCCAAGGGATCCAAGCCCCGTCGCCGGGACTCATAAAGGTGACATCGCCCTGTTCCAGTCTGGGTCGAAATTTGGTGTACCAGGCGGGCTCGTAGAAGTAGGGCGCAAGGGGGATTTCAAGTGCGGGGATCAAGCCGCCGGGCCGGTCGAAGGCGCCAACGATGGCGTTGACCATAGCAATGGCCCGTCTGGTCTGGACTTCATCTCCCTGCCAGGTTGTACGGCGACCGTGATAAAAAACCGCGCTGGGAGTGGTGGCAAATTCGCGGGCAATTTGCCGAATATCGCCAGCGCTAATATCGGTCTCCCTCTCTGCCCACTCGGGGGTGTATTGCCTAACATGTTCGGCCAACTCGGCAAAGCCGACGCAGTGCTTATCGATAAAGTCCTGGTCGTGTAAACCCTCGCCGATAATCACATTCATCATGGCCAACGCAAAAGCCATATCGCTGCCAGGTTTGATTGGGAGCCATTTGTCGGCCAGCGCGGCGGTTTTGGTGAAACGGGGATCAAGATAGATGAGCTTGCGGGAACCTATCGGCCGCTTAAACAGATCAATGGTGGCCGGGGGGATTATGCCCTCGGCGAGGTTAGCGCCGGCCAGAATCAAATAATGGCTGTTGCGAACATCGACCGCCGGGTAAGTCCCGAAAACTGATTGAAAGCCCCGGATAACCGCGCTTAGGCAGAGGGTGGGGTGGCGCACGGCATTTGGTGACCCAAACACCTCGCGAAACTGATGGAAGTAATGTTCCTGAAAGGTGCCCTTGGTCGAGGCGAAGGCGATGCAGGAGCGGTGTCCCCCCTCCTCTGCCACCACCCTGTTGGTTTTTTCGGCGATATAGCGGTAGGCCTCATCCCAGGATGCTTTACGCCACTTGCCTTCACCTCGTTTGCCGGTGCGAATCATCGGACTCTTGACCCGGTTGGGATCATATGGAGTAGCCGCCCCGGCGTTACCCCGGGCGCACATCATGCCGCGGGATTTGGGAAAATCCGGTTCCGGCTCCAGGCGCTTGATCACTCCGTTGACCACCTGGCCGCGAAACACGCACGCGCTGACGCAGATATTGCAACTGGAGTTGACATAGCGGGTCTGCTCGGTCCTTGTCGGTTGAGCCATGGCCTGACTCACATAACGTAAGCCGGCCGATCCCGCCCCCAGGGCCCCGACGCCGGCCAGTGAGCCGGCAATGAATTTTCTGCGGGTAACCGTCATAATTCTGATTCTCCTTAGATTAATGGCCACCTTGAAAAATTAGCTATTTTGTTCGAGTTTACGGCACGTAAAAAAAAAAAACGCAAGCATATGGTTGATATTCCGAAGGATAATTTTTTGAGCATAACGCAGAAAACGGACGAAAGAGCAATTTTTCAAGGTGGCCTAATGATTATCAGTCGTATAATTTTGCTCAGACCAATATGACCGATTTCCTCTTTCCTCACAAGTCCTTCGTTTTTGGTCGGTCAAGCTCGCAGAGCGTATGGAGACTGGAGACTCTGGTGGCCCTGCGGCAGGCAATCGTGCCGCAGGGCCACCAGAGTCTCCTTGATCTCAGCCCCCAGCGCCGCATAAAAACCGGTGCGGTCATGTTGGTCTAAGGCGGCGGCAAAGGCGGTCGGCCAGTGGTGGTAATAAGTGTCAAGCAGGATAAAAATATCCAGATCGGCTGAATCGTCGGCCCGGGCCGACAGCAAGGTCAGAGCCTCCAGCATGGCCGGGATGTGGTCGGGGGGGTGTGATGTTCCGAGTACAACCCCGTGACGCAGACAAAGACCGTTGAAGTTAATCATGAACCGGTGGCGATCTTCAGAGTCAAGGTAGCAGCCGGCGTAGGGTGGAGCCTTGACTCCACCCCGATCGCTCATAAACAAACGAACATGATTGTTTTCCAGATCCGTAAGATCGAGTTGGAGTTGTTCGGCCATTTCCGCCGATGGATAGACGAAACATCCAGCCAGGTTAAGCAGTTTGCCAGCAATGGCAACCGGGTTGCTGTTCATTCAGCGATTTCGCTTACTTTATAGCGCTTTCAGCAACCTTCCGGTCTCGTAACCATCGGGTTAGCGGAATCCTTGGCATGGTTCTGGAGGAAGAGGAAAATATGCTTGACAAACCGGTCACTGATCCCGGCCCCGCCACAAGGTAGTTTGTCCTTGTCGGTGGTAAACTTTTTTTCCCACTCGGCCTTGGTGTGGTGACCGGGCATTGGGATTTTGTCCTCACACTTGCGGGACTGGCCGGTAAACCAGCCCCATTGGCCACGGGCAGGGTCAGCTTTTTCCCATCCGGTTAGGTCCCAGGCAAGCACCTGGCTGGGCAAGGCGACGCTGAGGGCAAAGGCAGCGATAAGGGCCGCGGTGACGAATGATCGTTTCATGGTTTTTCTCCTAGGTGTTGGCTGTTTGAACCGAACAGTCTGATGGCAATTCGGTTTGCTATATCGGGAGCTGAAGAGAATATATGGTATCAAGAAACTTTGGCTGGTAAGATGTAAACAGTTTGTAAACATTCTCGGCGAGATATAAGGATGTAGTCGATGAAAGTCAACAGAAAAACGTTCGTTTTGAACATGTTTCGCTGAAAAAATGCCGCCACTACTATATTGTGGCAAGTGAACCATCTGTTTGTTTACCGTTTATAATCCGAAAAAATCGACCAAATAGTCAGGTCAGAAAAAAACATGTTGGTTGGTCTGGCGCCAGGCGGTGGTGACAAGAGATGCGGTGGACAAAATATTTGGCTGGCATTGCTTGGCTCTCTTCTCAAAGAGGTTTGAGCGCTTGGGGCCTAAAACCGTTTTGCCTTAAACTGCTGCTGATAGTCCTGGTTTTTGCACCCTCGGCGGGACAAGCAGACAAAGGCAGCCTGTTCTATTTTGGCGGAGGCGGTCAACAAACCATCAGTGGCTCGCTCCATGTTCTGGCAACCGCCAAGGGTTTATATTTGATTGATGTTGGCAACTTTATGGGGGCCGATGGCGCCAACTACCCTTGGCCGGCCGAGATTCCAGTGGATAAAATCCGCGCGGTTTTTATCACCCATGTCCATGCCGACCATATCGGGCGTTTACCCCTCCTCTTGCAAGAAGGTTACCGGGGGCCGATCTATATGAGTCGGGTCAGCTATGAACTTGCCCGGATTGTTTTGCCGGCCAGTCTTCGATTTCTAAATTTCGGCCAAGAGCGCTTCTATTACTCCCGTCATCATGAAGGTCGCAAGCGGATTCCGGTTTACCTTGCGAGCTATGTCGGCGATAGTCCCGTGACCCCGCCCAACCGAGTTTACTTTGAAACGCAGTGCCGTCAACTGGCCACAAATGGTTACTTTTTAGCCGGGTCGCAACGAAAGCAACTGGAAAATGAATTGTTGGCGCGCCTGGCGGCCCAGGTCACGATCATTGACCCTGGTGACGCGCCCGTTGCCGTCGGTGATTTTAAGGTGCAGTTTTTTGCCACCCCTCATATTGCCGGCAGCGTGATGGTTAAACTGGATTATCAGGGGTTTACCCTACTGTTTTCGGGAGATATTGGCCCGGAAGGTTCACCCTTGTTGCCGGCCAACCCCCGTTTTGTGTCAAATATAGACGTGCTGGTGCTGGGAGGCACTTACGCTGAAGACCGGCGGGTTGCGCTTACTCAGGGGCGCCGCGAGTTTCGTGAAAAACTGGCCGCCTGGATTCGGGCCGATTACCGAGTAGTAATTCCGGCCTTTGCGCTGGATCGCAGTCAGCAGGTGATGTTTGAAATCAGCCGGGCAATGAGCGCCAACTTGTTAGCCGAAGACCAGGTGATCCGGGTGTGCAGCCCGACGGCTAACCGCCTGCTAAAACTGTACGCCAACTTTGTGGGCCGACAAGATGAGTTTGGCGCTTATTTTCAATCGGAAACGATAGACCCAGCGGATTTTCTCCCGCCGGGTTATCGCTTTGGCTGCCGCAGCGGTGATTCCGCCAATCCGCTGGGTCTGCAACATGGTGAGATCGGCATCATGTCTTCCGGGATGGCCCAGCACGCCTCCGCTCGTCAGGCCCTGCTCGATTACCTGGGAGATCCTAAAACAGTCTTTGTCTTTGTCAGTTATCAGGCCCCAGACACCCCCGGCGGTCGCCTCACCGCCGGGAGCGACCCGCCGCGAGAATTGAAGCTGGACGGTCAGCGCCATAAGGTCCGAGCTAAAATTTACCATACTGCCGCCTTCGGTGGTCATGCCGATCCCGCGACCATAATTCAAATTTTTGCCGCCACCCAGCCGCAACAGATCTTTTTGGTTCATCTCGATAAGCCTAGTATCCCGGCTTTGATCCGCCGTTACCGGGAATCTTTTCCGAAAGCCATCATAACCGTCCCTCGCTTGGGCGAACGGCACCGCTTGCAATAATTGCCGACTTTTGACAAATCAGGTAGCATCATTTTTGTCTGAAGATTCACCAGCGCCGGATTTCGCTAAACTTAATTTTAGGTGAACTATTCTTGTTTTCGCAACACTTTTTATAGACTTAACAGCCACTTGCCAGAAGGGGATATGAAAACAAGCCCGGTTTATCCACGTTTTCTCGGCGACGAAGCCGAGGTTGGAGTTCCCCCCCGCTTTGCCGTCATTTCCGCCCCACTGGCTAAAACCTTGAGCTGGGGTTTGGGGGCCGACGCCGGTCCCGCCGCAATCCTGGCAGCTTCCCCAGCCCTGGAGGTTTTCGATGATGAACTGTTGCAGGAAACCGTGCAAGCCGGGATTATCACCCGGCCTCCGCTCAACTTTAACGATTGCAACTTGGTCGAGGCCTGCGAGCTGATTCGCAAAGCGGTAGCCCACGAATTGGCGAGCGAGATTTTTCCGGTAGTGCTGGGCGGTGAACACACGGTAAGTGGCCCGGCAGTAACCGCCATGGCTGCCAGGTATCCCGATCTGCATGTAGTTCAGGTGGATGCCCATCTTGATCTGCGTGACGTTTACGGTGGCGCTCCCTTAAGTCATGCCAGCGTAATGCGGCGGGTGGCCGATCTTAAGCTGCCCTTCACCCAGGTGGGAATTCGTTCCTTTTCCGGCGAGGAGTGGCAATTAGTTCGGGAGCGAGGCTGGCGGCCCTTCACCATGACCCGAATCCATGAGCAGCAAGACTGGCTGACCCAACTGCTGGCGACAATCAAAGGCCCGGTTTATCTTACTATCGATGTTGATGGTCTAGATCCGGCGATCATGCCGGCTACCGGCACCCCGGAACCCGACGGACTTTCCTGGCGCCAAGTCACCGCCCTGACCAGGGCCTTAGCCCGCCAACCTCGCGGCCTGGTGGGCCTTGATCTGGTGGAGTTATCTCCCCGGCCCGGCTTGGAACACGCCGCCTACACCGCGGCCAAGCTGATTTATCGCACCCTGGGTTATGTGGTGGCCGCTGGGGAGTTGTTTTCCTGTCGCAATTGCGGCTATTGTTGTCAAGGAGAAACCACGGTTTCGCTGGATGAAGAGGACCGGGAGCGGATGAGCGCCCATCTAGGATTGCCGTTTGCCGAGCTTAAACGGCGTTATCTGCGGGTTTCCGGCAACACCGTGCAGATGAAGACCGTAGACGGCCACTGTGTTTTCCACGATAACGGTTGTACCATTCACGAGAGCAAGCCCTGGCGCTGTCGGCAGTGGCCCTTGCACCCCAGTGCTCTTGCCGATCCCGGCAACTTCGCGGTAATCAGCGAGTCCTGCCCCGGTTTCAGGCCCGGCTTGAGCCACGAAGCATTTCGTCGTAGCCTGGGTTGGCGCAAATAGGTGGGGTTGCTCCTTTTATTCCTGAAAAACCGGGAGATTGCAAGTATAAGGTTAAGGCAAACGGTGAAAGAGTGACTGAGGCCCTCAGCCCGGACCAACCGCGCTTGACTACGGGCGTTTGCCGGTTCACGTTTAATCGCTAACCGCAGAGGAGAAAAAGAATGAGTCAGACGGCCGCTTCTCGAAGCAATATTTTACTTGAGTCCGGCACCAACGAGCTGGAAGTGATTACTCTTTATTTGCGATGGCTCGACCCCTTATCCGTCGGGACGGCAGCCCAGGCCGCCTACGGGATTAACGCTGCCAAGGTCCGGGAGCTGGTGGCCATGCCCACCGAATTGACCGAGATCCCCGACTCGCATCCCTCGGTACGCGGAGTTTTTCTTTTGCGCGGTCGGACTATTCCCTTGGTCGACCTTTGTCACTGGTTCGGCTATACCCCGGACACCTCACCGGAGGCTATGGTCAAATGGGTGGTAGTGGTATCTGAAATCAACGGCAAGCTCTTCAGCTTCATCTCCCACGGGGTGGATAAGGTTTACCGAATTTCCTGGAGCCAGATCATGCCGCCGCCTGAAATAATTGCCAGGCACAGCAGTCTCACCGGCATGTGCCTGGTCAATGATCGGGTTATCCAGATGATCGACTTTGAAAAAATTTGTGCGGATATCGATTCGTCGATGGCCGTAGACCACGTCACTCACGCCATCAAGGAGCGTGCCGACGCCGACCAGGTCAACAAGCATGTGGTTATCGCCGACGATTCCGCCACCATCCGGGAGCAGATCAAGCGCACCCTGGAAAGGGCTGATTACCGGGTCAAGGCTTTTTCCGATGGCCAGTCGACCTGGGATTTTCTGGAGCAAACCATGGGTGATGGCGCGGTGGATAGTCAGATTCTGGCGGTCGTCTCAGACATCGAAATGCCGCAGATGGACGGCCATCATCTATGTATGAAAATCAAGCAACAACCGGATTTCAAGCGGGTGCCGGTGCTGCTTTTTTCCTCCCTGATCAATGCTGCCACCCGCCACAAGGGAGAGCAGGTCGGGGCTGACGACCAGATCACCAAGCCCGAGCTGGACACCCTGGTGAAGCGGCTGCAGGGGTGTTTGAAAAAACTTGCTAATGGCTAGTAGCCGCCGGCTTCGGCTTTACTTTTTTTCTGTTTTTTTTAAGGGTTTGGTGATTAACGGTGGATAGCGTCTAAGCCATGGCCGATGAACTTCGTTTGATTCTTTATCGCAGCAATCGGGTTGAAGCCCTGCTCGATTGCCTGGTTGAACGGTTGCGGGAGGCGCCGCCAGATCCCCTGGCGGCGGAATGTATTGTGGTGCCGAGTCGAGGGATGGCAACTTGGCTGGGGCAAGGCCTGGCCGATCGTCTCGGCGTTTGGGCCAACCCGGACTTTCCCCACCCTCGCCGCTTCATCGAACGTATTTTGCAGGCTGCTCTGGGGCCAGACTTAAGACCGGTCGCGGGCTCCGTTCTTTCGTCCCCCGCGTCCATCTCGCCTCTCGCGCCCTCCGTGCCCCCCGTCACCGGTTTCACTCCTGGTTTATTCAGTCGGGAACTGCTTGGTTTGGCAATTTTTGATCTCCTGCCCACTCTGATGGCGCGGCGAGAGTTTTTTCCCCTGCGTCGCTACCTGGCCGACGCTAACGACCTGAAAGCGCTGCAACTGGCCGAACGTATTGCTTATGTCTTTGATCAGTACGCCGTGTATCGTTTCGCAATGGTTATGGCCTGGGAGGACGGCGCAGGTGGTGATGTAGTCCCGCCGGTCGACCCGGCAGCCGATTCGCTTGTCGCTTCGGGTGCCGCTAAAAATGACCGGGGCGACTTTTGCCCGATCGGGCCGACTGGTCGAGGAGGACTCTTCGCGGCGGGGCAGACGACCGAGAGTGATTGCTCCCTGGTTGGGGGGTCGGCGAGTGAAAATCGCTGGCAACCGCTGCTCTGGCGGGAACTGGTCGCCCGATTGGGTTCACCCGTGAGGCTTCTTCGCGAAGCCTGGCGACGTTTGCGGGCCGGGACTTTGGCCGCGCCGGAGTTGTTGCCCCGGCGAGTTTTTCTGTTCGGAATTACCGCTCTACCCCCCCTGTACCTCGGTCTGCTCAACGAGGTCGCCAAACTGATCCCCGGTCATTTGCTGGTTTTCAGCCCGACTCAGGATTATTGGGCCGATACTAATTCGCCGCAGGCTCTTAATCGGTTGCTGCTCCGCTACGAGTCGGCCGCGACCAATCCCAAAGCGCTGCATTTGGCCGTCGGTCATCCCCTGCTGGCCTCCCTGGGAACGGCGGGGCGAGATTTTCAGGAGATTATCGAGGAATACGCCGAATGCCTGCACCCCCCGGACGGGGAACGTTTTGTTGCCCCCGAGCTGGGAGCTTCAGGGCTTCTGGCCCGGCTCCAGGGCGATATTTTTGCTTTGCGGCGGCCGCTGGTTCAAGCCAGGACAATCGCGGATGATTCCATCGTCATTCACTCTTGTCATAGTCCTCTGCGAGAGGTGGAGGTCTTGCAGGATCAGGTGCTGGCCATGCTGGACGATGGAAAATTAAAACCCCGCGACATCGTGGTGATGGTGCCGGATATCGAAACCTACGCCCCGCTCATCGCGGCGGTTTTCGGCCGTTCGCCCCAGGATCGGCGTTATATTCCCTTCCGCATCGCCGACCGCCGCATCAGTCGCGAGGCCCCGTTACTTGATGCCCTGCTGACCCTCTTTGAACTGGTTCGGGGTCGTCTGCCGGCCTCGCAGGTCTTGGATTTTCTGGCTCGGGAGCCGGTGGGTCGGGGTTTTAACCTGGATCGCGAGCAGGTCGGCCGGATCGCTCAATGGGTAAACCGCTGCGGGATTCGTTGGGGCATTGATGAGGAACACCGCCGGTCTCACGGTCAACCCCCGGACCCGCAGAACACCTGGCGTTTTGGCCTGGATCGGCTTATTATTGGTTACGCCGTGGACGGAAAAGGGCAACAATTGGTGGCCGATATCCTGCCCCATGACGATATCGAGGGCCAGGACAGTCTGAGTGCCGGCATTTTGCTTAAATTCGCCACAAAACTGTTCGCCCTGGCCCGGGAAGTTCGAACTCCACGCTCTCCGGCCCATTGGGCGGAACTGATTCAGCGCGCCCTGGTCACTTTTTTTGCCGTCGACTCGCGAGCCGTTGCGGGCGAAGATTGGCAAAAGCAAAGCCTGCATGAAGCCTTGGTCGCCGTGGTTCAAGACAGTGATCAGGCCGGCCTGGGGCGTACCCTGGAGCTTCCCGCCTTTCTTCATTTGCTGCGCAGTCGCCTGAACGAAGCGGGATCCACCGCCGGTTTCCTCGATGGCGGCCTGACCTTCTGCGCTATGCTACCGATGCGAACCATCCCTTTTGCGGTGATTTGTCTGCTGGGGATGAACGACGGCGCTTTCCCCCGGCGGGAAACCCACTCCGGTTTTGACCTGGTGGCCAACGATCCCCGCCCCGGTGATCGTTCCCGCCGCCATGACGATCGCTATCTCTTCCTCGAATCCTTGTTGGCGGCCCGTCGCAAGCTCTACATCAGCTACGTGGGCTACAGCCTCAAAGACCACCGCCGACTACCGCCTGCGGTTCCAGTAAACGAGCTACTTGATTGTCTGGCCCTGATGACGGCAACTGAGTCCGAGGTTGAGGCTAGAGCTGGAGCTGGGGTCGGGGCTGGGTCCGAGCACGAGGCTGGGGATGAGGCGAATGTCGCTCAGTGTGAGCTGGCCCGACGCCAATTTGTCGTCGAACATCCTTTGCAACCCTTCAGTCCTCGTTATTTTCAAGCCGGCGCCGGGCCGCTTTTTACTTTTGCCACGGAATACGCCGATTTTGCGGTAAATGGGGACACCGACCTTCCACCTTGCCCCCTTCCTGGGCCTTGGCCGTCCCCGCAGGTTTTCAACTTAGAAAGTCCTTCGTGTAAAAGGTTGCAGTCCCCGCTTGTTCCATCCCCTTTTATTCCGCCGTCCCCTTTTGTTGCCGAAAAGTCGCTGTCCCTGTTTGCCACGGACGAGAGAGTTGCCCTGGATTTAGCCGGTCTTCACGCCTTTTTTCGTAATCCTAGTTCCTGGTACGCCCGCCATTGCTTGCATGTAACTATGCCTTTGCCGGATGAAACCCCGGCGGACCGGGAACCACTCTTTATTGATGGCTTGGTTAAACACCGGATTGGGATGTTGCTGCTGCAAAACCCCAAGACCCTGGGCGCGCATCATGATGGCGGTTCCGCTGGCGGTTCCGCAATGCTGCGGCTGTTCCGGGCCCGGGGAGATTTGCCCTTGGCCGGTTCGGCTCAACCGGCTTTAGAGGAAATCAGCACTGCGCTGGAACCGATGGCCGTCTTCCTGGCCTCCCAACCGGCCGGTAAGGCCCTGCCGTCTTTAAGCATTGATCTGGATCTGGACAGTGGAATTCATTTGACCGGCGAGCTGTCCCAGCGCTTTGACTCTGGTTTGTTGCGCTATACCGCCGGCAAAACTTCGCCCTCTTTTTTGCTTACGGCCTGGCTTGATCATCTTGCTCTTTGCGCCCAGGCCCCCGACAATCAGGATCGGCAGTGTATCACGATTAGCCGGGCTGATAAGGGGGCGGACATCTATATTTTTCGTGAACTTTCGCCGACGCGGGCGTGGACCCTGCTGCGTACTCTAGCGGATTTATGGCAACGAGGGCGACAAGCAGCTTTACCATTTTTTCGTTATAGTTCGCACGCTTACGTTTATAAAATGGTCTTTGGCCGAGCCAAGGACCAAGCAACGCGCTGCTTGGTCGCTCGTCAGGCCGCTCTTGAGGCCTACCATGGTAGCGGCTATGACCGCTGGCCGCCGCCGGATGGCGCCGACCCTTACGTTCGAGCTATGTTTCAGGGGGCTAATCCGGCATGGTCATGGTCGGCGCAAAAAGATCCGGCGGCGCCTGGCGGTGGCTCTTGGGAGGACTTCATCGCCGTTGCTCACCAGGTTTACGAACCCATGTTACAGGCGCGGGAAAGGCTGCTCAGGTAAGCATCAGACCATGCTGATCCGACCGGGGGGGGCGGGAAGGACTTCACCGATAATCCCGAAATCGAAGGGATATTTGCCGACGCTTAGTCGGGCGGCAATGGCGGCGATATCCTTGGGGGCAGCGGCAATGAGCAGGCCGCCGGAGGTTTGGGGGTCGTACATGACTATTTCCAGGGGATCGTTTTCCCCCGGTAAGGCGCAATTAACGAACCGCCGGTAGTGGCAGCGGTTGTTGTGAGCGCCCTCGGGGATGATGCCCATTGCCGCAAAATGAAGGACTTCGGGCAGCAGCGGCACCGCCGCGGCTCGAAGTTCAATGGCTACCCCGGAGGCGGCGGCCATCTCGTAAAGATGACCAATCAGGCCAAAGCCGGTGATGTCGGTGCAGGCGTGGGCCCCTGAACCCGCCAGGGCCTGGGCCGCTTGCCGATTGAGATAGGCCATAACCCGGCCAATCATTTTCTCGGTGTCATCCCCGGCCAGACCACCCTTGATGGCGGTGGCGAGAATTCCGGTGCCGATGGGCTTGGTCAGCAGCAGTTGGTCTCCCGGCTGAGCCCCGGAGTTGAGCAGCACCTGGTTGGGGTGAACGGTGCCGGTCAGGGACAGACCGTATTTGATCTCGTCATCCTCAATGGAATGACCACCGACCAGCAGGGCTCCCGCCTCATTTAGGGTATCCAGGCCCCCACGAAGAATTTCTTTTAGGATTGCTAAATCCAGCTTTTTGCTTGGAAAGGCCACCAGATTCATGGCCAGCAGGGGTTTGCCGCCCATGGCGTAAACGTCGCTTAAGGCGTTGGCCGCAGCGATGCGACCGAAGAGGTAAGGATCATCGACAATGGGAGTGAAAAAATCCACCGTCTGGATCAGGGCCGTTTCGTCGTTGAAGCGATAAACTCCGGCGTCCTCGCCGCCGCCGATCCCGGCCAGCAGGCGGGGATCAGTCGGCGCCCCAAGGTCCGCCAATGCTCGGTCCAGGTCCCCTGGGCCCAGCTTGGCAGCTCAGCCGGCAGCTTTTATGGTGCTGGTCAATTTTACTTTCATTTAAACTCCTTAGGTAAACTCCAGCTCCTCTCGTCCCTGACGGGCCAGCAGGTCTCGCCCTGCCTCCCGACAGGGCTTGTCACGATAAAGCACCTGGTAAACCTGCTCCATAATCGGCATTACCACCTGCTCCCGCTGGGCCAAAGCCCAGACTGAAGCGGTGGTTTTGACCCCTTCGGCCACCATTTGCATGGCTGCTAAAATCTCGGCCAGCTTCAAGCCCTGACCCAGCTTGAGACCAACACCCCGGTTGCGACTTAGTGCGCCGGTACAGGTGAGCACCAGATCTCCAAGGCCGGCCAGGCCGGAAAAAGTCAGGGGACTGGCCCCCATTTTTACTCCCAGCCGGGTAATTTCCGCCAAGCCCCGGGTGATCAGGGCGGCCCGGGCATTGGCGCCGTAATTTAAGCCGTCACTGATTCCGGCGGCGATGGCGATAATATTCTTTAAGGCCCCACCCAGTTCCAAACCGATCAAGTCGGCACCGACATAAACCCGAAAACGTTCGGTGAAAAAAAAGTTTTGGAAAAAACGGGCGTCTTCGACGCCGGTGGCGGCCACGGTGACCGCGGTAGGCAGACCCATCGCCACCTCCCGGGCAAAGCTGGGACCAGACAGCGCTCCGAGACGAAACAACGATTCGGTCAAACCCTGCTCGCGCGTTTCACGCTTTTCGTGTTTTTCGCTTTTTTCGCGATTTTTGTTGTCTGAGTCAGGATCAAAGCCGAGTAGGGAGCTTTCTAAGCCGTGGTTGGGGCCGGATCGCGAGCTGTTTGCCAATTCAGGGCTTAACCGGCGGTCGTCCTTGCTAACCGGCCCACAAACTGCGGGGAGAAAATGGGAGACTGGAAGCTTAAAGCACCGGGCCAGCTCTTCAGCCATAACTCGGGTCATGGTCATCAGCGTTTGGTTTTCAATCCCTTTAGCGGCGGAGATAATGCCGACGCCAGGGCTAAGGTGGGGAATAATCCGCTTAAAAACTGCGCGAAAACCGTGAGAAGGCACGGCCATAACTACCGCGGCGCAACCTGCCGCCAGGCTGAGATCGGATCCGGGGTGGATGTTTTTCGGCAGGGGAAAGCCGGGCAGATACTGGCGATTTTCCTTGTCGCTCAGGATTCGCTCCGCCTGCTCCGGGGTGTTGCAAAAGAGCTTTACCTGGTAATTTTTGTGAGCCAAAACCAGGGCCAGAGCGGTGCCCCAACTGCCGGCCCCTATCACCATCACGCGGCTGGGGTTGTTTTTCCCTGGGCTCTGATTCATGCGCAAAAAGTCTTTTCAGTTAAATCATCGTCGTCCTCGCTGGTGACGTCCGATTCGGCCAAGCGATCCAGGGCCACAACCCGTTCTCCCTCCTCCAGCTTGAAAAGTCGGACTCCCTGGGTGGAGCGACCGATCACCCGCAGGTCGCACATCGGGGTGCGAATGATCTTGCCGCGATTGGTGATCATCATCAGTTGGTCCTCATCGACCACCTGCAACATCCCGACCACCTCACCGTTGCGAACACTGGCCTTGATGGCGATAACCCCCTTGCCGCCGCGCCGAATCAGACGATAATCTTTGACGTTGCTCCGCTTGCCGTAACCGTTTTCGGTGACTACCAAAATCGAGCCCGCGGCGTCGCCGGAGAGGACCGTAACCCCCACCACCTCATCGTCGGCCGTTTCCCGACCTTCGACAAGGTCCTGCGCGGCATCACGGTGATCACTGGATTCCGCAAAATCAACCCTGGCCGCAGCCAACTTGATTCCCCGCACTCCGCCGGCCGTACGCCCCATCGGGCGGACATCACCCTCGTGAAAACGTATCGCCATCCCTCTGCGGGAGAGGAGCAGAACCTCGTTATCACCAGAGGTAAGGGCGGCAGCGAGAATTTCGTCATCATCGTGAACAGTCAGGGCGATTTTACCGCGACGGATGGGGCGGCTGAATTCACTGAGCGCTGTTTTTTTGACTACCCCTTTCTTGGTGACCATCATGATGTAGCATTCTGCCCCTGATGGCTCTTCAAATGACGGCACCGGCAAAATAGCCGCCAGTTTTTCCTCCGACCCCAGATCCAGCAGGTTGACCACCGCCTTGCCCCGGGCAGTTCGGCCCGCTTGAGGAATTTCGTAAACCTTACGCCAGAAAACCCGGCCCTTGTTGGTAAAAAAGAGCAGGGTGGAGTGGGTGGAGGCTACCAGCATCCAACTGACAAAATCCTCGTCGGTGGTGCCGGCTCCACGAACCCCCTTGCCCCCCCGGCGCTGGGCCCGATAAAGATCAGCCGGGTTGCGCTTGATGTAGCCGGCACGAGTGATGGTAACCACCATCTCCTCGCGGGGAATCATATCTTCCGGCAGGATTTCGTCGGGGGCATCGATGATTTCAGTCCGACGATCATCGCCGTAGGTTTCTCGAATTTCCTCAAACTCCCCACGAATTATTTTCATCACCAGAGTTTCGTCGGCCAGCACCTGGCGCAACCAAACGATTTCCTTCATTAAAGCCTGATGTTCGACTATAATTTTTTCTCGCTCAAGACCGGTGAGGCGATGGAGGCGCATCTCGAGAATGGCCTGAGCCTGAATAACACTCAAGCCGAAACGGGCCATCAAGCCATTTTTGGCCTCCAGCGGGGTAGCTGAGGCCTTGATCAGTTCCACCACCTCATCGAGGTTGGTGATGGCGATTTTGAGGCCCTCAAGGATATGGGCCTTTTCCTCGGCCCGGCGCAGGTCATAAGCCGTTCGTCGGTAAATTATGGTCTTGCGGTGAAAGATGAAGTGATCCAGAATTTGGCGCAGGTTAAGAATTTCCGGCCGATTGTTGACGATAGAAAGCAGGATGACTCCGTAACTGCGCTGCAGGGGGGTCATCTTGTAGAGCTGATTAAGAACCACCTCGGCGTTTTCGTCCTTTTTCAGTTCAATCACCACCCGCATGCCCTGACGGTCGGATTCGTCACGAATTTCGGCGATGGACTCGATCTTTTTATCCTTGATCAGCAGTACCATGCGTTCAATCAGCGTCGCCTTGTTCTGTTGATAAGGAATTTCGTCGATAATGATGGACTCCCGGCCGTTTTTCTGTTTTTCGATATGGGACTTGGAACGCAACAACAGAGAGCCGCGGCCGGTTTCGTAGGCCTCACGGATTCCCGCCCGGCCGCAGATAAAAGCCCCGGTGGGGAAATCCGGACCCTGGATAATCTCCATCAGGGCGCTGACCGTAATATTTGGGTCTGCGATCATGGCGATCAGGCCATCGATGATCTCACGCAGGTTGTGAGGAGGAATGTTGGTGGCCATCCCCACCGCGATTCCTGCCGAACCGTTGATCAGCAGGTTGGGAATTCGGGCCGGAAACACCAGGGGTTCCTGGAGGGAGTTGTCGTAGTTGGGGACAAAATCGACGGTTTCTTTGTCGAGATCGGTAATCAGCTCCTGGTCAATTTTAGTCATCCGCGCTTCGGTGTAACGCATGGCCGCCGGCGGGTCGCCATCGACCGAGCCAAAGTTGCCCTGGCCATCCACCAAGGGATAACGCAAGGAAAAACCCTGGGCCATCCGCACCAGGGTCTCGTAAACAGCGGAATCACCATGGGGGTGATATTTACCAATAACGTCACCGACGATGCGGGCGGACTTGAGAAAGGGTCGGTTATAATAATTATTCAGCTCCCGCATGGCGAAAAGAACCCGGCGATGAACCGGCTTAAGACCGTCGCGGACATCGGGCAGGGCTCGACCGATGATCACGCTCATCGCGTAGTCGAGGTAGGATTTGCGCAACTCCTTCTCGATGGAAATGGTCGGGAAGGGGATTGGTTCTTTGTCAGCTTCAACCATGAGATACGAAACCTTTAGTTAGTTTGGGATGTTGGGCTTAGCGCTCTTCGTTTGCGCGCTAAATCAACTTTGGGGGCAAAAGTGGCGGACGTTTTAAACGTCAAATATCCAACGAAGAAACCTCAAGAGCGTTGTTCTGGATGAACTCCCGTCGGGGTTCCACCTTGTCGCCCATCAGGGTAGTGAAAACTTCGTCGGCCTTTTCCGCGTCCTCGATTTTAACTTGCAGCAAAATTCTGTTTTCTGGGTTCATGGTGGTTTCCCATAACTGCTCCGGGTTCATTTCGCCCAAACCCTTGTAACGCTGAAGCGAACTGCCCTTGAAGGCCTCGTTGCGCAGGGTAATCAGCGCCTCCCGCCACGACGCGAGTTTTGTCTCTTGATCCTTGATCAGCAACGTAAATTTTTCCTTCAGCAAGTCGCTGATTCGGGGATACTGGGTCAAGACCTGGCGATATTCAGGCAGCAGGGGAATGTGGGGTCCGATAGTGGTAAGGAGATGGGCTCGGCCCTTAATCGCCGCGTCAAACTCGTAGCAACTCGGACGCCAACGGCAGGGGCGGATACTGCCAAGCGTGAAACGGCCGCCACTTAGCCGAGCATGTATTTCGGCCAGCCGGGTTTCGTTTTCAAACTGATCGGCGGAGTGGATGTTCTCCTCCACCAGGAAGATGAGCAGTTCTTCCCACAAATTACTCCTTTCAAGGTATTCAACCAGTTGCTGATAGCGGGAGAACTCTTTAAGTAAGGCCATCAGATCTTCGCCTTCAATAATCCGACCGGCCTCGGTGCGGAGACGACAAGTGGCGCTGGCCTGCTGAAAGAGAAAGTTGTTTAGCTCCTGATCATCGAGAAAAAATTGTTCTTTCTTACCTCGGCTGATTCGATAAAGGGGCGGCTGACCGATGTACACATGGCCACGTTCCACCAAGGATAGCATCTGACGATAAAAAAAGGTGAGCAGCAAGGTGCGAATATGAGCGCCGTCCACATCGGCGTCGGTCATAATTATTATTTTGTGGTAACGCAGCCTTTCCGGTTCAAACTCGTCCCGACCAATCCCCGTACCTAGAGCGGCAATAATTTGTTTGATCTCCTCGCTGTTTAAAATACGATCAAATCGAGCCTTTTCCACGTTCATAATCTTGCCGCGCAGGGGCAGGATGGCTTGAAAAAAACGATCTCGGCCCTGTTTGGCGCTACCCCCGGCGGAGTCACCCTCCACCAGGAAAATTTCTCGAACTTTGGGGTCTTTGGTTTGGCATTCGGCCAACTTGGCGGCCATCATCAAATCCATTCCGCCGCCCTTTTTACGGGATAACTCTTTGGCCCGTCGAGCTGCTTCCCGAGCCCGGGCCGCATCCACCGCTTTGGTTAGAATCTTGCGGGCTTCCTGGGGGTTTTCTTCTAAGTACTGCGAGATTTTTTCATGACAAACCGTTTCAACAATCGACCTTACTTCACTGTTACCCAGCTTGGTCTTGGTCTGGCCTTCAAACTGGGGGTTTGGCACCCTGATGGAAATAACCACGGTAATCCCTTCCCGAACATCATCACCGCTGAGCTTTTCCCGCAGGTTTTTCGGCACAATATCGTCGTCGGCGTAACGGTTGATACACCTGGTCAGGGCTGCCCGAAAACCCACGACATGGGTGCCCCCCTCCTTGGTGTGAATGTTGTTGACGTAAGGAAAAAGTCGTTCGTTGTAGCCATCGAAATACTGAAAAGCCACCTCCACCTGAACAGTATCCCGTTCGCCAAAAATAAAAACCGGTTCGCTGTGAACCAGGGTGCGGTTGCGGTTGAGATACTCGACAAAGGATTTGATCCCGCCCTTGAAATGAAATTCATCTTCGGCCCCGGTACGTTCATCATGGAGCAGAATTTTGACCTCCTTGTTGAGAAAAGCCAGTTCCCGCAAGCGGTTCTGAATGGTTTCGTACTTAAAATCGGTGGTTTCGGTGAAGATATCAGGATCGGGGAAAAAGGTGATCCGGGTGCCGCTGAGTTCGGTGACCCCAACGACTTCCACCTCGTTCTCCTTGATCCCGTAACGATAAACCTGGCGATGAATCTGGCCTTCCCTTTTTATCTCAGCCACAGTCCGAACGCTTAAGGCATTGACCACCGACACCCCAACCCCGTGAAGCCCCCCGGAAACCTTATAGGTGGAGTGATCGAACTTGCCCCCGGCATGCAGGGTGCACATAACCAGCTCCAGGGCGGAAACCCCTTCGGTGGGATGAAGTTCCACCGGAATTCCGCGACCGTTATCCTCGACACTGACACTGCCGTCTTGATGAATGATCACCTTAATCCGACTGCAGTATCCCGCTAAAACTTCATCGATACTGTTGTCCACAACCTCGTAAACCAGGTGATGCAAGCCATCCTCGCCAGTGTTGCCGATGTACATGGCTGGTCTTTTTCGGACTCCTTCCAAGCCGGATAAAACCTTGATCTGTTCGGCCCCGTAATTGTTTTTTATCGTTTCTAAATCGCTCAAGGCTTTTTTTTCCATTTTTAATTTTTTCAATTTTTTTTTCAAAAATTAACCATAATGTAAACAACTTATTAATATATCTTTTAATTACAATTTCATTGGCATAATCATACTGAGATAACCACGATCGTCATCTCCCTTAATAAAGCAAGGACTTTTTTTATTAATACAAATCTTGATATTTTCACTAGCCATTAACTGTATTGACTCATAAAAGTATCTACCATTAAAACCCACTTCTAAGGGATCGCCGTTATAAACGATGGGAATTTCCTCTTTAGCGCTACCGTAGTCCATACTTTGAGAAGAAATAGTCATATTGTTGCTTGCCATAACAAAACTAACAGCGCTAAATCTATCATCGGCAAAGATGTTTACCCTTCTAAGAGAGTTCATCAGTTTTTTTCTTTCCACTTCCAGACAATTTGTTTCGTTTACTGAATGAACAATACTCTTATAATTAGGGAAATCATCACTCATCAAGCGAATGACCAAGATAAAACTACCGGCCTTAAACACTATTTGTTTTTCCTCTATTCCCAGAAAAACCTTCTCCGCCTCATCGCATAACTTGCGAAGCTCCTGAACGCCTTTCTTGGGAATCAAGATAACCCGGTCCATGACCAGGTCGCTTAAATCTTCTTCGCTCCGTTTTTCCATTAGCGCAAGTCGATGACCGTTGGAAGAAACCGCCCTGAGAACATGATCATCAGCCATAATCTCTTTTTCCAGCAGCAGGCCGGTCAAATTAAAAGTACTCTCCCCTTCCTGGGCTATAGCGTAGGTGGTCTTATCAAGCAGTGAACGCAACAGCAGAGAAGAAATTCCGACCATTTTATGTTCACTATAGTCTGGAAATTCGGGAAACTCATCGGCTTCAATTCCCGCCATACGACAATCACTATTCTTGGAACTTATTTTGATCCAAAAGTTTTCATATTCACTTAGGTTTATCTGATTTTCCTCGGTTTCCTTTATTACTTCAAAAAGTTTTTTCGCTGGTAAAGTTATGGCGCCGGGACTCAGAATTTCGGCCGGAACCCGACAACGAATGCCAATCTCAAGATCAGTTGCGGTTAACAACAAACCGTCCTGATCTGTTTCGAGTAAAATGTTTGCCAAAATGGCCATGGTCCCTTTTTTAGCCGCAACGTTTTGCAATAAAGCCAAAGCGGCAAGGAGATCGAGACGAGAAACATTGAGAGCAAGGGTCATGATCTTCACCATTATTTAAAATAAAAAATTAAGATAAAAAATATTATGGTTATTAAAGGCTGTGGACTTGGGGAAAACTATTATAATTTGGTAAAAACAATGGGAAAATTTTCAAGACCAGGGGTGTTCAAAAATCATGAACAACAAAAAAAATTTTTGTTAACACCTTTTCAACAACCAATCAACAACCCGATAGCAGGATAATGTTGATATCCTGTTGATAATTTTTTTAACTTGCGGGTAGACTGAAAATCGGAAAAAAATGACCTTGAAAACATCCGACCAGTATACTGTAAAAAACAAAAAAAACAAAATGATAATGGACAGATGTTGGCAATAACAGTGTTGACGAAACATAATGGACTTGATACAATTGCGCCGTCTTTCGTTCCCGGGTAGCTCAGCCGGTAGAGCAGGTGGCTGTTAACCACCTTGTCGGGGGTTCGAATCCCTCCCCGGGAGCCACCGATTTAATCCGCCAATGTTTAGTAAATGGTTTTTCTGTAAGGAGATTCGGCAGCGGCATGGAAATGCGTTTTTTAATTTCGACCGATCAACCAGTGACCTTTCCCACCGACAAGGCCTTCCTTGGGCAATTGACCGCGCAGTTTTCACAACGGATGCATTCCAGGCTGGGGACAAAGCCCTGTTCCCTGTAGGCTCCGGGATTGGTTTGCAGTGGACAGACTTTTTGACACAAACCACACTGCTTACAATCGGGAGTCACCCGCAGAATATGGGTATTGGGGGCCATTATTCCCTGCATCGATCCCATGGGGCAGAAGTTGCACCAGGAGCGGGGCTTGAAGTACAATCCGACAGCTATGGCAATAGCGGTGGCCACGGTCCACATCATTACAAAAACCGCCCCCACTTTGGCCGGATCTCCCCCGGACATGACCAGGCGACTAAGCATCAACCCCATCAGTAAAACGACAAAGAGCCAGCGAAACCAGGTTTTTTTAAACAACGGCGGCATCTCCCTTTTCAGGCTGAACTTGGCCAGCGCTCGCTCGTGAAAACCCCCCATGGCACAAAGCCAGCCGCAGTAGAAGCGGCCCCGGAAAAAGACCATAATCAGCATCGTAACCATCATTGCTAGGGCTAAATAACCCAGGTATGGCCAGTAAAAACCTCCGACAATCACCAGCGGCACCAAAGGGGCTAGCAGATACTGGATAAGTTTGCGGTTTTTTTTCTCCCGAAGCTTTTTCATTTTTACCTTCCATTGCTCTGTGTTGTAAGCTAACACCAATCGGTAAACAACTTAATTAAACAATTAACTAACACAGACGACCGGCTTGGTCAAGAGCAATAAAATAAAATCGGGGCGACATGAACCAGCACGCGTATTTTATGGGTTTGGCTCTGAAGCAGGCGTGGACGGCTTTGGCGGCTGGGGAGTTTCCGGTGGGAGCGGTGATCGTCGCCGACGGGGCGGTGGCGGCGGAAGGTGGTCGGAGTAACAGCCATGGATCAAAACCCACCGAGCTTGATCACGCCGAGATCGTCGCCCTGCGCCGCCTTTTGGGTCGGCAACCGGCGATTGATCGGACAAAGTTGACCGTTTACGCCACCATGGAACCCTGCCTGATGTGTTACACTGCTTTACTGCTCAACGGGGTGCGGAGATTTGTTTATGCCTACGAAGATGTGATGAGCGGCGGCACCTCCCTGCCCTTGGCCCAGTTGGCCCCCTTATACCGAGAAATGGCCTCGGCCGTGGAGATCGTTCCCGATATCCGACGTCGGGAGAGCCTGGCTCTTTTCCGTCAATTCTTCCGCTGCCCAGATAACTCTTACTGGCGTGACAGCCTGCTGGCCACCTACACCCTCGGTCAATTGTAACTATTCAGGAACACCCCATCTTGTCCCGCTTTGGCCTTCTTAAAATGGCACAAGGATGCTTCGAAGTCCCAGGTGAACCAATATGGGGTGCTCCTGAACAGTTACGGGACACGGTTAGGCCAAATTGGTGGCCTTAAAACTTAAGGGACGGGGCAAAACAAGCGGTTACAACCCTGCCTCCTTAATAAGCGCAACAACTTACTTATAAACCATTAGTATCGGCCAGTGTCGCAACTTTTTGTTGCAACGCGGCCGTAATCCGAGATGAGACCCCCGCCCCGCCCTTTATTGGGGCGGACGTTGTGGCGAGCTCAGCAGCCAGTCGATTGGCATCAACGGCCGGTCCAAACTTGATCTTGATGGGACGCAGTCGAGGCCATAGTTTATGGCGGGGCCAAGCCTCGTAAGCCCCGCCTATATGTATCGGGACGACGAAAACCCGGTGGCGGTCAAGGATCACCCCAATTCCCGGTCGAAAATTGTTTGGTTGACCACTAAACGAGCGTTCCCCTTCGGCAAACCAGACCAGGTTATGGCCCTGACCCAGGATTGTTGAGCCGTAAGCCAGACTGGAGGCCGCAGCTCGGCGGGGATCAATGGGTACAACCTGACCAAGACGACAGACCAAGCGAAAAAAAACGTTGCTGAAAGCCACGTTCTGGAGCCCGGCAAACCAGGTCCGGCGCATAAATTTAAAAGGCAGGGCCGCCGCCAAGGCAAAAGGGTCGAGAAAGCTGACGTGATTGGGCGCCAGGACCAAGGGTCCAGCGGGTAGATTTTCCCGGCCATCGAAGCGAAGACGGAAAAACACCCGAAAAAGTAAGCGATTAAACTGATAAAGACCCCAAGCCAGGGCCACCTGAAAACGGTTGAGGGGGGTCAGCCAGTGCCGCTGCTCGGGACTTAGTACCGCTTCGGGGTTTTCTAGAGGGTCGATGGGGTTAAACTCGCGCCCATGCTCAGTTAAGTGGACGACCTCGATCAGCAGGTCGCGTACCGTTTCAATTCGGCCGATGGCTTCTTCGCTCAACTCCACGTTGGCATGACGGCCGATTTCCATGGTCAGGCTGAGCCAATCCAGGGAATCAATCCCCAGATCCAAATGCGGACTGCTATCCGGACTGAGATGAGCCTGTGGGTAACGACGAGCCAGCCACGCCCAGACCGCTCGGGCTGAAGGCACCTCAAGCAGGGTGCGATCATGGTCGGACATCTCCGACAGTGGGGTGGCTCCGGCGGCGTGGCCTTGCTCGGTCGCCGCCCGTGCTTGTTCGTAGCGTTGGCCCAGCAAATGACGCTGGATCTTGCCCAGTCGGGTTCGCGGCAGGCTCTCGCGAGCGATCGCGTATTCGTCCGGGCGTTGGTAGGAAGGCAGGTCGCGGGAGACTGCAAGCAGCGCTTGGCGCAAAGCCGCTTTGATATCGTGCTCTTTGGCCTGGCGCAGGGCGCCCATATTGGGAATCAGTAAAGCCGCCAGTTTTTCCCGGTAGCTAAGCACGCCCGCCTCACTGATAAAAGGGTGGGTCGCCAAGATATCCTCCAGGGGCTCTGGCTGGATATTCTTGCCGCCAGCGGTGACAATCAGGGTGGAGGCTCGGCCGGTCAAGAAAAGAAAGCCGTCGGGGTCGAGATAACCTAAGTCGCCGGTGTGAAACCAACCGGCACTGAAGGCGGCGGCGGAGCGTTCCGGCAAATTCCAGTAACCGGCAAAAACGCTGGCGCCGCGAGCCAGCACCTCGCCGTGCGGCGACGCTGGGGACGACACTGGGGACGACGCTGGGGACGACACTGGGGACGACACTGGGGACGACGCTCCATCGTCTGCGCCTGGTTCCAGCGCTGCTGCCGGGGCTGATTTTTGCTCCCTGGTCGGATCTATTTGCAACGTCACTCCGGGAACCGGTTGACCGACACTGCCGGCCCGGCCGCTAAGCGGAGGGTTGATGGTGAGCAGGGGGGATGTTTCAGTAAGCCCGTAGCCAACGGCAACCTGCCAACCCAGGGCCTCCAGCTTCAGGGCCAGAGCTGCATCGAGGGCCGAGCCACCGGAGGCCAGCAGGCGCAGGGATGGGCCAAAACGACGATGCAGGGGTCGGAGCAACACCTTACCAAGACGCCAGTCAAAACGACGACGCAGGGTCATCGATAGCGAAAGGGCCGCCTTAAAATACCATCCGGCCAGCCGACCCCCGGCTGCCGCCTTATCTTCGATGCCCTGGTAAAGAGCCTGGTAGAGTCGGGGTACTCCGATTAAAGTCGTGGTTTTGCCGACGCGAATGGCCCGGAGAATGCGGGGACCAATCAGCTCATCGGGCATAATCAGCGGCAAGCCCATGCCCAGGGGGACCAGTAGGCCAATCACCAGGGGATAGACGTGATGGAGGGGCAAGGGCAGCAAAACCCGGTCGGTGGCCGTCATCAGTCCGACCACGCTCACGGTGTTGATCTGAAAAGCCAGATTGGCATGGCTCAGGGGAACGCCCTTGGGTGGTCCGGTAGTCCCGGAGGTATAAAAAAGAGCTGCCGGGTCTTCGGGGCGACGAGCGGTGATCGCCGCCAAAGGCGTAGATGAGGTCGGCAACTCAGCCAGGGACATCAGGTGCAAGTTCTCGGCCTTATCCAGTTTGGCGAAACGCCGGGCCTGGTCATCGTCGATAAAGAAAAAACGGGCGCCGCTGTCTACTATAATATGGGCCAACCCGGTCTCTCCGGTCTGGGTATCCAGCGGCATAATTACCGCTCCGACTCGCAACACGGCCAGGGCGGCGATGACCCATTGAGCTCGGTTTTTCCCCAGCAAACCAACGTGATCCCCCGGTCGCAGGCCGCTCTCCAGCAGAGCCATGGCAACTCCGTCCACCTTTGAGGCCAGACGCCGGTAGGACCACTCACGCACGGTTTGGGCTTCCACCAGCGCCAGGGCACACTGTTCTCCTCGCCCTGGCAAGTTGGCCACCAAACCCTGTAAAGTATCAAATTCGCCAGTCATTGTAATCTCCTCCCTTAACCTGGGCCAACAAAATAAGGGCCGCCACCGCCGGTAATCGGCAAAGCTTGCCGAGCCGACGACTTGCGGCTGGCAAGTTGGCTATGGTTAAAGCCAACCACAGCAAAGGATGCAATGCTGGTCATTTCCCAAAACATGAACAATACCATCAGGTTATTGCTGGTGACGGTCCCGATCATGGCGAGCATAAACAAGGTGAGCAGCACGAACAGGCGGTTTTGCTGCGGGTGCCCGGCCAGGTAGCCTCCGGCATAGACAAACATCGCGGTACCTACGCCAGTGGGCCACCTTGAAAAATTGCTCTTTCGCCCGATTTCTGCGTTATACTCAAAAAATTATCCTCGGAATATCAACCATATGCCTGCGGTAATTTTTTTACGTGCCGTAAACTCGAACAAAATAGCTGATTTTTCAAGATAGCCAGTAATCATCAAAAGCAGCAAAACGGTCAAGCCGTCGATGTGCCAGGCCGGTTCCGCCCCCAGGCCGGGTGCCCGGTGGCCCGGTCAAAGAGAAATTCGGCGGGCAAGGCATGGGTGGCAAGGAACCAGAGCAGTGCCCCCAGGGCGGATTGGTTTCTCAGTGCCGCTCCACAGCGGACAAAGACCGCCGACGCATTCCCGATTCGCGGTGAATTGCCGACAGGGGTAGTCCGCTGCGGCCAACAGGGGCACTGGCAGGAGGTCGCGCGAGATTCGGGCGGCCTCCCGCAGGGCGGTGAAAGTTTCTCGTTGGCAGCAGCGGGCCCCGCGGATTTCAGCGATGGCGGTTAAAACCTGAGCGCTGACCTGCATGACCTGTTGCCGCTTGTCCGCAAGCAGGGGGCTAGCCTCAAACAGAACACTAAAGGCAATGCCCACCCCGATGGCCGCGCCGCAGTTGCCCCAAAAGCCACAGGCCCCGCCCGGCACTTTGCTGCCTCGCGCAATACCGGTGTTAATGCTCTCCTGACTCAGCCGGCCGCCCAGGTTGCGGTAAGTAACCAGAATAATACCCGGCACTATGGCATGATGCTCCGGCCCATGTCTGGGGATGGCGGGATGGCTGCGAATCCCGGCCAGCAGGGCCAGCATGTCTTGCTCGCGGGTTTCGGTGCAGATGGTCCTAATGACCCCGAGGGCATCTTGCTGGTGGCAGTCATCGCAAACAAAATGCCCATCACGGCAGACGGCGGCGGTTTTTTTGATCACCCCGCAATAATAACAGTTTTCATCCCTCTCTTGCTTGAGGTAGACGAGCTCCTGACCGCACGCCATGCAACCGGCGCCGTGGCGCTGGTGGCCCGATCCCGGCCCCGATCCTGCCCCTGATCCCGACCCCGATCGTCCACAGGTAAAGGGTCTTTGGTGAGCAACCGTCAACTCTTGGGCCGATCGCATCAAGGGTCCTTTTTCCAGGCGCTGAAGGTAAGCGAATAAAACTGAGTTTCCCGCACCAGGCGATAGGGAAGACGCTTGAGCAGACGAGTGTTGATAAAGCCAGTGGTTCGAAGCATGGCCAAGAGATCCTCCTGAGCAAGAGCCCCGCCCAGGCATTCCCCGCGAAACTGCTCGTTGTTTTTAATCGCCACCGGAATTGCTCCGTCGCTGACGACATCGGCAACCACCAGGCGGCCACCTGGTTTGAGGATACGAAATATCTCGTGAAAGGTCCGGCGCTTGTCCGGACTCAGATTGATCACGCAATTAGAGATCACCACATCTGCCGCCGCGTCCGTCAAGGGAATGTCCTCGAGAAAACCTTTTTTGAACTCTACGTTATCATATCCCAAGTCGGCCGCCACTGATTTTCGGGTTTTATTAGCCAGGGCCAGCATTTCATCGGTCATATCGATCCCGAATACTCGTCCTTTGGGCCCTACCGCGACCGCGGCCTGAAAGCACTCGACCCCACTGCCGCTGCCCAGATCGACCAATACCTCACCGGGACGGGGGGTCGCATCCCGAACCGGACTGCCACAGCCGTAGGATTTCTTTTTTGCCTCATCCGGGATGAAGTTCGCCAGGGCCTGCTCTGGGGCAAAGGGGTTGGTAATATCTTTCTGGACGGTGATTGCCAGCCGGGTGTAAAATTCCCGCACCGACCCGTAACCTCGATCATTGGCCAGTGAAATCACGCAGTTGCAGTGGGTAAGGGCCACTTCACCGCCATCGGAACAGCCATGGCGCACATCGCCCATTCGAAGCTGTAAATCCACGCGGGAGCGATCAACGTACTGCCGGGCCTGATCAGCGATAAGCCAAAGGGCCAGGCCGTTATAGATCTCAATGTAGGGATCGTGGCCGACAAAGGCCCCGCCGTTAAGATAACTGTGGTCAAGATCACCGCCACCAACGAGAAATTTCAGGGGGTTGGCCCGATACGCCGGGTTATCGATCAAAGAAGTCTGCCGAATTTTTGCCAGAATCGGGCTTTCACGCCAGATTTTGGCCAGTCCCGCAGCCACCGGACCGCAATTTAGCTCAGTTACCCCGACCAGAGCCGGCGAGGGATAGACGCAGGCATCCGGTCCCACGGCCAGGGACTCCCAGGCGGTGTTGGCCAGATCATGTTTGGTGCCGGGAGCGCTGAACACCTGAGCGCGCAGAGTCTCCACGTTATCAATGAGTATCCCGCACTTCCGGGCCGCCTCCTGGGCCCGAAGCAGTTCCGGGAGAATCTCCCCCGCCGTCACAAATTGCTCGCGGTTGCCTTTGCCCCGGATAAAATGCCAGAGAAAATGGATATTCTTCACCCCCAACTCCCCGGCAAGGCCAACAATTTCAGCCAGTTCGGTCACATTGCCCCGGTTTACCGCCACAGAAATGGTCACCCCCAGGCCCTCGGCCCGGAGCAGGTTCAGGTTTGCCTGCAAAAGGGCAAAGGTCCCCGTCCCCCGGATGGCGTCGTGCCGCGGTTTCAGGCCATCCACGCTGATCTGTAAGTGCAGGCGTTGCCGGGGTAATTTTTTCAGCTCGGCCAAGTGTTCAGCCACGAGCAGGCCGTTGCTCAACACCACCGCGTGAATTTCCGGCGCGGCCAACAGCTCGGCGAGAATTTTGGTGAAATCCGGGTAAATCAGGGGTTCACCACCGGTGAAATAAAACAGGGTACAGCCGGCGGCCTTGGCCTCGGCCATGGTTTGCCGGAGAGTTGCGCGGGGAAGCGTGGTTTTGCCGGCTGGTGAAGAGGCAAACAGACAATGCCGACAGGCAAGATTACAGCGATTGGTGAGGTGAAACCAGCATTCTTTCAGTTTGTTGAGGCGTAAATAGGGCTGGCGGCCGGGGTAGGGGGCGGCCTGCTCGGTCGCGAGCTGACCAGTCAGACGCGAGATGGCGTCCAGCCGTTCGGCCGGGGTCAGATCAGGAACGGCTGGGGTCAGATCCGGGGCGGCCAAGATCATATCTGGAGCAGGGTCAAGGAACGGGGCGAGTTTTTGATTAAAGTTCGCGGTCAAATTCGCGTTTTTTAGCGGATGAATCGCGAAGTTGGGCGCCGGCCCGGGCAGCAGCGGTCGAAGCAACGCATCGGCCCGGGCATTGGCCACCACCCAATCAGGTTTTTCCGGTTGCACATAAATGGACCGGCCGTTTTGTTCCAGCCGTTGCCATAATCTCAGCATAATTGCTCCTTCTGCTCCCTGATTATTTCTTGGTCAAGGTTGCCGCGCAAACGGGGTCAAGTCAGTTAGCGGACGGGCTTAAAGCCGCGCAGGCGCAGGGTATTAAGCACCACGGTAATCGAGCTGAAGACCATGGCGGCGGCGGCCAGCATCGGATTTAGGATAATGCCGAAGAACGGGTAAAGAGCCCCGGCCGCCACCGGGATCAGGGCAATATTGTAAAAAAAAGCCCAGAAAAGATTCTGACGGATTATCCGTACCGTCGCCCGGGAAAGAGCGATGGCCGTGGGCACTCCATGTAAATCGCCGGAGATCAGGGTAATGTCCGCAGTTTCCATGGCGACATCGGTGCCGGTGCCGATGGCGATGCCGATATCAGCTTGGGCCAGGGCCGGAGCATCGTTGATCCCGTCTCCTACCATGGCCACCTTTTTGCCTTCTCTCTGCAAAGCCCGAACCGCCGCCGCTTTATCTTCAGGCAAGACCTCGGCCAGCACCCGGCTGATTCCCACTTTGGCCGCAATAGCCTCGGCGGTACGTTGATTGTCGCCGGTAAGCATTATCACCTCCAGGCCCAGTTGCTGCATGGCCCGCACGGCGATGGGCGATGAGGCCTTAACCGTATCGGCCACCGCCAGCACCCCGGCGATCTTACCATCAACCGCAACCAGGATCGGGGTCTTGCCTTCAGTGGCCAACCGGGTGGTTTGTTGATGCCACTCTTGAGCGACGGCGATTTTTTCCTGTTTGAGCAGGTGGTGGTTGCCGACCAGTAATTGATGGCCCGCCACCTCAGCTCGCAGGCCCTGGCCGGCAATGGCGACAAAGTTGACAACTTCCGCCAACTTCAGCCCCCGCTCGGTCGCCGCTCGAACTATAGCCTCGCCTAAGGGGTGCTCGGAGGCTTGTTCGACGGCCGCCACCAGGGACAAAAGCTGGTCAGTGTCGTCATTTTCTCCGGGCCGGCTCGCGTCTTTGATGATGTCGGTCAGGAATGGTTGGCCCACGGTGATGGTCCCGGTTTTGTCCAGCACCACCGCCTTGAGTTTGTAGGCCATCTCCAGAGCCTCGGCCCCCTTGACGAGAATGCCGTTTTCCGCCCCCTTGCCGGTGCCGACCATAATCGCCGTGGGCGTGGCCAGACCCAAAGCACAGGGACAGGCGATAATCAGCACCGCGATAAAGACGGTCAAGGCAAAGATCAGCGATGGTTCAGGCCCGAAGGTCCACCAGAGTAGGGCGCTGAGGGTGGCGATCAGCACCACCGCCGGCACAAACCAGGCGGCGATCTGGTCAACCAAACGCTGGACCGGGGCCTTGGAGCCCTGGGCCTCCTCCACCAGGCGAATAATCCGGGCCAGCATCGTGTCTTTGCCCACCTTGGTGGCCCGCATCCAAAAGCTGCCGCTCTTGTTGAGGGTGGCCCCGATCAGCGGGTCAGAAACCTCTTTGCTCACCGGCAAACTCTCTCCGGTGAGCATCGACTCATCAACGCTGGAGCGCCCGGCGATCAACTCGCCGTCCACCGGAATTTTTTCTCCCGGTCGCACCAGGATGATCTCTCCGACCTGGACCTCCTCGATTGGGATGTCGATCGGGATGCCATTGGGGATGCCGCCGGCGGCGCCACCGGGGATGCCCTCACGAATAACTCGAGCGGTCTTGGCCTTAAGGCCCATAAGTTTGCGCATGGCCTCCGAGGTCTTGCCCCGGGCCCGGGCCTCAAGCAGGCGGCCCAGCAGAATCAGGGTGGTGATTACCGTGGCCACGTCATAGTAAAGCTGATAAGGGAAGCCCAGGGTGGTGAGAAAATCGGGCATCAGGGTCATGGCGGCGCTGTAGGACCAGGCCGAAGTGGTCCCCATGGCCACCAGGACGTTCATGTCGCTGGTTTTGTGGCTTAAGGCCGCCCAGGCCCCCCGATAAAAACGCCAGCCGGCCACAAACTGAACCGGAGTGGTCAACAGCAGCAGGGTGAAGGGATTAACCAACCAGGCCGGCACCACGACGACCGCCCAGTCATGGTAACGCATGGGCACCATTTCCGGCAGGCTGCCAAACAGCACCGCCGAGGTCAGCAAAGCGGCCAAGGCGAAGTCAAGTTGCAGACGACGCATGGCCCGGCCCCGCTCTATTCGCTCACGATCCGCCATGGCTGGTTCCTGCTGGGCCGGGACCGCCCTAAAACCCAGGGAAGCTACCGCCGCCGTCAGCTCCTCCGGGCCGACCAGCGCGGGGTCATAGTCAATGGAGCCTTTTTCCACCGCCAGGTTGACCCGGGCCGCCATCACCCCTGGTTGACGGCTAAGCGCCTTTTCAATCCGGGCCACGCAGGAGGCGCAACTCATCCCGGCAATTTTCAGATCAAGACGGGCCAAGGCGACTTGGGATTGGGGTTTGGAGTTGGATTGAGGCCGGGGTTGAAGTTGAGGTTGTCGCAAATTTTGCCGCCTCCTTATGCCGTCGGATCGTAGTCGTTCGCCGGGGCTATTAAGGGCACCTCCTCGTGCCTTGTCACGCGGGCGCCTCGACCCCTGAAAATGTAAATTTATTGTTGCGTGAGCCCTGGGTTCAGCAAAACTCAGAACCGTAAAAGCTTACCAGCCCCAGAGGAGCTCGCGGGCCATCCATCCGGTCAGGCCATTTTCATGTTTAATTTTGACCCAGCTTTTTCGCCGCTCCATGGTGCGCAGCACCACGCCGTATTTGGCCTGGCCCACTATTGGGGCCCTGGCATTGGGAGCGCTGCGGATGTTGCCGATCGGAACTTTAACCACCAGATGGGGCGTCCGGTCCACCAGGCGGCGGTAAACCCAACCCTTGTCGTCTTCGAAATCCCGGACTTTCAACCAGTTGCCCTGGCGGCCAATGACCATCAGGGGAAATCCCTGGCCCAGCTCCCACAAAACATCATGGTTGGTCCCCGGACCGCTGCGCATGTTGACCTGGGGTCGGCCTACACTGACCATTTCAATGGCTTGGGCCTGGCTCAGGCCCAAGGCCAGGATGAAAACGGCAAAAATGAGAATGCGGCAAGGTTGCCTAGATAGCTGCTTAATGATCATGAGTATCCCCGGTGTTTAACTGAGATTACTGGTGGTGGTTACCGGACCCCTTTTTCGGCTGCTCACCGGCACTCCGCCGATCTCCAGGTAAATGGCGCCGGCCTCACAGGCTTTGTCCATACAGGCCAGGCAAGTGATGCATTCGGCGTCATCCGGGGACTGGTTGAACTTGACCCCCATCGGGCATACCTGGTGGCAGGCCTCGCAGTTGGTGCAGCGCGCATGATCAAGCCGCAGCTTAATCAGTTTTACCCTGCTGAAAAGGGCGTAAAAAGCGCCCAGGGGGCAGGTGGTCCGGCAGAAAGGTCGGCTGGCGTAAACCGCCCAGGTCAGGAATGTTACCATAATGACGAATTTATTCAAGAAGAGAAGGCCCAAATCTTGACGCAGGTCAGGCTGCATGATCAATAGGGGAAGGCTGGCGGTCAGGGTGCCGGCCGGACAGATATATTTACAGAACCAGGTGTCTCCGCTCCCGAACTGATCGACAACCAGCAGCGGCAGCAGGATGACGAAAAAAACCAGAAAACCGTATTTCAGGTAGCGCAGGCCCGCGGGGACGGCAAACTTGCGACTGGGAATCCGGTGGAGCAAATCCTGAATCAGGCCAAAGGGACAGAGCCAGCCACAGACCGCCCGGCCCATGATGCCGCCCAACACCCCCATGAATCCGAGGACGTAGAATCCGAAATAGAACTGGCCATTTTCCAAGGATAAACGCAAACCGGCGAGAAGTTGTTGCAGGGAACCGATAGGGCAGGAGGTGGTGGAAGCAGGACAGGAATGACAATTCAGACCGGGGGCGCAAAGAACCTTAAGCGGGCCCTGGTAAATGGTGCGGGTAAAGGGGAAATCCCATGAACCGTTGACTAGCAGGGTCGATAAAACTTGAACCCAGCGTCGCAAGGCCCCCATGTTTTAGCCGATTCCGATGCAGCTCAGACAGATCAAAATGGTCTGCTCCAACACCCGCTGAGGCTCTCCGGTGGCGATTCCAATTATCCCGAGAAGCATGAAGCCCAGGATGACCACGAAGGGGGTTTTGCGAATGGGTGGTTTGGCCCCGGGCTTGAAATTGTGGCGGGGTTTTACCGGCATGGTTTTGCTCCTGAAGAGGTCGGTGAGGTGCGGATTGAGGCCGGGGCCTTATCCGCGGTCAATCAAGCAGTGGGATGGCGACGGATTGACCGGTGCGCAGGTTACGCAGGGTCAACCTTTGATCGCGGATCAACTCTTGATCGCGGGAAAAATCAAGGGCAACCCTATCACCTTTCCGGACGTCGGTCAAGCCGAAACCTTGGAGGATGCGGGGATCAACCACTCGCATTTGCTGGTAGTCCACGCCGATGTCCGGCAGAGGCAGCCGCTGACCGCGGCGGTCAATGGTGCGTTCCGTCACCCGGACCACCAGGCGGCTGCTGATTTTTTGTCCCCCTCAGGTACCTGAGGGAGCTTATCAAGATTCTCAACTATTGCTAGTTTGCCAATGGTTCCGTCCTTTGTGATTAGTAAATCGTCATCCTGGAGTTGGATATATGGGTCTTTCTCGTATCGTTACTTTATCAATGTGGTAACATTCTTTCCAGTTGATTTTTCCATCTTCAAAATCTGTTCCCGTCACTAAATAGGAAAAACCTTCAGGGAGAAATTCACTGGACTTTAAACCCTTCCAACCAACTCTCCCTTTCACATAGCAGAGGTGGCGTAAATATCGGTGATCTTCCGACAGAATCGCTTTTCAGAGGTGCGAATATCCTGAATGCGGCGGAGCAGTTCATCAAAATAGTTAAAGGGCAGGTCCGGGTTTTTCAACCGCTCGTCATCCAGGACAAAACCCTTGATGATAAACTCCTTGACTTGATATGGCGGGTGGCCCATTGCCGGAAGCGGGTGGCAACATGGGGCTTGATCCGGTAGCCCACCGAGATGATGGCGTCCAGGCTGCAGAAGGAAGTCTGATATCTCTTGCCGTCGGCGGCAGTTGTAAAGAATTTCTTTACAACTTTTCCCAGCTCGGCGGCTTCCTCTTTCAGTTTCAGGATGTCAGCCTTGATTTCGGCAAGTGGGCGCAGGGGCTTGAACTCATAAAAATACTTGGTGAAGTTGATCTCATAGCCGATCTTGGTCTTGCTCTCGTCAATCCAGGCATCCGGCACGTGGGGCTTGACCTCGCGGTCAAAGTATTCCTCGATGGTCTGTGGAATCAAATTGCCGTTTTCATCTTTTTCAAGTTTTTCAAGAAAAGGGATATTTTCAAAATCGCGCAATGAGCTGTCCGGCTTGGGGTTGCCCTGCCGGTCTTTAACGATCTTGCCCTTGTCATTCCTCGGGGGGGTGTTCAACGGTCACTCGCCAGTAACCGAAAAACTCATTCAGTTTTTCATCCTTTGCGCCGGTGGCGTTGATAAGCTGTATTTTGCCTTTGCGTTCCGGGGTCTTGTGGTTGGAAAGTATCCAGACATAGGTTGAAATGCCGGTATTGTAAAAAAGCTGATCCGGCCGGAAAAGAAGATCATTGCTGGGGTCATCCATTTTGTCAATTTTATGTAACAAGGGGGCATATAATTCTCAAGAAAAATGGAGAATTATCTTTACCGTATGAAATGAAATAATTCATGCAATAGGCGAATTAGGGATACGGTCAGACTCACGAATTTTCTTTAAAAGGGCAGCGGTGGACTTGGGACTTGACAATCGTTTTGGCAATCACTACATAAATGCACAAGAGTGCGGGTAAATTAAACCAACGGCCGGATTTTCAGCAAAAAATTAGCGGAGGAAGGAAAATGTCAGTGCAAAAGTGGTATAAACCTTATCTGCTGGGAGCCCTGGCCGGCTTGCTGCTGACCGCCAGCGTAGGGATTGCGGGGCAGTTTCTCGGTACCTCGACCACCTTTCCCCGGGCGGCCACCTGGATTATCGACATGGTCGGCATCAATCTTGAACATTTGGAATTCTACCAGGTTCACGGCGGTTCCTTAACCGGGGCCGCTTTCCCCGACTGGCAACTGCTTTTTGTGATCGGCATTGGAGTTGGCGCCTTTTTGGCGGCCCGTTTAAGCGGTACCTTTAAACTTGAATCGCTGCCGCCGATGTGGGTGGAACGGTTCGGTGATCGGTTGGGACTGCGTATCGTCCACTCCATGGTCGGCGGGGTGCTGGTCATGGTCGGAGCCCGGATGGCCGGGGGGTGCCCCAGTGGTCATGGGATCAGCGGAGTCAGCCAGTTGGGGGTTAGCAGCATGCTGGCTTTGTCGATGTTCTTTGTTGGCGGCATCATTACCGCCCGTCTCTTGTACCAGGGAGGTAAGTCATGACATTGATCATGGGGCTGGTAACCGGAATGATTTTTGGCGCCTTGCTGCAGCAAGCCCAGGTGCTGCGCTTTGAGAAGCAGGTGGGCGCGATGCGCTTGATTGACATGACCATCGTGAAGTTCATGTTGAGCGCCATCATCGTCGGCTCAATCGGGATCCATTTGCTGGCTGATCTTGGGATGGTCTCTTTTGCGCCCCGTGGGCTGAGCTTCGGTCTGCAGGTAGTCGGCGGCCTGCTGTTCGGCATCGGCTGGGCTTTTCTCGGCTACTGCCCGGGTACCAGCATTGGGGCTTTGGCGGAGGGGCGCTATCACGTCATCTGGCCGATTCTCGGCATGTTGCTTGGCGGGGTTGTCTTCGTTTTTCTCTATCCGTGGATCCAGGCTCATCTTCGTCCGCTGGGCGATTTCGGTGCGCTGTCGGTGTCGAACCTGCTGGGGGTCAGCCACTGGCTGGTGATCGCCGCCATCGCGGTTGGAGCGTTCTTTTTGTTTCGTTTCTTCGAGAAAAAAGGCCTTTAATGAACAAATCGTGAAGGAGGTTCTGCCATGTCTCTCATTCTGCCCGAACTGCCCTAATCAGCATATTAGCCTTAACCGGAGCTGTGCTGCTGCCGGGGGTTGCCTTAGCCGGGGGAGCGGCGGTCGACTTGGAGGCCCAAATCGCAGAACTGGGTCGGTAACTGGCGGAGCTCAAGGCCCAGATGGAGCAGATCAACCAGGGTCAGCAGGAGCAACGGGAGCAGATCGCCGCCATCGACGACAGCCTGTGGGAGGATATCGACACCCGCTTTCATTGGTCCGGTGATTTCCGCGCCCGCCTTGATCATTTCAGCCGGGATCGCTATATCAACGCCAATACCACAGTCAACGAAAAGAATGATAGCCTGATTACCTGGGGGCTCGCTACGATATACCCCCAATCACCCTTTAAGGTTGGCTTGGAGTATAACCATGGCGGCAAATACTGGATCGCGATGAGCCCGGGTCATGACGATATCTACGCCTCCAAGCTCGCCACCCGCGGCCACGTTTACGAGGTGTACGGGACTTGCGACATTCCCGGCGAGCTCGCCTCCCGCCTGGGCAGTGCCTTTTTCCGCCTGGGTTTCCAGGCATTACCGCTATAACTATACCGGTTCTCTGGACTGGAACATGAAGCCCTACGACATCGGCAGCGCCGCCGACCGGGCCGCCGCAACCGGCATGGAGCTAAACGTGACTGACACAGCCAATCAGGTTTATTTGACCTTCGATGCCAGGTTCTAAGCCTTTCCCGCCGACCAGGGGCTTGCCCGCCGAAAGGCGAGGCTCCCGGTCGGCGGTTGTTTCTTCCCCTCCATCACTCCTGATTGTTGACGGGATTTCCCTCTCCTGAGCCAAAACGGTCCTCAATGCAATGCATGATGCCGGCCAGAGCCGGTTCGGCAATCCGGTAAAGCACCTTGCGTCCTTCTCGCTGGTTTTTCAGAAATCCTCGGTCTTTCAACAGGCGCAGATGCTCGGACATCATGATGACTGGGCAGTTGACAGGCCCGAGCCAGTTCGCCCACCGACTCCTCGTGGTCCAGCAGGATTTGAACTATTCTCAGGCGATGAGGGTGAGCCAGGGTCCGCAGACAGTCGGCGGCCTTTTCCATAACCTCCAGGGATAAAAGTCGGGGGGAATTATTCATGTTTTTGCCGTTGCTAAGGTGATAAAAGCGGACACCTTCTCGACAGTAATTACCCTTACCACAATGGCCGAGCTTAAGGCAAGTCGCGTCCGTTTTTTTTGTTGACCCGAGTCTTTCAGGTCATTATAGCTGCCCCATGGATTTGCTGCAAATTTTCATTCTGGCCCTGATTCAGGGGCTCACCGAGTTTCTACCCATCTCCTCTGCCGCTCATCTAATCCTGGTGCCGGTCTTCACCGACTGGGTGGATCAGGGCTTGAGTTTCGATGTCGCCGTTCATCTGGGCAGTTTGGCGGCGGTACTCAGCTATTTTCGGCGGGAATTGTCGGCGATGAGTCGGGATTTTAGATTGTCACTGGTTAGGCGCGAGCTGGTGGGGGAAAGCAGGCTGGCCTGGGGGGTATTGTTGGCGACTATTCCGGTGGGTCTGGCCGGATTGCTTTTGCGGGGGGTGGTAGAAAATCAGTGGCGCTCGCCCCTGGTGATTGCCGCCAGCCTGATCGGCTTTGGCCTGCTTCTGGCCTGGTCGGACCGGCAACAGCAAAACTATCGGGACGAACACAGTTTAAGCTGGCGGGATATCGCCATTATCGGTTGCGCCCAGGCCCTGGCCCTGATCCCCGGCGCTTCCCGTTCAGGGGTCACCATGACCGCCGCCCTTTTTCTGGGTTTAAGCCGCGAGGCGGCCAGTCGTTTCTCTTTTCTCCTCTCGATTCCCGTGATTTTCCTGGCCGTCGGCCTGGAAAGCTTTAACCTGATTCGCGGTGAAGACGCGGTGGACTGGGCCGGTATGGCTTTGGGGGCCGTGATCTCCGGGATCAGCGCCTATCTCTGTATCCACTATTTTCTGGCCTTCATTCGTCGGATCGGGATGCAGCCATTTGTAATTTACCGTATTGTCCTGGGGCTGGTTCTCTTTTATTTTTTCTGGTAGAATCCCCCGATCTTCGCAAGACCGAAGCCGTTCATTACAAGGTTTCGGCAAGATTGCAATTCCGACAGGGTTCTGACATAATCTTGACAAAATCTTAGCAAGGTTCTGGCGAAATCATGACATTATCCTGATAAACTCCTGATAAGCCCCCGGCAAAATTCCGACAAGAAACCTAATACGGGAGCCTAATAGGGCCAGCGGGAGCCGGCCAAAACCCTGATGTCGCCATGAAAAAAATACTGATCACCGGAGCCGCCGGTTTTATCGGCTCATTTTTAGCCAAGAGGTTGCTTGCCGAAGGTTGGCAGGTGGTCGGCATTGATAACCTCAACGACTATTACGACCCCGGCCTGAAGAAGGCTCGGTTGGGCTGGCTAAACTCGCCGGCCTTTTCCTTTCAGCCCTTAGACCTGGCCGATCGGGTCGGGATGGAGCAGCTTTTCGCCACTCACCGCTTCGCGGCGGTAGTCAACCTGGCCGCCCAGGCCGGGGTTCGCTACTCGTTGAGCAACCCCCATGCTTATGGCGACTCCAATCTCCTTGGTTTTCTCAACATCCTTGAAGGATGTCGGCACAGTGGCGTGGCGCACCTGGTTTTTGCCTCGTCGAGTTCGGTGTATGGGGGTAATACCCGTATGCCTTTTTCTGTCCACGACCAGGTTGATCACCCGGTTTCGCTCTACGCCGCCACCAAAAAATCGGGCGAGATGATGGCCCATGCCTACAGCCACCTTTACGGGCTGCGGACCACGGGGCTGCGTTTTTTTACGGTCTATGGGCCGTGGGGGCGGCCGGATATGGCCTACTTCCTTTTCACCAGGGCGATTTTAGCCGGCGAGCCGATCAACATCTTTAATCACGGCCGGATGGAGCGAGACTTTACCTATATCGACGATATCATCGAGGGGGTGGCCCGGGTCATCGAGCTTGCCCCGACCCCGAACCCGGCCTGGGACCAAAGCCGGCCGGACCCGGCTACCAGTTGGGCCCCATACCGCATCTACAATATCGGCAATAATCAAAAAGAAGGCCTGATGCACTTCATCGAAGTGCTGGAAGAATGCCTAGGCCAAAAGGCCAACAAGAATTTTCTGCCGATGCAAGATGGTGATGTGCCGGCAACTTACGCGGACATTGATGACCTGGTCCGGGATACCGGCTTTAAACCCAGCACTCCGATCGAGGTGGGGCTGCAATGCTTTGTTGAGTGGTATCGGAGGTATTATTCGTGAAAATTGCCGTCATCGGCGCCGGTTATGTCGGGCTGGTAAGCGGCGCCTGCTTTTCTGAATTCGGCCACGAGGTGGTTTGTGTCGATAACGATGCCGCCAAGGTATCCAGTCTTTGCCAGGGTCAGGTCCCCATTTACGAACCAGGCCTGGTCGATCTGGTGGCCAAAAACGTGGCTGACGGCCGACTGCGCTTTAGCTCCGACCTTGGTCCCACGGTATCGCAGGTTGAGGCGGTGTTTATCGCGGTGGGCACCCCGTCGAGCAGGCGGGGCAATGGCTATGCCGATCTCAGCTATGTTTACGCGGCGGCGCGAGAGCTGGCCCCGCACCTTGCCGACTACACGGTGGTGGTCGATAAAAGCACGGTCCCGGTGGGTACGGCCCGTCAGGTAGCGCGAATTATCCGGGAAATCAACCCGGCGGCGGATTTTGATGTCGCCTCAAACCCGGAATTTTTGCGAGAAGGAGCGGCGATTCCTGATTTTATGCGACCGGACCGGGTAGTGATCGGCGTGGATAACCAGCGGGCCGAGGCGGTGTTGCGTGAGATATACAAACCTCTTTATCTCAGCGAAACGCCGGTGGTGGTCACCAGCCCGGAAACCGCGGAACTCATCAAGTACGCGGCCAACGCCTTTCTGGCCGTAAAAATTAGTTATATCAACGAGATGGCAAACATCTGCGAGGCCGTGGGGGCCGACGTCGTCGCCCTGGCATCGGCTATTGGTTTGGATGGCCGGATTGGCAAAAAGTTCCTGCACCCCGGCCCCGGCTACGGCGGATCCTGTTTCCCCAAGGACACTATCGCCTTATTGCGAACCGTGCAGGAATACGGGGTAAGCGCCCGTATCGTTGAGGCGGCGGTGGAGGTGAACGCGGCCCAGAAGGCCCGGATGGTGAAAAAAATTCGCGAGGCCGTGGGCGGTTGCGAAGTCGGCAAGACCATCGGGGTCTTAGGCCTGACTTTCAAACCGGAGACCGACGACATGCGGGAGGCCCCATCCTTGACCATCCTCCCGGCCCTGATCGAAAAGGGCGCCCGAATTATCGCCCACGACCCCCAGGGAATGCAGGAGGCGGCCAAATACCTGCCGCCGGAAACAGAGTTTGCCGACAACCCCTACCAAGTTTGCCGCGGCGCCGACGCCCTGGTCTTGATGACCGAATGGAACCAATACCGGGCCCTGGATCTCAAGCGCGTACAAAGCAGCATGAAAACCCCGGTGTTTATCGATTTGCGCAATGTTTATGAACCGGCAAGGCTACGGGAAATGGGCTTCAGCTACTTTGGGGTTGGCCGGTGACGTGACAAGGCCACCTTGAAAAATTAGCTGTTTTGTTCGAGTTCAGGGCACGTAAAAAAAATTACCGCAGGCATATGGTTGATATTTCGAGGATAATTTTTGAGCATAACGCAGAAATCGGCGAAAGAGCAATTTTTCAAGGTGGCCATCAGAGTTGTAGGCCAAACGCTGCTGTCGGTCGAGCGACGGGCACGATGTAAGGTTTACGAAATCAATACTGTCCCCTGTCCCCTGGTTCCTGCTCCCTTTCCTTTGCCTAGGTGGCAAAATGTTCAACAAGTTCAAAGCAGAATTAAACCAGTTTGGCGGCGGCCAGCAAGGCTTGAGCCAAGGGGTCGGCGGGTGCGGGTTGCTTGCGGCGGCGGGCGGCGTAGTGGGCCAGCAGGCGACTGGCCAGGGTTTTGCCCAACTGCACTCCTTCCTGGTCAAAGGAGTTGATGTTCCAGACAAAACCCTGAAAGACCACCTTGGCCTCATACAAGGCCAACAGCGCCCCCATGCTTTCCGGGGTCAATCGATCGGTCAGCAAGATGCTGCTGGGGCGGTTGCCCGGAAAGCGACGATTGGGGTTGGCGTCGGTCTGGCCCAGCGCCAAGGCCAGAGACTGGGCCAGAAGATTGGCCAGCAGTTTTTCCTGGGCGGTGGTGTCTTGCAAAACCAGGTCCTGAGCGTACTGGTTCTGGCGAAAACCGATGAACTCCACCGGGGCTAGGCCGGTGCCCTGATGAAGCAACTGATAAAAAGAGTGCTGGCCGTTGGTGCCCGGCTCCCCCCAGACAATAGGGCCGCTTTGCCAGGCCAGCTCTTGGCCTTGACGAGTTATCGACTTGCCGTTGCTCTCCATGTCCAATTGCTGGAGATGGGCGACAAAACGCGTCAGGGCCTGACTGTAGGGCAACACCGCCAGACTTTCGTAGTTCAGGAAGTTGCGGTTCCATATCCCCAGCAGGGCCAGGAGCAGGGCCGGGTTTTTGCCAATTTCCGGCTCTAAGGCGGCCCCATCCATCCGCCAGGCTCCTCGCAAAATTGCCAGCGCCCCCTCATAGCCCAGGGCAAAGCCCAGCATTACCAGGCCGACCATCGAGGTGGCGCTGTAACGGCCCCCGACATAGTCAAACAGATAAAAAGAACGCAGGTAGTTGCGGGGGTTGTCCATCGGACTGCCCTGGCCGGTGACGGCAACGAAATAGTCTTCCGGTTTAAGTCCGGCTCGGCGATAAGCCTGGCGCGCCAACTCCTCGTTGGCCAGGGTTTCCAGGGTGGCGCCACTTTTGGAAACCACATTGACCAGGGTTCGGGCAAGGTCAAGCTCGCCTAAGACCGCGGCCGCGTCATCGGGGTCAACATTGCTGATGAACTTGACCACCCGATCCGGCCGGGCGTAAGCCTTAAGGGCCAGATAGAGGGCCCGGGGGCCGAGATCCGAGCCGCCAATGCCCACCTGAATCATCCCGGTAAAGGGCTCCCCATTGGGGGCGCTCAGGCGACCATCGGCCAGCTCCATAAGAAAACAACGCAACTTGGCCAACTCCGTCTTGGCTTGCTCCGCTGATTTCGGTTCAACCGGCATCTTACTGAAAACATCCCGGCAACTGCAATGGAGCACCTGGCGGTTTTCGCTGGCAAAACCCTCGATCAGGTTGAGTACCGCCCCCTGGCGCATGGCCGCAAACTGACGCACCGCTTGACTTTCATCCGCCAACTCCTGCAAAGCCGCCAAGGCTCGCTCATCTAAGCGCTGGCCAAAAAAAAGCAGATCAAAACCACCGCCGCTGGCTCGATAGTTGGCAATCCTCTCCGGATTAACCACCCCGGGCCGACTGAGATCAAGGGGGTTAAGGGCCAGTTGGCTAAGCTTGGCCTGAGCAGGTAATTCATTGAAATTTCTGTATAACACGCCCTCTGCCGCCATAATTCATCCTCCTTGACTGGGCCGTGGAACCGGGACACCGCCTTTCTCCCCTCTCTTTCATCCTTCTCCTTCTTTCTCCTTGTCCCATTGTATTTTTTTTGCTAGGGATTATCAACTTGTAAAAGAGATGCCGGTGGCCATCCCGTCGCCCCTTAGAACCGTAGAGGGCCTGCCTTGTCGTACAACAGTCTTATTTATCTGCTGCTGGCTGTGCTGATCCTCATCACCCGGGAGGTTCCCGCAGAGCCACAGTTTTCCGGCCTGGTTACCCTTTTTCTTTTCGGGCTCAAAAGCGCGATTTTTATCGCCATCAGTCATCACTATTTTCGCCGCCCTGGACCGCGTAGCGTCGCCGTTTACTTCAAGCTCGAGCATCGCCTTGCCATTTTAGCCCTTATCAGTCTCGCCGCTGACGTTTATTTGCTTGATATCACGTATTATTTTGCTAAACTTGGGGCCACCGACTTCTTGCCCTCCCTGATTTCCCATGCCGGTCTGGCCCTTTTTCTCGGTTATCGACTCTTGGCCTGGGGCCGGGCCCGCCCAAGTTACTGCCGGATTTTTGCCGCCGACCATCGTCTCTGGCCCTTTCTTGCGGCCAATATCAAACTCAATCTGGTCATCATGCTGCCGTGGCTACTGCTTACCCTGCTGATCGATCTGCTGGCCCTGGCCCCTTTTGCCACGATGCAAAAAATACTGGCCGCGCCCTGGGGCGAGCTTTTGATCATTCTGGCTTTTTTTCTCCCCCTGCTCCTGATCTTTCCCTGGCTGGCTACCCGGCTGTGGAACTGCCGTCCGCTACCGGCGGGCCCGCTGCGCCGCCGACTGGAAAATTTATGCCGGGCCCATCGGGTCCAATTTCGCGACATTGTCCTTTGGCCACTTTTTGAGGGACGTCCGCTCACCGCTGGCGTCATGGGGCTGACCCGCCATTTTCGTTACATCTTGATCACCCCCGCCATGATCCAAACGGTTAGTAGCGAGGAGCTGGAAGCGGTGGTAGCTCACGAAATCGGCCATGTCCGCCAGCACCACCTGTTTTTTTACCTGCTTTTCCTGCTGAGTTTCGCCCTTTTGGTCCACCTGGTTTCTTTTCCTCTTTTGTGGTTACTGCTCGATTCCAGTCTGCTTGGCTGGCTTATGGCGCTTACCGACAAATCGCCGAAGGCCATCATTGGCTTGGCTATGACCATGATCCTGCTGCTCCTGCTCATGGTCTATTTTCGTTTACTGTTAGGTTTTTTTATGCGTAACTTTGAACGCCAAGCTGATCTTTACGCCTTAGAGGCGATGGGTAGGGCTGAGCCGCTGATCGGGGTCTTTGAAAAAATTGCCAGGGCGGGAGGCAAAATCCGTAATCTGCCCAGTTGGCATCATTTTAGCATCGGCCAGCGCATTGACTACCTGACCGCCAGCGAGGAAAATCCCCGGTTGATTGGCCGGCATCACCGCAAAGTTCGGCTGGCCCTGATTATTTTCCTGACGCTGCTTGGCAGCAGCGCTCTTTTGCTCCACCAACTGTCCGCTGACAGCAGCGAAGAAAAATTCCAGGCTCGACTGATTGAGGTATTTATCCAGGATAAGGTCCGCAGGACCTTGGACTCTGCCAAGCCCCGGGAGCGAAAATATCTCGAAGAATAACTAAAAAAATTTTTTAACCAGGATTTTGTCTCTTCCCAGAAAACCGCGAGGGATCAACCATGACCAAAGGCTTGCTGATTGTTTACACCGGCCCCGGCAAGGGCAAGACTTGCGCGGCCTTCGGTCAGGTCTTGCGCGCTGTTGGCTACGGGCTTCGAGTTTGTGTGGTTCAGTTTGTCAAAAACCGCCCAAGCGGCGAACTTGAGGCCCTGCAAGGCTTTGGCGATCAGGTGGAAGTCCATCAGGTTGGTTCTGGTTTTAGCTGGCGAGATAAGGATTTGGCCAATTTTCGGGCAAGCGCTCTCGCGGGCTGGCAGCTGGCCACCGAAAAAATCAGTGCTGGGGCTCACGATCTGGTGGTGCTGGATGAACTGACTTATCTGCTCCATTTTGCCATTCTCAGCCCAGAAGAAATGTTGGCGACTTTGCAAAAGCGTTCAACGGCAATGCACCTGGTGATTACCGGCCGCCACGCCCCTCAACAACTACTGACCGTAGCTGATTTGGTCACCGAAATGCGGGAGATCAAACACCCCTTCACCCAAGGCGTGGCCGCCCAAAAAGGCATCGAATGGTAGTAAATATTTACCCTTGAACTTGAGGCCACCTTGAGTAGTTATGGGAGAGTAATTATGCCATGAATGACCACTACGAAATCATTATCGTCGGAGCCGGGCTTTCCGGCCTGGCCGTCGCCCACTTTCTGGCCGATCAACAAAGTCTCCCCCTGATCCTGGAGTCCGGCACCCGATCGGGTGGGGTGATTCGTTCATTTAACGAGGGGGGATACTTGGCTGAATGGGGACCGCACGGTTTTCTCGACAATAATTCGGCAAGCCGACAACTGTTGACCGCAACTGGTCTGGCCCGGGAAGCAATTAAGGCCCCGTTGGCTAACAATGTCCGTTTTGTCTGCAATCAAGGTCGCCTGGTGCCTCTTCCCCAAAGTCCTTTAGGTTTGCTACGCACTCCCCTGCTCTCGTTAAAAGGTAAGCTGCGATTGGCGGTCGAACCGTGCAAAAAGCCCTTGGCCGACGGCCACAGCATCGGCCAGTGGGCCGAACATCGCTTCGGCCCTGAAGTTCTACCTTTGGTGGACACGGCGGTTACCGGCACCTTCGCTGGCGACTATCAGCGTTTAAGCATCGATGTGGTAATGCCGGGGGTAAGGCGTCTGGAAAAGGAATATGGTTCCCTGCTCCGCGGTTTATGGCGAGAGCGCCGACGTAAAAAACAGGCGCAACCAGCCACGGAACAAAACGCTGGAAAAAGCCGCGAAAAAGAGCCTGAACAACCGGCGGCCGGCGGTCGGCTGCCAGCGATGACCAGCTTTCCCCAGGGCATGGAGTATTTGGTAAGCCGCCTGAGCCGGGAGCAAAATATCCGCTATCAATCTGGAGTGGAGAGTATCCGCCCTCTGGCTGAGGGCGGCTGGGAGGTGACGGGCCGGGGAGGCGTGCGCCAAGCGGAGCACCTGATTCTGGCCCTGCCGGTGAATCAGGCCTTAAGGCTGCTGTCGGCCTTCACCCCGCCGATCGCCACTATTCCCGAAGCCCGGATTGCCACAGTGGCCCTGGGGTTTCGCCGAGAGGACGCCGCCGTGCCCGCCGGCTTTGGCTATCTGGCGCCGGAGCGGGAGGGTCGCTTCACCCTGGGGGCCCTCTTTTCCTCCCAGATGTTTCCTGCCCGCGCCCCGGCCGGACATCTTCTGCTGGAAGCCCTGGTCGGTGGCCGCCGCCATCCAGAACGACTGGAGCTGGACGACGACGCGATGGTTGCCAACATTTATCAGGATCTTCGCCGCTTGCTGCCGCTCAAGGCCCCCCCGGTCTTCGTCCGGGTGCTGCGCGGCGCCGGTGGCATCCCTCAACTGGAAGCGGATCACGCCAACTTGCTGTGCTGGCGCCAAACCCTGGCCCGGCAACACCCGCAATTGCACCTTACCGGCTTTGGCTGGGACGGGATTGGAATCAACGAAATGATCCAAGCCGCCCAAAGGGTTGCCGACCAAATCATGCAGGGTCAGAGTAACACAGAGCGAGCCGCCGTCCGCCCGGTTTATTTCTGACCAAGTTTACTGCTTGCTGTAAGTTGGGGTCCGGGGTCCTTCCGGCTCGACTCACTTCCGGCCAGGGTTATTGCTGGCGCTGGCGCAAACGCTTGGTCAGGAGATCAACCTGACCGCGAACACTGCCACTGCGGGCCACCGCTTCGGTGACCACGCGAATGGAATGAATCACCGTGGAGTGATCACGGTTGAAGGCCCTACCAATGGCAGCTAAGGCTTCATCGGTGAGTTTGCGGGTCAGATACATCGAAACCTGACGGGGGAAAGCCACCTCTTTCTTGCGTGACTTTGATTGTAGATCTTCCACCTTGACCTGAAACTGCGCGGCCACAAAATCACGGATGACCTCAGGGGAAAGACCGAGGGCCTCATGACCGATCACTGTGGCCACCACCTCCCGGATCATGGCCATGGTCGGCGGGTTCTTTTGTAGGCTGGCTTTGGCTTTGATCATGACGATGGCGCTTTCCACTCGCCGAATGTCCCCCCGAATTTTTTCCGCCAGATATCCCACCATCTCCTCATCTAAGGTCAGATGATGATAGGCCGCCTTACGCCGGACGATCAAGCCGCGGGTTTTCAGGTCGGGTGGATTGATGACCGTAACCAAGCCAGCCGCCAAGCGGGAGCGTACTCCCAAATCAAGATCGGGGATTTCCTGAGGCCCCATGGAGCCGGTAAAAAGAACGCGCCGACCACTTTCCAGCAGGCAGTCCACCGCCTCGGCCAGTTCGACCTGGGTCTTGACTCGGCCCGCCAGGGTTTGAATGTCCTCCACCAGCAAGACATCACACTGGCGCTGAAACCGTTCCTTGAATTGATCCATGGTGTTGCTCTTGATGTGCCGAACCAGTTCGGCGGTGAACTGCTGGGAGGTCAGGCAACACAGCCTGGTGCTTGGGGCATGGTTGTAGAGATGGTGGGCCACCGCCTGAGCCAGGTGACTTTTGCCCAGGCCGGTGCCGGAATTAATATAAACACAGGGCTCAGTATCGGCGGTGTTGAGGGCGATAGATTGACAGGCCGTGTAGGCCAGGGCATTGGAGTCGCCAACCATGAACTCATCGAAGATGTACCGGGGGTGAAGGGTGCGAATTCGAGAGCGCTCGGCGGGCATTTGCGGCAAACACAGTTGTTCCCCCCGGGCATGTTTTGCGGGCTGCTCGACCACTGAATGTTCAACCTGATTGGGGTCAACCCGGAAATGGACCTTAACGTTTACCCGATCCAGGCGACCCAGAATTTCTTTGATTACAGGCAGGTAGTTGTCCGCCACCCAGGAGCAGAAAAAACGATCCGGGCCAGCCAGATCAATAACTCCACCATCAGAGCCCTCGCGGTCTTCTCTCAGACAGCGCAAGGGTTCGATCCACAGATTAAAAGCGCCTTCAGGAAGCTGCTGGCGCAAAATTTTTCGCACCTCAGGCCAAATCATGCTCACCATCATTCCTCCTCTCTTTAGCTATCGGCTATCGGCTATTGGGACCATGATTACCATGATAACCGTCATATTTATGCGATCTTTATATTCAACCAACGGATGACTGTCAAAAGCCTCGTACGACCATTTTCTCAAAAGTTTCAGATGGCTTTTCAACAGCACAAAAGAGTCGATTTTGCCCGGTCATAACTCTGAACACCAGTTAACAAGCTATAAACAGGCATCTTTTTTTTAAGCTGTTTTTTGGCTGTGTTTTCGATGGACTAGGGTCTATCAGTCGAGCAAGGTTATTATTTAATTAAATGATAAATCATCCGTTTTTCTCTCACTAGCTGTAATTATCTCCTGTTTACTCTTTTTTTCGGAATATATCCCTTGCCTCGCTGTCGGCTTGGAAAATGATGTTGAGTGGGTTTTATTCCAAAGCTGATAGTTAAAAGTTAAATAACTGTTCAGGGGCGCCCATCTTGCCCCATGTTGGCCTTCTCGCATAGCACAGGTTGTTTCGAAGCCCAAGTGAACCAATATGGAGCACTCCTGAGCAGTTATGGGACATGGTTAGGTCAATTTTGTTGGATCTTGGACAGCATGAAATCCACCACCGCTTCAGGGCTTAGCCGTGACGAATCGACAATCACTGCATCGACGGCTGGTCGCAGGGGGGCCAAAGCGCGTTGAGAATCGGCGTAGTCGCGTTTTTTGATCTGCTCAAGTATTTCCCGGTAAACAGGTTCTTCTCCCCGCAAACGCATTTGCGCGCAACGCCTTTGCGCCCGGATCTCCGGGGCGGCATCGAGGTAAAACTTGTGGGCGGCGGCAGGGAAAACCACTGTGCCCATATCGCGGCCTTCAGCCACCAAACCTCCCTGGGCCCGGACGGCGATCTCTCGCTGCAACTCGGTGAGTTTGCGTCGAATCTGAGGATAGGCGGAGATGCGCGAGGCGGCAAGCGCCATCTCCGGGCGGCGAATGACGGTGGAGACATCCTCACCATTAAGATGCACCCGAACGTCATCATCTCTCGTTGGGGTCAGTTCGATGATCAGATCCATCAAACAGGTTTCCAGCGCCTTGGAAAAGGTGAGGTCATCAGAGGTATGGTTAAGGTGGGGCTTGCAAGAACCAGTGACATCAGGGATCGAGTTGGGGTTAGGAAAGTCGGTGGCATTGGGGATTAAGTCGGGATTGAGGGACTCGGTGGCGCCGGGGGTCTTGGCAACATCGGAGGGGCGGAGAGGACGGGAGTGATGGGGAGGAAGAGAAGGGGGGGCAGGACAGGGAAGACGGAGGACGCCAACCGGGTCAAGGGCGTCGCCGGGATCGACGGTGTTGAAATTAAGGCCCAGACGGTGGATGTGCAGCCCCACGGCCCGATACATCGCCCCGGTATCCAGGTAGGTGAACCCCAGGCGACGGGCTAGCCTGCGACTGATCGTACTTTTACCCGCGCCGGAAGGACCGTCAATGGTAACTATGGCTATTTTTTCAGCACCCATAGCCCAGTTCTTGGAGACTGTGGGTCAAAGCGCCCAAGAAGCGGTCGTTTTCCTCAGGTTTACCTGGAGTTACCCTGATATAACCGGGATAACCGTAAGCATTCATCGCGCGGACAATCACCCCTTGGCGCAACAGGTGTTCGTACAATGTTTGCCCCTCACCTCCGATATCGATGAGCAAGAAATTGGCCTGACTGGGAAAAGTCTGGCAGCCGAGCTCGGCCATTGCCCCCGTCAGTCTGGTCTTTTCCTGGTTGGTTATCGCTAAGCTAAGGCGGCAATGTCCCTCGTCCTCAAGGGCGGCTAAAGCCCCCATCTGGGCCGGCACGCTGACATTAAAGGGCTGGCGGACCCGCTGAAGGTGGCTGGCCAGCTCCGGATTCATCAGACCGTAACCCACCCGCAGGCCGGCTAGTCCGTAGGCTTTCGAAAAAGTACGCAGAGCCACCACCGGAGTTGGCGCATCCAGATAGCGACGAGTATCCAGGCGAAGATCTGTTGCGACAAAATCAACGTAAGCTTCATCAACAACCACCACGACCTGCTCCGGCACCTGATCAAGAAAATTTTCAAACTGAGCAGCGTTGAAAACCGTACCGGTGGGGTTGTTGGGGTTGTCGAGAAAAATCATCCGGGTGCGTTGGTTGATTGTTGTCAGGATGGCGCCCAGATCGTGGTGCATCGCTGTTAATGGCACCACTCGGTTGACCCCGCCCTGGGCCCTGACCACGTTTTGATAAACGAGAAAGGTGGGATATGAGGTGATCACCTCGTCGCCGGGCTCGACAAAAGCGGCGACCAGCAGGCCAATAATTTCACTGGAACCGTTGCCGAAAACCAGACACTCCGGGGCCACTGCCAACCGGACTGCCAAAGCCTGTCTCAGGTAATAGCAACTGCCATCGGGGTAGCGGTGCAGCCGGGACAAACCGGCGGTAATGGCCGCCACCGCTTTGGGGGATGGCCCCAAGGCGTTTTCGTTAGAGGCCAGTTTAATGGAACCGCTGATTCCCAGTTCCCGTTCCAACTCCTCAATGGGCTTGCCCGGCGGATAGGGTACCAGTTCAGCAATACGGTGAGCAACCTTGATCGTCATAAAAATTCCTTAGGGCGCACGCAGAGCGTGATTAGGCCAATTTGGTGTTCCCACCCAAATAGTTCAGATTACCTTGAAAAATTAGCTATTTTGTTCGAGCTTACGGCACGTAAAAAAAATTACCGCAGGCATATGGTTGATATTCCGAGGATAATTTTTTGAGCATAACGCAGAAATCAGGCGAAAGAGCAATTTTTCAAGGTGGCCTTCACTTATTTTTGGGTGAGCCCTTAAAGTCGGTCAGCCCCAGGCTTTTTTCCAGATTGGCCGCCACTCGCAACAGCAGATCTTCCCGGAAATGCCCGGCTTGCAGTTGCAAGCCGATGGGTAAGCCTCCACGGCTGAAACCACAGGGCAAGGACATTCCCGGCAACCCCGCCAGGTTGGTGGGAATGGTCAAGATATCAGTCTGATATATGCTTAAGGGGTCGCCTTTGGCCCCCAGCGGCCAGGCGAGAGTCGGAGTTACCGGCGAAACAATAACATCGCATTGGGCCAAGGCCCGGCGATAATCCTCGATAATCAGGGTTCGAATCTGGGAGGCCTTACGATAATAGGCATCATAGTAACCCGATGACAGAGCGTAGGTGCCGATGATGATCCGGCGTTTAACCTCAGAGCCAAAACCCTGGGAACGGCTGCGACTATACATGGCTTCCAGCTCATCGGCGGCCAGATCCCGATGGCCGAAGCGCACCCCGTCATAACGGGCCAGGTTGGAACTGGCCTCGGCGGCGGCAATCACATAATAGGCGGCCACCCCGTATGCGGTACGGGGCAGGCTGATTTCACAAATTTCAGCCCCCCCCGCCACCAAACGCTCTACGGCCGCCGCCACCACCTGTTGAACTTCGGGATCCAGGCCAAGTTCAAAGTATTCCCGGGGCAGGCCCAGGCGCAAACCGGTTAACCCCTGTTGCAATCCCTGCTCGCAGGCGACAACGAAATCCGGCGTCCCCCGGCGCACCGAGGTGGAGTCCCGGGGATCGTGGCCGCAAATAACATTGAGCATCAGGGCCGCGTCCCGGACATTTTTGGTGAGTGGCCCCACCTGGTCCAGGGACGAGGCAAACGCCAACAAGCCGTAACGAGAAACCCGACCGTAGGTGGGCTTAAACCCCACCACGCCGCAATGGGAAGCGGGTTGGCGGATAGAACCACCGGTATCGGAACCTAAAGCAGCCATACACTGATCAGCGGCCACCGCCGCCGCCGAGCCGCCACTGGAGCCGCCGCAGATATAATCAAGGTTCCAGGGGTTTAGCGGCACCGCAAAAGTTGTGTTTTCGTTGGTCGAGCCCATGGCAAACTCATCCATGGTGGCCTTGCCGACGATCACCGCCCCGGCGGCCCGCAGTTTCTCCACCACCGTGGCATCGTAGGACGGAACAAAGTTTGCCAACATTTTTGAGCCGCTGGTGGTCAGCAAGCCTTTGGTGCACAAGGCATCCTTGATGGCAATAGGAACCCCGCACAGCGGCGGAGCCCCCCCCGCCGCCAGCCGTTGATCGGCGGCGGCCGCGGCGGCCAGCGCGCCTTCCCGATCGAGAGTGATATAGGCGTTAATCTTTTTGCCGGCCTCAATCCGGGCAAAAATCGCGGCGGTGGCCGCCGTGGATGAAATTTCGCGGTTGGCCAGAGCGGTGGCCAACTGGCCGATGGTCAACTGGTGGATAGTCATTATCAAAGAATCCGGGGAACCACAAAGGCCTCAGCCGACGCCAGCGGCGCGTTGGCCAAGGCTTCCTGCCGGGGCAGCGAGGCCAGCACCTCATCTTCCCGCAAGGCGTTGACCAGGGGCAAGGCGTGGTATAAGGGATCCACCCCGGTGGTGTCAATTTCCCGCAATTTATCGACGTATCGCAAAATCCGGCTCAGCTCAGTGGCAAGATCAGCGATCTCATCCGGCGCAAGCTCCAGCCGGGCCAATCGAGCGACCTTAATCACCTCTTCAGGATCAATATGCATGTTAAAGTCCTTGTTCTGAAAATCTTCCCAAAGCTAACAGCTTTTACAAAATCCTCATCATAAAAAACAGGCTATAATCCTTGTATTAAACTTAAGTTTAGCATTTTCCGTTCAGGGGTTAAATAGTCAGATCAACCCGGAATTGTCCAGTGTTTTTTTGCCATTTCCCGGGCATGTTCCAAGGCCCGCAGCGGGCTTGCGGCCTGATACAGGTGTTCCCGGATTGGCTTGGCCAAGGGTTGATCGCAAGCCAACTCCCCCAGACAGGCCAGCGCCCCCCGTTCCATAATGCCCAGGTCATAGCCGCCCTCAAGGACCAGAACCAGCCGTCCGTCGCAAAGCTCGCGGGCCAGATCATTGAGAACTCCGGTCATATAGGCATAGCCGTTCTCACTGACCATCATGGTGCCCAAAGGGTCGCCACTGTAAGTGTCGAACCCGACGGAAACCAGGATTAGTTCGGGTCGGTACTGTTTGGCCAAAGGGGTGAGCAGTTCATTGAAAATCCGTGCGAAATCCTCGTCATCCTGGCCACCCGGCAGGGGAACGTTAACGGTATAGCCGGCGCCCGGCCCATTGCCGGTTTCACTCAATGCGCCAGACCCCGGGAAACAGGGGTACAGATGGCTGGAGAAAAAGAGTACCCGGTCCGTGTGATAAAAGGCATTTTGGCTGCCGTTGCCGTGATGAAGGTCCCAGTCAACGATCAGAATCCGTTCTAACCCCCGGTTTTTCAGGGCGTGTTGGGCCCCCACGGCGATATTGTTGAAAAGACAGAACCCGCTGCTATGGTCATGCTCGGCATGATGCCCCGGCGGTCGAATCAGGGCGAAGGCGTTGTCAATCTCACCTGTCGTCACCAGATCAACGGCCCGCACCACCGCCCCGGCAGCCAGGCAGGCTGCCTCATAAGAGCGGGCCGAGGTATAGGTGTCGGGATCGAGACATTTGCGGGAGTGCCCAGCGGTGGTGGCCACCTGTGCGATGTAGCGTCGATCGTGGTTCAGAGCCAGAGTGTCTTCAGTGGCCGCGGCAAAATCGGGGAAGAGAAACCGTTGTCGTTGTTCAGGACGGGCCAGCTCCCGATAAAGCCCGACCAAACGCTGGGGTATTTCCACGTGCCTCGGCCCTGGATCATGCGCGAGGAAGGCCTCGTGTTGCAATACCGCCGTTTTAAGTTTCATTTTCCGGTAATCCCTCCTCTCGATAGCCGCAGTTTTTGTCCGGGCACAACTGCCGCCGCCCATTTTTGCTCTCTTTTTCCAGCAGATATGGGGAATTACAAAGCGGACAGGTTGTTGCGACCGGTTTGTCCCAAAGGGCGAAGCTGCACTTGGGATAGCGATTGCAACTGTAAAAAACCTTGCCTCGTTTGGAAACCTTTTGCACGATTTCCCCGGGGCAATCCTTGGTCGGGCAGTGAACTCCGGTGCCGATTGTTTCGACGTTTTTGCAGGTCGGATAGCCTGAGCAAGCGAGAAAGCGGCCAAAACGGCCCTGTTTGTAAATCATCGACTTGCCGCATTTGTCACAAGTTTTCCCCGAGTCTTCCGGGGCTTCCCGGGCCAAGGGGTACACCTTGCCTTCTTGGTCGCGCCTGAAATCCTGGGTGTGTTTACATTCGGGGTAATTTTCGCAGGCCAGAAAATCACCATTGCGGCCCCACTTGATGACCAGTTTACCGGCACATGAAGGACAAGGAAGACCGGTGGGTACCGCCCGGTGTTTAATCGATTTCATTTCTTCCCGGGCCTGGGCCAGGTTTTGCTGAAAAGGGCCGTAGAAATCCCGTAAAACCTGAACCCACTTGCTTTTGCCGGTTTCAATTTGATCTAAATCCTTTTCCAGCGAGGCGGTGAAATCGACATCGATAATCTTGGGAAAATGGGTCACCAGCAGTTCGTTGACCACCTTGCCCAGGTCGGTGGGGGTAAATTTGCGCTGTTGCAACCGGACGTACTCTTTATCCTGAATGGTGGAAATAATGGCGGCATAGGTGCTGGGTCGGCCCACTCCGTTTTCCTCCAGGGCTTTGACCAGGGTGGCCTCGGTGTAGTGAGCTGGCGGTTGGGTAAAATGTTGTTTAGGGGCGATTTCCAGCAGCTTCAACTCTTGCCCATCTTTAATCGCAGGTAGCAGACAATCATGCGCGGCGCCGTTTTTCGCGGCGCCGTTTTTGGCCTCCCCGTCGTCGTCTTCCGCCTCGACGTACAGGGTCATAAAACCGGCAAAACGCATGATGGAACCAGTGGCCTTGAGTTCATGGATGCCGTCTGGTCCGGCGGCGACCCGAATCACGGTCTGGTCGTAAATGGCCGGGGCCATCTGGCAGGCGACAAAACGTTGCCAGATCAGGGAATAAAGGGCCAGCATGTCGCGGTCCAACTGTTTGGCCAGGCTTTCCGGGGTCCGGCTGACATCGGTGGGCCGGATTGCCTCGTGGGCATCCTGGGCCCCCTTGCCGGTTTTGTAATGCACTGGCTTGGCCGGCAGATAATTAGGACCGTGGGTCTTGCCGATGTAATCCCGGGCCATGGTCAGGGCCTCATCGCTGATGCGGGTGGAGTCGGTTCGCATGTAGGTAATCAGGCCGACCGGGCCTTCCTGGGGCAAGTCGATCCCCTCGTAAAGCTGTTGGGCCTGAGCCATGGTTTTTTTGGCCGAAAAACGCAGCTTACGGTTGGCGTCCATTTGCATGGTGCTGGTGATAAAGGGCGGACTGGGGCGGCGCAGTTTTTGTTTTTTCTCAACCCTGCTGACCCGTAATGCCGCCCCTTTAATTTCCTCAACCAACGCTGCGGCCGTTTGCTCATCGGCGATTTTGAACTTGCGATTGTCGATTTTCCGGCCCTTGATCTGCTCCAGCCGGGCGGCAAACGGTGGCGGCAGCTCCCCGGCCAGCTTGGTGTTGATCGACCAGTATTCCTCTGCAACAAAAGCTTCAATCTCTTGTTCCCGCGCGCAGATCATCCGCACCGCCACCGATTGCACCCGGCCGGCGCTTAGTCCTCGGCGCACCTTATCCCACAGTAGGGGGGAAATCTGATAACCCACCAGGCGGTCGAGTATCCGACGGGCCTGTTGGGCCTCAAAAAGATGAAGGTCAAGCTCCCCGGCCCGGGCCAGAGCCGCCAGCACCGCCTTTTTGGTCAGCTCATGGAAGAGTGCTCGCCGGATGGGTTTTTCCAGGGTTTTCAGGGATTCTGCAAGATGAAAAGCGATGGCTTCTCCTTCGCGGTCGGGGTCGGGCGCCAGATATATTTGCTCCGCCGCTTTAGCGGCTTCTCGCAGCTCGCTGATGATCTTGGTTTTGCCTTTGATGACCACATACTGGGGGGCGAAGTCCTGATCGATATCAACCCCCAGGGTTTTTAGCGGCAAGTCGCGAACATGACCGATCGAGGCTTTGACTGCGTAGTTTTTGCCGAGATACTTTTGCAGGGTTCGGGCCTTGGCTGGTGATTCAACAATAATCAGTGATTTTCCCATGAATTCCGTTCTTTTTTGATTGCAGGGGTGGCATCTAACGACCACCCCGATTTTTTATCAAGAGGAAGGCAAATAACCGCTCTCTCCCTTTAACGGTTAATTGCGAGTAAGTGAAGCGTTGTTTTCCTACAAAAGGAAGTCGTTTCGCTCCGTCTAGTACATGAAAGCACCAGGCTACTGGCGGCGGTATTTGGGTCCCGGCTCTGATTCTACCAAACCCAGCAGCTCTAGTTCCAGCAGGACCGCGTTGACCTGATGGGTCGGCAATTGGCTGTGGGCGATAATTTCCTCGATGGCCTTGGGGTAATGGTCAAGCACGGCCAGGATGGCGGCGATCTCGGGGTTGCTCGTTGTTGCCGGGCAGTCCTGATCCCCGTTTATCGTTGCCGTTTGCCCCTCCCGGCCCGTACTTCCCTTGATTAAATCAGTTCCCGTCGCCCCGTTGCCCGCGAAAGCCGCCACGCCCGCGGTTTTCGTGGGACTCACCAGGGTCGCCAGGGGGCTGATAGCCAACTCTTGCAAAACATCCTCGGCCCGATGGACCAGCTTGGCCCCTTCCTGAATCAGGCGATGGCAGCCTTCGCTTTTATTGCTGTCGGTCCGACCCGGCACCGCGAACACCTCTCTTCCGTGTTCCAAGGCCATTTTGGCGGTGATCAGCGAACCGCTGCGTCGGGCCGCCTCGATCACCACGGTGCCGACGGCAATGCCACTGATGATGCGGTTGCGGGCTGGAAAACGGAAGGGTTCGGGCTTGGTTCCCAGGGAGTATTCGCTCAAGAGCATACCGGTTGTGGCAATCATTGCAAAAAGTTTTTTGTTCTGGGGAGGATAAACGACATCCAGCCCACAGCCCATCACGGCCACCGTTTTGCCGCCCGTCGCCGCCAAAGCCCCTTGGTGGGCGGACTCATCAATTCCGCAGGCCCCGCCGCTGATGATGGTGATGCCGCCCGCCGCCAAATCAGAAGCCAGCCGGGCAGCTATTTTACGGCCGTAACTGGTGGCCGCTCGGGCCCCGACGACGGCCACCATTGGCTGTTGCAATACCGTTAAATCGCCGAGTCCATAGAGGATCAACGGCGGGTCGCTGATTTCCCGCAGTAGTGTTGGATAAAAGGGATGGTCCGGGGTCAGGCAGTGATGGTGGCTGGCCCGGATTTTACTCAACTCCTGCCGGGCTGTCGGTAGAGCCGCGCGTTTGACTAAGGCCCGGGCAATTTCCGGGCGCAGACCCCGGACCTCAAGGTTTGCGAGTTCGGCGGCGAAAAGGGCCTCGATATCATTAAAAAAGGCCCGCAGCAGGCGATTGGCGCCGATCAGGCCCAGGCCGGGAGTATGGGCCAGAGTCAGCCAGTGCAGGAGGCGCTTATCGTCATCATTCATCGTCATAAAAGGGCGCGAGCAGATTTTTTCTGGTGGGGTGTTTGAGCTTTTGCAGAGCCTTAGCTTCAATTTGCCGAATACGTTCGCGGGTGACGGAAAAATTTGTCCCCACCTCCTCCAAGGTCAGATCGGTGGCGACGTCGATGCCAAAACGCAGACGGAGCACCATCTCTTCCCGGGGGCTCAAAGTTTTCAATACTTGACGGAGTTTGGTCCGCAGGTTTTCGTAAACAGTTGCCTTATCCGGGGCGATACAATTGGGGTCTTCAATAAAATCGGCCAGAAAACTTTCCTCGCCGCTGCCCATCGGGGTATCCAGCGACAATGGCTCCTTAGCGATTTTTAAAATATTTTTAACTTTTTCACCGTCCACCCCAAGATGGCCGGCCATTTCTTCGGGACTCGGATCCCGGCCGTATTGACGTTGATATTCCTTAGCCCCCTTGATCATGCGGTTGACGCTATCGATCATGTGTACCGGGACCCGAATGGTCCGGCCTTGGTCAGTAACGGCCCGGGTCACCGCCTGGCGAATCCACCAGGTGGCATAGGTGCTGAACTTGTAACCTCGGCGGTATTCAAATTTTTCCACCGCCCGCATCAGGCCGATATTGCCTTCCTGGATCAGGTCGAGCAGTTGCAGCCCGCGACCGGCGTACCTTTTGGCCACGCTGACCACCAGGCGCAAGTTGGCCTGGATCAGTCGGCTCTTGGCCTCGAAACTGATGCTTTCGCCCTGTTCGGCCTGCTTGAGCAAGGCCTGCACTGCTTCACGGTCGATGCCGTGCTTTTCCGGGCTGCGGAGGCATCGGGCCTGATGATTATCCGGGGATAACTTGGCGCTTGCCCCGCTTGGTAACTGGTTGCCCCACTCGTTGGCCAGGGCCTTGTCCAGGTCGCGCAGTTTGTCGCTCATCGCCTGGAGATGTTTGGCGCTGAAACGATGTTCGGCAAAAAGCGCGCTCTGGGCTCGGCTGTTGCGGTTGATCCGGGCCTTGATGGTCTGCCGCTCATCGGGCAAATCTCCCGATTGCATGAGATCCCGGAATAATTCGGCACTTTCGTTGGCTAGCCTTACGCTCTCGTCGACCTGTAAAAAAAAACGTTCCCGAAGATGATTGGCGGCATCTAGATCGAGTTGTTCCTGGCCCCGCAAAATGTCGGTGATCTGCCGTTTTCTTTTGCGTATTTTGGCGGAAAAACTAGCAAGATATGAGATGGTTGAGGGGGATTTGAGTAGAGCATTCTGGAGTAAGCGCTCACCTTTTTCAATCTCCTTGGCCACGGCGATTTCTTGTTCCCGCGAGAGCAGGGCGACGGCCCCCAGTTCCTGGAGGTAAACTTTGATTGGATCAACTTGATCGATGGCTGATTCCCCCGGCCAGGAATAGGGGTCGTCGTCGTTGTAATGCGAGCTATCACTGGCGGCATCGCTACCACTACCGCTATCGGCAGCGCTATCACTATCGTTATGGTGGCCGACTGCTTCTCCGGTTGCGGCCGACAAAGCGCTATCGTCGTCTTGCTGATGGTTGGGGGCGCTATTTAGGTGGGTAGAGATATCTTTGTTGTTTGCTGCCGGCAACCAGTCGTGGTCCTTGCTCAAATCAGCACTAACCCTGACCTGGTCGAAATTGCCGATAAGTCGACGGCTGGGTTTCAGGCCGGCATTTTTTTTGCCGACCTTAGCCGGGGCCCTGCCACTGTCACTTCCGCTTTTGTTTCCTGGGTTGGTCATATCTGGCGCTCTTGTTTTTGTTTCATCAAAGTCATCAACCGCTGCTGATCGCCGCCTTGGTAGGCGACGTTGATCTCCCGATTGAGCAGATCGGCCGATTTTTTCCGTTGGTGGCGACGGAGCCAGGCGATAAGTTGCCGGGCGCTCTCCTCCCGGTATTGTTCCGGGTAGATGGAGTCGCTGCTGATGAGCAAACGGGCAACCAGGGACTTGAGGCGATCATCGGCGTGGTGGAGCAGGTTTTCCGGCGCCTGAATGAAGTCAACCTCACTGGCGTTCAACCGAGTCAGCAAGTTCATCAGGGCTTGGGCGGCGGGGGTGGTTATGAAATCCTGCAGGTCGGCGGCGATAAATTCCGCCAAATAGGAGCCATTAAGAAAAAGAAAGGTGAGCAGTTTTTCTTCGTTGGCTGTCAGCTTAAGACTTTTTTCAGGGGGCGCAGTTGCGGACGGCCGACGCTGAGGTTGCGGGCGATGAGCGATGCTGTAGCAGAACTGTTCAGCGGAAATCCCCAGTTTTTCGCTGAAGTGCGCGATAAAGCGGGTGCGTAAAAGCAACTGGTCGTCAAGCGCGTGGATAATGGGGGTTAGCTCGGCGATGATCCGGTTTTTACCGTCCACTCCCAAGCCGTGCTGTTCGGCCAGTTTGGCAAAGGCGAACTCCGGCAGGGACTGGGCTAAAGCCACCAATTCATCGATACCCCGGCGACCGTAGGCCCGGATCAGGCTGTCGGGATCGTGCGTATCCGGCAGAATCGCCACCCGCCCCGTCAGCTTGGCGGCCAAGAACCGGGGGATGGTCCCCATGGCGGCCCTGAGACCGGCGGCGTCGCCGTCAAATAGTAACACCACCTCATCGACGTAGCCCCGAAGAATGCGGAGTTGGTCGGTACTCAGCGCAGTGCCCAGGGGCGCGACCACCTCGACAACCCCCCGACTCGCTAAAGCCAGGAGGTCGAAATTGCCCTCCACCACCAGGCATTTTTTGGCCTTGCGGATGAATTCCCGGTGCTGGTACAAGCCGAAAAGGGTGCGGCTCTTGTTAAAAACCGGGGTCTCCGGGGTGTTGAGGTATTTGGGGGTCCCTTCCCCCAGAATACGACCGCCAAAGCCAGATATCCGCCCGGTCAGGTCGATAATGGGGAACATAATCCGATGGCGGAAGCGGTCGTAATAGCCTCGGGTCGTGATTGCCGATCCCTCGGTTCGGCTTTTGTCCCGGCCTCCTTTTTGGTTTACTCCCTGGTCTGCTCCCCGGCCTGCTCCTTGGCCTACTCCCTGATCTTCTTGATCTCCCCCCTGGCTTTCTCCCTGGTCTGCGGTTGGCCCCTCGCTTTTTCGGGCGATCAGCAAGCCGGCTTGGGCTACGATTTCCGGGGCAAAACCGGCTTTTTTGCTGTGGTTAAACAAAAAATCCCAACTTGCCGGGGCGTAACCCAATTGAAACCGTTTGATAATCTCCGGCGGCACCCCCCGGTGGGCGAGGTATTCCCGGGCCGGACGGGCCGCGGGCGCGTTCAGCAGGTGATGATGATAAAGAGTTGCGGCGTGGGTGTTGATCTGGTAAATCGTCTCCCTTTGGCGAGATTGTTCCCTTTGCTGGGGGGAGATGGTGTTTTCCGTTAAGGGGATGTGATAGCGCTCGGCTAGTTGCCTCAGGGCTTCAGGGAAGCTAAGCTGGTGATAGCGCATAAGAAAAGTGAAAACGTCGCCGCCTGCACCGCAGCCAAAGCAGTGAAAACTGTTACGTTCCGGGCTGACCATGAATGAAGGGGTGTTCTCGGCATGGAAGGGGCACAGGCCCTTGAGATTGGCTCCGGCCCGCTGGAGATTGACATGTTCACCGATGATTTCGCCGATATTCGCCACATCTTTGATGCGGTGAATATTCTCCCGGCCCGCTGTCTGGTTTGTGCCCATACTTTTTTATTCCGCTGTGCCACTGATGAAACCAGCGCAGAATTCAAGGCGCCGTTTACCGGATCCATCCGCGGCTCCCAAACGTTGCCACTTGGGTGGCTTAGTCAGGCAACCCCGCCGCTCAACCCCGACCGATGATGAGGGTTAAAGGTTACACTGAACCTGGTTCGCCCTTGCTGTCAAGGGGAAAAAGGCTTTGCCGATACCTATTTGCCTGGGACTCCGGCCGAACATTGGATCATTAGGAGAAAAACATGACTTTTGCGTCGCTGGTGATCGCCCTGTTAAGTTTGTTGATCGGCTTGCTGCTGTTGCTGGGCGGCGGTGAGGCCCTGGTTAGCGGGGCCCGGAGATTGGCCCGGATGAGGGGGATGAGTCCCCTGCTGATCGGCTTGACCGTGGTGGCTTTTGGTACCTCCATGCCGGAGTTATTCATCAGCATGATCGCCACCTGGCGGGGACACCCGGAGATTATGATCGGCAACGTGATTGGCAGTAATGTGGCCAATATCGGACTGATTCTGGCGATCTCAATTTTGCTATTCCCTGTGCGCCTGTCATTTAAGGACGTGGCCACGGAGCTGACCATGCTCCATTTGGCTACGGCGGTTTTGTTCGGTCTGGCCTTTTACGGCTTTTTCCCTCGTCCGGTTGGCTGGTTCTTCGTGGGGGCAATAGTGGTCTACACCGTTTGGGCATATCGGGTTGCGATCAAAGCCGAACCGCAGGGCGGCGAGGTAGCGGCAACAACCGTTGGAGGTGAAGTTGATGAACCGGGTGTGGGTCAGCAAACGACGACAGGGGGGAGAGGTGGGACGCCGGACGCAGCTCTGAAAGGGGCAGGGAACGAGATCAAGGCAGTTGAGCCGACGGCGGATGGTTCGATTGCCAAGGCCCTGTTACTGGTGGGCGGTGGCATCGCCATCCTGATCGGTGGTTCCGAGCTTTTTTTGCGAGGGGCGGTGAGCCTGGCTGAGACTTTGGGGGTCTCTGAGCTGGTGATTGGCTTGACCATAGTGGCCATCGGCACCTCGCTGCCCGAGCTGGCCACCTGTTTAGTCGCCATTCGCCAGCGTCAGGGTGCCATACTGGTGGGCAACATCATCGGCAGCAACCTGTTTAACTTGTTGATGGTCATGGGACTCACCGCCGCGATTATCCCTTTCGCTCTGCCGTCTCAACTGTTGCAACGCGACCTGCCGGTAATGCTCTTTTTCTCCCTACTGATATTGGCCGCCATCAGTTATCGGGGCCGGCTCGGCCGCGGCCTGGGGTTGTTTATGCTGGCCGCTTATGTCGGCTACCTAGCCATTTTGGCCGGGCAGCCGACGGCGGCTTGATTACAAGTTACAACTCAAACACATATACCCCCAGAGCAATGAAGAAAGGAATACAGAGCGCAATCGCCACTGTGGTTCCAATTCCGGTTGATGTCCCGATATAGGCCGCTGGATTAGCGCTGGGAATCCCGGCGCGAAGAGTGGGGGGACCAGAGATGTCAGAGCTTGAAGCCGCGATAACCGCTAGTATTATGACCCCGCCGGGGCTAAGCCCGGCCAGGAGGTGGGCAACATAACCTAGCCCGAACCCGGCAAGTCCGTGGACAAATGGCGCCAACAAGGCGTACGCGATGTACCAATGGGCGACTTTGAACAAATCTTTAAGTCGCCAATAAGCGTCCATACCCAAGGTTAACATCAAGATACAGAGAAAACCCATGAAAAGAGGATCGAAAAATCCTTCATAAATCCTTTCCACGTTGATAAATAATCCCAATAACACCCCCAAAAGCAGAATTGAAATCGCAGACCCCTTGATCGTGTCATTAACAATCGCTTTCAGGGCAACTCTTTTCGTGCCCCCGGTATTCTTCTCGGCGATTGCGATGTTTGCCAGAACAACCGCCAAGAGTAAAGCTGGAGTATCCATAAAGGGGTAGAGCGCTACCACCCATGGCTCAAAGAAAATATCCGCGTCTTGCAGGGCCACCATCCCGGCGGCTAGAGTAGACCCGCTGACGGCCCCAAACAATCCGGCGGTGGCCAAGGCGTCGTCTTTTTTAATTCCCGGTAGTCGAGCGAGGGTCTGAGAACCAAAAAAAACAATTCCCATGCCGATAATTACACAAGCAAGAGCCGGAAGTACCATTAACACCAACTCTGCCTCCCGGATGGCAAGGCCCGCGCTCAGGCCAATCTTCATCAAGAGCATAAACACACAGAATTGATAAATCGAATCTGGAACTCGGAATTTGCTTCCCGCGGCAGCCAGCGCCGCCCCGGCAAACAAGAAACCCAAGACCGGCGAGGTTAACTGCCTGATAACCCTCTCTAAAAGTTCAAGTAAAAACTCCATCTGATCCTCCTTTTTCTATCGTTTTTGTTTTGATTCTACGCCTATTATCGCCCGACAACTATGGCGCCCGGTAATTGATCGATGTGAACCTTACTAAGCACGGTAAAGCAGTTCAAGTGATTTTCTGAACTTTGTTGGAAGCAAACAAGCCGTCCTAAGTTTAGCGATGATTTTATCTGGATTTTTGGGTTTGTTTTTGGGTTTGTTTTTGAGTAGGATAACGGACTTATGCAACCTAAAAACAAACCCAAAAACATTGTCTGGCTCGGCCTGATTGGAATATCCGTTAACAATACCGCGATGTTCAGGCGCAAACGAGCGTTTTTGTTCGAACGTGAGTCGTGCTGAAAAATAAAAAGCGGAAGGAGAAAAATATGCGACAGGTTATCGTCTTAGCCACCCGCAATCAGGGGAAGGTCAAGGAGCTGCAAGAAATGCTGGCGGATTTTCCGGTAGATATTCGTTCGCTGACCGATTTCGGACCACTGCCCGAAGTGATGGAGGACGGACTAACCTTTGATGACAATGCCTATAAAAAGGCCCTTTTCACCGCCAAAGCCCTGGGGCTGCCAGCCTTGGCCGATGATTCCGGGCTGATGGTGGAAACCCTGGGTGGCGCTCCGGGGGTTCATTCGGCCCGTTATGCCGCGGATGCGGGGGTTGGGGAAGTGGGCGATGATAGCGCCAATATCGCTAGACTGCTTAAAGAAATGACGGGCGAAAGTAATCGCCGGGCCGCCTTTGTCTGTGTCTTGTCTTTGGCCGTGCCCTCTGGCCCGGCCCTGACCTATGAGGGACGCTGCCAAGGGGAGATCACCCATAAACCCAGGGGCAACCAGGGTTTTGGTTACGACCCGGTGATGTTTTACCCGCCGCTGGGCAAAACTTTTGCCGAGATGGATTCAGTGGAAAAAAACCTGGTCAGTCATCGGGGGGTGGCGATAACCCAACTCCGGGAGGAGTTTGCCAAAGTTCTCAAATGGTTGGAACAGCGCCTGGTCGAAGACAAAAATCCCAAACCCGACCACCGGGACTTTGCCCATAATGACTGGTCAAAAGAGGTGATGATTAAATGATCACCCTGCTTGACTACGGGGCGGGCAATGTCCGCAGTATCCGTAACGCTATTTGCAAATCGGGCTTTGAGGTTCGGGAGGTGATTAAACCAGCCGATATCCTCCGGGCCGAAAAACTAATTTTTCCCGGGGTGGGCAACTTTGGCCGTGCGATGGCAAACTTGCGTCGTCTGGGTTTTCTCGAACCACTACGGGAATACCTGGCGGCCAACCGCCCCTATCTTGGCATTTGCCTGGGACTACAGGCCCTTTTTGAGGGTAGTGAGGAATCACCGGGAGTGGCGGGGCTGGGTCTGATCAAGGGCCGGATCGAACGCTTCCGGGCGCCGGGGCTGAGTGTGCCCCAGATTGGCTGGAATGGGATTGCCATCCGTAAACCGTCGACCCTTTTTGCCGGTTATCAAGGAGAAAAACTTTATTTTGTCCATTCTTACCGGGCTACGGCTACGGCGGCCAACCGCGATTGGGTGTTGGGCGAAACCACTTACGGTTCCGATTTTATCAGCGCCGTGCAAAATGGCGCGGTGGTGGCCTGTCAGTTCCATCCGGAAAAAAGCGGCCAGGCCGGGCTGGCGATTATGGGTAATTTTTTAAGGACCGAGGGGGGTGCGCCGGTGGCCGTCAGACCGAAATTGGCGGTCCCGCCGGTTTCGGTTGCCGCCAGGACGATGAGATTGGGTGCGTCGGTGATCTCCAGGCCGGAATCGGCAGTTCAGGCCGCCGTTGTCGAACCGGTTGCCTCCGGGCCTCTTGCGATTATTGCGGTTGGCAACGAAACCGGCTTTCCCCCCGCCCAAACCCGACTGGCCAAGCGCGTCATTGCTTGCCTTGATGTTCGCAGCAACGACCAGGGTGATCTGGTGGTGACCAAGGGCGACCAATACGAGGTCCGGGAGCGCGGGGGGGCGGTTCGTAACCTGGGCAAACCGGTGGAACTGGCCGCCCGCTATTTCCGGGAAGGGGCCGATGAGATTGTCTTTCTCAACATCACCGCCTTTCGCGATTGCCCCTTGGATGATCAACCGATGCTGGAGGTTTTGGAACGGGCCTCAGAGCAGGTCTTTGTGCCCCTGACTATCGGGGGGGGGATTCGCGAATTTACCGATTCCGCCGGGCGCAGCTATTCGGCCCTTGATGTCGCCGCTCGCTATTTCCGGGCCGGAGCCGATAAAATTTCCATTGGCAGCGACGCGGTGGCGGCGGTGGAGCATTACCTCATCTCCGGCCGCAAAAAGGACGGCAGCAGCTCCATCGAACAAATCGCTGGTATCTACGGCAATCAGGCGGTGGTGATTTCCATCGATCCTCGCCGGGTTTATGTCAAAAGCCCGGATGATGTCCGCCACCGGGTAATTCCCACCGCTTTTCCCGGGCCAAGCGGAGAACAGTACTGCTGGTATCAGTGTACGATCAACGGAGGGCGCGCAGGTCGTGATCTGGATGCCGTCACCTTGGCTCAGGTCGGTGAAGAGCTGGGCGCCGGAGAAATTCTGCTTAACTGTATAGATCGGGACGGCACCAACGTCGGTTTCGACCTGGAGTTGATCAAAATGGTCAAGGAGGCCGTAACCATTCCGGTGATCGCCTCCAGTGGCGCTGGATGCCCCGAGCATTTCGCCGAAGTTTTTGCCGTCTCTGGAACTGAAGCCGCCCTGGGCGCCGGCATTTTTCACCGCCGGGAGGTGGAGATATCCACGGTTAAGAAATATCTCCGCACACACGGAACTGAAATCCGCGACGGATAAAGGGCCCCGCAGGCATATGGTTGATATTCCGAGGATAATTTTTTGAGCATAACGCACAAATCGGGCGAAAGAGCAATTTTTCAAGGTGGGCCTGCAAGTAGTTACGGTGATCCTTGCAGCGCCCTTTAAAGTGACCGCCGCCGCGATTTAGAAAAATTTTGACAATTCGGCAATTTTGAGTTAAGAAACCCCGTTGATGGTAAAGATGATTTAGTGGGTATCGATTGACGCGCAGCCCAGGACGTTTAATCAGGATGTCTAATTCCAGGCGGTCAATATTTAACTCCAGACGATCGATGAAAGGGTGGTGAAAGTTAATGATCGAGGTTGAAGTCAGAGGTGACGTTGAACACGCTCTCCGGATTCTCAAGAAGAAGCTCCAGCTTGACGGGATGAAGAAGGAGATGAAAAGACGAGAATTTTATGAAAAACCCAGCGCCAAACGTCGGCGTAAAACGGCGGAATCGCATCGTAAGCAGCGCAAGCTGATGTTCAGAAAGGAGCGGGATTAAGTTCTCCGTGTTAAGGGCCTGATTGTCGTGTCTGCTTTTCGCTATCCACGCCCCGGCGATCAGGTTCGCGGTAAACGCCCCCGTGATCCGATCTTCAATCTGGTTGCCGGGGCTTTTCCTTTTGTTACCCCCTTGCTGGATTTCTTCCTGCAGTATCTGGCCGCTGAACGCCGCCTGGCAACCAACACTCTGGATGCCTACCAGACCGACCTGCTCTCTTTTTTTGCCTTTCTTGTCCGCAGTTCTTCAAGTTCTGCCCGTAAATCACGGGCTGGACCAGCATCCAAAATCCCCGATATCCCCCAAATTTCCAAAATTCCTGAAGTCCCCAATGCCCCCAAGGTCTTCAATGTTCCCGGTGTCCACGACGTCCAGAATGTCCACGACGTCCAGAATGTCCACGTGGACACCGGGAACACCTTGGACATTGTGGACACCGGGGACATCGATACCAGCAACATCAGCAACATCAACAATATCAACGACATCGGGCCCGAACATCTGCGGGCCTACCTTGCCGCATCTCACCGCGAGGGCATCAGTTCGCGTAGCACTGCCCGTCGAATCTCAACGTTGCGCGCATTTTTCCGTTTTCTTGAAGGCGAGCAATTGCTCAAGCACAACCCTGCCGCCTTGCTCGATCTGCCCAAGCCCGGTCATGCCCTGCCCAAGGTTTTAAGTGTTGCCGAAGTCGAGCTGCTGCTAACCCCACCAGCCCACCAGGGTCGCCAGGGCCAACAAGCCCCCCTGGCCCTGCGCAATCATGCGATGCTGCACCTGCTTTACGCCACGGGAATGCGGGTTTCTGAGCTGGTCAAACTGCCGGTGGCTGCGGTTAACCAGGCCGGTCATTTGCGAATATTAGGCAAAGGAACCAAAGAGCGTCTGGTACCCTTTGGTGAGGCTGCTCGCCAGACCATGGCCCTCTACATCACGCAGAGCCGCCCCCGGCTGCTCAAGCGGCGACGCAGCGATTTTCTCTTTGTCACCAGCCGGGGCACCGCCATGACCCGTCTACGTTTCTGGCAGATCGTTCGGGCTTCAGCCCAGAGTTGCGGCATCAAACAAGAGATCAGCCCCCATGTTCTGCGTCACTCCTTTGCCACCCATCTGCTGGAACACGGGGCCGACCTGCGATCCGTCCAACTCATGCTGGGCCATACCGATATTGCCACCACCCAGATCTACACTCATGTCGATGGCGCCCGCCTCAAAATGGTGCACCGCAAATTTCATCCCCGTGGTTGATTATCAGCGCTTAATTGCAAAATCAAAGGTGAGCCGGTAGAGTGGCGTTATGGACCTGATCACCACCCATATCAACGCCGATTTCGATGCTTTGGCCTCGATGGTGGCGGCCAAAAAGCTCTACCCCGAGGCCGTGCTGGCCTTTGCCGGGGCCCAGGAAAAAAATCTGCGCGATTTTTTCAGCCAGTCAGTGGATTTTCTTTATAACTTTCAGCGGCTCAAGAACATTCCTTTCGCCAAAATCAGGCGACTGATTCTGGTGGATAACCGTCAACCCGCCCGTCTGGGTCCCGTTGTTGCGTGCCTGGATAATCCCGGCCTGGAAATCCATATTTACGATCACCATCCCGCTGCTCCCGGCGATTTACGGGGCAAGGTTGAGCATATCCGACCATTGGGGGCCACCGTCAGCATCTTGGTCGATCTGCTTAAGTGCCGCAAGCTGGTGATCAGCCCGGAAGAGGCCACCTTGATGGCCATGGGGCTTTACGAAGATACCGGCTCTTTTCACTTCGACACCACCACCCCTGAGGACCTGCAAGCCGCCGCCTGGCTGCTGGCCAACGGAGCTAATCTCCATGCCGTCACCCAGTTTATCGCGCAAGAACTGACCAGCGCCGAGGTTACCCTGCTGGGCGAACTGATCCGTTCCGCCACCACCTACACCATCCAGGGGGTGGATATCACCATCGCCAAGCTGGGAATTGACAACTATTTCGACGGCTTTGCCGTGGTGGTCCGCCGCTTCATGGTGATGGAAAACCTTAATAATCTTTTTGCCCTGGCCCGGATGGGCCCGCGCACCTACCTCATCGCCCGCAGCCGAATTCCCGAGATCAACGCCGGCCAGGTGGCCCAACAATTCGGGGGCGGGGGCCACGCCTCGGCCGCCTCGGCCACGATCAAGGAGCTAACCCTATTTGAGGCCGAGGAAAAACTCCTTCAAGTGCTTCATCAGCAGGTCCGGCCCCTGCGCCGGGCCGGCAAATTGATGAGCGCGCCCGTGATCAGCGCCCGACCCGAAATCAGCATCCGCCAGGCCGATGAACTGCTCAGTCGTTACAATATCACGGTGCTGCCGCTGGTGGACGAACAGCGGCGGGTTGTCGGCCTGATCTCCCGGCGGGTGACGGGCAAGGCCATTCAGTTGGGTCTTGAAGCCCAACCGGTCAGCGACTACATGAGCACCGATTTTGCCACCCTGACCACTATGGCTGACCTGGGCGCGATTCAGGAGTTAATTATCGAGCATCGCCAAAGAATTATCCCGGTGGTGGATGAGGGTGAGGGCGAGCTGCTGGGGGTGATCACTCGCACCGATCTTTTGAATCTGCTGGTCAACGACCCTTCCCGTTTGCCGCGCAATCTCCATGACGAACAACTGCCTTCCAGCGAACGGCAGCGCAATCTGCAAAACCTGATGGTGGAACGGTTGGGCCGCAGAATTATGGTCCTGCTCCGCATTATCGGCGAGGTGGCCCAAGCCCGTAATTATCAAGCATTTGTGGTGGGAGGTTTGGTCCGTGACCTGCTTTTGCATGAGAGGAATCTTGATATCGACGTGGTTATCGAGGGTGACGGGGTCCTGTTTGCCAAGGATCTGGCCGTCCGCCTCGACGGTCAAGCCCGGATTCATCGCAAATTCAAAACCGCGATGGTCAAATTGCCCGACGGATTCAAGGTGGATGTGGCCACCGCTCGCCTGGAGTATTACGATTACCCTGCGGCCATGCCCACCATCGAGCTTTCATCCCTTAAGCTCGATCTTTATCGCCGTGATTTTACGATCAATGCCATGGCCATCCACCTCAACCCCGAAACCTTTGGCACCCTGGTGGATTTCTTTAACAGTCAAAATGATCTTAAAGACAAAAAAATCCAGGTATTGCACAATCTGAGCTTTGTTGAAGACCCCACCCGGATCTTGCGCGCCATCCGTTTCGAGCAGCGGATGGGTTTTGCCATCGGTCTCCATACCGAACGCTTGCTCAAGAGTGCGGTGCGGATGAATTTCTTTGACCGTTTTTGTGGTTATCGCTTTTTTGAGGAATTAAAGCTGATATTAAGCGAGAGAAACCCCCTGCCCGCCATTCATCGCCTGGCCGCCCTCGGGCTCCTACCTTTTATCGATCCCCGACTGCGCTTAGAGTCGCGGCTGGCTGAAATTCTCCACGATGCCCAAGCCGCCCTGGCCTGGTACCGGTTACTTTATCTGGATCGGCCCTGTTATTGCTGGCTGGTATATCTCCTGGCCCTGACCACTAACCTCAAAGCTGAGGAATTGCAAACCTTTTGCGCCCGTTTTGCATTGCCGGCTCGGATGCAAGAGATGTTGCTTCGAGAAAAAAGAGTGGCTCAGCAAGCGGCCAGGGCCCTGCGCCGGCATGTCCCGACCAGCAACAGCGGGATTTATCACCTGCTCTCCGGCCTGGGCCCTGAGGGGCTGCTTTACCTGTTGACGATTACCCGAAAAGAGGTGGCCAAAAAATCGATTTCTTTATACGTCACCGACTTGAGTTTGATTCGGCCTTTGATCAGCGGCCATGATCTTAAAACCGCGGGGTATCAGCCGGGGCCGCTCTTTCGGAAGATTTTCGACCAGGTGCTTGATGCCCGCTTAGATGGCCTGGTAAAAACCCGGGAGGAGGAGCTGGCTTTGGTCCGCCAACATTTTCCCTGCATCCGGAATCGCCACGGAACCGTCAGCGGAACCCTCAACTGACGGCGACCAGTTTTTGTTGAACTTCACGGGGCACCGGGGCGTATTCACGGAAAGAGCGCGTAAAGCTCCCCCGGCCTTGAGTTATGGATTTGAGGGCGGTGCTGTATCTGTCTTGTTCGGCTAAGGGGGTGATGGCCTTGATCACCTGATACCGGCCTTTGGATGCCATGCCACTGATCATTGAACGACGGCTTTGAAGGTCGCTCATCACATCACCCATCACGTCTTCCGGCACCATGATTTTAAGGTCGTAGAGCGGTTCCAGGATTTGGGGGTTGGCCTCGCGGAAGGCCTCCTTGAAAGCTTGGGCCCCGGCAATTTTGAAGGAAATGTCGTTGGAGTCAACGGCATGCATCTTGCCGTCAAAAACCATCACCTGGACATCGCGGACGTAAGATCCGGTCATGGGGCCTTCCTGCATTTTTTCCATTATCCCTTTAAGAATCGAGGGTAGGAATTTGGTATCCACCACCCCACCGACAATGCAGTTATAGAAAACCAGCTTGCCGCCCCAGGGCAGCTCGATTTCCTCCCGGCTTCGCACCGTGAGATCGGTGGGGTTGCCCATCCCCTCCTCGTAGGGTTCAATCCGCAGGTGAACTTCGGCAAACTGGCCTGAGCCACCGGACTGTTTCTTGTGCCGGTAGCTGGCCGTGGCCGCCTTTCTGATCGTCTCCCGGTAGGGAATCCGGGGGGAGATGAAATCGACCTTGATCCCGCAAATATTTTCCAGCCGCCACTTAACCAGGTTCAGGTGTAATTCGCCCTGGCCCCAGAGCATCAACTGCTTGATCTCCGCAGAAAATTCCGACCGAATGGTCTGGTCTTCGGCCTGGATGTCTCGCAGGACCTCGCTCAATTTTTCGTCGTGCTGCTGGTCGCAAGCAACCACCGCAGTGTTGATCCGGGGCGCGGGAAAATCAATGGCTTTTAAGGTGACGGGAAAATCATCGCGGCGCAGGGTATGATTGGTCCAGGCGCTCTTCATCTTCAGGGTGGCTCCGAGGTCGCCGGCCACCAGCTTGGTTACCGGCTGGCGGTTTTTGCCGGACATAATAAAAAGCTGATTGAGCCGCTCGCGGTCTTTGGTGCCGCTATTGATCAGCTCCATCCCCTCACTGATTTCGCCGGAACAAACTTTGAAAAAGGTGATTTTGCCCAGATATGGTTCTACTAAGGTCTTGAAGACAAAAATTACCGGCGGGCCGGATGACTCGCAGGACAACAACGGGCCTTCGACAGTTTTTTCCGGGGGCATTTCGATGGCCGAGGGCGCAACATTGTCGATGAAGCCCATCAACCGGCCACTACCCATGTTGCGCTTGGCTGATAGGCAAAAAATCGGGTAAAGATCACGGCTGAGCATCCCGATTTTAAGGCCCTGGCGCATTTCATCCTCATCAAGACTGCCTTTTTCAAAGTAAAGCTCCATCAGCTTTTCATCGTTTTCCGCCGCCTTTTCCACCAACTGGTTGTGTAAATCGTCGGCCCGCTCGCGCTCTGATTCCGGAATTTCCAGTTTTTTCGGCTTGCCGCCCTCGGCCGGAAATTTGTACATGACCATTTTCAGCAGATCGATGATGCAATCAAAATTTTCCCCTTGATTCAGCGGGTACTGCATGATAACGGTCGCCGAGCCGAAGTTTTCCTGAATGGCGCTTACCGCGCTGAAGTAGTCTGATTTGGGGTGATCCAGTTGGTTAACGGCAAATATCGTCGGGGTTGAGTAACGCTCAAGATAGTCCCAGTTCTGTTCGGTGCCCACCTCCACCCCGTATTGGGCATTGACCAGCATTACTGCGGTATCCGCCACCCGCAGGGCGGAAATGGTTTCACCGACAAAGTCGTCCAGTCCCGGGGTGTCGATAATGTTGATCTTGTAATTCCGCCAATCGGTGTGCAGCAGGGTGGCGTAAACCGAGTTGCCCCGTTGGCGCTCAATGGGTTGGTAGTCGGAGATGGTGTTCTGATCCTCAACCGTGCCCCGTCGCTGAGACAGTCCGGCCTCAAAAACCATGGTTTCAGCCAGGGTGGTTTTGCCGGATTTGACGCTGCCAAGCAAAACGATGTTTTTGATAAACTTGTCATCATAAAGCTTCATAAGACACCTCCACTGGTGTAGGTTGGCGATCGGATGGTTTAACTGCAACCCGGATTTTGCAAATGAGACCAAACAAGGCGCGGGATTAACCGCGCTATGTTAATTGCGCTATTGACCGGCCCAACTCAGTCCTATACCATCTACCCTTAACAATGCCGATTTGGCAAGATGCTTTGGGGACAGCAGAAGACGGGGACAGGGGATATAGCACCTTCATCAAATTCCTGATTCCCGTAATAAGGCAAAATTGTGGAGACTAAAATGACCGAGAAAAAATTTCGCGCCCTGTGGGTGGAAGAAGATAAAAGCGGCGTTTTTCGACGATGGGTAGCGAAACGCCTTGTTACCGAGCTGCCCGACCACGAGGTGTTGGTCCGGGTTCTCTATTCATCACTCAATTATAAAGACGCCCTTTCTGCGACCGGCAACCGGGGGGTGACCCGCCGTTATCCGCATACGCCGGGGATTGATGCCGCCGGAGTTGTAGTTGAAAGTTCAGTTGCCGATTTCCGTCCGGGAGCGGAGGTGGTGGTTTCCGGTTATGACTTGGGAATGAATACATCCGGGGGCCTGGGGCAATATATCCGGGTGCCGGCGGCCTGGGTGATGCCGCGACCGGCGGCCTTGAGCCTGCGCCAATGCATGATGTACGGCACTGCGGGATTCACCGCTGCCCAATGTGTAGCCCGGCTGGTGGATTTTCCGATCCGCCCGGAAGACGGCAAAATTCTGGTAACCGGAGCCACCGGCGGTGTGGGAATGATTGCCCTGGCCATCCTGGGGCAACTTGGTTACCGGGTTTGCGCCGTTACCGGCAAGAGCGAACAGACGGCCCGGTTGATTGAGCTTGGCGCGGAAACGGTGTTGAGTCGGGCCGCGGCCACCGACAATAGCGGTCGGATGCTGTTGAAGGGCAAATGGGCCGGGGTGGTGGACGCGGTTGGTGGCCTGATCCTGTCCACTGCCATTAAATCCTGCCGTTACGGGGCCATGGTGACCTGCTGTGGCAATGCCGCCTCCGCGGATTTGCCGTTGAGCGTTTACCCTTTTATTTTACGGGGGGTTACCCTAGCCGGGATCGACAGCGCCGAAACTCCCATGTCCCGGCGTCGGGCCCTCTGGCAACGGCTGGCTGGCTCCTGGCAGGCACCCAACCTGGAAGGCATGGTCAGCGAAATTTCCCTTGACGAGGTGGCCGCCAAAATCGAGGATATCATCCAGGGCCGTCACCTGGGCCGAACCCTGGTTAATCTCGACGGGGATTAATTTGTTGTAATCTCATACGGTTGGATGCTGATTGTCGCTAAAAATTCACCCTGAGCCTCAGCAGTAGGTTGTGACTGGTTGTTTTGGTTGTGGCTGCCACCAAAAACTAAGATCCAATCGGAAGGCGAAGCCTGATTTTGACAGAAGCCTGATTTTGCGTTGCAAAGGTGGCCGGAAAGGATTATTGCCAGGGGCATGGCTTGGGACAATGAGGGGTAAGACAAAAAACGAGTGGCGGTGATGACGCTGGGCTGCAAGGTCAACCAGTTTGAATCCGCGGCCTTCATCTCGGAACTGGTCGGGCATCGGGGGGTGGAAATTGTTCCTTTTTCCGCCCCCGCTGAGGTTTATCTGATCAATACCTGTGCGGTAACCGCCAAAGCCGGGGCCCAGTGTCGACAACTGATCCGTCGGGCGGCCAAAAATCCTGAAGCCCGTCTAGTGATAACCGGTTGTTACGCCCAGATCGCCCCTCAGGAAATTCTTGAGCTTGGCAATCGGCCAATTTCGATTGTTGGCAATGGTTTTAAGGATAAGGTAGTGAAGGCGGTTATGGCCTCCCGGGCCTGCCTCTCGACCCGGGATCTTGGCGATATGGCCGTCTGCCGCCAGGTTGTCCCGCTCACCGTTAGTCGTTTTGGGCGGCGAACCCGGGCAATCCTCAAGGTCCAGGACGGTTGCAGCCGGGGTTGTTCCTGCTGCATAGTGCCCATCAGCCGAGGGCCAAGCCGCAGCGTTTTGCCAAAACAGGTTTTGGCCCAAGCAGCGATTTTTGCCCGGATCGGCCACCGGGAGTTGGTGATTACCGGCATTCACTTGGGTCACTACGGTCTTGACCTGACTCCGGTTATTTCCTTGCCGGGGCTGCTCAAACAATTGCTGGCCCGCCGTTTTCCCCTGCGTTACCAGATTAGTTCGCTGGAACCCACCGAGGTCGATGATGAGTTGCTGGAGCTGTTGGCTGCGGAAGAGGGCTTGCAGCCTCATCTGCACATTCCCCTGCAAAGTGGCGATGATCGTATTTTAAGGGCGATGAATCGCCCCTGCCGGGCCGGGGATTTTGCCGCGACCATTGAGTGCTGCGCGGCAAGGGCGCCGGATATGGCTATCGGGGTTGATGTTATGGCCGGATTTCCCGGTGAGGATACAAAGGCTTTTAATAATACCTGTCAACTGTTGGTTGAGCTGCCGATCAGCTATCTCCATGTTTTTCCCCACTCTCGGCGGGCCGGGACCAGGGCTGCCACCTTGCCCGCTCAGGTGTCGGATTGGATCAGGAAGCAGCGAACGGCCATTCTGCGCGCACTGGATCAACAAAAACGGCGGGAGTTTTACCGGCGACATCGAAATAAGTCCAACTCTTTAGCGGAGACAGCAGATGCGGGGGGAAATAATCGCCATCGGGGATGAGTTGACCTCAGGCCGAATTATCAACTCCACCAGTTGTTTCGCCGCCGCCAAGCTATTTGCGGCGGGCTGCGAGCTTAGGATTTTGTCTACCATCGGCGATGATCCGGCTCTGATCATCGCCACCCTGCGTCAGGCCCTTGCCCGTTCCGGTTTCATTATTGTTACCGGCGGCCTGGGGGCCACTAGCGATGATTTGACCAATGAGGCGGTGTGCCGGGCCCTGGGGCGAACCCTGGTGTTTTATCCGGAAGTTTTGCGCAAAATTCAAGCCAACAGTCACCATCTCTCTGCTCAGGCCCGAACTGCTCTGGAAAAACTGGCCTGGCTGCCCAACGGGGCTCACGCCTTGCACAGCGAGGCCCGCAGCACCGGATACTTTCTGGTGGATCAGGGAAAGCCGGCGTTTTTCCTGCCCGGCGTGCCCCACGAAATGCGGGCGCTGCTGGTGGACGCGGTATTGCCGCGCCTGGCGGTCTGGGAAAATCAACCGCCGCTACAAATTCGCCAGCGACTTTATCGGGTCAGCGGTTTAAACGAGGATGAAATCAACCGCCGCCTGGCCGAGTTGGAACACTGTGACTTACGGGTTAGGATCGGCTATTATCCCGTTTATCCTGAAGTTCAGGTCAGCTTGACGATCAGGGCCGCTGCCGCCGTTACCGCCACCGAAGCCGACGCGCTGCTGGATCGTTTTGATGCCGAAATCAAACATCTGCTCGGTCGCAATATTTACGGCTTGGCGGAGGACAGCCTGGAAGAGGTGGTGGGTGGTCTTTGCCGGGATCGGGGACTGAGCCTGGCGGTGGCTGAATCCTGTTCCGGCGGTCTGATCGCCGCCGCCATCACCAGGGTTCCTGGTTCTTCCGTTTATTTTCGCGCCGCGGTGGTGGCCTACCACAATGAACTGAAGGAAAGCCTGCTTAAAGTCAAGTCGGCCACACTGGCTACTCATGGGGCGGTGAGCGCCGCCGTGGCCCGGGAGATGGCGATTGGCGCTCGCCGGATCAGCGGGGCTGATCTGGCCCTGTCCGCCACCGGAATTGCCGGGCCTGGCGGGGGTAGCAGCGAAAAACCGGTGGGCACGGTTTTTATCGGCCTATCCGCCAGAGCAAAAACGCTTGCCGAACCCTGTTTTTTTACCGGCAATCGGCAGCAGATTCAAGCGAGTACCGCCCATCGGGCCCTGGATCTGCTGCGTCGTTTTTTGTTAGCGGATCAGGATTAATGGTTTAAAAACGCAAGGATACTTTGAAAAATTAGCTATTTTGTTCGAGATCAAGGCACGTAAAAAAAAATTACCGCGGGCATATGGTTGATATTCCGAGGATAATTTTTTGAGCATAACGCAGAAATCGGGCGAAAGAGCAATTTTTCAAGGTGGCCTCAATGTAATGATGAGCAGATGACCGCGGCAGTGGATTAAAGCAAAGGAGAAAAATCATGGCAATTACGACAACAGACAGTAAAGGCAAAACGCTTGACTCAGCCATTTTTCAAATTCAGAAGAACTTTGGCAAGGGCGCAATCATGCGCCTGGGCGCTGATGAGCGGGTGGCGGTGGCGGCCATTTCCACCGGGATTTTGAGCCTGGATATCGCCTCGGGCATTGGCGGCATCCCCTGTGGCCGAGTCACCGAAATTTACGGACCGGAATCCTCCGGTAAAACTACCCTGGCCCTGCAGATCATCGCCTCGGCCCAGCGCCGGGGAGGAGTCGCCGCCTTTATTGACGCCGAACATGCCCTGGACGTAACCTACGCCGAACGGCTGGGAGTCAATGTTGACGATTTGCTGATCAGTCAGCCCGATTATGGCGAACAGGCCCTGGAAATTGCCGATATTTTGATTCGCAGCGGGGCCGTTGACGTCATTGTCATCGATTCGGTGGCGGCCCTGACTCCCAAAGCGGAGATCGACGGTAGTATCGGCGACGCCCACGTGGGTCTTCAGGCCCGACTGATGTCGCAGGCCATGCGTAAACTGGCCGGCATTCTCCAGCGAACCAACACCGCCATTGTCTTTATTAATCAGATTCGGATGAAAATCGGGGTCATGTTCGGCAGCCCTGAGACTACCTCCGGCGGCAATGCCCTTAAATTCTACAGCTCCATGCGGATCGATATCCGGCGAATGGCGGCGATCAAGGATGGCGAGGAGATCATCGGTAACCGGGTCAAGGCTAAACTGGTCAAAAACAAGGTGGCCCCGCCTTTTAAAACCGCCGAGTTTGATATTATTTTCGGGGAAGGCACATCACGGGAAGGCGATATTCTTGATCTGGCGGTTGAACAAAATATCGTGGACAAGAGTGGGGCCTGGTACGCCTATAATGGTGAACGTATCGGCCAGGGCCGGGAAAACTCAAAAAACTACCTCAAGGAAAATTCCCAGTTGGCCCATGACATCGAACGTAAGGTCCGGTTGGGTTTTGGGCTGAGGATGCCCGGCGAGGTCGAAGAAAAGGCGGGGGCCGAGGGCAACGGAACAAAGGGAACGAGCAAAAGGGAAAAAGCGGAATAGCAAACTGCGTGAATCTCTCGTCCCAGGCTCAATCAGGGCCTGAACGGAAAGTGCCGGGACCAAATCAGGCGCTAGCTACAACATTGGCCAAGAGACAATCCGATATGAACGGCAGCGAAATCCGAGAAAAATTTTTAAGTTACTTTGTCGCAAAAGAGCACACTCTGGTGCCAAGCGCGGCCCTGGTCCCCCATGATGATCCCACCCTTCTTTTCACCAACGCCGGGATGGTGCAGTTTAAGAAGGTTTTCACCGGTGAGGAGCGGCGTGATTACCCTAGAGCGGTAAGCTGTCAGCGCTGCGTTCGGGCTGGAGGTAAGCATAACGATCTGGATAACGTTGGTTATACCGCCCGGCATCACACCTTTTTTGAAATGCTCGGCAACTTTTCTTTCGGCGATTATTCCAAGGATGAGGCGATTAGACTGGCCTGGGACTTTTTGACCAGGGAAATCGGCCTGTCTCCGACCAATCTCTGGGTGTCGGTTTTTGAAGACGATGACGAGGCCTACCAGATCTGGGAAAAAATCGCAGATCTGCCGCCAGGGCACATTGTGCGACGGGGAGAGCAAGACAACTTTTGGGCCATGGGAGATACCGGCCCTTGTGGGCCTTGTTCGGAAATTCATGTCGATCAAGGGAGGCAAGGGAGGCAAGGGAGGCAAGGGGGACAGGGGGCAGGGGACAGGGGGCAGGAGGGGCAAGGTGGACAGAGTAGACAGGGTGGCCGGCTGAGTGAATCGAGGGGGTTGAATGAGCAGGGGGCGGTTATTGCCTGCGATAATCCAAGTTGCGGGGTGGGTTGTGACTGCGACCGTTTTCTTGAAATCTGGAACCTGGTTTTTATGCAGTACGATCGGGATGCCTCCGGCCGTCTCACCCCGCTGCCCAGGCCCAGCATTGACACCGGGATGGGTCTGGAGCGGATTGCCGCAGTAGCCCAGGGTAAGCATAACAATTACCACTCCGACCTTTTTCAGCCGATTATCAGCCGTATCTGTGAACTGGCAGGGGTTAGTTACGGAGAAAACTCCCGCAATGGCACGGCCCTGCGAGTGATCGCCGATCATGCCCGGGCCACCACTTTTCTGGTGGCTGACGGGGTTTTGCCGACCAACGAAGGGCGGGGCTATGTGCTGCGTCGGATCATGCGCCGAGCCGTGCGCTTTGGTCGATCGCTGGGCTTAAAAGACCCTTTCTTGGGGGCGGTTTGCGCGACCGTGGTTGCGACCATGGAGGAAGCCTGGCCGCACTTAACGGCAAATCGAGAGCTGTTGGCCAAAGTGGTGTGCCACGAGGAAGAACGTTTCCTCGCGACTCTGGATAAGGGCCTGAATATGTTGGCCGAGGAAATAGCCCGGCTTCGGCAGACTGGAGAAAAAACCATTGCCGGCTCCTTTATTTTTAAGCTCTACGACACTTATGGCTTTCCGGTGGACATTGCCAAGGACGTGGCTCAGGAAGAGGGTTTACGCGCCGATGAGCAAGGTTTTGTTGTCGCCATGGCTCGGCAGCGCGAGCAGTCGCGCAAATCCTGGAAGGGCGGGGGATCGAGCGAACTCGGCCCCGGTTTGCGATCTTTGCAAAGTGAGGGGGTGCAAACGGAATTTGTCGGCTACGCTACCCGGCGCCACCATGCCACCCTGTTGGCCTTGCTTGGTGCGACAGGTAACCAACTGGCAGTGGCCGAAGCCGGAGCCCTGGTTAGCCTGATTTGCGATCAAACCCCATTTTACGCCGAATCCGGTGGTCAGGTGGGCGACGAAGGTGAAATCCTGGGACCCCAGGGCCGGGCCCGAGTATTCAATACCGTCAAGATCGGGGATAGCTTGATTCTCCACCAGGCTGAGATCAGCCGGGGGACGCTGCGGCCCGGCGAGGAGGTGCGGTTGGCGGTGGCCGATAATCGGCGCCGCCATATTGCCATTCATCACACCGCTACCCATCTGTTGCACGGTGCCCTGCGCCGGGTGCTGGGTGAACATGTCAAACAGGCGGGCTCTTTAGTCGAAGCGCGGCGACTGCGTTTCGATTTTACTCATTTTTCCCCCCTAACCCGTGAGGAAATTCGAACGGTGGAAGATTTGGTCAACGAAGAAATTCGGGCCAACACCCGACTTGAGGTGGCCACGCTTCAACGCGAAGAAGCCCTGCAAAGCGGAGCCGCCGCCCTTTTTGGGGAAAAATATGGGGAGATGGTGCGGGTGGTGACGGTTGGAGTTTTCAGCAAGGAACTCTGCGGCGGCACGCACGTGGGGGCCACCGGCGAGATTGGTTTGTGCAAAATAATTGCCGAAAGCGGGATTGCCGCCGCCACCCGCCGCATCGAGGCTTGCTGTGGGGGCGTTGCTCTGGTCCGAACTCAGGCCCTGGAAGATGAGCTGTATGACCTGGCCGTAAAGCTAAAAACTTCGCCGACGGAACTGGCCGGCCGGATTGACAAGCTGCTGATGCGGCAAAAGGAGCTGGAGCGCCGGACCGCAGGATTGATGGCCGAGGCGGCCCGTTTCGATCCTAAAGAGGTGCTTAAGAGCGCGACCGAGGTCGATGGCGTTAAAGTGGTGGCCCGTTGTCTCCCGGTCGATTCCGTTAAAACCCTGCGCGTGGCCGGTGATCGTCTACGGGATCAAATGGGTAGCGGCATTGTGGTCCTGATTGCCGAATTGGATGGCAAGGTCAGCTTGTTGGCTATGGTCAGCAAGGACCTCACCGGCCGTTACCGAGCCGGGGAGATCGTTAAGCGGGTGGCCGAACTGGTGGGCGGCCATGGTGGGGGGCGTCCAGATATGGCCCAGGCTGGTGGCAATCAACCGGCAAAAATCCCGGCAGCCCTGACGGCAGTGCCTGGCATTGTGGCCACGATGTAGGGTCATAAGGCTTGTCTCAGCTTGTTAGGCGTAGCGCTTTTCGCTTAATCACAAATAAATAATTGACATGGGTTTTTGAATAGATTAAAACACCAGATTTATAAGTGAATGACTATTCATTTTTAAAATCGGACCTGTTGCCCTTCGGGCAAAGGGGTTAGGTGTTGCTCACAATTTTAAAAAGCAAAACTTTATTTTTCCGAACTAGAGAGGAGCCAGCCAGATGATCACCATCGACATGACCATGCTGCTGCACATTATTAACATCTTGTTGTTAGCCGTTATCCTCAATATTGTCCTTTATCGCCCCATTCTCAACATTCTTGACCAACGCCGGGAAAAGATTTCCACTCTTAACCGTGATATTGAGAGTTTTGAAAAAAACCGCCAGGCCCGCCTGGATGAATTTGAACACAAGCTTCAGGCGGCTCGTAATCAGGCCAAGAACGAGTTTGAGGCCCTGCGTAGCGCGACCCAGACCGCAAGCAATAAAAGACTGGCCGCGCAGCGTAGTGAGGTGGAGGCGGCCAAAGAGGCCCAGTTCAAGGAAATCGAAAGTCAGCTCACCGTTGCCCGCGGGGAGCTGCGTGGGCAGACAAGCGCCTTTGCGGCGGCGATGGCGGGTAAAGTTTTGGGGAGGGCCCTTTAAAGTGCGATACCTTAAAGCTAAGCACGGCGTTGGCCTTTTGGTCGCGCTGCTGATTTTGACTACTGCTGTCGGGGCCCAGGCGGGGGAAATAACATCCGCAAAACTGTGGAATCTTTTCTATCGGGCGTTAAATTTCGCCGCCTTGATGTTTATCTTGATTTATTTTCTCAAGAAGCCGGTGGGTAATTTTTTCGGCAATCGTCGGGCCACGATCCGGGCTGAACTGGAGGATTTAGAGGGTAAACGGGTGGAAGTTGAGCAGTCCTACAAGGAAAACGAGCGCAAAATGGTCTCACTTGAGATCTCGGTCCAGGAAATTGTCGCCGAGGCGGTCCGCCAGGGCGAGATCGAGCGTGAACGGATACTGGCTGAGGCCGAGCAGTCGGTGGCCAACATGAAACGTCAAGCTCAGTTGGCGATCCAGCATGAGCTGGCCACCGTCAGGGCTGAACTCAAAGCGGAAATCGCCGAACAATCCGCTCGGCAGGCCGAGGAATTGGTGCGAAAAAATCTGCGGCCGGCCGATGAAGCTCGAATGATTGCCGCCGCTCTGGCGCGGGTAGGAGGGATCCAGTGAAAAATACGGTACTGGCCAAACGCTACGCCAAGGCCCTTTTTGCCGTAGGTCAGGAAGATGGCGCTTTTGTTGCTTACGCCGAAGTGTTAAATCAGATGGCCGGGCTCTTTACCGATCTGCCCGAGGTTAAAGACGCTCTGATCAGCCCGCTCTATCCCGAGGATGTTCGCCTTAAGGTTATGGAGAGCTTGGTCAGGGCCCTGGGTGCTCCCCAGGTGATGGTTAATTTTGGCAAGTTGTTGATGGAAAAAAAACGGGCGATAATTCTACCCGAAATTGCCGGGGCTTATCAGGCCATGGTAGATCAGGAGCACAATCTGGTTCGGGGAACAGTGGTTTCAGTCACCGAGTTGGCGCCGGAGTTGAACGAAAAAGTTAAAGCCGCATTGGAAAAGGTAACCGGCAAAAGGGTCGAGTTGACCAACCGAATCGACCCCGCAATTATCGGCGGGATGGTGGTACGGGTGGGTGATCTGGTGCTCGACGGCAGCATTCGGTCGCAACTTGTGGAGCTAAAGGAATCGATCAAGGGGAGAGAGTAAACGATGCAGATCAAAGTCGAAGAAATCAGCCAAATTATCAAGAGCCAGATTCAGGAATACGAAGCCAAGGTTGACCTTAGCGAGACCGGGACCGTGCTTTCAGTGGGCGATGGCATTGCCCGGGTTTACGGGGTGGAAAACTGTATGGCCATGGAGTTGCTGGAGTTTCCCGGCGGCATTATGGGAGTGGCCCTAAACCTGGAACAGGACAACGTCGGTTGCGCGATCTTTGGTGATGTTCGGCAGATCAGGGAAGGGGATATTGTTAAACGTACCGGTCGCATCGCTGAGGTTCCCGTCGGGCCGGAGATGCTGGGTCGGGTGGTTGACGGGGTTGGCAATCCCATCGACGGTCAGGGGCCGATCACTGCCAAGGAAACCCGTAAGATCGAGGTTATTGCCCCTGGCGTTATTGCTCGAAAATCGGTGCATGAACCTTGCTACACCGGCGCCAAGGCGGTGGATGCCATGACCCCGGTGGGACGCGGTCAGCGCGAGCTGATCATCGGTGATCGTCAGGTCGGCAAAACCGCCCTCTGTATTGATGCTATCATTGCCCAAAAGGATACCGATGTTTATTGCATTTATGTGGCCATCGGTCAGAAAAAATCTTCCGTTGCTTTGGCGGTCGAGACCTTGCGTAAGCATGGCGCTATGGAATATACTACTGTGGTTGCCGCCTGTGCCTCCGACCCGGCCCCGATGCAGTACATTTCCGCTTTTGCCGGAACCTCCATGGGTGAATATTTTCGGGACAGCGGCAAGCACGCCCTGATTATTTACGATGACCTTTCCAAACAAGCCACCGCTTATCGCGAACTTTCCCTGCTGTTGCGGCGGCCGCCGGGGCGTGAAGCCTTCCCGGGCGACATTTTTTTTAACCACGCTCGCCTGTTGGAACGCTCCGCCAAACTCTCCGATGAGCTGGGGGGTGGTTCGCTCACGGCTTTGCCGATTATCGAAACTCAGGCCGGCGACGTTTCCGCCTATATTCCCACCAATGTCATCTCGATTACCGATGGTCAGGTGTACCTTGTACCCAGCCTGTTTTTCGCCGGGGTGCGACCGGCCATCAACGTTGGCCTTTCGGTATCCCGGGTTGGGGGGGCGGCTCAGGTTAAGGCGATGAAGCAGGTTGCCGGCACCTTGCGTCTCGATTTGGCCCAGTATCGTGAATTGGCGGCTTTTGTCGGATTTGGTTCCGATCTTGATGCTGCCACTCAAGCGCAACTTACCCGGGGGGCCCGCCTGGTGGAAATCCTCAAGCAGCCTCAGTATCAACCGCTGCCCATGGAGAAGCAGGTTTGCATTATCTTCGCCGGCACCAAGGGTTATCTTGATACGTTGCCCCTTGAAATGGTGGCTGAGTATGAAACGCAGCTTTACGAATATATCGAAAAGAACGCCCCCGACGTTTTTGATGACCTCAGGAGCAAACAGGCCATTGATGACGATCTTGAGACCAAACTGGGCAGAGTCTTGGACACCTTTGGGAAATCCTTCAAGGCCGCCAGAGGCCTGAAATAAAAGCTGGGAGGGGCTTTTATGCCTAGCCTGAAAGATATAAAAAACAAAATCGGCGGAGTTACCAAGACCGCCCAGATCACCAGGGCCATGAATATGGTGGCGGCCGCCAAGTTACGCGGGGCGCAGAGCAAGATGGAAGCCTTCAGACCTTATGCCGAGCAGTTCCATGCCGCCATGGCCAAGCTTTCCACCGGCACCGACGATAATCTCTTTCCTTTGATGGAAGTACGCGAAGTCGCAACGGTGGAGTTGGTGGTGGTCACCTCCGATCGCGGACTTTGTGGCAGCTTTAATGCCAATATTCTGAAAATGGCCCAAAAGACCAAGGTCGAACTGGAAAGCGTCGGCAAAAAGGTCAGCGTGGTTTGCGTAGGCAGGAAGGCCTGTAATTATTTTCGCAAAACTGGTTTGATGCGCAAGGGCTACGTTGACATCATGGGCACTTTTCAGATGTTCAATGCCCGGAGCATTGCCCAGGACTGCGCCGCCAACTTTCTGATTGGCGAGGCTGATGAAGTTAAGATCATCTACGGTCGTTTCCACAGTCTGGGTGTTCAGCGTCCTGAAGTCATCACCCTGCTGCCGATCAAGCCGGGGGCAAGCGATGAAACTGTTCAGGGCGCTTATATTTACGAACCCTCGCAGGAAGAGATTATGGGGGTGTTGTTGCCCATGTTCGTCAACGTCATGGTTTATCGTGCCATGCTTGAGGTCAGCGCCAGCGAGCACGCGGCTCGGATGACCGCTATGGATAACGCCACCAAGGCCTGTAAAGATATTGTCAACAACCTGACCCTGATTTACAACAAAACCCGTCAGGCCGGAATCACCGCTGATCTTATGGACATTGTCGGTGGGGCCGAGGCCTTGAAAGGGTGACCGGGGAAATCTTTGGTTCCACTTGAAATTATTGAACTCTTACGTTTTAGGAGGCCTGGCAGATGAGTGAGGTTAATACGGGGAAGGTTATTCAGGTCATTGGTCCGGTGGTGGACGTTGAGTTTGAACCGGGCAAGCTTCCGAAGATTATGAACGCACTGTTGATCAACAACAAAGGGATCAGTGAGGAAGAGGATAATCTGGTTGTTGAGGTCGCTCAGCATCTAGGAAACAATGTGTGCCGCTGTGTGGCCATGGATCAAACCGATGGTTTGGTTCGGGGACAAGCGGCCAGAGACACCGCCAAGCCCATTGAAGTTCCCTGTGGCTCGCCGTCTTTGGGGCGAATAATGAACGTGGTCGGTCGCCCGGTTGACGGGGGTGGCCCGATTATTTCCGAGAAGATGCGGTCCATTCACAAGCCGGCGCCATCATTCATCGAGCAGGATACCGAGGTCCATGTGCTTGAGACCGGAATCAAAGTTATCGACCTCTTGGTACCATTTCCCCGGGGGGGTAAAATGGGGCTGTTTGGCGGCGCTGGTTGCGGCAAAACCGTAATGATGATGGAAATGGTTAACAACATCGCTATGCATCATGGCGGAATATCAGTGTTTTGCGGGGTCGGGGAGCGCACCCGCGAGGGTAATGACCTTTACCGAGAAATGAAGGAATCCGGGGTTTTGCCCAAAGCCGCCCTGATTTACGGCCAGATGACCGAACCCCCTGGAGCCCGGACTCGGGTGGCCTTGACCGGTCTGTCCGTCGCTGAGTATTTCCGTGATGAGGAAGGCCAGGACGTGCTTTTGTTCATTGATAACATCTTCCGCTTTACTCAGGCCGGCAGTGAGGTTTCGGCCCTGCTTGGTCGAATTCCTTCGGCGGTTGGTTATCAGCCGACCCTGGGCACTGATCTCGGCGCCTTGCAGGAGCGGATCACCTCCACCACCAAAGGATCGATCACTGCCGTTCAGTGTGTTTACGTGCCCGCCGACGACCTTACCGACCCGGCCCCGGCCACCACCTTTGCCCATCTTGACGGCACCGTGGTTCTTTCCCGGCAAATTGCCGAGCTTGGTATTTACCCGGCGGTTGATCCTCTTGACTCCACCTCGCGCATTCTCGATCCCTACGTTTTGGGGGAGGAACATTACGCGGTAGCCCGAGGGGTTCAGGTTACTTTGCAAAAATACAAAGATCTCCAAGACATCATCGCCATTCTTGGCATGGACGAGCTTTCCGAGGAAGATCAACGCACCGTAGCTCGTGCGCGGAAAATCCAACGTTTCCTTTCTCAGCCTTTTACTGTGGCCGAAACTTTCACCGGGGTGGTCGGCAAGTATGTGAAGGTAGAGGACAATATTCGTGGTTTCAAGGAGATTCTGGCCGGTACGCATGACGATTTACCGGAAGCGGCATTCTACATGGTGGGCAGTATCGAGGAAGCAGTGGAAAAGGCCAATCGGGCCAAGGCCTAGGCTTATCTGGCTCCTGACCCCCTTTGTCCGTGGGACAATTATGTTATAAATTGACACGAGGCTAGCGACAATGGCAGCACTAATCCAGCTTGATGTGGTTACTCCCAAAGGGGCCATAGTCAGCGAACAGGTTGAGATGGTCACCGCGCCGGGCTATACCGGGGTTTTCGGAGTGCTGGCCAACCATGCCCCGCTTTTAGGGACGATCAAGGTTGGCACCTTGGTTTATAAAAAAGACGGCCAAGATGAGATGATGATGATCAGCGGCGGGTTCTGCGAGGTCTCCAACAATAAAATAACCTTTTTGGTGGAAAGTGCCGAACGGGGGGCCAAGATTGATGCCGATCGCGCTCTACGGGCCAAAGAGCGAGCTGAAAAGAGGTTGGCTAAGGTTGTGGTCCAAAAGGAGAAAGTCGATCGAGCCAGGGCGGATGCGGCTCTTCAACGGGCTTTGGCCCGGTTGAAGGCCGCCGGTCAGCGTCAGGCCTCCTAGGTCAGGCCAGACCCGAGCATATCTTTAGAACTGCTCGCCTTTAGCGGATACGGGGTTCCACCATCAACGGGATTTCAGGAATAGCGAAGGTGATCCTGCTGAAAATTTAATGGCCGTTTGGTCCTAAGCGTGGGTCGCAGAGTCTTTGTCGTGGGGAAATATTTTGGTGGCCGCCTTTCGAGGTTTTCCCTCGGGCGGCTTCTTTTATGGCTATCTTGAAAAATTAGCTATTTTGTTCGAGTTTACGGCACGTAAAAAAAATGGTTGACCGATGCCGGTCAACAATGGAACTTATTACCGCAGGCATATGGTTGATATTCCGAGGATAATTTTTTGAGCATAACGCAGAAATCGGGCGAAAGAGCAATTTTTCAAGGTGGCCTTATGATTTAGTCCATGACCAGGACTGTTGCGGGGTAAACCGGTTCAGTCCGGGAGGTTGCATCGCTGGTAGTGGATCAGGCTAAAAGCAGCGCAGCATTAGCAAGGGAAAACAGATGAGGGCAAAGGAGCGGATGACGATCATGCGGCAGCAGCCGCGGGAATTATCGGTGTCTGAGCGAATCAACAATTTTGATGAAGTGGTCTTTGGTTACGACGATAAAACTGCCCGGCTTGAGGCCGAGCGCTGTCTGCAGTGCAAAAAGCCCAAATGCCGAGATGCTTGCCCCATTCACAACGACATCCCCGGTTTTATCCGCCTGCTGCGCGAAGGCAAGATTGAGGAGGCTTACTGGCTGGATCGCCAAACCAATACCCTGCCTGCCGTCTGCTCCCGGGTTTGTCCTCATGAATTTCAGTGCGAGGGTAGTTGTCTGGTGGGCCAGGCGAGCCAATCGGGTCAGCCAGTGGCCATCGGGATGTTGGAGCGTTACCTGGTTGACTGGATGGTGGCCAACGGTAAAAATCTCCTGCAATCCTGCGCTTTACCCAACGGGCGGAAGGTGGCCATTGTCGGCTCCGGTCCCGCCGGGATGTCGGTAGCCTACTACCTGGTCAAGCAAGGCTACGACTGTACCATCTTTGAAAGCCTGTCTATCAGCGGCGGGATGCTCGCGGTGGGGATTCCCGCCTATCGCTTGCCCCGGGCGGTTATCGCCGCCGAGTTTACGGCTTTGAGCAACTGCGGGGTTCAGGTGTTATCCGGGGTGACCATCGGCCGGGATAAGTCTTTGCGTGAGCTTAAAGACCAAGGTTTTGAGGCGGTTTTTCTGGGCCCCGGGGCTCATGTCAGCCGTAGACTCGGGGTAGAAGGCGAGGAATTGGCCGGGATTATTCACGGGGTCGATTACCTGCGGCGGGTCAACCTTGGTGAGCCGGTCAACTTAGGCCCTAACGTGGTGGTGGTGGGCGGTGGCAATGTCGCCATCGACTGTGCCCGTACGGCCCTGCGCACCGGCTCCGATCAGGTCTTTATTCTTTACCGGCGGGGCCGAGCGGAGATGCCGGCCCCTAAGGCCGAGATTCATCATCTGGAAGAGGAAGGGGTGCGGATTGAAACCCTGGCCGCGCCGGTTAGGGTGCATGGCGCAAATGGCCGATTGAGTCAAATCGAGTGCATTCGCATGAAGCTTGGCGCTTGCGACGACTCTGGTCGTTGTCGGCCGGAGCCTATTGAGGGCAGCAATTTCATGATCAAAGTCGATGCCGTGATTCCGGCCATCAGTCAGGACGTAGATGTCACCGCAGGCTGCGGCTTGGACCTGGCCTTGAGCCGCTTCCGAACCTTCGAGGTTGATGAAATCACGATGCAAACTTCGGTTCCTTGGGTTTTCGCCGCCGGAGACGCGGTGCTTGGCCCCCAGACCGTGGCCAAGGCGATCTTTCAGGCCAAGGAGGCCGCCGAATCAATTCACCGCTTGCTTCAGGGTCTTGATCTTAAGGAAGGACGCTAAAGGCGCACTCAAAGTAAAAGACAGTATGGTTGCCGGTTAAGGCAAAAAGTTCACCGGCGCCTCAACCTCGTTCACTTGGGCCATCGAAGCATAGTTTGCTATTCGAGACGGTCAAAATGAACGAGGCTGAGTGAGGTGCTGGTGAACTTTTACAGTTTTTTTAATTCGTAGAGCAGTTGCAAGGCCGCAAAAGGGGTCAACTGATCGGGCTGGATTGCTTCCAGGTGGCGGCGCAGAGGATCCTCGGCGCCAAATAACATCAGTTGGCTGGGTTTGCCCTCTGGCGAGGGCTGCCCTTGGTCGGTTTTTGCGCGAGCTTCCGCGATCCGAGGCTGACCATGGCGATTATATTCGTTTTGTTCGATATTATGCAACAACTCCTTAGCCCGAGCAACCACTCTAGGTGGCACTCCGGCCAAGGCCGTCACCTGGATGCCGTAGCTGCGGTTGACCCCGCCGGGCAACAGCTTGTGGAGAAAAACGATGGTGTCGTTCCACTCCCGCACCGCGATGTGGAAATTATGGATGCGGGGCTGGGTGGCGGCCAGTTCGGTCAATTCATGGTAATGGGTGGCGAAAAGGGTTTTGATGCCCCGGCCGTCTTTGTTGACCAAGGCCTCGGCCACGGCCCAGGCGATGGCCAGGCCGTCGAAGGTCGAGGTTCCCCGGCCGATTTCATCCAAAATCACCAGGCTTTGGGGCGTGGCGTTGTTGAGGATGTTGGCGGTTTCGTTCATCTCCACCATAGCAGCAGTGGGGGAAGTGAAGCTGCAAAGCGGCCGAGTCGGCAGCGGGATTGGCGCCGGCATTGGCACAGGAACGGGGACGGACACCGGCGCCGGGGTTGGGAGCGGAGTTGGTGTGGGGCATCGCTTGCCCCTGGTTGGCGGTTGGCTTTTGCGGTTTGGTGGTTGACTCAGGCGCCAACAGAATTTCAGCAGGACTCATCCGACTCAACTCGTCGAGCAGTTCAATCTCCTGGCTAAATTCCCCAACCATAAATTCGCCGGTAGAAAGATCTACCAGGCTTAAGCCCCAAAGCTGATCCCGATGACAAACAGCGGCTAGAAAACGATTCTCCTGGTCGTCCAGCAACTGATCATCCACCGCCAGACCGGGGCTGACCACTCGCACCACCTCGCGGTGAACCAGCCCCTTGCTCGGGGCGGGATCTCCCATCTGTTCGCAGATTGCCATCCGTCGGCCCGCTTTGATCAGTTTGGCCAGATAAGTTGATGATGAGTGGCAGGGGACCCCGCACATGGAAATTTTTCCCGCATCCCCCTTGTTGTCTCTTGCGGTCAGCGTAATTCCTAAAATCCGGGCGGCTTCAACGGCATCTTCGAAAAACAACTCGTAAAAATCACCCATCCGGTAGAACAGGAGAGTGTCTGGATATTGACCATTGATCTCCAAATATTGTTGGATCATGGGGGTGATTTTTATTTTGGTCATGGTGGATCGCTTCCCGGTTGTCATTGGGGCCGGGACTGTGGCGGAACCGCAGCGGAACCGCAGGGCCTCATCAGGGCATTACTCGCTCAATAAATTTCTGTTTTCGGACGAGTTTGGGTTGTCGTCTGAAGTGGCCCGGTTAGTTTTTGGGCGAATCAGCTCTTGTTTCGAATCTTGTCATCGAGGTTGATTGTCGGTTCCCGGTTGGCCGGGTACTCTGCCTCTTCTGCTTCTTCCGCCTCTTCCTCGTCTATCGCGTCCAGCGGGTCCTCAAGGTTGAAAACCATGTCGTCGCCCAGGTCGGGGAGTACCCATTCATTCAAGCGTGGCAAGATTGAGGTCGAATCTGGCGCTAACGGTTCCGATCCGGTTGTCAATTTCGCTTTTTGGGTGGAATCGGGATCAAGCCCCTCTCGATAGCCAGATGTAGTCTCCGGCATCTCGGAAACTGGCGACGCCTCCTGCTCGGCGACCGGCAGCCTTAAACCTTCTGATAGTTCCATGGACTGGTTGCGTTCCGCAAACTTCGTTGCCGGTGACGTCGGGGTTTGGTCAGTGGCGGCGGTGGTGGCTAAAGTCGTCCCGCCAAGTCCGACAAAGGATCCGACTTGCGATGACTGGCTGATGGGCGTGGGTTGGTCTTGGTCCAGCTCCAGTTTGGCCAGGTAAGATGCCAGCAGTTGGCGGACATCTTGGCGAACCAGATTTGTCATCTCTTTGAGTCGGTCAACCTGTTGCTCGAGATCGGCAATCTCGCGGCCAGTGCTTTCTTCTATTTCCCGGGCTTCAGCCTGGACCTTGGCGCGTATTTCCCTGGCTTCTTTTTGAGCCTTAACCCGTATTTCCCCGGCCTCTTTTTGGGCCTTAACCCGTACTTCCTGGGCCTCGGCCTGAGCCTCGGTCAGTGCTTCTCGGGCCTTTTCCTTCATTTCCTGGGCGATGGTCTGAGCCGAGAGAATGGCGTTCATGGCAACCTTTTCCTGTCGCTGGCTTTTCTCGACCATTTGTTCCGCAAGCTCAAGTTTTTCATGCAACATCCGGTTCTCTTCGTTTAAAGCCTGAACCACGGTGGCGATCTGTTCCAGAAAATCATCAACTTCATCCACGTCGAAACCCCGAAAACGAACATGAAACTGCTGGCTCTTAATGTTTTGCGCGGTAAGCATGACGTTTCTCTCCTTGTTGACTGGTTGGTTTTGCTTTTGGCTAGACAAGGGCCTGGGAGACTTGTTGTAAGGTTGGAACCAGAAAGCTCTGAAGAAAGATGATGCCCAGAATCAAAATAATTGGGGAAAAATCAAAACCGCCAACCGTCGGCAGGTAGCGACGAATAACGCGCAATGGCGGTTCGGTGATCTCGTACAGAAAGCGAACAATGGGGTTGTGCTGGTCGGCACCGACCCAAGAAATAATTACTCGACCCAGAATCACCCAGATGTAAATACTTAGGACCATGCTGATCACGTCCGCCAAGGTATTGATAAAATTACTCAAAACGAACATAAAATCAACCTCCTATTATTGATGGTTTCGTACAAGGCTCCAAAAATGATTTTTTTGTATCGTAAATTATTTAGTATGCGAAATAGCTTTGGGAGATTGGAATTTTTCTTACGAGGCCATCATTGTCTTTGCCCCGTATTTTTGTTCCCACTTGGTGTCATTGGTAAGAAAAAAGACGATGGCTTCGATAAACGCCAACAAAGAGGGGATGAAAGTCCAGGCCAAAAGCAGATAAAAAACGCCCCACCATTGCCCCAAGTAGAAACGATGGATACCAAATCCTCCCAAAAATAGGGCCAGCAGGCCCGCCACGATTTTGTTTTTTCCCCGCTCGCCGTGGGCCCGCAACGCCCTGCAATGGGGGCAAGAGTGCGCACTTTCGTGAACCTCCCTGTCGCAAGCGCGACACAACACCATTCCTATCATCATCTTCTTTCCCCTGGGGTGAGACCCTCCGCGGTTTCGATTTTTTACTTTAGGTCACCTTGAAAAATTGCTCTTTCGCCCGATTTCTGCGTTATGCTCAAAAAATTATCCTCGGAATATCAACCAGATGCCTGTGGTAATTTTTTTTTGCAGGCCTTGAGCTCGAACAAAATAGCTAATTTTTCAAGATAGCCTTTAGCCAAAGAGCGTGATCAGCCGCCGTTTAAAGAGGAAGCCGAAAAACAATGGTTGACGTTGCTCATCTTCTCATTTTTGGGCTTTGATCCGGGGAAAAAGGTTTTCCCCCAAATTGACCTTGCTCCCCGGCGCTAATCTCCCCCAGTGGCGCTGGGCCGTCAAACCCTCATCCAGGCTGAACCCTAAGGCGGCGGCCATCTTTGCTGATGCCTCAGGCATGATTGGCCCCATGGCGCCGGCAATACAGCGCAGAGTTTCCAGCAGGGTGTTGAGTACCGTGGCCAAACGTTGGGCCTGAGTCGGATCCTTGGCCAACTCCCAGGGGGCGTTGGCGACGATGTAGCGGTTGGCTCGACCGATAAGCTCCCAGACGGTCTCTAAGGCTTGGCGAAAGGCCCAGGCCCGCATTTTGTCTCGGTAATCAGCCAGCATTGCCAAGCTGGCGAGGACCAGTTCCTGGTCCTCGCCACGTAGTGATCCAGGGGTCGGCACCTGGCCGTTGGCGAAGTTTTTCACCATGGTCAGGCTGCGGCTGAAAAGATTGCCAAGGTCGTTGGCCAAATCAAAGTTATGCCGGGTGCGCATGGCCTCAGCGGAATAGGAAGCATCCAGGCCAAATGACATCTCCCGCAAGAGAAAGTAGCGAACCGAATCAACCCCGAAATCGGCCACCAGCTCTTCAGGCCGAATTACGTTGCCGATGCTCTTGGACATCTTGGTTTCGTCGACGTTCCAGTAACCATGGACATGCAAACGACGATACGGGGTCAGCCCCATGGCCTTGAGCATGATCGGCCAGAAGATGGCATGGGGCTTTAAAATATCTTTGGCGATCAGATGTTCAGCTCCGGCCCAGCGTTGAACAAAGTCCCGGTTACTAGGATAGTCGATCCCGCTGATATAGTTAATCAGGGCGTCGAACCAGACGTAGGTAACAAAGTTTTGATCAAAGGGCAGGGGGATGCCCCAGTCCAGGCGGCTGATCGGCCGAGAGATGCAAAGATCGGCCAGGGGATCACGCAAAAACGAGATGATTTCGTTGCGGTAGCGCGTGGGGGTGATGAAGTCCGGGTTGGCTTTGATGTGATCGAGGAGCCATTGTTGATAACGGCCCATCCGGAAAAAGTAATTCTGCTCGGCCACCTTTTCCGGGTGGGTGAGATGGTCGGGGCATTTATTGTTGCTCAGCTCTTTTTCAGTGAGAAAACGTTCGCAGCCCTGGCAGTATAGCCCCTCGTAATCACTGAAATAGATATCCCCCTGCTCATAAATTTTTTGCAGGATTCCTTGGACCACCGTGATATGAGCCGGATCGGTGGTGCGAACGAAATTGTCTGGTTCCACCAGCAATAAGGACCAGGCGGATCGAAACTTGGCGCTAACCTCATCGACATAGTCGCGGGGCGCAACTCCTGCGGCAGCGGCCGCCTGGACGATTTTATCACCGTGTTCGTCAGTGCCGGTCTGGAGGAAAACCGCACGGCCATCAACGCGCGCGAAGCGGCGTACGGTGTCGGCTACCACTGCCGTATAGGCGTGACCGAGATGGGGGGGGGCGTTAACGTAAAAGATCGGGGTGGTGAGATAAAGCGTCATGATTTGATGCGATCCAAGGTTTTCTTTTCTCTTTCCCGCGTCGTCTGGGTTTTGCCGCGGCTCTTGTCCGGCTCACAACGTTGCCACTCGTGGCGCTGCCATGTAATGACCTGTTCGGGGTCGTCGGGGGTGTTAACCTCGAGAGTTTCCTCCAGGATGTTGACTTTTAACACCTTAAAATCCCGACCGTCCAAGGTGACGATCTTACCCGGCTTGGGCATTTGTCGTCGCAGTTGTTGGTAGGTTGAAAACTCGTAGGTCAGGCAACAAAGCAGGCGGTTGCAGACCCCGGATATTTTGGCGGGATTGAGCGCCAGGCCCTGCTCCTTGGCCATTTTAATGGAAACCGGGGCGAAGTTGCGGATAAAGGAGTTGCAGCACAACTCCCGACCGCAACAGCCGATACCTCCGAGCATTTTGGTTTCATGGCGGACCCCCACTTGGCGGATCTCTATGCGGGTGCGAAATTTCTGGACCATATCTTTGACCAGTTCGCGAAAATCCACCCGATTTTCGGCGGTAAAATAGAAAATAATTTTGCTGCCGTTAAAAAAACGTTCGACCTTGATCAGCTTCATCGGCAGGTCGTGTTTAGCGATGAGTTGTCGGCCGCTGAGGAAGTCTTCCCGTTCCCTGATTTGCAGATTCCGATATTTTGCCAGTTCTTCGCGCTCAGCTCGGCGAAACACCAAAGGGATGCCGGTTTTTGCATGGACGGAATCCCTGCCGCCCCCGGTGGATGTTCCTTGTTGTCTGCCCATGGGCCGCTTACCCATGGACCGATAGCTACAGGATTGCTTGCCATTGGACGGATCGCCGCTGGATTGCTTGCCCACGAACCCGCAAGGGTGAAATCCGTTCACCACCAGAGCTGGTTCTAAGCCGTGGTCGGTCTGAACCATAACAAGTTCATCCTGCCTGAGGTCGTCAATCCGGCTTTGGGCCGTGCGAGGTTGATCGTCCGGGCGAAAACGAATGAGGGCGCAGGTGGGTAGTGATCCACGCTCGTCAGCCTGATCGTTTTTATTTTTATCATCGTTGTCGTTTATCATAAGGCGGCTAGGATACCATTAAAAAAGATCAAAGAAAAGCACTTCACAGATCAGAGTTCGGTTGCAGTTGCGCTTAAGCTGAGACTTGGCCCGGCGCAACTGTTCTTCGCGGTGTTGGCTGAACGTATCTGGATCGTCCCGAAGGTTCCAGCGATCTTTAGCGTGGGCCAACAGTGGAGCCAGATCTTGGTTGATCAAGGGGCGGGGGGGAAATCGGTGGTCGGCCGCTTTTTGATGATCGTGCGCGGCGGAATACACCGTCAGATCATGAAAAAAAGAACTCAATAAATCGAGAAAATCATCCAAGTATTTTTCCAGTTTGGCGCACTTTTCGGCCAGGCGCAGGACTTCTACTGTCGCGGCCGGCGCCTCTTGCGTATAGGTCAGCAACATGATCAGGACCTCTCGGCGCAAGTTAAGCAGGTTTTTCTGCCGCAGTATTCGGGCCCGACTCAGGCTGCCTTCGGCTACGGCGGCCAGGGTGGTGGCTTCGGCTTGGTCTATTTTCTCCTGTAGTACCAGGATATTAGCTAAATGGGTAACGCTTAGGGGAAAAAATGGAATTACCTGGCAACGGGAAACAATGGTCGGCAGAATTCCGCCGGCCTCATCGCCGGTGAGGATAAAAATAGTGCTAGGCGGCGGTTCTTCCAGGACTTTGAGTAAGCTGTTGGCGGCTTCTCGCCGCATGGTGTGCACTTCAGCCAGCAGGACTACCCGGTTGCCGGCCTCTAACGGAGGAAAGACCAGAGCTTTTTTGATTTCGCGGATTTGCTCAATTTTAATTGCTGCCCCCTCTGGCAAAATTTCCATGAAATCCGGGTGGTTGCCAGAAGCGAATTTACGACACGATGGGCAAGCGCCACAGGCCTCAAGTAAATCTGGCCTTGGCAAAATCGGCTTGGTCGAGGCCGCGGGCTTGCGGTCAGGGGTGGTGAAAAGCTGGTGAGACCGACAGTTGAGGGTCGCGGCCAAGGCCTGGGCGGCGGTTTTTTTGCCGATCCCGGCTGGTCCTCGGAAGAGATAGGCGTGGGCCAGCTTGCCGCTGCCGATGGCCCGGCGCAGCATTTCCTTGGCCTGATCCTGTTCGATGAGCGCGGAAAAAGCGACAGCCATGGCGGTGACTTAACCCCACAGCCCTTTTTGCCGAGGAGTTAAATCTTCCTCGCTTGTGGCGATGGCGTCGCGTTTTTTTTGACTAACCGACTTGGTGGCGATGGCGGCGCTCTTTTCTTGACTGACTTGGTTTGCAGCGACGGAGTCACTATTTTTTTGATTGATCGGCAGCGACAGGGATGATTCCTGGGCTTGCGTCGCCTTTGCTGAAGTTTGCGTCGTTTCTGCTGGAGCTTGAATCGTCCTTATTGGGGCCGGCGCGGTGACCAGAGGCTTTGGTTGGGCGGCGAGAGGGACAACAGGTTGGGCCTCGGCGGAATTGTGGCCCCGAAAATAGAGAAAACGCTCCAGGTGGCGTTGATATTCACTCCACTGGTAGCCTGGTTGCTCGGTTTGACGGCTGAGTTTGGCGAAATAATTAACCTTGGCATCGAGATCATCGAGCAAGTGGAGGATAAATGCCTCCTGAATCATCGGCAGGGTTGGGGATCCGAACTCGTGGCGACCGTGATGACTTAAAATCAGGTGCTGGAGACGCTCCAGTAATTCCGGGGGGAACTCGGGGATCACTGTCGCTTTTTCCCGGATCGCCTCCGCTCCGATCACCAGGTGGCCCACCAGGCGGCCCCGACTACTGTAACCAAAAGGGTAGCTCTCATAGGTAAGCTCTTCGATTTTACCCAAGTCATGCAGCAGGGCCCCGGCCAGCAGCAGATCGCGATCGATGGCGGGATAGAGAGTGCTGATAACCGCCGCCAGTCTGGCGACCGCCACCGTATGTTCCAATAGGCCCCCGAGATAGGCGTGATGCATGGTTTTAGCCGCCGGCGCGGTGGTGAATTGCGCCAAAATTCCGGAGGAGTCTTGAAAAATACTGCTCAGCAAGCGGCGCAGATGATGATTTTTGATCCCGGCAATCAGGGCATGCAGTTCACGCTTAAGCTCCTGGTGATTGACCTCGCCGCTGGGCATAAAGTCGGCCAGGTCAACTTCGTTGGCGTTTACTGCCGTCACTCGGTTGATCCGCAGTTGGGGGGTGTCGCGGTAACGCTCCCCCTGTCCGCTGATCTGGATAAAACAACCAGGCTGGCAGTAAGGGGCCAAGGTTTCAGCATTATCCCAAACCGGGCCCCCGATCTCCCCGCTTTTGTCCAATACGGTCAGCCGTAAAAAGAGTTTTTTGGTTTTGGTTTCTCCATGGCTCAATTCCTTGACCAGAAAAACCCCCTCCACCGCGTCACCTTCTTTGATCTGGTTGATGAAGATTCCTTTGTTGAGCGTCATAATTTTTACTGCCCTCAAATTAAGATGGAAGCCCTCGTCAAAAGAAGGACAGCTTCAGCTTCGTTCACCTTTTAAAAATCCAAGGTTTGTTGCCAGCTCTTTTTAAGATCAACAAGTCGTTCAGCTAAGATCGTCGCGCCGCTGAGCCCACTGATCTGCAGGACCGGTTCTGCGGTGACCACGCCAATCCGGCGACAAACGGTCCCGGCCATGAGTAGTTCAAAGGCGGCGGCATCGGCCGGGGCAACAGTGGCCAGCAGGCGGCTCTGGCTTTCGGAGAAGAGCAACAGGTCATTGCGGGCTAGGTCTTTAGTCGCGACCAGCCTCAGGTCAAGGTTTAGCCCTAGGTTGCCGGCAAAAGCGGTTTCCGCTGCCGCCACCCCTAAACCGCCATCGGAAAGATCGTGACAGGAGGCCACCAACCCTTGCCCCATGGCCCGGTGAAGCGCGCGGTAGCGATTAAGGGCGCTTGTGGCATCGACCTTTGGCACCGTGATGCCGATCCCGTGATGCCTGGCGGCGTACTCCGAGCCTCCCAGTTCGTTGGAAGTCAGGCCCAGCAGGTACACCAGATCGCCGGTCTTTTTGACGTCCATGGTCACCGCCTTGTTGACATCCTCGATTTTGGCCACCACCGAAAAGAGCAGGGTGGGGGGGATGGAGATTTTAACCTTGCCCGCCATATAATCGTTTTTCATCGAGTCCTTGCCGGAAATGCAGGGGACGCCAAAGGCCAGAGCGTAGGCGGCCAGGGCCTGATTGGCGCGCACCAGTTGGGCCAACTTGTAAGGCCCGTCCGGGTTTTTATCCGACAGAATCGGGTCGCACCAGCAGAAGTTATCAATACCAGCCATGTGATCGAGCCCGGCCCCGCAAGCCACCGCATTGCGGACGGCCTCATCCATGGCACAGGCGACCATATGATAAGTGTCGATGTCGGAATAGCGGGGGCATAAGCCGTGGGCAATAACCAGCCCCTCATGAGAATCGAGCAAGGGGCGGATCACCGCCGCGTCCGATGGCCCGTCGTTTTCGGCCCCGGTTAGGGGCTTGACCACGCTGCCGCCCTGGACTTCGTGATCGTATTGACGGACCACGTATTCCTTGCTGCAGATATTGAGCCGGGCCAAGAGCGCGTGCAGTTCGACCCCAAGGTCAGGGTTTTCCGGCAACTGCAATTCGGGGTGAAGCGGCGGAGTCCAACGGGCGGTCATCTGCATGGGCGGCAGGCCTTGATGAACGAAATCCATCTTCAGGCACGACACGACTTTACCTTGGTAAAGGACATGAAACAGGCCGGAGTCGGTGAAGCTCCCCAGTACCGTGGCCTCTACCTCCATTTGGGCGCAGAGTTTAAGGAATCGTTCGAGTTTGGCCGGTGGCACTGCCAGGGTCATCCGCTCTTGAGCCTCGGAAATCATGATCTCCCAGGGTTGCAGGCCGGCGTACTTTAATGGCGCCCGATCAAGGTGAAGTTCAAAGCCGCCGGTATCCTGGGCCATTTCGCCCACCGAGGAGGAAAGTCCTCCGGCTCCGTTGTCGGTGATACAGTTGTATAGCCCGAGATCGCGGGCCTTGAGCAGACAGTCAAACATCTTTTTTTGGGTGATGGGATCGCCGATCTGGACCGCGGTGGCGGGCGAGCCTTCGTGCAGCTCCTCAGAGGAAAAGGTGGCCCCGTGGATGCCGTCTTTGCCGATCCGTCCGCCGACCATCACAATCAGATCACCGATTCGGGCCTGCTTGTCCTGGGATGGTTGACCACCCACCAGGGCGGGCATAAAGCCCACGGTGCCGCAAAAGACCAGGGGTTTGCCGGCAAAACGCTGGTCAAAAACCAAAGAGCCGTTAACCGTGGGAACCCCGCTTTTGTTGCCGCCGTGCTCAACCCCCAGGCGCACCCCTTCAAAAATCCGCTTGGGGTGCAGTAGGCGGGCGGGCAGGGGTTTATCGTAAAAGGGTGAGGCAAAGCAAAAGACGTTGGTGTTGGCAATCAACTTAGCCCCCATCCCGGTGCCGAAAGGGTCGCGATTGACCCCGACAATTCCGGTCAAGGCCCCGCCGTACGGGTCCAAGGCCGAAGGACTGTTGTGCGTTTCCACCTTGAAAACCACGTTCCAGTCCTGATTAAAGCGGATTACCCCGGCGTTGTCCTTGAAAACCGATAGACACCAGTCCCGATCCCCCATGCGTTGGCGAATTTCAGCGGTGGGCTGTTTGATAAAGGTGTCAAAGAGGCTGTGAAACACGGTTCTTTCACCGCTGAGGGTGTCCTCGTAGTGAATATCGCCGCCAAAGATCTTGTGCTTGCAATGTTCAGACCAGCTTTGGGCCAGCACTTCCAGTTCGACATCGGTGATCTTGGCCCCCAGACCAAACTTTCGGCGGACTTTAAGGGTTGCAGGGTCGGCCAGATGGTCGCGAATGATCTTCATTTCATCGAGGTGCAAGGCCAACACCCCGTCCCGGCTGATCCGCAGCAACTCCTGATCGGCGACATCGAGGTCGATCTCTGCAACTCGCCAAGGCTCGCCACCCGTCACTTTGGGGGCAAAGGCGGTTACCCCGCCTTGAGTGGTGAATTCCTCGCGATTGAGGATAGTGAAACGTTCGATCAATTCGTTGGCCAACAGTTTGGTGGCAATGGTTGCGGCGGTCGTCTGGTTGAGCTTGCCGGCCAGAAGGTACTGGACAGAGGTGTAAACCGCCTCGCTCCCGGCCAGTTTGCGACCAAGCAGCATTTCCAGGGCACCAGCCGCGGTACGTCCTTCATTGTCGGTAACCCCCGGGCGAAAACCTACTTCGATACACCAGTCAAAAGCGATGCCCTGGCGCAAGGCCAGAGCAACACCCTGAGAGTCCACGGGGGGGTGGCAATGAGGGGGAACGTTTAGAGGGTGCGGATCAGAAAGTGGATCCGGTGGGTTTGGTGGATTTGGTGGGTCTGGTGAATCCAGTGAACTTGGTGGACCTGGTGGGGCTGGCGGAGTCTTTGGGGCTTTTGCCGCCCAGGCGGCGTTTGGAGCAGCCGCGATAGTCAGGGCAAACTCATGAGTAACCGGATCACAATAGAGATCGGCGGCGACAGCCGTTAATTGTGAGGGAGAAATATCGGCTTCGACGGTGAAGACCTTGATAGTTCGGACCTTATCCACCGCCAGGTGAAGATCGGCGAAAATCCGTTTGCCGATCTTTTCGCCAAAAGAGTCGTTGATTCGGGTTTTCAGGCCAACCTCAATCCGGGCAAGCATACGGGGGCTCATTTAGGTTTTTTCTGTTTGGTAATGCCCTTTTCTAGTACAAATCCACATCAAACGTCAAAGAGCCGCAGTTCTAATGGTTGTTGACTAAATCTTATGGATGTGGTCGTGCTCAAGCATCGAAAACACCTTGTCACGTAACGCAGGAGTGGTATAGGTATATGGCCACCTTGAAAAATTGCTCTTTCGCCCGATTTCTGCGTTATGCTCAAAAAATTATCCTCGGAATATCAACCATATGCCTGTGGTAATTTTTTTTTACGTGCCATAAACTCGAACAAAATAGCTAATTTTTCAAGATAGCTTTTAAGTTTCATGAAGATCGTCTCAAGACCTCCATGTTGAATTTTCTCGAGAACCATAACATATTCAACATGATAAGTTAAATGTAAATTTATTGCTGAGTGAGCCCTAAGCGTTTGGGAAACTCGGATAGACCCCCATCTTCCTCGGATGAAACGATGTTTGGAATAGGTTTAGCCGAATTATTGGTGATCTTGGCTGTGGCCCTGATCGTGGTGGGGCCGGATAAGTTGCCGGGATTTGCCAGATCCCTGGCTCGCGGGGCGCTGGAGCTAAAGAAGGCTGTGACCGAGTTGCAGGAAAAGGTCGATGATGAAGTCGGCGATCAGGAAAACTGGCAACGCGACTTGCTCGATCAGCCGCCCCAATCAGCCGCAGAAGAGCCGAATTTGTTGATGCCGGTCTATCCTTTGGCAATCGATAATACCTCCGAGAAGGACCAAAACGAAGAGCAAATCTCCGCCGGGACGACAGGCGGTGAGCAGGTTGACGAGGCCAAAGCACACCCCTTGGTCAACGACTCCGTCGAATCCTTTGATCCCGCTGAGCCTAATGCTACGAAGTCTGCCGAGCCCGTTGAGCACAATGCCGCGCAACCTGCGCAACCCGTTGAGCCCGGCACTGCGGAGCCGGTTGAAATCACTTCGTCGTCAGCCCCCAAGAATGCCGAATCATGAGTACCCTGCCAGCCTGTTTTTCCGGCCACCTGCAGGAGCTGCGACGTCGGATGCTGACGATTATCGCCACCATCGTGTTGCTGGCCGCGGTGGTGTATTGGTTTATCGAGGAACTGGTCAGCTATCTTTCCTTGCCCCTGATTCGCGTCGATCCGGAATTGGGCCATCTGGTCTATACCTCTCTGCCCGAGGTTTTGATCAGTTATCTCAAGCTATCTCTACTGGGCGGCGCTACTTTGGCCCTGCCGGTGGTGGTTTATCAAGTCTGGAGATATGTTGCTCCGGGACTGCACCGTTGGGAAAAAATAATGGCTCTGCAGGTGGCGGCCTGGGGCTTTCTGCTTTTTGTCGGAGGGGCACTTTTTGCTTACTTCGTAGTTGTGCCCGAATTGCTCCGGTTTCTCCTCTGGTTTGCGGGTGAGCAGATTAATCCCCACCTTAAATTGAGCGCCTACCTGAACTTTGTGGTCCGCAGCGTCTTTGCCTTTGGGTTGGCTTTTGAGTTGCCTTTTCTGATGGTCATGGCCACGCGGTTGAGGTTGGTGGCCCCGGACTATTTTGTTCGTTACCGCGCTTATTCCTATCTTGGGGTGGTTCTGGTTGTATTGCTGGCGATGGCCGGGGACCCGGTGGCCACCTTTATGCTGGCCGTACCCCTTTTTCTGCTCTATGAAACCGGAATTATCATCGGCAAGATTTTCCCCCCAACCATCCAGGATTGATTTTTCGGCAGGGGTGGCGGGGGCGAAGGTAGCGAAGACGGCTGGCGGGGGCGGCCGTCTCCCGACTACTTTTACGGGCAACCGGGTAAAAGTACCGGTTATAGGCCGGACTACACGGGAGCAATTTCCTGTTTGAGCAGGCAGCAAGAGATGCGATGAAGGGGGAATCCCTGATCGTCGTAGACAATATTACCGGGTTGGAGTAGCTTGTTTATGACGCAGCCTTCAGAGATGTTGAGGGAAAAAAGTTGCTTTTCGGTAATCGCTTGGTTGGTAACCAGGCGACCTGAGTCGATCTGCCAAGCGTTGAGGGGGAAATCTTCGCAGAGTGGACAAAGATAGACTCGACCGTTGGGAAAGATGAAATAATTTTCCGCTTGCCGACCAGCACACTGGAAGGGCTCGTCCGCTCCCAGATAAACCTTGGGGTAGATGACCTGGATCCCACGCGCCGCTGCTTCGGCGGCCACTGCCGGGACAACTTTCAGCCACTGCTCTGGGGTTAGTTGCAGGGAATTGGCCATGGTTTGGGCCGATTTGCCACGAATACCGATGACTTGCATAAAAAATCGTTGACAGCCTATCTTTTCGAGCAAGGCCGGCATTCGTGGCAGATGGTCGATATTTAGTTGGCTGACGGTATAGATCAGGCTGACCTCAAAACCTTTAGCCACCGCTTGTTGCAGATTGGTGGTGCAAACGTTGAAAACTCCTTTCCCGCGGATGGCGTCGTTGACGGCGGGATCCGGGCCGTCTAAACTGAAACTCAAGACCGCCTCATAAGGCTGAAGCTTAGTCAGCAGGTCATGATAAAGAAAGCCGTTGGTGTCGATGGTTACGCCGCAGTAGCCAAGCTCTCGGGCGTAGCGGACTCCGTGAACCAGATCTGGATGCAGCGAGGGTTCGCCGCCAAGAAAGATAATATTACTCTCTTTTTCCGGGGCGGCGAAAAGCCGCAGCCACTCCTCCATGGTGGCCCGCGAGACCATAGAGGAGCCGTGCTGCTCCGGGTTGATGTAGCAATGGCGGCAGCGCAGGTTGCAGGCGGTGAGCAGGTGGAAAAAAATGTTACGCTCGTCGGGTTTGAAAAACAAAGTCCGGGCTCGATTGTGGTTGGCGGTCATCATCATGGTCGCAACATAGTCCGCCCCAGATCTTCCCGCAAGTCGGCAAGAGGACAAAAGAACAAGAAAATACCTTAGGCTAATTGCTACCCGCTAACAGCTAGCAGCTTTTTCAAATTAAATATCCAGCTTTGTTGTTCTGAAAAAAAATTGCAAAAACAGAAAGAAAAAACAGAAAGGAGTGTGATGAACGAAGAAAATCAAGTAATGCCTTACCAAGAAGCCCTCAAAATTGTCGGGGCGGTGATGGAGGAAGAACATATTAAAGAGCCGGGAAGACGAATTCTGACCGTATACGATGGCCAAAACCGGGAATTATGTTGGTTTGACGCCGAGGAAATAATGAACGAACTGAGCCAGCAGGAAGGTGGTTTACCCAAAAAAGCCGAGGAGATTAAAGTTAAGGCGGTGGACTTGGTGCTTCATCAAATTCCGGTTTGGGCGGTGAAAAATTGCAAAATCGACCAAAGTTAACAAATGCCAACGGGCATAGGGGGGATAGCTTCGCCGCCGAGTAGATAGCCTCCATCCATGCGCAGTGTGGCTCCGGTCATGTAAGTGGCCTCGCTCAGCAGAAATAGCAGGGTCCGCACCACCTCCGCCAACTCACCGCTGCGTCCCAGCAGGATGTGATCGTGTAACTCCCGACGCTGGCTCTCGCTCAATAAGCCCCAACCCCGAGTCTCCTCGGCGTGGCGGGTTTTAATCAGGCCCAGCATCAGTTCGTTGACCCGGACTGTCGGCGCTCCTTCCCGAGCCCAGGTGGCGGTAAGGGTCGATATCGCCCGAGCGGCGGCGGCATAGGCATCGTTAAAGATCAGGCCGACTGGCCCACTGCGACCAGTAAGGGCGGCAATTGATGAGACCACCACCACTGCTGCCGGCTCACCGTGGTTTTTGAGCAAGGGTAGCGCCCGGCGCATTACCCACCACTTGGCCTTTAGGGTCGTGGCAATTTCAAGGTCCCATTGTTCTTCGGTGTAAGGGCCGTGCACCACCGGCATCCCGCCCCGCTCCAGGCTATTGACCAATATCTCTAAAGATGCGAACTGCTTGCTGATTTTGTCAAAAAAACGATCAACCTCAGCGCAGTTACGCAGGTCGGCATTGATCACCAGGTGATTTGGTCCCAACCGGTCTAGCTCGTGGCCCAGGGAAGTTGTGTCCTTTGGCCAGTCCCAGGTCCCGGCCACCACCGTGGCCCCGCGACGGGCCAGTTCCAGGGCCACCGCCCGCCCGATTCCTCGGTTGGCCCCCAGTACCAATGCCTTTTTCCCCTTGATTTCCATGGATGTCCACTCTTGTCCGCCTTGGCGGGTATCCGAATTTTGCTAAATTTAATCGCCCTGGTGAACTGGTACTTGTTGCCGATTGCTCTACGGGTCAAGGGGTCAGGGGTCAAGGGCCAGAGGCTATTCACAATTAGAGAGCAAAACTTTTTTTCTCCGAGACATGAACAGTTATTAGCGCCCGGCCCAGCGGATGATCAACTGCTTGCCGGGGTGAATAAGGTCGTCATCCAACTGGTTCCATTTGCGGAGCATGGTGGGAGTAGTCTGGAATTCGTTGGCGATGGACCAAAGAGTATCGCCACTGCGGACTTGATGATAGGTAGCCGTAAACCGAGGTTGGTTGACGGTCGGTTCTCTTTTTGGGGCCGCTGTCTTAATGGTGCGATCGTGTGTCGGTCTTGATGTTTGGGGAGCCAGGAAAAGAGCCAACTGTTGTCCGGCTTTGACTCGATTAGGATCGGTGATGTCGTTCCAGGCGGCGAGGTTGATGGCACTTACTCCGTAGCGCTGGGCAATTAGTCCGAGAGATTCTCCCGGCTGAATGGTGTGCAGAATCAGCCCGCGACCCCCGCCGCCTGGCAGCCCGAAGCCCGTTCTTAATTCAGCATTTTCAGGCAGTAGCCTGAAAGCGGTTTTCTGCGTCGGGATTCGCAGTCGCTGGCCGGTCGCCAGTGGCCCCGAGCTCAGATTGTTGGCTTTGAGTAAAGCGCTTTTACTGAGCTGGTTGTTTCTGCTGATCTGGGTCAGGGTTTCGCCTCGTCGAACCAGGTGAGTTTTATACTCAGTCTGGGCTACGATCCGAACCCTTGGCAGGTTGGTGGCTACCAGTTGCTTCGTGCCCCTGGGTAGTCTCAGGGTGTAGGTGGCTTGATCCGGTGGGGTGACCAGACGAAGCAGTTGCCGGTTAAGGTTGTGTAACTCCCCAAGATTGATGCCTCCGGCCAGGGCTACAGCCTCCAGAAAGGTCCAGCGGGGGACCTCAATGGTTTCGTAACGCAGCGGTTCAGCGTATGTTATATCAGTGAAACCGAAGGCTTTCGGGTCGCGAGCGATGATGATGGCGGCGATCAATTTAGGGACGTAATCTCTGGTTTCTCGAGCGAGATGGTCATGTCGGGAAATTTTCCAGAAATCGTTGCTATCAAAGCGCCGGATGGCCCCCCGGAGGCGACCGCCCCCGGCGTTATAGGCAGCCGTGGCTAGATGCCAGCAACCGAACTCGCTGTAGAGACCGCCTAAAAAGGCGGTGGCGGCCTGAGTGGCCTTGACCGGGTTTAGCCGTTCATCAACGTAATCGTTAATCACCAGACCGTACTGGCGGGCAGTGGGGGCCATGAATTGCCAAGGGCCAACGGCTCGGGCCGGAGAGACAGCGGTGATGGTGAAACCGCTTTCAATCATTGGCAGAAATGCCAGATCCTCGGGGAGTCCGGCCTCCCGTAGGTGCTTGCGGATCATTGGCACATAGCGGCCGGACCGGGCCAACCATCGGTCAAAGGTGGGGCGAAGGTCGCCCTGGAAGTGATCCAGAAAAAACTGAACGCGCTGGTTGATAATTAGGGGGAAGTCGGAGGTGGCGGGGGTAATTTTGGGCGGTGGTCTACCGAATGGCCGCCAATTTTTCCAAGTCTGGAATCGGGTAAGTTCTTCTTCCATAAATCGAGTTGTCCTTGTCGGAGTAAACCCCAGGGTTTCGTTCTCAGTTGGTTCGTTGTCGACTTGGGCTGGTGGTTGCTTACCCGCAGGGCGGATTTCCTCGGGCCGAGGTTCACTGGCAAACGGAACGGTGATCGGAGCGCAGGCCCAGACCCCAACGGTCAAAATGACGCCAAGCAGACCTGTCAGATAACGAACAACGAGGGCAGGAGCAGGGACTAAAGAAAGCATTGGTGTTCTCATGTCTTTCTCCCGTGAAGGATGTTGCGAAAAAATGGCCGTAACTGCTTATGGCCACCTTGAAAAATTGCTCTTTCGCCCGATTTCTGCGTTATGCTCAAAAAATTATCCTCGGAATATCAACCATATGCCTGTCTAAGTGCTCATGGAGACGTATGTCCAAATTTTAGCGAAAAATTATATTTGACAAAATTAGGGCAGGAATCTTGCCTTCCTATCCCAAATTTTCTTAAAAAAATGGCAAAATTACATCCGATCCGGAGACCTCTGTATAGTCGAGTTTCCGGATGGAAACTAATTAGGCCGAAACCAACGAAACAAATTTTCAGGACAAAACAGCGGCATATCGAGTAGAATACGCAGTGCCCGGCAACACCCTTCCGTGGGGCTTCTTGGGCGAAACGTGACGAACGCCGCGCAGAATGGTGACTCGCCGATTCAGTATAAAAATTATACTCCTAATACTTGACCTGCGGGCTATATGCAAGCAGATATTGTCGGCATCGCGGCAAAACTGAGGTTTCGGTCAATAGGGCATTATATTCTTATTTATGGCCACCTTTATGTTTATGGCGCATATGCCATGCCAATGGTTTAAAATATATTGCGCGAATTAGGCGACGGCGCGGGTTGTAAGGAGTTGGCGGATTAAATATGTTAAAAACTTTTTTTTATATCATCTCTGCTGCGTTGTTGTTGGTTAGTGGGGCAGTAGCTGCCTATGCCTGGTTGGTGGTTGTTAACCCTGGCGAATCAATTTCCCGAGAGAATATCGAGCGGATTCTGGCCATTGAAAGCCCGGTTTATTACCGTGATGGGGTCAGGATGATAGGGGTTTTCTTTGAACAAGCTCACCGTCGCGATGTGCCGTTTGCGCAAATTCCCACCTACTTTGTGCATGCCATCGTGGCCGCTGAAGACCACAATTTTTTTGATCATTTTGGGGTCGATTTCCGCGGAGTGACTCGGGCCGCGCTGGCCAATATTCGGGCCGGACGAGTGGTGCAGGGTGGCAGCACCATCACCCAGCAGACGGCCAAAAACCTCTTTGATCGCCGGGGGCGTTCTCTGGCCTCAAAGATCAGGGAGTTGGTCTACGCTTTGCGGTTAGAGTACCATTATGAAAAGCACGAAATTTTGGAGTTTTACGTTAATCAATTTTTTGTCAGTGGCAACGGTCGAGGCTTGGGCATGGCGGCCCGCTATTTTTTTGACAAACCGGCGACCGAACTTAGTCTCTTAGAGAGTGCTTTCATTGCCGGCAGCGTCAGGGGACCTAACAATTACAATCCCTTCATCAGCAGAACCGAGGAAGGAGCAGCGCTAGCTCGAGAACGAATCCGTCAGCGAACCGACCATGTGCTCAGGCAAATGTACCGCTTAAATTTTATCGACGAGGCTCAGTTGCTGGCCAACTTAAAGCAAGAGGTTCCTTTCCGGCGGGGGCAGATGCGTTTTGCGCCCAACACTATCCTTGATTTAGTGCGCGAGGGCTTGGCCGCACCGGAAGTGGAAAGGGCCCTGAGTCTTTACGGAATTGATAACGTGGCGACTTCAGGGATCAGGATTATCACCTCGGTGGATGGCGATCTCCAGGATCAAGCTCTGTTTGCTTTGCGCAAGGAGTTGTCTCGTCTCGATATCAGGCTGCAAGGTTACAACCACCGAGCCATGCAGGCTATTTACGCCGACTTGCCCGCCGAGCGTCATGTCGTCTTACGACCGGGTGATTTTACCCTCGCGCAGGTTAAGGCGATTTCGACCGGCGCCGATGCCGATGCTGGGGGGGAACGGGTAACGGTTACGCCGGTATGGGGCCCCGGAGGGTCGGCGGTTGGTCGGGTCCTTGCACCCGAGGCCATAATTGACCGGCCGGGCTTGTTTAACTTGCTTCAACCCTTGGCTCAGTATCGCGGACAGGCCTGGTCAGTGCCTGATGGCGCTGGTCTTAATCGGCTGATGACTGAGCTGCAGATAAATGACCTGGTTTATGTCAGTGTCCGGGAAATTGCGCCGACCGGGGAGCTGTTGCTTGACCTGGAAAAATATCCCGAGCTGCAGGGTGGGGTCTTGGCCCTACAGGGCGGGGCCATCCGGGCGATGGTCGGCGGGATGGATAACCGTCACTTTAATCGAGCAATCACGGCGCGCCGCCCCATGGGCTCGGCGATGAAAACTTTGCTTTATGCGGCGGCCCTGCAACTGGGCTGGAACAGCGCCGACTCGCTGGATAACCGACGGCAGGTGTTTATCTATCAGGGTATGGCTTTTTTCCCGCGACCTTTTGGTGAAATCGAACATGACTGGGTGTCTTTGAGTTGGGCCGGGGTTAACTCCGAAAACCTGGCCAGCATCTGGTTGCTTTATCACCTCACAGACCAGTTGCCTCCGGCTCGGTTTGTTGAGTTGGTGGAGGGACTCGGTCTTGGTCGCGGCCCTGAGGAATCCTTAGCCGAGTACACTCGGAGGATCAGGGATCATTTGGGAGTGGTAGTGGACCGCAACGTTTTGAACCGCACGGCCTTTGAACGGGCCGTCGCTTTGGTGAAGCCGGACTTGCTTTTTGCCGGCCTAACCGAAGAGTATGAATTACTTACACGTTTACATCACGGCGCCGATTTTGTCCGTTTCAAGCAGGAGACATCGGCGGTGGCCCTCCGGGAGCGCCGGGAGCGGCTCACGATACTGAATCACAATTATCTGCGGTACTTGGCGTTGCGCGATAGTCTGCGGGCCCTGGCCAACGGGGTCCCGGATTTCGCCGAATCCCGACTTGGCCGACTTTATCGGACCAATGATGGCTCTGCCTATATCTACTCGAGAGAGGGTATTAAGCCCGATCGCTCACTGATAACCCCGGCTAAACTGCGAAATTTATTGCCGAAAGATGAGGCGGATCGTGCATATTTTTGGAGTCAGGTGTGGCTGGAGGGTGATTTTCGGGTAGCCACCGTTGATCTGCTGGAGGAGGCCGTTGAGGCTGAGTTTAGCCGATTAGTCGCTCTGCCGCCTTACACCCCGGAGGTTCTCTATCAGACTCGTGATTTTCGGGTGTTGGTCGCGCTGCATTACCTGGTGCGTTTAAGCCGGGCCTTGGGGGTGGAAAGTCATTTGGATCCGGTGCTTTCTTTCCCCTTTGGTTCCAACGTTATCACCTTGTTGGAGTTGGCCAGGGTTTACGAGGCGATGCGCGACGGTCAGCTTCACCTCAAAGGAGCTGAAGTGGATGCCGGTGGACTCGCCATTATTGAGCGAATTGAGAGCCGAACCGGGAAGTTGATTTACGCCGCTAGTCGGAACAGTCAGCGGATTTTCACGCCGCAAGTAGCGTTGTCAATCAGTGACATTCTTTTTAATGCCATGGAGCATGGCACCGGACGATCGGCCCACGACCGGGTGCGCCTCCACGACAATGACCCAAGTCGGCAGAAATTGCTAAACGCGATGGGACTTCGGGTCCCGCTTTTTGGCAAGACTGGGACTGCCAACCGTTTTATCAATGCCGCCTTTGTCGGTCATCTACCGGGACCGGCCAATTCCCGGGCTTTTTCTCTGAACTCAGGTTACACCGTAGCGGCCTACGTCGGTTTTGATGATAACCGGCCGATGGTGCGCGGATCCACCCAGATCACGGGTGGCAGTGGCGCTCTGCCGATCTGGGCCCGTCTGGCGACGGCTGTTTATGCTCAGGGGGATCATGCCGCCGCCCTTGATCTTGATGATCTGGCCTTCGGCGGTGCCCGGCGGGTTCCGATAGCTCATCCTGCCTTGGGTCAGGTGCAGATTCCCATTGAAGGTGGCAAGGGAGGCGTGGTAAGCACAACGGCGGTTATGCAAAAAAAACCAGAGTCGACGGCCCGAATTATGACCTTTGGTCGATTCTTGACCAACGGTGATTTCGAGCCGGATCGTTTTTTTCAACCTTATTGGCAAGAAGGAGAGAGTAACTGATGACTGTCTGTCGTCATCTTAAATGCTTTTTGTTGCTTATCGCCCTTTCAGGTTCGGGATTTCTGTTGGTTGGTTGTGGCGGTTTGGCCCCACCCTCCCCCCGGCCGCTGGTGATACCGCCGCCACCAGCGCCAGCACCAGTCCCGTCGGTGGCGCCGATGTCGCCTGAGCAGGCCCCGGCGCCGGAAATCCCGGTGCCGGATCCCCCCCCGCAAGTAGCCGACTCAGTTGCCGTCGCACCGGTCATGGTCCAACTGGTTGCGCCCCAACTGGCCGAGGAAATTGTCCGTTACGCCATTAGCGAGGAGCAGAAGGTGAGTCGGCGACTTGCCTATCATCAGCAAAAAGGCGAGGCGTGGAGGAAATTGGACCTCCAGTTGACCGACCTGGTGCCGTTTCAGTTGCGGCCGGTTCAGTGGGATGCCTGCCTGGGACAACTGGAAACCTTGATTGCCGACCACCATCGGACTGGGGAGTTGCTCCGCTCTCTGCAGTTTGGTGATTTTTCTCTTTGGGCTCAGGCCGCCTCGGCCTTGATCTCGGCTCAACGTGCCGATTTGGACTTTGTCAATGCCAACTGCCAGGCAACGTACGATTTAGTCGCGTTAACCGTTGCGGCTCGCTTAGATAGTTTTGAGGCCACTGTCGCTGAACAGTTGGCGGCAGTGGCTCTGCATCATGCCCGGGAGGGCCGGGCGACAGAGGCGATCGAGAGCTTGAGTCGTTTGCGCGCGCTCGATCCGGCAAGAAAGCCCGCAGCCGCTTGGCTTCGCCAGTTAAGCGTTGCTCTGGTGCGAGCCGGGGCCAAAGAGCAAGCTCTGCATTTGTTGGCTGAGCACGGGGCGGCAGATGCCGCGCCGGGAGATCCTGGTGGCCTGGGTCGATTGCAGGCCGATCTTTTACTGATCTCCGGCAATCGGGCAGAGGCCTTGAACCGTTATGAAGCCTTGGATTTGCGTTATGCCGCCATGGCCTCGGAGCGGGAATGGGTGACCGCGCAGTTGCGCCTGTTGCGGGGAGACGGGGCGACTGATCGTGAGGAGTTGGAGCTTTTTCTGGCCATCATGCGGGATGTTATACTCTTTGACGGCCAGTCGATGCCACCGCGCCTGAACGAACACCTTCGCCGCCTGGAAAACCTTGATCCCCTTGGGATGTTGACTTATAGGGCCAGAGCTATGGTTGCGGAGGTGGCTGACCAGGCGGAGCAATGGTTGCGGCAGCAGGTGGCCGAGGTCACGGGCTTGCTGGCTCAAAATCAACTTGCGGAAGCCCTTGCTCGCCTTGAGGTTATTTTGCTTAAGCCTTTGGCTCCGGCCCAGGTTGAGAAAATCCAAGCCCTGCAGGTAACGGTTGAAGGCAAACAGCGGGAGGAAAAAGAGCGGCGGCGCCAGCAGCAACGACAGGATCTGGCTTTACAGTGGGAGGAGGCCAACCGGCTGTTAGGTCTGCGTAATTTTGCCGAGGCGATAACGATTTTTTCCCATCTGCTGGCCACTGAGTATGGGGAAAAAGCTCGCAGCCGCATAGAAGATGCCACCTTTGAGATCGTCACCGAGATACGCCGGGAGGCGGCTCTGCTGATGTCTCGCGCCCGGAGCAGCTTGGATCATGGCCGGGCTCGGGAACTGGCCGCCGAATCCTGGCGGCTGTTGCGGCAGATTATTGTTCAGTATCCCGACAGCGGCATCGTGCCGCGGGTGCGGGATAATTTGCGGTCGGTGGAAGCTTTTCTGGAAAGCCTGGAGCCGGGGCTGGTGGAATATCTTCACCAGGAAAGCTCCGGGGTACCAGAAAATCCGGAAAAACTGCCGGCAAATTAAAAAGAGTCGGGAGCAGCAATGCTAGAGGATAAAAACGGAATATCCAGCATCCTCGATACTATGGCCTTGAAAATTCTCATAGTCGAACCGGGGGATCTCTCGGTGGTCGGAGAATTGCTGGGGTCAGTTGAAGAGTTGTTGGTATTCGGGGGCGAGACTGAGCAACAGCGATGGCTGCACGGCATGGCCGTGGCCTTTAAGGCTGTCATGGATGGAATGATCATGGGTGAGTTGGCCGACTCAGCCGAAAACTACGAATTACTGAGTAAGGCCGTTATCCAGATGCAGGAGGTTGTGCGCACCGGCGCGAACCTGGATCCGACAATAATTTCCACCTTTGTTAAGCATATTAATGAGACTGGCTATCCCTTGACCGTGTCAACCTTGCTTGGCGCCGTGGAGCGGGAGGGAACCTCGCCCGGAGTCTCAAGTGAAGAAAAACCAGGTGAACCGGGGCCTGATGAGCTGGCCCCGGCGCTGGCGAGTACCGGCAACCCCGAGGATAGCCCAGGGGGCAGCTCAGGGGGCGGCAGCTCAGGGGTTCCCGATTTTCTCCAGGACAGGGAACTGCTGGGTGGTTTTATCGATGAGGCCTCCGAGCACCTGGCAAGTATTGAAGTCAACATCCTCGAGTTGGAACAGAACCCCGGCAATCCCGATATTATCAACAATATCTTTCGTCCTTTTCACACCGTTAAAGGGGTTTCCGGCTTTCTTAATCTCACGACCATCAATAATCTGGCCCATGCCACCGAGAACCTGCTCGACGATGTTCGTAGTGGCAAGCGGTCCATGGATTCCGGCGTCATTGATCTGGTTTTAGTCGTTGGTGATACCCTTAGGGAGATGGTTGAAAATATCAGGGATGTGCTGGAGATCGGACCGGAGCGCTATCGGGAGTTTGATATCTCGGCTCAAGTCGCCCAGCTTCAGGCTTTGCGGGCAACAGGGGAATCGCTTGGCTCCTTGACTCCGGTGGCGATGACCGAAGAGAGCATCGGGGAAAACACCGAACGGAACATGCAGGATGACGAGCCGCCCAAGTCTTTAGCCGATCGCGCTATCGCGTCTGAAGTTGCGGCGACTTCGCCATCCTCAACTTCGATGGCCGTGGCTAAGGGAACCCCGTTGCCGCCCGTTGCCGACCAACAAACGGTTGCCAGAAAAACAATAGAGGCCTCGATCAAAGTCGATGTGGGAAAACTCGATGCTTTGATCAACGCGATGGGGGAGTTGGTGATCATGCAGGCGTTGGTGCGCCAAAATCCGTTGGTGGTAAAAATGGCCGACCCCAAGCTGGCTAAGGACTTTTCCCAGCTTCGCAGAATTATTTCTGACCTGCAGCACACCGTTATGTCCATGCGGATGGTGCCGATCAAGCAGACCTTCGATAAGATGATGCGCCTGGCTCGTGATCTTTCCAAAAAAACCGGCAAGAAAGTGGATCTGGTCATGGAAGGTGCGGAAACTGAGATCGACCGTAATATGGTCGATTCCATTTATGATCCATTGGTTCATATGGTGCGTAATTCGGTGGATCACGGGATTGGGACCCCGGAAGAGCGAACCAAGCGCGGCAAGCCCCCCACTGGGGTCATCCATTTGCGGGCCTATCAAAAAGGCGGCGGCATGGTGATCGAAATTGCGGATGACGGCGAGGGGTTGAATACCGTCAAAATCCGGGAGAAGGCGGCAACCCGAGGTCTGATCAGGCCGGGCGATAGCCTTCCTGATTTCCAACTCAACAACCTGATATTTATGCCCGGTTTTTCCACCGCAGATCAGGTTAGCGATGTTTCCGGTCGTGGGGTGGGGATGGATGTGGTCAAAAAGGCGGTGGAGAAACTCCGCGGTCAGGTGGAGGTGCACAGCCAGCCAGGGGCAGGCTGTCTTTTTGTGATTTACCTACCTCTGACCCTGGCGATTATCGACGGGATCATTGTTCGGGTCGGCAGCGAGCGTTATATTATTCCCACCACCGCCATCTGGAAATCACTAAAGCCGGAACCTAAGAGCTACAACACCGTGCATGGTCGGGGGGAATCCTTACTGATCCGTGGTTCTTTGGTGCCGATTGTGCGCCTTTACCGGCTTTTTGATGTTGAGCCCACCTTCACCGACCCCTGTGAGGCTATTATGGTGATGGTGGAAAGCGAAGGTCGGCGTTGCGCTTTGATGGTTGATGAATTGTTGGGCAAAGAGGAGGTGGTGATCAAAAATCTCGGCGGGATGTTGGCGGTGCCAGGGGTGGCTGGCGGCACTATCCTTGGTGATGGCCGGGTGGGTTTAATTCTCGACCTGGCCGGAATCATCTCGTCCGTGGCGGAGTAACCGCAACTATTTAGGCGGGACCACCAAATTGACCCAACCATGTCCCGTAACTATGCAGGAGTGCTCCATATTGGTTAATTTGGGACTTCGAAGCATACTTGTGCCATTTGAGAAGGCCAAAATTGGACAAGGTGGGGCGCTCCTGAACAGTTACGAGTAACCGAGTAATTGGTGAGCATTCGGATGGGTGCTAAAAAAGTTGGGTGCAGGACGGCGCCAAGGAGGAAAAATGACAGCGCAGCAGGAAACAGTGGAAATGGGGCTGGACGGTAATGAGCGGGGAGCGTCGAGCTTGGCTGGTAAATATCTAACCTTTTCTCTTGGGGCCGAGGAGTACGGAGTTGGCATCCTCAAGGTTCGGGAAATTATCGGGGTGATGGAAATTACCGCCGTACCCCATACCCCACCTTATATTCGCGGGGTTATCAACCTGCGTGGCCGAGTAATTCCGGTTCTTGATCTGCGTTTGAAATTCAACATGGAAACCAAGGAATACGATGAACGTACCTGTATCATCGTGGTGGAGGTCCAGGTTCACAGCGGTATGGCTCAGGTGGGGATGGTAGTGGATTCGGTTTCCGAGGTGGTTTCTATTGCCGCAGAAGAAATCGAACTGCCACCCTCGATAGGTTTGTCCCTGGAGATGGTAAATATTCTTGGTATGGCCAAAATCAAGGAGGCGGTAAAGATATTGCTCGATGTTGATCGGGTGGTGGGCAAAGGAGTTGTTGCCGCGGTTTGAGGAGATCCAGGATGATTGTTTTAGGCTGTAGACTGTATGACCGTTAATAACGGTGATATCGGGGTGTTGCGTAAGGCCCAGCTCTCTGAGCCGCTTTTTCAGAAATTCAGCGCGATGGTTTATCAGAAGGCGGGAATTTATCTCAAGGCGGAAAAAAAAGAATTGCTCAATTCCCGTTTGGGTAAGCGTTTACGCGCCCTTGGAATCGACAGCTTCGCTGATTACTACGATTATGTGATTCATGATACCAGCGGGGAGGAGTTGGTGTGCATGTTGGATGTCGTGTCCACCAACTTCACCAGCTTCTTCCGAGAAAACGACCATTTTGTTTTTTTGGTCGATCACGTCTTGCCTGCATTGACCAATAGGGTCGGCGGGAAAGAGCTGACGTTTTGGTCGGCGGCCGCATCATCCGGTGAAGAGCCTTATACCATGGCGTTGATTAGCGAGGATTTTTTCGAGAACAAGGTCGGTTGGAGTTACCGGATTCTGGCTACCGATATTTCCACCCGGGTGCTGGCTTACGCCAACCGTGGCATTTATCCCTTGGACCGGGTGGCCAAGATCCCCAATCATTATCTGAAAAAGTATTTTCAGCAGGGGGTCGGCCAGGCGATCGGGTATGTCCGCATCAAAAGGTCCCTGCGGCGCCGCATCGTCTTTGAACGTTTTAATTTAATGCACGATTTTCCTTGGAAAAGGGCTTTAGACATAATTTTTTGCCGTAATGTAATGATTTATTTTAATCGGGAAACGCAACAGAAACTGGTTAACAAATTTTATCAGACCTTGGCGCCGGGAGGCTACCTGTTTACCGGTCAAACGGAAAGTGTTTCCGGTTTAAAACATGATTTCATACAGGTTGCTTCCGCAGTCTACCAGAAGAAATGACGTAACTATGCAGGAGTACTTCTGCTTAGCTCATTTTGGCCTTCCCGAATAGCACAAGCATGCTTCGAAATCCCAAGTGAACCAAGCTGGAGTACTCCTGCGTAGTTACGGGACATGGTTAGGCCAAATTGGTAGCCCCACCTAAATAGTTACGAAATGGCCATGATTGGGTTGAGTCCGCTTAACTCTTAACCCTTGTTTTTGCTCAGACCGTTGGGTCGAAAGTCTTCTGGGGGATGCAGCTGCACTCGCAGTTGTTGGAATTGTCGGAGGGGTGGAAAGGATATTTCCGACGGAAAGGATGCAGACTTTATGAAAATTGTGGTTGGGATATCGGATATGAAGGTGAGCAACAATCCCGATGATACGTTGATTACTTATGCTTTGGGTTCATGTATCGGGGTGGCGATCTGGGATCCGGTGACCAAGGTGGCCGGAATGCTCCATTACATGCTGCCGGACTCTGCTCTGAGTCAGGAAAAGGCGCAAGCCAGACCATTTATGTTTGCCGATACCGGCATCCCCCTTCTTTTTAAGGAAACCTATAAGTATGGGGCGGTCAAAAGCCGACTGATCATTAAAGTGGCGGGGGGGGGCCAGATCATGGACAGTCCAGATATTTTCAATATTGGCAAACGTAATCACACCGTGCTGCGCAAGATATTCTGGAAAAATAAGATCATGGTTGCCAAAGAAGATGTGGGAGGCTCCAGTAATCGAACCATCAGCATCGCGGTGGAGAGCGGCTTAACGATCCTGAAGACTCCCGGCCGAGGGGAGTTCGCATTATGAGCAGAATGGAAGAAATTCTTAATCTGGCCAAGTCGGTGCCGCCCTTTCCCAAAGTGGCTCGCCGGGTCATGGAGCTACTGAGGGATCCCCGAACCGATGCTAGGAGCCTAGCTGAGGTTATTCAGTATGATCAGGTTATTACCGCCAACGTTCTTAAAATTTGTAACGCCCCTTATTTCGGCCTGGCGCGCAAAGTTTCCTCACTCAGAGAGGCCTTGGTGGTGCTTGGTCATGAAGAGCTGAAGGACATCATTATTGCCAGCAGCAGCGCCAAATTTTATCAGGGGGAAGTGGGCGCCGGTTATGCTCTGGAGCAGGGAGATATGTGGAAACATTCGGTGGCGTCGGGTATTTTAGCCAAGCTTTTGGTGCATAAAATCAAAGACGTTGATGCCGCGACCGCCTTTACTGCAGGGCTGCTTCATGATATCGGTAAACGTTTTTTGAGTAATTTCGTGGCTGATGATTTTGAGCGGATTATGGACAAGGTGCTTAAAGAAAAACGTTCCTTTGTCGAAGCGGAGAAGGAGTTTTTGGGGGTCAATCATGCTGAATTGGGTGGGGTTATCCTTAAGCGTTGGGGGTTTCCCACCGACATTCAACAGGCAGTTTTACATCATCATGATCCCGGGGCAATGGGGCGGGAGCCGCTGACCGCCTTGGTCGCCTTGAGCAACACCCTAGTGATCTCCATGGGCATTGGCGTGGGAGCTGACGGTCTGGCCACCAAGATGCGAGGTGAAGGCTTGGCTCGTTTCGGCATTACTCGGGCCCACCTTGATTTGTGTATGGCCGATTTGTTTGTGGAGCTGGAGGAGGTCGGGGAACTCCTTCAACTTTGAGCCCTAAGGATCAAGTACAATTGTGGGCAACTCTGTCTCTGATTTTGGGCGTGTGCGGGGGCTGGGTGGCCGCCCAACGCCGTCGGAATCCGGCGGAACTAAACAGCCAAAAGTAAAAGGGGTTTACCATGGCATTTAATATTCTGGTGGTGGATGACTCTGCAACCATGCGGATGGTGATCAAAAAAACGGTGGAGATATCCGGGGTGCCGGTCGGCCATTTTTTTGAGGCTGCCCACGGTAAGGAAGCGCTGGAAATTCTGGATAACAACTGGATCGACGTGCTTTTGTCCGATATTAACATGCCGGTGATGAACGGAATAGAGTTGCTGGCAGAGATAAAAAATGATGAAAACTTAAAGCGTATTCCGGTGATTTTTATCACCACTGTGGCCAGTGATGCCCGGATGGAGGAAGCCCGGCGGATGGGGGTGGCGGGCTATGTGACCAAACCGTTTCAACCGGAGGTCATCAGGGGCGTTCTTTATAAAGTGTTGGAAGATGCCTACCAACAGAAGGTAGAAGTTCCGACCCAATCGGTGGCTCAGGAAAAAGACGACGACTTGGATTTTTAGCCGGCCAAGCACGTTGCTAACAGATAATCGCCGTTGAAATCAATTTTGCAGAGGACATCACATGGATGATCAATTCAGGTCCTTGGTTTATCGTGCTTGCAGCGCGGTCTTCGAGACGATGTTTTTCCTCTTCCCTGAGCCCATCGACGAGATTCCGGGGGCGGGGCGGCGGGGGGCCTTCGCTCCTAATGGCGCCCACATTCGGGCCAGCATCACCTGTCATGGATCTTCATCGGGGAGCTTCAAGTTTTTTATCCCCAGGCTTTTGGCCGTCCATATCACGACAAACTTTCTTGGGGTCAGCGAGCAAGACATCAACGAAGAGCAAATTTTGGACACGGCTAAGGAAACCGTCAACATGGTGGTGGGGAGTCTGCTGGGCAAGATTGATCCGACCGGGGCTACCAAGCTGCAAATTCCCGAAGCGACGATGTTGGACAATTTTTCCGTGACTGAAGTGCTTAAAGAGAAGGGGCTTTTTCTCTTCAATACCGATTTCGGTCCACTTTGCTTGGTTTATACGCAACAATAGGTTAGGCAGCGCCTGAACGGAGAGTGGTAAACCAGGGCTTGATAAGGGTTTTGGCCTATTATTCATAGCGAATATTTTTAAAAAAGTTGTCATCTGTCAATTGTCAATTGTTAGCGGTTAGTTAGTGATTAGCTCAAGATGTTTTCTTGTTTGACTTTTTGAGCTAATGGCTAAAAGCTTGATTGCTGTAAACTTCATATGGCGGAATTATGGCGAAAATACGAGTGCTGGTAGTGGATGATTCCGCCGTAGTCCGCAAGGTTTTCAGCGAAGAGCTGTCCCGCGAAAAAGATATCGAGGTGATCGCCACCGCTCCCGATCCCTATGTGGCTAGAGATAAGATTGTCGCGCTTAAGCCCGACGTGATCACCCTGGATATCGAAATGCCGCGGATGGACGGGATCACCTTTCTGCGCAAACTGATGAAGTTTTACCCCCTGCCAGTGATTATCGTTAGTTCCTTGACCCGCGAGGGCAGCAGCTTGGCCTTGGAGGCCATTGAAATCGGGGCGGTGGAGGTGATCAGCAAGCCCGGCGAAGCTTATTCGGTGGGCGACATGAGCGCTCAGTTGGCCGAGAAGATCCGGGCCGCCGCCCAGGTCGATGTCGCCCGCTGGCAGACCGTCATCGCGTCCAGCGTTTTGCCCCCCAAGCTTTCTTTGAGCAAGACCACCAACAAGTTGATCGCCATTGGCGCCTCTACCGGTGGCACCGAGGCCTTGCGGGAAGTGCTTACCCAGTTTCCCGCCAATTCGCCGGGAATCATGATCGTTCAGCACATGCCGGCCAAGTTCACCACCAGTTTCGCTGTGCGTCTGGATGAGCTTTGCCAGATTCGAGTCAAGGAGGCGGCAGATGGTGATGCGGTGGTTCCAGGAACCGCACTTTTGGCCCCGGGCAATTTTCACCTGGTTATGCGGCGCAGCGGGGCCCGCTACTACGTTAGCGTCAAGACCGGGCCTATGGTTTGCTACCAGCGACCGGCGGTGGATGTCCTATTTAGCTCGGTGGCCGCCTATGGCGGGGCCAACGCCATCGGGGTTATTCTTACCGGGATGGGTCGGGATGGCGCTCAGGGACTGCTTAAAATGCAACAGGCCGGGGCCAGAACCATCGCTCAAGATAAAGATTCCTCTATTGTTTTCGGAATGCCCAAGGAGGCCATTAAGCTGGGGGCGGCGGATATGGTGCTGCCCCTGCGAGATATCCCGGCCACCATACTCAACATACTGGAAGAAGGTTGAGCAAAAAAAACGATGAATTAAGGGGAATGTTTAAATTTTTTCTTGATTTTTGTCGATCGCTTTCCTATAGCTATCCGAAGAGGGCTATAGCCTGGAAGATGTTCCTTTAAGGGGTGTTCTATCGGCAGTTAGTAAGGGGGTTGCCGCGGATGTTCAAATAAAAAAAGGAGAAATCAGATGCGTATTGCCGGGGCCATACAAGTTTTGATTGTTCTCTGTCTGGTTTTGACTTGGTCCAGCCAGCAAGTTCAGGCCGGATCAGCTTTAACCAGCATCCATAAAGTCACTCCGGAATCGCCAGTCCATGCCGGTTCCCGCTCCTTGATTTTGCTGCGACCCACCGATGTCGATCTGATCAAGCGCAAACCGGGTCGTGTTGCTGATACCCGCGTCGCCGCCGGACAAGCGGCCTTGCTGGAACGGCGAATTTCCGCCCGAACCGCGGTGGTGGTTGATGCCCGCACCGGTCGGATGCTCTTTGCCCTGAGTCCCGACGTGCCTCGGCAACCGGCCAGCACCATTAAGGTGATCACCGGCATGATCGCCATAAACTCCCTGCGGGACTCCCAGATGGTCCGCGCCAGCTACCGGGCGGCAGGAATGCCCCGTTCCAAAATTCATCTACAACCGGGCCGCTCTTACCGGGCCGGTGATTTGATCAACGCCACCCTGCTCAGATCGGCCAATGACGCCGCCGTTGCCTTGGCCGAAGAAGTTGCCGGCAGTGAGAAGGCTTTCGCCCGTCTGATGACCAGCAAAGTTCGATCTTTAGGCGCTGGCAACACGGTTCTGCGAAATGCCAGTGGCCTGACCGCTGTCGGTCAGCAGTCCACCGCCCGCGATTTGGCTCTGATTTTTCACCGGGCCATGCAGAACCAGGAATTCGCCCAACGCGTCGGCAGCGCTTCCGTGGGCACGGCTTTGGGCCAGACTCTGCGGGCCACTAATCGGGCCCTGTGGCAGATTGACGGCGCTAAGGGCGGCAAAACCGGCTTTACCCGGGCGGCCCAGCAGACCTATGTCGGTAAATTCAGACGTGGAAACTTTGAATTGGTGATTGCCTTGATGGGAAGTAACACCATGTGGGACGATATCGACCACCTGGTGGAGTTCGGTTTCAGTCAACTGCGCAGCGGTAAAAAGTTGGCTGATGCTCGAGTTGACCCGGATTTTACCCGAAGGGACTCGGCAGATGATGCGGTGGAGATGATCGTTCTTAGCAATGTCGCTAAAACCAGCCTATAGGTCATCTCGCCCGCGGCCATTCTGTCCGAGACCCGGGGCCCTTAGTTCTGGTTATGTGGTGGCGGGAGTGGGGCCGGAGAGCGAGTCCGGTGAGAACTTGCCCGCCGATCTTTGGGATGTGCGGGCCGATTATCGACGGGATTGTGCCGGGACTCGTGTATACTCCCCGGATCCTGATCTCTTTAGTCCTGACCCCTCGGGCATGGTCAGGCCGCGTCCCATTTTCTTGGAACGGCTGCCACCGGTTCGCATCCACAGGATCACTCCGCTCTGGCAACTACGGCCCCCGCTAGTGAAATGGTGCCAAAGGAAAACCTGAAGGAAAACCGGATGAGCCAGTCAGAAACATTTCAAAAACAGGCCCTGACCGAACATCTCACCGATTTGCGGCGAGCCTTGTTGCGCTCCCTGATGGCAGTTGGGGCCTGCTTTGTTTTGACCTACAGCTTCAGCCAACCCTTGGGGCAGTGGTTTGTCGCCCCCATCTTTGCGGTGTTGCCGCCGGATAGTACGTTGATTTTCATCTCGTACCAGGAAGGGTTTTTTTTTATCTGAAGGTCGCCTTCACTGCCGCCATCCTGCTGGCCTCGCCGGTGATCTTTTGGCAGTTTTGGAGCTTTATCGCCCCCGGTTTATATAAGCACGAACAGAAAATCGTGTTGCCTTTCACTGCCGTCTCAGTCATTTGCTTTCTGGGAGGGGCCGTTTTTGCCTACTACGTGGTTTTTCCCGTTACTTTCTATTTTCTGGTGGGATATGCCCATGAATATCTGGCCATCATGCCCGGAGTCAGTGAATATTTTGGACTTTCCCTGCGATTATTAATCGCTTTTGGCCTGATTTTCGAACTGCCGGTTTTGATGGTCATGTTGGCCCGCCTGGGGGTGGTGGATGCCTCCTTTTTGGCCAAAAATCGTCATTACGCCATCCTGCTGGCCTTTGTCATCGCCGCGATGCTAACCCCCACCACCGACCCCATCAACCAGTTGCTGATGGTGTTTCCACTGATCATCCTCTATGAGATAAGTATAATCTTGGTCAAGGTTTTTGGTCGCCGCCTAGATAGTGTTCAGCAGTGAATCGCTACGGGCGGAGGACATCTTCCGCCCGATTAAGTAATTCCTGTGCGGCCCGGCGGTGCTTGAATTTTTTGTGGATGGCGGCTGCGGTGCGTAAACTTGCGGCCGCCTGGTCTTTTTTCCCGGTAGCCAAATAGACTTCGGTCATTTTTTCCAGGATTTCCACGGCTCCGGCTGGATTGTTATAATCGTGATAAGCCGCCAGCAACTCAAGCCCATGTTGCAACACCTCCTCGTGTTTGTTTAAGGCCATATAAGTGTAGAATAGCTGTTTAAGCAGATAAGTGGCGCTGAGATCGTCCTTAGCTTGCTGACAAATGGCCAAGGCCCGTTGCAGGGGGGGCAGGGCCTTATAGTGTTCATTGCGCTGCAGACAGATTTCGGCCAGTTTGGTTGCCGCCCGAGCAATGGCCGCGTCATCTCCCTCTTGCTCAAATCCGATCAAGGCATTGTGAAAGGAAAGGGTGGCCTGGGCGAAATTTTTATTTTTGAACTGTTCCAAGCCCTCATCGTAATCCTGCTGGGATGGACTTTTGACGAGTTCCGGGGCCAAGACTGGTTCTTTGCTGTTCATAATTTTCTTCCTTCCTGGTTAAGTGCTTGCATGGCCAAGCGGCCGATGGTGGTGGTTTGAGGGCGGCCCTCTTCATAAATGACCACCGGGGTTTGTTCCTGGCTCAAAGCTTCAAGCCGACTGCGCACCTCGCTGGCGCCGGCGCGGCCTAGCAGACGGATGGTCATCGCTCGGACCAAGGGGTCGGGGTCGTTTAAGAGGTTGAACAGCTTGTAGAACTTGGTGGCCCGGACCAAGTCCGGGCGGCGGGCCGCCACGGTGCCCAGACCCCAAAGCACCAGATGCCTGGTGCTGACATGATTGATGTAGCGCAGCAGGTGTCGGGTGAACGCCCCGTAAATATTTGGGCGGGCGGCGATGATCGAACCTATGGTTTCCACTAAGCCCCAGTTGGTGGCGGCCGAGTCGCTGCAGGCCTCAAAGAGTCGGTGCAGCAGGTCGCTGATCAGGCCGGGTTGGCGCGTGGCTACTCGGGCCGAGACCTGGCCGATAATATGGGCGATCCACCAGCGCTCGTCGTTGTCCGGGGTGTAAAGCAGGCGCTGCAAAAAACGCAGGGTTTTACTATCGTCCAAGCTCAGGTCAACCAGGGCGTCAATATCCCCACACCGGGCCAGTTGTTGGACCTGATTTTTGTTAGCCCGCAGGCGGTAACGTTTGGGGTCGCGCTCAGGTTCCACGGGGGGCAGGAGGTCAAACTCCCCCCTCTCTTTTTCTCCCTCTCCCATTTCACTGGTTTGGGGGCGGCGAAGTTGGGCTATTTCTTTAATCTCCCGCTGGAGACGGACAAAATAAAGCACCCCGCGAACGAAGCGGCCATCGAGATGGCGCTGACCGAGAACCTGATGGGTGATTTCATCGTAGCATTCGATCCGCGCGGTGAGATAATCTTGGTCGGGCAGCAGTTCCCATGCCAGATCCCAATCGTCGTTACAGGCATAGACCAAGGCCTCGATCAAGGCCGAACCGATATTGTGGCCGGTGGCATCGCAAGCATAAACTGCCGTGCAATTACAAGTGCCGACGTTGAATTCCCCGAGCTTGCGGAGAACCTGGGCTCGTGGCTGATCGACTTTATCCCCGCAAAAAGGGCAAAGCGGCGCAACCTTGACTTGTCGGCCTTTCATAAGCTCAGGGCGTGGTCAATGGCCTGGAGAAAGCGGGGGTCCACCGAGTAATTAAGCTCTTGGGCCGTGGTCAGCGCTTTTTTAGCCTCCGGGTATTGCTCCTGATAATAGAGGGTCACCGCCAGGTTGTTGTAGGCCATGCCAAACGTTGGATCAATCTTGATTGCCTCCCTGGCCGCCTTGGCCGCCAGCTCGAAATCTCCGGCCATGATTTGACAGGAAGCTATGTTGACCCAAGCGTTGATCATCTTGGGGTCATAGCGGATCGCCTGCTCGTAAGCGGCAATAGCCGGCGCTGGATCGCCCAATCGTTGTTTGATCAGACCGATGTTGTTGTGGGCCTGAGCCATCTCCGGTCGTATGCGCAAAGCGTTTTGGTTGGCTTTCAGGGCTTGGTCCAGAGTTCCCTGCTCAAAGTAAATGGCGCCCAGGTTGATATAGGCCTCCACGGCTTGATCATCCAGCTCCAGGCATTTTTCAAGGGCGCGGACGGCATCATCCGTGCGTCCCGCCTTGCGATACACCAAGGCCAGATGATGATGAGCGGGAACATTGTTTGGCATTTCGGCGCACTTTTTCTCTAGCTCGCTGATGATCTTGGTCAATTCCTCTTGCTTCGCAGTTTGTTTGGGCATTTTATTCCTTCTAGTTTGAGGTGGACCCCATTGATTGGACAGTTTTGGGGCTGATTTAAGGTGGAAAACGCGAAGCCCGAGTCTGCCTTTACCTCCTCGGAGCCCCCTGGCTCCGAGGAGGTAAAGGTGAAAAAGGGCGTTCTTCATGGCTCTGGTGCCATTATTACGTTACGCCGACAGCCATCTGTCGAACAGTGTGTAGCACATGATGCGGCAAATAGGTATTGTCGACAACACCTATTTGGGTGACCCGCTCCGGTCATTTCATCGCCTCTTTCATCACCTTGAACACACCGGTGTTGTCCATCCGCCCGGAGACCCTTTCAGCACCAGGACCAGTGGCCATGATCGGCACGTCAACAGCGGTGTGGTCCCCGCTGGTCCAGACACCCTGGCGATAAAGTAGCTGGTTAACAGCAGCCATTGAATCCGCTGTTAGCGTGGCTTCTAATGCGGCAAGAAGCTCTCTGGTGGTTAACGTCATTCCCCGTTCCTTGCGGTCGAGATCGATATCTCTGGCGGGAATTTCACCGATTGCAGGAAATTCACCACGCGGCCATTCCAGTGCCATGCCGCTGCAATCGTGGTCTGAGGTTACAATCACCAGAGTGTTAGGGTTTTCCCTCTGAAAGTCAAGGGCGACCTTTACTATATGCGAACCATTAAATAAGTTGACATAATTTGTGCTTGTTTTTCCCCTTTCTGGTTTCAAAGTGAGTTTGTATTGTTTGCCAACATTCGTCATCGGACTGAAAGCGTCTTGTATGGGTTGCCTGACGTCGCAATTCATGCCACTCCCATTCCGTGGGATTAAGTTCCGGAGAATAAGGCGGAAAGAAGTTTAACTCGATAGTCTCCTGCTGGGACAGATACTCTTTGACAAGTTTCGCCTTATGCCATTTAGCATTATCGACGTATAATGAGATTCGCGAATAACTATGGTAACTTTCCTTTATCAAGTCCATGATCGATATGAAGCTTTCAGCATTTCCTTTGGGGATTCTTTGAACGATGGCATCCATGGTGTTGATATCAACTATGCCGCACAGGTTAACGCGCTCCCGTGTACTGTCCGAAGGCAACAGGGGTTGGCATCCCCTGGGCGCCCATTGGGCGGCAATAGTCGGATCCAATTGAATGCCCGCTTCGTCTGAAAAAAAGAATCGCTTCATCAGGTTGCTGATTTTGGAGTTTTTCTTAAAGCCTCGACAAATGCCTCCTGTTTTTCAGGGTCTGCTTTGCTATACTTTTTACGTCCTCTCTGAAGGGAGAAATCAATGCTATGAATCCAATTATTGACTTGACTACGCCCTATATCGATATCATGTTTCTCCTTAATGTACGTTCTGACCAGAGGACCATCCCAACGGGATTGACTATATCCCTGACTCGTCGGCGGTTGCAGCAAGATTTCCTTCAGATTCTTAGATATTTCCGGCGTCAAACTGCTGGGGCGACCGGAACGCTTTTCTTCCTCTACTCCCTTTATGCCCTTCTCGTTCACCCGCTTTACAAGATCATAAATGCCTTGGCGAGACAAATTATGCCGACGACTCAACTGATCAATCGGTGCCTTGTCGATCACCCCCTGCAAAACGGCGATCCTCAACCCCATGCGAATCAGCCCTCTCCCAGACACAAAATCATCCAACTCTTCACTTGTTACTTCAGGATGTGTAACCATAAGCTTTGTTTTTCTCATATCTATTCCACCTCCTTGTCTCAGGTGGAAACCTGATAACAGAAAAAGGCTCTGTTGTAAAGTTAATTATTGGCTCGCATATATGACCGTGCTTCGTCCGCCCTACGGCCTGATATAAGGTTTTGACAATAAACCCGGATGTCAGCCGGTCGCTCATAGCCCA
>SJBG01000004.1 GCA_004332195.1 Desulfobulbaceae bacterium
ACCGAGGCGGCGCGCGACTTGGGCTTCAAGCCCCGCAAGTTTGCGCTGACGGCAGAGGATGTGCCGCAATGAGCCAGATGGCAGTCATAATGGCAGCCTTGCGGGTGTGGGCTTTTTGCTGCTCAATTGGCCACCCGCCAATAATTGGCAATTATGTGGTCAAACTAAAGGCTGAGGAAAACTTGAACCGACAGGCCGCATAGGGCCAATTCCGGAGGTAAGAGTATGCGCGGAATAGAGCAGATCCCCTGGCTGTACGACGCCTTGATGTTCGTAATCGATGTCTGCGGCCTGTCGCGGTGGCGGCGCGAGCTTACCGCCGGGGTCGGGGAGCGGACTCTGGAGGTTGGCTGCGGCACGGGGCGCAATCTGCCGCACTACCTGACGCACACGAGACTGGTCGCCCTTGACCGGAATTTTCAGATTTTGGGTGATGCTCGCCGCCGATTTCCCCACCTTCCATTGGTGGTGGCCAGGGTGGAAGCCCTGCCCTTTCGGGCCGGGATCTTCGACTCCGTGGTAAGCAGTCTGGTTTTCTGCAGTGTCGAAAACCCCGGCCAAGGGTTGGCGGAAATCCGCCGAGTGCTTCGCCCCCACGGCGAGCTGCGAATGATTGAGCACGTCCGCCATCCTCACCCCCGCGGGGCTGCCATCCAGGACCTGATTCAACCCATCTGGACCAAAGTGACCGGTGGGTGTCATCCCAACCGGGACACGGAAAGAGCGGTGGAACGCGCCGGATTCAGTATTGAGGAGAGCGGGCGAATGTCATGGGGCGTGCTGCGGTATTTCTCGGCCCGATTGCGCGGATAAACCTCAAACCTCGGTTGGTCATGGCGGCGTAGCCCGCCGACCGGCGTCAACCATAATCCCCCGGCAACCATGGTTTTTCCCGATTAATCAAGAATTCATTGTTCAAATCTTCGAAAAATATGGAGTTTTTGGGTGCTTACTTTGCTCAGACACGGCGATGAATCATGCCCTGATGACGAAACCGGCGTAGCCCACCACCTGGTTGATATCGCCGCTGACCGCCCCGGAATCAGCATAGCGTACCAGTTCGGCCTGATTGGCTCCCAATTCCAAGGCGGCGATCAGGGCGATGACGGTGGGAATTACTCCGCACATGCTGATTCTTTTTTCGACCACGGTTTGATATAGACCTCCAGGATTCAGCGCCAAAACCTGGTCGATAGCCAGGCTGTCTTTGGCGGCGGCGCTTGAGCGGCTTTCGTAATGAGTCATGTCGCTGCTGGCAGCCAACATCACCGGATGACGATAATCTTTAATGGCGGCGGCTAAAATCCGGCCGATCAGATGGCAATCGTCGTAATTGAGCCGGGCAAGACTGAGCGGGACGATGCTGAGATGGGGTTGGCGATACTGAAGGAAAGGGATCAAGACCTCCAGGGAGTGTTCAGCCAGATGGGCCCGATTGTCGATTCTGATTATCGGGTTGATTGATTGGCTGACTGGCTGGTTGGCTGGCTGGTCGATTGACTGGCTGGAGTGCGGACTGGCCGGCGAACCGGTTTTTGCGCTGATTTTTGTACAGTGGTGGATGATCTTGGTGGCCAGCACCGAATTGATTGGCACATCCCCCATCGGCATTTCCCAAATTCCCTCGGCCATCAGGGCTGCCGACGCGCCAACCCCATGGTGGTTGGGGCCCAAAATGATGAGATCGGGCGGTACTTCCACCTGGGCTACGGTTTCTCCGGCCACTTTTCCCGAATAAACATAACCGGCGTGGGGCATGACCACCGCCAACGCTGCCCGCGCGCTCACTCTGCCGGGAATAAGCGCATCCAACATCTTCCGCAAGGGTTTGGCATCACCCGGATAAAACTGGTGGGCCACTGCCGGAGTTCTGATCATAGTTTAGACTTAACTCCTCTGCTGTTTTTTGCCGTCAGGATCGACAACAATTCACTTTTATCTCAATTCTGCGTCTGCTGTTTTTTGAAATAATGGTAGGACTCATTGATTTCCTTCATCTTTTCTTCCGCTACTCGGCGAAATTCCTCGCCCAGATGATTGACCTTATCGGGGTGGTATTGCTTGCTCAAGTTGCGATAGGCCTTTTTGATCTGCTCGAAATCGGCCCCTGGCTCTAAACCCATGGTGTGGTAATGATGAACATCACGGCTGACGGCATCGCCAACTCCGCCACGGGCCCGGGCCTGGTATTGAGCGCGAATTGCCTGATGATCATAGGATTGAATTTCAAGAAAATCGGCAATCCGCTGGAGTATCAACAACTCCTGCGCGGAAACCTTTTCGCTAGTGTAGGAAACCCGGTAGATCAATTCCAGCAGTATCAGGCGCGGCTCATAGTCGAAGCGACGGCGGAATTCGGTCAACAGATCATCTAAGGTCAGAGTTGAAGTTATGGCTTCGCCAATCAACTCCTTGACCCAAAGCAACTGGTGATAATTGTAACCTAGGTGAATACGAAAAAACTCGTTGATGGCCGTAGTTTCGGCCCGGGTTACGGCATGGTCGAGCTGGGCGATCCGCACCAAAATATGAACAAGCAGGAAAACAAAAATGTTGTGGATTTCGCTTTGCGACTGTTCGTAGCGCCGAATCTGACGACGAATGTAAAGGGAAAAAACCCAGGAAAAGGCCATGGCGGTCAAGACTACAAAAACCAGACCAAAGAGAATCATGCCGAAGATGTTGATCAGCCAAGGAGCGCCTCCTAAAAGCAGGGCGCCCAGGATGATCAGCAACAGGTAACCGCCGCAGCCCAGTGGTTTCCCGGCGGATTGACGCTGGTAGATAATCACCGGCGGTTTTCCCCCGGGCCATTTTCGCGATTTTCCCCGGACGCTTCAGACGCTTCGGGTGCTTCAGACGCTTCGGACGCTTCAGACGCTTCGGGCGCTTCTCCGTCGCCCTTATCCTTCCGGCTGTCAAGAACGGGTCGGTTCCCGGGGACGGGCCGGTTAAAAAGGGCGGCGACAAATTCCCGGGGATCAAAGTCGCGCAAATCATCCAACTGTTCACCGATGCCGATAAAGCGGATAGGGATATCGAATTCCCGACAAATATTGACCGCAATTCCGCCGCGCGCGGTGCCATCCAGTTTGGTCAAGGCAATGCCGCTCACATCCACCGCCTCATGAAACAATCGTGTCTGCGAGATGGCATTCTGGCCGGTGCCGGCGTCAATGACCAGCATGACCTCATGAGGAGCGCCGGGGATTTTCTTGGTCATCACCCGTTTGATTTTGCATAACTCTGCCATCAGGTTGACCTTGGTGTGCAATCGACCGGCGGTGTCAACAATGACCACGTCAAAATCGCGAGGGCGGGCGTAGTCCAAAGCATCATGAACCACCGAAGAGGGATCGGCGCCTGGTTGTTGGGCCACGACAAAGCAACCCACCCGTTGGCCCCAGACTTGCAATTGCTCAGCGGCGGCGGCGCGAAAGGTATCGGCGGCCACCAGCAGCACTTTTTGCCCGGATTTTTTAAACTTGTGGGCCAATTTGCCAATCGTGGTGGTTTTACCCACCCCGTTGACCCCTAACACCATAATCACCAAGGGGCCGGAAGGCGGCATCACCAATTTAGCCGATTGATCGGTTTTAACCAGGAGATTCTGGATAAGTTGTTGGATAATTTCCCGCAGAACTCGGGGATCACTTAAATCCTGACGCCTGACCTGTTCTCGAGCCTGTTCCAGCAGCTCGCCGGTAGTGGCGAATCCAAGGTCGGAGGTAATCATGATTTCCTCCAGTTGGGCAAAAAGCTCGGCGTCGATCACCTTTTCGCCAATTAAAAGATCGTCTATCCGGTTGACAAAACCCGTACGAGTTCGATCCAGACGCTTTTTTAAGTGGTTGAAAAAACTTTTTTGTTTTTCCTCATCATTTTGCGGCGGAGTACTTTGGCCCAATTTTTTCTTAAACCAGTTCAGCATCTTGTTTTTTTTTCCTTTAAATAGCCTCAAGGGCCACGACCACCTGCTCGATGACCCGGGTCGGAGTTGAAGCCCCGGCGGTCACCCCCACCTTCTGATAACTCTTGAGTTTTTCCACCGCCAGTTCGTTCTCGGTTTCCACCAGGAAAACCGGGCAGGCAAGACTGTGGGCGATTTCAGCCAGGCGTTTGGTGTTGGCGCTATTGCGCCCGCCTACCACCACCAGGGCATCCACCTCGCGACACATATTGCGAACTTCATTTTGGCGTTTGTGAGTGGAATCACAGATGGTATTAAAGACTTTGCCCTCGGGGTAGCGGCGGAGAATCTCCCGGGTGATCTCCTCAAACAGCCCTTCGTCCTGCGTAGTCTGGCTGACTACAATATACGGGGTCGTGAGCTGCAGATCGTCAAGATCTCTTAGGGCGTTGACCACTACTCCGGCCACCCCGGCATGCCCCATCAGTCCTTCGACCTCAGCGTGATCTCGATCACCAAAAATCACCACGGCGTAACCGATCCGTTGATATTTATCGATAATCGCTTGAACCTTAACCACCCGGGGACAGGTGGCGTCTTCGATTGCCGCTCCGCTTGCAATCAGGCGACGCTTCTGCTCCGGCGGGACCCCGTGGGCCCGGATCACTACCGTTTTCGTGTTAACAAGCGCCACATCGGTCACAACTTCAACCCCTTTTTGCTCCAGCATGGCCAAAATCTGGGGGTTGTGAATCAAGGGCCCCAAAGTGGCGATGGAGCCCTGGCGAGATTCCACCAGTCGCAGGGTGGTTTCCACTGCCCGCCGAACCCCCATACAAAATCCGGCGTGTTTGGCCAAGATGATTTTCATGACAACTCCGTGACTAAGGGTCTGTGCAAAAATAAGTGTTACAATCTTTACTTGCCCTTTTGTTCACTTCCTGCGTTGCAAAAACAGTTACATAGCGTTGCTGTACGCCTATTCTTGTGCCGTTACAGTGAATAAAAAATTCGGCGTAATCTTGTAACACTTATTTCCCTGCAGCCCCTAAGAGCTGAGGTTAGGGGCATAATCGTGGCTGCTAAGGTTTTCAAACGTGGCAAACTTGCTAAGAAAGGCCAGCTTCACCGTGCCGGTGGGACCGTTACGCTGCTTGCCGATAATTAGTTCGGCGCTCCCGCGGTTGGGGTTGTCTTCGGCCTTGTTGTATATCTCGTCACGATAAATAAAACAGATTACGTCGGCGTCCTGTTCAATGGCGCCTGATTCTCGTAAATCTGAAAGCTGAGGACGCTTGTTGGGTCGACTTTCCAGGCTGCGATTGAGTTGGGAAAGGGCCAGGACCGGGATATTCAGCTCCTTAGCCATGGCTTTCAGGGATCGGGAAATGTCGCTGATCTCCTGTTCTCGAGATTGGGTATTGCTGCGCCCCCGCATCAACTGGAGGTAATCCACCACCACCAAACCAATATTATGTTCACTTTTAAGCCTGCGGGCTTTGCCCCGCAGCTCCAACACGCTGATCGCCGGGGTGTCGTCGATGTAGATGGGGGTGTCAAGCAGCATATTGTAAGCCCGGGTCAGCTTGGGCCAATCGTGATCTTTGAGTAGTCCGGTGCGCAGACGCTGAGAGTCCACCCGACTCACCGAGCAGAGCATGCGCAAGCCAAGTTGCTCTTTGGACATCTCCAAGCTGAAAACCCCCACCGGGGTTTTATGAACCATGGCGATATGCTGAACCATGTTCATGGCCAAGGCGGTTTTGCCCATGCTGGGCCGGGCCGCCAGAATAATCAGGTCGGCGGGCTGGAGACCGGCGGTTATTTTGTCAAACTCGTAGTAATCGGTGGGGACCCCGGTGAGGTGTTCCTGGCGATCATAAAGGTTTTCCACGTGCTTGAAGGTGGCGTTGATGACCGATTTCATCGGCCAGCAGGACTGGCCGCTTTTGGCGCGAGAAATTTCAAAGACGGTTTGCTCAACTTCGTCCAGCAAGGCATCAATGTCATCTTGTTCCTCGTAGCAGCGGCTGGCAATTTCAGTGCTGGTCTGAATCAAGCGGCGAAGAATCGCCTTGTCGCGCACGATTTTGGCATAATGGACGATATTGGCCGCCACCGGCACCAGGTCGGTAAGGGACGCGAGATAGGCTGGCCCCCCGATTTGTTCGAGTTTGCGGCTATCGTTTAAGGCGTTGGTGACGGTGATAAGATCCAGGGGCTCACTTTTTTCAAAGAGAGCCTCCATGGCGGCGTAGATATTGCGGTGGGCTTCCCGATAAAAATCCTCAGGACTGAGGATTTCAACAATTTTGGCGATGGCCCAATCCTGCAAAAGAACCGAACCGAGCACGCATTGCTCGGTTTCGACGTTCTGGGGCGGCAGACGATGCATGGCGGGGCCGGGACCGGAGGCGGCGTTCATTTTAGGGCCTTAGCGCTCGCTTTCCTCGTCTGGCACCACTTCAATCTTGATCTCGGCGACCATCTGATAACCTGTCTTGTAAGAAACCTGATAACTACCAAGGGTTTTTATCGGCTCATCCAGGATAATTTTCCTTTTGTCCACCTCGATTCCTTTAGCCGCTAAAGCGTCGGCAATATCAGCGCTGGTGATCGAACCGTAAAGCCTGTCGCCTTCACCGGTACGCCGTTCGATGATGACCGGGTTGGCAGCAATAGCCGCCGCCAACTTCTCGGCCTTGTCCCATTGTTCGGCTTTATGGGCGATGATCGCCGCTTGTTGGCGCTTGAGGATTGCGATGTTGCTCTTGGTGGCGAGAACCGCTTTGCCTTGAGGAATCAGAAAGTTGCGGCCATAGCCGGCCTTAACCTTGATCATGTCGCCAGCTTCGCCCAAGGTATCGATAGTTTCTTTAAGAACCAGTTCCATTTTCACGTCTCCATAGGGAAAAACTTGAGGCTATCTTGAAAAATTAGCTATTTTGTTCGAGTTTACGGCACGTAAAAAAAATTACCGCAGGCATATAGTTGATATTCCGAGGATAATTTTTTGAGCATAACGCAGAAATCGGGCGAAAGAGCAATTTTTCAAGGTGGCCTTGAGTCAGCGCCATGGTTGATCTGGTTTGATCTTTGGAAATCAGCTCACCATGGCTATTAAATTTAGCGAAATCAAAAATTCGGTCGCTTACTCGGTTTTGGCGCCAAAACGCTCACGAAAACCCAAGCGAAGGTCGGCCAGGCCCAGTAAGGCCAGCAGAATCAGCCCGTAACCCTGAATCAGGACCAGGGCGTAACAAATAACGCGCAACCACGTGGGAAGCTGCCAATAAGCCAGCAGATGGCTCATGATCGCCAATCCTTGCATGAAATAAAGCATGCCCAGGATCAACATTCCGTTGAGACCGACGGTGGCCAGTGGTTCAAAGCCCAAAAGCAAGAACCCCAGGGCCAAAGCCACCACCGCCACCAAATAATCAGGCAACCGCCACTGCTTGAGTTCCGGCCAGGGACTTAGGCCTGGACTCTTTTTTCGCAACAACCAGTGGCTGGCTGCAATATTGAGCCAGACCAGGCTGATCAGCGAAATCGCCAAAAAGGCCGGCCAGGCCCGGGCGATAAAGCGCCGCATATATTCAAGAGTCGCGGCGTTTTCTTCTTGACCCCAGGCGGCACTAAGGCTGTGATCAATACTTGCCAGCAAAGCCTGGGTCGGCGAGATCTCGCCGGGTCCGGTCAAGGCCCACAACACCAGCCAAAGTCCAGCGAGATAGCCTGAGCCCTTGATCCCGGCCATGGTGAGGGAATCCCCACGGCGCATAGCCCAGGCCAGGATAAAACCGAGGAGAACCATGGCCAGGCCGATAAAAAAAACGGTCATAGCGCCGGTAAACAGAGCAACTACCGCAACCAGCACCAGGGCTTGGATCACGATACTCCGGCCTCGATTATGATCATGGACGGCCAAACGGTAGGCGATCGCCATCGGCGCCAAAATGTGCAACCAGATCATCCCCGACCATAACAGCGGTAGAGTTAGTGGCGCCGCGGTTATCAACAGGGGCGGAATTTGTTGTGCAGTAAATGATGACCGTTGCTGGTAACTCAAAGTCGCTTCCGCACTGCTTACAGGTACGGACTACCGGAGTAGGGCAATAGGGCAATCTGGCGAGCCCTCTTGATTGCTTCGGTCAATTGACGCTGATGTTTGGCACAGTTGCCATAAATCCGCCGAGGCACGATCTTGCCCCGTTCGGTGAGAAAGCTGCGCAGGTTTTTAACATCCTTGTAGTCGATGAGCAGGCCTTTTTCACTGCAGAAGCGGCAAACTTTACGCCGACTGAAAAACTTTTTGTCTTTTATCATAACCTTAAATCCTTAAAAATGGTGGCAATATCTTTTTTGGGCAGTTTGTTATGCGCCGTCTTTCTTAAGCTCGACATCTTCATTGACTCTCATCTTCTCCTGAGCCGTCCTCCTCATCCCAGGCTTCCTCTTCCGTCTCGACTTCCTCCCCTTCGGGGGTGTCGGGCGAATCAGCGGTTTTGTCGTCGTTCAAGAGGAATTCTTGGCCGACGTCATCAAGCTTGATGGTGAGAAACTTGAGAATTCGTTCGTCAATACGTAGCAATCGCTCCAGCTCCTTGATTCCGTTTGGCGCGATAGTGAAACGGATCAACAGGTAGAACCCCTGGTTTTCTTTTTTGATCAGGTAGGCAAGTTTTTTGAGCCCCCAACGATTTATCGCGGTAACCTCGCCCTGGTGGGCGATGATCACCGCGGAATACTTATCGATGATGGCGGTGAGATTTTCCTCAGCGGCAGTGCCGGGTCGGATGATAAAAGTTGCTTCATAGTTACGCACGGTTAGTCCCTCCTTATGGGCACGTGGCTCTGTTCCCTCTCCGGCCGGTTTCGTTGCCTGGTCGTTTACGAGAAAAGAGCAAAGAGGTTACAATTAGGATACGACCCAAATAGCCGCTCCTAAGTGGGGAAAAACAAGCTAAATAACATGGAGACGAAAGAACTGTCAAGAGTTCAGTGCCCTCTGTTCAGCGCCCTCTGTTCAGCGCCCTCCCGTTTTTTTTCTTCGTTTTTGATGCTCTGCCACTGACGTCGTAATTCTTCTTCCGACTTCATTTGCTTATCGCCAAAGACATGGGGATGACGGCGGATCATCTTGGCCGTAATCCCGTTGATCACCTCGCTGAGACCGAAGGCCTGCTGTTCCTGGTAAAGTTCGGTGAGAAAGAGCACCTGGAAAAGCAGATCCCCCAACTCTTCCCTGACGTGTTCACTATCATTATTGCTCAGGGCTTCAAGCAGTTCGTGGGTTTCTTCGATCAGATAATGTTTGAAGGTTTCCAGGGTCTGCCCCCGATCCCAAGGGCAGCCATCCGGGGCCCGAAGGCGGGTGACTAGAGCGCTGAGTTGACGCAAGGCTTCCCCGGGGTCGCTCAGGTTGGCCTTAGGAATGTCGCGACACTTGCTCATGATGTTTTATCAGCACATTGAGGAGGACGGCAAAACCGGATCGGCAAGCGGGGAGGGCGGTGGCCGCCGGTCGGTGGCTGCCAGCTCTCGCAAACCCGGCAAATCCTGAACTCCGACAACCTGAACGGTTTCGATTTTTAAAAGGCTACTTGAAAAATTAGCTATTTTGTTCGAGATCAAGGCACGTAAAAAAAATGGTTGACCGATGCCGGTCAACAAGGGAACTTATTACCGCAGGCATATGGTTGATATTCCGAGGATAATTTTTTAGGCATAACGCAGAAATCGGGCGAAAGAGCAATTTTTCAAGATAGCCTAAACAAAAGCGATGTCCACCGAAGGCCGCAACTTAGCACAGACGGCCAAAGCCCCATGAATTTTGTGGTTTTTGAAAGAGTCGAGCAAGGCCTGGTCGGCGGGCTTGCCGGCGTCATAGTCAACCAAAGCCTGTTGGTTAAGATTGTAGTCGAAACGGGGGGCCCATTTACGGGAACCCAGCCGGGCGGTGGTGGAGCAGTTATCGACCATAAAGGCCACGCCCTGGTGGTGCATGTAGGGGTTGAGTGAATCAACCGCTTCGATCACCGACTCGTTGGCCACCTCGCTTAAGCAGTGACCTTTTTCGATCAACAGGTCAATCTGGGCCATCATGACGGCACAATAGATTCCGGCGGTTAAAGGATGAATGGCGGTGGGGGGCGAGGTTTGACGCTCGGCCCGAACTGCTTTTCCCACCTGCCACATTTTGGTGCCGTCGATCTTGCCCATGGGGAAGCGGGCATGGCGCTGACCGGCTAAAATTACGCTGCGAATTTCGTTGCAACCGGCAACTTCATCATAAATTTCAAGCAGAATATCAAAAGCCGGTTTGTAGGCATTGGAATAGGCCCGCGCAAAAATCTCCCGACCCTTGGCGTCCAACTGTTCGTAAACCGCCCAAATACCCCGACGGGAAATGGTTTTGCTGATCGGGCCGGTGATGGTTTCCACCGAATCAATGAAAGCCTGCTTTTCGTCACCACCATCTTGCGTAGCATAGCGGCGGTAAAGCATCTCGACCATCCCGTGGACCGCCCCCAGTAAAATGCCGCGCTCGCCGAAGATGTCGCTGCGGAACTCATGGCTCAAGGTTGTTCGGAAAATATAAGGAGCCCCAACGGCTATGGCCCAGCCGAGGGCCTGGTCGGTGGCTTTGCCGTCGATGTCCTGTTCCACCGCGAAACTGCAATTAATTCCGGCCCCGTTGACATCTTTGCCCTGAACGTAGAGGCGGCGCACCGAGGGTCCCATGCCCTTGGGACAAACGCCGATCACATTGATGTTTTTGGGGAAAGACTGACCGATACTTTCAAGGTAGCCCAAAAGAAAACCGTGAGAAAGCCCAAGGGTGGCGCCCGCCTTCAATCGGCCAAAGATTTCTTGGTAATGTTCGGCCTGGGCGGCATCGGAAATCAGCAAAAGAACCATCTCTGATTCCCGGATTACCTGGTCCATTTCACCCAAGGTGCCGTTTTGCTCGGTAAAACCTGCTTCTCGGGCGGCGGCCACGGAGAAGCTGCCGGGCCGCAACCCGATTTTTACCCGGATATCAGTGTCGACCAAGGAATCCCGCAAGTTTTGGGCCTGAGCCGGCCCCTGGGAACCCCAGCCGATCACCCCAATTTGTTTGATGTCGGCGAATGCTTTATTCAGCAAGGGAAACTTGTCGCAACCACCGCGGACGATCGTTTCCTCGCAATTGGCCAATTGAATGGTTTCGGTTGCAAAAATGTTCGACTTGAAGGTGAGATTCATAAGGTGCTCCTCCGCTTGTCTGATCACGACTACGTTTTCATCTATACCTGAAATCAGGCTGAAAAGTAAACTGTAGAAAACCGCAAAAAGCGCTGAAGTTGCTCGTGGTCCGGTGACCTACGGCAAGCTTGCGCGAAAAAAGGGGGCTGCCGATCTGATCGGCAGCCCCCGAAACTACACCTTGGGGTGAGCGATGGGACTTGAACCCACGACCTCCGGGGCCACAACCCGGTGCTCTAACCTGCTGAGCCACGCCCACCGTAGATCCCGGTCCGTTTGCGGTTCGTTTGTGAACAACCCACCAAACCGGGAAGTGGGCCTAGCGTAATTGATTCCCTTTTTTCTCGCAAGCAGAAATCGCCATAATCACGATAGGAATCATGGTCAGTTATGGGAAGTTATGGCGGCAATGCTTACAGGTGCTTGCCTGCTTTTTGATAATTTCAGAGCAAGCCGGGCACTCCTTACTAAACATGATTTCCAGCAGCTTGGCGATATTCATATTGACCTGTTGTTCAAGATCAGTATTACGAAAATTATGGTTACGCAAATGATCGATGCAACTTATATCTTTCAGGTCCAACAACAAGTCGCCGGCTCGCTTGCGGACTGCCGGGTCAGCATGTTCGTCGGTCAGGAGATAAATGACCGGGGCCAGATTTTTTTCAGCGACACAGTTGTCCAGGGCGGCTTCCGCTTCTTTTTCTTTCGTGAATCTACGACTTTGGCGCATCAGAGCTTCGATATCGACTTCTGAGCCTTTGAAGGCATCGCTGCTCCCCACCATCATGGCCTCACCCTTTTCTTCACCGGGACACAAAACGTAGCGACAAGAAGCGGAATGACCGTAACGTTCCTCGAACTCTTGCCAGCTTTTGCTAAAAAGGGAGCAATCGTCGTTGAGGCAGATAAAGAGCAGTTCCGAACCCCAGCCCAGGCCGTCGCCAACATGAAAAGCCGGGGCCTGGCAGCAAGAAAGCTTTTGCCGACAGTGGGGACAAAGATGGGTTTCCTGGGCCAGGCGCAGGCAACGTTCGGTGCGATCTTCAATAATCATCGGAACAACTCCTGAAGAGAATGGCTTTTACTTCGCGGTGATCCAAGGCTGCCGAGCCGTGGCTTCCTGACCCTGCGGGTTCGGATCTTAGCTTCTGCCGGGTAAGTTAATGCAGAAGCTGATGGAGGTCAATGGCCTGAGTCCGTCAGCTTGGTCGGCGCCGGTGAAATTCATTGACTTTTTGGACGTTGCTCAGTAGAGAGTATCCGCTTACTTGTGGGCAGACAATGTTTCTCGCTGGTTTTTATTGCCAACGAAAAATCAACCGGAACCAGTTATTAATGAATATGAGCGGATTTTTCAGACCGCTATCGGAGTGGATACCAACATTATGGAGAAAAAAACCAGTTCCCGGTACACCAGCGCCGGGGTTGATATTGACAAGGGCAACGAGTTTATCGCAAAAATCAAACCCATGGCGGCTTCAACCTTTCGTTCCGGGGTTTTGACTGGAGTCGGCGGGTTTGGCGGGCTTTTTGCGCTGGGCAACGACAAATACAAAGATCCAGTGCTGGTTTCCTCCACCGACGGGGTCGGCACCAAACTAATGATTGCCCAAATGTGCAATCGGCACACGACCATTGGTATCGACCTGGTGGCCATGTGCGTTAACGATGTGGTGGTTTACGGTGCCCAATCGCTCTTTTTTCTCGATTATTTTGCCTCAGGCGGTCTTGATCTGGAGGTGGCGACCGCGGTAATTCAGGGCATTGTCAAGGGTTGTGAGATTGCCAAGTGTTCGTTGATCGGGGGGGAAACCGCCGAAATGCCGGGAATGTACCGCCGTGGAGAATATGACTTGGCCGGTTTTGTGGTGGGCATCTGCGAGCGAGACAAGCTCATCGACGGCTCGGATATTCGAGTGGGCGACATCATCATCGGTCTGGCCTCAAGCGGTATTCACAGCAATGGTTACTCGCTGGTTCGCAAAATTTGCTTTGAAGATCTGCAACTTTCAGTCAACGACCGGATCGATGAATTTGGTTGCAGCCTGGGTGAAGAGTTGTTGCGACCCACCCGAATTTACAGCGAAACCTTGCTCAATTTGGTAAAGAACTTCAAGATAAACGGTTTGGCCCACATCACCGGCGGTGGTTTGATTGACAATATCGCCAGAGTTCTGCCCAACGGATGCCGGGCGATCCTGGACGCCAAAAACTGGGATATACCGCCGGTTTTTGAATTTCTGCGCAAGAACGGCAAGGTTTCTGCCATCGAAATGTGTCGAACCTTCAACAACGGGATCGGCATGGTGGCGGTGGTGGCGGCCAATCAGGCTGACAATATCCGGATGCAGCTTGAAGCCTTGGGGGAAAAAACCTACGTGATCGGGGAAATCGTCGCCCGTTCTTCAAGTAAAGGCGATGCACCCTTGGTGGAAATCGACTGCCATTAAGGTGCTGTTTCGACAAGATATTTCACCTATTCAAATTATCCAAAGTTCAAACTGGCTACAGGCTACCTTGAAAAATTGCTATTTTGTTCGAGTTTACGGCACGTAAAAAAAAATTATCGCAGTATGGTTGATATTCCGAGGATAATTTTTTGGGCATAACGCAGAAATCGGGCGAAAGAGCAATTTTTCAAGGTGGCCTACAGATTATCATGTTCCTCTGTCGGCCTTGATGATTGGCAATCCTCGGTACTCCCCTTGATTTTGTCCAGGGCGTGGGCCAGGCAGGGGAGCAGGACCTTAATGTTTTCAAGGGCGGCCTTGCGACTTCCCGGCAGGTTGATGATCAAGCTCTGACCCCGACTGCCGGTAACCCCCCTGGACATCATGGCGTGGGGGGTTTGGCGCAGGCTGGCCGCGCGCATGGCTTCGGCCATTCCCGGAATTTCCCGATCCAATACCGGCCGGGTAGCCTCCGGAGTAACATCACCGGGAGTCAGTCCGGTGCCGCCGGTGATAACCACCAGATCGATTTTTTGGATATCCACCCAGGCGAGAATAACTCGACGAATCTCCTCAATTCGATCGGGAACCAGGTCATGGGCCGCCACCCTGAACCCTTGAGCCGTCAGAAGCTCTCGCAGGGCCGGACCGCTGGTATCCGTTCGTTCTCCCCTGGAACCTCGATCACTGGTAGTCAGTACGGCACAACTATATGAGGTCATAAGTAATTGCTCTTTAGGTCTTGGGTTTCTGTTTGCCCCGTCTCGTTAAAAATAATAATTTTGAAGATCTATTTCCACCTTTTTATCAGGTTATTTTTAATATTCCAACCCAGAAATTGACCAAACTTTTACGCGCAGAGATCAGCAAGAGTCTGACCATATGTCAAAACCTGCCGAGCAAACCGTGGTTATTGCCCGCTCTGCCGCGGTGGTCAGTATCGCCGTGTTGTGCAGCAAAATCCTTGGGCTGATCCGGGAGCAGGCTTTTGCCGTGCTTTTTGGGGCGGGACATGTCTTTGATGCCTTTGTCGTGGCCTTTCGTATTCCCAATCTGCTGCGGGATCTTTTTGCCGAAGGGGCATTAAGTGCGGCCTTCATCGCTGTTTTTGCCACTTACAATGAAAAAGGGGAACGAGAAACCTGGAGGCTGGTCAGTAATGTTCTGGTCTTCTTCGGGGTTTTTCTCAGTATCCTGACGCTACTGGGAATTTTCACTTCGGAACATCTGGTTCACCTTCTGGTGCAAGAGGAGTTTGCCGCCGAACCGGGCAAGGTTGAGCTTACAGCCAAGCTTACCGCCATCATGTTCCCTTTCCTGATTTTTGTTTCTCTGGCCGCAGTGGTCATGGGGGTCCTCAATTCTCGAGGGCGATTTTTTGTTCCGGCCATGGCTTCGAGCTTTTTCAATCTTGGCACCCTGGCGGCCGGGGTGGGGCTGGCCTGGTGGCTACCCAGTTTGGGCCAGCCGGCCATTGCCGGGATGGCCATCGGGATTCTGATCGGCGGAGTCCTGCAACTGGTCTACCAATTGCCCACCCTGCATAAAACCGGATTCCGCTTTACCCTGCGCCTTGATTTGACCGACCCCGGCTTGCGCCGGATTCTGCTATTGATGCTGCCGGCAATCGTCGGCCTGGCCCCTTTGCAATTAAATATTTTGATCAACACCTATTTCGCATCTTCCCTGGCCGAGGGAGCTCTGTCCTGGCTCAACTATGCCTTTCGACTTTTCTGGTTGCCGGTTGGTCTCTTTGGTGTGGCTCTGGCGGTGGCCACCATGCCGGTGGTTGCCCGTTTCGCCGCCCAAAAAAATATGCCCCGGCTTAAAGAAACCTACGTTTCTTCGCTGAACATGGCTTTTTGTCTGAGTGTTCCGGCGGCTATCGGCCTGATCATGCTGGCCGAACCTATCGTACGGGTGGTTTTCCAGCACGGTCGCTTCGATGAGTTTGCCACTATGCGTACCGCTGAGGCTTTGGCCGGTTATGCCGTAGGTCTGTTCGCTTACGCGGCGGTCAAGATAATGGTGCCCGTTTTTTATGCCCTTAATCGGCCTCGCTATCCGGTGATCGGCAGCTTTTTGACCATGCTGGTTAATCTGTTGATCATTCTCGGCACCATCGCATATCTTGAGCACAAGGCTTTAGCCCTTTCAATCTCCGGAGCGATGATCGCTAATTTTCTTTTTCTGGGCGTCATGCTTTATCGCACTATGGGCGGACATCCGATGACGCCGCTGCTTTTAGGGGTGAGCAAAATTGGGCTGGCCTCATTACTGATGGCCCTCTGGCTTTGGGGGTTGAAAACCATGTTGTTTCCCGGTGGGCCGGTCCCGGACCGTCTTTTCCTGGATGTCGTGGCGGTGGGCTTTGCCATCAGCTCAAGCGGTCTGCTCTATGGGCTGGTGCTGTACGGGCTCAAGCTGCAAGAGATGAACATTTTGGTGCAACGACTTTTGCGCCGTCAACCAGACCAGCTTCAACCCTGATGACCCTGGTGATGTCCGGCCTCCGCCAGAGCCAACAAAACGGCAACAGCGGTGTCCACCCGAAGAATGCGCGGCCCTGGAGAAAAGAGATTGAAGCCCTGCTGCCGGAAGCGCTCAACTTCAAAATCCACCCAGCCGCCTTCGGGACCGACAGCTAATAGTTGGCGTTTGGCCGTGACGTGAGCGTGAGCGGGGGCGTGCAGCCCGGTGATCGCCTGTGAGGTCAGCTTCGATCCCGCCGCCGCGGGGGGATGGCCTAACAGGCGCAAGGGGTACGCGACCGCGATGGCTGGTAGTTGATCCTCGACAAAGGGCCGAAAGCGCGGATGAATAGAGACCACCGGCAAACGGGTGTCCATCGCCTGCTCTAAACCTTGAAGCAGCGCGGTCTGGATTCGGTCCGGCTGCAGCAGTGATGCCTGGAAAAAACTTTTTTCAACCCGGCGGGCATTGATCAGCATAATGCGTCCCACCCCCATGGCCGCTGCCTGGGCTAGCACCCTTTTGAGCATGATGGGACGAGGGAGGGCCAAAATCAAGTCGGTACCGATTTTAACCGGCGGGGCATCCTGACAGTTGACGCGCAGACGGACTTCATGCCGACTCAAGCCCAAGACCAGGGCGGAACCCATGGGGCCGTCAATAATGCCCACCCGCAGACGGTCACCCTCTTTGGCGCCCAGAATTTTGCGGATATGTTCGGCCCGGCGGTCATGCAGGATGACGGAACTGGAGCGCACCTCATCGGGATGCAACAGGATGATGTTCATACACTTTTAGCCGAATCAAGTAACGTTTTACTATGATGACACGCCTAGCTTACAATATCGGATTGCTGGCGGGGCTGATTCTAGCCCTTCCGTGGCTGTTAGTCAAAGCCCTTCGGGTTCCCGGTTACGCCGGCTGGGTGCTTCACCGTTTGGGTTGGGCGGACGCTTCGCTAAGCTCTACCGTTTTTCCGAATTCTGCCGCTTCTCCAAACCCTACCACTTCTCCCCGAATCTGGCTCCATGCCCTTTCGGTGGGAGAAACTGCCTCCGTTCGCCCCCTCTTGCGGGCTCTGCGGGCGCATTACCCCCAGGCCGCCCTGATGCTTTCCAGCTCCACTCGTGCGGGAGCGACGCTGGCGGCGGCAACCTGTGCCAATCTGGTTGATTGCCGGCTGGTTATGCCTTATGATCTGCCTGGCGCCGCGACCCGGATTATCCGCCGCCTGCGACCGGATTTGTTTATCCTGGTGGAAACAGATTTCTGGCCCAACCTGCTGGGGGCTTTGGCGGCGGCCAAAGTGCCGATGCTGCTGATCAACGGGCGGATGTCTCCGACCTCCTGGAACCATTACCGTATTTTACGTTTTTGGGCCCGGCCCTTGCTTTTTGCCCCTTTCACCTTTTTGGCGATGCAGACCAAGGCCGAGGTGGATCGCATGGTTGCCCTGGGTCTTACTCCGGCCAGGGTTGGAGTCATCGGTAATCTTAAGTATACGGCCGCGGCGGCGATTGGTCATCGCCCCAAACTGGCGCGCTCTGAACTGGGTATCGGAGCGCATAAATTGCTTTGGGTGGCGGGCAGCACCCATGCCGGAGAGGAGGAAATCATCCTTCGGGCCTTTCGACGACTGGTGGTCCAATGGCCCGATCTCTTTTTGGTGCTGGCTCCGCGTCGGGTGGAGCGAGCGGCGATGGTTTTGGCGTTGGCCAAACAATATGGCTACCGGGTCGCTCTACGCCGTGAGCCTAAAGGGGCGGCCGCAAAGGGTGCGACCGAGGCTGAGGTCGTGGTTCTGAACAGTTATGGCGAGTTGGTCGATCTTTACTCATTGGGAACAATGGTCTTTATCGGCGGCAGTCTGGTCCCGGCGGGCGGTCACAACCCGTTAGAGGCGGCGGTTTGGGAAAAACCGGTGCTTTTCGGCCCTCACATGGAGGATTTTGCCGAAATCAGCGAAGATCTATTAGCCGTCAACGGGGCCTTGCAGGTGCAAAATGAGGATGAATTGGTGGCTGGTCTGCAGCGCTGGTTGGCCGATCCCAACCACCGTGCGGCCTGCGGCCGCAGGGGCGGTGAGCTGGTGCGAACTCGCGACCAGGGAGTGCTTGCCGCCCACCTGGCTTTAATCGAACGATTACAGACGACCAAAATCAACAATGTCAAACGATGAATGAGCGCCGATTAAAGCTTTTTTTTACTGTTGGTCGGGTTTTTTCCCCGGTTTACAGCCTATTGATGCGCCTGCGGGCCTGGCTGTATCGGCATGATTGTCTTCGGCGGAGAAAAATGTTGGTACCGGTAATCAGTGTGGGCAACCTGACCATGGGAGGGACCGGTAAAACCCCGCTGGTGATGTATGTAGTCCGTCAGTTGCAGAAGCTGGACTACCGGCCGGCGATTCTCAGCCGGGGTTACGGGCGTCGCCGAAAAGCAATAGCGGAGGGGCATACAGATGGCAGAGCAGCCCGCACCGAAATGGGGCCAACCTCGCGGGGTCGCTGTCGACAAACACCTTTACTGGTTGCCGATTATGACCAACTTTTGCTGGGGCCGGAAACGGCCGGGGATGAACCAGCGCTGCTGGCCCGTACCCTCCCCGGAGTGCCGGTGCTGGTGGGGAGTAAACGGGTGGCGAGTGGTTGTTATGCCGTGGATAACCTTGCCGCCGATTGCCTGGTTCTAGACGACGGTTTTCAACATTTAGCCATGATCCGGGATCTTGACCTGGCCCTTTTCAGCGCCCGCGATCTGCCCTTTCTCGCCAGGGTATTCCCCGGTGGTCCATTGCGGGAACCGTGGTCGGCCTTGGCCCGGGCCAATGCTTTGATCATTACCGGGGTGGATGAGGAAAATCGGCAAGAGGTGATCAGATTCCGCCACTTCTTGCATAATCAATTTCCCGCCACTCCCTGCTTTGTCGGGCAATATCGACCAATCGGCCTGCTGGTTGGGGATCAGTCCAAGACCACGCCCCTGGCCCGAGGTAGAAATCGATCCTGGTACGGCTTTGCTGGTATTGCCAAACCAGAGTCATTCCGCCAAACCTTGCAAAGAGAAAACTTTATGGTTGCCGGTTTTCGAGCTTTCGCCGATCATCATTCCTATACGGCAGCCGATTATCAAGAACTGATAACGGCGGCTCAAGCTCAAGGAGCCGGGGGTTTAATCACCACCGAGAAGGATCTGGTTAAAATTATTCCTTTTGCCGACGAATATCCACTTTGGGCTTTGCGAGTTGAACTTTTCATGGAAGAAGCCTTCGATGATTTTCTCCGGAATTTTCTCCGGATCAGCCATTAACATCTTGTTGTCTAAAGGTGGATGGCGGCAAGCCAGTGTGTGTTTTTTGCCACAGAAGGATGAAGCATCAACCGTGGGGTTAAGCGATTTGCCAGGAATTTACCCCTCGATTACACGTGCTTTTTGAGTCGTTGTAGATTTTACTGGCTTTTGACTCTTAAATTGCATACATCTTCGGTGGACGACCAAGTAACAAGTCGGGCAACACCGGGAAATCAGCCGCGGTGCTGCGGTGATTATTCGGGCTGAACGAAATGATAGATGAGGGACAAAGAGCAATGGATGCGCTTCAACACACTCTAAGAAAAAGTATCAGCTTCAACGGCACTGGGGTACATAGTGGCAGGCCCGTGGAGCTGAAAGTTTATCCCGCTGAGATCAACAGCGGAATTCGCCTGCTACGTTCCGATCTGGGCCAGACTGAACCGACTCCGGCCTTCATGGATCGGGTTACGGACACTCGCCTGGCCACCACCATTAGCACTGACGATGATGATGCCTCCATCGCCACTGTTGAGCACTTAATGGCCGCACTTTTTGGCTTGGGCATCGATAACGCGGTGATTGCGGTGAATGGTTCGGAGGTGCCGATCATGGACGGCAGCGCCGCTCCCTTTGTCCGCGTGCTGCAACAGGTGGGCCGACGACGCCAGTCGTCTTGCCGCTGGATGCTCAAGTTTCATGAGGTTGTTCGATTCGATGACGATCAGGGACGCACGGTGCGCATCGAGCCCTATGACGGCTTGCGGATCAGCTACCAGATTGATTACGAGCACGATCAGATCAGTCGTCAGTATTACGATATCGACTTGACCCCTCGTCGTTTTACTAAAGAAATCGCCGGAGCGCGGACTTTCTGTCTTTTGCGCGAGGTTGAATTTATGCGGCGTAACGGCCTGGCTTTGGGCGGTTCCCTGGACAACGCGGTGGTCGTTGACGACCAAGGCGTAATGAACCACGGCGGTCTGCGTTATACTGATGAGTTTGTCCGCCACAAGATTCTTGATTTAATTGGCGATCTGGCCCTGCTGGGCTTCCCGGTACTAGGCCGGGTAGTTGCGGAAAAATCGGGACACACTCAACATTTCGGCCTGATGCAAGCCGTAGCCGCCCACCCTGAAGCCTGGACTATTGTGGCTTACGAAACCCAGGGTGAGAACCGAGTTTTGCGCCAACTGGCCTTGTCCACCCGAGCTGTTGGTGGTCGGGTTTTGCCTTATCTCCTGCCGCCGTCGCTGGTTCTGGCCCTCGCCAATAGCTGTTCCCCCGCCTCCTGGTAAAATTTCACCAGTGCTCCATCTTCGTTCATTTGGAACTTCTCGCGCAGCAAACCATGCCTTGAAGTTCCAATCCCCTGCCTTCTACCCCTCCCACCCCCAAATGGTTCCGCCCAAAGGGGGTACTTTGACCAGAATATGATCGGAGGCCTGGCCATGGGGTTCGTTAATGCTGGTTAAGGGCTCAAGGTTGACCACCCCGCTACCTCCGACACCGCCGGCATCGGAAGAGAAGAGTTCCCGATATTTACCGGCTTTGGGCACACCCAACCGGTAGTTGTGATGAACCTGGGGAGTGAAATTCAGTAGACAAACTACGAAGTCATCGCGGTTTTGGCCGTAGCGGGCAAAGCTGATAATACTGTGATCAACATCGTTGAAGTCCAGCCACTGAAAACCGGTGGGGGAAAAGTCATCTTCCCAAAGGGCCGGGGTTTGACGATAGAAATGATTGAGCGCCCGGACGAATTGTTGCAGTTTACGGTGCTTTTCGTCCTCTTCGATGAGATGCCAGTCCAGGCTGACCTTGCAATGCCATTCGGATATCTGGCCAAACTCTCCCCCCATAAACAGTAGTTTTTTCCCGGGATGGGTCCAGAGGAAAAAGAACAACAGGCGCAGGTTAGCAAAACGCTGCCAATTATCGCCGGGCATTCTGCTCAGCAGTGAACCCTTACCATGAACCACCTCATCATGAGACAGCGGCAACATAAAGTTCTCGCTGAAAGCATAAAGCAGGGAAAAGGTCAAAGAGCCGTGGTGGTACTTGCGAAACAAGGGGTCGGTGCTGAAGTAGCTCAGGGTGTCGTTCATCCAGCCCATGTTCCACTTATAACCAAAACCCAAACCGCCCCAGTTGGCCGGCTTGGAAACCCCGAAGAAGCTGGTGGATTCCTCGGCAATCATCATAATGTCCGGGTGTTGGTCGTAAACCATGCTGTTAAGGTGTTTGATAAATTCAATGGCCTCGATGTTTTCCCGGCCTCCGTGTTCGTTTGGAACCCATTCCCCCTCCCGGCGGGCGTAGTCCAGGTAAAGCATTGAGGCTACGGCATCCACCCGCAGGCCGTCGATGTGATAGCGCTCAAGCCAGAACAGGGCATTGGCAATGATAAAATTAGCCACCTCCGGCCGGTGGTAATTGAAGACCAGGGTGCCCCACTCCTGATGAAGCCCCTTACGGGGATCCTGATGCTCGTAAAGAGCGGTTCCATCAAAACCGCTTAAACCATGACCGTCGGTGGGGAAATGGGAGGGAACCCAGTCGAGAATGACCCCAATCCCCTGGCGATGACATTCGTTAACCAGATAAGCAAAATCTTCAGGGGGGCCAAAGCGGCTGGTTACCGCGTAAAAGCCGGTCACCTGATAGCCCCAGGATTCATCCAGAGGATGTTCGGCCAGCGGCAGCAACTCAATATGGGTAAAACCCATCTCCCGCACGTAGGAAACCAGGGTGGCGGCGATTTCTCGGTAAGAGAGGAAACGGGACGGATCGCGCGGATCACGGCGCCAGGAACCCAAGTGGACCTCGTAAATGGCCAGCGGTTGGCGATAGCTGGATTGTTGGCGGCGGCGGGCCATCCACTGCTCGTCACTCCAAGAAAAATTGGCGATATCCCAGACCACCGAGGCGCTTTTGGGGCGAATTTCGCTGAAAAACTGATAAGGGTCGGCTTTTTCTAAAATGGTGTCGTGGCTGGTGCGGATTTCAAACTTGTAGGATTCGCCCTGGCCGACCTCCGGCAGAAAAAGCTCCCAGATGCCGGAGGCACCCAACGAGCGCATCTGGTGCAGGCGTCCATCCCAGCAGTTAAAGTTACCAAGCACGCTGACCCGCCGAGCATTGGGGGCCCAAACTCGGAAAACGGTGCCGTCGATGCCGTCGATGGTGGTTAGATGGGCCCCCATTTTGTCGTAAAGGCGGTAGTGGGTGCCATTGTTGAAAAGATAGCGATCATAATCGCTGAGCTGCGGCGGGAAACGATAGGGGTCATGTAAGGTGTGCCGGGTTCCGTCCTGGTAATGGGCCTCAAAACGATAAGGGAAAAGGCCGGCACAGCCCGGTAGAATAATTTCAAAAAGTCCCTCTTCCCGGATTTTGTACATTTCCCGACTCTCTCCGTCGGTGAGCAAAAAGACCTTGAGGGCGGTCGGTTGAAAGCAGCGAACCAGTCCGGCTGATTCCTGGGTCAGATGAAATCCCAGAATTTGAAAAGGGTCGTGGTGGTTGACTTTGACGACTTGGTCGATTTGGCGCAAAAGTGAGCTGTGCATAAGGGTCCGTTACTCTTGAAGGAGTTAAAGAAAGGGGGGACACCGTTGTGGTCTGACGGTATTGTAGCACAGGATGAGCTGGACTGACAAGCAAAGGTGACGGGGCGAAAGTGACAGGGCAAAAGATGACGGGGTCAGGCCGCGGAAACCGTTACTTTATCGAGAGTCCTTCTTTTATTTCCTCTTGCAACTTTTTGATAAGAGCTACAGGGTCGCTGCTGTTGCGTATTGGTCGCCCGATGACAACATGGTCAGCGCCACTTATAAATGCTTCTTTTGCGGTGGCGATACGCGTTTGGTCGTCATTTTCATCTTCAATATTTGCCCCGGGCCTGATACCTGGAGTGACAACCAGAAAGTTATCGCCTAACTCCTCGCGTATTTTATCGGCTTCAAGTCCAGAAGCCACCACCCCATCACAGCCAAGTTCAAAAGCCTTTTTGGCGCGAAGAAGAACGAGGTCTCCGACACTTCCGGTCATTCCCATTTCTTTCATATCGTTCTCGCCAAAACTTGTAAGCACGGTAATTGCGAGAATCTTGAGACCGTTTTTATCTTGGGTCGCCGCCTTGAGAATCGGGTCATTGCCGTGGACCGTGACAAAAGTAACACCCCGATTTTTCAGTTGGTCTACTGCGAGCCTAACGGTCTCAGGAATATCGAAAAACTTAAGGTCAACCATCACCTTATTGCCCCGGGCGATGATCGCCTCGATAGTTGGGAACCAACCGGCAAGAAAGAGCTGGAGGCCAACTTTAAAAAATTTAATATCACCGTCTAATTTTTTCACCCAGTCCATCGCTTCAGCGTGTGACGAGACATCAAGCGCAAAAATTATTCGTTCATTTAATGGAATATTTTTACTCATATCAATTACCGGCGCTAACTTGAAATGGTTAATGGATCTTGCATCCTGACTTTACCAACAGTTTCGTACAAGCCGACCATGAGCAAGGAGGACAATATGGGAACGACCTCACAGTGCGAAGGTATCACCGCTGAGTTTGGTTGTCAATTTACGATTCACTTAACAGCCCGTCGAAAAACCCCTGTTGCGGCAGAAACTCAACCGCGGGCAAGGGCCATGGATAAATACGGTAATCCTGGATTGACCGTCTGTTTTGCACTGTCCTGGGGGCTCTGGTGGAGCAAAAATGCTCACAAACAGGTTCAGCAGCCCGAAAATAAGCCGCCCCAGGGCGTGCCCCAGGGCGTCGGCCATCCCCCTCGGGGTGCCCTGGCCAAAGATTGCCCGCATTACCAGCCCAAGGTTGTAGGCGGCGGCATGGATCAGGCAGCGCTTGCTCACATTTTCAAGTCCGCGCAGGGTCAGTCTGCCAAGGTTGCCGCTGCGTTTGAACATGGCGAAACTTCGTTCCACCACTTCGGAGCGGAGACGCCCCAGCCGCTTGCCTTCGTTGCCTCGGGTGCGTCGGCGATTGCCGTGAAATTCTAAGGCAGGCTTCTTCATCTCCATGCCAACGCCGCCGTTGTTCTGAGCGTCGTTCCGGGATATACGTGGTGAGGCCCTTGTCAGTGTCGATGTTCCGGATGAGGTCGGCCTGATGGTAGCCCCTGTCGGCCACCACGCAAAGCAACTCCGGGGGCTCGTTGCCGAGGATGGCGAGATTGTCCTCGGCGGCCGTCAAGGTGTCGTCCACGCTGGCGGTGTCGCCCTGGTTGGCCGGATACATCTTTATTCCCAGCATGGCGCCGGTGGCAAGATCAACCGCGTGTTCGGACTTGTAGGCAAGACGGGTGGTGCCGTCCTTCATCCTGGCGATGCGGGAATCCGGGTCGGTCTGAGACTGCCACTCCCGGTTGGAAAGCTTCTTGCCCTTACGTTTTTTGTCGAAACGGACAACGGCAGCGGGATCATTGTTTTTCAACGGGCTGTTAGCCCAGCCCTGATCTAGATCTATGTTCTATGATGTTCTTAGTATTTCCATACTTTTCACAATACTTCTTTTATCCACTAATTGATCCGTGACGAACTTGTGGACAATGCTTGACAAGAGGGTTTGGTATGGTAGGCCTTCAATGTCAGCTCGCCGTTTGAGCTGCTCAAGGTCATTGCTTCTTAAGCGTAAGCTGATGCTTTTCTTTTCATTGGCTTTGTCAATAATGCCCTCAATCAAAGCCCTTTTCTTGGCACTCACTGGTTTGTACTGAGAAATATTTTTTTCAATCTCATTTTCGTATTTATCTAATTTTGGATTCATAGTTTCACCCCATGTACTTTTTGTGAAGTTTTCTGCTTGGAAATGCCGTTTTAAGGACAATGTTTGACTGTTCGTCAATAATGAAAGGAATAGAGTAGATATAGTTGTTTATTTTGATAACGAAAATTTGTTGATTAGGCCGCGATGAGTTTTCCAAAATATCAAGATATTCTTTTCTTAAAATAATTTCTGAAATTTCGTTGAACGAGATATTTCTTTCATTTTGTAATTTTTGATTTTTATCGTCATCCCATATGATCATATCTTTGAACCCTCTCTGAATATTATTTATACATACAATGTATATTCATTTGGGGCTATATGTCAAATTGTTTGTCTGGAGGGCTAAAGACCGCTGACGGATGTAGAGATAGAAAACTACAGGCTCAAAAAAGAGTTGGCTGAAGCGAGGATGGAGCGAGACATATTAAAAAAAGCGGCAGCGTACTTTGCAAAGGAGTCGCAGAGAGGTGCGCGATGATAAAAGATATGCGGCTCAAATATTTCACATCATCTCTATGTAAAATGCTCAAGGTATCAGAAAGCGGATATTACGCACAGATTAACAGAAAGCCTTCTAAAAGAGAGCAGGAGGATATCCGGTTGACAATAGAGATAAAAGCAGCACACAAGCGAAACAGAAGGGTATGCGGAGCAGAGAAGCTTCAGAAAGAGCTGGCAGAGGGCGGCAGATATGTCGGCATATGCCGCATAAAGCGGACAAAAAGAGAGCACGGACTTTATTGCAAGCAGACAAAGAAATACAAGGCAACAACTGACTCAAAGCATACATTGCCGGTGGCAGAGAACTTATTACAGCAAGAATTCAAAGCAGAGGCTCCGAATAAGGTATGGGTAACAGATATAACCTATATACCTACGGAAGAAGGCTGGCTATATCTTGCCGGACATAAAGACATCTTTAACGGAGAGATAGTGGGATATGCAATGGGAGAAAGAATAACAAAGAACCTTGTCAGCGAATCATTGTTTCGGGCAGTGGCATCCAAGAGACCTGCGAGGGGGCTGATACATCACTCTGACAGGGGGAGTCAATATTGTTCCGGCAATTACGGCAAGTTACTTGAGCAATTTGGGATGACCGCATCAATGAGCAGAAAAGGCAACTGTTATGACAATGCTCCTATGGAAAGCTTTTGGGGAACACTTAAGCAGGAGCTTGTGCATCACAGGAAATACAGAACAAGACAAGAGGCAACGCAGGAGATCAGAGAGTATATAGAAGTTTTTTACAATCGGCAGAGGAGGCAGGCACGGCTAGGGTATCTATCCCCGGTTGCTTATGAGAAGAAGTTTTATGGAAACTGGATGGCGGCATGAGCCAATTGGTGTCCACTATTGACATCCGAGGTCATTTTTTGTCGATGGTGCCGAAGGCGAGACTCGAACTCGCACGGGTCGCCCCACTACCCCCTCAAGATAGCGTGTCTGCCAGTTCCACCACTCCGGCTATTTTTCCGATTTAATCAATTCCACAGCCCACGGCTGCCTCTGGTCGAGAAAAGTCGTGAATATCCTAATTCCGGGGGGCATCTCCGGGGGCGCCACCAGGGGTATCCCCGGGACCAGCCTGGGGCAAGGGAATGACCACCGGATCAGGGGCCGGAGCCACTTCCTCCACACCAACCACCGGTGTTGGCATTACTTCCATCACCGAACCGTCACCGACCCGGGCGGAGAAATAAGCCAGGGAAAGCGAAGTAATCATAAAGACCACGGCGGCGGCGGTGGTGATCTTGTTCATCATCGGCAACGGACCTTCGGTGCCGAACAAGGTTTGGCTGGAGCCCCCGAAGGAGGCGCCGACGGACGCGCCCTTACCTTGCTGCAGAAGTACAATGATCACCAAAAAAAAGCAGACAAAAAGGTGCGCGACAATCAGAAAGGTTAGCATTTTTGGTTCACCGATAATAAAAACAGCGCTCACCCACCAAACTAAACAAAACGGATGACGCGCTCAAAAGACTCGGCCGCCAGAGAAGCGCCGCCGACCAAGGCCCCGTCAACATCCGCCAAAGCCATGAGTTCGTCGATATTGGCGGCATTAACGCTGCCACCATACAGGATTCTAGTGGTGGTGGCAATGTTTTTCTCATACAAAGCGGAGAGCAGACGCCGCACGAATTTATGGGCCTCTTGAGCCTGGGCAGGGGTAGCGGTTTGGCCAGTGCCAATGGCCCAGACCGGCTCATAGGCCATGACCAGCCGGGCCGGGTCGCTGAGAGTTACTTGGTTCAAGCCCTGCCGGATCTGCGCCTCCAGCACCGCCATAGTACGCCCGGCCTCGCGCTCGGCTAAAGTTTCTCCGATGCACAGGATGGGAACCAGACCTTGCTGCATGGCCCCACGCAGACGTTGGTTAATCATCCGATTATCTTCATGGAAGATATGACGTCGTTCGGAATGGCCGACGATCACCATTCGACAGCCCAGTTCTCGCAGCATCGGCGGGGAGATCTCCCCGGTGAAGGCTCCTTTTTTCGCCCAGCCAACATTCTGGGCAGCCAGGATCAAGCGCTCACCAACCACCGCCCGGACCGTCGCCAGAGCCGTGAAGGGCGGGGCGATGACTACCTCCCGATCAGGACAATCGGCGGCCACCTTGGCCGCCGCCGTCGCCAGAGCTTCGGCTTCATCAAGACTCAGGTGCATCTTCCAGTTGCCGACAATCAGTGGCACGCGCATAGCTTCTCCTTTTTTCCGGTTTTCCGGTCAAATTTGATGGTCTCGTAAAAAATCCAAAAATCTTTTTTTGTCGTAAGTCGTTGAGCTAACGTCACCGATTTTGGAAATTTCGACTTTTTACGAGACCATCAAACCCTGCAGCGGAAGTCACTGAAAGTCTTTTACGACGGAAGTCATTAGGCCGCCAAAGCTTCTACCCCCGGCAGCTTCTTGCCCTCCATCAGCATCAGGAAAGCCCCACCGCCGGTAGAGACGTAGGAAATACTGGCGAACTCTCCGGCTCGGTGTACCGCGACATCGGTATCGCCACCCCCGACAATAGTCAGGGCATGGGAGCGGGCCACTGCCTGAACCATAGCCATGGTCCCACGAGCAAAAGCATCGATTTCAAACACCCCCATGGGACCGTTCCAGATAATGGTCCTGGCGTCTTCCAGGGCCTCGTTAAAAAGCAGGGTGCTGGCCGGGCCGATATCAAGAGCCATCCAGGTCGCTGGGATTTCCTGATAGGTAACTCGTTTGGTTTCGACCTGGGCATCCAACTCCGGAGCTACAATACAATCCACCGGCAGATAAAGCTTGACCCCTTTTTCCTGGGCTTTGATTACCAGCCTACGGGCGGTGTCCAGCAGGTCCTCCTCGACTTTGGAGCGGCCCACGTCCACCCCTTGGCTTTTGAGAAAGGTGTTGGCCATGGCGCCACCGATGATCATCTTGTCCACCCGATCCATGAGGTTGGTCAAGGCCCCGAGCTTACTGGAGACTTTGGCTCCGCCGATGATCGCCACCAAAGGTCGGATGGGATTGCTCACCGAGCGATAAAAATAGTCTATCTCTCTTTGCAAAAGCAATCCGGCGGCCTTCCCTTTGGTAAAACGCGGGACTCCCACCACCGAGGCATGGGCGCGATGGGCCACCGCAAAAGCGTCGTTGATATAAATTTCGGCCAAAGCCGCCAGCGCGCGGGCAAAGGTTTGATCGTTGGCCTGCTCTCCCGGATGAAAGCGCAAATTCTCCAAAAGCAGAATCTCGCCCGGCATCAGAGCGGCGGCCAGGGCTTCGACCTCCGGCCCCAGGCAATCCGGAGCCAGCCCGACCTCTTTGCCGATCAGCCGGGAAAGCCGCTTGGCCGTCGGGGCCAGACTGAACTCGGCTTTGACCTGACCTTTAGGGCGGCCCAGGTGGGAACAGATAATAATAGCAGCGTTTTCATCGAGGGCATGATTCAAGGTGGGCAGCACCGAACGAATCCGGATATCATCGGTGATATTGCCCTGCTCATCCAGGGGGACATTGAAGTCCACCCGAACAAGCAGCTTCTTGCCGCGAATATCGATGTCCTTGATGTTTTTCATTTTGTTTTTCCGATCCATATAAAGTCATGCCACTGAGGTCATAACAGACCATCAAACCAGTTGGTCGGCCATACTAACGGTACGGTCGCCGAGTACATTAGTGTAACTGCCCAATTCGTTGTCATACCAACCGTAAACCACTGCCTGAGTCACCGACACTTCCAGCCGGTCAGGAGCGCCAACGCAGTTAAATTGACCAAGATTAACCATGATCGGAGCGGTGCGGGTATGGGTTTCCCGCCCCTCAATCACAGTGGCGGCGGTCGGCATCCCGATAATGTCGCTGGAGACCAGTTGCTCGTCGGTATACTGGAGATAGGTGGTCTGCTTGCCGTAGTTCCGATAAACGGAGTTGAGCAGTTCGCGGTTGATTGGTTGGCCGGAGTCGTCCTGGAAGTTGACCACCAGGATAATCAGGGAACCGGTGGAAAGGGGAACCCGCACCGATTCAGCAATAAACCCGATTTTTTTCATCTCGGGAATCACTAGGGGCAGAGTCTTGGCGGCGCCGGTGGAGGTCAAAATAATGTTGTTGAGGATGCTGCGGTTCTTGCGCAGATCGGTGGCTCCAGCCCCGGGCACTCGGTCCAGCACCGGTTGACTGCCGGTGGCGGCGTGCACCGTAACCATCGAAGCGCTGAGGATTTTATCGGCCCCGAAATAGTCGAGCAGCGGCTTCACCATAAAGGAGAGACAAGTGGTGGTACAGGAGGCGGCTGAGACCAAAAGATGACGGGCCGGGTCATAATCACCGTCGTTAATGCCCATTACCGTAGTTATCACGTCTGCGGGCATTTCCATCCCCTTCTGCTTGATCTTGAAGGGGGCCGAGAGCAACACTTTTTCCGCCCCACCCTGCAGGTGCCCGCGTAAAGATCCCCGTGGGTCATCAATATCGGCGGTGGGATCATAGAAAGCCCCGGTGGTATCCATCACCAACCTGACGCCGTTTTCCTTCCAGGCAATTTCTTTGGGATCGCGCGCAAGGCGCAGAATTTTAACCGCCACCGAGTCCACCTTCATGGTCCCCGCAGACTCATTGAGATCACTGATAACCGAGGCGGGCGCTTTGCAACCGTAAAGGTAACTGCCGATTCGACCGTAACTGCTATCTCGCTCGATCACCCCGGCAATATCGGCCAGGGAAGTGCCGACCTCACGGCCAACGTTGACCACAATCTCGGAAAAATATTTGCGAGCAACCTGATGCCAGAGAGAGAGTTTGCCGATTCGGCCAAGGCCGTTAATCCCCAATGTCGCCATGCACAGCCTCCTTGCTAAAGTTATTTTTAAGATTCTTGCAAAAAGCTCGTCCTTTTTTTTGATTTGCCTAAGTGTTACCAGTATCACTGGCGGGTTGTCAAGTTTCGGTTGGGTGAGTTTCGGTTGGGTGAGTTTCGGTTGGGTGATCGGTTGGATGATGGTTCTCCTTGGCCAGGTGTAAAGCCCGGGGTTGAAGATCCAGGACTTCGGGACCATCCAGATCCTTGCCAACGGTAGGATCAAGCTCCTTAAGCTTGCGGGCTGTCACCAGCACCCGACTTTCCAAAGAACCCACCGCCTTGTTATAAGACTCCACCGCCCCGGCAAGCCCCCGCCGCATGGCATGGAAATGATTGGCCAGCACCACCAGACGATCATAGAGGTTCCGACCCAACTCACCGATCTGATGGGCATGTTCGGCAATCTTTTCCTGACGCCAGCCGTAAGAAACCGCCCGCAGCAGGGCAATCAGGGTGGTGGGGGTGGCCAGAATCACCCGCTGACTTACCCCAAATTCGATAAGCTCAGGGTCTTGCTCAAGAGCTGCGCTGAAAAAGTTTTCGCCGGGTAGAAACAAAACTACAAACTCCGGACTGGGCTGAAATTGTTCCCAGTAAAATTTGGAGGAAAGCTGAATTAAGTGAGTGCGAATCTGCCGGGCGTGTTCCAGTATTTTTTGTCGACGGGTGTCCTCGTCGATGGCCTCCAAGGCTTCGAGATAGGCGGAAAGCACCGCCTTGGAATCGACCACGACTCGCTTGTTGTTGGGTAATTTTATCAACAAATCAGGGCGCAGACGACCATCATTCCCCTGGATGGATTTCTGCTCGTTGAAATCGCAGTATTCCACCATCCCAGCCATCTCCACAACTCGCCGCAGTTGGATTTCTCCCCATCGTCCCCGAACATGGGGGGCTCGCAGGGCCCGGACCAGGTTGGTGGTTTCCCCCTGGAGCCGAACCTGGGAAGTGGCCAAGGAGCGGACCTGTTCCGTGAGCCCGGCATAAGCCTCGATTCGTTCCTTTTCCACCTGACGTAACTGGCGGTCAACTTTGTCCAGGGACTCTCGCAACGGTCGCACCATTTCCTGGATGGCCTGACGACGCTGTTCCATGTCCCCACCGGCCCTTTCCTGGAGCCGTCCCATGGCCTCCTTGGCCAACGCTAGAAAAGATTGGCTGTTTTGCTGAAAAATTTCGCCGGAAAGCGCCTTAAAGCTATCGGCTAACTCCCGACGGGCCTCCAGGAGCAGGGCCTGTTTTTCCTCGGTGACCTTACGTTCGCCGCTGAGATTTGCGGTCAGTTCGGCCACCCGGTCGCTTAATCCGCGGTTTTCCTTTTGTAATTCGCAAGCCAGTTCCGCGCATCGGGCGATCTCAGTCCGAGCCTCTTCAAGCCGCAGATCGCGTCCGGAAAGCCGTTCCTCCCAAACCGAACCCTCAGCCTGGCGATGCTGTTCGGCCGCCGTCATCAGGCGGATGGTAAGTTGCTCCTCCCGACGGCGCGCCCGTTGCCGCCAATAAAACCAGAGCGCCACTCCCCCGACTACCAGACCGCCGCCGAAGGCCGCCAACAACAAACCAGTATTGACCGCTGATAACATGGATTTCTCCGCCGAGACCAATCTCGATAACCTTGCTGGACGCATCACGTCACATCACATCGCATCACATCGCATCACATCGCATCGCACCCTACCACAAAAACAGCAGAGCGACACCAATCCCTGACTTTTCACCTTTGGACATCACTAAGAAAAGAGCGCCATCAAACCTCTCCGACAGGGCGGAGCGCCTCACGTGCCGCCTATCGGCGACACCCGCCGGCAAATCTCCCTGTTGGCAAATCTGTTGGCAAATCTCCCTTGACAAACCAAGGTCAACCGGTTATGAGTAGCGGTTGTTCAGAAGCTCCGATGGCAACATGGGCCCATAGCTCAGTTGGTTAGAGCCACCGGCTCATAACCGGTCGGTCCCTGGTTCGAGTCCAGGTGGGCCCACCAACTTTTTACCAGTAAACTCTGATAATGATCCACGGTAATTTTGTTCCGCCAAAATCAATAAAAGCGATTAAGTGCTTTCCGCTCACCGGCAAGCCGGATCCCATAAACCACAAAAGGTGCGACTTCCTCCCGGTCGGCACCTTTTTTTATCCTCAAAAAATATGATTTGCCGCTCAAACCCAAACCCAAGCCCAAATCTAAACCCAAGTCCAAGCTTGAGCCCGAACATCAACCCAAACATGGTATGATTTCAACCCTCGATATCAATAAATTACTAAAGTTACTGAACGCCATCAGCCCTTTCAATCAGGCCGAAGACTGGGACAACGTCGGGTTGATGGTGGGCGACCCCGGTCAGAAGGTCCGCGGCATCCTTCTGGCCCTGGACCCCACCGAAGTCCTACTCGCCGAATGCCGCATCCGCAACTGCAACACCGTGATCACCCACCACCCACTGATTTTCCATCCCCTGAAAAATATTCGCACGGATCACCCGCCCGGCCGCCTGCTGGCCACCGCGCTCAAGCACGAAATTAATGTCATCGCCTGCCATACCAATCTGGACGCGCTGGTCGGCGGAGTCAGTGACATTCTCGCCCAACGCCTTGGCTTAATCAATTTGCAACCCCTGCAACCTCTGCACTCCCCGCAACCCTCTCAACGCTTGCAATCCTGGTCACCAACCGCTTCTTCATCGTCAACCGCTTCCACAAATTGCCCCGGTTTCGGCCGAATCGGTGAGCTGACAAACCCCATGGCCGGTGAAACTTTTTTGGTCAAATTACTCGACACCCTGGATTTGGAAGCAGCTCCGGTGGCTGGCCCGCTGCCGACCATGGTCAACCGGGTCGCAGTTTGCGGCGGCAGCGGTTCAGACTTTGCGGAGAGAGCTCGCCAGACCTCTGCGGATATTTACGTTTCCGCGGAAATCAAGCATGCCGTTGCCCGCTGGGCCGAAACGCACGATTTCTGCGTGGTTGACGTTGGACATTACCCCAGCGAAAACCCGATGATCGCACAACTGGCTCAATTGCTGACCTCTGAGCTGGCAAGCGCCGGATTCCACGACATTCCGGTGCGAATCAGCCGCCAGCAACGCAACCCCTTCCGGCTTTTTTACCGTGACCAAATAAAACACCCAAGATACGACAACTCCGACCAAAGATCAGGGTTTTCCCATAACCCATTATCGCATCCGTTAACCAGGAACCCCTACGAGGCACCAACTTGAAAGATGAAATTGTGCGACTAAAGACTCTGCAGGCCATTGATCTGGAAATCTGCGCCCTGGACCAACAGTTGGCAACAGTTAACTCCGGCCTGGAAAAACGACGCGAAGCAATCAGCCTGAATCAGGAGGAAGCTACGCGACTCCGGGAAAAACAACAAGCCCTTGAACGGCGGCGGGGGGAACTGGAAATTGGTTTTGCGGAAGATCGGGTCAAGATCAGCGATCGCCAGACCAAAATGATGAACATCAAAACCGACCGCGAGTACCAGAGCCTGCTCAAGGAAAGCGAGAACGCCAAGCAGGCCAACAAGGATCGGGAAGAGGAATTGCTTAGGATCGCTGAGGAACTGGAGGCGATCACCCAAAAAACTAAAGAGACCGATCACCTTCGGTCCGGCGAGGAAAAACTACTGACCGAAGACCGCGCAGTCGCTGCCAAGAAGACCGCCGCGCTGAACACTGGCAAGGGAAAAATGCTGAAAAAGCGGGCCGGCAAAGCTAAAGAGGTTGCGGTCACCATCCTCAAGAAATACGAAATACTGCGGGAACGCCGTCACGGCCTGGCCTTAGTCGGGGTCGAGAACGGAGTCTGCCGGGGTTGTTTCGTGAATATCCCCCCTCAGCTTTTCAACGATCTGATCAAGGAAGAAAAGATGTTGATCTGCCCCAACTGCAACCGGATCATGTATCACCAAGCGGTCGAGAAAGAAGCGGAAAAATAAAGGCGCTGCTTCCTTGGCGGAGTTTTGCCGCCATCGACAACGACCAAAAGTCTGAAACCGGCGGTCACCAAGCTGACGACTTGATCCTTGTTTTTCTGCGACCAAGTCCTTATAGTCAGCTCTGGATCGGGGCGGGCGCATGGTCGCTGGCGGGAGGTTTATCACCGACGGCCGGAGGAAAGTCCGAACTCCGCGGGGCAGGGAGGTTCGTAACGCGAACCGGGGGTAACCCCAGGGAAAGTGCCACAGAAAATATACCGCCGGGCAACCGGTAAGGGTGAAATGGCGAGGTAAGAGCTCACCGCTTGCCGGGTGACCGGCAAGGCAGGGTAAACCCCTCCCGGAGCAAGATCAAATAGGGAAACGTTTGAGGGCGGCCCGTCCGAAGTTTCCGGGTAGATCGCAAGAGACATCGGGCGACCGATGTCCCTAGAGAAATGACCATGACCCGTCAGGGTACAGAATTCGGCTTACAGCCCGCCCCGATCCTTTTTTGCTTCGTAAAAGCTCACCGGCACCCCATCTTCGCCAATTTTGGCCTTCTTGCGTAGCACACACTATACTTCGAAGGCATCTAATGAACGAATCTGAGGCACCGGTAAACTTTCACCGCTCTGAATTTCGCTGAATTTAGGCTATCTTGAAAAATCAGCTATTTTGTTCGAGTTTACGGATATGGTTGATATTCCGAGGGTAATTTTTTGAGCATAACGCAGAAATCGAGGCGGTTGCCGACGAAAGAGCAATTATTCAAGGTGGCCTTTAGTGTATCTATTATCTTGATTTTGTTCCGGGTCAACTCATCAACTTATGAAAAATATTGCTGATAGCGCTGTGATTATTGCCGCCGGCGGTAGTGGCAACCGGGCAAGCCAAGGGCGTGGCAGCACCCCCAAGCAGTTTTTGGAATTGGCCGGATTACCACTTTTCATCCATTGCCTGCGGGCCTTTGCGGCGGTGCCGGAAGTGCGCCGGATGGTGGTGGTGAGCAAGGCGGAATACCTGGAACTTGCCCGCCAAATCCTGGACCACCACGGCTTTACCGGGACTCTGGTAGTCAGCGGCGGAAACACCCGACAGGAGTCGGTGGCTCTGGGAGTTAAGGCCTTGGCCGACTTGCCGGAAAGACTTGATCTGGTGGCGGTTCATGACGGAGCTCGACCCCTGATCAAGCCAGCCCTGATTCGCAACTGCCTGGCGGCGGCAACGGAGCATGGAGCGGCCATCGCCGCCGTGGTGGTCAAGGACACCTTGAAAAGGGGAGTAAAATCGTCAAACCTTTCGGCTCAACACCGGCCAACGGAAAGTCAAACGGGCAGTCACCAAAGTGGTCATTCTCTAATCAAAGCCACGGTGCTTCGTGACAACCTCTGGCAAGCCCAAACCCCTCAGGTGTTCCGTTTTTCTTTGTTGCAGGCAGCTCTGGCCGCGGCCACTAGCACTGGTTATACCGGCACCGACGAGGCAACCTTAGTGGAACGTATCGGGCATCCGGTAGCCCTGGTTCCGGGTTCTTCCGCCAACATTAAGGTTACCGTGCCCGATGATTTTCCCCTGGCCACGGCCCTCCTGCAATTTTCCGAAAAATCAAGCTCTGAAGCAGCTTCGTCCAACGCAGGCCCCCGTGCGGACCCCAGTTTCAGCTCCATCACCAGCCCTAACGCGGACGCCGGTGTTGGCGCCGCCAACGCGGACGCCGGCACGGACTCCATCGTCGGCTTTAGCTCCGGGGTTGGCTCCGATGTTGGCGCCGATGCGGACTCCAGTGCCGGCACCGGCTTCAGTGCGGGATCCACCGCCGGAATGCGCATCGGTCACGGTTATGATGTGCACCAACTCACGGCCGGACGCGATCTTATTTTGGGCGGGGTCAAAATCGACTATAGCTTCGGCCTGCTCGGCCACTCCGACGCCGACGCACTCACCCACGCCCTCTGCGATGCCATCCTCGGCGCTTTGGGGGCCGGCGACCTCGGTCGCCATTTTCCCGACAATGACCCGCAATACCTAGGGATTTCCAGCCTGAAGCTGCTGCTCAAAGTAATGGAGTACGTCCGTGTTGCCGGTTATCACTTGGTTAACGCCGATCTCACCATCATCGCCCAGCGCCCCCGGCTGGCTCCCTATCGTCAGGCCATGCGGGCCAATCTGGCCGCAGCCTGCGGGGTCGCGCCGGAACAGCTTAACGTCAAGGCCACCACCACCGAAGGCTTGGGTTTTGTTGGTCGCAAAGAGGGGATCGCCGCCCATGCCGTTGTGCTGTTAGTCAAACTGAAAGCTCCCACAGAGTGAGGTTATGACTTTTCCAGATCGTAACTGGCCTCAATCTGGTGAATCGCCCCTTTGGTCGTAAGTTGACTGGAGTAGAGGTGGAATCTGTCCACCGTAAAGGTTTCGCTGCTGTAAAGATTATTGCCAACCAAGAAATTACCCAGCTTGACCACCGCGACATCCCGCAGGCGAGCCACCGTCACGTGGGGTGCGAATTTACGGGTTGCCGGGGGCGCCAAGGATCGTCGGACTAAAATGTTTTCCGTCTTGCGGTAGAGGGCGGCCACCGGCTCCTTCGGCTTCACTCCAGCCCAGAGAATCCGGGCCGGTCCCCTGGGGGGAAAACAGCCGAAACCTTGGAGCCGCAAGGAAAAAGCGGAGGCCCTGGCATCGAGCAGAGCCTCCCTTATTTCCCTGAAAAGTCCACCATCGACCTCACCGATGAAGCGCAAAGTGAGATGCAACTGATCAGTCGGTACCCAGCGAGCGCCGGGCAAACCGAATCCGATGGCGATCAAACGATCGGTTACAGCTTCCGGCAGATCAATGGCAGTAAACAAGCGATACATGATTGACAGTTCCCGTGGTGATGCTATAGCAGCCTAGTGTCGTGTCAAGGCTGAGATGTCGTAATATCGCGCCGTCATTTTTTACGCCTGCAAGGCACGGCTTGATGAGCATAGCCCAGGCTATGTGAGTCAAGTCGTAACGCAGCAGGCGTGAAAAAGGGCAAGCGAGATGCGTCATCTCAGCCTTGACACGACACTAGATGTTATAGTGATCCATAATTGCGGACATAAAGCCCCGACCCCGGACGGTGCGAGGGTGTCACACCGTTATTGGTTAACTATGGTTCATTGTTTTAATTTCCAACCTCTGACTTCCGTCCCCCAACCTCTGACCCCTGCAAACGGGCAAAGTGCCGCCAAAAGTCGGGAAAAGATTTTGCCACGCAGTCGGGATTTTCAATTTTGATCCCAGGGATAACCAGGCCAGCCACCGCAAAACTCATGGCAATGCGGTGATCGTTATGGGTGGCTATTTCGGCTCCGTGGTAGTTGTGCTTGCGACCCCGGCCTTCGATGATTATAAAGTCCGGGCCTTCCTCAACCGCTACCCCAAGCTTGGTCAGCTCGCAGGCCATCACCCGCAGGCGGTCGCATTCCTTAATCCGCAGATGGGCAATGTTGCGGATTACGGTGCGGCCCTGGGCCAGAGCCGCCACCACCGCCAGGGTGGGAACCACATCCGGGCAATCACCCATATCCACTTCCACCCCCCGCAACTGATGCGGAGCGGCCACGGTGATACCACTTTTGCCATACTCCACCTTGCAACCCATCCGGGCCAAAATGTCCACCAGCGCGGTGTCTCCCTGCAGGGAGGGGGAAGGCACGTTGGTCACCGTGACCTGGCCACCGGTGAGGGCCGCCGCCGCCCAAAAATAAGAAGCGCCGGAGGCATCACCCTCTATCTGATATTCCCGGCCCTGGTAGCAGCCCTGGGGGATCTTGAACTCGCTTAATTCCGGGTTGACAGCGACTTCAACCCCGAAGGCTTTCATTACCGCCAGCGTCATGGTGACGTAAGGTTTGGAAAGCACCTCGCCCTCCACCCGCAGTTCGGCAGGTTGACGGGCATAAGGGGCGACCAGGAGCAACGAAGAAAGATACTGACTACTCTTGCCCTCCGGCAGTACGCCGCGGCCACCGGCAAGCCCGGCGGCCGCGATCTCAAGAGGCGGACAATCGGTGTTGTTGATGCTGCGGATTTGTACCCCCCAGCCTTTAAGAGCACGCATAAGTGGCCCGATCGGCCGCTGGGTCATCCGTTGATCGCCGTTGATTAAAAAAACACCGTGGCCCAGGGCCGCCACCGAGGTGAGAAAACGGGTGGCGGTGCCGTTATTACCCAGGTAAATTTCAGTGGTCGCAGCGGAGATCAGGCCGGCCCCACCATACAGGCGCCAATGCTCCCGGTCGACGTCGATAACAATCCCCATGGCCTGCAGGGCCCTGACGGTATAATCGGTGTCTTCGCTGGCTAGGGGCCCAATCAGAGTGCTTTTACCCTTAGCCAGGGCGGCGGTGATCAAGGCTCGCTGGGTGATACTCTTGGAGCCCGGCACCTCAACGGTGGCCCGCAAAGGGCCGCCGGGGATTATCATCTGCATGTTTTTGTCCTTTTCATTTAAGGGCTCACCGCCGGAATTACTTACTTCCTACAAGTTGGGCCAACAGACTCCGGCGCATAATCTCCAGCGGAGCCTCTCGGCCGGTCCATATGGCAAACTGGGCCGCCCCCTGGTATAAGAGCATGGCCAGGCCGTCGATGCGATGACATCCGGCCGCCGCAGCTTCTCGTAACAGACGGGTTTGCAAGGGAGCGTAAACGATATCCATGACCACCGGGAAGGCGACCAGAGCGGCGGCCGGCATTGGGGTGGCATCGACGTTGGGGCTCATCCCCACCGAAGTGGCGTTGATTAGGGCATCAGCCTTTTGGCACTCGGCCTGCTTTAAGGGAATCCAGGAACAATCGAGCTGGCGGGCCAGCTCCCGGCCTTTTTCCGCGGTGCGACTGGCCAGAATAATTTTGGCCCCGGCTTCCCGCAGGCCAAATCCGATGGCCCGGGCCGATCCGCCGGCCCCCAGGATCAGCACCGTGCTCCCGGCCAATTTAAGAGCCTCAGCTAAAGCCTGATTGGCCCCAAGCCAATCGGTGTTGGCTCCGTGCAATTTCTGACCCCGACGAACGATGGTGTTGACCGCCCCGATTCTAGCGGCCACCGGGTCCACCGAGTCCAGCAGCGGGATAACCGCCTGCTTGTGGGGAATGGTGACACTAACTCCGGCAATGCCAAGATTACGGATGGCGGCCACCGCCCCTGCGACATCGAGGGCGGGAAAGGCCACGTAAGCCTTATCGAGTCGACAGGCGTCAAAGGCGGCATTGTGCATGGCCGGACTTAAGCTGTGACTTACAGGGTTGCCGATTATTCCGTAAACTTGAGTGGTTCCGTAAATTTTTAGCATTTTAACTTGATAACATTGTTTCAATTTCGCGCAGGCGGGCGGCGGGAAGTTGACCGGGTGCCGTGGCCTGGCCGTCAGCCTCGGCCGCATAAGTCATATAGCCGCCCAGATAGCCGGTGGCAACCCGGCTGATTTTGCCGATTTCACCCATACAAAAGGCAATCAGGGGAAAATCGAGCTGGGCGGCTTCTTCCAGCAAAGCCAACACCCGTAGAACATCACGGGTGGAATTGGCCATGGTAACGATTTTGCCAATATCAGCCCCGCTACTTTGCTGTTGGTCGAGAATTTCTCGCAGGGAGACCGCATCAGGGGTGCCGACAAAATCATGCCAGGAGACGATAACCCGGGATGACGGTTGATTATTATGAGCCGCTTCAATAACCTGGCGAAGTTGCTCCGGCTGGCTTCGCAACTCGATATCCACGTAATCGCAGCCATGGTTAAGGGCAATAATCAGGGGGATGATTCGTTGGGGGTCAAGCTCGGCGGCCCCCCCATTTTCCCAGGTCGGGCGATTGGCGAAAAGCAGGGGGGTGGCGGCTTGCCGGAGTAATAATTTGGGAGTTGCGGCGATGCTAGTTCGGTCGGTCAAGGTGTCCAGGCGGATTTCCACCACGTCGGCTAAAGTTGCCACCGCAGCGGTGGCCCGTAGAGTCGCAGCCACCGTTGACCGGGCAACCGAGATGCAAAGACGATAGGGCAAGATTACAGGCGACATATTCTTGTCGGTGACCAATTGATGAGTTATGGGCGAGAGACTCATCCCGCTTGCGGCGGGGTTCGCCATGGGCTTGCCGTGGGCTTGCCATGGGCTTGCCGTGGGGGCTTTGCCGTGGGGCTTGCCATGGGCTTGCCCATGGGCTTGCCACGAGGCACTCCGACTGTCAGACTACCCGGAAAGGGCTGCTTGGGCAAACTATAACCGCAGCCATGGCCAACCATCAAAAAAATAAAAAACCTCGGACTCCGGAAGTCCGGTAAGATAGAGTGAACCGTCGTGGCAAAAATATCGCCGGCAAGGTAACTTACTATGCCACAAAAGTCTATGCTCCTGAGCAGTCATGCGTGGTCTGGGTCGGCATTTGGGAAAATCGAATATAACCAAAAATTAACGATAGCCGATTAAAGGTTAGGTGCGGCACATGACAAATAGAAAATTTTCTTCTTGGGGTGAATATGCTCCTGCAAAAAAAATCAATATTTCTGCGCTTTTTAGTTTCCGCAGGTTTTGGCAGGGGAGCATTACGGGCAAGAATTCTTAAAAGCTGGAAGGCAAAATTCGGAATTATTGTTGATATCAGTGCACATGGTATAAATTATCGATTTAACCTTAACGACAATGTAATTGATTGCAAAATTTTCGCTTCTTCGAGCGTTTACGACAAAAAAAGAGATAAGTTTTTTTACAGAAAGCCTGCCAGGGAGGGGTGTTTGTTGGGAAGCGTCAATATTTGTTCGCACATTGATTGGGCCTGTAAAGCATTTTGTGTAAACGGTTTTGATTTAGTCATCAATATGCCGGCATTCTGTATGCCTGCGGTAATTTTTTACGTGCCTTAAACCCGAACAAAATAGCTAATTTTTCAAGATAGCCGTTTGTCAATAATTGTGAGATTAGGAGAAAAATATCTTTGTACAGCCGTTTTTAGAACGTTTTCCACGGTAAATCCGAAGAGTTTGAACAGCTCGTCGGCCGGGGCCGACTCACCGAAGCGGTCCAGGCCGATGATCTTGCCCTTGCTGCCGACATATTTGTGCCAACCCGCGGTGCTGCCCGCCTCAATGGCGATCCGGGCCTCGACGGCGCTGGGCAGCACTTTTTGCCGGTAAGCCTCATCTTGAGCCTCGAAGATCTCGAGGCAGGGTAGGGAGACCACCCGGGTTTTGCGGCCCTGTTCGTTTAAACGACGGGCGGCGTTTACGGCCAGCTCCACTTCCGAACCGGTGGCGATGATGATTAAATCCGGGGTTTTGCAGCAATCAAGCAGAATGTAACCACCTCGGGCAATGGCGGCGATTTGCGCGGGAGTGCGCACCTGGTGGGGCAGATTTTGGCGGGACAGCAGTAGGGCGCTGGGGCCATCTTGCCGCTCAATCGCCGATTTCCAGGCCACGGCAGTTTCCACCGCATCGCCAGGTCGCCAGACATGCAGGTTGGGGATCAGGCGCAGGGAAGCGGCGTGTTCCACCGGTTGATGCGTCGGGCCGTCTTCACCCAGGCCGATGGAGTCGTGGGTCAGCACGAAAATAGCACGCTGCTTCATCAGGGCCGCCATCCGGATGGCGTTGCGGGCATAATCGGCAAAGACCAGGAAGGTGGCGGTGTAGGGGATGAAGCCGCCGTGCAGGGCCAGGCCGTTGCCGATGGCGGTCATGGCGAACTCCCGGACTCCGAAATGGATGTAATTACCCGCGGGATTTTCCTTGATCTCCTTGCTGCCGCTCCAGGTGGTGAGGTTGGAGCTAGTCAAGTCCGCCGAGCCGCCGATTAGCTCCGGCAGCAAGGGGCCGTAGCCTTCCAGGGCCAGTTGCGATGCTTTGCGGCTGGCCAGCTTGGCCGCTTTAGCCTCACTGGAAACGATAAAGGCTGCGGATTTTTCGGCCCAATCAGAGGGCAGTTTTCCACTGATGCGCCGCTTGAATTCGGCCGCCGCCTCGGGATGAGCTTTTTCGTAAGCGTCCATTTTTTGCCGCCAGGCGGCTTCGGCCGCCGCGCCGCGCTTGCGGGCATTCCAGGCCGCAGAGACTTCCTCAGGGATTACAAAAGGATGGTGGGGCCAATCCATCTCTTTGCGGGCCAGGGCTATCTCTTCCGTGCCCAACGGTGCGCCGTGGCAGCTTTCCTTCCCCTGTTTATTGGGGGCGTAGCGGCCGATGATAGTCCGACAACAAATTATGGTTGGCCGATCTTTTTCCCGGCGAGCCTCAATAATTGCCGCTTTGACGGCTTCGGGGTCGTGGCCGTCCACTCCGGCGATTACTTTCCAGCCATAGGCCGTGAAACGGCCGGGGATGTCTTCCGTGAACCAGCCCTGAACCGCGCCATCAATGGAGATGCCGTTGTCGTCGTAAATGGCGATTAACTTGTTGAGCCCCAAAGTCCCGGCCAACGAGCAAGCCTCATGGGAAATGCCTTCCATCATGCAACCATCGCCAAGAAAGGTGTAGGTATGGTGATTGACGATTTCATGGCCCGGACGATTGAATTGGGCGGCCAAGGTTCGTTCGGCAATGGCCATGCCCACTGCTCCGGCAATTCCCTGGCCTAAAGGCCCGGAGGTGATTTCCACTCCTGGGGTATAACCGTACTCGGGATGTCCCGGGGTTTTAGCATGGAGTTGGCGGAAATTGCGGATATCATCGATACTCAGATCATAACCGCTGAGATGAAGCGCTGAGTAGAGCAGCATCGAGCCGTGACCGTTGGAAAGAACAAAACGATCGCGGTCAGCCCAAGCCGGATGGGCTGGGTTGTGTTTTAAGAAATTATTCCACAACACCTCGGCAATGTCGGCCATCCCCATGGGTGCGCCGGGATGACCGGAATTGGCTTTCTGAACGGCGTCCATACTCAGGGCGCGGATGGCATTGGCAAGTTGACGGCGAGCGGGGGCCATTTTTTTCTCCTTTTCAGTTAAGAGCTCACTCAGAAATAAATGTAACTGTTCAGGGGCATCCTATCTTATCTTGTTTTGGCCTTCTCAAATAGCACAAGTATGCTTAGAAGTCATCAGTTACTAACATGCCGATACTTGTTGCTTGACAGTCGGCGGCGTTAACGTTATATGTTTTCGTTTCTTTTGTCCCGGGACTGTTCATCCTGGTTGGGAGTCTTTCCTCTGTTGGTGACTCGGCGATAGCGAATATTGCCGGCTAAACGAGGAGATCACGGTGGGTAACCGCTGTTTTTTTTATGTTGAATTGTAAGGAGATGTAACTTTGGCGAATCACAAATCGGCAATTAAAAGAAATCGGCAGAATGCAGTGCGTCGTGAACGGAACCAGGCCAACCGCTCTCGGCTTAGGACCTTGGTTCGTCGGGTGAATGAGGCGGTGGTGGGTGATGCCCCGGATCAGGCGCGCGCCGCCTTGCTGGTGGCTATTCCCATGATCGCCAAGGCGGTCAATAAAGGAATTATTCATCGCAATGCAGCCGCTCGCAAGATATCCAGGTTGAGCCGTCGGGTCAACTCCATGGCCGGCAATGCCTAGCCTCGTCCGGCCCGGATCATCGCGCTTTGACCGACTCAACCGTGGTATCCCTTCTCGGAGGTTGTCTGTGCAGGCCTTAATGCCTTGATTTTGGGCGGCGATGATTTTTTTTATAATCAGTTCACCATGGCTATCAGCAGGCGGAACTATCCATGCAGCGGCCGGATCTGAAAAACTTCAAAAAACTTGCCGCCGAATACAATCTGGTGCCGGTGGCCCGGGAGTTGATCGTTGATCTGGACACCCCGCTGACGATTTTCAGCAAGGTTGCCGGTGATCAGTCCCACGCTTTTCTCTTTGAAAGTCTGGAAGGTGGGGAAAAATGGGGACGATATTCTTTTATCGGCTTTGACCCGCTGCTGATCTTCACCTCTCGGGGTGAGGATATCGTTATCCGGCGGGTTTTGCCGGAGGCAAGTGGCTTGGCCGTGGCTGCTTCAGCTTCGGTATTCAGCGAGGAACACCTTCGGGGTGATCCTCTGAAAATTCTGGAAAAGTTGCTGACTGACCTCAATCCTGCGGTTTTTGACGCATCTTTGCCTCGCTTTTGCGGTGGCGCGGTGGGCTTTCTCGGTTACGATATGGTTCGCTTCATCGAGCGGTTACCGGCCGCCACCCCCTCCATAAGCGCCATCCCTGAGAGTAGTTTTCTGATTCCCGGCATGCTTCTGATCCATGACAATCTGCGTCAACGGCTGACCATGGTTAATTGGGTGGACTGCGCTGGGGCTGATGATCCGGAGCGGTTGTTGATCCAGGCTGGTCGCAATCTGGACCGAGTGGTGGCCGCGCTTAACCGACCCCTGACCCTCCCATTGCTGACTGAAGCGCCTGAGGGCGCCGCGGCGCAGCCCGAGTTTGCCGCCAACATGAGTCCGGCGGCCTTCCGGGCAATGGTAATGAAAGCCAAGGAGTACATCCGCTCGGGCGATATCATCCAAGTGGTTTTATCCCAGCGCTTTCAGACCACCACCGCGGTTTTGCCGCTCAAGCTCTACCGGGCCCTGCGCCATATCAATCCCAGCCCTTACCTTTTTTATCTCAAGCTGGATGATTTGATCCAGATTGGCTCCTCGCCGGAAATTTTGGTCCGTTTGACGGGAGATGATATCGCGCTACGACCCATTGCCGGCACGCGTCCCCGGGGGCGTGATCGGGAGGAAGACCTGGCGCTTGCACGAGAACTGCTGGCCGATCCCAAGGAAAGGGCTGAACACCTGATGCTGGTAGATTTGGGGCGCAACGATGTAGGCCGGGTGGCCGCGTATGGTTCGGTGAAGGTTCATGACCTGCTGGCCATCGAGCGATACAGTCATGTGATGCATATCGTCTCCGGAGTCCACGCTAAACTGGCCGCCGATAAAAATCAGTTTGATGTGATCCGGGCCTGTTTCCCCGCCGGGACGGTCTCCGGCGCTCCCAAAATTCGCGCCATGGAAATTATCGAGGAACTGGAGCCCCAACGTCGCGGTCCCTACGCCGGGGCGGTGGGTTATTTTGGCTTTAGCGGCAACATGGATTTCTGCATTACGATTAGAACCTTCGTCATGCTGGGGTCGGAGCTTTGGGTTCAAGCCGGGGCAGGAATTGTTGCCGATTCTGATCCTGAATCCGAGTTGGTCGAAACGATCAATAAATCCATGGGTCTGCGTCGGGCCCTGCGCTTGGCCGAGCGGGCATAATGGATGACGCAACCATGATTGTAGTAATCGACAACTACGACTCTTTTACCTATAATATCGTTCAGGCCCTGGGCGGAATGGGGGCGGAAGTAATTGTTTACCGCAATGATGAGATCGATCTTGCCGCCATCGCCGCCATTCGACCCGACCGCCTGCTGATTTCCCCTGGGCCTGGCGCTCCGGAGAGGGCCGGAATTTCCGTCGCGGTCATTCGCCACTTCAGTGGACGGATTCCCATTCTTGGGGTTTGTTTGGGGCATCAAGCCATTGGCGAGGCTTTTGGCGCCAAAATCGTGCGGGGATCTCGCTTGATGCACGGCAAGACCAGTATGATCAGCCACGACGGCAAGGGGGTTTTTTCCGGTCTGCCCGACCCCTTTGAAGCCATGCGTTATCATTCGCTGACCGTGGACGAGAGCGATTGGCCCGCCTGTCTGCAAATCACCGCCCGTACCGAGCAGGGTGAACTGATGGGCTTGCGCCATCGTGAACTGCTGGTGGAAGGGGTCCAGTTTCATCCCGAATCGATCATGACCCCGGTTGGGGCGGATTTACTGAAAAACTTTATCGATCCCACTTATCCGACCTTAAGATGAATCAATTTTTCAGATAAACGCCGCTTTCCCGCATTGGTCCACGCAATTTTTGTGTTGATATGGGCTTGGGTAACAGCTCATAAGGGTGATTAAGCTTAGCAAAATTTAGAGATGTAAAAGTTTGTTATGGCCTTAGTCTCGTTTATTCGGAGTCTGCGTTTGCCCGGAACTTCGAAGCATAGTATAGCTATTTAACGGAGTATGGCTATTTAACGAAGCCCAAAATGGGCGAAGATGGGGCGGCCGGTGAACTGATAGTTTGGGACCTGATTGAAGAGAGGCTCTTTGCGCGAGCCAGAACAAGCAGAGAGGAAGAAGAATGATCAAGGAAGCGATTGCCCAAGTGGTGGCCGGCTCCGATCTTACTGAGGCGGAAATGATAGTGGTGATGGACGAAATTATGGGGGGAGCGGCCTCCGCCGCCCAGATCGCTGCTTTTATTACCGCTCTGCGGATTAAAGGGGAAACCGTTGACGAAATAACCGGGGCGGCTAAAGTGATGAGGGAGAAGGCCACTCCCGTCACCCCTTTCAGCGCCGCCGCATTGGCGAACGGCCAGGATCTGTCAGTCTCGTCAGTTTTGCCGACTTCGCTAATCCCGTCAGACCTCTCAACCCCGCCGGCTCCGCCGATTCTCGTCGATACCTGCGGAACCGGGGGTGATTCATCGGGCACCTTCAACGTCTCCACCACCACCGCCTTTGTGGTTGCCGCCGCGGGCTTGCCGGTGGCCAAGCACGGCAACCGTTCGATTACCAGTTCTTGTGGCAGCGCCGATGTACTGGAGGCTTTAGGACTAGATCTACAGTTGCCACCCCAGGCCATTGCCCAGGCTATTCGTCAGGTGGGGGTTGGCTTTATGTTTGCGCCGCTGCTGCACGGGGCAATGAAGCATACCATCGGCCCCCGGCGGGAAATCGGGATTCGCACCATCTTCAATATTCTTGGGCCTTTGACCAATCCGGCGGGGGCCAATGTGCAGGTGATGGGGGTTTACAGCCCCGGTTTGGTGGAAACTCTGGCCCGGGTTTTGGGAAAACTGGGTACGCGGCGAGCCTTGGTGGTTTGTGGGGCGGGCAATGTCGATGAAATTACGGTGACCGGGCCCACCAAAGTGGCTGAGTATAATGATGGAGAGGTTAGGATCTTGACCATTAGCCCTGAGGATTACGGGATTCCCCTGGCAAGCCTGGTCGATATTCGGGGAGGGGATTCGCCCGCTGAAGCTGCCGCCCAGTTGCGGGCTATTCTGGCCGGGGAAGAGGGGGCGCGATTGAACATGGTCCTGCTTAATGCCGCTGCCGTTTTTCTGGCAGCCGAGCGCTGTTCGAGCATGGCTGATGGGATAGCCTTGGCCCGCACACTGGTGCAAAGCGGAGCGGCCCTGGCCCGACTTGATGCCTTGTTGGCCTTTTCCCGGGGTTTTGCGACCGCCAAGATGGTCAAGAGGTAAAAGATTACCAGCATCATGTCTTCATCCATTTTGGAGTTTGCGCTTACCCGAACTTTTCGAGTAACTGTACGATGCTTCGAGGTTCCAGGCAAACGCAGACTCCGAATAAACGAGACTAAGGCCATAACAAACTTTTACGGCTCTAAATTTTGCTAAATTTAACCGCCTTGACACGACACTAGGTTCGTAATTTAGCATTGCCCCAGGGTCCAGACCCTTAGGTTATCGTGATGATTCTTGATCGGATTGTTGCTTGGAAAAATGAAGAAGTTGCGGCTCTCAGACGGCGTGGTTTGGTCCGCCCCCAGCTCTTGAGCGACCAGGAACCGGAAGCGCCCCGCGTTTTTCAGGCCGCCCTGTTAGCTGAACCTGGGGTGGCGATAATCGCCGAAATCAAGAAGGCTTCTCCTTCCCATGGCGTCATTCGCCGCGATTTTGATCCCCTGGCCATCGCTCAGGATTATCTCCGGGGCGGAGCCGCCGCCCTTTCCATTCTTACCGACCGGCACTTCTTTCAGGGTTCACTGGACTATCTTCCCTTGGTCCGCGCGCAGGTGAACCTGCCGGTGCTTCGCAAGGATTTTATTATCGACCCCATTCAAGTGGAAGAGGCTTCACTTTACGGGGCTGATGCCATTTTGTTGATCGCCGCTATTTTGTCGACCTCGCAGTTGCAGGAGCTACGGCTCCAGGCCGAAGCCTTGGGGATGGATGTCCTGGTGGAGATTCACGATGAGCAAGAAGCGGAAAAGGCCCTGGCCGCCGGTTCGCGGTTGATCGGAGTCAACAACCGTGATCTGCGGGATTTTTCCGTGGATCTTGGCACCACTCTGCGGTTACGTCGGATTATTCCGCCAGGAATTCCCCTGGTCAGCGAGTCCGGCTTGCGTGATTATCGCGATATCGCAGTGCTTGCCGAGCATGGGGTAAGCGCGGCCCTGGTGGGGGAAAGCCTGATGCGGGCCGATAATCCCAGCCAGGCCTTGGTGGCTTTGCGTGGAGGTCGGAGATGGGCATAGACGGGAGGACTCGCATCAAGGTTTGCGGCATGACCGAGTTGGTGCAAGTCCGAGAGGCAGTGACTGTCGGAGTTGACGCTTTAGGGTTTATTTTCGCCCCGGCCAGTCCCCGTCGGATTGAGCCCGACCAGGCTCGGGAAATTATTGCGACTTTGCCGCCTTTTGTTGATGCAGTCGGGGTTTTTGTTAATGAAGATGCTGGGGTGATTCGGGATATTGTTCAGTATTGCGGCTTGACCACAATCCAGTTGCACGGGGACGAAACCCCTGAGTTCTGTCGTGTCATGCCACTGCGGGTTATTAAGGTGATTCGGGTGGGCGGACATAGCGTCGCCGCAGATTTGACCCCTTACCGCGGCTCGGTCGGGGCCTTTCTCCTGGATACTTTTCACGATAAAATGGTCGGCGGAACCGGGGAAAGCTTTGACTGGCAACTGGTTGATCGCCTGGCTGCGCCCGCCCCGGTGATTCTAGCCGGCGGTTTAAGCCCTGACAATGTGGCGGCGGCCATAGCTCGGGTTCACCCTTTTGCCGTTGATTTCAACTCTGGCCTGGAAACAGCCCCGGGGCGCAAGGACGCCACCCTGCTGCGCCGGGCCGTGGCTGCCGTCCATCGGGCCGATGGCTAAACTTGTAGGCCACCTTGAAAAATTGCTCTTTCGCCCGATTTTTGCGTTATGCTCAAAAAGTTATCCTCGGAATATCAACCATATGCCTGCGGTAATTTTTTTTACGTGCCGTAAACTCGAACAAAATAGCTAATTTTTCAAGATAGCCTGTAGTCTATGGTTCTCCCCGTTGTTTGTCCTATGGCGCCACCATTGCTTTTTAGCTTTAGTGGAGTTGCTTTTTTTATTCTTAATGGTTGGCTGATTGCCGATAAATATGGTGATATTTGGTTGATGAAAGCATTTACCAAACACGTTGGGTCGCGTTAATCTCACCAAGGTTTGGGTTGTTGTCGGCAGCTTGAAAGTGAGGGTGGATCCATGGCCAGTGAAAAATTATTTAGGGACGGGTTGAAGTTCCAAAATGATGTTTTTGTCTTGAAGGTCTCTCGGGATCGTCTTGGTGTGGTGGTTGTGCCCCAAAAGACTGAAACTCCGGTGAGCTTGGTGCGAGATGAACTGGCGCGAGTGATGATTGAGGAGGGGATTGTTTTTGGGGTACTGGCAGAGGTGGAACCTCGGCCCGACGGCTCTTTCTGGGTGGCCCGGGGGAGCATTCAGCGTCACGGTGATGATTCCCGGATTAAAATGTACATCAAACCCTCCGTGATTCGGGTGCCCAAGGTTATGGACAAGGAGCGGGATCAGGTTGATTTTCGCGAGTTGGGCAATATTGTTAACGTCGAAAAGGATCGATTACTGCTGGAGATCATTCCTCCCACCCCCGGCATCCCTGGCCAAGACGTGTTTGGCGCGGAAATTCCCGCTAAACCCGGCAAGGAGCGTAAGATCAAATGCGGTCCCGGGGTTTTATTGAGCGATGATGGACGCAAGGTTTTTGCGGCCCGGGCCGGCAAGTTTGTGATGGCCGACGGTAAGCCCAGCGTTTATGAAGAGCATGTGATTAAAGGTGATGTCGACATGTCACTGGGCAATATCGCCTTTGGCGGTAGGCATTTGATTATCCAGGGGGGAGTTCCGTCGGGTTTTTCCATCAAGTGTCGAGGGGATATTACCATCGGCAAAGGCGTGCACAACAGTCTGGTCATGGCCGGCGGCAACCTGAAGGTGGGCGGCAGTGTATTGGGAGAAGATTCAGTGTTGCGGGCCAAGGGCGACGTGGAGATCGCTTTTATGGAAAATGGACCATTTGTTGAGGCCGGAGGTCATCTGACGGTCTTCACCTCCAGTATTCAGTGTCAGGCCTTGGTTGGTGGTAACTTTTATCTTAAAGGTAAAGGAACAGTAGTTGGCGGTAAGTACTTTGTCGGTGGCTCGGTTTATGTCCGAGACTTGGGGACCGACGCGGAAGTTCAGACCGTTTTGCATGTGGGAGTGAACCCCGCTATCCAGAAGCGCAAGCAGCAGCTGGACAAGGATCTGAATCTCTGGGCCGAACGTCTCAATAAGGCGATCAAGAATATCAGTGCGCTGGAAAAGATAAAAAGAGAGCGGGGGAGGCAACTACCCCAAGAAAAGGCAGAGTTGTTAGACAAATACAAAATTCTCATGCCCAAGGCCATGGCTCGGGTGCACAGCCTTACCGAAGATAATAACGCTTTAGAGCAAGAACTGAAGCAAATGACTGCCGAAATGGTTTGCGTTGCCGGCATCCTCTATCCGGGAGGACTGATAAGTATCGGTAACGCCACCCGTTATATTACTTCTCAGGATCAGCAGTGTGTAGTTTATTTCGATCAAGCCACCCAACGGATTTTGATCCGTAAGATGGGGGCGGAAGAACTAGCCTCTTTTTCTTGATGACTGCGCCGATTATCCGCCGACTAGTCAGCGATATTCCCGCTCTGAACGACGGGTTTTTTTTACTCATTTCGGCGTATAACCGTCAACATTTCCCGGACCGCTTTTTTTAGGCCTACCATGATCGCCCGGGTGATGATGGCGTGTCCGATGCTTAGCTCTTCAATGGTGCCTAAGGCTGCCACTCGGGATGAGTTTAGGTAGTTAAGGCCGTGTCCGGCATTAACCCTTAACCCGGCGGCCAAGGCCTCCTCCGCGGCGGCCGCCAGCAGGTGAAACTCCCGATATTGTTCGGCCTCGTTGTTGGCGTCGCAGTAAGGTCCGGTGTGGATTTCGATAAAGGTGGCGCCGATGGCGGCCGCCGTTTTGATTTGATTCGTATCGGGATCGACAAACAGGCTGACCGGAATCCCAGCCTGATTCATTTTTGCTATAACTTTGGCCAGCTTCTTTTTATGCCCTTGCACGTCAAGACCGCCTTCGGTGGTCAACTCCTGTCGTTTTTCCGGGACCAGGGTAACCATATCCGGCTTGAGGTCAAGGGCAAAATCGATAATCTCCGGCACGATCGCCATTTCCAGGTTGAGCTTGCTTTTCACCGTTTGTCGCAGCAGTCGGAGATCACGGTCCTGAATGTGACGGCGATCCTCGCGCAGGTGGACGACAATGCCCGCCGCCCCGGCCAGCTCGCAAATGCTGGCGGCCAGTACTGGATCGGGCTCGCTGCCGCCCCTGGCCTGGCGCAAGGTCGCCACATGATCGACATTGACGGCAAGTTTGATCATGGTGTCTCTCCTTTCATCTTGGTTTAGTCGCAGTTGCAGTTGCCTTTCGGCCTCGACCATCGCGGCCTCTTCACTTGGGGAACGTTCGTGGTCGAAGCCCAGCAAGTGAAGCAGTCCATGAATCAGCAACCAGCTCAAGCGCTGCTCTCGGCTGACCCCCCCGAGATCAGCCTCCCTTTGAGCAGTGTCCAGGGATATAACCACATCTCCCAGCAGGGCGTCTCCCGGTAAGCTATGGCGCTGAGCGTTTAGTTTTGCGCCATGGCCCCAGTTGGTTTTGGTCCCGATTTTATTGCCAGGCCACCTACCGCCCGAGCGGCGCGGCGTTTCGGCGGCATCCCATAGGGCGAAGGCCAGCACATTAGTAGGTTGCCGCTTGCCCCGGTAGTGGCTATTGAGTTCCTCCATCCGTCGATCATCGACCAGCAACAGACTCAGCTCGGCTCCGGGATGGCCGCAAATCCGGAGCAGGCGATCAGCCCGTCTTTGCAGTTGGGCCAGGGCAGCGGGGGCAATTGAGCCACCTTCGTGATTCAGCCGAGTTGGCATGGTTAGCTAGACTTTAACTGTCCCTGACAGACCCTTATCGCGACTGGTTTCTTTGCAGGGCCTGATTAACCATCAGTTGCATAGTGGCAAGATCGCGCTGTTTGAGCAGCATACCGTTGATAAAAATTGTGGGAGTGCCCCGGACCCCGGCCATTTGACCGTCGCGGATATCCTTTTCCAAGTATTTGGCCAGCTCTTGGCTCTTGATGTCTTGGTCAAATCGCGTCAGGTCTAGTTGCAGATCTTGGGCAATGACCCGGATTTTCTCTGGGCTCAATTCCCTTTGGGCCTTGAACAGACGCGCATGAAATTCCCAGAATTTACCTTGTCGGTGGGCGGCCATGGCGGCCAGGGCCGCAGGGATGGATAAGCCATCGCGAGAGAGGGGGAAGTTCTTGAAAACGACTTTTACCTGTTGAGGATAGAGACGTTGAATTTCTTCGGTCAGGGATTTAACTGTGGCGCAGTGGGGACAGAGAAAGTCGCTGAATTCAACAATTTTTACGGGAGCATCGGCTGGACCGAGCACTGGAGCCCCGCTGATATCAATAGGGACGGCAAACTCCAGGGTCAACTCCTGAACTATTCCGGCTTCTTTGCCGCTGAGAAAAATCTTTTCGGGAATTCCGACCTGTTGCAGGCCTATCGCCGTAATTCTTTCCATTTTTGGGGATACTGGGATGCTGGCGATTAATTCCCCATTTGGGTCGAAAATCTGGACTTTCCCGCCCTTGGTCAGCACAAAAATCCGACTACCGTCGATGGAGGCCGCCACATCCAGGGGGCTGGCGTCCGGCGTGATGGTCTGGCGCAACTCCCAAGCCACTCGGCTCTGGGCTGGAGCGGCCAAAAGAAAAACGGTAACCAGTGTGGTGACAGTAAAAGCGGCAAGTGAAATGGCGGAAAAGTAGCGAAAAGGCATAGAAATAGAAACGGTCTGAAAAGGCATAGAAATGATCCTCGGTGGTGGAGATTTAAAACTGCTCAGTTGTTGTATGGCTACCTTAAAAAATTGCTCTTTCGCCCGATTTCTGCGTTATGCTCAAAAAATTATCCTCGGAATATCAACCATATGCCTGCGGTAATTTTTTTTACGTGCCGTAAACTCGAGCAAAATAGTTAATTTTTCAAGGTAGCCTTAAGCAACGCGACAATTAACCATGGACGTTGGACGTTGAACCTAGCGAAATTCCAACAGGAAGTCAAGGAGGATGGCTAGATGAATGACTCGCGCCTGGTGCTGGTCTTCGACTTGAGCCTGCTGCCAATGGAGCAGGCAGCCGGAGCAGGTGGTGGTCACCACCTGCGCGCCGGTTTTGCGAAAATCAACGACCAATTGCTCAAGGATGGCAGTAGCGCTTCCTGGATGAGTCAAATGAAAAAACCCGCCATGGCCGCAGCATTGAGGTCCGTCGGGCAATTCCGTTAATTCCAGTTGCGGAATTCGGCCCAGTAGTTGCCGGGGTTGCTGATGGACCCGGAGTTTGCCAAAACGCAGATGACAGGGGTCATGATAGCACACCTTCAGCGAGGCCTGGTCGCGGCAAGCTATGGGCGGTGGTCGAAGCATCAACTGCTGGTCCGTTGGCTGCTTGTCGAGCAGGCAAATATCTGGCTGTTGCTCATCTGGTGGCCGCTTGGTTGGTTGTCGTTGGTTTCCTGCGCTGATTCGGAGCTTTTCGTTGTTTGATGGCGCCGGAGGCGCGGAACTCGTGACTTGCGCGTGGAGTAAGTCGGAAAACTCTCTGACCCGGGCGGCGAAATGTTTGGCTTTAAGCTGCCACTTTTGGTCGTCGGCCAGCAGTTCGGGGTATTGGCTCAGGTGGTTGGCACAGGAAGCGCAGGCCACCACGATGGGGCTGTCGCCTGCATGGGCGGCGATGTTTCTTCGAGCCAGGCGTCGAGCCTCATCCACCTGACCGTTGCCATATGCCGCCAAGCCGCAACAGCCTCCGCCCGCCGCGATTTGGGTGTCATCTATGCCGCTTTTTTTCAGCAAGGAGAGCACGGCTTGGCCGATAGCAGGTTCGATATGGGTCGCGTAACAGCCGCTGAACAGATAGGCGCCTAATTCAACCTGGTCGGTAATATTTTGGTGTGGAGCGTGAAAGGGTAACGATTGTTCGCCCAGCGCGACCGCACCCCCGGCCGTGACCTCGCCGGGACAAGGCCGGTTTTTTTGTGCCGTGGAGGGGTCAAGACCCAGACGGAGATTAAGGCCGCTGTCTGTTGGCAACCTATGTTCCTTGAGTCGGCGAGCCAGGGGCGCCAGGAGCTTGAGCAGTCGTGGTTGGCCTAAAAGTTTGCCCCCCAAGCTCCGCAGCAGGGCGTGGCGTCCGGCCCGGCGCGTCAACCGGGCCCGGGCGGCAGCCAGTTGTGCGGCTACCGGAATTCCGCGACTGCAAATCTCGCTACAGGCCCCGCACAACAGGCAGTGGGAAAGAATTTCAGCGTAGGCCCTTGAGGCGGTGGCCGGATCAAGCAAGCTTAAAAGATGGATTTTGCCCCGGCCGGTGTGGTATTCCCGGCCGCTCTGACGATAAACCGGGCAGACCGTGCTACAAGCCCCGCACTTGGCGCAACTTTGAGACTTGGTCGCACTCTTGTCCTGTTGCCGTTGCTTCGGCATTTTTAGTGCCGCCAGAGCAGGTAGGCCTTAATCAATGGGTCAAGACCCCCGTCCAAAACGCTGTCCACGTTACCGATCTCATACTTGGTGCGATGATCTTTAATCAGGCGGTAGGGCTGGAGGATGTAGGAGCGAATCTGGCTGCCCCAGGCGATTTCCTTCTTGTCTCCGTGTAAGTGCTGCTGCTCATCTAAGCGGTGGGCCTGTTCCCGTTCGTAAAGCTGGGCTTTAAGCATTTTCATCGCCGTACCCCGGTTACGATGCTGGGAGCGCTCACTCTGGCACTGAACGACAATGCCGCTGGGCAAATGGGTGATTCTAATAGCCGAACTGGTCTTATTGACATGCTGACCGCCGGCTCCGCTGGCTCGGTAGGTGTCAACCCGCAGATCCTTGTCGTTGATTTCGACCTTAATGTCATCGTCTAGTTCGGGGAAGATAAAAACCGAGGCGAAGGAAGTATGGCGGCGACCCCCGGTATCGAAGGGAGAAATTCTGACCAGACGATGGATGCCCATCTCCGAGCGAAGGAGGCCGTAAGCCCAGCGGCCCTTGATCATGATCGTAACGCCCTTGATTCCAGCTTCATCCCCGGGCAACCGATCAAGAATTTCGCAGTTGAAACCCTTATTTTCGGCCCAGCGCAGATACATCCGCAAGAGGATTTCCACCCAATCCTGAGCCTCGGTGCCTCCGGCTCCGGCATGGATGGTCAGCATGGCGTTATTGGCGTCATGTTCGCCATTAAACATGCACTCCAGTTCCAGGTTTTCAAGGCGTTGGTCTAAACTTTTCAGGGCGTAGGCCACCTCCCGTTCTGTTTCATGGTCGCCCTCGGCCACCGCCAATTCCAGTAAAAGACGAATTTCTTCCCAGGCGTCATGGGCTTGGCGCCAGCTATTGACCACATTTTGAATGACCCCTTGCTCCTTATGAACAACTGCGGCCTGGTCGGGATTGCTCCAGAAATCCGGAGCGGCTAAGCGGTGTTCCAACTCTTGGATGCGGAGCAACTTGTGGTCCAGGTCAAAGATGGCTCCGCAGGGTGAGTAGGCGGGTCTTGAGATTTGCGGTTTTTTCTTTCAGTTCGGCGGCGATGCTGATACTCATTTTGTTCTCCTTAGCGTTTAGTTGTTTTGGTCTTAGGTGCTGTGTTCTGGTGGCCTTAAGTTACTAAGCCTGAAACCCCCGCCTTCAACTCGTAGATGGCGCCGCAGGCCGGCCCTGATGAGTATAAACCAATCTCTTGTGGCTCCGTTATGACCAATGATCCGGTGAGTTACACTCCTCCCCGCACACTATCCGGAAAGGAGCTATGTGGCAACGTTAAAAAGTGCTAACTGTTGGCAACAAATAGATTTGTCCGGTTTGGTCGCCAAGCCAGCAGGGCCTTCGCGGACAAGCGGCATCGGCCGGGCTGCAGATGGTCAGAACAAAAACCTAAAGACAACAAAGCCGCCGATTAGCAGAGCCAGGAAAATAATGGTCAGTAGATTGAAGTACCGTTCGATAAAGGTCCGAATTGCCGGACCAAAGTGATAGATAAGGGCGGCGACCAGAAAGAATCTGGCCCCTCGGGAAAGCAGCGAGGCCACAACAAAGGTAGTAAAGTTAATTTCAAAAGCCCCGGCAGTCAGAGTGAAGAGCTTGTAGGGCAGGGGAGTGAAGCCGGCGGCGGCCACCGCCCAGCCATCATATTGGCGGTAAAGGGCTTGCACCGCTCCATACTGATCAGCCAGGCCATACCAGGCGATAATCCGGTGACCGATCAGTTCCATAAAGAAGTAGCCTATGCCGTAGCCCAATATCCCGCCCAACACCGAGCCAATCGTGCAGATCAAGGCCAGACGCCAGGCCTTGGCCGGCGTCACGATGGCCAAGGCCATCAAAAAGACATCAGGGGGGATGGGAAAAAACGATGATTCCGTCACCGCCACCCCAAACAGCACCCAGACTCCTCCTGGTTTGCTTATCCACTCAAGACAGCACTGGTAAGTTCGCAGCAGGATTCCAGTTTTTTTTTTGTTCGATCACTTCGCCTGCCAACCGTGCGCGCCTACTAATTTGACAAAACGGACGTTTTCCATGATCTGTCGGCTTAGTTTCCCGTTATTTTTTTGTAGAACGGTCAGGGCTTGGGCGTCGCTTTCACCCACCGGCATCACCATTAAACCCGGATCAGCGAGTTGTTCCACCAGGGGCTGGGGGATTTTCGGCCCGCCGGCGGTGACGATGATGGCATCGAAAGGCGCGTGTTTCGCCCAACCGCTGGTGCCGTCATCGGCCTTGCTGAGGATATTAAAGAGCTGGAGGAGATCGAAATTGCGACGGGCTTTGGCCAGTAAGGATTTGATCCGCTCCACCGTGTAAACCTGTCGGCAGAGAGTGGCTAAAATTGCCGTCTGATAACCACAACCGGTGCCAATCTCCAGCACTCGGTCGTCTTTTTTTAAAGCCAGCGACTGGGTCATTAAGGCAACGATATAGGGCTGGGAGATGGTTTGGCCTTCGCCGATGGGCAGAGGGAAGTCGCCGTAAGCCTGAGGCCTTAAAGCCTCTTCGACAAAAAGATGGCGAGGGACGGTCGCCATTGCGTGGAGTACGGTGGAATCATGGATGCCGCGGGGAACCAGTTGTTCCTCCACCAGTCGTAATCGAGTTTTTTCGTAGCCGTTTTTCATGGGATCGATGGTGATGGCGGTATTGTAATGCCAAATTCTCGGAATTCTTGTGCCGTCAGGGAGCGGTAAACGGCAGTTTGCACCAAGTTGTCCCGCAAAATAACAACCACCAGGTGGAAGCTCTCGTGGCCCAGCCAGTTGCCGACCCACCTGATTCGGTGCATTCGACTTTGGCGGTGCTCCAGGTATATCCACTCCTCCCCGTCAACTCCGGGACGACGAAGATCCGGAGGCCCCAGAACAGCTCGGACTTCCTGGGCGGATGACCCCGGGGTTATCAGGCTGATGTCCGAAGCCAGATGGCGGACCTGATGGGGGCGAGTCGCACAGGCGGTCAATCCGAGCAGGATCAGGACCAGCAGTCCCATAAACAGTACTTGTCGGCGAGTCGTTGGCATATATTTCTCCATGAGCAATGTAGGCTTTGGTCGTACTTGTCGGCAACCTTGGGCAAAATAGTCGGATAAGTCCCTTTTTGCAACCGTGGAAAGCGGGGCTCGTTTGGCTTAAGGCCAGCGAGGCCCGAAAAGCTGATGCTCACCCTTAATTCTTAGTCCTTGTCTTCCAGATAGAGGGCCTCAGTCTGGCTGATCTGGATCTAGCGGCTGATAACCCAGGCAAACCAGAAATTCCCGGTTGCCTTTGGGGCCGAGGACCGGTGCGGGGATGTGGCCCAGCCAGCTCAGATTCAAGCGTAAAACAAAGGCCCTGATTTTGGCGATAACTTCCCGGTGCAACTCTTCATTGCGGACTACCCCTCCTTTACCGACCTTGCCTTTGGCTACTTCAAACTGGGGCTTGATTAAAGGGATGAGCAAGGCTCCAGGTCGAAGCAGCGGCAGCAAAGGGGGGAGCAGTAGTTCAAGGGAAATAAAAGAGGCGTCCAGCCCCGCCAAATCGATAGCTTCGGGAATTTCAACGGCGCTTAAATAGCGGGCGTTGGTGCGCTCCCGCACTACCACCCTTTGGTCCTGGCGCAGCTTCCAGGCCAACTGCCCGTAACCCACGTCCACCGCATAAACCTTGGCCGCGCCCCTTTGTAAAAGGCAGTCGGTGAAGCCTCCGGTGGAAGCGCCGATGTCCAGGCAAGTCAATCCGCTGGGATCAACGGCGAAATGATCCAGGGCGGCGGCCAGTTTCAGGCCGCCGCGACTCACGTATGGACCAGGGTTATTTCTAATCCGCAGAGTCGTTGCCGCTTCCAGGGTGATTCCGGCCTTGTCCATCACCTGGTCGCCGGCCAAGACCTGGCCGGCGGCGATCAAGGCCTGGGCTCGCCGGCGATCAGGGGCCAGGCCTCTGATCACCAGTAGACGGTCCAGCCGTTCCTTCATGGCGTTGCGGTCTGGCGGCGGATGTGGTCGCAAAGTTCGGCGGCCATGGCGCTGACCAGCTTTGCGTCCGGACCTTCCACCATCACCCGAATCAACGGTTCAGTGCCTGAGGCGCGGATCAGGATGCGTCCTTTTTTACCTAGATCACCCTCAAAGGTGCGCACCAGTGATTTAAGTCCGTAAATGTCGGCCACCGGCATCTTGCGACTCAGGCTGACGTCCCGTAAGACTTGAGGTACGCTGGTCATTTTGTCGGCCAATTCGGACAATCGTTTGTTTTGACGGATCATTATCGTCAGCAGGCGCAGCGCGGCCAAGGTGCCGTCACCAGTGGTGTTGTGATCAAGAAAGATCAGGTGGCCGGACTGTTCGCCACCGAAGTTGTAACCCTTGATCCGCATGCGCTCAACCACATAACGATCACCCACCTGAGTTCGTTCCAACTTGCCGCCATGGGCCTGCATAAAGTGATCCAGGCCGAGGTTGCTCATCACTGTGCTCACCAGAGTTTTTTTGCGCAGCTTATTGCGGGCCAGCAGGTCGGCGGCGCAGATTGCCATGACCTGATCGCCGTCCAGGATTTCTCCCCTTTCATCGGCAACGATCAATCGGTCCCCATCTCCGTCTAAAGCAATGCCGAGATCCGCTCCCAGTTCGCGCACCTTTGCCGCCATCACTTCCGGACAAAGGGCGCCGCAATTTAGGTTGATGTTGGTCCCGTCCGGCGCCACCCCAATGGCGGTTACTTTGGCCCCTAATTCGGTGAAGACATGGGGAGCCACCCCATAGCCAGCGCCGTGAGCACAATCGAGAACTATGTGAAAGTCGTCCAGACTGTAGTCGATGGGGAAGGCGTTTTTTAGGAAAACAATATAGCGGCCCCGGGCATCCTCAATTCGAGAGGCTCGGCCCACTTCCTCGGCCGTAGGGCGCAATGACGCCATCTTTTGAGAAAAAACCAGGTTTTCGATGGTCAGTTCCTCGGCATCGGGCAGCTTGTAGCCATCGGCGGCGAAAATTTTGATCCCGTTGTCGGCAAAAGGGTTGTGGGAGGCGGAAATAACCACCCCGGCATCAGCCCGCATACTGGTGGTGATAAAGGCAATTCCTGGAGTGGGCAGGGGGCCGACCAAAAGGATGTCCACTCCCATCGAACAGATTCCGGCGGCCAGGGCGTTTTCAATCATGTAACCGGAAAGGCGGGTGTCTTTGCCGATGACAATGCGATGCCGATGGCTTTTGTGGCGGACCAGATGGGCAATACCGCGACCGATCTGCATGGCGATTTCGGTGGTCATCGGATAGAGGTTAGCAACCCCCCGTACGCCGTCAGTCCCAAACAGTCTTCCCATTTTTCACCCTTTTACGTGGTTAACGAGACATGGTTTTTTTGTCGGCCGACCAGCATCGGCTGATGGATGATGGGCCAGACCGATTTACCGGTTTTTTTCTCGAATAATAATGGTGACATTGACGGTGACCTCTCCCAGTAATTCCAGCAACTCCTGGTCCAGCAGTAAGGGAACACGGCGTACGACGGAGGCGTTGAGGTTGCTGATGTCGATGGGTATAGTGCGCAGCAGTTCGATGCCGCTGATCTTTACTTCCGGCCCGCTGATATTGATGGCCGCGGGTTCCAATTGCAGATCGATCAGTTCATAGCCGACTGCGGGCTGGCCGCTGATGTCGGCCTGGATCGGGAGGCTTTTTTCTTTAAGCCGGTCAATTAGCAAGGTGATATGGGCCGGATGAATACGCAACACCTTAATCCCTCGGGGAAAGGGGATAGATTTCGGGTCGTTGCGAATGGTCGTGATGCCGGGTTGAGCTTCGCTCAGATTGATGGACCGACTGATGTGTCGGCGGCGCAGGCCATCGACCAGGCCCCGGGGGCCGGAAATGGTAACCTCGAGTTGTTGCTTGAATTGATTGGTGACCACCAGGTCGCGGGGCAGGTTAACCAGCTCCACCGGGATCAGTATATGGGTGTCGACCTTGTCTTCGCCGACCACGAAATACCAGAGAAAAACGGCAAAAAGCAGCGCCAGCAGCCGCAGGACCCAGTCATTAGGCCAGTAGCCGATGAATTTAATGGCGACTAGTTTTTTTATTTGTTCAACCATTTTTTCCATGTTTTTGGCGAGAGACTAACAAATTCTTTGGGTAGAAAAATGGCATCAAGACGGTCGCGCAGAGGTTTTTCGTCCAGATCTAAGGTTAGAGCTCCGTGTTGAGCCAGAGAAACCCGGCCGGTTTCCTCGGAAATCACGATGACTACCGCGTCGGTTTCCTGAGTAAGGCCGATAGCAGCGCGGTGGCGGGTGCCCAGGTGCTTACTGACGTAAGGGTTCTTAGTCAGTGGTAGGACGCAGGCGGCGGCCACGATTCTTTTATTGCTGATTATCACGGCGCCATCGTGGATGGGTGAATCGTTGAGGAAGAGCGAGTAGAGCAGTTGGTGGCTGACCAGTGCGTCAAGAGCGTGACCGGTTTCGAGAAAATCTTTGAGGCCGGTTTTCCGTTCGATGACGATCAAACCACCGACTTTTTTCCGGGCCATCAGGTAGGCGGCCCGGACTATTTCCCCCAGAACCTGGGGGGTTTCTTCTTCGGGTTTACCAAAAGGAGTGCGACCAAACTGGGTTAGAGCCCGGCGAATATCCTGTTGAAAGATGATGATGATGATCAGAAAAATTGAGCTGAGGAAGGTGCCGAGCAGCCAGTAGAGGGTCAGGAATTCCAGTTCCCTGGCGGCAAAATAAATGACAATTAAAAGGGCGATGCCGATAAGCATCTGCACCGCCCGGGTTCCCTTGATCAGTAAGATAACCTGATAAATAAGAAAGGCGACGATCAGAACGTCGATCAGGTCTTGCCATCGTAATGAACCTAGAATTGCCAGCATCTGAGTGAAATAAACTACCTTGGTATTGAGTGGGCCGTTATGAGGTTTGTCGGGCTTTTGGGTTGGTGACCCGTTCTTGATGCCGGCGCACCTGAGACATCGCACTAATGTAAAGTAGCCGATAAGTCCCGGTTCAGGCAAGGGTAGTATTTGTTTTTTCTAAAAAAAAACCGGCCAATGCCGTTAACCGATAAATGATTTCATCATCGGGTACGGATGTGTTATCGTTGCCGGAAATAATGGCGACATACCCGCACCAAAGTTCGTGAGTTTTTCAAACCGGGGACGTACAAAAAAGCAACCATACCAACTTCGAATTGATTTACCCGGCGGGAACTGGTAGGGTACCGGGGTTTTGCGGGCGGGATGTTTTACGTCTTCTTAACAGTCTTCAAGTTCAGATATCTTAACTGAGACCTTAATCATGAAACTGATATCGGTAGACTGGAGCAAATGCAAGCGTGATGGCATCTGCGTGGCGGAGTGCCCCTTCGGCCTTATTAGCGAAGACGAAGATGGCTTTCCCACGGTCCGAAGAGCGGCGGCTCGAATCTGCATCGACTGCGGCCACTGTCTGGCGGTCTGCCCCCACGCGGCTTTGATTTTCAAGGGCCAAGGTCCGGCAAGCTGCTTGACTATTGATCGTAAATTGAATGTTTCGGCTGCGAGCGCCGCTCAGTTTTTGCGTAGTCGACGTTCGATTCGTACCTACAAAGATCAGTCGATTCCCAGGGAAGTGTTGGAAGAGTTGTTGGACATCAGCCGCTGGGCGCCTTCGGTCAAAAATGCCCAGCCCACCAAATGGTTGGTCATTGAATCGGCCGGCGAAATTAAAAAAATGATCAGCCTGGTGGTGGATTACTTGAGTGAAGTCAAAGCATTTCCCGGGATCATCAGCGCCTGGGCGCAAAATCGAGACCTGGTCCTGCGCGGTGCTCCCCATCTGGTCATTGCCTACGCCTCAGACAAGTCCTTAAAGCCGGAAATTGACTGTACTATCGCCTTGACCTATCTTGATCTGGCTGCTCACGGCAAAGGTATCGGCACCTGTTGGGCCGGAATTTTTCTGGGTGCGGCCTTTAGCTATCAACCCCTGATTTCCGCCTTGGACCTGCCGGAAAACCACCGAGTCCACGGGGCATTGATGCTGGGCTACCCCCAATATCGTTACCCCCGCATTCCCCAACGCAAGGCCTTGCAGGCCACCTGGCGTTAGAAGTCAGGAAACAGGGGGCAGGGGAATGTCCCCTGTTTCCTGACGGTGATCCTGCCGAATGTTTTTCCGAAACTTTTGCCGCCAGCCCCGCTAATTCTTGCAGGTACTAGTGTCGTGTCAAGGCTGAGATGTCGTAATATCGCGCCGTCATTTTTTACTCCTGTAAGGCACGGCTTGATGAGCATAGCCCAGGCTATGTGAGTCAAGTCGTGCCTGGCAGGCGTGAAAAAGGGCAAGCGAGATGCGTCATCTCAGCCTTGACACGACACTAGAGACTGAGATCGCCGCGGACACTTTTGCGCGGACCACCATGCCCGGCAGACCGCCAGTCGCGGATGGGAGCAATCCTGGCAAGATCCTCCTGACAAGCAAAACGACTGAGTCGATCGTGGATGGCTTGCCAGATGCAGAGCACTTCCGAGTGAATCTCACAGCGCCCCCCCACCGAACCGCCGCAGGGGCCGTTCATCAGGCTTTTGGCGCAGCGGGCCACCGGACATAAGCCGCCGGTAAGATGGAGTACGCAATCACCGCAGCCGGCGCACTGCTCGCTCCAGACCCCTTGCCCGGCGGAACCGCCAAAGAAGGTGGTGTTGACCGCTGGATATACCTTGTCCAGAGGCCGCAGATTGGCAATAAAATTAACCCCGACTCCACAGGCCATGGAGACGATGACATCGTATTTCCCTTGCCATTGGTCAATTTCATCAACATACTCCTTATCGCATTGGCGGACCAGGGTGGCGCCGGTTAACTCGGATTTTTGCCCGGCCTTTTGCTTACCCAGGCGAATCAGAGAACAGAGCAATTCGACTTCCCGTTCACCCCCGGCCGAACAAACCGAGACGCAACCCCGACAACCCAGCACCAGAATCCGTGTGGCATCCCGGACCATCTCAACGATTTCATTAACCGGTTTACGCTCAGCAATAATCATGATTTTTCTCCCTTAAACGGGCTTGGCCCGAACTTGGTAATTTTTGCGTTCATCTCTTGAGTTACCCGGACAAATTGGGGATGAAAGCCCCGTTTCAGGTGAAACATCTCGATCCGCTCGGCCTCAGCGCCAAGCTCCGCCAGGGCTTTTTTTACGGCCAGCACCCGCCGGGCCGCCCGCTGGCTGCCCATCAGGTTATGACACTGATCCGGCTCGCAGCCGATCACGCAGACCCCATCGGCCCCGTTTTCGAAAGCTTGAAGCAGCGTTGAAACCTGGAGCTTACCCCCGCAAAGCAAACGGTTGACCGTGGCGTTGCCTGGAAAACCATCAACGCTAAGTCCTTCCCGGCCTTCGGCCAGGGCTTGCGAGAAAGTGTAATGACAACAAAAAATTTGCAAATTCGGAGTGAAAGCCATCTTTTTCCTCTCTTGGACTCAAAGTAATATCAGATCACCAAGGCTATTAAAATCAGCAAAATTCGGGGCGGTAAAAGATCCCAACGCCCCAAGCCTCGTTTATTTGGAACTTCGAAGAATGATACAGCTATCGAGAAGTTCAGGTAAGCGCAGAACTCCGAAATGAACGAGGCCGGGGCGCTGGGATCTTTTACAGTTTAAATGCCCAGATCAGGCGCTCGTCGGTGGATTCATTGAGATGAATAGCCTGAGCTGGGCATTCGGCCGGACAAATCCCGCACCATCGGCATTGCCTGGCATCGATAACGGCCCGACCGCCTTGGTCGATCACCGGAATCCGCCAGGGGCAGATCCGTACGCAGGTAAGACAGGATACACAGAGATTACGATCCACCCAGGCGGCCTTGCCTCGATCCAGCAGGTCCTGATCGCTGAGCAAACCCTGGGCTAAGGCCATTTCACGCAATGCGCCGACAATCTCGGCAAAACGCACATCCTGAGGGCAGACAAAAACGCAACTGCGGCAATTCGAGCAGTAGCCCAGCAGTTCCGAGGTCAGCAGTCGATTTTTCAGACCCAGCCGGATCATGTGAATAATCCGGCGGGGATCGAAATCGGGAATTGCTTGACTGACCGGACAGGCCCCACTGCAGGCCCCGCAGGAGTAACAGCGGTTGAGGTGTTCGCCGCCAGGTTGCGCCGTAACCTCCGCGCTGAAGGCCGCGTTGATTTCTTTGTTGGTAATCGCCATCTAAGGTAACCCCATCAGCTTGAATAAATAAAATTATTATTGAAGTCGGAAATTATCTCAAGCTATAGCAATATGGTAGCGTAATAAAGAGAGATAGGCGGCCTAACATAATAAAAAATCGAGCAAAAAACCCATCTTTTTTGGAAAAATATCAATTTAAGGCTATCTTGAAAAATTAGCTATTTTGTTCGAGTTCAAGGCACGTAAAAAAAATTACCGCAGGCATATGGTTGATATTCCGAGGATAATTTTTTGAGCATAACGCAGAAATCGGGCGAAAGAGCAATTTTTCAAGGTGGCCTTAAGGCGTCACCCACGAAATTGGTTTCATTCCGCTGGCCGGGGTTAATCTAAACCAGAAAGCGAAATTCCCCCTTACCCAAGAGGTCCTGAAGATGAAGAATGCCGACCAAGCGCCGCCCGGCTTCGGTGACCGGCAACACTGTAACCTCATGGCGTTGCATGATGCTCAGGGCATCGGCGGCCAGCAGCTCAGCGCTGATGCTTTTGGGCTGAGCGCTCATCACCTGACTCAGGCGCACGCTGGACCAATCCTGGTATCGAGCTAGTGCCCGCCGGACATCGCCATCAGTGAGAATCCCCGCCACCTCCTCCTGGTCGGCGGCTATCACCAGTACCGCTCCAAGATTATGGCGATTGAGTTCGTCCACCGCTGTGGTCAGAGATGCCTCAAGCGCCACTCGGGGAATCTCGGCCCCGGTTAGCATTACCTCGGCCACCCGGACCTTGAGGCGTTCGCCCAGGCTGCCCCCGGGATGATTACGCCGAAAGGCCCGGGCATCAAACTTCTTCCGGTTAAGCAGGACCACGGCCAAGGCATCGCCCAGGGCCAGCGCGGCGGTGGTGCTGGTGGTGGGGGCCAGCCCCAGAGGGCAGGCCTCGCGGGGCACGGTCATGCTCAGGACCACATCGGCGGCGGTCGCGATGGTCGAAGTCGGACGACCGGTCATGGCGATGATTCTCGCCCCTCGTTTCTTTAGGGCAGGCAACAGTTGGTTGAGTTCCGCGGTTTCACCGCTGTAGGAGATGGCCAGAATCACGTCGCGGGGATCGACAATCCCCAGATCGCCATGCACGGCTTCCACCGGATGGAGAAAAAAAGCCGGGGTACCGGTACTGTTCAGGGTGGCGGCAATTTTCTGGCCGATGATCCCTGACTTGCCGATGCCGGTGATCACCAGGCGGCTTTGGCAGGCCATAATCATCTCTATCGCCTTGGTGAAGTTCTCGTCTACCTGATCAATCAAGGCCAGAATGCCCGCAGCTTCGATCCGTAAAACTTCCCGGGCTTGTTCAATGCTCATCGTTGTCTAGTCGCCTTATTTATACCGAGTGAAGTGGAACGCAAAAGTAAAGATGACTTGTTTTTAGCGGTCTATTCTGTCTTACCCTCGCCGGGTAAAGTGGAACCGCCGCAACCCAAGGCGTTTTTGTGGAAACTTAAATCCGGTGGCACCGGATAAATACCGTTAAAGCAGGCCTTGCAGAAATTCTCAGCCGGGGCCCCGATGGCCTCCACCAGGCCATCAAGACTGAGATAGTACAGAGTGTCCAGATCAAGATAGCGGCGAATTTCCTCCACCGTTTTCTGGTGGGCCACCAGCTCATCGACGGTGGGAAAATCGATGCCGTAAAAACAGGGATGACGGGTCGGTGGACAACTGATAACCATGTGAATTTTTTTGACTCCGATTCCTCGCAGAGAGCTGATCCGGCTGCGGGCGGTGGTCCCACGGATGATCGAATCTTCCATAATGATTACCCGTTTGTTCTCAAGAAAACTGCGAATCGGATTGAGTTTGATTCGCACCGAAAAGTCACGCATCGACTGGGTGGGCTGGATAAAGGTCCGGCCCACGTAGTGATTGCGGATCACCCCCATTTCCAGGGGAATGCCTGAGGCTTGAGAGTAGCCGATGGCGGCGTAATTACCCGAATCGGGAAAGGGCATGACCAGGTCGGCATCTAAAGGGCATTCGCGGGCGAGAATTTCCCCCATCCGTTTACGACTCTGGTAAACGTTGATCCCGAAGATATCGCTGTCTGGCCGGGCAAAATAGACATGCTCAAAAATACAGAAACTGCGAGGTTGTTTGTGGCCCAGAGTAAGGGAACGCAAGCCGCGATTATCGATGATCAGAATCTCACCAGGATGCACATCGCGGATGTATTGAGCCTCCACCAGATCTAAAGCGCAGGTTTCGGAGGCGACGATATAAGCCCCGTTGTTGAATCGGCCCAAACAGAGCGGACGAAAACCGCCAGGGTCGCGCACCGCCACTAGTTGGTCCTTGGTCATCAGCAGCATCGAGTAAGCGCCCCTGATCCGACGGAAGGTTTCGATAATGGCCTGATCCAAATCCAGATCAAGATGATGGGCCATGAGATGGACCACCACCTCGCTGTCCATGGTGGATTGAAAAATCGATCCCTGTTTTTCCAACTCATCGCGCAGAGTGCGGATATTGACAAGGTTGCCGTTATGGGCCACGGCCAGGGTGGCGCCCTGGTGAGTGGCAACAAAGGGTTGGGCGTTGACGATATTGGAATTACCAGTGGTGGAATAACGGACATGACCCATCGCCAAACTCCCCACCAGTCGCCCGAGGTCCTCCTCGCTGAAGACTTCGGGCACCAACCCCATGCCTTTGTGCTGACGCATCAGCTCCCCGTCGGAAGCCACGATCCCGGCACTTTCCTGGCCGCGATGCTGTAGGGAATAAAGGCCGAAATAGTTGATTTTGGCCGCATAAGGGTGGCCAAAGATTCCGCAGACCCCGCATTCGTCCTTGGGACGGGGATCGGCGAGATGGGCATCGGCTAAGTAGGTTTCGGCGGCATATGCGGTGCGCGGATTGTTGCTAAATGGGTCGCTGGAGAAGTTGCCGGAGAGGTTGGCAGCGTTGGCTACCACTGAACAATCAGGATTGGCAACCCGGGAGCAGGAGCGACTAGCGCAGCAGTTGTTTAATAAACAGTTAATGGACATGACGGTGTTTTTCCCCGCGCTATGGACAGACTTGTTAGTTTAAGCGGTTTAAGTGTTCGGCAAAAACCGAAAAGTATACCTGTTAAGCTGCTCACAGCAAATATTTTTTTCGCATGCCGTAAACTCGAACAAAATAGCTAATTTTTCAAGATAGCCTGAACTCGAACAAAATAGCTAATTTTTCAAGGTAGCTTTTAGTTTCGACTTTAACCGATAGTCTCGATTTTAACCGATGGTTGTTGAATCGTCCGGTTTTACTTGATTATCGTTGCCGATCGGGGATGAATTTTCTCGCGGCAATACACACAAATACGCACAGACACGCCCGCAGCACATATTTGATTATCAATCCCTTGTCAAGCCGAAGCAGATCATGCTAAGTTTTTCTCAGCGGTTCCTTAAGGTTCCTTAAAAAAATAGAGTAATATGTTGATTTTACAGGTTAATTTCGTAATATTTTCTCAAGGAACAACATGAAAAAATTAAGTATCGTAACATGTTGGGCTGTCTTTTAGCCGGGAAACCGCTGGGCTTCTCTACATGTTGGTCGAAATTTTCTCTTGTCATTCTCCCGATCAACCGGTATAGTTCCGAGTGATTCTGGGGTTTAGTATGTCGCATCCGGCGTGGTCAGGCCGGGCAAAAAAACCGTTTTTACGGCAACACCGACTATTCTGAGGAGAGCGATCATGGCTAGCGACAAGGTTTTGCAAGTTTCTGATGCCGATTTTGATTCCAAGGTGCTAAAAAGAACGATCCCCGTACTGGTCGACTTTTGGGCGCCGTGGTGCGGACCATGCAAGGCCAATGGGCCGGTGATCGAGCAACTGGCGACGGAGTTCGCCGACAAGGCAGAAATCGTCAAGATGAACGTCGACGACAATCCAGCTACTCCCGGTAAATTCGGCATTCGAGCTATCCCCACCTTTATTCTTTTCAAAAACGGTGAGGTGGTGGATCAGGTTACCGGGGCAGTGGGCAAGCCCCACCTTATTGATTTGCTTAATAAGGCCTTGTAAGCAATGACTGTCTTGCCTCGCAGCCCCTTGCGTCTCTTTGGTTTCAGCGTCATTTTTTTGCCGGTTTGCCTGACTCTGACCTTGGCCCTCAGTGGCTGCGCCACCATCAACCGCACAATGGAAGTTTTTGGCCTTGCAGATGCCGACCGAGGTCCACAAACTCCGGAATTCATGGCCATGGACGGTCTTGAAGAGCTTAACCGGGGCAATTACCGGAAAGCCCTGACGATCTTTCAGGAGCTAAAAGAGCGCTACCCCTTCAGTGCGGTGGGACCCTTGGCTGAACTCAAGGCGGCGGATGCCACTTTCTATCTGCGGCGCTATCAGGAAGCCCACGCTCTTTACCAGAGTTTTGCCAACAATCACCCGACCAACGAGGCGATTCCCTACGTCCTCTTTCAGATGGGGATGAGCCATTACAATCAGATCGATACCGTGGACCGCAATCCGGCCCATGCCATCAACGCCGTCGCCGCTTTTAGCCGTCTGACCCTGGCCTTTCCGGACTCACCATATGACCTCGAAGCCCGGGCGCGAATTTTGGCGGCCCGAGACTTTCTTGCCCGGCACGAAATGTTTGTCGCCACCTTCTTCATAAAAACCAAAGAGCTTCCCCAGGCCGAAAGACGGCTGGATTACCTGCTCACCACCTATCCCGAAAGCTCCATCGCCCCCCGGGCCACAGAGCTGCTCGCCGCCATTCAAGCCGGTAATCCTCCGACCCGGACCTGGCGCGACTGGCTGCCCAACCTGGCCCTGGACAGCTGGCGCGGTTTTTTCGACGCCCTTTCCCCGGCTCCGGGGGGAATCAGTGGAGTCGACCCTACGAATTGACCTTTTAAAAAAGCGAAACTTTGTTTCTCCAATACTTATGGCCACCTTGAAAAATTGCTATTTTGTCCGAGTTTACGGCACGTAAAAAATACCGCAGGCATATGGTTGATATTCCGAGGATAATTTTTTGAGCATAACGCAGAAATCGGGCGAAAGAGCAATTTTTCAAGGTGGCCTTATGAACTTTAATTGACAAATTGGTCTTCGTCACTCAGGTTGTTTTTTCTCGTAACGTTCCTGTTCGCTATAGATGCAGCCGCAATACGACTGGCGGTAGAGTGCGAGGTTCTTTGCGATATCAACCCCCTGCCGCCAGCCGGCGCGAAAATCCCGGTAGTAGAAAGTGACGTCCTCGCGCTTGGCTGCCTCTGCTCCCAGTCTCCTGATCAGCTCATGCTGCTGGTGGCGACTGAACAGCAGGGTGGAACTGAAGGCGTCCAGCCCGGCTTCTCGGGTTTTGCGGGCCGTGGCGGAGAGTCGCATCTGGTAGCAGATCCGGCAGCGTTGCTCCTCGTTAAAAACTACTTGGCGCAGATAATCCCGCAGACCGTAACGGTGCTCGTAAGCCACCGTCAAATCCCAGCGGGTCGCTAGTTGCTCCAGGGCCTCCAGGCGGCGACGAAACTCTTGATAGGGATGGATGTTGGGGTTGAAAAACCAGCCCTTTACTTCGAGCCCTTCCGCTCGCAAAACACTAAACGGATAAGCGGCGCAAGGTCCACAGCAAACATGCAGCAGCAAATTCATTTTGTTTACTCCAAAAACTAACCACAATCACCAACCATGACCGGGCCCGCCATCATGTTCAAACTGCTGCCCGCCTGGTTGACCCTGCCGGTCTTGATCATCCTTTACAAGCCCCTGTGTCGCTTGCTGCCCAGACTGGACCGGGACGCCTATGTTCGGCGCACGGTGGAGGCTTGTAACCACTTTTACGCTCGTCGTTTTCGCGCAATACCCTTTTCTGAGCGTCTGCTTTTCTTACCTTACTGTCTGCGGGACCCGGACTGCCCCACCGAGATTGATCCCGATCAGGGCCTGATCTGCACGCCCTCCTGTCCCCGGGTCTGCCGACTGCAGGAAATGCGACAACTGGCCCTGGAACTGGGCTATCGCGATGCCTTTATCGTGGTCAGTGGCCGGCTGCATCAAAAAGAGGGGGTCTTGCGCAGTCGCAACTTTTTGCTTCACCGAATCAAAGAACATCGGCCCCGGGGGGTGCTCGGCTGCCTCTGCCCCCGTGACCTGCGGGAAAAATACCTGCGGCCGGAGCACATCGCCGCCAACGGCACTCTGGGTCGTCACGGTATCCTGGTTATCCCCCAGGTTTGTCTACTGGAAAACAGCCGCTGCCGCGGCAGCAAGGTCGTCTGGCAAAAACTGGAACAGTTGATTCGTAGTAGTTCCTGAACGAAAAGAGAATACACCAAAATTAATGGTGCGAGCCAAAGTCACCTTTTATTCCTGCCCCCTGCCCCCTTTGCCCGAAGGGCAGGATGTTTGGCGATTAAAACGACGGCAGCAAACTCCGCCACTTTCAAGCGCGGACCGGATATTGGTTTGGCCTGAGCTTGTGCGTCAATCACGATATCGGTGGGCGGGGTGGCGGCAGTGTCGATCAGTTGTCGCCAGCGGCGGCCCGGGGGCAGGGAGGGCAGCGTGAACAACTGGGAGGATGAGGCAGAGTTAAGCATGATGAAGAAATCCGGCTCCCCATCGCCGTGGAGCTGAAAGGCCAAAACCCGGGCCGTGGCCGACCAATCCTGACGGCCGGGAATCAGGCCCTGCCAGGTTATTTCCGGCGGCCCGGCCAGCGATTGGTCCCTGAAAAATTGATTGCGGCGAAAAAGTCGGTATCGCTTGCGCAAAGCGATTAAGCCTTGGAAAAAATTCAGCAGATCGGTGTTTTGCTCCGCCAGCCGCCAGTCCAGCCAGGAAACTTCATTGTCCTGGCAATAGGCGTTATTGTTGCCTCGCTGAGTGCGACCGAACTCGTCCCCGGCCAGCAGCATCGGCACCCCTTGGGAGAGCAGGAGGATTACGGCGGCGGTGCGGACTCGACGACGGCGCAGGTCCATTATTTCAGGGTCATCGGTTGCGCCCTCAACCCCGCTGTTCCAGGAAATGTTGTGGTCATCGCCATCGCGGTTGTCCTCGCCGTTAGCCAGGTTATGTTTGCCCGCAAAGCTGACCAGATCATGTAAGGTAAATCCGTCGTGGCTGGTGATAAAGTTGATCGAATTGACCGGCCGGCGGCGGTTGTGGCCGTAGAGGTCGGAACTGCCGGCGATGCGGGTGGCCAGGGTGGCAATGCTGTTGGCGTGACCGCAGAGGAAATGGCGGGCATCATCGCGAAAACGGCCGTTTAACTCGGCCCAGCGGTGATGGGAAGAAAAGCTGCCCACCTGGTAAAGACCGGCGGCATCCCAGGCCTCGGCGATGATCTTGGTATGGGCCAGAATCGGGTCCTCGGCGATTTTTTCCACCATCGGCGGGTCAGCCAGAACTTCGCCCTTGGACCCTCGACCAAGGATTGAGGCAAGATCGAAGCGAAAGCCGTCCACATGCATCTCAACTACCCAGTAGTGCAGGCAGTTTATAATCAGATCACGGACCAAGGGATGGTTGCAGTTGACCGTGTTGCCGCAGCCGGAAAAGTTGAGATATTTCCGGGTAACCGGGTCCAGCAGGTAATAGATAACGTTGTTGATGCCGCGAAAGCTGATGGTCGGGCCGTCGGCCCCGCCTTCGGCAGTGTGATTGAAAACCACGTCGAGGATGACCTCGATTCCCGCGGTATGCAAGGCCTTGACCAACTCCTTGAACTCCCGGACCTGGTTGCCGTCTCGTCCGTTGACCGCATAGGCCGCCTTGGGGGCAAAAAAGGCCAGGGGAGAATAACCCCAGAAGTTTTTTAACTGCTCACCGGTCTCGGGGTTGAGTCGGGTGTTTTCCAGCTCGTTGAATTCGGCCACCGGCAACAGTTGCACGGCGGTGATCCCCAGTTTTTTGAGATAAGGGATTTTCTCGATCACTCCACGATAAGTGCCGGGATGTTCAACTCCGGAGGATTCATGGCAGGTATAGCCGCGGATGTGCATTTCGTAAATAATGCTATTTTCCAGCGGGATGTTGAGGGGACGATCCCCTTCCCAGTCGAAATCGTCTTCAATGTAAATACAGCGACGATGAAAGCTGTCCAGCCCCGTGGCCAGCGGGCCCTTGCGGTGGTAGACTTCCCCCCAGTCCGAGCCGCCGGTGAGAGCCTTGGCATAGGGGTCGAGCATAACCCGCTCGGGCTGATAAAAATGACCGGTTCCGGCGGGATCGAAAGGTCCGTGCAGGCGATAGCCGTAACGGAGATTCGGATCGAAGTTTTTAATTATGATATGCCAAATATCTCCGGTACGATTGCAAAGCGGGTCAAGTTTCAGTTCAGCCAGCGGCCCTTGGGTGTTGGTTTGAAACAAGAGCAGAGAAACGGCCTCGGCATGACGAGAGAAAAGGGCAAAATTATAGCCCACGGGGGTTCGGCTCACCCCCATAGGCAGCGGCGAGCCGCAGGCGGTGATGAAGTTTGGTGTTTTTTTGGGCACAGCCTCCTCCTCGGATCTTTTCCGGCAACCAGAACCTGCACGGCGTTCCGGCCACGCACCGCCGATCAACATACCACGGTTCAATTTAAAACAAAACCTGTTCGAAGACGGAATGTTAGTAACAAATAAACCGTCCGGATTTGTAGCACATAAATTCTATGAACGATGTCCTGAACGTTGTCAACTACCAGGTATTAACATGGCTCAGTTTTCATTATCTGTTGACGCCTCATCGTAACTCAGGTAGTCTTCTGAAAATCGGAGGGGTTATTGACGGATAAAGTCCCGTAGCGACCCCTGCGGAACTTGCGATGAGTCGTTTTCGCGGTGTGGCGACAAAATTCCTCGGCGGCTATCTCAGCTGGTCCTAAAACCATAGACAGTCGCCGTTTTGTTTAAAGATCAGTTTCCTGGTTGCAGGGATGTGCCGGACCAGGAATTCTACAACATGATGAAAACTGAGCTGGCATGGAATTGTTAGATAAAGCAGTCTCCCAATTACTTTACCCGCCGATATTATTTTTTGTATTAGGTATGTTTGCTGCACTGGTGAGATCTGATTTAAAGATTTCTTCGGAACTGGGTGCGGCGATGCGACTTTTCTTGCTATGTGCTATTGGTCTAAAGGGTGGGGTGGGGATTGCCAAAGCAGGCATCGGCGAGGTATTGGTGCCGGCACTGGCAGCTATTGTCTTGGGAATTGGGATAGTGTTGATCGGGTATCTGATTTTGACTAAGCTAAAATTTGATGTTGCCAATGCCGGGACTATTGCCGGGCATTATGGTGCGGTTAGTGCGACAACAATGATTTTCGGGTTTGCATATTTGGAAGAAATCGGCGTCTATTACGAAGCTTTTGCCCCGGCATTATACCCGTTTATGGACAGTGCAGCGATTATTACGGCGATCTTGTTAACCCGGGTCGCTTTGGCAAAAAAAAAACGCACTGGCATAAAAGTAAATACACAGGAAATTTTCAAGGAGGGTATAAAAGTAAATATACAGGAAATTTTCAAGGAGGTTGTTTTAGGTAAGGCGGTTTTGTTGTTGATGGCTTGTTTAGTGATTGGTTATGCCGGTGGTGTTGAAGGAACAGCTGGGATTATGCCGTTTTTTGATGGGATGTTTAAAGGGGTTTTATGTCTGTTTATGTTAGATATGGGCTTGATTGCGGCCAGCCGGCTACGGGACTGGAGAATAGTGGGACATTACCTGGTAGCGTATGCCCTTATAATGCCGCCGGTACATGGAATTGCCGGGGTGGCTCTTGGTAGTTTTATTGGGTTAAGTGTAGGTGGGGCTACTATGTTGGGTATTTTAGCGGCCAGTGGTTCCTATATTTCAGCACCGGCGGCAATGCGGGCGGCAATTCCGGAGGCCAACCCGTCATTGTCGCTCACTGCGGCGGTGGCATTGACCTTTCCTTTTAATATTTTTGTCGGTATTCCGCTGTATTATATGGTTGCCCAAAGGATTGCTATTAATTGAACCCTAGATTATGCCGGGCATTTCCGGGATCTTACCCAATAATAAGCCCTTATTCCTTAAACGGGGTATCCACTTAACGCAAGTGCCCCATACATTTTGTGGTTTCCATCGACAATCTGCCGGTACGGTGCCGAGGTTGTTGCAACGGTCTGTTGCATAAGCCGATAGAAAAGCATTCCTTGCGACCTGGATGCGCGGCGGTTGAATCGAAAGGCGGTACTCATCAAGGTAGTATTCCAGATGTTTGCCGGCGCCCCGGCACCCTTGATGAATGCCAAGCAGCCAGCGCTTCAAGAGTGCCGCAATCCGGTGCACGCCTGGCATAGCTACATGTGCCCGACCGGCATGACATATAATGGTCGATGTTTATCTGGAAGGTGTAGTATTCCCGCGACCTCATCATCCATGAATGCGCCGATCACAACGGTACCCAACCCCAATGCCTCTGCCTGCAGGTGTATGTTTTGTCCCACGTGACCGACCTCCATGTGGGCATATCTGACCCCTCTGTCTCCATATCGGTCTGTTATCCTTCCATATTCTGCTGTTATGACTATCGAAATCGGCGCATCCGCTATGAACATCTGCGCCACACACGCCCTTGCCAGCGGCTTACGAATGTCTCCCTCTACGAGAAGTTTTATGGAATGCTCATGTGGATTATAGTGGTAAACTCCTGCACTGAGTTCTTTGACCATCCCAACCATGACATAAACGTCCAATGGGTACTGTGCGCCGGCGCTTGGCGCAGCCCTGAAAGATCTTCTTCCTGGTCAGGGGTCGGTGATTCCCTGCGCAGACCAGAGAAGCTGGGATAGCTGCTCCTTCGTCAAAGCGATGTCTTTGAAACTTCTTTCAGATCTCCTCCCTTTTATCGCCTCTTCTAATGACATTTCTCCTTTGGTCTTTGGATTTGGCAGCATTGTTACACCTCCATTTCGCACCATCTCTTCCCTGTTGGTACAGCCGGCGACCGCTATGCCAACAAGCCCCAACCCCATTCCAGCAGCGGCACGGATGAATCTCCTTCTCGAGATACTACTTTCAAATGGAATTTCAACATGATCCATCTTGCCCGTCTCTCATATCGAAGACTGATACTGATTTTTCCGTGATTTTCCGTGATTTTCCGTGAAAGACATATCCAGGGCAAGCCGGGTGCGGCAAGCGCGACGGCCAAACCCAATTCGAGCCGGTCATGAATCACCGCAAACGCCTCGGTGCGCCACGTTTGAGGCTGAGGTAGAGTTAATCAGATTTGTCCCCTTTTGGCAATACCGATAACTGTACTGATAACTGTAATTGTGGGATGGCTAAGACCCTACGAAAATATGTTATGCGTGTTTTGTTGAAAAATGGTAGCTTATCGGCGGCTTCTTCTCTTCTGCTGATTCTCAAGATGCGAGATGAACGAGGTTAAGCCCTATTATTTACGAGTAAAAAGGGGGGGGCAGGCCAGTACGGGAGTAGAAGAGGGCGGACCCATTTAGCAGGGAGACCTCGAGTCAATGCTTAGCAATAATCAACTACAAGATATCTGTGGGGCCATTTTACCGATCGACCAGCAGATCAGGACTCAGGCCCAGGCCCGGCTGGACAATCTGACCAAGCCGCCGGGCAGCCTGGGCAAGCTGGAGATGCTGGCGGCGCAAGCTTGCGCCATCAGCGGCCGACTGGATTATAAGCCGCGGCGCAAGGTGATCGTGACCTTTGCCGCAGATCACGGGGTGGTCGAGGAAGGGGTGAGCAGATACCCTCAGGAAGTGACCAACCAGATGATTCATAACTTTTTAAACGGTGGGGCTGGAGTTAATGTCCTGGCCCGCCATGTTGGCGCCGAAGTGCGGGTGATTGATGTTGGGATAGCCGGCGCCGTGAATGTCGAGGGCCTGATCAAGCGCAGGGTGCGAGCTGGTACCGCTAATATCGTCAGGGGACCGGCCATGAGCGAAGAAGAGGCTCTGTCTGCCATTGAAGTCGGCATGGAAGTTGCTCGACAAGCCATTAGAGACGGGGCCGATATTCGGGGCCGATATTCTTGGGACCGGGGACATGGGCATCGGCAACACCACCCCGTCGGCCGCCCTGTTTGCCGCCCTGCTGCCGGTGCCGGTCAGGTTGGCTACCGGTCTGGGCACCGGGATCAGCGAAGATGTCTTATCGCACAAAATCAAGGTGATCGAGGCTGCCCTGGCGATTAATCGTCCCCAGCTTGATCAACCACTCTCGACCTTGGCGGCGGTGGGGGGCTTAGAAATTGGCGCCATCTGCGGGGTTATCCTGGAGGCAGCCCGGAGCCGGATACCGGTGGTGGTTGATGGTTTTATTTCCAGCGCCGGGGCCCTGGTGGCCATAAAACTACAGCCCTTGGCGCGAGATTACTGTTTCTTCAGCCATCTTTCCGCCGAACAGGGCCACAAAATATTTTTTCAGGAAATGAATTTGACCCCCTTGCTCGATTTGGATATGCGTCTGGGTGAGGGCACGGGAGCAGCTTTGGCCATGGGCTTGGTGGATGTCGCTCTGAAAATTCTTCACGAAATGGCAACCTTTGATGAGGCCGGAGTTAGCAGAGCGTCGAGCTAACATCCTCAAAAAACAGCACTTTAATCAAAACTGTGGGCCGGAACATGAGGGGCGCGGCATGGGGACTCAACAAAAAAAGAAACGCTATATTCGGGTATTAACCATCGCCGGGTCGGACAGTGGCGGTGGAGCTGGTGTTCAGGCCGACTTAAAAACTATTGCCGCAAGCGGTTGTTATGCCACGAGCGTGATCACCGCGCTGACAGCCCAGAATACCTTGGGAGTTAAGGCCATTCATCCGGTTCCCGGCGCTTTTGTCCAAAAGCAGCTTGAAGCGGTACTCAGCGACATTGGTAGCGATGCGGTAAAAATCGGGATGCTTTTAAATCCCGAACTTATCGAGTTGGTTGCCGAACAGTTAAAAAAATTCAGAGTCAAAAATATCGTCCTTGATCCGGTGATGGTGGCTCAGAGCGGTGATAAACTGCTTGAGGATGAAGCCGTCGCGGCACTGAAACAACATCTTATTCCCCTGGCCGACCTGATCACCCCTAACCTACCGGAAGCCGCTGTTTTGCTCGACCGGAAGATCAGCCACCACCAGGATCTGGCTGGGGCGGTTAGTGAGCTGGCCCAGTTGGGTTGCGCCAATGTTTTGCTGAAGGGAGGCCACCTGGAGAGTGAAGATTGTCGAGAAGATGAAAATTATCTAAAAGATAAAGACTGTCGGGAAGCCGAAAACTGTGATGATTTCCTTTATATCGGCGCCCAACGGAAGGTTTGTGTGTTCCCGGCTACGAGAATCAAGACCGTGAACAATCACGGTACCGGTTGCACCCTCTCTTCAGCTATCGCCTCGGGCCTGGCTAAGGGAGAGGGCCTGGAGGAGGCAGTCCGGTTGGCCAAGGAATACATTACCGGAGCTATCGCCGCCGGGGCCCGGTATGCCATCGGCAATGGCCGGGGCCCGGTTGATCATTTTTTTCGATTTTTTCCGGTCGCCGACGATTGAGCGTCGAGCCGCCGCAGCCAATCCAACCACTGATCAAATCCTGCGCCACTTACCGCCGAACAGGCAATTATCTCTAGCGCCGGATTGATCCGTCGGGCCTCGGCTTGGGCTTCATCCATGGAAAAATCAAAGTAGGGCAGCAAATCGGTCTTGCTGATTAGCAAGAGCTGGGCGGTGGCAAACGCCTTGGGGTATTTGGCTGGCTTGTCCGAGCCCTCGGGCACCGATACGGCCACCATCCGCTGGTGTTCGCCCAAGTCAAAAGCAGCCGGACAGACCAGATTGCCGACATTTTCGATAAACAGCAGGCGGATATTTTGACCGCCCTCCTCTTGCTCCAGGAGGTGCAGGCCGCGATGAACCTGGGCCGCATCCAGATGACAGGCCCCGCCAGTGGTCAGTTGGACTACCGGTACTCCCTTGGCCCGGATACGTTCCGCATCTCGCTCGGTCTCGATATCACCTTCAATTACCCCGATCCGCGTGGTATGGCCCAGAGCCTCGATGGTTTTTTCCAGCAAAGTTGTTTTGCCTGAGCCCGGGCTGGAGATCATATTGATGACCACCAGGCCGCGGCGATCAAAATGTTTCCGGTTTTCCCGAGCCAGAGCCCGGTTGGCCGCAAACAGGCTCTTATTGAGGTTAGCTTGTTGCCGGTTTCCGCTTACTTTATGGTCACGCGCGCAACCACAGGATTCACACATTGGGCACCTCATCACGATTTAACAATTCTAATGATTCAATCACTCCATCTCTACCTGTTGCAAGATGATATCGTCATCACCTAGAGAAAAAAAATCTTGCGAGCCACAGCAGGGACAATGCTCGGGCTGGGCATCGCCCGTCTTGACGGTACGTTGGTCGCAAACCCGGCAGCCATACTGCAAAGTTGGACTCATTATTACCAGTTTAGCGTCCCTGGTCAGTGGCGCAAGCGGGGCCAAGGCCGTAAAACCAAAACTAAACGAATCAGCCACTACCCCGGAAAAACGACCGATCTCTACGTGCACCCGTAAAATTCGCTTAGCTTCATGCTCTGCGGCCAGTTTTGTAAGTTGTTCCATTAGCCCCTGAACCAGGGAAAACTCATGCATCTTGAGATACCATTGGTCGGATATTCAGGTCATCCTCGTTATTTCCAGTTTATAGCCGGCCTATCTCAACTCCGGCCTATCTCAACAAATCCTGGGTAGGGGCTCGCCGTGTAGTGGCGTGATAATCCGGGTTCCACCGATGATGGTCAGCATGGTCACTTGGCCCGCCGGGCTGCGGCCCATGGTGCCGATGATGGCGCTGGCGCTTCCGCCCTCTTGGCTCCGCAGTAGTTTCAGGGCCGCATCCGCGACCTCGGGGGCGACCACGGCCAACAATTTACCTTCGTTGGCCAAGTAAAGCGGATCCAGGCCCAAAATCTCGCATCCCCCCCGGACCTCAGGTCGTATGGGCAAATCGGCCTCATTGACCTCGACACTGCAACCTGCGGCTCCGGCAATTTCGCCCAGAACCGTGGCCACCCCTCCTCTGGTGGGGTCACGCAGGGCTCGCACTGAGCCGGTCTTTAAACCGGCAAGCAGGGCTGTTACCATCCGGTGCAGAGGCATAGAATCACTGCTGAGATTGCCACCCAAGGCCAGCCCGGCTCGAGTGGCCATAATAGTCAGCCCATGGTCACCCATGGTCCCGGAGAGGATGATCTTATCTCCGGGGCGAGCCAGGCGTGAGCTCAGCTCAACCTCAACGGCCACCAGTCCCAGCCCTGAAGTGTTGATGAATAACTTGTCGGCTTTGCCGCGGGGTACCACTTTGGTATCCCCGGCCAGTATCGGCACCTCGCTTTGCTTGGTGGCCCGGGCAATCGAGACCATCACCCGCTCCAGCGTCGCCAGTTCCAACCCCTCTTCCAAAATCAAGCCCAGGGTCAGCCCCAAAGGCCGGGCCCCGCACATGGCCAGATCGTTGATGGTCCCATGCACGGCTAGTGAACCGATATCGCCTCCGGGAAAAAACAGTGGATCAACTACATAACTGTCTGTGGTCAATGCCAGTCGTCCTGGGCCGTTAGCAATAACCGCGCTGTCCTCGAGCAATGCCAGAACCGGATGATTGAGATATTTGAGAAACAGGGAGCTGATCAGTTCTTGACCGGCCAGACCGCCGCTCCCGTGATCAAGGAGAATAGTTGGGGTGGTCATGAGCTCCTTTCGCTACCGCCCGCCGACGCGGGCATAACTTGCTGAGTATCTTGCCGTAATATCGGGGTCCGGCGTTTTGCTGGAGATTCCGGAGCATAATTATAATAAGCGGCACAGGTTCCCTCACTGGAGACCATGCAGGGGCCCACGGGATTAGCGGGCGTACAGAGTGCTTTGAACTTGGGACACGCAGGTGGACGGATCCGGCCCTGAAGGATTTGACCACATCGACAGCCCTGAACCTCGGTTGCGGGGGCTACCACAACTCCCAGTCGCTCCTGAGCATCGTGAACGCGATAATGGTCGCGCAGGGCAAGACCACTGTCGGGAATGATTCCCAGGCCCCGCCAGGCCGTATCTGCCGGGGCAAAGACCTCGGCCACTAAAGTTTGGGCCGGGATGTTGCCGGCATGGCTCACCACCCGGGTGTAGGCGTTTTCCACCTGGGCCCGGCCCTCCTCGAGTTGACGGACTAGGAGGAGCAGGGCCTGGAGGATATCCACCGGCTCAAAGCCGCTGATCACACAGGGCAGATGATATTGTTTGGCCAGGGGTGCGTAGGCCGCAGTCCCGATAATGGCGCTGACATGACCGGGACAGAGCAAAGCGTCGATATTCTGCTCAGGGTCAGCGAACAAGCTCATCAGTGGCGGCGGTATTAGTTTCTGGGTGGAAAAGCAGAGAAAGTTGTTCAGCCCCTCTCGCTTGGCTACCCGGATGGTGGCCGCCACCCCCGGAGTGGTAGTCTCAAAGCCGATTCCGAGCAAAATTACGGTTTCATCGGGGTGGTCGCGGGCTAGACGCAGCCCCTCCATGGGCGAATAAATCACCTCGATTCGGGCCCCCTGAGAACGGGCATGAGCCAGCGAAGTTCCGGCGCTGCCCGGGACTCGAAACAAGTCACCAAAGGTGGCGATTATAATTCCCGAACGACCAGCCAGGGCGAGAAAGGCATCGATATGGGGGGCCGAGGTGACACAGACTGGGCAACCGGGCCCGGAGACCAGCTCCAGGCCCTCGGGCAGTAGTGTCGTCAGGCCATTGCGAAAAACAGCCATGGTATGGGTGCCGCAGACCTCCATGATTCGGCGAGGTCGGGTTAGAGTTCGGCTCAGCGTCGCAGCCAAGTCTTGGGCCAGGCCCTGATCGCGAAACTCGTCGACGTATCTCATGGTAGATCACGCTTTAAGTCATGCTTTAAGTTGTGTTCCGGCGTGCGTTTCAGGTCGTTCTTGGGAGCATGCCTGGGAACATGCTTGGGAGCACGCTCTGGATCATGCCCTGGAGCGTGTTTTGTAACCCCCCTGGAAACACCCTTGGGAATACCCTTGAGAACATGCTCTTGAGCATGCTCTGGATCATGCTCCGGCGGTTGGTTAAGGCCGTCGGCCATCTCTCGTATTAGACGCAGGTTGATCTCAGCCTCTGTCGGATCCAGGGTATGGAGGGCAAAACCGGCGTGAATAATCAGATAATCGCCGACCATCGGCCGGTGGTCAACGATATCCAGGCGGACCTCCAGTTGAATGCCCTCCAGATCAACCAGCGCGACTAAATCGTTGATTTCAATAACCCGCATCGGCACGGCCAGACACATGGCGCAACCCTCCTATTACAGCCTGACCCAACGAAATTCCCCCATCGTTGACCGGGATTCGCTGACCGCTATAAACTTTAAAGTTTTCTCGCTCCAAAGCGGTGCTCAGTCCCTCTAACAGCAAGCGGTTTTGCAGGCAACCACCGCTAAGAAGTACGATTTGCTCTTGGTTCTTGGGCACAACCGCGATCAGGGCCCGGGTCAGGCTGACGATCAGCCATTGGTGAAAGGCCAGGGCGAGCAGGCCCGGGCTGGTTCCGTCGCTGATCTGGGCGCTCAACGCCCGGATCATCTCGGTAAGGCCTATACGCAAAATAGCTAAGTCATGCCTGTGAGCATACCGATGAATATGCACACCAATATGATCGTGACCTCGGGCACGAGCATGCTCATGAACATGCTCGTGCATATGATCATGCTTGTGGTTATGGCTATGGGCATAACGCAGAACTACCGGTAAGCGGGGTATAATATGTTGTGGATGTTCGATCTGGGCTTGTTGGGCTAAGGCCTCCAACTCCATGGCCGCTTGGCCCTCGTACTCGGCCTGCAAACGAACCCCGAGCAAGGCGGCCACCGCATCAAAGAGGCGGCCGCAACTTGAAGTCAGCGGCGTATTCAGGCTTTGATCGATCATGGTGGTCACCACCCGCCGCGATCTCTTGTCGATCTGCTGTAGGGCCGGAACCAGGACTGAATCAACATCAACGCCTTTCAGCCCAAAAGCATGGCTTAGAGCGGCCAGCCCCATGCGCCAGGGCGCGGTTGCGGCGGCGTCAGCGCCGGGCAGGGGCAACAGTTCGAAGCTGGCCAGGCGCTGATAATCGATGGGGTCGGCCAGCATGATCTCGCCGCCCCAAATAGTCCCATCTTCGCCATACCCAGCGCCATCCAGGACCACCCCCAGGACCTGGCAATCCAAGCCGTGTTCGGCCATAACCGCCACCAGGTGGGCATGATGGTGCTGAACCCGGTAGAGTGGCAGGCCAAGCTGGCGCCCATAATGGCTGCTCATAAAGTCGGGGTGAATATCGCAAACCGCAAGTTTTGGCGTTATCCCCAGCAAGCGCTGCTGATGGTCAACGGATTCCCGATAAAACTCCAAAACCTCCAACCGGTTCAAGTCCCCAAGGTGCCGACTGAGGTGGGCCGCCCGGGCATCGGCTAGACAGAAGGTGGACTTAAGGTCGCCGCCGCAGGCCAAAAGCGGCGGCAAATTCCAGAGCAGATCCACGGGTTCCGGAACGTAGCCCCGGGCCCGGCGGATGAGGCGCGGTCGACCGGCCATGACTCGAACCACCGAGTCGTCAATCCGGTTAACGATCTCCCGGTTATGAAGGAGAAAACCGTCAGCAATTTCAGACAGTCGTTGATGAGCCTCCTTGTTTGAGGCACAGATGGGATCACCACTACGGTTACCGCTGGTCATCACCAAGACCCTGGGACAGTTGGGCATCTGAAAAAGAAGTTCATGGAGCGGAGTATAGGGTAGCATTACCCCCAGTTCGGCAACGCCCGGAGCCAGGTTGGGCGCCAGCTCGTCGCCTGTGCCTGCTTTCTTGGGTACCAAGACCACGGGACGCTGGGGCCCCTGCAACAGTTCCTCGCTCTCTCGGTCAAGCTCGCAGATTACCCGTAGATCCGCCAAATTTCCCGCCATAACGGCCAGAGGTTTGCTTGGCCGTTTCTTGCGGTGGCGCAAGCGGGCTACCGCCTCTGCGGATGCCGCATTAACCGCTAGGTGGAAGCCCCCCAGGCCACGCAGGGCGACAACCCTGTCTGCTGCCAGGGCTGTCGCGGTAGCAGACAGGGCCGTCGCCACCGCAGTGGCGGCCAATTCCTTCTTCTTCTCATCCTCATCCACCACGGCAACAATAGTAGTAGCAGCCGCCGGCGGTGGTGGTGAAGTTACCGTCTTTCTCCCGGTCACCCCTGTCTTTTCCCAAAGTGCCGTCGCAGAGCTTATAGTATCATGCCAAGACAGAGACGGGCCACAGGCGGGGCAGGCATTGGGTTGGGCGTGAAAACGCCGATCATCCGGGTCGTCATATTCATCTTGGCACTCACCACAAAGGGGAAAGCAGCGCATCGAGGTCCCGAGTCGGTCGTAGGGCGTTGTTTCGATGATGGAGAAACGCGGTCCGCAATTGGTGCAGTTAATAAAGGGGTAAGCATAACGACGGTTAGTCGAATCGAGCAACTCCCGACGACAATCCGCGCACAGGGCCATATCGGGTGGGACCAAGGTTTGGGGAGCACCGCTTGCGGTACTGGTCAGGATGGAAAATTTCCGCCAAGTCTGGTTCACACCCAGCGGAGCCTGCTGCAGTGAAGAGATCCGGGTCAGGGGAGGAGCTTCGTTACGCAGCGCTGAGACAAAGGCCTTGATCTGTTCATCCGGAGCTTGGACCTGAATTAAGATGCCCTCCCCGGTATTGTTAACGGTCCCGGCAATGCCTAAGCGCCGGGCCAATCGATAGACAAAGGGCCGGAAGCCCACGCCCTGAACCGTGCCCCGGATGGTGATAGCCAAGCCTATAGCGTCGCCACTTACCACTGTAACCTCCCAGGGAAGCAATGCTCATCGTGATGATAGAGGAAAATTAATTTTTGCCGGAGGCTCTCTTTTAATCCTTAATGACCTCGCAGACCCTAATAGCGGTAGCGATCGGGCTTGTACGGGCCTTCCACTGACACGCCGATATACTCAGCCTGTTCCGGGGTCAACTGGGTGAGATTTGCGCCAATTCGGTCCAGATGAAGACGGGCCACTTTTTCGTCCAGATGTTTAGGCAGCACGTAAACCTGATTCTTGTAACACTGGTGGTTCTGCCAGAGTTCGATTTGAGCTAAGACCTGGTTGGTGAACGAGTTACTCATCACAAAACTGGGATGGCCGGTGGCGCAACCCAGATTGACCAACCGGCCCTCGGCCAGAATGATAATCCGGTGACCGTCGGGGAAGATTATGTGATCGACCTGAGGCTTGATGTTGTCCCAGGGCAGGTCGCGCAGCGCGTCGATTTCAATCTCGCTGTCAAAATGCCCAATGTTACAAACAATGGCCTGATCCCGCATCTTTTCCATGTGGGATCGAGTAATCACGCGTACGTTGCCGGTGGCGGTGACGAAGATATCGCCCCGAGGGGCGGCCTCTTCCATGGTTACTACCCGGTAGCCTTCCATCGCCGCTTGCAGTGCGCAAACCGGGTCACACTCGGTAACCAAAACGGTGGCCCCCATCCCCCGGAAAGCTTGGGCACAACCCTTGCCAACGTCGCCGTAACCACAGACCACACAGATTTTGCCGGCGATCATCACGTCGGTGGCCCGCTTGATCCCGTCGAGCAGTGATTCCCGACAGCCGTAAAGATTGTCGAACTTGGACTTGGTTACCGAATCGTTAACGTTGATGGCCGGGGTCAACAAAGCGCCGGTTTTGGTCATTTCATAGAGCCGATGAACCCCGGTGGTGGTCTCCTCGCTGATTCCCCTGATATCTTTCATCAGTTCGGGATATTTTTCATGCATAACCTGGGTGAGGTCGCCGCCGTCATCAATGATCAGGTTGGGTCGCCAGCCATCGGGGCCGAAGATGCTCTGCTCGATACACCACCAGAATTCCTCTTCGGTTTCGCCCTTCCAAGCGAAGATGGGAATGCCGACGGCGGCCATGGCGGCAGCGGCCTGGTCCTGGGTGGAGAAAATATTGCACGACGACCAGCGGAGTTCAGCCCCCAGGGTCACCAGGGTTTCCATTAGAACGGCGGTTTGAATAGTCATATGTAGACAGCCGCTAATTCTGGCCCCTCTGAGGGGTTTGTTCGCACCGTATTCCTGACGTAGAGCCATCAGCCCCGGCATTTCGGTTTCAGCGATTATTACTTCCTTGCGACCCCACGCAGCCAGACTCAGGTCAGCTACCTTGTAGTCGTTGGTTGCCAGTGCTTGGTTACTCACCATAACCCATCCTTATCTATTTTTGATTTTCCAGCTTTAACTTTGATTTTTATCGGTTGCACAGCTTGTCAGAAGAGTCAACTCTGGTGGTTGCCCTTCAGGCCAGCGGCGTCGCGCAAGGCCTCAGCCTTGTCGGTCCGTTCCCAGGTGAATTCTTCCCGCTCTCGGCCGAAGTGGCCGTAAGCTGCGGTATTACGATAGATGGGGCGCAGCAGATCCAGTTGCTGAATAATCGCCTTGGGTCGCAGATCGAAATGTTCGCGGATCAGTTGACGGATTCTATCGTCACTGATTTTGCCGTTACCGAAGGTGACCACGTTGATCGAGACCGGGTGGGAAATCCCGATGGCGTAAGCGATTTGAACCTCACACTGCTCGGCTAGGCCCGCGGCCACGATGTTCTTGGCGACATAACGGCTCATGTAGGATGAAGAACGATCCACTTTGGATGGATCCTTGCCGGAGAAGGCCCCGCCGCCGTGCGAGCCCATACCGCCGTAGGTGTCGACAATAATCTTGCGCCCGGTTACCCCGCAGTCGCCCACCGGCCCTCCGATGACAAAACGACCGGTGGGATTTATGAAGTACTTGGTGTTTTTATCCAGCATCGCCGCCGGTAGAATCGGCTTGATGATCTCTTCCATCACCCCTTCCCGCAGGTCTTCATAATCGACCTCCGGGGAATGCTGGGTTGAAAGGACCACCGCCTCAATTCGTTTGGGCCGGCCATTTTCGTATTCGATGGTGATCTGACTCTTGGCATCGGGACGCAGCCAGGGCAGACGACCGGCTTTTCTTATTTCCGCCTGGCGTTTCACCAAGCGATGGGCGTAGGTTATCGGCATTGGCATCAGCACCTTGGTTTCGGTACAGGCATAACCAAACATCAGGCCCTGATCGCCGGCTCCCTGATCGAGATCGAGTCCTCGGCCCTTGTCAATCCCCTGAGCGATATCTGGAGATTGTTTGTCGATGGTGGTCAACACCGCACACGATTGCCAATCGAACCCCATATCCGAGGAGTTATAGCCAATCTCACGGATGGTCTGGCGGACAATCGCGGGCATGTCCACCCAGGCCTCGGCGGTGATCTCGCCGGCAATCAGGGCCATCCCGGTGGTTACCAAGGTTTCACAGGCTACCCGGGCGAATTTATCCTGGGCCAAAATGGCATCGAGAATGGCATCGGAAATTTGATCGGCCACTTTGTCGGGGTGGCCTTCGGCAACGGACTCGGAAGTGAAAAGATAGTTGGCCATTTTTGGTACTCCTTGAATCCTCCTTGAATCTGGTCCCCTTCGGGGATCAGAGGTTAGAGGTTATAGGTCAGAGACACTTTGTTTTTCCGATGCACGAACATTATGCCCTGCGGACAAACAGGGACTAGGGGGCAGGGGTCATCTGAAAAGAGGCGTAAAACTATTCAATTTCAACTTATTGATTCTGTCAAGATAAAAGTCAGTTGGAAATCGATTCCGTAGCCATCGAGTCTCTTAACAAAAGGCTGAAAAATAGTCTTGAAAAATAGTCTTGTTTGTTATTTCCACGGAAGTGGAAATCCAGTATTGCTGATGGATCACGTAATGCTCTGGATTTTCGTTTTTTGCTCACTGCCTGCCGGGACAAGCTTTACGGGAATGACGACTTTGGCAAGCGGCTCACTCGTTTAGTTTGCTGGTCGTCCGACCGCGGCCTTGCCAGCCGGCCTGGCGAATTTCCTGAGTCAATCTGGCGGTGATCTCCCACTTGTTTAAGGGGCTGATCAAATAAAGGCCGTCGATTAACGGGCAGATAGCGGCCAGCAGTTTGCGCGTAAAATCATCCGCCACTTTACGTTGGTCCTCCACCGCTTCATAGCTCCATAGTTTACGTCGCAGCTCGGCCGGAATGGTAATTCCCGGTACTTCGTGATGAAGAAAATCGGCGTTGCGGGCTGAAACCAGGGGAAAGATGCCGGGGAAAATAAGAATATCCAGATGGGCGGTACGTTCCAGCATTTCCTCCACCGCTATCGCGCTGAAAAATGGTTGGGTCATGGCAAAAACCGCGCCCAAGGCGGCCTTGCGCTCTAAGCGGCTAATCTGCGGATCCGGGTTGCTGGGTCTATAGCTAAAGGCGGCCCCGATGGAGAAGTTGCAAGTGCCCTTCAGGTCTTTGCCGGCCAAATTACGGCCTTGATTGAACTGGTTAAGTATGTGAATCAGGCCGTAAGACTGAACATCGAAAACCCCGCTGGCCCCCGGTTGATCACCGGTGCTGATCGGATCGCCGGTCACCGCCAAAATCCCGTCAATGCCCAGGAGATGCGCGCCCATGATTTGAGATTGCAGCCCCAGCGTATTGCGATCCCGACAACTAAGATGGGCGATCGTGGCAATACCTAGCTCGCGGCGAATGTGATGGGCTAAAGAGATGTTGTCGGCCCGCAGCACCGCCAGCGGATTTTCCCCTAACGAGATGGCATCAACTCCGGCTTGGGCCAGGGCCTCTGCCCCCCGCAGTACGCCGCTGGTCTCAAGATTGGTGGGTGGATCCAATTCCACCAGGATGGGCAGACGATTGGGGGCAAAACCAGTGAGCAGGGCCCCCGGTTTTGCCGCGTTTAAAGGCTGGTCCTCCTGAGAGTTGTCGCTCGGGCCCTTGTTGTTGATCCGGCTCAAGGGACGGCGTTTAAGGCGCAGACGTTTGCCGAATTCCTGGATATGGGTAGGAGTGGTGCCGCAACAGCCCCCGACCAGCCGGGCTCCGGCCTTGATCATATCGCCGAGCGCTCGAGCCATGTAAGCCGGTTCGGCCGGATAAATTAAACGATGGCCAACAATTTCGGGAAAACCCGCATTTGGAAAGGCGGCCAGCGGTGTTTCAGCGCCCAGGGACGATAAGTTTTCGATCGCGGTCAGCATGGCTCGAACACCCCGGCCACAGTTAGAACCAACCACATTGGCTCCGGCTTTAAGGGCAGCCCGACCACAGACCAAGGCGTCGCGCCCGGCGGCGCTTTGGCCTTGCTGAGGGTGGACCATGTTGGCGACAATCGGAATATCGGCCATCAGTTCGCGACTAATCCTGATGGCCAGCAGTAATTCATCGAGGTGGCTAAAAGTTTCCAAAACCAATAGGTCAACCCCGGCATCGAGCAGGGCTTCTATTTGCTCTCGGAAGACGGCCCGGATGACGTCTCCATCCTGCCCGGACAGTCCGACCAACCCGGCCAATCCCGCAGCATCAGTCAGAGGAAAATCAGCCCCACTGGGGCCCACCGACCCGGCTACATATATGTCGCTGCCGGCAGCTCGAAGAGCCAGCTCGACCCCGGCTTGGTTGATTTGTCGGGTTTTGTCCGCTAGTCCCGCGGCCTCCAGTTTAAGGCGATTGGCCCCGAAGGTGTTGGTTGTAAGCAACCGACTGCCGGCCCGGATATACTCTTCGTGCATCGAATAAACTAGATCCGATTCACCAAGGTTGAGTTGCTCGATATTTTTGTCCGGCTCAATGCCTTTGGCAAAGAGATAGGTACCGATAGCCCCGTCGGCCAGGAGTACTCGTTCTCGGATGTATTCGTTGAAGTTTGGTTTCATTGGAACTGGGATGTCTTCAGGCCACCTTGAAAAATTGCTCTTTCGCCCGATTTCTGCGTTATGCTCAAAAAATTATCCTCGGAATATCAACCTTATGCCTGCGGTAATTTTTTTTCGCAGGCCTTGATCTCGAACAAAATAGCTAATTTTTCAAGATAGCCGCAAGATCATATCATAAATTGCCTAAAAGTTTCAGATTGATTTTTTTTAGTTGTTTCTCTCGGTAGTTGCGAAATTCAAGCAACATTCGTATAGCTCAATCAGCTCTCCGGAGGACATGGCAACGCTGAGGAGCGACTTAAGCGCCCAGATTCATCCCCACCGGAGCGAAGTCGTACCTGACTTAGGCCACGCAGGGAATTGCCGATATAAATGGCCTCCGCCTCCCGCAGGTCTTGAATATAGATGGTCTTTTCGCGCAGGGGTGGGTGTTTTAGGCTCAGCAGATGACGGCGTAAAACCCCATTGAGCAGCCCGGAACTCAGGGGTGGGGTAAGCAGTTGGCCTCCTTTGCGGATAAAGATATTGCTTATTGCCCCTTCGCTTACTTCGCCCCTGGTGTTGATGAAAAGCACATCATGATAACCTGCGGCCAAGGCTTTTTGCCTTTGTCCATCGTAAAACTCCCGGATAGCTCGTGAATTGGTTTTGTGATAAAGTAGAGGCTGGTCGGGATCAACCGGCTGAGTGGCAATGGTGACCACCGGTAATTCACGCCCCTCGGCTGTGGGTAATTCCTCCCAGCTGAAGAAACAAGGCTGGTCGCTGAAGATGGCATGGGTCAGGTCCAGGGTGCCGTCTTTGGCCAGGCTCAGGCGAACCCGGCGGGCCTCGGTAAAGGTTGTTGCCTCGGCGACCAGCAACTCCTGAATTTCCGCGAGATCGGCGACAAAGCTCAACCTAGTGGCGGAAGTCAGTAGTCGCTCCAAGTGGAGATCAAGGAAATGGTAGCCGTACTCTGGCTGCCAGAGCATGGTTTCGATCAGGACAAAGGACGGGATTGGTTGACTGAGAAACTGGCCTTTGAGTTGACACTCCTGCCACTCTCGCTGGGGGTCGGAATCGTTGACAATCCCTGAACCGATGCCCATGGTGGCCAGGCCGTCTCGCAGACAGACAGTGCGAATGGGCACGTTGAAAACCATCTCATTTTGCGGGCTGATAAAACCGATGGCGCCGGTATAAACGCCGCGCGGTTCTTTTTCCAGTTCCCGAATAATTTCCATGGTCCGAATTTTAGGAGCCCCGGTCACCGAACCGCAAGGGAAAAGGGCTTGAAATATTTCCGCCAGGTTAAGATTATTGTATAACTCTCCTTGAATGGTAGAAGTCATCTGGTGCAGAGTCTCGTAGCTTTCCGTCGTGAACAACTGAGTGGTTTTGACCGTGCCGGGGCGGCAAATTCGGCCGAGATCGTTACGCAAGAGGTCAACAATCATCACGTTTTCGCTGCGATTTTTTTCATCATTGCGGAGGAATGTCGCCATTTTGACGTCCTCCTCGGCAGTCAGCCCCCGGCGGCAGGTGCCCTTCATCGGCCGAACCGTGCAATGGCGATCTTTACGGCGCAGAAAAAGCTCCGGGGAAAAAGAGAGGGTGTTCTCGCCGTTCAGTTTAAGCCAGGCGGCATAGCTAACCCGCTGATTACGGCGGAGAGTACGGTAAAGGGCGGCCGCCGAACCTTGATAGGGAAACTCCTGCTTAATGGTGTAGTTGACCTGATAGGTATCGCCGGCGGCAATGTGGTTTTTAATCTGCTCGACTTGTTGCAAATACTGGCTCTCTTCCAGATTCAAGCGCGGTTTATTTGCCGCAAGCTCTGGTTTGGTTAAAGGGGAGCAAGTGGATAACGACGAGCTGAGGGGCTGGTTGTCCCGCGGCTCCCAGGGGATGATTTTAAGGCAGCGCCCTAGGGTGTGATTATAAATCAAAGGAGGGGGAAAGACCCCAAGCACCGCCAGAGGGCGGTCTCCCTCCGGTAGCAGCGGTCGCAATCGAGATTCCAGCAGATAGCCAAGCTCATAGGCAAACCAGCCGGCCAAATGATGGCCTTGGCTTAATTCCTGTTCGATGGCGGCAAAAAAGTCAGCGACGCTCTCACAGGGTTGCATGATCAGCAGTTTGCTGGGGCGGAGAAAGAGCAGGGATCGGTGGTTTTCTGGGGTTACCCTGGCGCTCTCCAGGAAAACAAAACTCTCTTCGTCGGCTAATAAGCGCAAAAGGCGATCGAGTTGTTGGTCGTTAAAGGGGCGGCCTGGCCGCCCCCCTAGAATTGCTTGCTGGTGCATGTTTTTTTACAGGTCAATAAGCTGCTTGGTATATCGAAAAAAACGGTAGTGTTAAGTGAGTATAGATTAACGGGAGATTTGTTACTTGTTTCTAACAAGTTATGCCTGAGTTGTCGATTCAAAATTAACAATGCCGAAAAAACAAGTGATATTTTACCAGAAACAGACGAATTGATAAGAACTTTCGTTAAATATCAAAACAGCCGGAAACAAATTAAAACGGTTTGTTTTAGTTTTTGGATGAAAATACCTCCCTGATGCGGGCCACCAGGATCATGAAAGAATACAACATTCGGCGGTTGCCGGTGGTTTCTCACGGCAAGTTACAATGATCTTCCCCCGTTTTCACGGACACTCCAGTTAAGCTAGGCTGCCATGGCCTCCAGTTCAAAAGATACTGGTGAACGGTATCCCAGCGCTGAATGCCTCCTCTGACGATTATAGAACATCTACGATTATAGAACATCTCAACATATTCGAAAATACTTTGTATAGCCTCTGGCCGTGTTTCATACCGGTAATCATATACATGCTCTGTCTTTAGCGTGTGGAAAAAGCTTTCAGCAACCGCATTGTCATAACAATTACCCTTCCTGCTCATACTCTGGATAAAACCATAAGCCTTTAGTGCATCCCTGAAATCAGAGCTTGCGTATTGAACCCCTCTATCAGAATGAAATATACATCCTGTACCGGGCTTCCTCCGCCCTACGGCCTGATATAAGGCTTTGACAACAAACCCGGATGTCAGCCGGTCGCTCATAGCCCAGCCAACTACCTGCCGGGAATAGAGATCCAATATTACTGCCAGATACAGCCAGCCTTCCATGGTTGCAATATACGTAATATCAGATACCCATACGGTATTTGGCTTTTCTACCTCAAAGTTCTGACTCAGGAGATTGGGAGCAACAGGCAAATTGTGCTTCGAGTTCGTTGTCGCTTTGAACTTCTTTGCTGTCTTGGCAACAATGCCATGTATTTTCATTAATCGGGCTACGCGGTTTTCGCCACATCTTGTCCCTTTTGCCTGCAAATCCTCCGTGATTCTCGGACTTCCATATGCCCTGCGACTGTTTTTGTGTGATTCTCTTATCTCCATGAGTATCTTTTCGTTTTCCTTCTGCCTCTTGCTCTGAGGCTGTATCTTCCTGCTGTAATATCCGCTCCTTGATGCTCCAATGACTCGGCACATCCTCTGCACCCCATGTGTGGAGCGATACTGATCCATGAACCAGTATTTCATCTGGGGTGTTTTGAGAAGATGGCCAACGCTTTTTTTAGGATTTCCCTATCATCCTTCAGGTTGGCATTTTCTTTCAGCAGCCTTTTGAGTTCTTCTTCCTCTGGCTTTAGGTGGCCTTTGCCAGGGAAACTGCCCGATATGGGTCTTCTTTATGCTTTCGTTTCTATGTGTGCAGCAGATTCTCGTGAATCCCAAGGCTATGGGCTACTTCTGTTACTGATCGCCCGCCTTCTGTCACAAGCCGTATTGCTTCTTCTTTGAACTGCCGGTCGTACGTCCTATGCCTTCTGCTCTCTTGCATTTTACACCTCCAAGGTTATAAGGTTATTTATTGTAACCTAACTCTTCGGTGTGTCCGCTATACTGGGGGAAGTGCACATGGAATCGTGACCGACCGTGACGTCAAGGATGCTTCTCCTGCCAAAACCGCCTCTATGGATATCCATGAACTTTATTATTTGCTCTCCGCAACGAAAGTCGGGGATGTGATGACCGTCGCTCCCTTGACTCTTAAGGGCAAGGACAGCCTGGAGTTGGCCGCAGTGGTCATGCTTGAGGATAAAATTTCTGGTTTGCCGGTGGTTGACGACGAAGAGCGTTTGATTGGGTTGCTCAGCGAAACTGATGTGCTGCGGGCTTTTGTCCGCAACTCAGGGATTCAGGATGGTGCCCGGCGCTATGTTTTTGATCTGCCCGACGTCCCCGGTTCAGTTTCCAAAGTGATGGAAAATATGTACCGATGCGAGGCCAGGGTGATTAGTATTTTTACCTCGTTTGAGGACGTTGCTCAGGGCCAGAAGCAAGTTTCTATCCGGATCATCGTTCCGGATTCGATCAAAAGTGAAGAGTTGCACCAAAGGCTACTGGCCAATTTCACGGTGCTTGATTTCGGGATCGATGACCTCAAAAATCGGCCCCGCAAAGCATCGTTCTGATCTGAAAAAAACTGTTAACTATTAAGTGGTTAACTTAAGGTGTTTTCTTGTTTGATTTCTTCATCTGACGGCTAAAAGTTATAAACTCCATTGTTTGTTGACACTGGAGCAAGCATGGCTGGGGGTAGGTTGTCGGTGCGAAAAGCCTCCCAGGATATTCGTTGGGAACTTTCCTCCTTGAAGTTCCCGGTCGCGTTGTTGATAGGGATCATGACGATTCCCTGTGGGCGGATGAATCTTTCGGTTTTTACCTGCTTTTTGGCTTGTTGCATAAAATTCAGCCAGATGGGAGCGGCGGCACGGCCGCCGCTTTCACCTGAGCCCAAAGATTTCATCCGGTCAAATCCCACCCAGACTCCGGTGACCAGATGGGGGGTGTAGCCGACAAACCAGGCATCCATATAACGGTTGGTGGTGCCGGTTTTTCCCGCCGCCGGGAGGTCGATAGCGGCTACACCGCGACCGGTACCCTCCTTGATTACTCCTTGTAGCATCTTGGTTACCTGGTAGGCGGTTCGAACATCCATGGCTCTTCTGCCCTTGCTTTTCGTCTGTTCCAAAACATTGCCCTGATGATCTTCAATTCTTTTGATAAAGATTGGCCGGTGGTAAATGCCGCCGTTAGCGAAGGCGGCGTGAGCCGCGGTCAATTCCATTACGGAAAGTTCTGATGATCCCAGGGCTAAAGAAAGATTTTTGTTCAGCGGACTTGTAATCCCTAGTCGTTGGGCCATGTAGGTTACCGGTGTCATTCCGATTTCCCGCACGATGTTTATGGTGGCGATATTGCGGGAAAATACCAGACCGTCGCGCAAGGTAGTGGGACCGTAAAAGCGATTGGTGAAATTTCTCGGCTCCCATCGCTGGCGCGGTCCAACCCCTGGCAGGTTGATGGGGATATCATCAATGATCGTGGCCGGAGTCATCCCCCTTTCCAGGGCGGCGGCGTAAATAATTGTTTTGAAGGCCGAGCCGGGTTGGCGTCGGGCCTGGGTGGCTCGATTGAACTGAGTGGTGGTAAAATCAGTGCCACCGCTCATCGCCAACACCAGGCCGCTATCGGCCGCAATGGCGATTAGGGCAGCCTGAGGCCGTTCAGTGATGTTGCCTCCGCGTTGGCGTTGCTCCCAGTTTTTTATGCCCAGATTTACGGCCATCGCCGCGCTTTGCTGTAACTCCTGATTCAGGCTGGTATGAATGCGGAGCCCGCCCTCTTTAAGCATTTTTCGACCATAACGTCGCTCCACTTGGTTTTTGACCTGCTGAATAAAGTAGCCATTGACTGGGTTAATTCTTTGCGGGGAGGCCCAAAGCAGGGGCTGAAGGAAGGCCCGACGAGCGGTGGTGGGGGTGATGAAGCCTTCATTGGCCATGCGGTTGAGGACGTAGGCTTGGCGGTGCTTGGCGGCAGTGTAGTCGCGGAAAGGGGTGTAAAGGCTGGGAGCTGGCGGCAGACCAGCCAAGAGCGAAACTTCGGCCAGGTTGAGGTCGCGGGCTGATTTGCCAAAATAGGTTTGGGCCGCCGCCTCCACCCCATAGGCGCCGCTGCCGAGATAGATATGATTGAGATAAATGTGGAGAATATCCTCTTTGCTCAGGCGCTGGTCAATGCGATAAGCCAGGATTGCCTCTCGTATTTTGCGGCTGTAGGTCCTGCGCCGATCATCTAGCAATAAAGCCCGGGCCACCTGCTGGGTGATGGTGCTGCCGCCTTGACGCCGTTCCCCAGCTTGCAGGTTACGGACCAGAGCTCGCACGATGGACCAGCCGTCCACCCCGTGGTGATCAAAAAAACGGGCATCCTCGGCGGCGATAAAAGCTTGAATAAGCTGTTTGGGTAATTCGTTCAGCGGCACGACAATCCGGTTTTCCGCAAAGACCCGCGCCACTATCCTCCCTTGGTCATCGTAGATCAGGGTGGTTTGAGCCGGTTGGTAATGGTTCAGGGACCCGACATCCGGCAGGTTCATGGTGATGGCGAGAAAAAGGGTCCCTCCGATCAGCAAGGTTAGCCCTGCGCCGATGAACAGCAAAAAGAGCGAGAGCTGGGTGTGGGTCCAGGTTCGCGTACGGGTAATGGGGGAACGTTTAGTGGTCATAGAATCCGGAGCGGCGGAAAAATTGGTAGCCCCCCAAGCAACAAGACCGCCCGATCGGGACGGTCTTGTTGCTTGCTAATTCGTTTCCATCCGGAAACTCGACTATACAGAAGTCTCCGGATGTAATTTTGCCATTTTTTTAAGAAAATTTGGGATAGGAAGGCAAGATTCCTGCCCTAATTTTGTCAAATATAACTTTTCGCTAAAATTTGGACATACGTCTCCATGAGCACTTAGAAACGATTAATTCGCATTACAAACTTACTTTGAGGCCAGTTGAAGCCGGACAAGTACGTGAAGATTATAAGATACAATAGCACTCCAGACATATTGCTTGAATCCTTCCCAGCCTGCCCAATTGCATCGATCCAGTCCGTATGATCGTTTGAGTGTTGATATGTTTGCTTCGATCCCGGCACGGAAGTTTTTCAGTTTACGATAAACCCAATTGCTTTTTGCCATGTCCTTTATCGACAAGCCTCGTTTCTTTGAAAAAACAACATCCTTGACCTGGAGGGCTTTGGCATATTCAAGATTGCTTTTTGATGCAAAACCTCCGTCTGCGGTAGTCTGTCGAGGAGGACGGCCAAATTGTTTTTTGTGGCGATCAAGTAACGTTTGAAAACGATCTGTGTCAGCGGGGTTACCCCGCTCAATAAGGCAGTCAAGAATCATATTTGACGGGCCACCGGTAAGAAATATTTTATGGCCGTATTCGGTCTTACGGTTGCCTTTGACAATAATGTCCGTGTGAGTTTCAAAATAGGAAACTACCTTTTCAGAGGCTGGAACTTTTTCTCCTTTGAATACGCGGCGCTCAGCTTGATCTGCAACTTTTTTTTAAGAAGAGTCGAGTCGCTTGGAGGATGTATGTCTGTTTCAATAGCTGTTGAGTCGAGCCGGAGCTTTCGACCATTATCTAAATTTTCTTTTCGGGCGTACGATGTCAATAACTGATGGATGGCAATCCATGTATCTTCCGTCAGGGATTTTATGTTACTCTGAAGAGAAGATTTCCTTGGGCACTGCCCCATTCTGAGATTAACAAAAGCTCGAAAGGAGTTAGAGTCTGCGAGGCAATATTCCAACTCATCATAAAGTGAGCTCTCTTACCTGCTTCAAGATGGCTGCTCGTAAGACTTGCTCTGCTGTCAATCCGTTTCGCCCGGTGTCTTTTCTGCGATTTCGGATAAGGTCAGCAAAAGCTAGATCCAGCATTTCCGGGTTGGCATCCAAAATGGCAGAAATTTGTTCAAGCTCCTTAGGGCCTGGATTCTTGCCGAGGATTTCGAATATGTTCATTTGAGGATTACGTTTTTTTCGCATTTAGACACCTGTCATAATTTTTTAATCAAATGATTTCAGATGATTACTAAATGCATTATAATAAAGTACATTGCGAGCAACTGATCATTAATATGTTTTGCGACCTTTGCGACCAGCTCATTTTGGCATGGCGCCTACTGGGTGTGGCACCTAATGCAATTGGTGGCCGAGAAGGCCCGACCACCTTCCTGATGGCAGGAAAAACAAAAGGTGCCGTTGTTGTGGTCGGCCATGGTGATTTTGGCCGTCCGAGCCATCTGGAAGATGGCAGTATGGCATTCAGTGCAGCTTAGACCAGCTTGGGCGTGGGTGGTGCCGTCGAAAGTGACTCCGCCCATGCCACCACCGGCGAATTTGGCTTGATGGCCCGGCATGGAAGCGACAGCGGCGCCAATAAAGGCCAAAGTGATTATAATGGCGATGATGGTTGCGTTCAACTTCATTTAGGGTGTGCCTCCTTAGTATTGTTAGGATTGGGGTTGATATGCTGTCCGGCAGCGTATCGCACTCAAACGTAACTATGCAGGCCGCCAAGCCAAAAGTTGACCCCGTAGTAGAGAAATATGACTCCGAAAAAACCCAGGATAGCCAACCAGGCAATTCGTTTGCCACGCCAATCCCGGGTGAGGCGGACGTGCAGCAGGAAGGCGTAGATAAACCAGACAATTAGCGACCAGGTTTCTTTAGGGTCCCAGCTCCAGTAAGTGCCCCATGCCTGATTGGCCCAGATTGCTCCCATAAAAATTGCGCCGATTGTAAACCAGAAAAATCCGAACAAAACGGTTTTGTAAATCAGAGAGTCAACGATTTTAAGGCTGGGTAAGGCGGCGTAAATCCCGGTCCCCTCAGCTTCGCCGCTTTTTTCGCTGTTTCTGGCTTTAAGCAGGTAAGCGATTGCCAATCCAAAGGCGATGGCAAAGGCGGCGTAGCCAACAAAAGAGGCAATCACATGCGCAATCAGCCAGTTGCTTTGCAGGGCTGGGATCAGCGGCCTGATGTCCTGATTCCATTGCGGCCAATACTCGGCAAAGGCTTGGATCAGAAAGGCAAGGGGCATGACGAAGGCGCCAATGGCCTGATTTTTGTACATGTATTCTAAGACCAGATAAGCCAGAACGACACACCAGGCGAAAAAGATCAGGGACTCGTAGAAGTTGGAAAACGGGGCATAAAACCCTATGTCCATCCTGACGGCCTCGATCCAACGGAGCACAATACCCGCGGTGCTGAGCAAAAGACCGCTTGCGGTCACCAGGGTGGCGGTAAGCCCCAATGTTTTGTTTTTGCTCCCGTAAATCAGGATCGCGATATAAAGCATCGCTGACGCCAGGTAGGCAAAAGTGGCAAGGTTGAGAAACATAAAGCTTTCCATGGTGATTTCTCTTTAGCGTTTGGTGCCTGGCTTGACGCCTGGTTTGGCGTCTGGTTTGGCGCCTGATTTGATGATCTGATTCTGTCGCAGATAGTCGGTCAGCTTGGTGAAGCGTTGATCAAAGGTCTCCTTGTTGCGATTGCTGCCGCCGCATAACATCAGCCAGGTCCGGCCCTGTGCGTCCTGACGAAGATGAGCCCAGATGCGGCGATGGGTAACCATAAAAACGACGTAAAGCCCTAAAGTCATCAGGGCAAAACCAGCATAAACGATCCAGACTCCGGGGTCTTTAGCTACCTGGATGCCGGTGGCGTAGCGCTGACGAACAAAGAAAACGTAAGTGTTTTCCGGGCGCTGTACGGCTACGGACTGCTCATCCTGCATAACAAAAACCGAAGGAATGGCGCCAGGTTCGGAGAACAGGATTTCAAGCTTATGCGCCCGGCCCGCATGATCAGTCAAGGTGTTGGTTATCTCAAAGAGCACATTTTCCTCTGGCCAGTTGACTTGACGACCAGAGGGGACCAGGGCGTGGCGTGTTCGCCCGGTTTCCTTGTTGCGGACGCTGATCATGAATTCGTCCATGGGTTCATAGCTGGCCTGATAAAAGGTCATGCCCCGATGTTTGAGGGGATAGTTGACCATGAGTGAAAAATACAGGGGTTCGCTTAGCAAAGGATCGACAATTCGCAGATCAGTGGTGTACTCCCGCACCATTCCGTTGGGATGGCGGGTGATTTCAAAGTTGCTGGCCTGCATGGAAAAGCCCAGAGGGATCGGGAGGCGAGTGCCTCGTTCAAAAACGTGGCTCACCGTCTCACCTTCGGGGAAAAAGATACTGGCTTTAAAGCCAAAAACGTTGCCAACTATGGCCCCGAGCATAATAATCGGGATACCGCTATGGATCACATAGGGCCCGAGACGAGACCACGCCCCTTTCTGGGAGAAAAACATAATACTGCCGTCTTCTCGGGCCCGGCTTGCGCTCCTCCAGCCGGCGGCGGCTAGCAGTTTCCCAACTTTGACGGAGGCTGCGGGGAGGGGCGCATCCACTTCGACTTCCGCCTTAAGCGGCATTTTTTGTAGTCGTTCGGGGGTGGTGTTAAGGTTGTCCAGGCGCACCATCCGCCAAACGGTGGGCACCCGATCGATACTGCAGACAGTTAGGTTGACCGAGAAAATGATCAGCAGGGTGATGTACCACCAAGAGTCGTACATGCTGGTGAAGTCCAGAACATAGAAAAGCCGAGCCAACTCTGGACCATAGCTCTGGATGTAATAATCAAGCTGATGGCCCTGGGGAATCACGGTGCCGATGATCGAGGTGACAGCCAAAATGGGGATAATCCACAGGGCAAGCTTCATTGAGGCGAAAAAGCTCCATACATCGTTCTGTTTTTTTGTCATGTGAAGACCTGGATGTGATGTTTGGGGCTTAGGTCACCTTGAAAAATTGCTCTTTCGCCCGATTTCTGCGTTATGCTCAAAAAATTATCCTCGGAATATCAACCATATGCCTGCGGTAATTTTTTTCGCATGCCGTAAACTCGAACAAAATAGCTAATTTTTCAAGGTAGCCCTTAGATTGTTGGTAGGCAGGGTCAAGGTCAAGGTTCTTGACGGAATGAGCGCTGGGTTCTGAGGATGCCGATTGATCGCTGTTGAGTCTGCACTGGACACCACTTAGAATAATATTGTTCCCGTCGCAGAACTTAGAACAATTATTGTTCTCATCTCAGATACAATATTGCCCGTCAATCTATAATGTTGTTCTGGGCTGCGTCAAGCAAAAAATGTGAGTTGGCAGCGTAAAATTGTTGTAAACAGTCACTCAGGAAGGTTGGTCGGATCTCAGGGGCATGGCGTTTTTTGCGGCAAGTTTGGTTTCAGGAAAGCCTGGTTTTAAGGTTGGGGCAATTTAGACTGACCATAAAACACTGATCATAAAATGCTTGTCAACCGCTCGGAAAGAGTATAAAGTCGGCCGGATCTTGAAGTCATGGCGATTTTGGCAAAGAACCGGGGGAGTCGAAGTGCTTCGGGTTGAGCCGGGCGGTTTACTGTTTGAATTGACGTAATTTTATGGGAGTACATCAAAATATGTCCAAGCTATGTGCAGTCTGCGGCAAAAAAACTGCAGTTGGTAACAATGTCAGTCACGCCAACAATAAGACTCGGCGGCGCTGGCTTCCTAACTTGCAGCGAGTGCGGGTGGCCATACCCGGCGGTAACCGCCGGCGCACCCGGGTTTGCACCAGGTGTCTACGTTCCGGTGTCGTAACCAAGGTAGGTAGTTGATAGACCTTAGGTTGTTTTAGGCCACCTCAAGGTAGGTAGTTGATAGACCTTAGGTTGTTTTAGGCCACCTTGAAAAATTTCTCTTTCGCCCGATTTCTGCGTGATGCTCAAAAAATTATCCTCGGAATATCAACCATATGCCTGCGGGGTAATTTTTTTTACGTGCCGTAAACTCGAACAAAATAGCTAATTTTTCAAGGTGGCCTTTTAGTTGTCGCGGAAGCTGAACGTTTTGTCTGAGATTTTCCCGTTCTTTTGCTTTTACTTCCGATTAGCATCCAAGACACCGTCCAATTGGCGGATGTGCTGCAGAATATGCTGCAGGTGTTCCATGCCCCCAATTTCCAAGATCATCTTGAAACGAGCGCCGTCGGTACTAGTGCTGACTTCCAGGCTGGCAATATTGGTATCGGCGGTGGTTATAGCGCTGGAAATAGCGGCCAGCAGGCCTTTCTGATTGCGACCAGTAACCACCACTGAGGCCCGGTAGACGTTTTTGGGGCCATCGCTCCAGCGCACTGCGGTTCTTCTTGCCGGCTCCCCGGCCAGCAAGTTAGGACAGTTGTTCTTGTGGACCGTAATCCCCCGGCCGGTGGTAATAAAACCGATGATCTCGTCACCGGGGACCGGCAGACAACAGTTGGCCAATTTGCTGGCAATACCCGCCACCCCATCCACCCTGACCACCTCATCGTGTTTCTTTGGCTTGCTTTCCCTGCTTCGGCTGATTCGTTCCAACCGGTCCGCTTCGCTGATCTCTGCTTTTCGCCGCAGCTCCTCGGGCTGAAGTTGACGGATGATGGCCTCGGTGGTCAGTTTCTTCGCCCCTACTCTTTGTAATAAATCATCCAGAGAGTTGCAGGATAGTTTTTTGAGTAACTCCTTGAAATGTCCGGTTTTTACCAGTTTTTTAAAGCTGATTTCGTGCTTGCGTAGTTCGCGCTCACAAATTTCCCGCCCCATCAATAACTGCTGTTTCCGTTCCTCCTGGTTGAACCATTGGCGAATGCGATTGCGGGCTCGGCTGGTCTTGACAATATGCAGCCAGTTGCGGCTCGGTTTGCGATGCGGTGAGATGATGATCTCAACCACATCACCATTTTTCAAGGGTGTGCGCAGGGGGGTGATTTGGCCGTTGACTTTAGCCCCGTTACAGTGGTTGCCCACTTCGGTATGAACACTGTAGGCGAAATCCACCGGGGTGCTGCCTCTGGGGAAACCCTTGACCTCGCCGTTGGGGGTTAGAGCGTAGATATCGTCCTCGTAAAGCTCGCCTTTAACCGTCTCCAGCAGCTCCCTGGGGTCTTCCAGTTCCTGGAGCATTCCCACCAATTGCTTAAGCCATTTGAAGAGCTTGACGTCGCGTTTGCTGGCGGCTCCTCCTTCCTTGTAGGCCCAGTGGGCGGCGATACCTTCCGAGGCGATCCGGTCCATATCTTCGGTGCGGATCTGGATTTCCATAAAATCGCCATCGGGACCGATTACCGAGGTGTGGATCGATTGATACCCGTTGGCCTTGGGATGACTGATGAAGTCCTTGAAGCGGCCGTCGATGGGCGTCCAGAAGGAATGAATTACCCCCAGGATCTGATAGCACTCCTTGACGTTGGGAGCGATGATCCGAAAGGCGACTTTATCATAAATTTTGTCGATGGTAATGTTCTGCACCAGCAGCTTTTTGTGGATGCTGTAGAGGTGTTTAGGGCGACCCAGAATGCGAAAAGAGGTCAGGTCGTTTTGCCGCAGATGAAGGGAAAGCAAGCTCTTGATCCGCTCCACGTGGGCCTCGCGGTTAGGTAACGAGGTCTGGATTTTAGCCCGTAATTTTTGATAAGATGCGGGGTGGAGGTGGGAAAATGAGAGATCTTCCAATTCCCGCTTAATCCAATCAATCCCCAGGCGTCCGGCCAGGGGGGCGTAGAGTTCCATGGTTTCCTGGGCAATTTCTCGTCTGGTTTCCTGGTCCTCCACCTTCAGGGTTTGCATGTCGTGGAGGCGATCGGCCAGACGGACCAGCAATACTCGAATATCGGCAGCCATGGCCAACAACATTTTGCGAATGTTTTCAGCTTGATAGGCCAGGCGACTGTTGAATTTAACGGCGGTAATGCGGGTGGTCCCGGCGACGATATCGGCGATATCTTTGCCGAATTCACTTCGCAACTTGGCTTGACTGATCGGTTGTTCTTGTTGTTTGAGGATTCCGTGGAGCATCCCGGCAACGAGAGTGGCGACATCTAGGCGCATGGCGGCGAGAATGGCGGTCACCGCCAAGGCATGTTCCATGTAGGGACGCCCGGAGAGATAATGACGCTGCTTGGTGTGGACCTTCTCGGCCAGGGCGTGGGCTTTGCGCAAAGGGGCCAGATCTTCGTCGGGCATGTGGCTTGCGGCCTGACGGAGTATGTCGTCAAGGGTGGTCATCGGCATTGGTGAGATTACCGTTCTGAGTTTTACTAAATTTAACAGCTCTGGTGAATCCACTGCTTTCCGTGCTCTCTGGAGTTTTGGGGTTCAACAAAATACGGTTTTGCATTAGACCACCTCGAAAAATTGCTCTTTCGCCCGATTTCTGCGTTATGCTCAAAAAATTATCCTCGGAATATCAACCATATGCCTGCGGTAATTTTTTTTACGTGCCGTAAACTCGAACAAAATAGCTAATTTTTCAAGGTGGCCATTAGTTTTTAAGCGGCGAGCGTAGGGCGCTTTCCACCATCTCCCGGATCATCGCCAGCGCGGCGACTGGGGCGGCGGCGCTGACTTGGCCGTCGGTTCGGGTGCGGATTTCAAGTAAGCCCTCGTTTTTGAAGCGTTTACCCACCATCAGGCGAATGGGAATACCCACCAGATCAGCGTCTTTGAATTTGCTGCCCGGACGTTCGTCGCGATCGTCGAGGAGAACTTCAATCCCGTGTTCCTGCAATTGATGGTATAGCCGTTCGGCCTCAACCCTTGTTTTTGGGTCCTTGGGGGTGAGGCTTAGGAGTATCACCTGGAAGGGCGCGATGGGCATGGGAAAAATCATCCCGTCGCGGTCGTGGTTTTGTTCGATGGCCGCCGCCACCGTTCGGCTGATCCCGATGCCGTAGCAACCCATGATGAAGGGGCGTTTTTGTCCATGCTGATCAAGAAAAGTGGCGCTTAAGGCCTGACTGTACTCGGTCCCCAGTTTGAAAATGTGGCCCACCTCGATCCCACGGGTTATGGCCAGCTTGCCGCCACAGTGGGGGCAAAGATCATCTTCGTTGACCATCCGGATATCGCCCTGATGCTGAGGAGTGAAATCGCGACCGGGGTTAACGTTGAGCAGGTGCTGGTCGACCTCGTTGGCTCCGGTGACGAAATTGACCATTTGGGCCACCACAGCATCGATAACCAGGGGAATTTTTAAGCCAACCGGCCCCAGATAACCGGCCGGGGCTCCGGTCAGGCTCGCAATTTCCTGGTCATCGGCCAAGACTACCTCCAGGACCCCCAACAGGTTTCGCAATTTGACCGGTTGGACCTCGTGATCGCCACGCATCAGCACCGCCACCGGTTGGCCGTCGGCCAGATAAATCATGGTTTTAACCAGGAACTCAGCGGGGATGTGCAGAAATTTACCAACCTCTTGAACCGTTTTTTGACCGGGGGTGGCCACTTGGCTTGATGGTTGGGGAGTGTCGTGATTTGCCGCTTTTTCCGGGCGGGCGGTGGCCCTTTCCAGGTTGGCGGCATATTCACAGTGTTGGCAGATCACTACCAGATCCTCACCGGTGGCGGCCAACACCATAAATTCGTGAGAAAAACTGCCGCCGATAGCGCCGGTATCCGCCTCCACCGCCCGGAAGGCGATGCCGCAACGGGTAAAAATTTGTTGATAGGCCTCATACATTTTGCGATAGGTCGCATCAGCCCCGGCCTCGTCGGCATCGAAACTGTAGCCGTCCTTCATGATAAACTCCCGACCTCGCATCAGGCCAAAACGGGGCCGAATTTCATCGCGAAACTTGGTTTGAATCTGATAAAGGTTGAGCGGCAGGCTGCGATATGAATGAATATTCATCCGCGCCAGGTCGGTAATGACCTCCTCATGCGTGGGTCCCAAGCAGCTTTCTCGTCCATGGCGATCCTTAAACCGCAGTAGTTCCGGTCCGTATTTTTCCCAGCGGCCCGATTCACGCCATAAATCGGCGGGCTGAACCATGGGCAGCAGCACTTCCTGAGCTCCGGCCCGGCTCATCTCCGCACGGACGATCTGTTCCACCTTGCGGATGGTAGCCAGCCCCAAGGGCAGATAAGAGTACACCCCAGCGGTGAGTTTGCGGATAAAACCACCCCGGAGCAACAATTTATGACTGATCGTCTCGGCCTCAGCCGGGTCTTCCTTGAGCGTTGGAAGCAAAAGTTGGGAAAAACGCATGGTGCTAACCCCTGATTTTTAGTTCTATCTACGTATAGTAAAAACAAAGTTTTGCTTTTTTGTAAGATATGAACAACCCCTAACCTCTAGCCCTTGACCCCTTTATGAAGGGCAATATGTCCCTTGGTCATTTGGTCGATTTCGGCCAAAAACACCCCCAGCACCTCGGCTTCCGGCACCTTTTTGAAAACTTTGCCCTTTTTGAAAATAATCCCCACCCCCTTGCCGCCGGCTACCCCGATATCCGCCTCGCGGGCCTCGCCGGGGCCGTTGACCACACAGCCCATGACCGCGATTTTCAACGGGGTGCTAATCTTTTGGATATGACGTTCAATCTCCTCGGCCAGACTGAAAAGATTCACCTGGCAACGACCGCAGGTGGGGCAGGAGATCAGTTCCGGCCCACGCTGACGGAGACCCAGGCTGCGCAACAGTTCGTAGGCCACCCGAATTTCCTCCACCGGATCGCGAGTTAGAGATATCCGAATAGTGTCGCCGATGCCCTCATACAGTAAGATGCCCAAGGCTACGCTGGACTTTACCGTCCCGGCGATCAGCCCTCCGGCCTCGGTGACCCCCAGGTGAAGAGGATAATCACTGATCCGACTCAACTGCCGATAGGCATCAATGGTGGTCAATACGTTGGATGATTTAAGGGAAACTTTCAACTCGTAAAAGCCAAGATCTTCCAGCAGGCCGATATTGCGCAGAGCGCTTTCGATCAAGGCCGCAGCCACAGGATGACCGTAACGGGCCATGATATCCTTTTCCAGTGAACCGGCGTTGACTCCCACTCGGATCACCACCCCGTGCGCCTTGGCTGCCGCGGCCACCCGGGCTAGTTTGTCGCGTCCTCCAACATTGCCGGGGTTGATTCTGACCCCCTGGGCCCCATGCTCCATGGCGCTGACCGCCAGACGGTGATCAAAATGAATGTCGGCGACCAGGGGAATGGTTATTTGATCGCGGATAGCCCGGATGGCTTGGGCTGCCGCCAGATCAAGCACCGCCACCCGGATAATCTCGCAACCGACCTCCTCCAGGCCCCGGATTTGAGCCACGGTGGCGGCCACATCGCGGGTGTCGGTATTGGTCATCGACTGGACGACGACATCTGCCCCGCCGCCCACCGGAACCGCTCCCACCTTGATCTGTTTGGTGATTTTTCTGTTCCGCATAATAGGGCAATATACCGGGTTGCCTGAAAATTAGCACCAGGAAAGCAACAATTACCAAGACAAAAGTAACTCATACCCTTGACTTTTTCGCCCCGATTGCTTATTTTTCCCCCGAGCTGATTACGGTTGCCGGGGTGCTGCTCCCAACCTTTCGTTAAGCCTTAGATCAAGGAGTGTAGTCATGATTGAAGTAACTGAGTTGGCGAGCGAAAAGCTCAAAGCCTATCTGGAGGAGAATAATCTTGATTCTCCGATAAGGGTAGCCATGATGCAAGGTGGCTGAGCCGGTCCCTCTTTGGGATTGGCTCTGGATGAGCCAAAGGATAGTGACACCACTCATACCCAGGACGGGGTTAAGTATCTTATCGATAACGGCCTGATCAAGCAATGTGGTGCAATCAAAGTTGACTTTATGAGTGACGGAGGCCGTTCAGGTTTTTCCATAACCCCAGCCAAGCCATTAAATGGTGGCGGCGGTTGTGGCAGTTCTTGTAGTACTTCCAGCAGGTCTTGTGGCTGTTAGCGATTTCGGAGAACAAAAGTGCTAGAGGCCGAAAGGCCCGGAGTCAAGAAATTTCGGGGCCTTCAGCCATTGGGGCCTCTCCGGCGCCTACCACCTCGTTTTGCCATTTGGTCAGGTCTTTCAGACAAAGCCCCCGGTGTTTCAGACACTGGGGGCTTTTTAGTTTAGTGTCGTCTAAGGGCGCACTCATTTCCTTACAAACCCTAAAGGCCACCTTGAAAAATTGCTCTTTCGCCCGATTTCTGCGTTATGCTCAAAAAATTATCCTCGGAATATCAACCATATGCCTGCGGTAATTTTTTTTACGTGCCGTAAACTCGAACAAAATAGCTAATTTTTCAAGATAGCCTAAAATTTACCCATGAGAATTTGTTGATGATTTCGTTCTGTCTGTCGGACTGCGATCGGCTTGATCTTCAGGAAGGGCGAGCCCTGCTGGGACTGGCTCGAGACACTATCGGCCGGCATCTTGGCCTGGCTGGGGTTGATGATGAGGCGCTTGTTCGAAAAATAGCCGCGGCGCTGACCTCCTCCCGTTTCAGGAAAAATCGAGGGGTTTTTGTTACCCTGAAAAGTGAGGGCAGGTTGCGAGGCTGTATCGGCAGTTTGCGGGCCGATGGTTCCACGGTCGCTGAAGTGGGCGATAATGCTATCAAGGCTGCTTTCCATGATCCTCGCTTCCCGCCCCTTACCCGCGAGGAATTATCGATGGTACGGCTCGAAATCAGTGTGTTGAGCAGCCTGCAACTCCTGCGATACGATGATGTTCCGGACCTGCTGGCTCAATTGCAGCCGGGTCAAGATGGGGTGCTCATTACCCAGCATGGTCCGGGCCCCAAAATCCTGAGCGCCACTTTTCTGCCCCAAGTCTGGGAGCAATTATCGAGTCCGGAGCATTTTCTTAATCATCTCTGCGTGAAAGCGGGTTTGCCCGCCGCAGCTTGGCGGGACGGGCATTTACAGGTGGAAACTTACCGAGTGCAGCGCTTTGCCGAGTAATCCGTCGCCCTTGACCTGGAGCTAACCGTGTTTTTAGTCACGGCTCTTGATCTTGCTTTTTAGCAGGCTCTATGGTAATCCCGGAACTTCCATCAGCTGGAAATAAGCCCGAATGGCGGAACTGGTAGACGCAAGGGACTTAAAATCCCTCGGAGTTCATCTCTATGCGAGTTCAATTCTCGCTTCGGGCACCACTAACATTCTGAATAGCCGCAAGCATGACAGACACAGCATCCCCCCTCATGCTCAATCACCCCGCCACATTCGGGACAGGCTCCGAAGGCGTTGTTGACCTCAATTAAGGTGTGATCGCAGCGGCCGTTGGTTTTTTCCAGGTGTTTATGGATAGCCTGAGCGATGGCGTCGGCACAGGATGTCACCTTGTTTTCGCCGAAACCCGTCGGCTTGTGACAACTGATGCCGATCAGCTGTTTGATCATCGGCTCCGGCGGCAAGCCGCTGCGCCAGGCGAGAGATACCAAGCGGCCGATGGCTTCACACTGGCTGGCGGCGCAACCCCCGGCTTTGCCCACGGTGTTGAATAGCTCGAAAAGGCGATACTCCTCGTCCTGATTGATAGTGACATACATGGGGCCGCAACCGGTGCTCATCTGATAGGTGGAGCCGGCAAGCATGGCGGGACGATCCCGCTTGACCAGTTTTTTGGGCAGGGCCGGAGCCGCGTCGGCCGCCGTTTTCTTATCGGTCTTGCCGATGTTGAGAACCTGGTTGTCGCGACAACCGTCCCGGTAGATGGTGACCCCCTTGCAACCCATTTCATAAGCCAGCAGGTAGGCCTGACGCACGTCTTCTTCGCCGGCTTCATGAGAAAAATTGATGGTTTTGCTCACCGCGTTGTTGGTGTGACGCTGGAAAGCGGCCTGGGTGGCGATATGATTCTTGGGGGTGATGTCGTGGGCGGTTTCAAAAATCCGCCGGTACTTCATGGGGATTTCTTCTATGCCGGCCAGCGACCCGTTATGGGCGATCTGTTTAACCAGATCATGGGAATAAAATCCTTCCCGCTTGGCGATTTGTTCAAACAAGGGGTTGACTTCAAAAAGCTCGTCATTGTCCATGACCCGGCGGAGAAAGGCCACGGCGAATAATGGCTCCACCCCGCTGGAGCAACCAGCCAAGATACTGATGGTCCCGGTGGGGGCGATGGTGGTGCGGGTGGCGTTGCGTACCGGAGTTGCCGGATCCCGCCGACCGTAAATACTCTCGGCGAAATTGGGGAAGGCCCCCCGAGCTCGACCGAGATCGATGCTGGCCGTGAGCGCTCGCTGGTCGATAAAGCTCATCAGATCCTCGGCCAGGGTGACCGCGGCCGAAGAAGAGTAGGGGAGATCGAGCTGTACCAGCAGATCAGCAAAGCCCATCACCCCGAGGCCGATTTTGCGGTTAAGTTTGGTCATCTCGGCAATTTCCGGCAGCGGATAGTTATTGATATCCACCACATTATCGAGAAAATGGATGGCCGTGTCAACGCAATAGCCCAGGTGATCATAGTTGACCGCGCCATCTTTAAACATGGCGGCTAGGTTGATCGAGCCGAGATTACAGGACTCATAGGGCAACAGTGGCTGTTCGCCGCAAGGGTTGGTGGATTCAATGGCCCCGGCTGCGGGGGTGGGGTTTTCAGCGTTGATTCGGTCGATGAAAACAATCCCTGGTTCGCCGGAAAGCCAGGCTTGTCTGATGATTTGACGAAAGAGTTCATTGGCGCTCTGGTGCCGGACAATTTCATGGTTGCGGGGATTGATCAGGGCATAATCCCCGTTTTCCGCCAGGGCTCGCATAAAATCGTCGGTGATCGCCACCGAAAGGTTGAAGTTTTGCAGCACATTAAGGTCGGACTTGACCTTGATGAAATCCATGATGTCGGGATGATCGACTCGCAAAATCGCCATGTTGGCCCCGCGCCGGGTCCCGCCCTGCTTGATGGTCTCGGTGGCGCAATCAAACACCGACATAAACGAGAGCGGCCCGCTGGAAATACCCTTGGTGGAGTGGACTATGTCGTTTTTGGGTCGAATCCGGGAGAAGGAGAAGCCGGTCCCGCCACCGCTTTGGTGGATCAGGGCGGTTTGCTTGACCGCCTCGAAGATGCTGGGCATCGAATCTGCGATGGGCAGGACGAAACAGGCCGAAAGCTGACCCAGTTTGCGCCCCGCATTCATCAGGGTCGGTGAGTTGGGCATGAAATCAAGTGTGGCCATCATTTCATAAAAATCTTGGGCCAGGGCCTTGGTGTTGACATCCGGTTGATAGAGGTGATCGCCGGCGGCCACGGTGGCGGCGACCCGCCAGAGCATCTGTTGCGGTGTTTCCAGCACCTTGCCGTGCTCATCCTTTTGCAGGTAGCGCCGATTGAGCACGGTCATGGCATTGGCGGAAAATTTCGGGGTACTGAGTTTGGTCGGCATCTTGCCGGCGGGGGTGGACGTGGACGCTTTGGGGGGCATGAGTGGTTCTCCTGGCAATTTGGTTAGCGTTGATGGTAAGGGCAGGTCAAGGAACAACCATGTCACCTCAAGTTCCAGCCAACCACAAAATATAGTATGGTTGTCGTTAGCAAAACACAAGATGTGGCAAAAGTAAAGCGCAAAAACAAAAAATATTTTTGCTGTTTCGGTTTTGTCGGTCGCAGAACAACCTTGTCACTGAGGGTGTTTTTTGTTATTGCTAGTCGTGTTTCTGGATGTTCAACGGATAGATGTTCTTATCTCAATGGCGTCACTTGTTTTATATTGCACCCCTTAAGACTGGTAGGTTTGTTGCGAGGGACAAACACTTATGCAGGAGTTGAAAAATGAGGAGATCATGTGATCCTAGAAAATGCGGTGACGAGTCAAAGAGTGCCTGTAGCAGCCAGGTGGCGGTTAATGCCCGGCGCAATCTTGATATTGATCGGATTTTGGGTAAAATTCGCCATAAAATCCTGGTGATGAGTGGTAAGGGCGGGGTCGGCAAGAGTACAGTGGCGGTTAATCTGGCTGTAGGCCTGACTCGTTTGGGTTTTCGGGTCGGGCTGATGGATGTCGATCTGCATGGCCCGGATGTTTGTCGCATGCTCAACCTCAGCGAGCCCTTGGCCGACTCCTCGACCGACGGTAAAATGCCGCCGTGGCGGACTGACGACAATCTGCTGGTGATGTCTTTAGAAAACATGCTGGAGGATCGTGATTCCCCCATCATTTGGCGTGGACCTTTGAAAAATCAGGCGATTCATCGCTTTATCGCCGATGTCGCCTGGGGTGAGTTGGATTACTTGGTAATTGACGCCCCACCGGGTACCGGTGATGAGCCAATGACCGTGGCTCAGATGATTAAGGATGCTAAGGCACTGGTGGTTACCACTCCCCAGCAAGTGGCCCTGGCTGATGTTCGCAAGTCGATCAACTTCTGCAAGCACGTTAAGCTGGAAATCCTTGGGGTGGTGGAGAACATGAGCGGTTATGTCTGCCCCCACTGCGGCAAGGTTGCCGAACTTTTTAAGAGTGGAGGCGGCGAAGAACTGGCGCTATCAGCGAACTTGCCATTTTTTGGCCGAATTCCTTTGGATCCCAGGGTTATGTTGGCCGGTGACGACGGCCGCCCTTATCTGACCGGCAATGACGATAGCCCGGCTTTGGCGGCGTTTAACTCCATGGTAGCTGCGGTGGCTGAGGCCCTGCCGACGACGATGCGGACTGCGGCGGGCCAGGTTTGTCCGGCTGACCTTGCTGCCCCACCGCCTCTACCCTTGGAAAATCCCGCTGCTGACTGTGGCTGCCAGGGCAAAAATGCTCCCAACCCCGGGTAAAGCTCCGGATGCCATCAATTCTGTTTGATGTTTACGGCCCTGACGGGACGGACCGCTCCGCGCTCTATGTTTAGCCTATCAAATAACGTTTGAGCCAATTGTGCCAAGAGGTCAAGTTTATGCAAGTCACCCAACTGATCGTCGGCAGCATGGAGGTTTGCTGCTATCTCCTGGCCTGCCCCGAATCCGGCCGGGCCCTGGCTATTGATCCCGGCGGTGACGAGGAGCGGATCCTCGAACATTGCCGCCGCAATGATTGGCGGTTGCAAATGTTACTTTGCACTCACGGTCATCCCGACCATGTGGCGGCCAACGCGGCCCTCAAGGCGGCGACCGGAGCCGAGATTATCATGCACGGCGATGACGCCGCCTTTTTTGCCAAAGCGGAAACGGTTCGATATTTTTCCATGCTGGGCTTGCCGGCCTCACCTCCCCCCGACCGCCTGGTCGCCGACGGCGACATCGTTGAACTGGGGAGCCTCAAGCTTAGGGTGCTGCACACCCCCGGTCATACGCCCGGTGGAATTTGCCTTTATTTGGCCCCCAATCTTTTCACTGGCGACACCCTTTTTGTCGGTGGGGTGGGACGCACCGATTTTCCCGGCGGTGATATCGCCACCTTGAGTAAATCAATCTGTCAACGTCTGCTGGTTCTGCCCCTGGAAACCGTGGTTTGGCCCGGTCATGGCTACGGCGGTTCCCGTTCCACCATCGCCGAGGAAGCGGCGGAAAATCCTTTTCTCCAGGAAAAATGGTACTAAACAAACACATGATCATGATCTTGCTTTATGCGTGAAATAGTGCTCGGCACCGCCGGTCATGTGGATCACGGCAAAACCAGCCTTGTTCGAGCTTTAACCGGAATCGATACCGATCGCCTCAAGGAGGAGAAGGCTCGGGGAATTACCATCGAGCTGGGCTTTGCCTTCCTCGACCTGCCCTGTGGTCATCGTCTGGGCATCATCGATGTGCCGGGCCATGAGCGCTTTGTCCGCAACATGGTAGCGGGGGCGGCGGGGATTGATCTGGTGGCCTTGGTGGTCGCGGCTGATGAGGGTATCATGCCCCAGACCCGTGAGCATTTTGAAATTTGTCGGCTGCTGGGGATCAAACAGGGATTGGTCATCATCAGCAAAAAAGACCTGGTGGAGCCGGACTGGCTGGAGCTGGTTCAAGATGATGTTCGGGAATTCCTGCAGGGCAGCTTCCTGGAGGGGGCTCCGATGCTGACGGTTTCATCTCTTGGTGATGGTGAGGGCATCAAGGCCGTGATCGCCACTCTCGACCAAATGGTGGCGGCCGGTGATTTCAGGGAGGCACATGGCCCCTTCCGTCTGCCGGTGGATCGGGTTTTCACCATGAAGGGGTTTGGGGTGGTGGTCACCGGCACCTCGATTTCCGGGCGTATTGCCCTCGGTGATGAAGTCACTTTTTATTCCCGGCGAATCAGGGGCAAGATTCGCGGAATTCAAGTCCACGGTCAGATGCGCAATGAGGTTGAGGCCGGTTATCGCACGGCCATCAACGTCCAGGGCGTTGATTTGACCGAGATCCGCCGGGGTGATGTATTGGCCACGCCGGAGTGCCTGGAACCATCCTTTGTTTTCGACGCCGACTTTCTCTATCTATCCACTAACCTCAAAAACCTGAAAAACCGGCGGCGGGTGCGGGTGCATATTGGCACCGCCGAGCTTATGGGTCGTCTGGCCTTGCTGGAGGACGAAAATCTGGCGCCGGGGGACGAGGCCGCCATTCAGTTGCTACTGGAAGAGCCGGTCAGCGCCTGGCCCGGCGATCATTACGTGGTTCGTGGTTATTCGCCGGTGTATACTATCGGCGGCGGGGTGATTCACAATTGTGTCGCCAGAAAGCGTCGCCGTTTTAAGGAGGTCAACCGTGAAATTTTTGCCCTCTATCGCCGCGGAGACCCGGCTGATCTGGTCCTTTTTCATCTGCGGGAAAGTGGCGGCAAGGGCCTGACCCGGCAAGAGCTGGCGGTGCGTCTGGGTCTGTTTGGCAAAGGCTTGCAAAAAACCTTGGAGAAAAAAATTTCCGCCCGCCAGATCTTGATTATCGATCCGGAAAAACAACGGATGATCGCCGGCACAACTTTAACCACCCTAATTGCCAAGGCGAAAAATCTGCTTTTAGTTTTTCATCAGGAAAATCCCTTAAAAAGCGGAATTTCGGCAGAAGAACTGCGAGGTCGTCTGGAGCGCACGCTCAGTCCCCGCCTCTTTCAGCTCCTGCTCCATGAAATGTTAAAACAACACTTGATCAAACAGGAGGAATCAGTAATTTGTCTGGCCACCCATCAGGTTTCTCTGGTTGGTGATGCCGAGACCCTGCGGCGGGAATTGAGAGAGTTCTACCAAGCCGCCGGCCTACGAGCTCCCACCATCAAAGAAACATTGGAGTATCACGGCAAGTATCCGGGCAGTTTGGTTCGCGAATTGCTGGCGGTGATGGTCAGAGAAGGGGAGTTGATCAAGGTTAGCGAGGTTCTCTACTACGATGCCCGGGCCATGGCCCAGATCAAGGAAAAATTGATCGCCTTTCTCCAAACCGCAGGCGAGATCGACGCGCCTCAGTTTAAAGACCTCACCAACTTGACCCGCAAGTTTTCTATCCCTCTACTGGAATACTTCGATCGGATCAAGCTGACCTTGCGCATCGGCGATATTCGGCGCCTTCGCTGAAATAAAGGCCGGAAGCGCCATCGGCAACTCCTCCCCATTTTTAGCATTGTTTTCTGAATTACGGTGAATCACTTATATGATTATGATAATCACTACTGGTTCAATTAATCTTTGTCGAGGAGTTTTTTTTGGGGTTTAACTTGGCGTAGCTGCGGGGGAGGACCGTTGCGACCGACATTGATCAGCTCTGTGGTCAGATAACGTCTATGCCGAAGTAGAGTCAGAATTTTTATGGTGGACTCTGCGTTTTTGCCTGGTGGCTTACGCCGGGTTGCGGGAGGGCCTTGTCAGTGACCGGCGGTTGACGGGACTGGTCGGGACCGAATTGGAAGGAGGGTAGGTGAGTTGTTTTCTGGTGATGATTCTCTTTGCAACGGGTTAACGAGCTTTGTATTATGGGTATCTTGAATAATTAGATTTTTCGTTCAAGATGTTCAGTTGTTACGGACCGTATAGTCGTCGATATTTATCTTGGAGTTCGATGAGGACGGCGAGATATTGATCGCGCTTTTGCAATGCTTTGGTCCCTGGCATTTCGTTAAGCAAGCTGTTGATGGCCGGTCGGATGTCCAGGCCGTGGTGGTTGAGTTTGGCTTCATTAACCTGGTCAAGGATCAAAACGGAATAGTATTTGACTAGCAATCGCACCCGAGTCGCGCGACGGAACAGATAGGAACGTCCGCCCAGGGTGTTGAGAAAAAAACCGGCGTACTCGTACATGGCGGGTAAGGGCAGGTGAATGTTGATTCCCACGTCAGGACAGTCGGCGGCGATCAGGGACCAGCGGTAAAAAAGAGCCATGATGTTTTCCAGATCGGCCATTTCGTTGATCAGCACATCCTTGAACAGCAAAAGATCGTCTCTTTGCAGCACCCGATAGAGGTGAACGCTGTTGTTAAGTATGGTTAAAAGGTCAGCGGTCTCGCCGCTTACCACCGGTGGATTGGCCAATAATCGGTCGATCAGCATACCGAAGTAGGCTTTACTGCCGTCGACTATCCTTCTTTTTTGGATATAGTCGCGCTGATCGAGTCTGGTGAAAAAATCCTTGATTTGGCGGCTGATAATGGCGCATTCATCTTCCGGGTCCGGAGGAATTCCCGGGACCAAGGCGGTGATGGCGGCATTCGGGGGTCGATCCTGGTCAAGCAGAGGGGCTGGGGCAACCGGCTCTTGGCCGGGATAAGTTGGGACCGCGTAACGATCGATGATCGCCGGCCTTGGTGCCTTGATGACCGCCGGTTCTTGGGGAGCCAGGGCAAACTTCCAAAGGATGACACCCAGAAGCCCCGTCAGAATCAGTACGCCCAAAATGGCGATTGCCAACACTTTTCGTTGGGGGATAATGCGTTTGTTGGGTTCAGGCATAACAACAAATCCTCCCGCAGGCGTGATGATCTGATTGTTACATAATGAGGGATAGGGTCATTCTAGACTAGCTAAGAGAAGTGTTGAGGTCAACAAAAAACCTGTTTTCATTTTATGGTTTTCACTTGTTAGGCGCCGGGTAGGGAGATTCTTATTGTCACAACCCCGAAAAAAGGTAGGATTCAGTGGGGTGGAGTGCTTGAAATTGGTCCCCGGTTATGATGACCATCATGATAAGACCAGGGAGAGAATCAGGTGATGCCGGAAAAAAACAGGAATAAATGGTGGGAGCGTTACATGCCTTTTGTTACGCGCAGTCCGAAGACGCAGGTCCAATGGTTGGCGCATACTATGCGGAAAAAAATGCTGAGCTCTGCCGATCTTACCCCTTACGTGCGCCTATTGTTGGAGAGCGATTAACCGGAAATCAAAACTTCGGTTATGGAGGCCCTGCAGGAGGTGAGCCCTGAACTGATCAGGCAGTTGGTGGAGACCGCCGATATTTATGATACTCCTAAACTTTTTGCCCTGCTGCCTTCAGGAACGATGGATCTGGTGATGGCGGCTTTGGTTAAAGAAGCTCCGCCCTACGAGCAAAATCCACAATACGAGCAAAATCCACAATTGGTCCGCGATCGTCTTTTTTACGCTGTTCATTCATGGAATCCCGACGTTTTCCTCGATGCCGTGGCCAAACTCCAGGAATTGGGTTTGGCCCCGCCAGGATTTGCCACGGATCACTCCCGATTTCTTGAGTTGCTGGAAGATAAAAAACTGCTCAGTTCCCTTTATCCTAAGGCCAAAGTGGCCCTTGATATCAGGGACTTGGAGGCATTGCGGGATTTATAGAAGGTAAAATGCAAGGGTAAAGATAAAGGTAAATGCCAAGATAAATGCCAAGATAAACGCCAAGATAAAAGGTGAGATCATGAAAGAACCAGAGGATACTTCATCGCGGCCGCTTTTGTCGGCGGGAGCCGGAGAGGGTCCGAAAAGTTTTTTTTCTCAGGCGCGACACGACCGGGTGTTGGCAAGCGGTCGTGATATCCCCGAAGAACGTCCCTCCTTTGCCATTCACCTAAACGCGGTGGGCATCAGCGCCAAGACCGTGTGGGTCGGGTTGCCGCAAGGGCGTCTGTCTTTTGATTTGCGCCTGGAGGTGGACCTGAGGGCTGAGCGACGAGGAATCCACATGTCACGGTTGGAGGAGGCGATCACTCAGCTTCATGGTCATGATTTTGTTGATTTGCGCGATTATGCTCTGGAGCTGGTCAACCTGGTCATCCCCGCGCAAGATGCCCGGTGGGGCCGGGTCGAATTGATCGGCAAATTACCCCGATTCAGTCAAACCGGAATCAGTGGCCGGGTTTCTCTGGATTCCCTGAATGTACGGGTTGAAGTGGAGACGGAAAGAGTCGGCTCTAAATGGCGGCAAATTGTTGGCCTGGAGGTGGGAGTGAATCATATTACCGCTTGCCCCTGTACCCAAGTTTACAATCTCCTGTTGTTGTCGGCGGCAGAGACGTCAACACCTGATGATCAGGAGGTTTTGATGCCCACTCATTCCCAGCGTTCTCATACCAGACTGGCGGTTTTCAGCCAACAAGGCATGGTTGGCTCGAAGGCCCCGGGCCATGAAACCCTGCTGGCTTGCCTGGCCTCGGCCCTGCATCTCAGTCAGGACCTTTTGAAGCGTCCCGATGAGGCGGAGTTGGTCTACGCCGCTCACCGATATCCCCAGTTTGCGGAAGACGCAGTTCGGGAAACGGCGCGGGCTGCCGGTAAAATTCTTGGTCCCTTGCTGCCGTCTGGCAGCCGCATTCTCATTCGTACCGTCGGCCTGGAGAGTATCCATAGCCATGATGTCCACTGTCGCCTGGATACCACTCTGGCCACCATCCGGCCAATGATAAAAATTACAAAACTGAAACGATGAAGGCCTTGCCCGATGATGAGCGCCAGATGTTGACTGCCCTGAACAAGGTGTTGGTAGATCTTAATTGCCCCCCCTTTTATCTTACCGGTGGGGCAATTCGGGATTGGCTTGTGGTCCAACGGGATAACCGGCTGGTGACGTGTCCGTCCGTCGGAACAACCATTCTTGCTTTGTCCAAGGACCTTGATTTTACTCTGGCGACCGGCGCCACGGATTTTGCTCGCTGCCTGGCCCGGGAGTTGGGTGGGACCTTCGTCGCTCTTGACCCTGATCGGGATGTGGCCCGGGTGGTTTGGCGAGGTCGGAGTCTTGATTTCTCCAGATTCCGGGAGCAGACCACGACCATTGAGGAAGACCTGGTTCGTCGTGACTTTACGATCAACGCCATGGCTCTGTGGCTCAATCCCGAGGGTTTAGACCTTTTTTTTCCAACAGTGGGCCAGGGCCAAAACCAGGGCCAGAACCAGGGCTGGGACCATGGTCAGGATCAGGGTCAGGATCAGGATCAGGATCAGAGTCAGAACCAGGGCCGGGGTCAGGATCTGTCTGATCGTCAATATCTGATCGATCCCAGCCACGGCTTTGACGATTTGCGAGACGGAGTCGTGCGGGCCGTCAATCCCCTGGTGTTTTTAGCCGACCCCCTGCGTTTGCTAAGGGCCTACCGCTTTCAGGCGGTTTTGACTTTTCGTTTGGCCCCGCAAACGGTGGCGTTAATTCGCCAGGCGCTCCCCGGTATTCAGCGGGTGGCCCCTGAACGGGTGCGCGTGGAAATGGACGCGATTCTGGCGGCCCCCGGCGGGGCCGCAGCGGTAGCCGCCATGGCTGCCGATGGCCTGCTGTACCAGGTGATCCCTGAACTGGCGGCCGGTTTGGGGTTGCGACAGTCGGACAGTCATCATTTAGATGTCAGCGAACATGGTATCGAAACTTTGCGCCAAATGGAGCGGGTACTGGCCCAACCGGACCGTTTCTTTTCAGCATCATCTCGAGAATTTCATTGTTATCTCGAGGCTTCCGACCATCCCGATCGGGCTTTAACTCTGCGTTGGGCCGCCTTGCTGCACGACCTGGGTAAGGCGGCCACCTGCGCGCATGAAGGAGAACGAATCACCTTTTATAACCATGATCGGATTGGAGCTGAACGCTGTCGGCAAGTGAGTGTCCGCCTGCGTTTTAGCCGAGAACGCGAGGCTTTGCTTCAACTTCTGGTGGCCAACCATATGTGGCCTTTTCATCTAAGCAACGTCCGCCTGCAGGCCGCAACCGCGACCATACCCACAGCCGCAACCGCAGTCAACTTATCCCTGCCTTCCTGTAAGGGCGGGGTCAGTCCCCGGGCCTGTCTGCGCTTGGCGCGAGTGTTGGGTCGGGATTTGCCCGCCCTGTTTCTGCTGGCCATGGCTGATAGTCTGGCCGGTCGTGGACCTGGCAAACCGCCGGCTATGGAGCAAAACCTGGCGGATCTTTTCGCTGAGATTATAATCGTGACCAGGGAGCGGATTGATCCGGTTTTAAAACAGCCGCTCCTGAACGGCAATGACCTGCAACATATTTTCGCCCTTGAGCCAGGCCCCGTTTTCAAGGTAATTCTTAGCGATATTGAAACCGCCCGGGTGGAGGGGAAGATAAGCAGCCGAGTTGATGCCCTGATTTGGGTGCGGCAGCTCATTTCATCAACATCAACTCTAAGTCTCCTTGTTGATCGGCATCGATCAACCAATTAACGATTATCTTTATAAGGATAAAACAAAATGTCGAGCATGAACCGTGACACGCTGCTATGCGATCCTGACACTCCCACCGGGCCTTATTGTGAAACCCTGAGTGCGGACAATTTGGTCAGCACCATCAACCATCACCTCCTGAGTTTTCTTGGTCAGGACCCGATGCTGGCTAGTAACCGAGAAATATACAAGGCCCTGGCTTATACCATGCGTGATTTGCTGATTAAGCGCTGGATCTGGACCCAGAAGGAAATTTATGCCCGTAACCGCAAGCGGGTTTATTATCTTTCCATGGAGTTTCTGATCGGTCGCTCTTTAGGCAACAATCTGATCAACCTTGGTCTTGTTGATAAGGTTGCGGCTGCACTGGAAAAAGTAATGGGCTATAATCTGGCGGAAGTTCGCGAAGAGGAGGAGGATGCGGGGCTGGGTAATGGCGGTTTGGGCCGTCTGGCCGCCTGCTTTATGGATTCGATGGCGACCTTAGGCCTTCCCGCCTACGGTTACGGAATTCGTTACGAATATGGTCTTTTTAACCAGCATCTGCAAGACGGGTTTCAGGTGGAGCGCCCCGACAACTGGTTGCGTTATGGTAACCCCTGGGAGTTTGACCGGCGGACCCTTTATCCGGTCAAATTCCACGGCCGAGTCCACCGTTATCAAGACCACAATGGTCATCTTCGCCACCAATGGGTGGACACCAATGAGGTTATGGCCATGGCCCACGATATGCTGGTGCCGGGTTTTAACAGTGATTCGGTGATCAACATGCGGTTGTGGAGCGCCAAGGCCTCCCGTGGGCTGGACCTGGTTTCTTTCAACCTCGGCAACTATGCCCAGGCGGTGGCCAGCGCGGTGGAGTCGGAAACTATTTCCAAAGTGCTTTATCCCTCCGACGATATCCGGGAGGGCCAGGAGCTGCGCTTCAAACAACAGTATTTCTTTGTTGCCGCCACCTTTCAGGACATTATTCGCCGTTACAAGAAGAAATACAAAAATTTTAGCGAATTCACTGCTCAGGTGGCCGTTCAGCTTAACGATACCCATCCCGCCATTGCCATTCCCGAACTGATGCGCCTGCTGATGGACAAGGAGGGGCTTGGCTGGGAAGAGTCCTGGAAAATTTGCGTTAGTACCTTTGCTTATACCAATCATACCTTGATGCCCGAAGCTCTGGAAACCTGGGCGGTCGATCTTTTTCATAGGGTGTTGCCCCGTCATCTCGAAATTGTTTATGAAATTAACCGCCGTTTTCTAGCCGAGGTGGCAAGCCTTTACCCGGGGGATAATGAGCGTTTGCGGCGGATGTCATTGATCGAGGAAGCAGGGGTGAAAAGGGTGCGGATGGCTTTTTTGGCCATTATCGGCAGCCACTCCATCAATGGGGTGGCTAAACTTCACTCTCACTTGCAAAAAACTAGAATATTCAAAGATTTCTACGAAATCTATCCCGATCGTTTCAACAACAAGACCAACGGCATTACCCAGCGGCGCTGGTTGCTTAAGGCCAACCCCGGCCTGGCCAACCTGATTACCAAAAACATCGGCGGCGACTGGGTGAGCGATTTGTTTTTCTTGCGGCGACTCGAGCCCCTGGCCACTCAGCGCGCTTTCCAGGAGCGCTGGCTGGCGGAGAAATATCGCAACAAGCAGCAACTGGCCGCCTTGATCAGCTCCACTTGCGGAGTTACGGTGGACCCGGATTCGCTCTTCGACGTCCAGATTAAACGAATACACGAGTACAAACGACAGTTGCTCAATGTTCTCCATGTTATTGTGCTCTATCAGCGGATTATCGCCGGGCGGGCGGAAGACAGTCCGCCCCGGACCGTGATCTTTGCCGGCAAGGCCGCCCCCTCTTATGTTCGGGCCAAATTGATCATCAAGCTGATTAATTCAGTGGCCGAGACCATCAACCACGATCCCCGGGTGGCAAACCGTCTCAAGCTGGTTTTTATCCCCAACTACGGGGTTTCCCTGGCCGAAAAGATCATCCCCGCCGCCGATGTTTCCGAGCAGATATCCGCTGCCGGGACCGAGGCCTCCGGTACCGGCAACATGAAACTCGCCCTAAACGGCGCCTTGACCATCGGGACCATGGACGGGGCCAATATTGAAATGAGTGAGGAGATTGGTCGGGAGAATATGTTTATTTTTGGGATGAATGCCCAGGAAGTCGAGGCGACCCGCCGCGATCCTTCAAAGGTTCCAGCGACGGTTTATCGAAACAATTCGGAAATTCGGGGGGCCCTGGATGCCATGGCCTCCGGCTATTTTAGCCGGGGTGATACCACCTTGTTCCAGCCCATCGTGCACACCCTGCTCAGCCCCGATGATCCTTACCTTTTACTTCAGGATTTGGAGGATTACATCCGCTGCCAGGAAAAGGTCGGGCGCGAGTTTATGAACAAGGAGCTTTGGGCTAGGAAATCTATTCTCAATGTGGCCAGGATGGGTAAGTTTTCCACCGATCGAACCATCCGTGAGTACGCTGAGGAGATATGGGGAATCAAATTGTAACATTTTTTCGTTGGCAGAAAAATCTTTGTTATTTTTAGAATAGAGGCCGATTCCCAGTTGTTTCGCTCACGGCCACCTTGAAAAATTGCTCTTTCGCCCGATTTCTGCGTTATGCTCAAAAAATTATCCTCGGAATATCAACCATACGCCTGCGGTAATTTTTTTTACAGGCCGTAAACTCGAACAAAATAGCTAATTTTTCAAGGTGGCCTTACGAGAAAACCCTAAGGGGACAGATGCAAATCCGTCCCCTTGGGGGTTTTTGTCATGCTCATTCAAGTATAGTTTTTAACTATCACAATCATAGACGAATATCAGTATTACCTGTTTGACCCCCCTGATTTCCTCGACCATCTCAGCCCGATATTATCAACAGCAATGCGGTATGGCACCCGGTCGTTTCATGGGCTCTGAGCCGAGCACCTAGACTGAGCGCTCAAGCCTGGGCGTGGCGCTGAACCTTTTCTCAAATGCATAAACCACCCACGGGAGTTCTGCATGCTGCAATCATCAAATTTTATAAGGAGGATAAAAAATGTTTAGAGTCTTGGCAGTGGGATTGACTTTAATTATGGTGTTGTGGGCCGGGGTTGCTGCGGCTTTTTTTATCGGTTTTCGCCGGGGGGTATCAATACATCTCCGCTTCTGAACTGAATAAGCGTCTCCAGGCTGGAGATGCCGTGGTCCTAGTGGATATATGTCCTGCGGATGAATTTGCCGCAGGACATATCTACGGGTCCATTGAAACCAATGCCTTTTCGGTGCAGACGCATGAAGAGCGTGTGCGTTTGGATAGGGCAATGGAGGCGATCGTGGTCAGCGCCGATGATGTCATCGTCATTTGTCCTCGTGGAGGAGGGGGGGGCGAGGCGCGCGGTGGACCATTACAAGTCCAAGGGTGTTGGCCCGAAAAGGATTTTTATCCTGGAAAAAGGATTACAAGCCTGGCCGTA
>SJBG01000005.1 GCA_004332195.1 Desulfobulbaceae bacterium
CCCCCGTTTTCAAGGACACTCCAGTTAAGCTAGGCTGCCATGGCCTCCAGCTCAAAAGATACTGGTGCGGTATCCCAGCGCTGAATGCCTCCTCTGACGATTATAGAACATCTACGATTATAGAACATCTCAACATATTCGAAAATACTTTGTATAGCCTCTGGCCGTGTTTCATACCGGTAATCATATACATGCTCTGTCTTTAGCGTGTGGAAAAAGCTTTCAGCAACCGCATTGTCATAACAATTACCCTTCCTGCTCATACTCTGGATAAAACCATAAGCCTTTAGTGCATCCCTGAAATCAGAGCTTGCGTATTGAACCCCTCTATCAGAATGAAATATACATCCTGTACCGGGCTTCCTCCGCCCTACGGCCTGATATAAGGCTTTGACAACAAACCCGGATGTCAGCCGGTCGCTCATAGCCCAGCCAACTACCTGCCGGGAATAGAGATCCAATATTACTGCCAGATACAGCCAGCCTTCCATGGTTGCAATATACGTAATATCAGATACCCATACGGTATTTGGCTTTTCTACCTCAAAGTTCTGACTCAGGAGATTGGGAGCAACAGGCAAATTGTGCTTCGAGTTCGTTGTCGCTTTGAACTTCTTTGCTGTCTTGGCAACAATGCCATGTATTTTCATTAATCGGGCTACGCGGTTTTCGCCACATCTTGTCCCTTTTGCCTGCAAATCCTCCGTGATTCTCGGACTTCCATATGCCCTGCGACTGTTTTTGTGTGATTCTCTTATCTCCATGAGTATCTTTTCGTTTTCCTTCTGCCTCTTGCTCTGAGGCTGTATCTTCCTGCTGTAATATCCGCTCCTTGATGCTCCAATGACTCGGCACATCCTCTGCACCCCATGTGTGGAGCGATACTGATCCATGAACCAGTATTTCATCTGGGGTGTTTTGAGAAGATGGCCAACGCTTTTTTTAGGATTTCCCTATCATCCTTCAGGTTGGCATTTTCTTTCAGCAGCCTTTTGAGTTCTTCTTCCTCTGGCTTTAGGTGGCCTTTGCCAGGGAAACTGCCCGATATGGGTCTTCTTTATGCTTTCGTTTCTATGTGTGCAGCAGATTCTCGTGAATCCCAAGGCTATGGGCTACTTCTGTTACTGATCGCCCGCCTTCTGTCACAAGCCGTATTGCTTCTTCTTTGAACTGCCGGTCGTACGTCCTATGCCTTCTGCTCTCTTGCATTTTACACCTCCAAGGTTATAAGGTTATTTATTGTAACCTAACTCTTCGGTGTGTCCGCTATACTGGGGGAAGTGCAAGAGAAATGGTTGGGTGTGCTCAATGTTTTCAAGTACGCTTCTATTTTTCTACTTGCCATTGGTCGGCGTTATGTTGTTAGTTACATATCTGATAAAATAAATTCAAAACTATGAGAAAAGTATTTTTTAGCTTCAAGTATAAATCAGATGTTTCTAGGGCAATGGTAGTTAGGAATAGTTGGGTTGCTCAAGGAAAAGAGGCGGCAGGTTTTATCGACTCAGCCGATTTTGAAGACCTGAAACGGCAAGGCGATACCGCAGTTAAAAACTGGATAGACAAACAGCTCAACGGAACGTCAGTTACTGTCGTCTTGGTGGGAGAAAAAAACTTGTGATAGCCGGTGGGTAAAATATGAGATTAAAAAAAGTATTGAAATTGGGAACGGCTTATTGGGGATTGATGTAAGCAAAATAAAGGATTTACAGGGCAACACTTCTGAAAGGTGTGGCAAAATTCCCAAAGGGTACGATTTCTATTTTTGGAATAACGATGACGGCTATCACAAAATGGGCGATTTGATTGAGAAAGCAGCAAAAGCCGCAGGAAGATAAATAAGCCCGCCAAAAAAATCCGCCAGCCCGAAAGCGAGGACGGCTCGGCAGGAGGGGGTCAGGGGGAGGAGTGCCGAGCCGTCCGAGTGTCAAAGCCCCGCCGCCTGTTCGTCAGAACAGAGCCCAGCAGAGAAGTTTTCTTTTCCTTAATTGGAAAAAATTTTAGGGGGCGCGCGAAAGAAAAAATTGTAAAGAAAACTTCTCTGCTAGACACGCGAGCAAAGCGAGCGGCGGCGGGGCGAGAGCGTACGATTCCGTTCAGAGCCACCACGCGCGCGGCGCGCGGTCAGTCGGGGTTCTGCTCAAAGAAAGTTCGGATTTCGTCCAATAGACACCACCATTATCACTAACCCGCTTTTAGTCGGAATCGACACCCTCATCCCCTTTTCCTGTCCCCTGCCCCCTGACTTCTGACTCCTGTCTTCTTTGCCCACCGGGCAATAGGTTCGTCGACCGGCGTTTTGATGTTTTCCTGAATAGCCATTCACCTTTTCGCTTTTTTCTTGACCTTGAGGCGAGACTCGATTAGAAGCTCCGGTCAGTTTTGACTTTTTGTATAGGTTTGGCTAAAAATTCAAAGAATTAAGGGGGCAGAGAGTGGAGGCGGAATACTTGATTGACCTCCTTTACGTGGCGGCTTTTTTTCTGGCAGGTGCCACTTTTGCCTTGGGGCCGATTGTTATTTCCCGGCTGCTGGCCCCGCGAACTCTAGAGTCCCAGACCGACTCCACCTATGAGTGCGGGATGCGGCCCATCGGTGCGGCCTGGATTCGCTTCGGAGTCATCTACTACCTCTATGCCTTAATTTTTCTGGCCTTTGCCGTTGATGTGCTCTTTTTATTGCCGGTAGCTCTGATTTATGCCCAGGAGACCATTCTTTGCGCCCCCTGGCTCGATTTTGTCGTTGTTTTCCTCTTTATTGACACTTTGGCCCTCGCCGTGGTTTATGCTTGGAAAAAGGGAGTTTTTCAGTGGTAACAGCAAATGCTCATCTGCCGATAGTCCATTTTTCGTCTCTGGACAAGTTGCTCAATTTGGGACGGGCCAACTCTTTGTGGCCGCTGACTTTCGGCTTGGCCTGCTGCGCTATTGAGATGATGGCCACTGGAGTGGCGCGCTTTGATTTGGATCGTTTCGGTATGGGAGTTTTCCGTCCCGCTCCCAAGCAATCGGACGTGATGATTGTGGCCGGGACGATCAGTAAAAAAATGGCCCCGGGGATCAGAACTCTCTACGAGCAGATGCCTCACCCCAAATGGGTCATAGCCTTGGGTAACTGCGCCATTGCCGGGGGCCCCTTCGTTTTTGCAGGCCAGTACGGCATTGTTGAAGGCGCAGACAAAATTATGCCGGTGGATATCTACATTCCCGGTTGTCCGCCGCGGCCCGAGGCCCTGGTTGAAGGTTTGCTGTTGCTGGAGGAAAAGCTCACCGGTAGCAGGCGCTGGCCGCGGGTTAACCCGGAGTAAAAGTTCACCGGCGCCCCATCTTCGCCTGTTTTGGCCTTCTTAACATAGCACACTATGCTTCGAAGTCCCAAATGAACGAAGCTGAGGCACTGGTGAACTTTTACGATTCTGAGTCTCACTGAATTTAATAGCCCTGGTAAGCTTACAAACCGGAGGGTGCAGCATTATGAAAAAACTTGCGATCAGTCAAGCCTTGGCCGCTCTGGCCTCAGCCCGGGTCCTTGAGTGTGATCATGCCAGTCGGGGTTTTCATCTCAGCGTGGCGGTAGCTCCGCTGGAACTGCCGGCAGCGGCGAAAATTCTTGATCAGCAGGGCTTTTTTATTGAGGCCATCACCGGAGTGGACTGGCTTGGTGAGCAGGCCGCGCCGGGACCAACGGTGGCTGACCAGGCCGAGCATCAACCACCCCTTCCGTCGGAAGACAGCTTTGAAGTGGTTTACGACTTCAATCATTTTGCCAAGCTCTGCCGGGTAGCCCTTCGCACCCGGATGCCGCGCAGCCGTCCTGAGATCCCGACTATTTCTGCTATTTACCCCGGAGCCAACTGGCACGAACGGGAAACCCACGATTTTTTCGGGATCATCTTCAGCGATCACCCCGATCTGTCCCCGTTGCTGCTGCCGGAAGACGCCGATTTTCATCCCTTGTGCAAGGATTATAAGCCATGAGTGATTTGGCTGTTGATCCCAGTTGCGAAACCTTCGTGCTCAATATGGGCCCGCAGCATCCTGCCACCCATGGGGCGCTGCGGATCAAGCTGGTTTTAGATGGTGAGTATATCGTCGAGGCCGAGCCGGTTCTGGGCTATATCCATCGGATGCACGAAAAAATGGGGGAGAACCGCAGTTACCTCGCGTTTATGCCCAACACCGGTCGGCTCGACTATCTTTCCGCCCTCTCATACAACCATGGCTATGTTTCAGTGGTGGAGCGGGCCGCTGGTATCGCGATCCCGGAGCGGGCCGAATATCTCAGGGTAATCACGGTTGAGTTGAACCGAATTTCCAGCCATCTTCTCTGGCTGGGCGCCTTCGTCCTCGATCTGGGCGGTTTTACTCCTCTCCTTTATACCATGGATGACCGCGAACAACTGCTCGATCTGCTGGAATCAGTAACCGGTTCGCGGCTTACCTACTGTTATTTTCGTTTTGGCGGGCTGTATAACGATGTTGATGACAACTTCGGACCCGGGGCCCGGGCCTTTATCAAACGGATGCGCCGGCGTTTGCCAATGTATCACAAGCTAATCAGCAAGAATGTTATTTTTCGTCAGCGACTGGAGGGTATAGCTCCGGTCAGCGCGGAAATGTGCCGTAAATACGGGGCAACCGGCCCGGTGGCCCGGGGCTCGGGCATTGCTTATGATGTCCGCAAGCATGAACCTTACTCGGTCTATCCCGAATTCAATTTTGATATTCCGGTTTATGAGCAGGGCGATTCGATGGCCCGCTACCTGATACGAATGGATGAAATCGAACAAAGCCTGCGGATTGTCGAGCAGGGCCTGGACAAGTTGCCTCCCGGTCCGATCATGGCTGTCAAGGTGCCAAAGATCATCAAACCCCCCAAAGGCGATTATTACATGGCGGTGGAGGCCGCCCGCGGGAGCTTTGGGATCAGGCTGGTCAGCGATGGCAGCGCTACTCCCTATCGCTTGAAATTGCGCTCACCCTGTTTGTCCAACCTCAGCCTCTTTGGTGAAGCGGCCCGTGGGTTGTTGTTGCCCGATGCGGTGGCCTTTTTTGGTAGCCTGGATCTGGTGATTCCGGATATCGATCGATAGGCGATAGGAGCCCGGTATATTTATGAGCTTATTTCCAGAAATAATTCGGATTATGGCCTACGTGGTCGGGGTCCTGGCTTTTGTCGGCCTTAACGCCGCGTTCCTGGTCTGGCTGGAGCGCAAGGTGGCCGGTCATATTCAGCGGCGAATCGGACCCAAAGAAGTTGGTCCTTTCGGTGTTCTCCAGCCGGTGGCGGATGGTATTAAGTTGATAAGCAAGCAGCTGGTGGTTCCGGCTCAAGCCGATTCGCTGCTCTTTCGCCTCTCTCCGGTCCTGACCATGACTCTCGCCGTCACGGTTTTCGTGGTTTTGCCCTTCGGCCCGTCCCTGGTGGCTCGAGATATCAATATCGGCCTGTTGTTGATCTTTGCCTTTCTCTCGATCAATGTCTTGGCTTTGTTTATCGGCGGCTGGGGCTCCAACAATAAATACGCAGTGGTCTCCGCCATCCGGGCGGTTTCGCAGAACGTTGCCTACGAAGTGCCAATGTTGATCATAGTGATCACCATGGTAATGATCACCAGCAGTATGAATCTCAACGTCATCGTCAGTCAGCAAGGCAACCTGCTTCAGTGGCACATCTTTCCCTGGAATGGCAGCATCCTCTCGCCTTTGGCTTTTTTGATCTTTTTTGTCTGCACCCTGGCTGAAACCAACCGAGCGCCCTTTGACCTGGGCGAGGCCGAAAGTGAACTGGTGGCCGGTTTTCACACCGAATACAGCGGCATGGGTTTCGGCCTTTTTTTCCTCGGTGAATATGCCAGCGTCTTTGTCGGCTGTGCCTTGGCCAGCATTCTCTTCCTGGGCGGCTGGCAGTGTCCCCTAGGGATAATGCCGGGGGTCCACTGGATGCTGATCAAAACTTACCTGCTGGTCTTCGTGGTGATCTGGGTTCGCTGGACTTTTCCTCGAACCACCTTGTATGGCTTGCTTAATCTGTCCTGGAAGGTGCTGGTGCCTTTTTCCCTGGTTATTCTCCTGGTTACCGCGGCGCAGTTGAAGATGCCGTGGCCCTTTTAAGTGAGGTATTAATGAGCGGCTATTTCAAAGAAATTTACGATGGCGGCAAGAGTCTGCTAGTGGGCATGGGCATCACTTTCAGGTACATGGTGCAACCGGTGGTAACTCTCCAGTATCCCCACGAAACGGTCCCGATGACCCCGCGTTTTCGCGGTCACATCGATCTGGCCTGCGACCAGGCCGGCAACCATAAATGCATTGTCTGCGGAACGTGTCAGCGCAACTGTCCTTCAGGCTGTATCAGCTTAAAAGGGGAAAAACCGGAGGGAGCTAAAAAAAAGTTGCTGATCGCTTATCAGCTTGACTTTACCAAGTGCAGTTTGTGCGGCACTTGCGTGGAGAGCTGCCCCACCGACGCCTTGATCTTTTCCAAGAATTACAACTTGGCGGGTTTAAGCGGCCAGGAGTTCATTCTTGATTTGTTAAAACGCCAGGAGGAAAGGAGCAAATGATGCCCTTATTTACCGTTGAAGGGCTGGCCGGTCTACTTTTTTTTGTTTTCGTCCTGCTCATTATCTTAGGCGCTCTGGCGGCCACCCACGCCGCTGACCTGATTCGGGCGGTGAGTGGCCTGGCCCTTTGCATGGTGGGGGTTGCTGGAATTTACTACTTTCTTGGCAGCCCCTTTCTCAGCCTGATGCAAATTCTGATTTACGCGGGGGCCATCTGCATTGCCATAGTTTTTGCGGTGATGCTGGCCGAACCGCAGGGGGTCAGGAAATTCCGGCGCCGACACCCCATCGCCGGCGCCGGGGGACTGGTAGCCTCGGCGCTGCTGACTTGGGGCCTGGCCTCCCTGGCCCTCAAAACTGCTTGGCCCCAGGCCCCGGAGCAAATTAACCCCGGGGCCCTGGAAGACGTGGGTCGGGCCATGGTGACCACCTTTCTTGTCAGTTTTGAGCTTATTTCTCTGGTTTTAATGATAGTGATTGTCGGGGCCCTGGTGCTGGCCCGTCAGGGCCGCAGCCGAGCAGGCCCGGAGAAATCCAGCAATAGCTGAGATGGGCAGCAGGGTTGGGGCATTAACGATTTTTCAGGAGTAATCGGATCAAAGATGGAAATACCAATCATTTATAACAGCCTGTCAACTTATCTGTTGATCGCCGCCGTCCTCTTTGGTTTCGGGATTTACGGGATTATCAAACACCGCAGCCTGGTTGGGATTTTGATCTCCGCCGAACTGGTGCTTGCCGCGGCTTCAATCAACTTCATGGCCTTTAATCGTTTTCTGGCTCCGGATCCGGTAATCGGGCAGATGTTCGCCCTCTTTATCATGGGGTTGGCGGCGGCGAAAGCGGTGATTGTTTTGAGTATCATTGTTGTGGTCTATCGCAACTACAAGTCGATTGACCCCGAAGATACGGCGGAATTGGCCGGATAATTTTGGTTTTTCGGGGATGAAGAGGACGAACCATCGGGGTTCGTCGACCATGAGGATTAGTTTTTATGGAACCAATTGTTTCGCTGAAACCGTTGCTGGCTCTGCTGGCCGCTCTGATCGGCGCGATCCTGGTGATGCTGGCCGGTCGCTATCCCAATCTCCGGGAAGCCTGGTCGCTGATTGCCGCGGTGGTGATGTTTTCCCTCATTGTCTCGATGGTCCCGGTTATCCTGGCCGGCCAAACCATGGTTTACCAGCTTTTTCAGATTCTCCCCGGGGTTTCAGTAACCCTGCGGGTAGACGCCTTTTCCCTGGTTTTCGCGCTCGCCGCCTCCTTTCTCTGGATTTTAACGGTATTTTATTCGGCCGGCTATATGCGCGGACTGCAGGAACATGCCCAAACCCGCTTCAATACCTGTTTCGCGCTGGCCCTGTTTGGGGCCATGGGGGTGGCCTTTGCCGATAACCTTTTCACCCTTTATCTCTTTTACGAAATTGTCAGCATTGGCACTTATCCCTTAGTTGCTCATCATCAGGACCGTGATGGTTACGAGGGGGGTAGAAAATACATGGTTTACCTGATCGCCGCGGCCAAGGGCCTGGTGTTGCCGGCGATGATCCTGATCTATGTGCTTACTGGCACCCTGGATTTTGCCGACAATATCAGCAGCGGCATTTTGCCCGACAATGCCAACGCGCTCCTGGTTACGGTGCTTTACGCCTTATGCATTATCGGATTTGCCAAAAATGGGCTGATGCCGCTGCACGGCTGGCTGCCCGGGGCAATGGTCGCGCCCACCCCAGTTTCGGCTCTGTTGCACGCGGTGGCGGTAGTCAAGGTTGGAGTTTTTTGTACTACTCGAGTCATGCTCTATGTCTTCGGGGTTGATATCATGGACGAACTGAGCCTGGGGATTATAACCGCTTACTTTGTCTCCTTCACCATCCTGGTGGCCTCAATCATCGCCTTGAGCAAGGATGATCTCAAGGCCCGGCTAGCCTATTCCACGGTCAGTCAACTTGCCTATATTATTCTTGGGGTAGCCCTGTTGACCCCAATGGCCATCGAGGGCGGTCTGATTCATATCGTTAACCACGCCTTTGCCAAAATCACCTTGTTCTTCTGCGCCGGGGCGATCTATGTCGCCGCTCACAAGAAAAAAATCTCTGAGATGGGGGGCTTGGGCCGCATAATGCCTTTCACCTTTGGCGCTTTCGCCATCGCGTCGCTGTCGATGATCGGGGTTCCGCCGGTGGCCGGGTTTGTGACCAAGTGGTATCTCCTGATTGGTTCGCTGGATGCCGCTCAGGTCGGAATTATCCTGGTGCTGATGGTTTCAACGATGCTCAACGTGGCTTATTTTGCCCCCATTACCTACCATGCCTTTTTCGGCAAGCCCCCGGCTGGTGAGACCCGGGTCGCCGGGATCCGGGAAGCGCCGCTGGTTATGGTGGTGCCGATCATGATTGCCGCCCTGATTTCGGTGATTATTGGGATATATCCAAACTTCATGATGCAATTCGTTAAGATGGTGACGGGATGATAGTTAAGCTGATCGATTTTCTCTATAACCGGCTCAAGCTGGTTATCCGGCTTGGCCTGGTGGTCTTGGTCTTAGTGGTCCTCTGGGATGTATTGCTCCTCGACAAGGAGGGTTATGCCTATACGGCAGCGGAAAAACTGCCGGGATTTTGGTCGATCTTCGGCTTTATCGCCTGTGTCCTGATTATTCTGGTGTCCAAGTTGTTTGGTCGTCTGGGTATCATGACCCGTGAGGACTACTATGATGAGTGATTTCTGGCTGCATCCCGCCCTGATTATGATCCTGGGCGCCCTGGTCCTGCCTTTTGTCCGGGGGGCGGGGCGTCGGCCTTTTCTGCTGGTGGTGCCGCTGATCGCCTTTGCCGCCGTGTTGCAGATGCAGGAGGGAATCCACGGGATCTTTTATTTTATGGATTGGCAACTCACCTTTGGTCGGGTGGATCGCCTAAGTCTGGTTTTTGCCTACATCATGACCCTGATGTGCATCATCGGCACCATTTACGGTCTGCACGTCGAAAATGAATATGAGCACCAGGCGGCCTGGCTTTACGTGGCCGGCGCCTTGGGCGTGATCTTTGCCGGTGATTTCCTGGTACTCTTCCTGTTCTGGGAATTAATGGCTTTCTCCTCGGTTTTTTTGATCTGGTTCCGCGGACAAGCCCGGTCGCTGGCTATCGGCTATCGTTATCTACTGGTCCACACCGCCGGGGGGCTGGCGCTGCTGGCTGGTTTCGTCCTTCACTATCAGGCCACCGGGGATCTGAGCTTTAATCAGTTTGATGTCGCCAACCCCACCTTTGCCATTTATTTGATCATGATCGGTTTTATCTTGAATGCGGCGGTGCCGCCGCTGCACTCCTGGCTGCCCGAGGCCTACAGCGAAGCCACGGTGAGCGGTGCGGTCTTCATGAGTGCGTTTACTACCAAAACCACAGTTTATGCCCTAGCCCGTGGTTTTGCCGGGATGGAGATCCTGATTCCCCTGGGGGTGTTCATGGCCATCTATGGCGTGGTGTACGCAATGCTGGAAAACGACGCCCGCCGACTGCTCGCCTACCACGTGATCAGTCAGGTGGGTTACATGGTGGCCGGGGTGGGGATCGGCACCCAGATGGCGATCAACGGGGTCTGTGCCCACGCCTTTGCCAACATCCTTAACAAAGGTTTGCTCTTTATGGGAGTAGGTTCGGTCCTCTACATGACCGGTAAGGCCAAATTTACCGAGCTGGGCGGGCTATACAAAAAAATGCCGCTGGCTTTGGTCTTTACCCTGATCGGCGGGTTGTCGATTTCGGGCTTTCCGCTCCTTTCCGGTTTTGTCAGCAAATCGATGATCGTGGCCGCCGGCTTTGACGCGCACCTTTACTGGGCCGCTTTCCTCCTCACCCTGGCCTCGACCGGAACTTTTCTATGCTTAGGCCTGAAGGCTCTTTATTTGATCTGGTTCGGTAAAAATAACTGTTCGGAGGAGACCTGGAACAAGGCGACTGATCCTCCGCTGCACATGCATCTGGCCATGGGCCTTGCCGCCTTTTTCTGCATCCTGATCGGGGTTTATACGCCTTATCTTTACCAGATGCTGCCCTACCCGGTAGATTTTGCGCCCTATACCGCCTATCACCTGGCGAAAACCATTCAGGTGCTGCTCTTCACCGCCCTGGGCTTCTTTCTCTTGATCGACCAGTTGACCCCGAAGCCCACCATCAGCCTTGATCTTGACTGGTTTTACCGGCGAGGTGGCCAACTTTTTCTCTGGCTGGCAACCAAACCCATCCAGGCTGTCGATACCGCGGTTAATAACGCTTACCGCACCTGGGGCTTGATTCCGCTAATGATTGTCTCTCGGTTCTGGTCCTGGTTTGACTGGCATATCATTGATGGGGTAGTGGATGGCCTGGCTCGGACTGTGCGCTGGTGTGGCGACTGGTCTCGTCGCCTCCAGGCGGGCCAGATGCAGGCCAATATTTTTTCCACCGTCTTCGTGATGACCGTGCTGCTTATCCTCTACGTTTTAGCGAGTTGACCGAGGTTAGTTACTTATGGATTTTTTGCTGATCAACCAGGGGTTTCCGATCCTGAGTACCCTGATTTTCTTACCGTTGGCCGGAGCCCTGATCCTGCTCATCATGCCGGGGGATCATGCCTGCCGGATCTGGACCCTGTTTATTACCGTACTCACGGCGCTGATTTCGCTACCGCTTTTCTTTATGTTCGACAGATCTACTCATCTTTACCAGTTTGCCGAACATCACTCGTGGATCAGCGCCTGGAACATCAACTACACTCTTGGCATTGACGGCATCAGCCTGCTGCTGGTCTTGATGACAACCCTGATTATGCCGCTTTGCGTCTTGGGATCCTGGCGTTACATTGAAAAGCGGGTCAAAGAGTTTATGATCTGCCTGCTGCTGATGGAAACCGCGATGCTCGGGGTTTTTATGGCCCTGGATTTTGTCCTGTTTTTCATCTTCTGGGAAGCAATGCTGATCCCCATGTATCTGCTGATCGCGGTTTGGGGCGGGCCCCGCAAGACCTACGCTTCGATCAAGTTTTTTATTTATACCTTGACGGGTTCGGTCATGCTGCTGGTGGCCATCATCGCCTTGTTTTTGACCTCCGAACCCCAGACCTTCAGTATTCCCCAGTTGATGGCCGGGCATTATTCCACCACCTTTCAGATCTGGGTCTTTCTCGCCTTCTTTCTGGCTTTTGCCATCAAGGTACCGATGTTTCCCTTTCACACCTGGCTGCCCGCCGCGCACGTGGAAGCCCCCACCGCCGGCAGCGTTATTCTGGCTTCAGTCCTGCTCAAGATGGGGACCTACGGTTTTCTGCGTTTCTGTCTGCCGATTACCCCCGAGGCCACCTTTATTTTCATGCCTTACATCCTCTGGCTTTCAATCATCGGGATTCTTTACGGCGGGTTTACCGCCCTGGCCCAACAGGACATGAAGAAACTTATCGCTTACTCCAGTGTCGGCCATATGGGTTTTGTCACCCTGGGCATTTTCGTTCTTAACACTCAAGGAATCGAGGGGGCGATTTTGCAGATGATCAACCACGGAATTGTCACCGGCGCCCTCTTTTTCTGTGTGGGTATGCTCTATGAAAGAACGCACAGCCGGGAGCTGGCGCTCAATGCCGGGATCGGTCGCCTTATGCCTATTTATGTGGTCTTCCTGGGAGTTTTCTCGCTCGCTTCCCTGGCCTTCCCCGGGACCAACAGTTTTGTTGGCGAATTTATGATTTTAGTCGGAGCTTTTTCTCATTCGCTGCTGATTGGCGCAGTTGCCATTCCCGGCGCAATTTTAGCCGCAGCCTATATGTTTCGCATGTACCAACGGGTAACCTGGGGTGGAACCAACAACCCATCGCACAACGGGTTGGCTGATTTAAATGCCCGCGAGGTGCTGATTCTGGCCCCGCTACTGCTCTTCGTTTTCTGGATTGGTCTTGCTCCCGCCCCTTTTCTCGCGGTAATGGAGGTCAGTGTGGCCCACCTGCTCGAGCAGGTGGGAGTGGCGGGTCAGACCGAGGGAATGAGTCTGGCCCGGTTACTGCTACCTTAAAAACACAGGACGATATATGAAGGTGTTGCTTATACTTCCCGAACTTTTTCTGCTCTTTGGCGTGCTGCTACTCCTCAACCTGAGCGTGGCCGGGGTCGGTGGGGCTAAAGCCCGGATGGCAGCTCTGCTGATTGCGATTGGCACCGTGGTGTTGACTGTTTTTTGCCTGAACCAGGAGGGGACTATCTTCTTCGGGGCTTATAAGGTCGATTTTTTTTCTCAGATCATCAAGCTGATTTTGTCTTTGGCTCTGGTTGCGGTTCTAGTTATCGGGTGGGAGCTAAAGGACATTCGCCACCAAATTCGTCCGGAATATTACATGTTCATGCTCTGTTCGGTCAGTGGCCTGATGATGATGATCAGCAGCGCCGAACTGTTGACCATGTTTATAGCCCTGGAGCTTTCCTCCTATTGTCTTTATTTGATGGTGCCGATGCGGGACGACCGCCAGGGCCTGCGGGTTCAAATGGAGGCGGCGATCAAGTACGTGATTTTTGGAGTGGTGGCCAGTGGAATTATGCTCTTTGGCATGAGTTATCTCTTTGCCATGACTGGCAGCACCCACTTTGCCGTAATGATTCCAGCTCTCACCGGGATGCTGGATAATCCCGTGGTTTTGGTGGGAATTGTGATGTTCATGTGCGGTTTTTTCTACAAGTTGGCGATCTTTCCCTTCCACTTCTGGGTTCCCGACGTTTATCAGGGAGCCTCCAACGAGACCACCACCTTTATCGCCACTTTACCCAAAATTGCCGCAGCCGCCATGCTGATCAAGATTTCCACCTTTGCCGCCTCCGGCCCCGGCGTTGTCAGCGACACGCTGGTCACCTTGCTGATCATCTTGGCGGTGGTCTCAATGTTTTATGGCAATCTTTCTGCCCTGGTGCAAACCGATCTTAAAAGAATGCTGGGCTTCTCCGGTATCGCCCATGCGGGCTTCATCCTGATGGGAGTGCTTACTCTGGATGTTTTCGGTTATGCCGCGGCCCTTTATTATGCCACTGGTTACGTGGTGATAAGCCTGGCCTGCTTTCTAGTGATCTGCAATGTTTCCAGGACCGGGGAAAATGTCCGGATTGAAGATATGAGTGGCCTTTATCAGCGAGCCCCGGTGGCCGCCCTGATTCTGGCGGTGGGTCTGTTCGCCCTAGCGGGAATTCCGCCCTTTGTCGGTTTTATGGGTAAATTTTTCCTGTTGACCGCCGCCCTTAATCAAGGTCATCTGGCCCTGGTTATTTTGGCGGCGCTTAATGCCGCCATTGCCATTTATTATTACCTTTCAGTGGTGCGGGTCGCCTACACCGCCGAACCGGGCTCCCGTTCCGTCGTCAGTCTGAATGCGGCCACCACAACCTTGGGAATAGTCCTGGTGCTGATGATCATCGCTCTGGGAGTTTTCCCGGGCCCGGCCCTGGATGTGGCCACCGTAGCGGTCCGCACCCTGCTTTAGCCGGCCGCCGAAAAACTCTGTTTTCCAGTAATAATGTCATATCCGCGAAACTTGTCCCAACAGGTAGTAAACAGGGAGCGAGCATCCAGCAACATCCCGAAAAACCTGGATTTCCGTTTTTACGGGAATGACGGCAAAAGCTTAAAACCATATTGAAAGAGGGCTTGGTCGCGGCCGGGTAAGGTCTGGGTAAAAAATGAAAGCACAAATTATGCTGGATATCGATGAAGTGCAGCCCCAGGATCTGCCGGCAGTGGAGCAACAATTCCGCAAGTGGTATGCCGACAATCATGATATTGATATTAATTACGATCGACATCGTTTCGACCACCGGTTAACGATGGATAATCTCCACCGCTTCCCGGTCGACTTTGGCTTAGCCGACCCCACCCACAGCCTGCAGCAACTACATGCGGCGCTGTTCCCTTATGAGGTCAAGCTTTTTGTTCACTTTCTTCATTGAGGGTACTTAAATACGATGTCGCTTGATCGCATCCGTCGCCGCCTGCAACGGCGCAATCTGGATGCTCTGCTGGTTACTCAACCGGAAAATCGGCACTATCTCAGTGGGTATACCGCCTCCGATCATGGTATTGCCGGCAGCGCCGGAGTGTTACTGATTCCCGCGACCTCTCAACCCTATCTTCTAACCGATGGTCGTTATCGCCTACAGGCCGAAGAACAGGCCCCGGAGTTTCAAGTCAGGGTCTATCACCGTGGCCTTTTGCCCTTGCTGCGCCGCCTTTTTACTTCCTTGCGCCTGCAACGACTGGCCTTCGAGAGCCATTATCTGCTGCATTCGGTTTATTGCGACTTGACAAAACTGGCCGAGCGAAAGAAGGTGGAGTTGGTTCCCTTGGTCGGCCTGGTTGAGGACTTGCGCCAAATCAAAAACGAGGCGGAACTGGCCTTGATTGTTGCGGCAGTGCGGATTAATGAAGAGGTTTTCGCTACAGTTTATCCGCAGCTGCGACCGGGTATGAGTGAACGGGAAGTGGCCAGGCTGATTGAAGAGACCATGCACCAACGCGGGGCCCAGGGCCCAAGTTTTCCCACCATTGTCGCGGCCGGAGCCAACGCGGCCAAGCCTCACGCCGTGCCTACCGCTCGGCTTATTGCCCAGGGTGAACCGATTATCATCGACATGGGGCTGAAAATCGACGGTTATTGTTCTGATATGACTCGCACCGTAGTCTTGGGTCGTCCCGATGGACGGATCCTGGAGTTGATTCGTCTGGTTCGGCGCGCCCAACTGGCCGGCCAACAAGCCTTACGGGCCGGAGTAAGCGGTAGTTTTGTCGACCAGGTGGCGCGTCAAGTGATCACCGAAGCGGGCTATGGTGATTATTTTGCCCACGGGTTGGGCCACGGGGTGGGGCTTAATGTTCATGAGGGCCCGTATTTGAGCTATCGCAATCGTCAACAGCTGCGCCCCGGCATGGTTTTAACTGTGGAGCCGGGGATTTACCTGCCGGGCTGGGGCGGGGTTCGTCTGGAAAATATGGCGGTGATAACCGCCAACGGCTGTCGGATTCTCAATCAAGATACCACTTTTCTCGATGTCTGACTCTTCTTCACCTTTTACTTTACTTGCGCGTTCTTCCCAGTGCGCGGCTCGCCGGGGGGAGTTGCGGACTGCTCACGGCACCGTCCAGACTCCGGTTTTTATGCCGGTGGGTACCCAGGCTACGGTCAAAGGGGTGACCCCGGAGAATCTGCGGGATTTGGGGGCCGAAATCATTCTGAGCAACACCTATCACCTTTACGTCCGGCCCGGACATGAGTTGATCAAAAAACTAGGCGGGCTTCATCGTTTTATGAACTGGCCGGGGCCGATTCTCACCGACAGTGGCGGATTTCAGCTTTTTTCCTTGCGACAACTGGCTAAAATCAGTGAAGATGGGGCGGCTTTTAAGTCCCATATCGATGGTTCCGCCCTTTTTTTAAGCCCGGAATCGGCGATGGAAGTTCAAGAGGCTTTGGGCGCGGACATCATGATGTGTCTTGATTCCTGTATTCCTTATCCCGCCGCATACCATGAGGCGGAGGCAGCCACCGCTCTTAGCGGCCGCTGGGCGGCTCGTTGTCAGACCACTCGTGATCGAGCCGCCCGCTACGGCAATGGTCAACTACTATTCGGCATTATTCAGGGGGGGATGTATCCCGACCTGCGCCGGCGCTCGCTGGAAACCTTGCTGGGGATCGGTTTCGATGGCTACGCCTTGGGGGGCTTGAGTGTTGGCGAGCCGGAAGAGCTGATGGATGAAATATGTGAGTTCACCGCCGCTAAAGTGCCGCAGAATAGCGCTCGTTACCTGATGGGGGTGGGTACGCCCCGTAATCTGGTGGCGGCGGTTTACCGCGGGATTGACATGTTTGATTGCGTGATGCCCACCCGCAACGCCCGCAACGGAATGCTCTTTACTTCTGCCGGTCGACTTGCTATAAGAAACGCTCGTTATTACGATGACCCCCGGCCCCTGGATGAAGCGTGCGCTTGCTACACCTGCCGCAACTACAGCAGGTCTTACCTGCGTCATCTTTACCAGGCGCGAGAAATTTTGGCCGCGCAGTTAATGACGATCCATAATCTCAGTTACTACACGGGGTTGATGGCCCAAATGCGCCAAGCTATCGAGGAAGACCGGTTTCTTGATTTTTATCGAGATTTTGATAAGGTTGATAGTTGTTAGGCGGACGGCCGGTTGGCGGTCGCGCAACGTTGAATCCTAAAACAGCAGTGGAGGTTTTGTTATGGTCAGCATCGCCCACGCCGCAGACGTGGCCCCAGCGGGAACAGGTTTTGGCGCCTTTATTCCCTTGATCCTGATTTTCGTGGTCTTCTATTTTCTGTTGATCAGACCACAACAAAGAAAGGCCAAGGAGCATCAACAATTCCTAGAAGCGATTAAAGTCGGCGATGTGGTGGTCAGCGGTGGCGGCATCCATGGAACCATCACCGGGATCAACGAAGGGGTTGTTACCTTAGAGATCGCCGATAAGGTCAGGGTCAAAGTGGCCCGATCCTACATCCTGGGGGCGTTGTACGAGACTTCCAATGTTGGCACCAAGCCCGCTGGCGGCTGAAAACGCTAACGTGGTTGTAGTTACAGCCCTGTTTTTCCGGCCCTCACTCCTGGATGTTCAGCAAAAAGTGGAGTGCGCGTCGATGAAATTGGTTGGGAAGGAGTCTATGCCTCTCGTCGTCACGGACTATAATTAGGGTGATGATGTAATTTGACCGGGAACCCACTGCTAAAAAGACGTCACGGTAAGAGCTTCAGGCAATGATCCAAGTCAGCACTCTAACTCTACCGAAGCTTATCGGCCAGCAAATCAGCCAACTGCTGTTTTTGTTGCAAACTGAAGTCTGCAGCTGCGATAGGTTGAGCAGCCCTAATAGTCACTTGACCGGGACGGGCTAAGAGCTTACCCTTGGGTAAAATCTCATGGGTGCCGATGATGGTCAGAGGCACTAGCTCAACCCCGGCCTTGATCGCTAGAACCATGGCTCCGGTCTTGATAGGCTGCAATCTGCCGTCGGGACTGCGGGTACCCTCAGGGAAGATAACCACCGAGGTGCCGGCGGCGATTTTTTGCGCCGCCTCGTTCAAGCTGGCCCAGGCTTGGCGGCCATGCCTACGATCCACCGGAATATAATCGGCCCGGCGCATCGCCCAGCCAAGTAGGGGAATGGCAAACAGCTCTTTTTTGGCCAACCAGCGGAAGTCAAAATCCAGATATCCCAGCAGGACAAAAATATCGAACTGACTTTGATGATTGGCGGCAAAGATATAGGGCTTGCTCCGATCCAGGGACTCAAGACCACTGATGGCCACCTTCACCCCGCTGATTCGGCAGATTGTTCGTCCCCACCAACGGGGCAAAAATTGCAGACGACCACCACGGTAACTCAGAAAAAAAGCCAGTACCAGGATCGTCAGGCCGACTAGGACAGTCAAAAAAGGAACAAGAAGCAGAGCCAGCAGGCCCCGCAAAAAAATAAACACTGCGGATAAGTATTTCACTGTTGTCCCTTCTGCCGGAGATGGTTAATATCTGAAATTCATTGACCTGCTCTACTTTCGGCTTTTAAGCGTAACCAAATCATGAATACCAACAACCACGACCCTGTCGGCTCTATTCCCATCGCCGGGGAAGCGACCGCCACCCGCGCGAAGGTGACAGGGACCGCAAGTTCCCCAGCTCCACCGCCCGCAAAACCCCGGCGGAAAGTGTACGATTACAGGTTGATCCGCCACCACGGCGTCACCAGATTCCTGCCTCGGTTACAATCAAGGTCGCAACTCTCATCTCGCATCTTTTGGCCCGCCCTGCTCACCGCCACCATCCTGATCCTATACCTGATTGGCTCCCTGGTTTTCGTGCCCCTGGTGGCTCCCCGCATGATGGCCCAAATCCTGGAACACAAACTAGAGCGTTCGGTAACTATTGCTCGGGTTAAATGGCAACCTGTGGCCGGGCGTCTGGTTCTGCACAACGGAATCATCGGCCCCAGACTGGCCGATCCCTTCGATCGGGTGGATCCGCTGCTATCCTTCCGCACCATGACTTTTGACTGTAGTTTTTTTGCCCTACTGCGCGGAAGATCGTTGATTAAAACTCTGAACATTGAGCAGGGCTACTTTCATTTGACGCGAACGAAGGAAAAGACCTACAACTTTGCTCTACCCACCAAAAGTCGCTTAGCTTCCCGCTTGCTGCCCAGCAAAGTGGAAATACTCAACAATCGCCTGGATTTTAGCGATCAGAGCCATGCTCCACCATTTACCGGTGGCATTGCCGACTTAAACGGCATCATCCGGCATGATCACGTTGCCGGTAAGATTGAAATTGACCTGCGGGCCAATGGTCCTGAGGAAACCGCGATCACCCTGCAAGGGGTCCTGAGACCCGCGGACACCCCGGTATCTCTGGGGAAACCCGCAACCGATTTGACCCTGCACCTTCGTCAAGCCCCAATAATCGCTTTTGCCAATTACCTTGAGCCCCTGCTGGGGGTCGAAATAAGCGGAGGTCAGCTTGATCTGCGGGGAAATCTCACCAGTGATGGCCGTAAACTCCGTATCGACCAGCAGTTAATCATCAGCTCCTTGCGCTTTGACCAACGCCCTGATGCCGATTCCGATCTATCCTTGCTTCAGGCGCTGCTCACTAATCAAAACGATAAGCTGCGCCTCAGTCTCCCCTTGGTTGTCAGCCTGAGTCCAGCTCCAGTCCCAGGCCCGGACCCGGGCTCAGGCTCAGACCCCGGACCAGGATCAGGTCTAGACTATCGCCCCTCCTCTTATCTCCAAGCGCTGGCTAGCGCCCTGAACAAGCGCCAAGTTGCGGCTGCCGCCACCCCTTTTGCCGTATTGCGTCAAGAGCTGCCCGAACTGGAAATTGCCGAGCACATCACTTTCAGGCCCGGGAGCGCCGAACTGAGTCGGTCCGGCGGCCGGGCCCTCGACCAACTGGCAACCGCGCTCGGCCATCGGCCTTGGCTGACCCTGCAAATCCAGGGGATCAGCGATCCCATTGGTGATCGGGAAGCACTGCAAGTCGCGCAAGCACGGCAGATCAAGGAGCAGCAACGACAGGCAGTGGCGGCTCTGGCTCGAAAACTGACGGCCGGCACCGGCACTTATCCGTCCAGACCGGATGCCCCGCTGCCGGAGTTGCCGGCAAGCGCCATCACCCGACCATCCCCAATCAACATTGGCCAAAGAGAGCTCCTGGCTCTGGCCAACCAACGCCAACAGGTCGCCTATCAACGCCTGAGCGCCGCTCTCCCCCAGGGGGAAACCAACCGCCTCAAACTCGGATTCCCGAAAATTGCTGAACCAGCGAACAACTTTAATCAACAACAAACCGCTACCGTTAATTTCCAGCTAAGCCACCAACAACCCGCGATTAGCTTTTAGCCGTTAGCCGTTAGCCGTTTATGCAAATGCAGCATATTACTGAAACGCAGCGTCAGACTGGCAATCGTGCTCAAGCAACTTAAAAAAAAATCAGCAATGCTCTCGGGTTTTATGGAAAGTTATCCGGGGGTAGAGCTCCATGGTTCGGGAGAGCATCCAAGGGCTTTCACTTAAAAAAGTTAAATGTTCATCGGAATCCAAGGCCAGATTGGCCTGATTTTTGGCCGCAAACTCGGACATCACCTTGCCCTCATCGGCGGAAACCCAGCGGGCGGCGCCATAAGGCGCCGGTTCGTAATCGGCATCCACCCCATACTCCGCCTTGAGCCTAGCCACCGTCACCTCAAACTGCAAAACACCCACCGCGCCCAGGATGAACTCACCGCCGAAGAGGGGTCGGAAAACCTGAATCGCCCCCTCTTCGGCCAACTGCCGTAAGCCTTTCGCCAAGTGCTTGGCCCGGATGGGATTTTTAAGGATTACCCGACGAAAATGCTCGGGGGCAAAGTTTGGAACCCCGCTGAAACGGATTGCACTCTTGGCGGTGCTGAAAGTATCGCCGATCTTAATGGTCCCATGATTGTAAATGCCAATGATGTCACCGGCAAAGGCCGCCGCGATATGACTCCGGTCTTGGGCCATGAAAGTAGTGGCATTAGGCATAATCACCTCCTTGCCCAGACGCTGGTGCCAGACCTTCATCCCCGGGCTAAAGCTTCCCGAACAAATGCGCAGAAAAGCAATGCGGTCGCGATGGGCCGGATTCATGTTGGCCTGCACCTTGAAGATAAAACCGGAAAACTCCTCTTCCTCCGGACATATGGGGCGAGGCTCGGCGGGACGGCACCCCGGCGGGGGCGCCAGTTCGACAAAGGCGTCCAGCAGCTCCTTGACCCCGAAATTATTGATGGCACTACCAAAAAACACCGGAGTTTGAGCGGCCCTGAGAAACTCTTGATGTTCGTAGGGGTTGGCCGCCCCCGCCAGCAGTTCAAGATCTTCACGCAATTTATCCGCCACCGGGCCGCCCAACAATTTATCGAGCAGGGGATCGTTCGGCTTCTTAATCAATACCCCACCCTCTTCCGGGTGGCGATCTCGACCGGGGGCAAAGAGGTGCAACTGGCCCCGATAAAGGTCATAAACTCCTTTGAACTGCTTACCCATGCCCACTGGCCAGGAGAGTGGCACACATTCAATCTGTAATTTATCTTCAATTTGCGTCAGAATTTCCAGCGGCTCCAGCCCTTCCCGGTCGAGTTTATTAACAAAGGTGATGACCGGAGTATTACGCATCCGGCAAACCTCCATCAGCTTTTCAGTCTGGAGTTCAACCCCTTTGTTATGATCAATAACCATCAGCGCACTATCCACGGCGGTAAGCACCCGATAAGTGTCTTCGGAGAAGTCCTGATGGCCGGGAGTATCAAGTAAGTTGACGGTGTAATCCCGGTAAATAAACTGCATCACTGAGGAGGTTACCGAAATGCCACGCTCTTTTTCAATCGCCATCCAGTCGCTGGTGGCGTAACTGGCGGCCTTGCGGGCCTTGACCGAGCCGGCCAACTGAATCGCCCCACCAAAGAGCAGAAGTTTTTCAGTTAAGGTAGTCTTACCGGCGTCGGGATGACTGATAATGCCAAAAGTCCGCCGGGAAGCTATTTTTTTTGCCAACTTACTGGAGTTCATCACGCCTCTTGCCGTTTTTAATCAACGCAAAAACCGGGTCAGCCGCAAGGCTTGACCCGGTTTAAGACTTTCTAGCGATGGGAGGGACGAGCTACTTTTCTTCGTCCTTGGCCCGACCCTTGGCCGCGTACATGGTGGTGCTGCCGGAGGACCAGAAAACCATCTTGCCTTCCTTCACCAATTCGTTGGCGGCGTTCTTGATAACCCGAGGCTTGGACTCGGGATCACAGGCATAAAAATCCTTGACATAAAGCTGAGCCTTGGGGCCCTTCAACGCCTTCTCAAGAATCTTTTCTTTCAACTCATCGACGCTCAAGGCCATAACAGTTCTCCTTGTTCCCAGGTTATTTGATGTGGTTGGTGAACTTGAAGTTGGTGGTGGTCCGCCAGGTATTGTAAGCCAACCGATAATCATCAATGGACTTGTCGGTAAAAGGAATATCGCAAATTTCAAAGAACTTTTCCCAACCAATCCGCTCAGCCCACTCACCAACCCGCTCATACTTATGAGCGTTGGCGGCCCAGGTATCCAGGATCTTCTTCACTACCGCGACGGTCTCCGGCCAGCGGGGCGGGGTGTTGGGCAAGAAGGGAACTACCATCTTGGAGAAAGCGGGGCCGGTCCGGGTGTTGGACACCTTGCCGCCCACCAGGATGGCAATCCCTGAACCTTCGGGATCGGCCAAGGGCATCGCCGGACACATAGTGTAGCAGTTACCGCAGAACATACAGCGATCGGCGTTAACCTTAACTGACTTGACCATAGTACCGTCGTCAAGCTTGACCGAGGAGGGCTTGATTGCACCCAAGGGGCAGGAAGCTACCGCCAGCGGCAACTCACAAAGACCGGTGATAGCATCGTGATCAACCATCGGCGGCTTGCGATGCACGCCGAGGATCGCAATATCAGAGCAGTGAACCGCCCCGCACATGTTGAGGCAGCAGGCCAGAGCCAGTTTACACTTGGCCGGCAACTTCATCTCAGTAAATTGCTCAAAAATTTCGTCCATAACCGCCTTGACCACGCCGGAGGCGTCGGTGGCCGGGGTGTGGCAGTGAATCCAGCCCTGGGTATGCACAATGTTGGATACACAGGCGCCGGCGCCACCCACCGGGAACCTGCCTCCCCTGGAGGCCAGGTCGTCAAGCAAAGGCTGGACCTTGGATTCGGCATCGACCATGAACTCGATATTGTTGCGGGTAGTCCAGCGGACCGTGCCTTGGCAATGCTTGTCTGCGATATCACAGACTTCGCGGATGTGCTCAACGGAAATCAGCCGGGCGCTGCCCACCCGAACGGTGTGGCACTCAGCTCCGGTTTCGCTCACATGCTTGAGCACCCCGGGACGGGTAATCTCATGATACAACCACTTGCCGTAATTGTCCTTGATGACCTGGGGAAACATCTTTTCGTAGTGAGGGGGACCAATGTCGGTGATCCGGTCTTTCATTGGATTTTGTGGATCGTAACCCATATCTAACTACCTCCTGAAATTATGAGATATTTTTTACGCATTGATTATCGCTGAGTTTTCATTGGCAATCGATTCCGTTACTAACGGATTTTACCACTTATTGCTGAACGCGCTTCTTAATCATTGCGCGTGCTTCTTACGGAACTCCTTGATGTCACGCTGCCACCCGCCTTCTACTTCCTCTTCCCGCCAGAAAACGTAAGGGTTAGAGCGCGGCTCCTTAATATGCTGCGGCAGTGGTTCAATTTCCATAACCCGCAGGAAGGTAGGCAAACCGATGCGCTGCATGGTCTCACCGAGACGCTCGCGATTCTTGCCATGCTCCATCCAATAATCCCAACATTTCTCGATGATTTCGACCACTTCTTCAAACTCCGTCTCCGGATCAACTTTGAGGAAGGGGATAATCATGGTGCCAAGTTGCGCACCTTCAAGAATCGGGGCTTTAGCCCCCATCATGATCGAGGCTCCCTGCTCAACCCCAGGCCGCAAAGCCTTGGGCATGACGTTTAAGCAGTGCATGCAGCGGGTGCACTCGGCATCATCGATCTTCAGGGTATCACCCTCCATCCACATGCAGCCGGTGGGGCAAAGATCGAGAACTTCCGCCTTGATATTAAACTTATCGGCCCGACTGGGAATTGCGCCGCCCCCGGATTTGCTAGCGCCGTTAAGGTAGTTTTTGACTTCGGCCTGATTAATCCGAATATTGTCACGCCAGGTCCCGATAACGGAAAGGTCAGCTCGAGCAAGAGCAGATACGCAGTCGTTGGCGCAGCCGGAGAATTTAATCTTAAACTTATAAGGGAAAGCCGGACGGTGAATTTCATCCTGATACTTCATGGTCAGGCCATAACAGAGGGCCTGCGTGTCAAAGCAGGACCACTCGCAGCGGGCCTTGCCAACACAGCACTCGGGAGTTCGCAGGTTGGATCCGGAACCGCCTAAGTCCCACTGGAGATCGTGGGTCAGGTCGTAGAACAGGGGCTCAAGCTCTTCGGTTTTGGTGCCGAGCAGAATCAAGTCGCCGGTGGAACCATGCATGTTGGTCATGCCGGAACCACGTTTTTCCCAGAGATCACAGAGCTTGCGCAGCAAATCCGTGCGGTAGAATTTGCTGGAGGGCTGGTTGAGACGAACGGTGTGGAAGTGAGCCACCCCGGGAAACTGGTCCGGGACGTCGGAATAACGACCGATGATGCCACCACCATAGCCAAAAACACCGACGATACCGCCGTGTTTCCAGTGAGTCATCCGATCCTTAAACGATAGTTCCATCTGACCGATAATATCCCAGCATTGGGGACTCTTTTCGGCCTGACGTTTCAGGTCGCTGACAAAGCTTGGCCATGGACCATTTTCAAGTTCGTCCATCAATGGCGTTTCGTGCTTCGACATGTTTTCATCCTCCTTGGTTGAAATGTGTTTTGAGCAAAATTTTCCATACCCAGTGCCAATGTCAACGCCAGCGCCCTGCCCAACCACCTAACAAGGGAGGGGAAAAACACCTGCCCAGTGTCTCGTCTTTATCATAAGCAAATAACGCAACACCAGTCAAACTGCCTTGATTAACCGCCAAGCGCAACGAGGTGGCAAAACAAACCAAAAACTTGAATAGATATTCACATCCCGGAAAGAGTATCCAGCCTACCGAGCGTTGTCAATAAAAAAAATCAACGTTAGAACGCTTTCTCCTTTTTGCCTCTTGACCAACCAGGTTTTTCCCGGTGTTTTTCACGGTCGGCTGGACTGCGGAAATATGTTATACTTCGCTCCTGCCGCCTTTTGTTTTTTTGTCTTTTGTCAAACAGGAGCTGGCGGTTGCCGACCGTAGATTTTGCCAATCATTTGGCTCCATCTATATTTGGCCCCATCTTTATGAATAGTTGCAAGTTCGACTGATACGGGTTGAAATTGAACAAGCAAAGAGTCTGTAAAGTCAACCAAGTACCCAAACTGCTCAATTTTAGGGAGTTGCCATGAACAAAAAAATCGTGATCATTGGTGGGGTTGCCGCCGGCCCCAAGACCGCCTGCCGCGTTAAAAGATTGCTACCAAACGCCGAAGTTCGCATCATCGACCAAGATAACTTGATCTCCTACGGCGGTTGTGGCATCCCATATTACATATCTGGTGATATTTCCGACGAAAATGAGTTGCGTAGCACTTTCTTTCATCTGATCAGGGATGAGGCTTTTTTTAGTCGCGCCAAGGGGGTGGAAGTCAGTACCAGAACCAGAGCTTTATCCATCGACCGGCAACGCAAGAGAGTGCTGGTGGAAAACATTGACCGTGGAGGTCAGGAGCAGGTTGCCTACGACCAATTGGTCTTGGCCACCGGCAGCCGTCCCAACCTGCTGCCCATTGACGGCGTTGATCTTGACGGCGTTTTTGTCATCAGTGATCTGCACCAGGCCATCTTCATTAAAGAGCGAATCATCAAAGGCGAGGTCAACCAAGTGGTGATCATCGGCGGCGGGGCCATCGGCATTGAAATGGCCGAGGCTTTTGTCGATCTCTGGGGACTTAAAGCGACCATTATTGAATTCATGCCCCAAATCATGCCCCGTCTGGTGGATTGGGAGTTTGCTAAAATGCTGGAAAATCATCTTGGTGAAAAAGGGGTTAAGGTTTATACCGGCGAGGGGGTCACCGCCATCGAGGGCGAAAACGGCAAAGTCCGTCGGGTGCTAACCTCTCAGCGCCGTCTGGATGCCGACCTGGTGGTGATGGCGGTAGGCGTTCGGGCTCGCGGCGAACTGGCCCTCGCCGCGGGACTTATGGTTGATCCGCAGAATAATATTGTGGTCAACGAACGAATGCAAACCTCGGACCCCGACATTTACGCCGTCGGCGACTGTATTGCCGTGCGTAACCGCCTCACCGGCAAAAGCGGTATCGCCCCCATGGGTTCGCTCGCCAACAGAGAGGGGCGGATCGTCGCCGATAATTTGGCCGGAATTCCCACTCGCTATCAAGGGGGGATCGGGAGTTTCATCCTCAAGGCCTTTGATTGTTGTGTCGGAGCAACCGGGCTAACCTTAGAGACAGCCAGAGCCGAGGGATTCAACGCCGCGGCGGTCACCACCGCCCAATCCGATCGAGCCCATTTCTTTCCCAATCAGACGACCATCCCCCTGCGTCTGGTTTTTGCTACCGATACCCGCCGTCTTCTCGGCGTCCAGGGCTTCGGACCAATGGGAGACGCGGTGCTGGCCAGAATTAACACTGCGGCCGCTCTTTTGACTAAAGGGGCGACCATTGATGATGTCAGCCAAGTGGAGATGGCCTATGCCCCACCCTTTGCCACCGCCCAGGATGCCCTTAACGCTGCCGCCAATGTCGCCGACAACCTGGCGGCCGGACGATTGCGCTATGTTGAAATTAAGGATTTTATCACCTGGGTGACTGATTTCTCAGGTCGACCAGACTGGGCGAACTGGGTGGCCCTCGATATTCGCCACCCCAACGAAGCCGGGCTCCTGGTCGCCAAGTTTGGTCATGACAAATGGTTAAGCATTCCCTATGTCGAAATCAGGGAACGCTACCAAGAGTTGTCCAAAAACAAAATCATGCTGATTATTTGCGACGCCGGCACTCGTTCTTGGGAAACCCAGGCATTTCTCGACGGGGTTGGCTTAAAAAATACGCTAGTCTTGGGCGGAGGCTTAAATGTTATCCGCCGTCTGGGGGTGGACTGGCTTTAGGGTGCGGTTTTTGGAGATTGCGATTTCGATTTAGACCATCAGTTGACAGCTACCGGTGGACCATGACAATGTATCGGATTTATTCGTTTGCTTCCGAGAGATTCAACGAGCGGGCCTACCCGGCCAAGGCTTGATCGATCAAGCGCTCATCCACCTCGTCGCTGATGGTGACCTTGCCAATCGCCAGCGGCAAAACAAAAAAGGGCCGACCGACCACGCACTTTTTATCGGTCTTAAGATATGCCTTAATCCTTTGCCGATCAAGTTCCGGGGGGACTTGCGTCGGCAGACCGTAAGCCTCAATCAGGCCCCGCAAATTCTCAGCATCTTCCCGAGACCATAGCCCCTTAGCCACGGCAATTTCGGCCACCGTCGCCATTCCAATGGCCACCGCCGCTCCATGGGCCAGAGTATAGTCAGAGGCGGCCTCCACCGCATGACCCAAAGTGTGGCCGAAGTTGAGGATCCGACGCGAATCGGCCTCCCGTTCATCGGCGGCCACCACCTCGGCTTTAATCGCGCAACATCGGGCGATCACCGTCGCCAGGGCCTGGCGATCCCGAGCTAGAATAGACTCTCGTCGTTGCTTTAGTTGACCAAAAAAATCACCATCATAAATCACCCCGTATTTGATGACTTCGGCCAAGCCATTACGCATCTCATGCGGCGGTAAAGAGGCCAGTACCCCGGGATCAATATAAACTCGGCGTGGCTGATAAAAAGAACCCAGCAAATTTTTGCCTTCCGGAATATCTACCCCGGTCTTGCCACCCACCGAGCTATCCACCTGGGCTAGTAGCGTGGTGGGAACCTGAACAAAAGGAATGCCGCGCATGTAGATAGAGGCCAAAAAACCAGTGATATCGCCACTTACCCCGCCACCCAGAGCAATAAGCCCATCCCCGCGATCCCAACCCAGCCGGGCCAGATCGCTGGCCAGTTGAGAGATCGTGGTCATATTTTTACTGGTCTCACCATGGGGAAAGGTAAGCAGTTCAACCCGTACCCCCGCTTGCTTAAGCCCGGCCAGCAATGCAGTTGCGAACAACCCGGCCACCCGGTCATCGGCCACCACCGCATAACGACGAGCGCTGCCGAGGTCGGCCAGGTCAGCCCCAACCCCAGTCAACAGACCATCCCGGATGATTATCGCATAGGACCGGTCCCCTAGGCCCACCTTTAACCTGATTTCATCGTTTAGCATCGCCTGTCCCATATTTCCCGGTTCGCTAATTCGCGCAGTCAGGCGACTCAGCCCGGTCGCCCGACTGCGCGCCAGTGTCTCAAAACCAAAGCAGAAAGCAAGAAGCAAAAAGCGGGAAGGCACTTTCCGTGCGCCTTCCCGCTTTTTCTAAGTAACAGGAATGCGGTAATTGTTACTTTCAAATAGAGGCTGACCTTCGATGGTCTCGCTCACCAATTACCGCCCAACGATCAACTAGGGATCGGCCTACTTCATGGTGTCGCCGGTGGCAAAAGTCTGCATTTTGACCTCAACTTTTTCGGTCAAACCTTCATAGTACTTGCGAAGAATAACCAGAACCTCTTCCCGACCAAAGTGATCAGGGATCGCGACGCCTTCGGAAAGGGCCTTGCGCAGTTTGGTGCCGGAGAGGATAACCCGATCTTCCTTGCCATGGGGGCAGGTCCGCAGGGAGGCCATGCCGTCACACTTCTTACAATAAAAAGTCCAGTCGATTTTGAGCGGCTTACACAGCAAATTCTTGCCGGGGTCGTCAGAGATGGGAATAGTATCAAAAATTTCCTGGGCTTCAAAGAGGGTGTAGAAGTCGCCGACCCCGGCATGATCACGGCCAATGATTAATTTGCTGACTCCATAGTTCTGGCGGAAGGTGGCGTGCAGCAAGGCTTCGCGCGGACCAGCGTAACGCATATCCAGCGGATAACCGGCCTGAATGACATGGTCTTTGATAAAATAGTTCTCAACCAGACAGTCGATGGCCTCGACTCGAACATCGGCAGGGATATCGCCAGGCTTGAGGTTGCCGATCAGGGAATGAATTAAGATGCCGTCACAAACCTCGATGGCGATCTTGGCCAGATACTCGTGGGAGCGGTGCATGGGGTTTCGCAACTGTAGGGCGGCCACCTCTTTCCAGCCACGCTCTTCAAACATCACCCGGACTTCGGCCGGGGTTAAGTAAATGCCCTTGTACTGGCTGGGATACTCCCCTTCGGATAAAACTTTTACCGGACCGGCCAAGTTGACCTCTTGCTGGGCCATAACCATCTTGACCCCTGGATGGTCGGCCTCCCAAAACTTGTCGGTGACGGATTCTTCGCCCTTGCCTTTGAAGATCTTCTCACACTCCCATCTCTTGTCGGTCTCAGTCATCTCATGTTTTTCATCGACCTTCATGGTGGCAAAGATCACCCCGTCGTGCGCCAGGGCGACTTCATCACCGCCTTTGATTCCATCAGCATCGGCCTTACTGACATCCAAGGTGATCGGCACCGGCCAAAAAGTTCCGTCAGTCAAAGTAAGGCTTTCACAAACACTCTTCCAGTTAGCCTTGGTCATGAAGCCATTCAGTGGACTAAACCCACCGATACCCATCATGATCAAGTCGCCCTTGGCCCGGGCACTGATATTGATTTTTTTCAAACCATTGGCCTTTTCCCGCTCGACAACCAACTCATTGCCATGCAGTTTGCAACAAACCAGACCCTTTCCACCATGGGGGGGCTACCAAATTCGACATACCGATTCTCCTTGCTTTTTGATTCTCCTTGCTTTTTGATTAATAATGCATCTCATACAAATGAGTTAGGAAACAGTCAAACACGCCCAATCAGTGGGCAACTGAACAACCGGCTGAACGACAATTCATCTTTACGTCTCATCTAACCCCCCATTTTAATAATCATGAAAGGAGTGAGCACTTGTCAAGAGAAAAAACCAGGGTCTGTATGTTGTCAGCAGGTTTATGTTGTCAACAGTTGTCAACAAGCTGCTTGCTATCGACAAAACGGCCGCTTATACTGCTTGCGGTTCAGGTAAACCACCCTTCAGCGCCAGGAGCTTGGTATCTTTAGGAGATCCCTTGATGCACCCAAACAACCGGCAAAACTCGCATCCGGGTTCAAGCGGTTTCGCTAAAGTTCCTTTTGCGATATTGAGCGCCGCGGCCAAAATTATTCCGACAACGCACCAAGCTGTCCCGTGAGTTACCCTCACAGTATGACCGCTTTTGGCCAAGGGGCGGCCACGGTTGGCCGGCGGACCTGGTCGGTGGAGATCCGTTCGGCTAATCATCGCTACCTCGATCTCAAAATCCGTCTGCCCCAACCCTATGCCGTACTAGAAGGGGCAATCAGACGAGAAGTGGAGACCGAATACCGTCGAGGCCATGTGGAGGTTGACCTCAACTTGAACGACCGGGACCAGGCCAAAACCAAGCCGGTGGTTAATCTGCCCCTGGCGCGGGAATACCTGCGCGGTTTACAGTTGTTACGGGATGAATTTAGTCTGGCTGATCGTCCTTCCCTTGAGATGATCAAGGATCTGCCCGAGCTTTTCCGCCTGGAAGAAACAACAACCGATCCGGAGGACGAATGGCCCCAAATCCGCCAAGCTTTGAGCGCCGCCCTGATCAACACCAGATTAATGCGGGAGCGGGAAGGATTTGCCACTAAGTGCGAGCTAATCAAGCGGCTGGCTAAAATCCGCCGCAATCTTGACCAATTAGACTCAGAAATCCCATCAATAGCGGTGAGACGAAAAGCCAGGCTTCAGCGGCGGCTGACCATCATGCTCAACGGAGCGGATATCGAACCGACTCGCTTGGCTCAAGAAATTGTCATCCTCACCGATAAGGCCGATATCAGCGAAGAGTTGGCCCGCCTGACCAGTCACCTGGATCAGTTCACGGTTTTCCTGGCAGCCCACGAACCCATTGGTCGCCGCCTGGATTTTCTCTTGCAGGAATTTTTCCGAGAAATTAATACGATATCTTCCAAGATCAACGAGGCGGGAGTAGCCCAACTGGGTGTGGAGTTAAAAAATGAAGTTGAGAAAATGCGGGAGCAGGTGCAAAATCTCGAGTAGTTCTCGACAAAACCAAAGACCAACGGGTAAAACTTCATGAACCATAAAATGGTCAATGTCGGCTTTGGCAATGTCGTACCCGCCGACCGGGTGGTGGCGGTAGTTCACCCCAAATCAGCGCCGATGAAAAAGCTGCGGGAGATGGCCCGGGAGGAGAAACGACTTATCGATGTCACTGAAGGTCGCCGCACCCGTTCGATCATTGTTCTGGACAGCAACCATGTGATCCTGTCTTCGGTGCAACCCGAAACCATTACCCTGCGCTTTGCCGCATTCTGTGAACAACGAGGCAATAGCGAAGACGAGCAGCCGCTCAAGGAGCTTATTCGATGAGTCGAGGCTGCCTCTTTGTCATCTCCGCCCCTTCCGGAGCCGGAAAAACCACTTTACTAAAAAAAATCCTGGCCGACACGCCGGGCATCAGCTTTTCGGTCTCCCACACCACCCGCGCTCCGCGCCCTGGCGAGCGACACGGAGTTGATTACCGGTTTATTAAACGGGACGATTTCTTGCGGCTGCGAGATGATGGCGCCTTTTTAGAGTGGGCTGAAGTCCACGGCAATTTTTACGGAACCAGCCGGTTGGCAGTAGAACAAACTCTGCAACAAAGTGAGGATGTTCTTCTTGATATCGATGTCCAGGGGGCTCGCCAAGTCAGAGAACAAAACGAACTCTCCGCCGTATTTCTGTTTATCGCTCCACCTTCCGGGGCCATCCTGGAACAGCGACTGCGGGACCGCAACAGCGACAAACCTCAGGTCATCGCCCAGCGCTTGGCAAACGCTGAGCGGGAAATGGCCGAGGCGGCCTGGTACGACTTCCTGGTGGTCAACGATGTCCTGGCAGAAGCTCTGGCCTTGCTCCGAGCCATCATCACCGCTGAACGTTGCCGTCGTCGCCGCCAACCCAACGGAACTCCCTGGCCGCCCTATGCCCCATGAAAAAGCGCTTCCGCCCGAGACAAAAACCCGGAGCCGACGAAGGAAAAGTCCGGGAGGAAACCATCTGGGGTGTTCATGCGGTTAGCGCCATGCTGCAGTGCCGACCGCAGCAGGTGCTGGCCCTGTTTATCACCCCTGGGCGTGCGAATCAGCGGATCAGCGAGATCCTGGAACTGGCCATCCGTCACCGGATAGTGGTGCACCATGATCAGCCCTTACCCTTAACAGAGCCGGAATCGATCCCGCACCAAGGAGTGGTGGCCCGGATAAAGCCGTTGGTTCTCTTGGATCTGAATGCTTTGCTTGCCCGACTGACGGCGCAGGACTTAACAAGGTCAGGCTTGGCAGAACCAGGCTTACCGGGGTCAGACTTGCCGCCATTAGTGCTGGCGCTTGACTCCATCCAGGATCCACATAATTTAGGAGCGATCATCCGTTGTGCCGCCGCTTTCGGAGTCAAAGCCCTGATTTTCCCCAAGGATCGCAGTGCTCCGCTCACCGGTACAGTCATGAAGGCCGCCGCCGGCACGGCGCCACTGCTGCATATTTGCCAGGTAACCAATCTGGCCGAAACCCTGACCCGCCTTAAAGAGCACGGTTTCTGGATTTATGGGGCCGGGGGCGATGCCCCACAAAGTCTTTACGCCGCGGAGTTCAGCGGCCCGATCTGCTTAGTGATGGGCAACGAGCAGAAAGGCCTCCGCCCCCTGGTCCGCAGGTACTGCGACCACCTGATCGCCATTCCTTTAGCCAGGGGAGTTGAATCTCTCAACGTGGCCGTGGCCACGGGGATCATCCTGGCGGAAATAACCCGCCAATCGGGGGCAGGGGGCAGAATTTGGTGAACTTTTTTTTATCTTGTGTAACTATTTTTTGCAGCACAGGGATGAATAAAAAGGCCAGCAGGATCGCGACATTTATTGTTACCCGGACCCTAAGGACCCAGGATTTCAGTGTTTGGCGGTGGTTCAAAATGATAAAAATCCGTGGGTAAATCAGGATCGAGTTCAATATTGCTAAAAGTCAAAATGTTAACACTGCCGAAATGATCGACAATTTCGATACGGTGGACAAAAAACGGATTATCCGCAACCCCAAGATTGATATGGTCCACCTGGGGGTGTGGCACGCGAGGAATCAGGCGAAGATTATATCCCTCAGTCAAACTCCACTCCCCCGCTGGCGCCGGCATCGGCGCTTCCAGCCCCATTGGCGCCGACGCCTCTTCCACTTTGAAATCCCGCAGGAGATCTCCGGAGCCAGCGAAAAAAGCATAGGTAACATCAGAATCCAGGTGATCTTCAACGTCGCTAATGAACATCTGGTTGCTGTCAGCAAAATAGAGGCGAATCTCACGCCCGTCGCCGACCAGCACCTGATGATCGGGGTAGGTGTACTCCCAACGCATCTGGTGCGGCTTACGGAAGATCACCGTGCCAGCGCCTTCTCGTTGGCGACGGCTCATGGGCACCAGGGTTAGCTGACGAAAATCAGCTCGAAAGCCAGTGACCTGGTCATATGCCTGTTGCAGGCGACGAACGACAGTCTCTTCTCGGCTTTCTCGCCCAGCACCATCTTCCACCGCCCTATCTTCCGCCATCACCGGCAAAACCGGAATCAGCGGCAACAAAAAAATCAGCAACAACCCGGCCCACCACAACCAGGCAAAGCGAATCGGAACCAAACCCGAAAAGCGCTTACCAACGCCAAAACTATCTGCAGACAAATTCATATGAAACAACCACCGTGTTATTTTGTTCACCAGGGCTATTAAGTTTAGCGAAATTCAGAACTGTAAAAGTTTGCCAGCGCTTCAGCTCCGTTCATTCGGGGATTCGAAGCATATTGTGCCACGTAAGAAGGTCAAAATGGGTGAAGATGGAGCACTGGTGAACTTTTACGCCACGGCCGATTAAAAATCCCCAATTCCGGCGACAAGCCGCAACTCGATGGGACGCCCAAAAATCCGACGGGCAACCAGGGCTGCCGCTGCGGTAATATCGGATACGTAATAAAGGTTTTCCCCTTCAGCACGCCGACTTAAGGAGGATGCTAATTGGGGATTGATCGCCAAAAAGTCTCGTAACTCAGCAGCTAAAGCCCATGAAGAATCGATCACTTTGACCCGTCGGCCGATACGATGTTGAATGCTTTTTTTGAGCATGGGGTAGTGAGTGCAGCCCAGGACCAAGGTGTCTACCTGTTGCTGTTGCAGGGGGGCCAGATAACGACGCAGAATCATCTTGGTTTCCCGTTGATTCAACCAACCCTCTTCCACCAGGGGTACCAGCAAAGGGCAAGGAGTAGAAAAAACCAGGAAATCGGCTCGTTTTCCCTTGATCAGCCGTTCATAAACCCCGCTGCGAATCGTGGCCCGGGTGCCGATCACTCCGACCCGTCCCTTGGGGCTGAGCCTGACCGCCTCCTTTACCGCCGGACCGATCACCTCAAACAATGGTAAAGCATAAGCCGACCGCAATTTGGCCGCCGCCACACTAGCCGCCGAGTTGCAGGCAATCACCAACAGCTTTGCCCCCTGCTCCAGCAGAAAGTCGACATTCTGAAAGGAGTAGCGGGCAATGGTCGCTGGGCTTTTGGTACCATATGGAGTGCGAGCCAAATCACCAAAATAGACCAGCCGGTAGTCCGGCAAGACCTGTTCGATGGCCCAAGCCACCGTCATTCCCCCAACCCCGGAATCAAAAATACCAATCATAAAGCCGATTGCCCGACAGAATATGGTCGGACTACTCCTCGTTTATCGAACCTGCGGCCTTACGAAGAATAGTTGCGGAGGGCTGGCTAGGAGTTTTGGCCGATTTACCCCGAGCAGCAATGACTTTGCGCAGATTTTCGGGCAAACCCCGAGCCTTTCCCGCTTTTTTGCGACGCTCGGACAATTCCCTGGCGCAAAGAGGTTGACGCAAAGGCAAGCCCCATTTCCGGCGGTACTGCCTACCGTTCAAATCGTGGGAGCGCAGATGTTTGGATGAGAGCATTTTGAATTCCTCGCCACATTCCAGACAGGTTACTTTATGTTGCTGAATGGACCCTTCTGGACTGAGTGTGGTCGTCGCCGGCATATCATCCTCGATGACCAATTCTCGACCCTTATCCTGCTGTAAGTTGTGCAGAGTTTTGAAGATGCCCTGCAAGGATTGGGTAATCTCCTCAGTCGTCATGTTCTTTGATACACATTGGGCCTGAACCAGCTCCACTGCCATTTCGATCAGTGACTTTTCCACGCTTCCACCTCTTTGGCTTTGATTCAAATGTATTGCCTCCGTCATCAATAACAGGAGTATACAACTAAATCAACTTAAAAACAAATTAAAAATCACCTCTTCAGACAGATCTGCGGATGATCTGATTGTGCTAGTCTAAAATTGACCAGTAAAAAGGGTTTGTGCTAGCGCAAAATTGACCACCCCGAACATAACGTCTCCATAATAAAATGATTTGCGTTTTCAATCATCTACCAAGCGAGGGAAAGGAGTGTTCAAATTTACCCTTCTTTTGTTGCCACTCGCCTTGACAGAAAATGACGCTGATTATATGCTGCACCACCTCTGCGGTCATTTTTTTTAAAGGAGATTTTTAATGGCGCAAATCAACGACCACTACCTGAAGCTCAAATCTGGCTACCTTTTCCCCGAAATCGGCCGCCGGATCAAGTTTTTTAGCGACGCCAACCCGACCGCCAAGGTGATTCGCCTGGGCATCGGCGATGTTACCCGACCCTTGGCTCCGGCGGTGATTGCGGCCTTTCATCGGGGGGTGGATGACCTCACCAGAGTGAACAGTTTCAGGGGTTACGGCCCGGAACAGGGTTACGACTGGCTGATCGATACGGTTATCGCCAACTGCTTTCAATCCCGAGGAGTTCAACTTAAACCCTCGGAAATTTTCATCTCCGACGGTTCCAAGTGCGATTGCGCCAACATTTTAGATATTTTCGCTTTGGGTAACAAGGTTGCGGTGGGCGATCCGGTTTATCCGGTTTATAACGATACCAACGTCATGGTGGGGCGCACCGGCGCGGCCGATAGTCAGGGCTATTATGACGGAATACGCTATCTTACCTGCACGGCGGAAAACAACTTTATCCCGGCCATCCCCACCGAAAAGGTCGACCTGATCTATCTCTGCTTCCCCAATAACCCCACCGGAGCGGTAGCAAGTAAAGAGCAACTGCAAAAATGGGTTGATTACGCCTTGGCCCACGAGGCCATTATTCTCTTTGATGCCGCCTATGAGGCTTTTATCACTGGCCCTGAAATTCCCCATTCCATCTACGAAATCCCGGGGGCGGGAAAATGCGCCATCGAATTTCGTTCCTTTTCCAAAAGCGCTGGTTTTACTGGCGTTCGCTGCGCTTTAACCGTGGTCCCGGAAGCTCTCAGCGGCAAAAATGCTCAAGGCGAGCCGGTAGCCTTAAATGCCCTCTGGAACCGTCGGCAAACCACCAAGTTCAATGGAGTATCCTATCCAGTGCAACGGGCGGCGGAGGCGGTTTATTCCCCCGAGGGCCAGCAGCAGAACCAGGAAATCGTCAGGTATTACCTGGAAAATGCCCGCTTGATTCGAGAGGGGCTGGAGGCCGTCGCGGTAAGCTGCTATGGCGGCGTCAACGCCCCTTATATTTGGTTGAAAACCCCCGGAGGCATGTCTTCCTGGGGGTTTTTCGACAAACTGCTCAACGAATGCCACCTGGTTGGCACTCCCGGATCAGGGTTTGGCCCCAGCGGCGAGGGTTATTTTCGCCTGTCGGCCTTTGGCCAGCGAGAAGACGTTGAAGAAGCGATGAGCCGAATCAAGAAAAACCTGGCTTGATCATCACGGGCAAGCAATATCGCTAAGATCTGGACCCAAATAGTGATAGCACCAAAAGCGACACCAGAAGGTATCAACGGCGCTGAATGATCGATATTAACCGTACCTTGCATGATGTTTTCGGTTACGAGAGCTTTCGCCCCTGTCAGCGGGAGATCATTGACGGCCTGATTGCCGGCAATGACGCCTTCGTTTTGATGCCCACCGGTGGGGGTAAATCACTGTGCTTCCAGATTCCCGCTCTGCACCGGCCCGGGGTGGCGATTGTGGTTTCTCCCCTGATTTCCCTGATGAAAGACCAGGTCGATGCCTTAAAAACTCACGGGATTAAAGCGGCCGGCTACAATTCGGCCCTCCCGGCCCAGGAGGCCCGTCGAGTGTTGGCCCAACTGCACGGCGGAAAGCTGGACCTGCTCTATGTCGCGCCGGAACGTTTGATGACCGAGGATTTTCTAGCCCGGCTGGCTACCCTGCAAATTGCGCTTTTTGCTATCGATGAGGCCCACTGTGTTTCCCAGTGGGGTCATGATTTTCGCCCCGAATACATCCAGCTTGGTCGCCTGCGGCGCCTGTTTCCCAAAGTTCCCTTTATCGCGCTTACCGCCACCGCCGAGCCCCATACCCGCGGGGATATCTTAGAGCGCCTCAATATGCGGCAGGCCCGCTGCTATCTCACCGGCTTTGATCGGCCCAATATCCGTTACACGGTGCTGGAAAAAAACAAGCCCTTCAATCAGTTGCTGAATTTTCTCGAAGTTCGTCGCAACGAGGCGGGAATCATCTACTGCCTGAGTCGTAAGCGAGTAGAACAGCTCACCGCCAAGCTTCAAGATGCCGGCTTTGCCGCCGGCAGTTATCACGCCAAAATTGATGCTAAAGAACGAGCGGCGACCCAAGAAGCTTTTCTGCGGGACGATTTGCTGATTATCGTCGCCACCGTAGCCTTCGGGATGGGAATCGACAAATCCAATATCCGCTATGTGGTTCATTACGATGTGCCCAAAAACATCGAAGGCTACTACCAGGAAACCGGGAGGGCCGGTCGCGACAGCTTGGCGGCCGAGGCCCTGCTGCTTTTTGGTTTTGGCGATGTCGCGCTGGCCCGAGGGTTGATCGACAACAGCGACAATGAAGAACGGCGCCGGATTGAAAGCCACAAGCTTAGCGCCATGGTGGGCTTCGCGCAGGCCACCGGCTGTCGCCGCCGGGTATTGCTGGGTTATTTCGGTGAGAACTTAACCAAAGATTGCGGCAACTGCGACATCTGTCTTACCCCCCCGGAAATGATTGATATTACTGAAGACGCCCGCAAGGCTCTCTCCTGTATTTACCGGGTGGGTCAGCGCTTTGGGCTGGGGCATGTGGTTGATGTTCTGCGAGGATCAAAAAACCAAAGAGTGCAGAGCCTGGGGCATGATTGCCTTTCCACTTACGGAATCGGGGCTAAGCAAGACCGGGATTACTGGACATCGCTTTTGCGCCACCTGATTCACTTAGGTTATGTGGAGCAGGATGTGGGCAATTTTTCGGTGCTAAAGCTTCTTGCAAGCTCTCGCTCCTTACTGCGGGGAGAAAGTTCGTTAAAAATGGGCCGCCCCCGCGCGCCATCAACTCCAGATCAAAGCCCGGTCGGCCCCAGCCGAACCAGGAGAGTCAGCAGCACGACCACAAAACTCGGAAGCGCGGATGATTTGACCGCCCAAGGTAGCCCCGCTCTCAGCCCTAGCCCCAGCCTGGCCAGCTTATCCACCACCGATCGCGAACTTTTTGCCCGTTTGCGCCATCTACGTAAAAAAATCGCCGATACCGAGGAAATACCGCCCTTTGTTGTTTTCAGCGATGCCGCCCTAGCGGCCATGGCCACCAAACGGCCCGCCAACGAAACCGAATTTCTGCAAATCCATGGCGTTGGTCAGTACAAACGACAACGCTACGGTGAACGTTTTATGGCCATCATCAACCTCCCAAATGAAAAGCAAAAATGATTGTTGCTTGCCAAAACGTAAATTGTCAGAGACCCCAGGTTGGCTGGAAAAAGCCGTTAGCGATTAGCCTGAGGCTAATCGCTATAAGTTTCGTCTTGAAAACAGTAACGCAACCTATTGCAAGTACGCTTTTTTTTGAGTTTCCGCTTAAACACTAATTAGCGGCGCTGGTCGACGCCGAGTGATAATGGTCCAGGCAGTTTTTGGGGTTATCTTTGTAATATCTTGATTGGCGTAATTTCCTTGGACTTTTTTCGGGTAACGCACTACTATGCGGGGTTATGCAAACTCGACTAGCGTCGGGGCGTGGCGCAGTCTGGTAGCGCGCCTGCCTTGGGAGCAGGAAGTCGGAGGTTCGAATCCTCTCGCCCCGACCATTTTTATATTGTAAATTCAGCAGGTTAAGGTGCCTATTTTGGCCGGACTTACTCACAGATTTTACATGACGGCACCTTCGGCATTGGCAATTCCCAAAACTCAAGACCATAACTCTATTATTTCGGCGGCAAACCGGCGATCGGCCTGGACACTGCGGCCCTTCTGGGTGAGATAGCCCCCAATCATCATTCCATCGGCCCCGGCCAAAAAGGCGGCGGCGAGAAAATCTTTAAGCGCCTCCTCACGCCCGCCGGCCAAGCGAATGCAGACTCCAGGCAGGAGCAGGCGATAAAGGGCGATACTGCGCACTATCTCGGAAACCGCCAAAGGTCTGAACCCGGCTAAGGGGGTGCCGGGCAGCGGAATCAGCATGTTAAGCGGGACCGAATCCACCGCCAGCTCCCGCAAAGCAAGGGCCATGTCGATTCGATCCTCTTCCGTCTCCCCAAGACCGAAAATTCCGCCGGCACAAACCTCAAGCCCCACCGTCTGCGCGGCCCGAATAGTGGCGATGCGGTCGGCATAGTCGTGAGTGGTGGTGACTTGAGGGAAAAAACGTTCCGAAGTCTCCAAGTTATGATGATAACGACTCATTCCCGCCGCCTTGAACCGACTTAAGGTGGCGGCCGTCGCAATGCCGAAGGAACCACAGACCTTAATCCCCACTTGCGCGCGAATTTCCGCGATAATCGCCATCACCGCCGCCTCCTCCGCAGCCGGCAAGCCCCGACCGCTGGTGACCAGAGAAAAGCGGTGAGCCCCGGCCTGCTGGGCGGCCCGGGCGGCGGTGACGACTTCCTTCGTATCCTTGAGAGGATAAATCGGGGCATCAGTCCGATAGTGAGATGACTGGGCGCAGTAACGGCAATCCTCGCTGCACTTGCCCGATTTGGCGTTGATAATGCTGCAAAAGGAAAAGCTGCGCCCCCGCCAAGCCAACTTCGCCGCCATCGCCTGAGCCACCAATTCGGTGGTGGGCTTTTGCCGCAACTGCTTGATTTCTTCAGAACTGATCATGACTGCTTTCACCCAAACAGGTAGGTTCAAAAAAAATCGACTAAGTGGGTCCACCGTAAACCGGTAGAGTCTCTCTTATATGGGGACGAACAGGTCGACCTCCGTTAGTGTTAGCGCCGTCAAGCAAAGCTGCCGTCAATCGGTCAACGGCTTGGCCGGTCCGTAAACACCGGCGATCCTGATAAACTGTAGCCCAAGGGACTTTGGGCTCATCACGAAACAGGGGTGACAGTTGACTTACCTTTTTCCAGCAAGAAAATTCCGTAAGTGGCCCGGATGTTGGGGAGCAGAGAGACGATATTGCCATGCTGGTCGTGATGGTAGGTATTGATCGCCGTTTCCCGATGGATGCGCCAGCCCATCTTCTTGATGAAACGCTGAAAGTCGATAATACTGATCACTCGGATGTTGGGGGTGTCGCACCACTCAAAGGGCAGTTGGCGGGAAACCGGGACCCGGCCCTGCCAGCAGATCTGCCAGCGATTTTTCCAGTGGCTGAAATTGGGGAAGCTGACCACCACCTGGCGGCCAATCTGGAGCAGGGTGTTGATTAGTTGGGCCGGGGCGTAAACCTGCTGGAGAGTCTGGCTTAAAATCACATAGTCGAAAGTGTTGTCGGCGTAGTCCTGAACCTCTTCGGTGATGTCACCCTGGAGTACGGTCAGCCCCTTCTCAATACCACGCAGCACCTTGGCCTCGACCATTTCAATGCCGGTGCCGTCCACTTCCTTGCACCGTTTCAGATAGCACAAAAGATCGCCTTCGCCACAACCAAGATCGAGAACTTTACTGCCCGGTTCGATCCAGGAGGCGATCAGTGCAAGATCAAAACGCATGGTCGGGGAGGCCACGCTTGGAGCCGGATTTGAATCTGACCCCGTCGCCCGAGAGGGGGGCTCAGATTTGGCTTTCACGTTGTATCCGCTCTAGGAAATTGGCGATCAGGCGACTGAGTCGCCGATTGGGCAAGAGAAAGGCGTCATGGCCGCAATCGGCCTTAAGCTCACAAAAACTCACATCCCGCCCGTTTTTTTTCAAAGCTCGGATCAGCTCCCGGGACTGGTAGGTGGGATAAAGCCAATCCGAGGTAAAGGAAACCACCAGAAAGAGGGCTTGCGCCGCGGCAAAAGCCTCCACCGCCGAACCTTTTCCGCCCCAATGTTCCAGGTCGAAGTAATCGGCGGCCTTGGTCACGTAGAGAAAGGAGTTGGCATCAAAGCGGGCGACAAACTTGGTGCCCTGGTGGCGCAGGTAACTCTCCACCTGAAAATCGCCATTAAACTGGAAGGAAAATTTATCTTTTCCCTGCAGGCGGCGACCAAACTTGCGGCGCAGGGCCTCGTCGGACAGATAGGTGACATGACCGATCATCCGGGCCACCGCCAAGCCGGTGGCCGGCTTGGGGCCGTCATAGTAATGGCCCTGTCGCCAGTTGGGGTCAGCCATAATCGCCTGGCGGGCAATTTCGTTGAAGGCTATCGCCAGGGGCGAGTGGCGCATGGTGGTGGCTAAAGCCACAACTCCGGCTACCTGGTCGGGGTAGCGCAGGCTCCACTCCAAAGCCTGCATCCCGCCTAATGAGCCGCCGATCACCGCCAGCAGGCGGGTTATCCCTAGGTGAGTCAGTAATCGTTGTTGGGTCATCACCATGTCGCCGACGGTGACCACCGGAAAATCAAGGCCATATGGTTTGCCGGTGGCCGGGTTGGTGGCGCCGGGGCCGGTGGTGCCGCCGCAACTACCTAAAATGCTGGCGCAGATCACGAAATAGCGGTCGGTGTCAATCCCCTTGCCCGGCCCCACCATGTTTTCCCACCAGCCGGGGATGGTGTCCGTCTGATCGTGATAGCCCGCCGCCACGTGGCAGTCGCCGGAAAGAGCGTGAAGCACCAGCACGGCATTGTCCCGCCCGGGGGCAAGCTCACCGTAGGTCTCGTAAGCCACCGTTACCGGCCCGATCTTGACCCCGCTTTCTAAAACCAAGGCCTCTTCCGGATTTTCGGCAAAGAGGTAAAAGTGTTTGCGGACCAAGCCGACGGAGACGGCTTCGACATCGCGAGCGCTGTATTCACTCATGGTTACTCAATATCGCATAATCCACTAGCGGGCAAGGATTCTTGTTAAGGTAACGCCCGACAAGATTCGCATCGCTTGGGGGCCTTCACCTTGGCCTTCAGGTACGCTAATGGCCAATTTATGGGAAGTGGCTTTCAAATCAGTGCTGACAATACTGCACACTGTCTGCAAATTTCCATCTTTTCCTGCCAGTTTTTCCGCACTTGGCATTCACAGATGGTGCCGTTGATAAACCAACATAATCTGGCCGGCCTGGAATTCCCAGGCCGGACACTTTTCTTTGCGGGAGGGTGGGCAGTTTTTTTACGATCCAGCATGGTTGTGAGGGCTTTTCATGCAGATCTCGCCACCGTGATAGCAAGAAGTAAATTTGGCGTCCCGCGTGAGGTGGGATCGAACGCCAGCCCTGTTCATAACTATGAACGGCCTTGATCGAAACTCCCAACAGTTTGGCGATTTCACTTTGAGTTTTGCCAAGTTTTTTTCTGGCCTGCAAGAAGGTCGCACGCTCCATCTCTTACTCTTTTTTGGACTAATAATCGGTAATAATCCTTAGAATCAGAGTTGAAACTAATACCACTTCATTGGCGATAAAAAAAGGATATTCTTTAAAGGGGAGAAGTCTCTCGCCCGCGTCCAGGCGTACTATCCGGCTCTGCGCCGTGATCGAATGCGGTAAAAAAAGGGGTAGTCAGTACCCGTTTGGCTGCTATCTACGCTACTTGATTTCCAGGCGGCGATACTGCACGGCTTCAGCAACATGGGCATTTGCCAGGTTTTCGCTGCCGGCCAGATCGGCGATGGTTCGGGCGATTTTGAGAATACGGTGGTAGGCCCGCGCTGAGAGCCCGAAACGGCGCACCGCCTCTTCCAGCAAGCGGTGGGAGTGGCGGTCCACCCGGCACCAACGGGCGAGATCGCCGGATCTCATCCGGCTGTTGTAAAAGGCGGTCTGGCGGTCGGGAAAGCGTTGGCGCTGAACGGCGTGCGCCGTTGCCACCCTTTGGCGGATGGTGGCCGATAATTCGGCGGGCCGCCGATCACTCATCTCATCAAACTTGACGGCCGCCACCTCCAAGTAAAGATCAATCCGGTCGAGCAACGGGCCGGAGAGGCGGTGACGGTAACGCTGAATCTGGGTTGGGGTGCAAGTGCATTCGTGGGTTTCACTGCCGGGATAGTAGCCGCAAGGGCAAGGGTTGAGGGCCGCCACCAGCATAAAGCTGGAGGGAAAGAGCAGGCTCTGTTGCGCCCGGGCGATGGTGACATAGCCATCCTCCAAAGGCTGGCGCAACCCTTCCAGCACATTTTTGCGAAACTCCGGCAACTCGTCCAGGAAGAGGATGCCGTGGTGAGCCAGTGAAACCTGACCGGGCCTGGGCAGGGAGCCGCCGCCAATCAAGCCGGCCTCGGAAACCGTATGGTGGGGGGCGCGAAAGGGTCGGGTCCATAGCAGGCCGCTGCCGGGCTTGAGTTTGCCGGCCACACTGTATATTCTGGTGGTTTCCAGAGACTCCTCAAAGGAGAGCGTGGGTAAAATGGTGGGCAGGCGGCGGGCCAACATGGTCTTGCCGGCGCCGGGCGGCCCCTGCATCAGCAGATTATGATGACCGGCGGCGGCGATTTCCAGAGCCCTTTTGAGGTACTCCTGACCTCGAACCTCGGCAAAATCCACCCCATAGTCGCACCTTGATTCGTTGGCAGGTGCGATTTTAATAGCCGATGGCTCTCGCAAACCTTTGATGATATCCATCGCCTCGCCCAGTGAACCTACCGCGATCAAGCGGATTTCCTGGACCATGGCCACCTCGGACGCATTGACCCCGGGCACCATTACCACCTCGACCCCGGCCATCCGCGCAGCCAGCACCATGGGCAGGACGCCGGGGGTATGGCGTAGACCGCCATCCAGCGACAACTCGCCAATCAAGCACCAGTTGGCGACGGTCTCCGGCGGCAAAAGGCCGGCGGCGGCTAAAATGCCCACAGCAATAGGCAAATCGTAACCAGCGCCAGCTTTTTTTAGATCAGCCGGGGCCAGATTGATGGTAATTCGCCGGGAGGGAAACTCATAGCCGCTGTTCTTGATTGCCGCCCTGACCCGCTCCTTGCTCTCCCGCACCGCCCCCTCGGCCAAGCCCACCGTAGTAAAAAGCGGCAAGCCCCGGGCGATATCGACCTCGACATCGACCACCAGCCCATCCACCCCAAGCACCGCCCCACTTTTCACCTTGGCCAACATTTTTGCTCGCTATTTCCTTGTCGGCACTGGTTGCCGCGGAAGTATCTGCTCATTGCTCTGGAGTCCGGGCATTGCCATGGAATTTCGATATTGTCTTGGGACTCCGACATTGCCCGGCCCTTAACCCACAACCCAAACCGCCACCTGTTCGGCCATCAGCAGTACCCGGTCGGAGACTCCGCGAAAAAAACCTTTTGGGGTATCAGGGCCCCGACGGCCCAGAACAATAGTGCCATAGCCATCTATCAAAGCTTGACGAATAATCTGGCGGCTGGGTTCAAAACCCTTGGCGGTTTTCAGCTCGTAGATACGTTCCGCAGGGAAACCGGATTCTTTCAGGATCTGGCGGGGGGCGTGAAAAAGATCATTTGGCCGCTCAAGATGCCGAGCGCACCAGGCAGCGCCCCAGTGGCGATGGCAATCTTCCGGCTGAAAACGGGGTTGTTCGGCCAAGATGGTGTTTGAGTGAAAAAGGGTGATTTCCGCCGTGGGATGATCCCTGAGCATGAAGGCCAGATGATCCACCGCCAGCAGGGCGTAAGGACTGCCGTCCACTGGGACCAAAAAGCGATGGGAGTCGATTTCGCCGTCGATGATCCATGAGGGCACCGTGCGGCATTTCTCGAGCAAGCTTGCGGAAACGCTGCCCATCAGCAGCTCCTCAAGCTTGGTCATTCCCCGTCGGCCCAAAACCACGGCATCGTACAAACCCCGACGGGCTTCGTGGGCCAGGTCGCCGGCCAGGCTGTCGCGACAGATTTGCACCTCTTGCTCGATGCGCTCCCGGGCGATCCCCTGCTTCACCAGATAATCGACGGAGGATTGCAGATAGCCCCTATGGGTCACCAGCCGTTTGCGGGACTCCGGTCTCATCATATTGAGGCGTTCCGCCTCGCTCAGCCACTCGCTGCCGGGCGGCAGGGAAACCCAGGTAACCAGGCTGAGCAAACAAAAATGAACATCGAGCTGTCCGGCAAAAAGCCGGGCCAGATAGTGCAGGGAATTACGGCTGTGGCGAGAACCATCAATGGCCACCAGCAACTTGCGGGAGGGAACAGGCTTAACATTCATGGTTGGGGATGATAGCACTATCCCGATTGCCCGCCAAGAAAAAAGGCAAAGAAAGGTAAAAGTCCACCAGCAGCCCTGGTCTTAGCCATCTCGGTCTTGTCGATTGCGGTTTTTAGCCAAAAATAGTTGGCAGTTTAATCCAGAGCTGCTGAAGACCACCAGCGCCGGATTATAGGTTGACTTGAAGCTCATGGCTTGACAGCCATATGGTTTGGCCGGGTCATAGGTGATGTAGAAGTGACGGCAGGCGAAACAGTAAGGCCGTTTTGGGGGTTTTTCATTCATTTTTTTGGAGGCTTGGTCCCAATCCCGGCGATTTGAGTGATCCGGGCTTGGCGTTGCAGGCCCGCCAGCAGAACAAAGCGGCCCAGGCTGATGACCTGGCAGGGAAAGCTGCCGACAAAGACCGGATTTTCGCAGAGGCCGCCGGATAAATATAGTTTGTCCGGTTTTCCGACAAAGTTATAGGCGTTACGGGCGATTCCCCGAATCAGGCGGGCCACCGCCTCTGCTTCCGGGACCCCGCTGACCACTGCGTCGAAGATGTCGCTTAAACCCAAAACGCCGCAGGTCACCGAAAAACCTTGCTCTGGAACCGCCATCTGCTGGCCGTCAAGTTGATAGTAACGCTCCAGCAGCTCGATGGTAAAGCCCATGGATGCGCCGCACTCGGCGTTCCACCCCATGTCGGCCAGCTTACCGCGATAATAACGGACAAACTTGAGATCTCGACTACCGCAATCCAGCAAAAGAAAGTCTTCCTCGCCGATCAGGGCCTCGCCGCCGCGAGCCAGGGCGGTCAGCTCATTGACCTGATGGCGCGCGAAACGGCGGGCGTTATGACCGGTGGCCAGATCCACCCTGAAATCGGGGGCAAGTTTACGGGTGGCGGTAATCCGGGAGGAGCTGTCCGACTCATTGAGGTCGAGTATTTTGCTGTATGAAGTGCCGAAATCGCCCAGCAGCATCTTGGTCGACATCATGTTTGCACTCCCGAGAGCTCTAGAAAAGCCTGGATTTTAGCTTGAGCGCTGCCGCTACAGTGGGAATCGACATCGAGATAAAGGGCCTGGGGGTGACAAGTGGCCAGAAAACGGGCCAAAGCGGTTTTGGGGCAGAAACTCTGGGCAAAAAAGACGGTGGGGATCGTCGAGTTGCAATAACTTTCCAGGACATGATCCGCCGGAGTTTTGTTTTCCATACAGCGAGTCCAGCCGTAAACATGAGTCCGGTCCGGAAAAAATTCCAGCAACTTGAAATCCCGGGGCGGCACCCCCCAAAACCCGGCTTTTGGGGGGCAGGCGATCGGGGGATCGGGGGCGGGATCCGGCTTGATAACACTAGCGGTAATCCGGCGAAATTTTTCCAGCAGGGGCAGGGAGCTGCGACAGATGGGGTTGCCCATCTTGACGGCATCGAGGTTGTGACAGATAATTACCGGGATGGGCAGCCTGTGGCTCAGGATCCGGGCAGTATAATGGGCATTATCGCATTTACCGGGGCCAATGTCGATAAAAATCGCGTCCAGATCAAGGTGAAGAGCGTTAACCACCACGGTTCGCAAAATGGCGCAGTAAACCTGGGGCAAAAGGCCGACGGTTTCCAAGCTGACTGGGGTCAACGGTTCGTCCAGATCATAAATCCGCACCTGATGGCGCTGTAAATCGTTGATGATCGACCGTGGAGGCACACCGACAATCCCAACCCTTTTGAGTTTAAAGTAATCGATCTTGGTTGAGTCGATCAACATGACAGTCTCGTGATTCCTGTCCCCTGTTCCTGGTCCTCTGTTCCCAGCCCCCTGCCCCTTGTCTCCCGTCCCTCCGTCCCCCGCCCCATGATCAGGCATCTTGTCGCGAGAGAAAATAAAGGCCCAGGCCACCGGCACTAAAATGAATCAGCCAGGAGGCCAACAACGGGGTTAGGTGGGCCGCAGCCGCCAGTGATTGACCGATGCTCCAAAGCCCCCAAACGGCAAAAGCCACGATGCAACTGATCGGAATCGCCAGAGCCAGGTCGCGGCCCCGGCCTTGGTGCAGGGCGAGCAACAGCGGCATGCCAATCAGCAACAGCGGAAGACCCAGAAAGATATAGGAGATTTTCTGGTGCAGTGTAAGTCGGGCCTCGTGCCGCCGGGGGCTGGCGGTTTCGGCCAATGCCTGGGTCAAGAGCACGCTCAAGGGCCGTTCGGCCAGGGCGTGGGGCGCCAGGAAGAAGTCAGCCGGGTTATCCGCCAGCTTGATCTCTTTACGGCTAAACATGGTAGTCTGGTAATTCATTTCGGCCTCTGCCGTTCGCTGCTGAAGTTGGCCATCAAGCAGAGTCCAGGTCCCGGCCTCCCAGTGGGCCTCTGCCGCCGTAAGCAGTCGATCCAGGTTGAAATCCCGGTCCAGGGTGGCGAGAGAAAAACCTTGCAGGCCGCGGGCGATATCCTGGGGGCGGGCAAAGGAGTAGATGCCTTCGATTCCCCGATAGTAAATGCGGTCGCCCCGTTCGATTCCTCGAGGGATCTGCTGGTTGACCTCTTGGTACCAGATACGATTGGTTTCCTTGATAGTCGGCGGCAATAACCACTGGCTGTTGATCAGGGCCAGGCCGGTAAAAAAAAAGGCGGCCAACAGCAGAGGACGAGCAATTCGTCTTACGCTCAAGCCCCCGGCTTTAAGGGCCATCAACTCGTGATGGCGATTAAGTATTCCCAAGGTGATAATACCCGCCAACAGTAGACTAACCGGCATGAGTTGCTCAACGATCAAGGGGATCTTGAACAGCAGGTAATAGGCCGCCACCTTTACTCCCAGGCCAACTGCGGTAAAATTATCCACCCGTTCAAAGAAGTCAATCAGCAGGTAAATGGCCACCAAGGCCCCCATGACCAAGGCTAAATTGCGGCTAAATTGTTGGATTAAATAGCGGTCGAGAATCTTCATGGGCTCGTCCCCGACCGCCAGGGCAGTCGCTGCTTAACCCCCTGGGTGACCGCGCTTATTCGCTCCAGCCAAGGCTGGTTCAATTCAAGGGCCGTGCGACGGGTCAGGTAAATGGTGAAAAAACCGAAGAGTAGGTTGGGGGCCCACATGGTCGGCAACAGGGGAAGCTGGCCGCTTTCAATATAAAACTTGGCGGCGGTGAGCAAAACATAATAGACGATAAAGGCCGCCAACCCTAAAGGAACTCCCAAAGCCTGACTGGACGTGCGGTTGAGCAGGGCTAGAGTTAGGCCTAAAATACCGAGGATAAAACAGCCCACCGGCAACACCAGTCGCTGATGGTATTCGATAAGCAGAGTCAAACGGTGGGGATGATCGGGGGCCAAACTAAGAGCGGCAGCCCGCAGTTCGGCCTGGGTCATGCTGTCTTTGTCACCCCGCTGACCAAAGGCCGGAGGAGGGACCAGGGGCAAATCAAGCAGGTAGCGTTTAAAGTGGATAGTTTGGGTCGTGGCCCCTACTGCCCGGTGCATGGTCCCATCGCTGAGATGCAACTGGATTCGACGCTCAGCAGAGTCAACACTGAGCCTGCCACTGCGGGCCACTACAATCACCGGGTTTTGGGGATCGCGCAGATCAGAGAGATACACCCCTCGCCAGGATTGATCGCCTGGCGATACCTCTTGCACGTAAATAACCACATCTTTGAGCCCTTCACTGAAAGTCTGGGCCGGAATCCCCTGGTCGATTTTATTTTTGGCCAGTTGCCAGAAAAGCTGATCCATCGCTACCGTACCCTTGGGAATCAGGATGGTGGCGGTGGCATAGGTCAGCAGGGCCGCGACCAAGCTGAGCAGCAGCACCGGTGGCAGCATGCGGTAAAGGCCGATGCCGCCGGCTTTGAGGGCCATAATCTCATGATCGCCGCTCATTCGGGTAAAGGCGATAATCACCCCCATCATACAGGCCATTGGTAGTGAAAAAAGCAGCAGTTTGGGGGCGATATAGGCGCCAAATCGGATAAAATCCGCCCAGCCGATCCCAAAACCAAAAATAACCTCCAGCAGAGGAACCAGCCGCCCGAGAAAAAGAATGGCATTGATCACCAGCAGGGCGGCGAAGAAGGGCGCCAGCATTTCGGTGAGCAGATAAAGATAGAGCAGCAGCGGTATTTTTTTCATGTAATTACTTAATGCCTGAACGGAAAGCGCTAAACCCAAAGCCCAGTTTTGGCTTATCGACGGCGGGGTAATTTCCCGGGATGGCGGACTTTCCGTCGATTAAAAACCAGGACGACGAAATAAACGGCGGCGGCCACTAGAATTATGGTGGGCCCACTGGGCAGATCCTGAGTGAAGCTTAAGCTTAGGCCGACAACCACGAAGAGCAGACAACAAAAAGTGGCCCCCAGCATCATCTGCCCCAAAGTTCGGGAAAAAGTTCCAGCCACGGCGGCGGGCAGGGTTAAGAGCGCAATGACCATGATAATCCCCACCACTCGCATCAAGAGCACCACCGTTAAGGCGGTTAGACAAAGCAAGAGTAAATTATAAAAAGTGGTGTTCAGACCCTGCAATCGCGCGAATTCTTCATCGAAACAGACTGCCAGAAACTTGTGATAAAAGAGAATTACAACCCCTACCACCACCAGGTTCAAGCTCACCACCCGCCAGATATCAGCGGGTGAAACCAGCAGGATATTACCAAAGAGATAACTCATCGGCTCGACGTAGCCCGGGGTTTTGGCAATAAAAATAAGGCCGATCGCCATGCCGCTGGCCCAAAGCGCCCCGATGACCGTGTCTTCCCGCTGTTTAGCGTAAATACTCACCAGACCGATGATCAGGGCCGCCAGCAGGGCTGAAATCATGGCCCCATAGATGGGATCAAACCAAGTAAGTCCCACCTTGTGTTGAAGGTAGAGCCCAATCCCGATCCCGCCCAGCACACAGTGAGCGATAGCCCCAGCCAGATAGCTGATTCGTTTAACCACTACGTAGGTGCCGACTATACCGAAGGCGACAGAGGCCAGGATCCCGACCAGAAAGGCCTGGCGAAAAAAGGGGATGTCCGGTCGAAGCAATGCCTCAATCAACTCAAAAAACGGCAGTTCAAGCACGATCACTTGCCCCGATACGATCACTTGCCCCGGCACGATCACTTGCCCCGGTGGGACACGAATTGCCGACACAACTATGGTCATGGCGGATCATCGCCACCTCACCGCCGTACAATTCCTGAATTATTTGGCCGTTAAGTTCGGAAACCGGATGGGTGGCCACCCGGCGGTTGACACAGACAACCCGCCTAAAAAAAGTGGAGGCGAAACCGACATCGTGGGTAACTACGATGATGGTCCGGGTGCGATTTAACTCCAGCAACAGGTTAAAAAGGTCATATTCCGAGGTGATGTCGATATTGGCGGTGGGCTCGTCGAGGATGAGGATTTCAGCCTCACTGGCCAGGGCCCGAGCGATCATCACCCGTTGGCGTTGGCCGCCGGAGATGGCGCCGAGAAGCCGGTCCGCCAGGAAGTCGAGTTTCATCAGGGCCAGGGCCTTGCGGGCCGCCAAGCGATCGGCGGCATGATACCAGCCTAAGGATTGACGGCCGATTCGGCCCATCAGAACCACATCCAGGACTGTTACCGGGAAAAGTGAGTCGTAATGAGCGTGCTGGGGAACATAACCCAAACGCAGGCGGACATCCTTCGGTCGACGGCCCAACACCTCGATTTCACCCCGGTCAGGAGTCAGCAAACCTAGAATCAGTTTTAGCAAAGTGGTTTTGCCGCCGCCATTGGGGCCAATCAGGCAAACAGATTCCAGGTGGTCTATCTGCAGGTTAACCTCTTCCAAGATCGGGGTTTGTTCGTAGGCAAAATCCAGATCACGGATCAGAATAACGGGCTCGCTGGAACTCATTGATTATCGGTCAGGGCGGCGCTGATGCGGATTGCCATTTCCTCAAGATTACCCAACACATCAGCCGCCAGGGGGTCAAGGTGAACCACCGTGCCGTTGATGGCGCGGGCTATCGCGGCGGCGCTGCGTTGGTCAAACTGAGGCTGGACAAAGATAACCCGCACTCCGTCGCGACGGGCGTCTTCGATTAAGCGGGTCAGTTGGCGCGGAGTCGGGGTTCTACCGCTGATCTCTATGGCCCGTTGATAAAGTCCGTAGGCGTCGGCAAAATAACCAAAAGCGGGGTGATAAACAAAAAAAGTCTGGCCGGCAAAAGGAGCCAGTAGTTTGCTGATTCTGGCATGCATCGCCATGATTTCGGTCTGCAACTGCTGATGGTTGCGCCGATATTCGGCAACGTTGGCGGGATCGGCAGCACTCAACGCCGCCAGGATTCGGTCGCTGATGATCATAAGCTGAGGGGGGCCAAGCCAGATATGAGGGTCAAGTTCACCGTGATGGTGATAAGCGGTTGTCGGTTTATGGTGCTGATGGTCATGGTCATGACGCTCATGGCGCCGATAATTATGGTCATGGCGGTGATCGGGCATCGGTAGTTTGGTGATGCCTTCTCCCACCTCGATGATCTTGAAGGGGGGGTTACCCTGACCGGAAATTTTTGCCAGCAAGGTCCGTTCAAAGGGCATATCCAGAGAAAAATAGATGGCGGCCCGATGCAGATTGGCAATCTGACTCGGGCTAGGCTCAAAGGTATGGGGATTTTGGCCCGGCGGAATCAGCGTAACAACCCTGACTCGTTCGCCACCGATCTCCTCCACCAGACGGGAAAGCGGGGCGATTGAGGTAACGGCCTCAATCGTCGTAATCGGTTGGGCGATGGCCTCCGAGAGGACAAGGGAAGGAAAGAAAAACAGGCAACAGATCAACAGACGAACGGGCAAGAAAGAGCTGGGTGAAAATTTCATGGCAACAACATCCTCCTCAATATCAAAGGTTGACAGCGGTGGTTGACGGATGGTAACGGACTTCCTGACCTTGGATTTAACCATTTCACCGAGGATTGCGCAAGAAGGCTTGAGAAAGAAGGTTTTACTTCCAGGCGATATAGAGTAGAATCAGCAAAATAGGACTTGCATACCACCGCCAACGTTACTAAGCAACGTGTGGTTGCGACGGCTTAACAAGCACACAACAATTATGGACACACAACAACAAGGAGAAACGTCATGTTTGGTCTAGGGATGCCGGAGTTGATCGTGATCTTGGTCATCGCATTTCTGATTTTTGGCGGCAGGAAGCTTCCGGAAATTGGTTCGGGTTTGGGTAAAGCCATCAGCTCCTTTAAGAAGGGAGTGCGTGAGGTCGAGGATGGAAGTGGGGTAAGTGAAATCAAGGCCATCAAGGACGACGTCAAGGAGGAAATTGACAAGGTCAAGGATCTCGGCAAGGTCGTCAACAAGTAATAATGTTCATCTTTTTCGCGTTACTTGTCGAGCAGAGGTCGGCCCTCGATTGTTGCGCTTCTCAGTCATCAAAATCGCCAGCCGGTCCTTTGTCACTGTCCAGGGTCGCGGCCCGTTGGACAATTTTTTCGCCAGTCCAGTCGGTCGGGTTCTCCAATCGTTCCCCTTTGGCGCCAAGATCATGACTACCCTGCCGCAGGATTGCCGCCACCGCCAGCTCGGCGGTATCCTTAGCGTTAAAAACTTCGGTCAACAGGTGGTAAACAAAATCGTCCACTCTTTTACTCATCCGTTGCCGAATCGCCAGGGGTTGACCCAGTAATCGGTTTTCAAAAGGCAGGTTGAGATTTTTGTAATTACCCGCCTGCCAGCCTTGCGCCGCGGCATAGCCTTTCATCTCCTCCCAGATGGCATCAGTGACTCCTTCGTTTTTTATCTTGACCAAACGTCCCTCGCTATCCAGTTTAGCATTGCCATAATCATTGATATCAACCCCCCAAGCCACCATTTGCAAGGCGGTGGCGACGTTGGCCTTGGTAGTCCGGGTTTGTTGAGCAATGGCCTGCAGTTTTTTCTTTGAGTTGCCGGAGGTGCCATGCTGGGCCCCGGAAATCTGATAGGGGGCCAGGCGATCATGGATTTTGCGGGTCAGTTCCACGTCGATCCCGGTACCACTGGCCTCAATTCCGTGAGTGGTACCGTTGTTGAGCGCAATCCAATCCGGGAAAATGTTGTGGGCGTTCAGGCCCTGAATCAAAAACAAGGCCTCATCGACGGTGGAAAGTCCGCTGGTTCCTTTGATTTCCCCCACCTCTGTTTCGTAACCGGCCCAGGTTGGCACCATTTGGCTTAAAGAAAGGTTGGTCAATAGGTTTTTATCGTCGGACAGATGAGAGGCGTCGATGGCTATGGAGGTGATACCGGCCTCAAACATGGTGGGGATTTCCACCTTGGCCAAGTCGATATCACCATCCTTCTTGATCACGTAGTGGTCGGCGTGGATGGCCACCGGGATGCTGATTCCCAATTCATTCATCGCCGCGTCCACCATGGTGGCCATGTTCCAGTAATTGATCGGACAATAGGCCTTAGCCCCCCCTTCGGAACGGGCGATTTCGATGATAATCGCGGCATTGGCTCGCTGGGCGGCGCTCAGCGCCCCACGAATGATGAAACTGTTGCGGGCGTTAGCCGCGATCGTCATACAGCGCCCCTTGCGCAGCATAGCCCGGTCGATCACCTTGCCACTGACAATCAGGGCTCGAGAGTTGGGGAAAAGCCCGGTGATATTGGGGGGACGGCCCAGCGTCAGCGCCCGGTCAAAATCGGCCTTGACAACAGTCATGGGGAACCCTCCTTGGAGTAAAAATTAGCAACAATAATGAGTGGAGTTGAACTTAAAACTTTGAGCAAAGAATAACGACACAAAGCGGACAACGCAAGAAAATGAGTGCGCCCTAAGGGGGGTGACGGATCGGCCATGCTGCTTAGTCTGGCGTCAAAAAAAGCCCCGCACGGAAGGTGCGGGGCTTTGCGTGATTCAGACGGAAAAAATTTAGAGCTGACGGACGTTGCTGGCCGCCGGACCCTTGGGGCCGTCAACAATTTCGAATTCGACCCGTGCCCCCTCCTGCAAAGATTTAAAACCTTGGCCCACAATCGCAGAATGATGAACAAAAACATCATTGCCGCCATCTTGAGCGATAAAGCCGAAACCCTTTGCGTCATTAAACCACTTTACTGTACCTTCTACCATGATCTACTACTCCTCCACTGGACGCGGCCCATTGGACCACTTGATAAGTTCGCCGGGAGGCCTTCTAGCAAAACAACCGGAAGACGACCAAGCCTGCCGTCTGCTTGCGTGGACGAAAGACACCGCACCCATAAAGCCAGCGCGATTAAATCCTGCAAATCCGGAGCAACGACGACATCTGAAAGAAACACGTAGCTCAACGTATCATGCGGTTTTTGATAATGCAAGAAAAAAAGAATAAAAAAAACGTTACTCGTTTTTGGCGTTTTGTTTAAGTTGAGTTAAGGCTATCTTGAAAAATTAGCTATTTTGTTCGAGTTTACGGCCTGCGAAAAAAATTACCGCAGGCATATGGTTGATATTCCGAGGATAATTTTTTGAGCATAACGCAGAAATCGGGCGAAAGAGCAATTTTTCAAGGTGGCCTTAAGTTGATTTGATCTGGGGTTAGTCGGATTAGGCTTGGGTTAGGCTTGGCAATAAACCGACGTTTTCCCTTGACGAGGAAGGCGACACCCACTACCCCCAACTCGGCCATTTCAAATGTTCATTACCGTCCCTTCAGCCGGGGTATTCACCCCAAAGTAAATCAGTACAAAGGAGGAAAACGTATGTCCGTGTATGTCGTAGGTCACTCCAGTCCCGATACCGATTCCGTCGCTGGCGCCATCGCCTTTGCCCATTACCTGAAGGCCACCGGCACCGAGGCCATTCCCACGGTCCAGTCCGACAAACTCAACCCCGAGAGCAAGCTGGTTCTGGAAAAATTCGGCCTGTCCCAGCCGGAACTGCTCAACGATGCCGCCGGTAAAGATTTGGCCTTGGTAGATTTCAGCGATATCGCCCAGGCCCCGGCCAACATTAAAGACGCCAACGTGGTAGCCATTGTCGATCACCACAAAATCGGCGACATCACCACCAACAGCCCGATCTTTTTTTATGCCAAGCCGGTGGGCTGTGCCTGCACCGTGCTCAACGAGATGTACAAGAACAGCAAGATTGATCTACCCAAAAACATCGCTGGGGCCATGCTCTGCGCGATTCTCAGCGACACCGTCAACTTTAAGTCCCCGACCTGCACTGACGAAGACAAGGCGGCAGTCGAAGATCTGAAGGTCACCTCCGGGATCAGCGACACCGACGGAGTCTTTATGGAAATGCTCAAGGCCAAGTCATCCATCGCCGGGGTACCAATTAAGGACTTAATCTTCCGCGATTACAAAGATTTCGACATGGGTGGCAAGAAAATCGGGATCTGCCAGCTCGAGCTGGCCACCCTCGATCAAGTGGCCTCGATTCGGGCTGAACTGATCCAGGGTCTGGAAGCGGTTAAGGCCGAGGGTCGGCACTCCCTGATCATGATGCTTACCGACGTGGTTAAAGAAGGCTCTGATTTGCTGGTGCTCTCCGATGAGCCGGCGATCATTGAAAAGGCCTTTAACGGCAAGATCAGCAATAAGTCCATGTGGATTGACGGCATGATGAGCCGCAAAAAACAAACCATCCCCCCCCTGTTGCGGGCTTTCGGCGCTTAAAGAAAATCGCAGGCCATTTAGCCACAAAGAAAAGAGGGAAAAAGAAAAAGGAAGAAACCGTGGCACTCAGCCCGGCTTTCTTCCTTTTTTTTGAATTTTGCATCTAATGAGAATGACGTCCGCAGCTCCGCGATAAATCATGACCCAGCGTCCACAGCTTTGCTAAAGGTGAGCTCACGATTCTCCGGTGAACGGTCAATGAGGATGGTGTCGCCCTCGGCAAAAGCCCCTTCCAGCACCTTCATAGCCAGAGAGTTCTGAATGTGACGCTGAATCGCCCTCTTAAGCGGACGAGCTCCGTAGCTGGGATCGTAACCGACCTCAAGCAAAAACTCTTTGGCGGCGGTAGTCAACGCAATCCGGTAATTCTGTTCACTGAGCCGCCGGGTGAGCAGGTCAATCTGGATATCAACGATCCGGCTCATGTCTTCCCGGCTCAAAGCGTGAAAGATGATGATCTCATCAATTCGGTTCAAGAATTCCGGGCGGAACTGGGCATGCAAAATCTCATCGATCCGGCTCTTCATCTCTTCCCGCCGTTCTTCCCCCAGATCCATAATCAACTGGCTACCCAGATTGGAGGTCATAATTAGAATGGTATTCTTAAAATCCACCGTCCGGCCCTGACCATCAGTCATTCGGCCGTCATCGAGAATCTGAAGCAGAACGTTAAAAACATCGGGATGGGCCTTTTCGATTTCATCAAAGAGAATCACCGAATAGGGCCGTCGACGCACGGCTTCGGTCAGGTAACCGCCCTCCTCGTAACCAACATAGCCCGGCGGGGCCCCGATCAGCCGGGCCACCGAATGTTTTTCCATAAACTCCGACATATCAAGCCGAATCATCGCCTTTTGGGTGTCGAAGAGAAAAGAGGCCAGACTTCGGGCCAATTCAGTCTTGCCCACCCCGGTTGGGCCTAAAAAAATGAAAGAGCCCAGAGGTCGATTGGGGTCCTGCAACCCCGCCCGGGCTCGACGCACCGCATTGGCAATGGCGGCAATGGCTTCCTGCTGACCCACCACCCGGCGGCTTAGTTCCTGGTCGGCTTGAATCAGTTTTTCCTTTTCTCCTTCCAGTAGTCGGCTCATGGGAATCCCGGTCCACTTGGCCACCACGGCGGCGATATCCTCTTCGTCCACCTCTTCCTTGAGCATTTTGCGGTCCTGTTGGATTTCAGCCAGACGCTCGTTTTTGACCACCAACTCCTTTTCCAAGGCCACGATCCGGCCATAGCGGATTTCGGCAACTTTACTCAAATCCCCCTGACGCTCGGCCTGCTGCTCTTCCCTCCTGGTTTCGTCGATTTTGGCCTTTACCTCACGAATTTCCTGGATGATGTCCTTTTCCAGACTCCAGTGGCCCTTCATGGCGTGCAGGCCTTCATTGCAGTCGGCTAATTCGGCCTCCACCTTGACCAGACGTTTTTGGGAGTGTTGGTCGCTTTCTTTTTTGAGGGCCTCACGTTCGATTTGCAGCATAATCTTTTTACGCTCGATCACGTCGATTTCGGTGGGCATCGAGTCAATTTCAATCCGCAGACGCGATCCTGCCTCATCAATGAGATCAATAGCCTTGTCCGGCAGAAAACGATCGGAGATATAACGGTTGGAAAGGGTAGCGGCGGCTACCGTGGCCGAATCCTTAATTCGCACTCCGTGGTGAACCTCGTACTTCTCCTTAATCCCCCGGAGAATGGCAATAGTGTCCTCGACGCTCGGTTCTTGAACCAATACTTGTTGAAAACGCCGTTCCAGGGCCGCATCCTTTTCGATGTACTTGCGGTATTCGTTTAAGGTGGTGGCCCCGACACAGCGCAACTCGCCGCGGGCCAAGGCCGGTTTGAGCATATTGGAGGCATCCATGGAGCCCTCGGCGGCCCCGGCGCCCACCAGGGTATGAATTTCGTCAATAAAGAGTACGGTTTCCCCCTGGCGCTGCCGCAGCTCCTTGAGTACCGCTTTAAGCCGATCCTCAAACTCGCCACGGTATTTGGTGCCGGCTACCAGGGCCCCCAGATCCAGGGCAATCACCTGTTTGTCGCGCAGGGTATCCGGCACGTCGCCATTGACGATGCGTTGGGCCAAGCCCTCGACGATGGCGGTTTTGCCCACCCCCGGTTCACCGATCAGCACCGGGTTATTTTTGGTCCGCCGGGAGAGAACCTGAATCACTCGCCGAACCTCATCATCGCGGCCAATCACCGGGTCGAGCTTGCCCTTACGGGCCACATCGGTAAGATTAAGGGCGTATTTTTCCAGGGCCTGATATTTGCCCTCCGGATTGGGGTCGGTAACCCGCTGGCTGCCCCGCACCGTCACCAAAGCCTGCAAAAAAATCTCGCGATTAACCCCATTTTGGATCAAGGCCTTAGCGGCGGCAACGTCCCGGTCGTCAAGCAAGGCCAAAACCAGGTGCTCCTGGCTGACATATTCATCCTGCATCTCAGCCGCCACCTTGAAGGCCCGGTCCAGCAGACGTTGCAACGATGGCGCGGTATAAATCTGGCCATAGCCACTGCCACTGACCTTGGGCAAACGGCTAAGCAGGATATCGATCTCGGCGACAAGCTTTTCCCGACTGACCCCCATTTTCTGCAAAACCGGGGCAATTACCCCGTCAGCTTGCGCCAGCAGGCCTTTGAGCAGATGCTCCGGCTGTATTTCCTGGTGCTGCAAACTCATAGCCAGGCTCTGAGCTTCCTGCATCGCTTCCTGCGATTTCATCGTCAACTTGTCGAATTTCATGATTACTTACTCCCAACTGGAAAAATAGCGACCAACCCCGTCTCGTCTGGGTAAGACAAGAAAGAACAGTTAAAATTTGGAGTTAAACAACAGAGTAATGCTGGAACAGAGTAATGCCAGTTGAAGCGTAGGCTGATGAACCAGAAGTTAAGGCCACCTGGCAACGCTGTCAAGGAAAGAAACGATGACGCCTCCTGGTTGTTGCGCTTTTGAGAAGCAACCGCCAGGATGATTGCGGTGAGGGGGGATGGAGGATGGGCTTGGGTGGGGAACTTAGCCGATCAGGAGGTCATGGCTTTGGAAGACCTACTGATCGCTCTGGTCGAGATAAACCCAGTCACGACCCGTCGACTTGGCTCGATAGAGGGCCTCGTCAGCCCGCTGCAGCCACTCTTCCAGAGCCAGTCCCGGCCACCAGGGAGCAATGCCAAGGCTGATTCCCAACCGCTCACTATCATTTTCACCAAAACTCAAGGCCGCCACCGTCTGGCAAATTCGCTGAGCCATTTTTTTTACGCTCTGAGTTCCGCTATCAGGCAAGACCAAAATAAATTCATCGCCCCCCATCCGGATCAGCAAGTCAGTGGTGCGAACTGTAGCGACAAGAGCGGCGGCCACTCGGCACAGAGCCCGATCGCCCTCGGCGTGGCCCTGGGTATCATTGAGCTGTTTGAAACGGTTTAAATCCATGCTGATTATGGTCAAAGGGCGTTGATAACGATCGGCGCTTGCCATTAAGCAACCGATTCTTTCGTCAAAAACCCGACGATTAGCCAAACCGGTGAGAGCATCGTGACGAGATTGTTCGAAAATATTTTCGTATTCCAAAGCCCGCTGCAATGGCTCTGACAGGATGTTAATCGTTCGGGCCAACAATGTAACACCATCGGGGTCAATCACCTGTTTGCGACGCATAACCATGATCTGACCGCTATCGTTAGCCAGATCCAACCGCCAACAACAACCATAATATTCGCCATCTCGAAAGCAGGGGTCATCAACATTCGCCAGACCCTCGTCGAGCAACCGAAACGCGGCCTGGATAATCTGGCGACGAACAGAGCCATGGTGGGAACAAGCAATATGCTTGCGAGTTTTAGCGGTATTGCGAAAAACTACCAGGTCATGCTCGATCTGCGGCATCAACCAGACGGAAAAAGCTTCCAGCATCCCGGACAGATCTGCCGCCCCAGCTAAACGTGCCTGTAATTTATTGACCATGACCAACCAAGCCGACTGCCGACGATAATGGTCAAGCTGAACCAACAAGCTGCGGACATGGTTCTCGCTATCGGGAAATCCCGGGGTTAAACCGCTCAAGTCGATGTTTTGCCGCGTGGCAACAATAGCGTTCATAGCCTGCTCCTTGACAACGAAAATCAAACAGTAGATGCATCGGACGACAACTAACCAAATCCAATATGCTATTTCCATGCCAAGAAACAGAAAAACTCTTCAAAAAAAGGAACAGCAGGTCTTCTTAATTGTGAAAAACAGCAAGTTGCAAGCAAAATATAAAGCTCAAAGGCATGACAAGACAACACCGCCAATCGGCAAACCAAGTCACAGACAAACAGGGGTTTTGACAACAGAGGAAAACCAAAGAAAGACTAAGGGCTACCTTGAAAAATTAGCTATTTTGTTCGAGTTCAAGGTAATTTTTACCACAGCGTTCAAACTTCCAGGGCAGAAGCCCACCGAACCTACCGTGGATCAGTATTTTAGACCAACCTGCTCCCGAACCCGGTTCAGGGTGGGTGTCGCCTTTTCCCGGGCCTTGAGCGCGCCGCGCCGAAGGATGTCCCGTACCTGGGTCGGATTGGCTCGCAACTGCTCCCGCCGCGCCCGGGCCGGTCGAAAGTAGTCCCACAAAAACTCCAGCAGCTCCAGCTTGATTTTCCCGTACATGGCCCCACCGTTGACATAGAGATTGCGAACATCAGCTAAACGGTCGGCTGGAGCAAACAACTTGAAAATATTGTAAAGATTGCACTTGTCTGGATCTTTGGGATCGGCCACCGGAGTTGAGTCGGTGACGATGGCCATTACCTGTTTTTTCAACTCTTTTTCGTCGGCAAAAATCGGGATGGTGTTGCCGTAGGACTTGGACATTTTCTGGCCATCGAGTCCCGGCACCACCGCCAGGCCGGTGTCGATAGCCGGCTCGGGCAGAACGAAGGTGTGGCCAAAGGCGTGGTTGAATTTGTTGGCGATATCGCGGGCCACCTCCAGGTGCTGTTTCTGGTCATTGCCTATTGGCACTCGTTCGGCCTGGTAAAGCAAAATATCGGCGGCCATCAGCACCGGGTAGGAAAAAAGGCCGTGACTGGCGGCAATCCCCCTGGCGATTTTATCTTTATAAGAGTGACAACGTTCCAATAAACCCAAAGGGGTGATGGTTGAAAGAATCCAGGCAAGTTCAGTCACCTCGGGCACGTCGGACTGGATCCAAAAAACACAACGTTCCGGGTCCAGCCCCAGAGCCATAAAATCAATAGCCGCCCCCAGACTGTCTGCGGCCAATCTTGAGCCATCGTGCACCGAGGTCAGAGCATGAAGATCAACCACAAAGGCATAAAGTTCGTTTTCCATCATGCTGACGATCATCGGCCGCATCATCCCAAAGTAGTTACCGATGTGCAGACGGCCGGAAGGTTGAATACCTGAGAGAACACGCATGGCAAGGTTCCAGGGGGACAGGGGATCAGGGAAGTCAGGAGTCAGGAGCCAGGGAATCGACCATCTAACCCGGGGACTATCAGACCCCTCTCTCCAGAAACAACCAAAACTAGCGGCGCTGTTGAGCTTTTTCCTATTTGACCTCTTCGTAGTCGGCGTCGACTACGTCTTCGTCCTTATCAGGGCGGCCGGCCCCGGCCTCGGCCGCCGTCGCGCCAGCCGCACCAGCCGCGCCGGCGCTAGCCGCACCCGGTTGACCAGCCTGGGAGTACATTATCTCCGCCAATTTGTGCGAGGCCTGGGTCAGGGTTTCAATTCCCTTATTGATCGCCTCAACATCATCACCTTCCATCAGCTTGCGTAAGTTGGCAATTTCGCTTTCCACCTTATCCTTGGTCTTGGCATCGACCTTGTCTCCCAGGTCCTTAATGCTCTTCCCGGTGGCATAGACCAGGGAATCGGCCTGATTACGGGCCTCCACCAAGGTTCTGCGCTTGCGATCTTCATCGGCGTGCAGATCGGCATCTCGCGTCATCCGCTCAATCTCATCCTTGGAAAGTCCGCTGGAGGCCTGAATTTTAATGAACTGCTCCTTACCAGTACCCATATCCTTGGCTGAAACATTGAGGATTCCGTTGGCGTCCAGATCGAAAGTAACTTCGATCTGGGGCAAGCCCCGGGGGGCCAGGGGGAGGTTGGCAAGATCAAAGCGACCGATGGTCTTGTTAGTGGAAGCCATCTCGCGCTCACCTTGCAGCACATGGATTGATACCGCCGGCTGATTATCCGCCGCCGTGGAAAAAATCTGGCTCTTCTTGGTGGGAATGGTGGTGTTCTTCTCAATCAACTTGGTCATCACTCCCCCCAGGGTTTCAATACCTAAAGAGAGTGGGGTAACATCCAGCAACAGGACATCTTTGACCTCGCCCCTAAGAACCCCTCCCTGGACGGCGGCGCCTATGGCCACCACCTCGTCGGGATTGACTCCCTTGTGGGGATCCTGGCCAAAAATCTCCTTGACCTTCTGCTGGACCAGCGGCATCCGGGTCATGCCGCCCACCAGAATCACCTCATTAATTTCGGAAACGCTCAAGCCGGAATCCTTCAGGGCCGTGCGACAAGGACCCACGGTGCGCTCAATCAAGTCTGCCACCAGGGCTTCCAGTTTGGCTCGGCTCAGCTTAATATTGAGATGTTTGGGCCCGGAGGCGTCGGCGGTGATAAAGGGCAGGTTGATATCGGTTTCCATGGTGGTGGAAAGCTCCATCTTGGCCTTTTCCGCATCTTCCTTGAGCCGTTGCAGAGCCATTTTGTCCTGACGGAGATCAATTCCCTGGTCACGCTTAAATTCGTCGGCCAACCAGTTGACGATTCGCATGTCAAAGTCTTCACCGCCGAGGAAGGTGTCCCCGTTGGTAGCTTTAACCTCGAAAACCCCGTCGCCGATTTCCAGAATCGAAATATCGAAGGTGCCTCCACCCAAGTCGAAGACGGCGATTTTTTCTTCCTTCTTTTTGTCCAGACCATAAGCCAGGGCGGCGGCGGTCGGCTCGTTGATAATCCTCTGGACGTTGAGTCCGGAGATCTTGCCTGCATCTTTGGTAGCCTGACGCTGGGAGTCGTTGAAGTAGGCCGGCACGGTGATTACCGCGTCGGTCACCTCTTCCCCCAAATACTCCTCGGCAGTTTGCTTCATTTTGGTCAGCACCATGGCGGCAATTTCCGCGGGAGCGTATTTTTTGCCATCCACCTCAACAAAGGCGTCACCGCCTGGACTCTCAACTATTCTGAAAGGGCTGATTTCAATACTTTTGCGAACCTCAGGGTCAGTGAACTTGCGGCCGACCAAACGCTTGATGGCATAAAGAGTCCGACTGGGGTTGGTCACCGCCTGACGCTTGGCCACTTGGCCCACCAGGCGCTCGCCTGCGTCATTGAAGGCCACCACCGATGGGGTGGTTCGGTTGCCTTCGACGTTGGTGAGCACTTTAGGCTCGCCACCCTCCATAATCGCTACGCAGGAATTGGTTGTTCCCAGATCAATACCAATGATTTTACCCATGATTAATGCTCCTTGTCTAAAAATATCCCGGCTGATTAAGCCATTTATTATTCACCGTACTTCCGTGATCATTATTGCCAATTACGGCCCGTTCAGTCGTCAGTGCTGGCGCCGTCACCCCTGCCGCTGGAAACTACCACCTTGGCGGCCCGCAGCAGACGATCCTTGTAAAAATATCCCCGCTGGAATTCGCTGATAATGGTATTGGCCGGGACCTCAGGGCTGACCTCCATGACTAAGGCCTCATGGTAATTAGGATCAAAAACCGCACCCCGACTATTCATGGCTTTGAGTCCGAACTTCTCCAAAGCCCCGATCAATCCATTGTGCGTCATCTTCACCCCCTCGAGCAGGATGGAGGCATCGATCGCATTGCGACCCTGCTCAATGGATCTCTCTAGATTGTCCAACGGGGACAGCAACTCCTTGAGAAGATTCTCTTCGGCGTACTTGAGGGAAGTTTCCCGCTCCCGCTGAATCCGCTTTTTGTAATTTTCGAACTCAGCGGCCAGCCGCAGTACCCGATCTTCAAGTTTGTGAGCCTCAGTCCGAGCCGCGTTGAGCTGAAACAACAAATCTTCGCCTTCACCAGCCTCGGTTTGCGCGGTACTCTGTAGTTGACCGTCACCCTCCGGCCCGACTTGCGCGCTTACAACCTTTTGCTTATCCTCCAGATTCTTATCCTCCAAATTCACGACGTCCTCCCGGGAGCTGAAAAAAGGCATTGTTAAATGAGTATGGATTTGTAAAAAACCTGCCGGGTGTTTTTACCTGAATTATATCTGAGTTAGCTATCCAAAATTAACAATGCCGAAAAAGATGTGACTCACCGCCAACAAAGTCACAACCAAACGATTTTTACTGACCGTAATATTGTGGTAATTCAACAGCCGGGAACTTTAAGTACGGCCTTTGGCCTTGTCAAGGCGCAACGAGGCAAAATATAAAACGATGGTGGAAATTCCGGCTCACCTTTTAATTTTTAAACGGTCTGCGTGGTAGCCGGGCCACCGGTGGAGTCGGCAGTGTCTGTATATGTAAAAGTGCCAGCGAATTCTAGGTTGTCTGTGGCAAACCAGTTTAAAAAAAGTCTCTATGCCTTGCGTTTCAGTCTTGCCGGGTAACTGATTGTAAGCAGAGCCTGAATCCAGAATATCACTCGTTCAATAATAACAGTTAATAAAGGTAGCCTTAAATCTTGCTTGGTTATCAAAGTTGCCACCTGTTCGCCTACAGAACCTCCTGCAGCCGCAGTCCATAAGAATAGACAAAAAACTGAACTCCCGTCCTTTAATTTTAGTGACATGTTCGACAATCGGAAAGCAGTTTGCCGTTTTTGGTCGGTCGGGTGATCAGGATACCGCCGACTAAAATCGGCAAAACCCCGGCCAACTGCCAGTTTCTTGGAACCTCATTAAGAATGAAGAAGGCAAAAATCATGGTGAATAAAGGAGAGAGGGCGGCCATGGCGCTGATTTTGGTGATACTCAGGCGATGCAGGCTTTCGATCCAAAATATTTTGGACAAACCCATTAAAAAAACTCCGTTGATCAGCAACAGCCACCAGGTGGCGGCCAAGTCCGGCATCGTGAGCGGCGGGGCGTACAAACAGGACAGCAGCAGCAGAATCGGCAGACTGCTGACATTGCGGACAAAGAGCAGAGTGGTGGCGTGGACTCGGCGGCGGGCCCGCTGCTGATAACGGTTGGCTATCGGCGCAACCATGGCGGCCAGCAATATCAGGATGTCACCCTTGTTGAGGCTTAAATCGTCGGGGAAGATCACCATGATGGCCCCGACTCCCATCAGGGCCGCGCCGACTAAATGGGCCCAACCTATGGCCTCACCCCGCAGGAGATTGAAGTAGAGGAAGGCGAAAAAAAGCTGAAAGAAGAGGAGCAGGGCCGCGTTGCCCGCGGTGGTGAAGGCAAGTCCGACAAAAAGCAGGATAAAAAGCAGCATGGTGTAAAATGATGCCCAGGCCAGATCCGCCCAGGCCTCACGGCGGCGCAACTCGGGCCACCGGCTTGATCGCCTGCGCCCACCAAACATCAAGAAACCGAAAAAAACTCCGGCCACGGCAATGCTGATCGTCATGGTCCAGAGGGGGGCCAAGAAGCGGTAAGTAAGAAGAGTGACAATGGGAAACCAGCCCCAGAGGATGCTTTCTCCCAACAAAAACAACTCGCCCTGTCGTTGTTGGTTCATCGTCGACCAATAAAACCGCGCAAGTCCGGGGCCACCCTGACCAGATGCGGGGAGGTCTTGATTTTTGCCGGGTCGATTTCTCCGTTAAGATTGATCAGATAAAGCCGGCCCGGTCCGCCGCCGTAGTAATTAGCCAGGTCAATAATGCCTCCCACCACCACCAGGCGGTGGGTCTTTATCCGATCTCGGTAACGTTCCAGGGCTCGGGCCACCTGATAGTCAACATTGTGCTCCGCCTGTCGTAAGCGCCGAACGCTATCGTTACTATCATCACCGGCGCCGGCGCCACCACCACTGCCATCGCTCGCGGCATCTCGTACCTCCATGCCGTAGGCGGGGAGGGGGGCCAAGGCCGTACGGAGCTGATTAAGTTCTCGGCTGATGGCCTCACTGGTCTGGGAAAATCCTCGATTGAAAAGTGCAATGGCTCTGCTGTCACTGTTACCGGTAATCAGCAAAACCGGGGTATGGCGGTGGTAAATGGCATAATCCAGAGCGGCGGCGGCTTGTTCCACCTGGTTGGCGAGATTACTGACCATCAAGATGCCTCCCTGCTGCCGGTCCCAGATCATTTCCGGTCCGATTCGGAAATCAGCGTCAGCCAGCCAAACCAGGTGTGGAGCTTCCGTTAACCGCCAACCGGCCGGATCCGGATTTATCCCTTGCAGGGCTTGATGGTTGGCGTCCATAATGCGACCAATCGTCGAAAATGGCGGAATTCCGGCCCGGATTTTGAACTGGGGTTGCCAATCAGGCGGTAATGCCGCCTGACTCAGGGTCGGCAAGAGGTAGCCCAACAGGAGCAAGAGTGAAAAAATCAGTTTTCCGGGCATGGCTTTCTGCTCTCAACGGTTAACAGCGCGGCTGCTTGTGCTTGTATAAGTAAGCGAAACGACCGAGGGTCGGCCTCTGTTTTCAGAGTAACGCCTACCAACGACCGACGCATGGGTACTATATCAGAAAAAGGCGATGCTGAATAGGTCAACAAAGCCTTACGATCCTGCTGGCGAGGGCGTCACTTGAACATAGTAATCTGTTTATCTTTCCGGAAGATAAATTCATACAGGCGTGAAAAAGGGCAAGCGAGCTGCGTCATCTCAGCCTTGACACGACACTAGAGGCCGCCTTGAAAAATTAGCTATTTTGTTCGAGTTTACGGCATGCGAAAAAATTACCGCAGGCATATGGTTGATATTCCGAGGATAATTTTTTGAGCATAACGCAGAAATCGGACGAAAGAGCAATTTTTCAAGGTGGCCTAGAGTCTTCACCAACCGTTGAGAGGTAAAACCCGTGGCCAAAACCATCTCCATCGACCCGGTAACCCGCATCGAAGGTCATGCCCGAATTTCACTCTTTCTTGAAGATGATGGAACGGTGTACGATTGCCGCCTCCATATCGCCCAGCTCCGGGGCTTTGATGCCTTCTGCGTCGGACGTCCGTTGGAGGAAATGCCGGCCCTGACCGCCCGGACTTGCGGGATCTGTCCGGTGAGCCATCTGCTGGCCTCGGCCAAGGCTTGTGATGAACTACTGGCCGTGCGGATTCCACCGGCAGCTCAACGTCTGCGGCGGCTGCTCAACTATGGTCAGTTGGTGCAGTCCCATGCCTTGAGTTTTTTTTATCTCTCCGCCCCCGATCTCTTGCTGGGAATGGATTCCGACCCGAAAAAACGTAACATCTTCGGGGTGGCTCAGCGTTTTCCCGAGGTGGCTCGGGCGGGAGTCGCACTGCGTCGTTTCGGTCAGCAAATCATCGAACGTTTGGCCGGCAAAAGAATTCATCCCACCTGGGTGGTGCCGGGTGGGGTCAGCCGACCGTTGAGTCGAGAAAATCAACAAGCTATCCTGGCTGAACTGCCGGAGACGTTAAAAGCAGCCCGGAAAAGCCTACGACTTTTTCCGGATCTTTTGTCCTGCTTTGCCGATGAAATTGCCAATTTTGCCAACTTTCCCAGCCATTACCTGGCTTTGGGCGGCCCCGCGGGGATGCTGGAATATTACGACGGCCCTCTGCGGATGATCGATGAGCGGCGGCAAACGGTTTTCAGCGAACCATCGCCCTCCCGCTACGGCGTTCATCTGGGCGAAGCGGTGGAGCCGGACAGTTACCTGAAGTCCCCCTATTACCGACCATTAGGCCCCAAGGCCGGTTTATATCGCACCGGCCCCCTGGCTCGACTCAACGCGGCCAGCGCCTGCGGCACCCCCGGGGCCGATGAAGCTCTGATCGCCTTTCGCGCTTTGGCCCCGACGGGCATGGCAGTTCAAAGCTCCTTTTATTACCACTACGCCCGGCTGATCGAAATAATTCACAGTCTGGAAAAAATCGGGGAGCTGCTGGCCGATCCCGTGATCTTAGAAAACCGAGTCCGGGCCACGGCCGACGCCAACGACCCGGAGGGGGTGGGGATTTGTGAGGCCCCCCGTGGCACCCTAATTCATCACTACCAGATTGATGATCAGGGGCGAATCAGCTCAGTCAACATGATCATCGCCACCGGTCACAATAACCTTGCCCTTAACCGCGGCATTCTCCAAGCGGCACGGGCTTTTATTGGCCCGGCAAAGCCTCAAGCCTGGGATCAAACAACGACCGCTGAACCTGTAACCGGCAAAATCCAAGGATCAAACCGGGGCGAGAGCGGGCGGCGAAGAACGGGACCGGGACCGCAGGCGCAAATCAGAGAGGGTCTGCTCAATCGAATCGAGGGCGTGATGCCGCTGGCGGTGGAATTGCGCCGCCGGGAAGACGGAGCATTGATCGGCAATGTTTGAACTTTCACAAGTTTAAGAGCCCGGGCGGACTATCACCTTACTTTGAGGTTACGACGGGAGAATAAGGATAAAAAAAGAGGAGAATAAGGATGAAAAAAGAAGAGTACCGCAATCAAGCGCTGAAGATCTTCCCGCGGGTCTGCGCTAAATGCGGCCGTGAGTTTTCCGGTAAAAAACTACGCGAGCTGACAGTCCATCACAAAGATCACAACTACCAAAACAATCCATCTGATGGCAGCAACTGGGAGTTATTGTGTTTGTACTGCCACGACAACGAGCACTCTCGCGCTTTAGAAGCCGCATGGCAGGGCGCGCAAGATTCAAATGACGAAAAAAAACCAGCGGCTAAGCACACCCCTTTTGCCGACCTGATGAAACTGGTGCGAGGGTCTGACCATCAAGCCGGTGGTTCGAGAAAATGAAGTTTATCTGGCTTTAGCGCTTGCCGTTCAAACACTATTTCCCTAGAAACACTATTTCCCTAGGCAAAAACGAGAGAAAATGCTGTCCAGCAGATCCTCATTACTGGTTTCTCCGATAATTTCATCCAGATGACTCAGCCCATCTTGCAGCTCTATCGCTAACAACTCCGGGGCCAGGTCGGCTGCAAATCCGGCGGCCAGCCTTTGAATAGCCGCCGACGCTTTGACCAGGGCCGCCGCATGGCGGGCGTTGGGCACGCAGGCATAATCGGGGTCGCAAGCGAGATTGCGGGCGGGATTGCGGGCAGGGTCATGGGCGGGATCACCAGCAGGATCAGGGGCAGGATTGCCCGTAAAATCGTGGACGGCATCATGGGTGGGTTTAGGGGGTTCTCCACCGCTGATCGCACGAAAAATGGCATCTTCCAAAGCCCTGAGTCCCCTCCCCGTGCGCGCGGAAACGCCCACCAGGGGGCGACCGGGAAAGTGCGCGGTCCATTTAGCCAAGGCCTGATCGACCGTGAGAACTTGAACCCCAGTCTCCGCCCCCGGCAAAAGATCGAGCTTGTTGACCACTACCAGCACTTTTTTCTCGGCGACACCCGCATTCAAGGCCAAATCTTCCGGGGTCACCGGGGCTCCCGCCTCTACCAGCAAGAGGACGAGATCGGCCGCGGCCACCCGATGCCGGGAACGCTCAACGCCAATCTCCTCCACGGTCTCTGTAGTTTCACGGATGCCGGCAGTGTCGATGAGTCTCAGTGGCATTCCGTGAATATTCAGGCACTCTTCAATGGTATCCCTGGTGGTGCCGATCATCGCAGTGACAATCGCCCGTTCTTCTCCCAACAGGGCGTTGAGCAAGCTGGACTTGCCCACGTTGGGCCGACCGTAGATAACCACGTTTGCCCCTTCGCGAAAAATCCGACCGTGGCGGGCGCGCGCCAGGAGTTCAAGCAGGGGACTACCGACTTCCGCGGCCAGCCGTTGACCAAGCGCGGCGACGTCAATGATGTCGCCACCATCTTCGGGGAAATCGATGGCCACCTCAATGACCGCCAGCAGCTCCAGCAGAGTCGCACGCACCCAACTCAGCCGCTGATACAGACCTCCCTGTAATTGACTCAGGGCCAGATTGAGACCCGTACGAGTGCCGGCATTGAAGAGATCGAGCACTGCTTCGGCCCGGGTTAAATCGATGCGACCATTGAGAAAGGCCCTTTTAGTAAACTCACCCGGCTGGGCAACCCGCAGCCCTTCTTCGGCCAAAATCAGACCGAGAATTTCCCGCAAAACCACATAGCTCCCATGGCAATGGATTTCAACTACATCTTCACGGGTATAGGTGGCGGGGGCGGCCATGTAAACCGCCATGACTTCATCTAAAGGCAACGAAGTGCCGGGATCGACAATCCAGCCGTAACGAAGCCGATGACTGGGCGGGGTATCAGCATCCTCATGACCGCGGCGACCAGCGGGACGAAAGAGACGATTCAGTACAGCCGCTGCCTTAAAGCCGCTGATTCGAATAATTCCGATTCCCCCGGCGCCCGGCGCGGTGGCAATGGCGGCAATCGTCGCCTCCTCGAACTCGGAGTAGGAAGCCATTTTACGGATCGCCTCCTAATCTTTTTGGCGATAAATCATGTAGTACTGCTGGGCAATGGTCAAAACGTTATTAACAAACCAGTACAAGACCAGGCCTGAGGCAAAACCAAGGAAAAGAAAGGTGAACACCACCGGCAGAAAAAGCATGATTCTGGCCTGCAAAGGGTCGGCGGTGATCGGAGTCATCTTCTGTTGCACAAACATACTGGCCCCCATCAGCAGGGTCAGGACCGGAAGGCCCCCCAGCCAGGGAAGGTCAAAACCGATGTAGAGCCGATCCGGGGCGGAAAGGTCATTGATCCAGAGCATAAATGGGGCATGGCGCAGTTCAACGGACTGAAGCAACACCTTATACAAGGCAAAGAAAACCGGAATCTGCAAAAGCAACGGCAGACACCCACCCAGGGGGTTAACCTTGTAAGTCTGGTAGAGTTTAAGCATCTCTTGTTGCTGGAGCTGCCGATCATCCTTGAATTTTTCCCGGAGCTTAACCATCTTGGGCTGGATTTTCTGCATCACTTTCATCGACTTCATCCCTTTGTGGGTCAAGGGCCAGAAGGCAATTTTGATCAGGACGGTAACCAGGATGATAGCAAGCCCGTAGTTGCCAATCAAGCCATAGAGGAAATTAAGAAAAAGCAGGACAGGACGAGCGAGAAAGTCAAACCAGCCAAAGTCGACTGTTCGCTCCAGCTCGTGACCCATCTCCCTGAGCAGGGAGAGTTTTTTGGGACCAAAAAAGATCTTATATTCGTAGCGCAAAGCATGGCCAGGCGAGAGATTATCCGCCGCTGCGGCCAGAACCGTGGTAACCAAATCATCATGATCGGCAACAAAATGGGCGGTGCTCTGGTGGTCGCCCAAAGGAATGATGCTGGTTAAGAAGTAGGAGTCGTGATAACCAGCCCACCGCACCGCCCCGGTAAAACTACGACCGGCCCGCCCGGCGGCCAAATCACCGACCTCGATATTGTGAACTTCATTGTTGAGCAACACCGTGGGCCCGGTAAACAGAAAGTGATCCATCGGATCGCTGATATCGCTAAATGGACGATTGACCAAAGTCAGGTAGGGGGCTCCGCGCAACGGCACTTCACTGTGATTGCGAACTTCCACCGTCACGTCAATCGAGTAGTCTTGGTCGCGAAAGACGTAGGTTCTGATCAATTCCAGGCCCTGAGGCGTTAAGACCCGCAGCGTCAAAGTTTGTTCCTGGCCCTCATCAACAAAAATGCTGGTCTGATCAGCCTCAAAATGAAGCATCTCCGCCTGGTCCGGTTCCACCCCCCAGGAAAAAAACAACGGCGACCCATCTTGGGCTTCAGCGCGAACCAGTTCCTTACCGGGAGAATACGGATCCACTGTTTCCCGGAACTGATTGAGCTGGAAGCTTTTGAGTACCCCCCCGGCTTCGGAAATCACCGCGGTATACAGCGAGGTTTGCACCTTTATCTGCCGGACGGCACGGGCCGGATCGAGGAGGGTGGCGACGTCGACCGGCGCAATTGCTTCTTGCCTGCGTATCTCGGCAGGCTCCGGCAAAGTGGGAACCGGCTGCATCCCCGCTTCCCGCCTGATATCTCGCCACCCGTCATCAATGGCCGGTTGGGGATCCGGTGGTGGCGGAACAAAGAACAACTGGTGAACCAGCAGGATGACCATTGAAACGGCAATGGCGAGCAGCACACGATAATTATTCATAACTAAATACGATTCCTTTTGCTTAAGGCTCACTTAACCGGATCAAAACCACCGGGGCTGAAGGGATGACAGCGCAGAATTCTTTTGAGCACCATCAAGCCCCCACCCCAAACACCATGGAGCGTGATCGCTTCCAAGGCATACTGGGAACAACTGGGGACAAAACGGCAACTTGGGGGAAGAAGAGGAGAAATAACCAGTTGGTAAAAACGAACCCCGGCCAGACAAGCGCTGCGGATCATGGCCTGAGATCCGCTAAAAAGTCGACGCACCACCGATCGAAGTACAAAAAAAGGACCACCATTGACCGCTGAAAGAGGGCCACCCCTGACCGCTGGTGGATCATCAGTCAAGCCCGCCAATGCTAATCGTCCTTGCGTCGGCCGTCGCAAAGCCGCAGCCACCGCCGACGGGGTGTCGGGAGTAAAACCCTTGCAAACAGTGAAGATCAGCTCCAGGTTCGGATTAATCAAGGGCCGCCGCAGACGAAAAAATTCACGAATAATTCGTTTGATCCGATTCCGCCGCACCGCCGACTTGATCCCGGATACACTGATGCCAAGCCGTGCCCCATCAACTGAAGAGGTCAACTGATAAACCAAAGCAAAACCATCCCCTCGCACCCTGCGTCCCTGAGCGTAAATGCGCTGATACTCACCGGATCTCCTAATCAAGGCTGCTTTGGGCAAACGCAGGCGAACCAATAGTGGCTTGGTTAGCATTGGCCCTTAAACCGCCAGACGCTTGCGCCCTTTGGCCCGGCGCCGGCTGATTACGGCCCGACCGTTCTTGGTCCTCATTCTAACCCGAAAACCGTGGGTCCGATGTCGCTTGGTGTTACTGGGTTGAAAAGTTCGCTTACTCATTGCAATTTCCTCGGCTAAACATTAAAAAAAGTATAAACAAAGCGAGCATAACACGAAAAAGCGATAAACTTCAAGCCCTATCCTATCGCCGGCGCCTTGTCAACGAAGTAAAATCGCTAAAACCACAAATTCATCGTAACTACTCAGCAACGCCACCGCCTGGCTGATTCAGCGTTCGTCCCCGGATCCGTGATCACTATCAAGCCCAAACATTTTGCGGAAAATCGACAAGTTTGCCCGCTTTTGCTCAATCGCGCCACTGTTTTTCAAAAACATCAGGGGATAATGAAGTAGCTTGTTGACCAAGGCCGTGCCCATCATGGTCACCGCTTTTTTTTCCTCGGGGCTGAGTCCGGGCAAAGCCGCCAGGGTTCGGTTCAGCTCGATATCTCGCAGGACATCGATCCGTCGGCGCAATTCGGTAATGGTGGGGGTCAGCTCCATATTCTCCAGCCAGTGGAGAAATTTGATGGTTTCCTCCGCGACAATTAGCTCGGCCCGGTCAGCTTCCCGACGTCGCTCTCCTTTATTGGCCACCACCACTTGCTGAAGATCGTCGATATCGTAAAGATAAACGTTGTCAAGGTCGTTAAGGTCAGGATCAAGATCACGGGGTACCGCGATATCAATGAGAAAAACGGGCCGGTGATAACGCTGGCGCATCACCGGCGTCATTGCCTCCTTACGCAAAATCAGGTCAGGAGACCCGGTTGAGCTGATCAGGATATCAGCATCAGCCAGGCGCGACGCCAGTTCGCCTAAGACAACGGCCTCACCGTTGAAGCGCCGCGCTAGCGTAACCGCCCGCTCCAGGGTACGGTTGGCCACCACTACCTTGGCGACTCCCTGAGCCACAAGATGTTCCGCCGCCAGTTCGGCCATTTCACCAGCCCCGGCCAGGAGCACGGTTTTCCCGGTCAACTCGCCCAAAATTTTGCGGGCCAACTGGACTGCCGCATAACTGATCGAAACCGCGTTGCCGCCGATACTGGTTTCAGTGCGAATCCGCTTGGCCACCGAAAACGATTTGCTCAGCAGGCGATGAAGGATGGCTCCGGTGGCCCTGTGCTCAATCGCCAGACGGTAAGCATCCTTGAGTTGTCCCAGGATCTGCGGTTCCCCTAAAACCATGGAGTCAAGACTGGCGGCCACTCGAAAAACGTGGTTGATCGCCGCGCTTCCGGTAAACAAGTAGGAGTACTGCGCCGCCTCGGCGCCACTGAGGCCACTATCGGCAAAGAGCACATCCCGCGCCGCGGCAATGGTGGCATCACCCGCCTTGCCCACCAACAGGACCTCTACCCGGTTGCAGGTGGAAAGAAAGCAGCACTCATCGCAGCCGACTATCTCTTTGATCTGAACCAGGGGGCTAAGGCAGTCGTCGGCAAAGGCCAGTTTTTCCCTGATTTCCACCGGCGCCGTCTGGTGATTCACCCCCAGGCAGGCAATTTTCTCAGCCAGCATAGGGATGATCCCCGCCCAGGAAAAAACTTACTCCCCAGAGGGTAAACAACACCGCACAGAAACCAACGATGGCCATGATCGCCGCTCGCCGCCGCCGCCAACCTACGGTAAAACGCTGATGAATCATCGCCGCGTAAATTAGCCAGGTAATCAGAGACCAAACCTCTTTGGGATTCCATTGCCAGAAGTCCCCCCAAGCCTGGCGACCCCAGAGGGCGCCACTGATAATCCCCAAAGTAAGCAGCGGAAAACCGATGGTCAGACAATGCTGATTGAGGTTATCCAGGGCCTCCAGTGAGGGCAGGCGCGCGGAAAAAAAACCCATTCGTTTGCGCTTGATCTCCCGCTCCTGGAGCAGATACATAATCCCGCCACAAAAAGCCAGGGCGAAAAAGGCGTTGGCCAGCAAGGCCAGCACCCCATGCAACTGCATCCACCAGCTTCGCATGGCTGGCGCCAGATCCACCACCTGTCCGGGGACCGACAAGGCCACCAGCACCAAGGCCAGGATCAGGGGCAAAACGAAGGCGGCAAAATTTTTAACCTGATAACGCCAGCGAAAGGCCAGATAGGCCACGGCCAAAGACCAGGCAAAAAAGGACACCGCCTCATGCTGACTGGCCACCGGAGTTTGGCCGTAAACGACAAAACGAATCACCAGATAGCTGGTATGCAGCCCCGCCGCCGCCCACAGCAGGGTCCGAGCCATGAGCCGCAAGCGCTGATTAAGGTTAAAAAAACAAACCATGGCGGTAATGGTAGCCCCCAGATAGAGGACAAAAACCAACAAAAAAAGAAACTCCATGATCTTATCCTCGGTTTATCAAATCGGCAAAGCGTTGCCGCACATCTTCCACGCAAGCCAGAGCTTCATCCCCACCAATCACCTCGCGGATATATGCACGAAGCAGATCCCAACGTCCCGCGCTAATCCAGGCCAAGAGATCGCCCTCCACCAATCGCAGAAAATGGCTCCGATTGGTCCAATGATCGCCGCCCCGGATCAAAATCAGTGGGCGTAATGCGGCCAACAGTTGGGTCAATGCTTCGTATTCGACCCCGATTTTTGCCTCCAGATCCCGTCGTATTTTACTGGCCAGGGCTGGACTAGCTCCACCGGTAGAAATCGCGATAGTTAAATCTCCGCGCCGCACCACGGCAGGCAGGATAACGTTGCACCACTTAGGCTTGTCAGCCACATTCAACAGCAGGTTGTCTTGTTCCGCCTCGGTGTGGATCATGGCCTGCACCGCTTCATCATCGGTGGCCGCGATAACCAGAAAAGACCCGACAAGATCGCCTTTGCGGTACTCCCGAGCCAACCAGGTTAAGGCCCCAGCCTGATAGAGACTATTTAGCTCAGCAGTCAACCGCTGACTAATCACCCGCACCTCCGCGCGGCAAGCCAGCAAGCTCCCGACCTTACGGTAAGCCACCTCGCCGCCGCCAACCACCGTACAGGGTCGATGGGCCAACTGTAAACTGACCGGGAAAAACCCCATGCTCTACCTCACCCCTTCCAGCGCCTACCGCCGTTACCCCATGAAATTTCAGATCTGATTGATCAGACCTTTGCGCAATAACTCCCGTTCACGGAGCCGAACATGCTGGAGTAAACCCCTTTCTTCCCGAGTATCAAGCAAAAAATGAACGCCAAAGCACTGGTGTCGGCGTTCATTTTGATCGGTTCGCGCCACCCTGCCCTTCTTGATTTTTACCGGTATTTCCCCATTCTTATCGTCGGGAAAAAACAGGGTGATATCAGTTAACAGCTCGCCACCGGAAAGTCGCTGATATTTGTTGTCTTCAGCACAGAACAGAGCACCGTTGACGCTAATATTTTCCACTCGCAACTGGCTTATTGATTCACCCTTGTGGTAAAATACCGCTCTACTGTTTGGGGGAACCGCGACTCGATAAAAATCTCGACGCTGCAGGCTGATATACCTGCGCGGCATCGAGGTGATCAGACTATCGACGGTCACCTCGATAAGCTCAACTACAAACTGGTTCCACAGTTGGTTCCGGCTCTTGAAAACAATTTTCAATGATTGGGATCCCATCTGCAAGGGCCAATCAAGGGGCCGGTCCACAACCAGCCGGTCGGGACCAAACTCGATCAGAACCACTTTACCGGATTCATATCCCTTGGCTACCACCGTACAAAAAATATGTTGCCGCTGAATGGTCCACAGAGCCTGTTGGATAATTTCGTTGGATCGGGTAGCATGAATCCCGCCACCGAAATCCACCCAGCCAGCCAGCAGAGCGCGGTCTTCCACGGAAGTGTTCGCAATCGTCATAAATTTACGATTTAACTGTTGAGCTTAGGGATACTTTTAAGGATGAACGACCAACGACCGCTTCTCCCCATCGACACAAGCTGTTTCGGATTGAACCGGACAACCGATGAAATCTCGCTTTAGCGTCCTGGTCAAGCGTTTCGCCCGACCCGAGCTGCTGGCCGTGCTGATTCCTCGTCTTTTCGAGCGGGAGATCATCTCCGTACTTGACTTTTATACCGCTTTAATGCGAAAGCATCTAAGCGACGAAGAATATCACCAATTATTTGTGAACGGCCGTTAGTTCTACCCACTTTTACCGGTTAACGCAAGGTTCAAGCCCCAACCTGTTGAGCAAGCAGACAAACTCCCGGTCAAAACCATCGGTCGTCAATTCGTCAAGCCATCTGGCCAACAGATACTCGGGCCATTATAGGGCCAGCAGTGATTCTTAAGAGCGCCGCAACTCACCCTCATCTCAATTCAGGAGAAGAACATGTCCGAAAAAATTATCTCTGATCTACGGGAATATATTGCCGTCCTGCGTCGAGAACAAGAGATCATCACCATCGAGGAACCAGTGGATCCCCATCTGGAAATTGCCGAGATCCATCGTCGAGTCATTGCTCGAGGCGGTCCGGCCCTATTGTTTAACCAGGTTAAGGGCAGTGATTTTCCAGTGGTCACCAACCTCTTCGGGACCTCACGCCGGATGGAGCTGGCTTTCGGCCGCCGCCCGCTGCGCTTCGTGGCCGAGCTGGTGGAAACAGCAGAAACCATGCTGCCCCCCAGTCTGGGCAAGCTCTGGGATCGGCGCGGTCTTTTGCGTCAGGCCGCCGCCATCGGGATGAAAAATGTCCGCCAGGCTCCGATTCTTGAAAACCGGCAAATCCCGCCCCGGTTCGACGATCTGCCCCTGCTGACTTCTTGGCACAGCGACGGTGGCCCCTTTGTCACCCTGCCTCTGATTTACACTGAAGACCCGCTGGGTCGAGGACACAACCTGGGAATGTACCGGGTCCAGCGCTTCGACAACACCACCGGCGGGATTCACTGGCAAATTCACAAAGGGGGGGGCTACCACTATCACGAGGCGGAAAAGCGCAATGAAAGCCTGCCCTTGACCATGTACATCGGCGGCCCCCCCGCCCTGATGATGGCAGCCATTGCCCCCCTGCCGGAAAACATCCCCGAACTGTTGCTGGCCTCACTGCTGATGGGGAAAAAGTTGCCAATGATTAAAGACCCTATGGGGGGCCATTCTTTGATCGCCAACGTTGAGTTTGCCGCCAAGGGGGTTGTTCCTCCTCACCTGCGCCGACCGGAAGGCCCTTTTGGTGACCACTACGGTTATAATTCCCTAACTCACGATTATCCGGTTTTCCAGGTCCAACGACTTTATCACCGCCAGGGAGCTATCTATCCCGCCACCGTGGTGGGTCGCCCCCGCCAGGAGGACTTTTTCATTGGCGATTTCTTGCAGGAACTACTCTCTCCCCTCTTCCCTCTGGTGATGAGTGGTGTGCGCCAACTTAAAACCTTTGGTGAGGCGGGGTTTCATTGCCTGGCGGCGGCCAAAGTCAGCGACCGCTATCCTCGCGAGGCCTTTGCCTCGGGTCTGCGTATTTTGGGCGAGGGCCAGTTATCCTTGACCAAATTTCTGATCGTCACCGACGGTGATCTTGACGTCGCCGATTTCCCCGCCCTCTGGCGGCATGTTTTGGCAAGGATTAATTGGCAAACTGATTTTTTTGTCTTTGCCAACACCTCTCAGGACACCTTGGATTACACCGGGCCTTCAGTTAATTCCGGCTCCAAGGCAATACTCATGGGGTTAGGTCGATCGACCAAAAGGGCGCTGCCCGAAGAATTCCGGGGGGACCCACCTAAAGGCTGTCCCAAGCTTCGGGCTTATCTTCCCGGGACTTTGGTGGTTCAGGGCGCCTCCTATGTCGCTGATCGAGACCTGCCTGGCCGCTTGGCCGTCGACCCGGCAGTGGCCGACTGGCCGGCAGTGGTTCTGGTAGACGACGTGGACTCCGCCTGTGAAAATATCCAGGAATTCATCTGGACTTTTTTCACCCGTTTTGAACCGGCCGCCGATATCCACGCCGCCGGCAGCTCTGTCTGCCGTTTTCACCTGGGTCTTACGCCCCCGGTGGTTTTCGATTGCCGAATGAAACCCTGGTACCCGCCGATTCTGGAAGTTGACGAGCCCACTAAAAAACTGGTGGATGAAAAAATTGGGCGCATTATTCCCGGTTGGTAACAATTACGGAAATGACAAAAGGCCACCTTGAAAAATTAGCTATTTTGTTCGAGATCAAGGCATGCGAAAAAAAATACCGCAGGTATATGATTGATATTTCGAGGATAATTTTTTGAGCATAACGCAGAAATCGGGCGAAAGAGCAATTTTTCAAGGTGGCCAAAAGAAATTAAAAACATGGAACAGACACCGGCAGACCTGAAGACCCGCCGTCGGGAGCCAATCCCGATCATTTCGCGGTGTGGCATTTCGCGAAGTTTGGCAATCAGGTATTCAAGTTTTTCGTCCGACAAAAGCATATGAAAAACACTCAACCACTACAGCTCAACTGTCGGCAGAACTCGCAAGACCTGATTGCCGACATCCGCGGCTTGGTTCTGCTGCACCAGGAACTGGGGATCGACGGTTATCCGGCAACTGCCGGGCTACTCCGTTTTCTCAAGCCATCTCGAGCCGCGATCTCACATGACATAACCAACACCCTGGCCGACGTCGAAGATCAGATCAAAGATTGTCGCCGTTGCTCCCGACACCTTGATCGGCAGCGTATTATCTTCGGCCAGGGTAATCCCCACCCCCACCTCCTGTTGATCGGTCAGGCGCCAGGCCCCGAGGAAGAACGTCGGGGCCTGCCCTACCAGGGCGAGGCCGGAGTTCTGCTTGACCGGATGCTAACGGCAATCAAATTAAGCCGCGAACAGATTTACCTGACTACCTTGGTCAAGTGCGCCCGACCAAGCCAGCCGGTGGTCGATGGGCCAGAGGGGTCGATGGCTCCCACTACTGATGAAGTCCGGGAGTGCCTACCCTTCCTCCACCAGCAGATCACCACCCTTAAGCCAGCCCTGATTTGCACCATGGGTCCACTCCCGGCCCAAACCTTGCTCCGCCGCCGACAAAGTTTGATCCGACTGCGCGGCAAATTCCACGACTTTCAGGGTGTTCCCTTAATGCCAACCTTTTCTCCAGACTATCTTCTAGTCAACCAAGAAATGAAGAACGCTGCCTGGCAAGACCTGCAAATGATCCAAAAGAAGCTACAAATTTTGCTGAAAGACAAGTAAGCCACCGGAGAAACGCTGTTCAGCCGAGCTAGACGTGGGTTCTTATTTCACCCGAATTACATACTGACCAGTGCGGGTGTCAATCTGCAATCTATCACCCTCGTTAACAAATGGCGGCACCTGTAATTCATAACCGGTTTCCACCACCACCGGTTTGGTGTCGCTACCGCTGGTATCACCCTTGACCCAAGGATCGGCCCGAGTTGCCGTTAATACCACAAAGTTTGGCAAGGTCACCCCAATAGGCCGCTCATCGTAGAACAAAACGCCGACCTCCATGTTGTCGACCATAAAGTTGACATCATCTCCCAGCAGTTCCTTGCGGATTACGATCTGCTCAAAAGTTTGATTATCCATAAAATTGTATTCATCAACCTGGGCATAGAGAAACTGCATGGCCCGTTCGGACACCGGGGCCGGCTCAAACTTATCGCTGGAACGAAAGGTACGATCAAAAGAGCTGCCGCTGATCATGTTGCGCAAACGACAGCGATAAAGTGACTGACCTTTGCCCGGCTTGGAAAACTCAAAATTAGTAACGATATAAGGGTCGCCTTCAAGTTTGATCTTAAGCCCTTTGCGCAGATCGGAAGCGGTGTACATCTTCTTGTTTCTCCTTTGTTGTTTGTTCTGTTAACCGAGACTTTTACTGACCACCTCGTAAAGATCACGGGAAAGGTCGGGAGCAGCGGCGATTTTGGTCAACTCCCGCCGCATCAACTGCTGACGTATTTGATCATAACGCCGCCAACGGCTTAGGGACGTCGCCAGACGGGTGGCGATTTGCGGGTTGCCGGGGTCTAAAGCCAGAATCTGTTCAGCCAAAAAACGGTAACCTTTTCCGTCAACCCGGTGAAAGCCCGTGGGGTTGGCTCCGGCAAATGAACCGATCAAGGCCCGGACCCGGTTGGGGTTGCTGATCTTAAAAGCCGGGTGATTCATCAGATTACGAACTTTATCCAAGGTTTCCGGGCCGGGAACGGTGGCTTGAACCGTGAACCATTTATCCATAACCAGGGGATCAGCGCCCCAACGGGTGGCAAAGCTGGTCAAAACCTTGACGGCCAAGACCGCAGCCCGAGTAGAGGCTTGAGCGCCGTGGACCAGGCCTTTCAGGGCGGCCATGGTGTCGGTCATGGTGGTGGCCTCGGCAAACTGGGCATGGGCAAGCTCCAAAATCTCGTCTTCCGCCAAGGCTAAAAGAAAAGACAGCGCCAGATTTTGCCAACGGCGACACCCGGCCCGGTGAGGATCGTAGTCCGCAGTCGCGGTGGGGGACTCGGATGCTGCCGCCAACCGGGCCTCGCCATAAACGACTTGCCATTCCCGCCGTAAAGCCTCAGCCAAGCCATGACGAACGAATTCCCGAACGGCATGGATCGCCTCGACATCAATCAGCGCTTCCGGCTGTGCTTCTGGTCCGGTCTTTGTTGCTTGCCCGTCCTCCGCCCCTTGTTTGGCCTTGGTTGGTTGCTTAACCATTTGCTCGGCCAGATAGTCCTCCGTGGGCAGGGCCAGCAACAAAGCCGACAACGACTTGTCCCGCTGCCGGGACGCAGCCGTCAACAGTTGTCGGTATGATTCGACAAAATCCCCGGGCAGAGCCAACTTTTCTCCCGCCCGCCATTTGGCGATCAACGCCAGCAGCAGGCTGCCGCTTAAACGCTGGCTGGCCTCCCAGCGGCAGAAAGGGTCGGCGTCGTGGGCCAGCAGCAGGCGCAATTGCTGCTGGTTGTAAGCGTACTCAAGGTGTACCGGGGCAGAAAAGCCGCGCAACAACGAAGGAACGGGGCGCGCGCTCAACCCCTCAAAGATAAACTCCGCGCTTTTATCCTTCAGCTCCAACAGGCCCGCAGCCAGCTCTCGGCCATCGGGGGCCAGCAGGCCCACAACCAGCGGAATATGCAACAATGGTGGTGATTGGTCCGACTGGGGCTTCTCGGCCTGAGGCCGCTGCTCCTCCGGTTGAGCCAAAATCGCCGTTTGAGTTGCCGGGGGATGGATCCCGGTCGCCACCTGAGCTACCAGAGGATAGGATAAGGTCGGACAATCCTGCTCGGCGCGCAAGACATAGCGACCACTTACCGGATCATACTCATCGCTGACCCTGACCCAGGGGGTACCCGCCAAGGTGTACCAACGTTGAAAGTGCCTTAAGTCCCGCGCTCCGGCCTCGGCCATGGCGGCCAAAAAATCCTCGATGGTGGCCGCCCCACCGTCATGACGTTTAAGATATAAGCGCAAACCCCGGCGAAATTTTTCCTTACCCAGCAAGGTGTGCAGCATGCGGACCAACTCGCTCCCCTTTTCGTAAACGGTCAAGGTGTAAAAATTGTTGATCTCAAGATAGGATTCCGGGCGAACCGGATGGGCCAGGGGCCCGGCATCCTCGGCAAACTGCTGTTCCCGCAACCGCCGCACATCATTGATCCGCTTGACCCCAGACGAGCCCATGTCCTGACTGAAAATCTGATCACGAAAGACCGTCAAGCCCTCCTTTAAGCTCAACTGGAACCAGTCTCTACAGGTAACTCGATTGCCGGTCCAGTTGTGAAAATATTCGTGAGCGATCACCGCCTCGATCCGTTCAAAATCATCATCGGTAGCGCTTTCCGGCCGGGCCAGGACGTAGCGGGAGTTGAAGATGTTGAGCCCCTTATTTTCCATCGCCCCCATGTTGAAATCATCGACGGCCACGATCAGGTAATGGTCGAGATCATATTCCAGACCGAAGGTTTCCTCGTCCCAGCGCATGGCCTTTTGCAGGGCCGTCATGGCATGGCGGCACTTATCCCGGTTGTGGGCCTCGACATAAATGGTCAGAGCAACCTCCAGACCGGAACCGGTGACGAAACGATCATGAACTCCCACCAAATCCCCAGCCACCATGGCAAAAAGATAGGATGACTTGGGAAAAGGGTCCCTGAAGGTGGCCCAGTGACGACCGCCGGTCAATGTCCCCCGACCGACAGGGTTGCCTCCGGCCAGCAGCACCGGACAGCGTTGCCGGTCAGCGCTGATCGTCACGGTAAAGGGCGCGGAAACATCGGGCCGGTCGGGATACCAGGAGATCTTGCGAAAACCCTCGGGTTCGCACTGGGTGCAGAACATCGCGCCGGAACAATAAAGCCCCTCCAGCGTGGTGTTGGCGGCGGGGAAAATTCTACTCACCATCTCCAGAGTACAATTGTCCGGCGGATTTAAAATTATTAACTGACAACGCCCATGGGTGGCGGGATGCTCGGTCTCATCCGGGGCTGCTCGGCCTGATTCAGCGGACGGCCCGGACTTGGCTGCGAATTTTTGACCCGGTTCAGCGGGATGCCCGGCCTCGCTCGCGATTGCTCGGTTCGGTTCGATTGCCGGCTCCAGGCCTTGGTCAGCCGCCGGCATCCACCAGTCGCTGACTATCCGATAAGCCTCGGGGCGCAGTTCCACTCCGTCAAGACGCAACTCCAGCAGTTCAAGCCCTTCACCATCCAGAATCAAGGCATTGGCCAAAATCAATGGACTGATTAAGTTCAGTGGGTTGGCCACAGTCGATGAACCGGCTAAAGTCAGGGGATCAACCAAGCTCAAACCGCCAACAGGTTGCCTCGCCGGGGCCCGGCATGCCCCAGAGCCGTTTGTTGGGCCACCGCGAGCCTGATCAAATACCGGATTACGCCGCAACCGCAGCCGAGATTGTACCAGAGCATGGTCATCGTAAAGATCAATCCGCAGCTCGACTTCATTCACCAGAAAAAGCGGGGGCCGGTACTCGGCAAGCAGCACTGGTCGGGGGGCCTTATTGTCGCTCGTCACCATCAGCTCCTCGTAAAAGTTCACCAGCACCCCACCTGCGCCCATTTTCGCTAAATTTAATAGCCCTAGTGAACTATTACCCTCGCGTCAGCGTCTTTAGCCGGTCATATCAGGGTTGCGCCGCTCAATCAGGTAGTTGCTTCCTTCCAGCTTTTTAGCATAGTGTTTAAGTTGAGTAGCGGCAACGGCAACCTCACCGGAATGACGATACCGACCATCACCGGTGATGACCACGGCGATGGAGATACTGAGCAAAGGGAAACGAGTCTCATTGTTCAGGCGGTCTTTACCGATGAACTCCCCGGCAGCGACATCCTCGGCGCTCAGGAAAAGATTGCGGACCACCTTGAAGTTGTCGAGGATTTTTTGGCAAACCTCTTCGGCCAGCTCCCGACTCACAATAAAAACAAAGTCATCGCCCCCGACATGTCCGACAAAACTGCCGTCCCGAGCTTTCTCTTCGACCACATTGACGATGATCCGGGCCACCATCAGAATCACCTCATCACCCCGAACAAAACCGTAACGGTCATTGTAAGGTTTGAAGTTGTCAATATCGACGTAACAGACAGCGCGCTGCTCATCGACGGCCAACGCCCTGCGGATGGCCCGTATAATCGAAGTGTTGCCGGGCAGGCGACTCAAGGGGTTGTTATCAAAAGTCCGACTCATCCGAGCCTCAGCCAATTGCAGATGGGCCAACAAGACCATCGGCTGCAGGGGCTTGAGGATAAAGTCGTCCACCGGGTATTTATGCCAGTCGAATTCCAACTCCAGGTCTTGTGCATTAAGAGCCAACAAAATATCAATACTAGCCAGCTGCCGACAGCAGGATACCGCCTGAATCAGACGAAGATCACCGTCGCCGATCAAGTTTTTCTCAAGCAAAAGCAACTCCGATGGATCCTCAAGGACCATAGTCACGGCACCCGACAAATCATCACAGATTTGCAGTTGATACCCCTTGGATTCCAGCAGCACTCGACTCTGAACGGGTAGAAAATCAGATGAACCGAACACCAGCAGGCGCGCCATACGCTATCCCCGGCCCGGGGAAGTGGACCCTACGCCGCCAGCTTCCATCTTGATTTCCAGGCTAAACCCTTTGACATCCCAGAGCTTTTCTTCAACATTCTCCAGTATTTTATCAAGATCCGTCGGCCTGAGTCGCAACAGCTCCCAGGCTTTGGACTGCAAGGTTGGAACCCAGATATCGCGCCCATGGCCATAGCCCAAACCGCGAATTATGATGTCGGCAAAATGGACGATGGCTGCGGCCATCGGCTCGGAGGAGGCCCCCGCCGGATTATGATGCCAGGCGATGGGTTCCACCAGCTTAACCGGCAAATTCCAACTCTTGGCCAGCCAGCCACCGACCTCGGCATGATCCAAACCCAACAGTTCATGTTCGGCGGTAAATCGACTGATTCCTCGGGATCCGACCAGAGCGGTGATAGTCTCGCTCTCTTTTGGTAACTCCATCTTGATCGCCACCTTGCCCAGGTCATGAATCAACCCGGCAGTGCTGACCTCCTCGGGGTCACTAATTTCCAAATGTTTGGCCAGCACACTGCAAACCACCGCGCAGCCCAACGAGTGTTCCCAAAGCTCCACGTCCTGATCCTCCATCAATTCGAAAATCGAGGCACTGATAATCAAGATCTTGATAACATTAAAGCCCAAAAGAATGATGGCGCTACTCAACGAACTGATCCGCTGAGGGAAACCGTAAAAAGCGGAGTTGGCTAATTTGAGCAGCTTGGCCGCCAGAATATGATCCTTGCTGATAAGCTTGCCCATCTGATCGGTGGTGATATCGGGATCATCAACCATCTTGGTGAGCTTGCTGATAATGCCCGGAAGGGTGGGTAGATTCTTGACTTCACGCAAGGCTTCGCGGATCGCGGCGCGGCGCTGCTCTCGCTCGGGACTTAGGGGCTGACTCATGTCGCCTCTCCCCGGTCGGATGATGGCGGGGTCGTTTGGCGAGCAGCCGCCAGCCTTTTCTGAATGCGCTTCTTTAAGTGCATCAATGGCTTGATGTGACGCACCGAGCCAAAACGTTCTTCGACCGCCAACAACTCATCCTTAAGGCTTTTCGCCCCTTTTTCCGCGACGGGATAGTCTTCCACCGTGACATGGGTTATATCCATCCGCTTGAAACGCTCGATAATGCTTGCGGAAAGTGCTGTGGCTTTGCCGCAGAGTACCCGGTTATCGGTAGTCATCACGTCCTTAGCCAGAATCATGCCCTCGGTCGCTTGAGCTATTGAAATCTGTTGCACTTTTTTCTCCTGTAAACTGTGATTCCACCAGTTTCGCTCGAAGGGCAACCACGGAAATTACAACCCGTGCGATTGACAGATTGCCCTACCGACATTATGTTACAGTCTGCGACCGGCGTAAACGCAACCCTGGGAACGCTGCAATCGTACGACAGATGTTAGCCAAAAGCAATCTTGCTTATTAATCTCTGTATTTGGTTCCGCTCATTCTGCCCAAGGAGTGCTCAGGCTGCAATAAAGACAAAAAAACAATTGATTTAAGGAGTTGTCACCATGCCTATTTACGAATACAAATGTCAATCTTGTCAAAAAATCACCGAAGCCCGACAAAGCATCGTCGATACCCCGCTGGCCACCTGTTCTCATTGTCAAGGGAGGCTGAATAAAGTCATCTCCCAGACCTCCTTCCAACTCAAGGGCGGCGGTTGGTACTCCGACGGCTACTGCGGCGCCAACGGCGGCCAAAGTTGCGCCGCCAAATGCCCGGCTGCCGCGGCCACCCCGCAAGCCTCGGCGGCCGCGGCCGCGCCATCTTGCGCCGACAATAAAACCGCCTGTGGCGGTTGAGTAACCCGTTTTCTCACTTCATCCGAATCGCCATGGCATCGCCATAGCTGAAAAAACGGTAACCCTGCTTGATAGCGTGGGCATACGCTGCCAGAATCCTTTCCCTTCCGGCCAGGGCGCTAACCATAAAAAGCAGGGACGAGCGGGGCAGATGAAAATTGGTCAACAGATTATCCACCACCCGGTAGCGATAACCAGGATAGATGTAAAGATCCACCATCCCGGATCCCGAGCGGATCATGCCATCATTTTCGGCGGTTTCGGTGGCCCCGGCCGCCTCTAAGGCCCGCACCGATGTGGTGCCTATCGCCCAGATTCGGCCGCCAGCGGCCTTAGTTCGGTTAATCAGGGCCGTATCCTGCTCGGTGATGGCGTAGTATTCAGAATGAATATCGTGCTCGCGAATATCGGAGCAACGGACCGGGGCAAAAGTACCGTAGCCGACATGGAGCGTGATCTGAGCCAGATTGACCCCTTGCCCCTTAATCACGCCCAACAGCTCCTGGGTAAAATGCAGGCCAGCCGTAGGGGCCGCCACCGACCCAGTTACTTCCGCGTAAACCGTCTGGTAGCGTTGACTGTCCATGGCGCTGGCCTCATCCCGCCGGATGTAGGGCGGCAAGGGCACCTGGCCGTAACGATCAAGGCAGGCATCCAGCGCGACATTGGCGGCCGTCTCCTTCCTGCCGCCGCCATATAAAATCACTTGAACCAGTCCGTTCTCGCCTACATCGGTCACCTCGGCCTGACAATCATCAGCAAAAATCAACCGCGTCCCGACTCGAATCCTCGAGCCTTTCACTAAAGCCTGTGCCGTAAAGCGGTGACCTTCCGCTTCCCCGCTTGCGGCTCCATCGGCATTAGCCTCTTCGCGGCGGCCGCCTGCTCTTCCGGTTGCAGTCCCATTGGGACCGGCAACCACCCGGGGATATTCCAACAGCAACAGTTCGACGCGGCCGCCGCTTTGCTTGTGTCCCAACAAACGGGCGGGGAACACTTTGGTATTATTGAAAACCAGCAGATCACCGGGGGCAAGTAAGGTCGTAAAATCGGGAAAAACACCGTCCACCAAGGTGTCACGGGGGGTGTCAAGAATCAGCAAACGTGAATCTTCACGCCGGGAAGTCGGATGTTGAGCGATCAGTTCCGGCGGCAGCACAAAATCATAATCATCCAAGGAAAAGGTAGTCACTAGAGTATTGCTCCGTAGTTAGGAAAACAGCTAGGAAAACAGCTCGGTACGCTGGGCCAGATAGCAAAGAAAAAAACCAAATCCCAGAGCGATCAAGCCGACCCGGCGCATGGTCGCAGGCTCAACCTCCTGAATCTGCCGCAACCAGCGCTGCATGGCTTCAGGACAAGCAGCATATGGTAACGCTTCAATAATCAAAATCAGGCCGATCAAGGTCAGCAACAGTTCCATGTGAACAACATTCCCCCTTATCTGTAAAAGTGCATCAGTGCCTTTTTTGACTGAGCGCCAATATAACCGAGCAGGCTACAAGCTGCAAACTTTCGCTGACAACAAAAAAGTACCTTTATCGCCAAGTCCCTGGTAGAATGCCAGTCTTTGATCTGTCTTTTCCCGGGAAAATCCGGTTAAAAGTTGAAGATCGGCTAACACTTAACAAAAAGCCAAAACGGCCCTCTTTTCGGCGGGGGCTTTAACCTTGATTTGAGACCAGTAAAAAGGCGAGAGACCCACGGTCACTCGAGGAGATCATCACAGAGAGGCTTTGCTTATGACCACCGGCAAAACGCGGCGGGGAGAGATACGTCGTCACACCAAGGAAACCGACATCAACCTGAGCCTGACTCTGGACAGTCGAGGCGCCGGCAACATTGGCACCGGGGTGGGTTTCATGGACCACATGCTGACTTTGTTCGCGGTTCATGGTTTTTTCGACCTGGAGATTAAGGCCAGCGGCGATATCGAGGTGGACGATCATCACACCGTCGAGGACCTGGGCATCGCCATGGGCCAGGCCTTAAAGCAGGCCTTAGGCGAAAAGGAGGGTATTCGTCGCTACGGCGCGGCGGCCGTCCCCATGGATGAAACCCTGGTCCGGGTTACCCTGGATTGCTCCAACCGCCCCTACCTCCACTACGGGGTCAAGGTCCCAGACAGCAAGGTGGGCAACTTCGATACCGCCCTGGTCAAAGAATTTCTTCAAGCATTCTCCCTCCACGGTGGTCTCACCCTGCACGTGGAGATGGTTCATGGTGAGAACAGTCACCATATTTTCGAGGCCATTTTCAAAGCCCTGGGCCGCGCTCTGGACCAGGCCGTCACCTTTGAGCCCCGCCTGCAAGGACCACTGTCATCCAAGGGGGTACTCTAGGCCACCTTGAAAAATTGCTCTTTCGCCCGATTTCTGCGTTATGCTCAAAAAATTATCCTCGGAATATCAACCTTAATGCCTGCGGTAATTTTTTTCGCATGTCTTAAACTCGAACAAAATAGCTAATTTTTCAAGGTGGCAGCCTGCCTGGAACATCCGGAATGCACCAAGGACCCGCGGTCTGATCTGAAGTCCACCAAGGATCTCAGAAGTCCGGGGTCTGATCCGGCATCAGATCTGGCTAAGAGCCCGGCGCCAGGCCAGGCAATTGCCGTGGCCGGCGGTACCCGCCTGAAGACCGCCCTTTCAACTCAACCTGGCCATATCCTTAGCAAAATAACTAAGAATAATATCGGCTCCGGCCCGCCGAATGGCCAGTAGACTTTCAACCATCACCCGCTCTTCGTCCAGCCAACCTTTGGCGGCGGCGGCCTTGAGCATGGCGTATTCACCGCTGACCTGGTAGGCGGCAAGGGGGTGATCAAACTCGTCGCGGAGCATCCGGATGATATCGAGATAAGCCATGGCTGGCTTGACCATCAAAATATCGGCGCCTTCCTCCAGATCCAGGGTGGCTTCGCGCAAAGCCTCGCGGCTGTTGGCCGGGTCCATCTGATAGCCCCGCCGGTCACCCTCCTGAGGAGCGCAATCGGCAGCCTCGCGAAATGGTCCGTAAAAGGCCGAGGCATATTTGACGGCACAGGACATAATCGCCACCTGATCAAAATTGTCCTGATCCAGCGCCGCCCGAATTGCCCCCACCCGACCATCCATCATGTCCGAGGGTGCGACAATATCGGCTCCCGCCATGGCATGTGATCGGGCGATCCGGGCCAGAACCTCCAAGGTGGCATCGTTATCCACCTGCTGGTTATGGATAATCCCACAATGGCCGTGGCTGGTATACTCACAAAGACAAACATCGGTGATCACGGTTAACTCCGGGGCCTTATTCTTCAACTCTTTGATCGCCCGTTGAACGATACCATCGGTCCCGTGAGCCGCCCCGTGAGCCGCCCCGTGAGCCGCCCCATGGGCCCCAGAACCCACCCGATCTTTTTTTTCCGGCAAACCAAAGAGGAGCAAGCTGTTGATTCCCAAACCCCGGCATTCCTGGGCTTCCTTGGCCAACTGATCCACCGACAGACGAAAAACCCCAGGCATGGAGGAAATTTCCTCCCGCTTTTGCTTACCGGGCATCACAAAAAGGGGATAAATCAATTGAGCCGGGCTCAAAACAGTTTCCCGCACCAGGGCGCGGAGGTTCTCGTTGCGCCGCAACCGACGGGGTCGATATTCAGGATAAATCATAATCTGCAACTCCTTAGTGAAAAGCGAAACAGCCGAAGGTCAACTTGCGGCAAGCAGCTAGTGTCGTGTCAATCCAGCTTGAAGGCTTTACTCACCGCCTGGTCGATAAAATTATCCGGGGCATCAATCCCGGCGGCCGAAATGAGCAACTCAACCGTTTTACTTCGCTGACTAAGTAAGCGCAGCCCATGCTCCATGGTTTGCAAAACCTGGTCGCAGACCTGGTTGACCGAGGCCTTATTCCGAGGGTGACGAGCCAGGATTCGATCCATTGCGCCCTCACTAAAGGATAAGGTCAGGCCGCAATGCACCGAGATTTTATGAGCTCGCTCATTGATCAGGCCTATCAGGCCGACGAAGCGTTGACAAACCTCCCGGGGCTCCAGATCTTCTCCTTCCACATCTAGAGCCATCATCCGCAACCGCTCTGGTGTCAACAAAACATCATGACAGTCCATATAGTCCCCCAGCTTGTCGCAAATAAAGTCCATCATGCCTTGGAGTTCCACCTCCGCCAGTTTAGCGCATTGTTCGACATGCAGGCGGCGATAATCGACGTCCTTAAACAGTTTGGTCAGCACCGCCGTCGGGTCGGCTACCAGTTGGGCATCAACCACCAAGTGGTGGATATCGCTGGAGGGCAGTCTTCTCTCAAAGTGGAGCAGTACTCGTTCCGTCACGCTAACCAGGGCTCGGGCCCCGGTACGTTCGAGGGCGGCCAGGGCGGCGATTTGCCTTAGAGCCTCGTCGGTAAAACGTAAGTCAATGCCGTAGGCCCGAAAATCCTGTTTTTTGCCTATCACCACCGTGCTGTTTGGGTTGCTTAAAATGGCGTAAAGATCATCCTCGCTCAACCCAGCAAGAACCGCCACCACCGGCAAACGGCCGACAAACTCCCCTTCAAAACCATAAGTCACCAGGTCTTCGGCCTTGACTTTGGCAAGAAAGGTTCCGGGATTAAGCATCGCAGCGGCCACCGTACTCTCAAATCCGATGGAGCGCTGCTGCAAACGCCGCTGAACAATCTTCTCTAAACCATCAAAAACGCCACTCATGATAAAAAGGATATGACGGGTATTGATACTTTGGCGACGACGTTTGCCGGTAAGACGGTAATGTTCCATGGCCTCGATCATCGAAACGGGATCGTGCGGCACCCTCATTTCCACCTCGGTTTCCTCCATAGGCTTAAGCAAAGCCCGCTGGACTCCGCTGCGGGAGACATCCAGACCCCGCTGCAGCTCGCCTCCACTGGCGATTTTATCAATCTCGTCAAGATAAATAATGCCGAACTGGGCCCGTTGCAGGTTATTGTCGGACTCCCGGACCAGATCGCGAATCAAGTCTTCAACATCACCGCCGACATAGCCGGTTTCGCTGAATTTGGTGGCATCTCCTTTAACAAAAGGCACTCCAATGTAACGGGCGATCAACTTGATCAGAAATGTTTTACCAACCCCGGTGGGACCGATCAGCAGTACGTTGTTTTTGGTTCGGCCAACATTACGACCGCCCGACTTCCCACCAGGGCGAGCCAGAGAGCGACTGATCCGATTGAAATGGGTGCAGATTTTGGTGGCTAAAATGGCCTTGGCTTCGTCTTGGCCCACCACGTATTGATCAAGGTGGTTGATCAATTCCTCGGGGGGCAAATCGAAGTGGAATGCCGGCTCCTCTGTCGTCAGGCTGACACCCTCATTATCATCCTCGTTGGTTAAAGGAAATTGACCGGTGGAAACAATCCTCACCCTTCTACCGTATTTATTGCTCAAATATGCGCTAATTTCCCGCTCCAGCTCTTTTTGGTCGGGGAAAGTCGCATTCTTGGTATCCGGCGTATCATTGACATCTTGGGGAATATCACTCATGGCTGTCCCATAATGACGGCGCGTTGTCGAAGTTCACCAACACCCCATCTTCGCCCATCTTGGCCTTCTTTACGTGGCAAACTACGCTTCGGAGTCCCAAGTGCGCGAAGCTGAAGCGCTGGTAAACTTTTACAGCTCTTAATTTCGCTAAATTCAATGGCCCTAACATACTATCACGCGCGGTTAATTTTGGACGAACTTAAAAATCTCTAAAGCGCACAGCAAATCACGCTATAGCCAGTTCCTTTATTTTTCTATGGAGGTGGCTGCGTTCAAGACCGATTTGCTCCGCCGTCTGGCTGATATTACCACGATTGTCCTTAAGACACATCCGCAAATATTTTCGCTCAAAAACCTGCTTGGCATCCCGATAATTCAGATGGCGAAATTCTTCGCCAAACCGCTCAAGACCAACCGCGCTACCTTGGGCGGGCGCCGCTAACGAAGAGGAGGTAATGTTCAACAAGTTTCGGATCGATTCCGCGGAGATTAATGTTTCTGAACTCATGATCAAGCTCCGCTCGATAAAGTTGCGCAACTCCCGAACATTGCCCGGCCAGCCGTACTCCTGCATGACCACCAGAGACTCCGGGGCAAACTCCTTGCCGCTTAGGCCCTTGCGACTGCATTCCTGCAAAAAGTCGGCCACCAGCAGGGGGATGTCCTCGAGCCGCTGGCGCAGCGGCGGCACAAACATTCGCTTGGGTTTGCAAGCTCATATCGCCAATTTCGTCGAGGAACAACAGGCCACCGTCAGCAAGATCAAACTTGCCGCGCCGGGCCGTGACCGCCCCGGTAAAAGATCCCTTTTCATGGCCAAAAAGCTCACTTTCAATCAGCTCTTCGGGAATGGCGGCGCAGTTAAGTTCCACCATGGGCCGATGCACCGCAAGTGAAAGCCGATGGATGGTCTGGGCCACCAACTCCTTGCCGGTCCCGTGCTCTCCGCGCACGAGAACCCAGGCATCGGTGGGGGCCACCAGCTCAATTTGACGGCGAAGATTGTTAATGACCGCGGAGTTGCCGGTCAAAACGTGCCGTTTGACCTGCTGTCGAAGAATGGAGTTTTCCTCCTCCAGCCTGGAGAGCCGCAGGGCATTGTTGATCGCCAAAATAATCTTATCATACGAGAGCGGTTTTTCAACAAAGTCATAAGCCCCCAGGCGCGTGGCCTGCACTGCGGTTTCAATAGTACCGTGATTGGAGAATGGTTTCGGTGTAGCGTCGACGTTGGTCCAACTCCATCGTGGTCTGGTCAATCTGGTGGCGGCCGTTGAGCAAGTCCCGAGTCATCAGGTTAAAAGAGTCAGCCAAGATTCCCATCTCATCGCCCGAGGTTTTTTCCAAAACAAAGTCAAGCTCTCCCTCCGTTACCAGCCGGGTGGCCGCGGCCAGCTTTTGGATCGGGCCGGTAAGGCCCGCGGCCACATAAAAGCCAAACCAGATGGCGCAAAAAAACAATAAGCAGGGTGACGATCAACAAAGTAACCAGCAAGCTGGTTTTAATCGGAGTCTGGAACACCATCAGTTGGCGATAACCTTCCAGACCCGAGGAGATGATGGCCATCCGCTCAAGAAGTTCGGTCGGGATCAGACGGGAAAGGACCAGAACCGCTAGCTCCCCCTCGCGGCCAGTCAGAGCGAACGGGGTGAGGCTGCGCACCAGTTACCCGGTCGCCACTTCCTGGATCACCACCTGGCCACCCGCGCCGGCCAGGGCCCCGCGCAGCATCTCCCCCGGAAGCTCCGGCAAATTGGCGGCCACTATCGGCTGGTAAATGGCCAGCAGACTGTTGTGCTCCTGCCCAATGATTTCGATTCCGCTCAAACCGTAGCTGACCAGCGTATCGCCCAAAAAAAAGGTTCCATCTCGGTGACGAGCACAAAACGTTGACGATCGGATTGCAACTGATCGGCAATGACCTCACCCTCGCGGATGGTCTCGGCCTGAGTTTCCCGATAAACATCACGAGCCACTTCCAGGGATTCGACCAGAGAGTGCTCGACGTTGATGTTGAACCAGTAATCCATGCTGGCGGAGATGAACTGCAGGGAAACCAAAAAGAGCAACCCGGTGGGGATCAGCGACAAGGAAATAAAGGAGATAACTAACTTGGTTCGTAGTTTGGCCCCCAGCACTTGGCCGGCGCCGTTCAAAAACCAATTCCACCAAGTTGCGCAGCACCAGAAAAATCACCGTCACCAGCAACAGGAGGTTAATGTTAATCATGACGAAGATCAACAAGTTGCCGCTGATCGGCAGCTCAAGCTCGCCCAGCTTAAAAATCCTGGTCTCAAGAAAAATCGAAAGCGCCAAAAAGAACAGACAGACAAAAATGATCCAGCGCAAGCGCCGCTGCCGTCGGCGTCGGCGATCACCCCTCGATCCTCCCTCACCCATCACTTCAGGGCGATTTTCCGCAGACCACACCTCTTTTGCCTGAATATTTTCCCGGAGCTTGCCAGTCATCTTTGTTACGTTCAAAATTTAATTACGGCCTGACAGGAAAGCGCTAACCGCTTTTTCAATTATGCTTCGCCTAATGGCTACCTTGAAAAATTAGCTATTTTGTTCGAGTTCAAGGCATGAAAAAAAATTACCGCAGGCATCTGGTTGATATTCCGAGGATAATTTTTTGAACATAACGCAGAAATCGGGCGAAAGAGCAATTTTTCAAGGTGGCCTAATAACGGAACTCAACACGGTGCCAGTCGGTTTCAAAACTCCATAAACGACGGAAGGGCAGCAACCGATTAAGACCCAGAGGCCATTTTTTCTCGGCCAGGCGAACCTTGATCTGCAGAATGTAGGCTTGATCATAAGTCAATTCCGCTAAAGGTATCAGCGCCAGACCACTGACTTGAGTCATCAATTTTCGAGCCTCGACCAACGAGGCGGACGGCGCGGGGTTTTTCTCCTTTTTCTTCGCGCAGCACCAAGTACTCATCTTTAAGACTATCGTAACTTAAACGATGATTAAACTCCAGGCTAACCAGGCGCTGATTCAGCCAACCGGGACGTTGCCGTTCAAGTTCGACAAAGAAGGTAAAAGTTAGAGGCAGACCACTCTTAACCCCTTGTTCCATCTCCGGGGTTATAGCTTCGATTACCTGAAAAAAAGCAGGACATCAGTTTGAGAATTGGTCACCACCACCTCGTCGATCCCGGCCACAGAGGCAGAGGCGGACGCCATTATCCCCAGGCTAAAAAAGGGCAACGACAGCATTAAAACTAACAAATATCGCAAGGGCTTGATCCTCTTTAAAAAAACGCTGCATGGGTCTACTTTATTGCCGGACTTTCAGCACCGCACGGCGGGCTTGAGCCAGCAGGGGTGGAAAAGTTTCAGGGTTCAAGGCGCTGACCATGATTGCGTCATAGCCGGCGGCTTGAGCCTTGAGCCAATCTTGGTCTAACACCTCATCAATTTTGTTGAAAACGGTCAGGCGTGGCAACTCGGCCAACTTCAATTCCCGCAAGAGCTCTTCCACCACCTTGATCTGTTCAGCAAAACGGGGATTGCTGATATCTACCAGGTGAATCAAGACATCGGCCTCACCCAGCTCTTCCAAGGTGGCCTTAAAGGCCTGAAGCAACTCGGCGGGCAGATGACGAATAAAACCGACGGTGTCGGTGATAATAACCTCCATTTCCTCGGGAAAACGGAGGCGACGACTGGTTGGATCCAGAGTGGCAAACAGTTTATCCTCGACTAAAATATTGCTTCCGGTAAGGGCGTTTAGGAGGGTGGACTTGCCGGCATTGGTGTAACCAACCAAAGAGAGCACCGGAATTTTCTTTTTGCGACGCCGCTCGCGGCGGCGGTAGCGCTCCTGGCTGACCGCCTGAAGTTCGGCGGTTAACTTGGCAAGCCGATCGCGAATCCGGCGGCGATCAATTTCCAGCCGGGTTTCCCCCGGGCCGCGGCCACCGATTCCCCCGGTGAGGCGGGAAAGGGCATCATCGCGAGCGCCGAGCCGAGGCATCAGATACTTAAGCTGGGCCATTTCGATCTGGAGTTTACCCTCCCGGCTCAAGGCCCGTCGGGCGAAGATATCTAGGATCAACTGGGTGCGATCGATCACTCGCATTTCGGTATGATCGGTGACCGAACGGACCTGAGAGGGGTTCAGTTCCTGATCGAAAATCAGCAGGTTGGCGTTTAGTTGCAGGGCTTGGAGCATGATTTCCCCCAGCTTACCCCGACCCAAGATGAAACGGGGATTGATTTTATCCCGACGTTGAATCACCGTAGCTAACGTCAGCACCCCAGCTGAAGAGGCCAACTCCACCAGTTCGGCCATGGATTCCGCCGCCTGACGCCGCGAGGCCCGGCTGACACTGACCAAGATGGCCCGGTCTTTTCCTTGATCGACCGCACGGATCGGCCGTAGACGGCTGAACTCGCTCTCAAGCGAGGTGATCAACTCCCGTAAGCCATCAGGTTGCCGAGAAAGCTGTCGGGGCGGCAGGACCTCCCAGGCAACAGATGTTGGGGACCAGGCGCCGGGGGCAAAAGCTTTGAGATGGGCGCTGTGCAACTTGCCGGGCAAACCCTGGACATCAACCTCTAGAACACTCATTAAATCAAGGCGCAGCAAGAGCATATCCATAAAATCATCCGGGGTCAAACCATCGCCGCTTAAATTGGTGTGCAGGCAACGTAAGCCCCGCAAACGCGCCCCGGAAACCCGACTCTGGCCTAAGGCCGGGATCATGATAGAGCGGTGATCCCCGACCAGAACCAATTCCACCTGACCGGCCCGATCGATGATTAAGCCAAGCTGACGGCCAATTTCCCGGGAAAGAGCCGCCAGGGAGCGGGCCAGCTCAGGGCTGATAGTCTGATTCGGCCCCAGCCGTCGCTGTCCCAGGCGCTCCAGCATTTTCAATTGAGCCGGTTTCAACCCGGCGGTATTACCACTTAACATAGGATGAACTGCCTCCCGTTGACGATGAGCCTAAGGCCAGGACAAAAGCTACCTGCTCCTGCCTCAACAAAAGCCGCCTTGTGCCCCAACCGATGAATTACCGATCAATTTAGTGGAAAGCGAACGGAGCCGCAAGGACTACTACGCAGGTTGCTAGCCGAGCTACTACTACACCAAAAAAATGGCCGTGGACTTTAAGTATGAATGTAAAAATTGTGTATGTAAAAATTATTTGTCAATTCTATGATCGATGACTATATACTAACCGACTAACTGATATGAATAAACGGATGAAGTCTGTAAATTTTAGGATCATATAACTTTTAGGAATGGAGGGAGACAGATGTCATCACTAGAGGAGGTATATCAATGCCAAACAACAAATTGTGGCTATGTTTTTGATCCGGATAAGGGAGACCGTAGGGGTAGAATAAGAAAAGGAACCCAATTTAAGAACCTTCCTGACGACTGGAGATGTACTGTTTGCGGGGCTACGGTAAAGTCATTTAAGCCTCTGGCGGGGTCCTGTGGTTCTGTTTATGCTGAAAATGTGGCAATCTCTACAGAAACTGAAACAAAAGGAGCAACAAACGAGATGAAAAAATATAGATGCGACATTTGTGGATACGTGTACGATCCAGCGATGGGTGATGATGCCGCCGGAATTGCCGCCGGAACTTCTTTTGATGATTTGTCCGATGACTATCAATGTCCGGTTTGCGGGGCAGGAAAGGACGAATTTTCTGAAATGTGAACAAAAAAAACCGTTGCGGGCAGCAAAAAATAAGCATCGTGATTGTTGGCAACGTCAAAGATCAACGATCCTCAGACGACAATCCGTCCCGTGACAGTTGACAAAAAAACGCCCTCGATATCATAAAATAACCGAGGGCGTTTTTAAAAACATACAATGACCTAGACTGCCGGAAAACGTCGGCAGTGTTGCCGGAGCTGAGCGACCAGTCCCGGCGAGCATAGTCGCACTACCTCGCCGGGACTGACCGTTCAACATGGGCGGTGCCGTCGGATTTTTTTCCTACATCATGCCGCCGCCCATGCCGCCCATGCCGCCCATGCCGCCCGGAGGCACACCAGCGCCCTTGTTATCTTCCGGGTGCTCGGCGATCATACATTCGGTGGTTAACAACAGACCGGCAACGCTGGCCGCATTCTGCAGGGCAAAGCGGGTCACCTTGGCCGGGTCGATAACCCCGGCTCTCAGCAGGTCTTCAAACTTTTCGTTTTCAGCGTTGAAGCCCATAGCCCCATCCATCTCCTTGACCTTATTGACAATCACCGAACCCTCCAGGCCGGAATTAATGGCGATCTGGCGAACCGGCTCCTCCAGGGCCCGGGCGATGATCTTCTTGCCCAGCTCCTGCTCGGGGCTCAACTTCAGGTTCATTAAGGCATCAAGGCAACGAAGATAAGCCACCCCGCCACCGGGCACAATGCCTTCTTCCACCGCGGCGCGGGTGGCATTGAGGGCATCTTCCACCCGGGCTTTTTTCTCCTTCATCTCTACCTCGGTGGCAGCCCCGACGTTGATCACCGCTACCCCGCCGATCAACTTGGCCAGACGCTCCTGGAGCTTCTCACGGTCGTAATCGGAGGTGCTCTCCTCGATTTGCGCCCGAATCTGTTTAACCCGACCATCCAGCGTGTCCTTATCGCCAGCTCCATCAATAATGGTGGTATTATCTTTGTCGGAAACGATGCGCTTGGCCTGACCCAGATCATTGATGGTGATGTTCGCCAGTTTAATCCCGATATCTTCAGAAATCACCTGACCACCGGTGAGAATGGCGATATCCTCCAGCATTGCCTTGCGACGGTCACCAAAACCCGGAGCCTTGATCGCGGATACGCTAAGGGTGCCGCGCAACTTGTTGACCACCAGGGTAGCCAGGGCTTCACCGTCCACGTCCTCGGCGATGATCACCAAAGGCCGGCCCATCTTGGAGATCTGCTCAAGGATCGGCAACACGTCCTTCATGGTGCTGATTTTCTTTTCGTTGATTAGAATATAGGGGTCTTCAAGGTTGACTTCCATCTTCTCGGGATTGGTGACGAAATAGGGAGAGAGATAGCCGCGATCAAACTGCATGCCCTCGACCACGTCCAGCGAGGTCTCCATGCCCTTGGCTTCTTCCACCGTGATAACGCCCTCTTTGCCGACTTTGTCCATGGCCTCGGCAATGATGTTGCCGATGGCTGGATCGTTGTTGGCGGAGATGGTGCCGACCTGGGCGATTTCCTGCTGGGCCTTGGTGGGCTTGGCGATCTTCTTCAATTCGTCCACCACCGTTGCCACTGACTTATCAATCCCCCGCTTGATATCCATGGGATTGTTGCCGGCAGCCACCAGTTTGGAGCCTTCGGCATAAATGGCTTGGGCGAGAATGGTGGCGGTAGTGGTGCCATCGCCGGCCACATCGCTGGTCTTGGAGGCCACTTCCTTAACCATCTGGGCGCCCATGTTTTCAAACCTGTCCTTGAACTCAATTTCCTTGGCTACCGTCACCCCGTCCTTGGTGATGGTGGGGCCGCCGAACGATTTTTCGAGCAACACATTGCGACCCTTGGGGCCCAAGGTAACTTTAACGGCATCAGCCAGTTTATTGACCCCCAGCAAAATGGATTCACGAGCCTTATTTCCGTATTTCAGATCTTTTGCCATGATACTTTCTCCTTACAACTTCGATTGGAATTATTGGAATTATCGATTAGCGCTTCATCCCGCCTGCGGCGGGGCTTGTCCCCAATGCGGGTTTTTGTGTACCATTACTTACAAGGAAAAACTTGCTTTTCCTCCACTACGCCGAGAACATCATCCTCGCGCATGATCAGAAAATCATCTCCCTCGATTTTAACCTCGGTGCCGCCATACTTGGAGAAAAGAATTCGATCACCCGCTTTAAGCTCCACCGGTACCCGCTCGCCTTTGTCGTCAAGGCGACCTTGGCCTACCGCAACCACTGTGCCCTCCGCCGGTTTTTCCTTGGCGGTGTCGGGGATGATAATTCCCCCCTTGGTTTTTCCCTCTTCCTCCAGTCGTTTGACCAAAATACGATCATTTAATGGCCGAATCTTCATGGACTTCCTCCGTCTTTAAAGTTAAGTTGATGGTGATAAGGATTACTGACAAGACCGAACAAGCCCACCAAGGCAGTCCGAGAAAACCAACGAGACGCCGCGTCACCGCCGCGTCACCGCAGGATGGCACAAACCATATACACGGCCAGCGGAAAAATCAAGAGTCGGTCAAAAAATTTTCCACGGACTATAAAATACCACAATATTGGGACGATAACAAAAACGGCTACCGACACTAGAGACGGAAAACCCAGCCATGCTGGTCGGCCGCACGGCCATGCTGAATGGCGGTAAGTTCGTGGAACAACCTTTGAGCCAGTTCTCCGGTTTGTCCCTGGTTGATCAGGCAATCTCGCCCCCGATAATGGAGCGACCCCACCGGAGAAACAACCGCCGCGGTCCCGGTGCCGAAAACTTCTCTTAAATCACCATGTTCATTGGCGGCAAGCACCTCGTCGATGGTGGTCAAGCGCTGCTCCACCTTAATTCCCCAATCCTCTAGAAGTCGCAAGACCGAATCCCGGGTAATTCCGGGCAGGATGGAGCCTGAAAGCGGCGGAGTGACAATGCGATCTTTAAAGACAAAAAAAATATTCATCGTTCCTACTTCTTCAATAAAACGTCGCTCCCGGGCATCAAGCCACAACACCTGAGTGAAACCCTGCTGCTGGGCCTCCACCGCCGCCATGATGCTGGCGGCGTAGTTGCCAGCGGTTTTGGCCTCACCGACTCCACCGGCCACCGCCCGCACGTAGGTGTCGGTAACAAAAATACTGATCGGGTTGAAGCCCTCGGGATAGTAGGCCCCCACCGGGCTCAGGATGATAAAAAAGACGTACTCTTTAGCTGGTCGCACCCCCAGACCAGCCTCGGTGGCCACCATGGTTGGTCTGACATAAAGAGAGGCGCCCTTAACCCGGGGCACCCATTCGACGTCGGTCTTAAGCAAGGCCCGCAAGCCGGCGAAAACGGTCGCAACCGGCAATTGGGGCATGCACATCCGGACGGCGGAGCGATTCATTCGCTCCAGATTGGCCATGGGCCGAAAGAGATAAATACCGTCATCCGCGCCCCGGTAAACTTTCAAGCCTTCAAAGATCGCCTGACCGTAATGCAGCGCCATGGCCGCCGGGTCGAAGGAAAAGGGGGCATAAGGTCGCACCTCTGGGTCATGCCAGCCCCGCTGAGCATCATAAAACATGACCAGCATGTGATCAGTGAACACCCGGCCAAACCCCAATTTATTTTCATCCGGCCGGGCTTTGCGCTGCCCCAGCGCCAATGTTTTCATTTTTATTTTCATCGGGCAACCTGTTGTGTTATATTCCGGGTTGTGTGTGATACGATTTCGGGCCTCGCGCTTCGGAAAACACCAGGCAACATACACGAAATTTCAAGTTCATGAAAACCTTGTTCAAAAACATCGGGGTACGCCAATGCAAGAAAATCCACCATCTTCGATGATTCTGTATTATTTTCTGTTTCTTTTCCTGATCTCCATCCTGCTGGTCGGCTGGTTGATCTGGCCGTTTCTTTCCATTATCATCATCTCCTACCTGCTGGCCAGCATTTTTCGACCGATCTACCTCTGGTTCAACCGCAAACTAGCGCCTTATTTTGCATCCCTGCTCACCTGCTCTCTGGTGGTGCTGCTGGTCTTCATCCCTAGCTTCTTCCTTGTCAACGCCCTGACCCAAGAGGCCCTCGCCCTTCTTGAGTGGAGCAGGGGGGCCGGAGTTAGTCTGGCTCTGATGTTGCGAGAATTTCAGCAAAGTCCCTTTTTCATCCGCCTGCAGGAAACCGCAATCATGCTGGGTTTGGATACGAGTCCAGAAAATATCGGCCAAATCTTGGCCGAACTGGCCCGGATGGTCGGATTTTTTTTCTATGGCCGGGCCACTGCTTGGGTTGCCAATATTTTGGTGTTTATTCTCAGCTTTTTCATAATGATTATCACCATCTTTTTTTTCTTTATCGAGCACGATAGAATACTAAATTATATTTTCAAGCTCTCTCCTCTGCCCGAGGCCCAGAAGCGACTCCTGGTTGCCAAATTCGACGAAATCACGGGAGCGGTACTGATCGGCAACGGAATATGTGCGGTGATCCAGGGGGTCTTGGGTGGCCTGGTCTTCTTCGTTCTCGCCCTGGGGCCGCCGGTGCTCTGGGGGACGATCATGGCGGCTCTGGCCTTTCTGCCGGTTCTCGGCCTCGGCCTGGTTTTGATCCCGGTCGCCATTTTGCTCGGAATTCAAGAAAACCTGATCGGGGTCGTCATAGTGATGATCGCCTATGTGATCAACCTCGTTTTCATCGAATCCTTGCTGAAACCGAAACTGGTGGGTGACTGGACCAAGGCCAAGATACACATTCTTTTAGTTTTTTTTAGTATTATCGGCGGATTAAGCACTTTCGGTTTTCTCGGAGTCATTTACGGACCCTTGATCCTCATCACCTTTCTTACTTTGGCGGATATTTACGTGAGCCACTACGATAAATACGTAAAAATGCCAAACCAAATTGAGCCCACGCCGACAAGTGGCCGCCATTCTGTGACGCCGGATGCGGCCGCCTTGGAGGCCGGAACCCACCAGAAACCGCTATTGCCGGACCAAAAAACATAGGCCATTTTGAAAAATTAGCTATTTTGTTCGAGTTTACGGCACGTAAAAAAAAATTACCGCAGGCATATGGTTGATATTCCGAGGATAATTTTTTGAGCATAACGCAGAAATCGGGCGAAAGAGCAATTTTTCAAGGTGGCCTATAGGAATACAAGAATCAAACTCAGAGCTAGGGAGCACCGGCGTTTTAGAGTAAAAATCAACACTAATCCTCAGCGTTATTTCAGAGAAGCGCGGGAAGTGGTCGTCGACACCCCATATGGTCCGCCTTCCGCCCCACTGCGACGAGGTCGGTTGGCCGGGCGGGAAGTGGTGCTGCTGGCTCGCCATGGCCGCCAACATACCATCCCCCCGTCCCAGGTCAACAACCGAGCCAATCTACTGGCCCTCAAGGACCAAGGGTGTACGCACGTCCTGGCCAACGCCGCCTGTGGCTCTCTGCGACCGGAAATTGACCGCGGCCACCTGGTTATCCCCGATCAGTTTATCGATTTTACCCGTCACCGAGCCATCACCTTTTACGATAAATTCCCCCCGGGGATCGAAAACTCTCGCCATGTCGCGATGGCCGACCCCTTTGATGATCAACTGCGAAAATTATTGATTGACACCGGTGGGAAACAAAATCTGAGCTTGCACCAACAAGGCACCATCTTGACCATCGAAGGCCCGCGTTTTTCCACTCGGGCCGAATCACGGATGTTTCGGCTCTGGGGGGCGGATCTGGTCAATATGACCATCAGCCCGGAGGCCATTTTAGCTCGGGAGTTGGGCCTGCCCTACGCGGTGATTGCCATGGTAACCGATTATGATTCGTGGAAAGAGGATGAACCACCCCTACAAGTTCCTGAACCGGTAGCTGTTTTCACGGGTAACATCGAAAAGTTGACCAACCTGATTCTAGCCACATTACCTCAAATAGACGACCATCAACCGGCAACATAGCAAAAAGTCGACCACCCACCCATGCCCAGCCCCCGTAAGATCAATCTCAAATTGCTGATTTTTACTCGCTATCCTGAGCCAGGTCTAACCAAGACCCGTTTGATTCCTGCTCTGGGGCCGAAAGCCGCCGCTCGGTTGCAACGACGGATGAGCGAAGGGGTGTTGCAAACAGCCCGACAATTTTTGAGGGAAAATCTGGCTGAAAACGCCGGTGGCGCCGTCACCATCAGGGTTTGCTTCACTGGGGCGAACAGCAAAAAAATGCGGGCCTGGTTGGGCCATGACCTTGAGTACCAACGCCAGGCCAAGGGCGACCTCGGCCGACGGCTGACTCAGGCCACGGCCTTGGCCTTTAAGCCCCGACTGGCCAATCAGAGCTGTGACGGCCTGGAGTGCGGAATTCCCCGCAAAGAACGGCGGACGGAAGATGAAATAGAAATGGTCATGGTGGTCGGCTCCGATTTGCCCGATCTCAATCCTGCCGTTTTCCACCAGGCGGTCAGGGAACTGCGGGAGAACGATTTGGTTCTGGGGCCGACCACCGATGGCGGCTACTACCTGCTCGGCCTGAAAAAACCACAACCGGAGCTTTTCCGCAATATCGATTGGGGTAGCGAGCTGGTCCGGAACCAGACTCTGGCGGCAGCCGCACGACTGAATCTGAGCTGTATCCCGCTGCCGCTTTTAAGCGATGTCGATCGACCCGAGGATCTGGCCCGACTCCAGAGTGATCCTCGCTTCACAAATATTTTTTATCACCCCCCTTTGCTTTCGATAATTATTCCGACCCTCAACGAGGCCGCCGCCCTAAAACAAACGCTGACCCATCTTCTACGTGACAAGATGCTGATAAATATGAGCTGCAGAGCAAAAGTCGACCCCCCGGTTGTGTCGCTGAGCAGCAACAATCACCTGCCACCGGCAGCAATTGAAATCATTGTCGCCGACGGCGGCAGTCAGGATGCCACCCTGGGGGAAATCGCCTCCAGGGCCGGGGTCCGCTTTTTGACAGTCGCGGGAGGCCGAGCCGCCCAACTGAACGCCGGAGCAGCAGAAGCCCGGGGAGTTTACCTCTTTTTTCTCCATGCCGATTCGCAGCCGCCCATCGGCTATCCTGAGTTGATCCACCAGGCCCTGGGTGATCCAGCCACAGTGGCAGGGGCTTTCCGTTTCCAAACCGACATTGACAGCCTGGCCCTGCGCCTTATAGAATGGGGGGTGGCCCTCTCCCGGCTTGGTCAATTGCCCTACGGAGACCAGGGTTTATTTATGGAAAAAAGAGTGTTCAACGAGATGAAGGGTTTTGCGCCGCTGCCAATCATGGAGGATTTCGAACTAATCCGCCGTTTAAGTAAGCGCGGACGGGTGCTAACTCTGAAGAAACCGATGGTCACCTCCGCCCGGCGCTGGCAACGACTCGGCCTCCTGCGGACCTGGCTGATCAATCAGTTGGTCAGTTGATGGTTTTAGGGTTCATCGTCGGAGTAGCGCCAGAACGTCTAGCCCGCTTTTACCGTCGCAGTTGAGGGCGCTAACGCCCCCCCTGATGTCGCCGCTGGCTTTCTTTTGCTCATCGCCGCTGGGGTGGGATATACATGGTCTTGATGTCGGACGACCATCAGTCCCAAACAATCAAAAATGGGTCAGCCCCATCCGCAATCACTCAAGGTGGCCTCAATAGTTAACAGGAACCCGAAAAACACCCGAAAAAAAACCGGGCAGGTGCTGCTGTATGAAAACAGGACATTTCTATTTTGGCAAGAACAGGACATTTCTAAATTGGCTTGACATAAAAAAAACCTGACTTGATTTTTTTTCTGTTCGCTGCTATATTGCGGGGTGTGGTTGTATACGTCGAAAAAACAAGAAAAAAGAGGGGGCGAAACGGCTTCGACGGGGATATATAAGCACGGGCTGCATGCCGAGGTTTCCATCAGCCTCGTTAAACCGGTGGAAATAAATATAGTCGCAGACGACTATGACTACGCAGTAGCCGCCTAAACAGCGAGCGCTGCCGTCCTGCCTTGCTGCTCCTGCGAGCCTGGTAAAGGGCGTCGACTAGCGGGATAGCTTCCGGGCAAGCCTGAGTCCCGACGGCGAAACCAATCAGGATAGTGTCGCGGATTTCTCGCCTTGGTGGAAAAACCGGCACGATAAATCAACTCTCCAGGGCTAAGCATGTAGGCGCCTGCAGCGGCGTATTTTCGGACCCGGGTTCAACTCCCGGCGCCTCCACCATTTAGAAAAGACAAACCCGTCTCTCTGGGGTCATTCTCCGGGGTGACGGGTTTTCTTTTTCCCCTTGTTTCTAAAGGATTTGCGCCAGTTTTACATCTTTTCAAAGCACCTCTCCGAACCATCGATTCTCCCCATCTTCCAGCCTTTCTTTCTCTGTTTGGCCCCTGATTCTCTGTTTTCTTCGGACCAAGTCCGAAGCTCGTCCGGAAAGCTACATCCTTGATTGATATAGGTTTGCTGCTGGTTGCCGTTTTTAGCGGGTTGTCTTAGGTCATCGCTCGATGCTGCAACCGGACGTTTTTTTCGAAATCGCCTGCATCGGCCGTGAAAAGAAGCGTGGTCAACTCCGGTGTCCTGCCCCCCAAAGAAGAAAATCCGACGCTGATGGTCGGCTCTCTGGGGTGGTGTTGCCCCCCCCAAATTAGCCGATAAAAATCAAGAAAATATTCTCGGATTGGATTAAACAGGTCGGGAGAGAATTCAGTTTAAATGGCCGCCTGTTTGAAGAGGCAGGGGAGTGGCCTGCGCCTACAGGCCACTCCCCCCTCCGTGCAGAGATCACAACATCTCGGCAGGAGTTGTTTTCTTGATAATCCCCGTAGACGTTACCGTCAATCAAATAGCTGCCCAGGGCAAGGAAGTTCCTTGGCCCAAGCCCTCTTGCCCCCGTTGCGGCGAGCGTCTTTGGGGGCATAGGTTTACGCTTGCCTATTTTTCCGGTCTGGCCGAAGCCGTTTTTCTGCGGCGCCTTCGGTGTCCTCATTGTCGCTCGATTCACCGGCTGCGGCCCAAATCGCACTGGCGCCGGTTTCAGTCCTCCATCGAGACCATCAAGCAGGTGATTATTTACCGGTGGGAGCGTGGCCGCTGGCACCCGACGCTGCCCCGCTCCCGCCAGCGCCAGCGTTAGTGGTGGCGCCGCTTGCGGCGGAAGGCGGGGCCTGCCTGGGCTTTGGTTTTGGCGGCGCGCCGCCTGACGCCTTCATGGCGCTGCTCCGGGCCGGGGTCATTCCGGTTGGCAGCGTCAGCAAATGTGGCGACGAAACCAGTTGATAACCACCCTACCGAAGTGTATCCCTGCCCAGCCTCTTTGGCTTCTTGATGACCACTCACGGCTACTGCCCCACGCCGCCTTCTGCTCATCCGAGCGGCTGGCCTCCTGGCTCGACGTTTTCCGCCAGGCCCTGCTCAGCCGGGGGCTGCCCCGTAAGCTCTACGTCGATAACGGCGCCGCCTACCGAACCAAGCATCTTGAATGCATCTGCGCCTCGCTCGGGATCGCGCTGGTCCATACCCCGCCCTATACCCCGCAGGGCCGGGGGAAAATCGAGCGCTTCTTCCGGGTGGCCAGAACCCGCTTCCTGCCCTATTTTGAGGGCACCAGCCTGGAAGAGCTCAACCACGCCTTCGAACAGTGGGTCCGGGAAGAATATCATCAGCGGACCCACTCCGGCACCGGCGAAACCCCGCTGGAGACCCAGGATCTGCTCGCCGCCGCCGATCGCCTGGAGTATGCCGCCGGCCTCGGTGCCGTCGCCTCGGTCACCGGTGAGGTCGGTTCGGGTAAATCCACCGCGCTCAGGTGGGTGGCCGGCCGCCTCCACCCTTCCAGCCATAGGGTGCTCTGGATCACCGCCACTTCCGGCTCCATTGATCCTGGCCGGCCAGAACAATCTGGCCGACAACCTCCTCTATCGCACCGCCGTACCCCTGGCCTCCAGGATCGTCGCCCGCAGTCACTTCCAGGAGGTAAATCGGTCAAGGCTGCGCGCAGCGCAGTCTTGACCTTGACTGCCCCGGTTCTCCTCGTTACATCGGCGGTCGCCTCTGTTCAGATTTTAAAATAATTATGAAAGATTACTAAGATAATCTGAGAAAGCCTGGTCAGTTAATGTGAGAAGCAACACCATGAAGCTTTTGCACGGGGCACTGGGCAATCACGATAAGCGCCGCTGCAACGAATATCTTAGCTTATGGAAGTTTGCGGGAGGTGCTTTCCCGGGATCTATTCGTGGCCATCAAGCGAGTCGCTCGGGATTTCGGTCTGCGTTTCGAGATGGACTCATCCCGGCAATTCGCCCAGCGGCTGATGAATGATCTGGAGACCATCAGGGGGAGCGGGATTTGATATTCAAATAGGCCAAAAGCGATACGGAACCAAGCTCTACACCATCCCAGGCTATTGATTAATCAGGCCTGTTATAGCCATTTTTTACAGCCTGCTCCATGGCCGCAAGTTCTTCATCGGTCAGGAAATCAAAGTGAGCCGATCTCTTTCTTGCTGAAAGGCTGCCGTTGTTCTGCAGGCACAACTGGATGAATAGGTCAATCAGGCGGTCAGGCATGTCAATGATGTCCTGTATCGCCTTCTTGGTATTATCATAGTTAGCCAGAAAGCTGAGTTCTTCCACGAGCTCTTCTTCAATTGTTTTGGTTACAAACTCGTACAAGGCTTCTGCCTGAGATGTCATATCCATATACTGATACCAGCATGCAGTATCATTCTCGACGGTCATTTGCCCCATTTCATCCAGCCGATAATCAATGAGCCCCAGTAAAGGTCGTGAGAACGCTTCCAACGATGCATCGTAATCCGCAGGATTCTTAAGCATGACTGCCGAAACCGGGAACATGAGTCCGCGTGGTACCATTTCCTGCAGCGAAAGGATGTTATGTATCAGGAATCGATGGATTCGTCCGTTTCCATCCTCAAACGGGTGCAGGAATACAAAACCGTAGGCAATCGCCGCTGCATGGATGACCGGAGAGACATTTCCCGCCTTCATCCGTTTATGGGAATCGATTAGACCCAGCATCAGACTTGGCAGGTCATCAGGCTTTGGACAGGTGAAACGTATAATCTCTTTCTGATAAGCGACCGTCTGTCCGACGTAATTCTGGCTCGACCGGTAGTCACTGTCTTTAAATCGCGGGTCAACAATGCGGTTCTGAAGCTCTATCAGCCTTTCCTTCTCGCAAAAATCCTCCTTTTCGGCAAGTTCCAAAGAAGTAATGAATTTTTCAGTCCGAGAAGCATTGGGCTTTATGTGTTCAATTTCAAAGGATGATTTCGTTTCTTTGTTATAGAGGTAGCTCAACGCCCGGCGAAGGATTTCCGGTGGATATGCCGTGACAATATCCTCACACCTTTTACGCAGATCGGCTGAATCCAGTTTGGAAAGTCTCTCAGTTCGCCTGACGACCGGACAAAAGGTTTTGGGGCCAAGGAGGTTGTTGACAATGCGGTGGCGTGGGGATTTTTCCCCATTTTGAACTGTGTAATATTCTTTTGCCTCCAGTACATCGACATAGTTACCGGAAGAGATGTTATCGACAGGCAGTTGCTTGCCCGTCAGGAACTCATAGAAAAACCAGATCCTTCGAGCATACTTTCCTGTCGGCTTGGAATTGATATATTCGGCGAGGTCTTTCTGAGAAGTATGTTCGAAAATGCGCGCCAGCAATCCCAAGTTGACTCCGTCATATTTCAGCGCAAACTCAAGATGATCACCGACTTTTTCTCCGGGCCAATACCTTGTCGGGTATATGTCTTCAATTGCACCATCCTGAACCTTCGATCTGAGAGTTCCCGATGACGACACAAATGAGGTATGCCAATGGGGCATGCCTGTCAGCCCGAGTTTATCAAGCAGATACCCATAGCCTGCAGGCCGAGATTCCAAAACATTTATTTCCATAGGGCATCCTCGTAAAATTATTATTACGCTGGCAATATAGTTAGAAATTAGCCTTTTGTCAATAAAACAATTATAAAGCGACATCTGTCTGGTAAAATCATTAATCATGAAAGCGTCACGCTTAGAAATCGGCCTCTGGTTGGCAAAACAGTTATCCGGCTGGCGAAACAATTAGAAAGCAGCCGATGTCTGGCAAAATCATTACGGGGATCATCCCGGCACCATCACCGTGCTCAAGGGCAACAAACCCTTCAGCCTGCGCATCCACCGCCAGCACCGGGTGGTGCTCTACGCCTCGGAGCCCGCCTTCATCGACTTCGCCGTGGACTTTGATCCGGGCTGGCACGAACTGGAAGTGCCGCCCATGACCATGCTCACCATCCGTCACGAGGATGTGCGGGCCATCGAAAACAGCGAATTCCGCTTCATCCCCCAGGAGCGCAAAGGGACACTGCCCGAAGGAGTGAATGCATGAACATTGGAGAACCTTTGAGCCTGAACACAACCCCGGAAGACAGTTCCGAGACTATCCTCCGGCTCTTCGTTTACGGCACCCTGAAACGGGGCTACTGGAACCATCAACGTTTCTGCGCCCAGGCCCGCAACATCGAACCGGCCGTGGTCTGGGGCAGGCTCTACCACCTCCATGCCGGGTTCCCGGTGCTTGAGGTGCCGGAAGATCTGATCTTGGCCAGGGGCACTGCCGATCCGCTGGCCGACGCCCGCAGGCAACAAGAGATCGGCACAGCACGCTTCGGACGCCCGACCGGAGACTGGGATCTGATCCATGGGGAACTGGTTACCTTCACCGCCCCGCAGCGCGACCTGCCACCCGTTGATCGGCTGGAAGGCTTTCGGCCCGGTTGGCACAGCATGTACCAGCGGGTGATGGTGGCGGTAGCCAGGGGCTCAATCGCCTGTGCTGTATGGACTTACACCATGTATGCGCCTCAGAACGGCGAACGTATCACCAACGACAATCAGGCCGTTTTTTGGAAAAGTCGTCTCTATTCGGCACAAAACGCTTGATTATGGCAATCCATTAAAGTAGTTTGTGGAGGTAATTTGCGGCACTGTGTCCGGATTTCGGGTTTCCCGGAGACCTTCGGGCTTTTACCGAAAACATGATGAACGAAGGACGAAGGCTATGGATGAGAGATGGCTGACGGTCGATGACATTTGCAAGTATCTGAATGTAAGCAACGAGACGGTCTACAAGTGGATCGATGGGCGGGCTATGCCCGGTCACCGTGTCGGCCGTCGCTGGATGTTCAAACAAGACGAAGTGGACGAATGGGTCCGCTCCGGCGGTGCGGCTGATAAATCCGATAAGCCGGACACCGAGCAATAAGGAGCGACCATGGCCGAGCCGATTTACGACAAGATAAAACGATCCCTCCAGGCAGCCGAAGGCTTGTATCACCGCCTGGTGCTGCTGGTGGGTGAGACCGGTTCCGGCAAGACCGGCGTTCTTCGGGATATTGCCGAGGAGTTCGGGTCATCCGTCGTCAACGTCAATCTGGCGCTTTCAGGCGAACTGCTTGAGCTGACGGCCAAGCAGCGGTCACTTCGGCTACCGGGCATCCTCGATCAGATCGCGGACAAGGCCCAATCACCAGTGGTGTTGGATAATCTCGAGATCCTCTTCGACAAGGATCTCCAGCAGGACCCCTTGCGCCTGCTGCAGGGCATTTCGAGAAACCGGGCCGTGGTGGCTTCGTGGAACGGAATCATGAATTCCGGGAGGCTTTTGTACGCCGAAACCGGCCATCCCGAGTACCGCAGCTATGACTCGGTCGATGCGCTGATTGTGAGCATGGATGGCAAGGCCACGGTCGATTCGGCAAAAAACAATAGAGAGGCGGGACAAGCATGACAAATTCACAGGACAGGGAATTTGGACGCACCGCAGGTGCGCCCGTAGGGTGAGCCCCAGGGATGGGGCGACTCAAATACGGAGACCTTATCCAATTCGACCCGATTGAGTCGGTCGTTCAGTTGCGTGACGCGGACAAATCGAGCGCCGCGCACGCCCTCGTGAACACCTATGTCATTTCAGATGAAATGGCGGAACGGCTCACCCAGCTTGTCATTCCTCAGGTGCAGTTCGACCAGCCGGTCGATAACAAGGGCCTGCTGGTGGTCGGTAACTACGGCACCGGTAAGTCGCACTTGATGCCGGTGGTCTCCAGCCTTGCCGCAGATACCTCCCTGCTGGAAGGACTGAAGAACGCTGGTGTCCGCGACGCAGCCGCTCAGATCGCCGGACGTTTCAAGGTTATCCGTACCGAGATCGGAGCCACCACCATGTCCCTGCGCGACATCCTGGTGGCCGAACTGGAAGAGCATCTCGAAAAACTCGGAGTGGAATATGTGTTCCCCGAGGCGGGCACCATCACCAGCCACAAACGGGCCTTCGAAGACATGATGGCCAGGTTCGGCGAGGTGTTCCCCGAACACGGTCTGCTGCTGGTGGTCGACGAGCTGCTCGACTTCCTGCGCACCCGCAAGGACCAGGAACTGATCCTCGACCTTAACTTCCTCCGCGAGGTCGGCGAGGTCTGCAAGGACCTGCGCTTTCGCTTCATGGCCGGTGTCCAGGAAGCCATTTTCGACAGCCCGCGCTTCGCCTTTGTCGTCGACAGCATCCGCCGGGTGAAGGATCGCTTCGAGCAGATCCTCATTGCCCGCAGCGACGTGAAATTCGTCGTTGCCGAGCGTCTGCTCAAGAAGACCGCCGAGCAGCAGGCCAAAATCCGCGACTACCTGATGCCTTTCGCCAAATGCTACGGTGAGCTCAACGAGCGCATGGACGAGTTTGTCCGCCTCTTCCCTGTGCATCCTGATTACATCGACACCTTCGAGCGGGTCATCGTGGTGGAGAAGCGCGAAGTGCTCAAGACCCTGTCCATGGGCATGAAAGGCATTCTCAGTAAGGATGTGCCACAGGACGAGCCCGGCCTGATCGCCTTCGACAGCTATTTAGGTACGCTCAAGCAGAACGCTTCGTTCCGCGCCATTCCCGAGATCCGGGCAGTCATTGATTGCAGTCAGGTGCTGGAATCCCGCATCGAGAACGCCATCACCCGCAAGCAATACAAGCCGATGGCGCTGCGCCTGACCCATGCGCTGTCCGTTCACCGTCTCACCACCGGCGACATCTATGCGCCCATGGACGCGTCCGCCGAGGAACTGCGCGACCGCCTCTGCCTGTTTGATCCGCTGATCGCCGAGCTGGGTAGCGATGAACCCGACAAGGACCTGCAGACCCATGTAGAAACGGTCTTGCGCGAGATTCACAAGACAGTCAGCGGCCAGTTCATCTCCTTCAATGCCGATAACCGCCAGTTCTACCTCGATCTGAAGAAGACCGACGACTTCGACGCCCTGATCGACAAGCGGGCCGAAAGCCTGGGCCAGGCTCAACTCGACCGTTTTTATTACGAGGCGCTCAAGCGGGTCATGGAATGCCAGGACGCCACCTACGTGACCGGCTACAAGATCTGGCAGCACGAACTGGTTTGGCAGGAGCACAAGGCCGCCCGCTCCGGCTACCTCTTTTTCGGGGCACCCAACGAGCGCTCCACCGCCGTGCCGCAGCGGGACTTCTACCTGTATCTCATCCAGCCCAACGATCCGCCCCGCTTCAAGGATGACAAGGCGGGCGACGAGGTCTTCTTCCGCCTGAAAGGCACCGACGAGGAATTCCAGACTGCGCTGAAGAGCTATGCGGCCGCCTGGACCTTGCCGCCACCTCATCGGGCTACGCCAAGGCCACCTACGAAGCGAAAGCCAACGGCTTCCTGAAGAAACTTGTTCAGTAGCTGCAGAAGCACATGAGCGATGCCTTCGAGGTCACCTATCAGGGCCGCGCTAAGTCCATGACCGAATGGGCCAAGGGCAAATCCATCCGCGATCTGTCCGGCCTGTCGCCCCACGAGACCATCAACTTCCGCGACCTGGTCAACGCCATCGCCGGTGTCTGCCTGGCCCCGAACTTCGAGAACCAGGCCCCGGACTACCCGTTCTTCTCGGTCCTGATCACCGGCAATAACCGCGCCCAGGCCGCGCAGGACGCCCTGCGGGCCATCGCCGGGCAGAACCGCACCAAGCAGGCCACGGCCGTGCTGGACGCCCTGGAGTTACTCGACGGCGAGAAGATCGACCCCTACAAGTCGAAGTACACCAAGTTCATCCTCGATGCCGTCAAAGCCAAGGGGCACGGCCAGGTGGTCAACCGCAGCGAGATCATCCAGGACGACCACGGGCTGGAATACATGAACCCGGGCGGTTCGCGTCTGGAGCCGGAATGGGTGAGTGTCCTGGTGGCGGCGCTGGTCTACTCCGGCGACATCGTGCTCGCCATTCCGGGCAAGAAATTCGACGCTACCGGGCTGCAGCAACTTGCCGCGACCGGCATGGACGAGCTGGTCCGCTTCAAGCACCTGGAGCAGCCCAAGGATTGGGGGTGAACGACGACAAGCGCAAGGCGGGCCTGCTCAACGACCAGTGCCTGCAAACCCTGCTCAAACTGGCCGGTATCGACCTAATGCCCCGGCAGCAGCTCACCGATTACCAGAACCGCCTTGCTGGACTGAAGAGCTGCTTCGCCCTGACCGAGCAAAACCTCGACGCCTCGCCCATCTGCCCGCATTGCCAATTTCGGCCTGCGGCGGAAATTGGAGTTACGAGTTCAGAGTTACGAGTTTCGGGTTCTGACAACTCGCAACCCGCAACTCGACACGCGCAACTGAGCAACGCCGCCGCCATCCTCAACGCACTGGACGATGAACTCGACCGGATGCTGGAAAACTGGACCAAGACGTTGCTCGCCAACCTGGAGGACCCGATCACCCAGGCCAACATGGACCTGCTGAAGATCGACGACCGCGAACCGCTGAAAGCCTTCATCAAATCGAAGGAACTGCCGGTGCCGCTGGACAGCAACTTCGTTCATGCATTGAAGGAAGTGCTCTCCGACCTGGTTAAGGTAACCGTCAAGGCGCAGGAGCTGCATACCGCCCTGCAGGTCACCGACGGCCCGGCCACCCCGGCGGAGATGAAAAAACGCTTTGAGGAGTACATCGATCAGCTTATCAAGGGCAAGGATCCGGCCAAGGTACGGATCGTGATGGAAGGCTAAATCGCAGATGAGTCACAGTGAAGAAAAAATTCTCGAAATGATGAGTCATGGAGAAGGGCTGGATCTTGAATTCAAGACCTGTCGCGACCAGATCAATCGTGATGTCTACGAAACCGTGTGCGCTTTTCTCAACCGACATGGGGGCACAATTTTCCTTGGCGTTAAGGATTCAGGAGAAATTCAAGGTATCAATTCAGACGCGGCAGAGCAGATCCGTAAGGATTTTGTCACCGCTATCAACAATCCTCAGAAAATATCTCCCCCGACTTATCTCTCCGTAGAAGAAATCAGCGTTCAAGGCCCGCCACTGCTGAGAATTTATGTCCCCGAAAGTTCCCAGGTACATCGCTGTAATGGTCGTATCTATGACCGCAATGAAGATGGCGATCTGGATATCACTAATAACACGGCCCAGGTCGCGCAGCTCTATCAGCGTAAGCAGGCGACCTACAGTGAAAACAAAGTTTATCCCTATGTCGGTTTGGATGAACTAGAACGGGATCTGATTGCCAAGTGCCGCAGGATAGCCGTACTACGCCGCAACGATCACCCGTGGAAAGACCTAGATGATCTCGATTTACTGAAAAGTGCGCAACTCTATCAAAAGAATCTTGAAACGAACCGCAGTGACGTCACGCTAGCGGGATTGCTCCTGCTCGGGAAACGGTCACCACTTCTTTCAGCAGTGCCCCATCATCGAACTGATCTGATTCTGCGTAAAGTCAATCTGGATCGTTACGATGACCGCGATTTTGTCGATGTTAATCTGGTTGAAAGTTATGACAGAATCATGGCTTTTGTTGCCAAGCACTTGCCGGATCCTTTTTATCTTGAAGGCACAACCAGTATCAGTTTGCGGGATGCTATTTTCCGTGAAGTTACTTCCAACATTCTGATACATCGCAAATATACGAATGCTTTTCCAGCAAAATTGATTATTGAGCGCGGCCAGGTCCGCACAGAAAATAGCAATAAACCTCATGGTTTTGGTACTCTAAATCCGGAAAACTTCACTCCATTCCCTAAAAATCCAGTGATTGCGAGCTTTTTCCGTCAGATCGGCCAGGCTGATGAACTTGGTTCCGGAATGCGCAAACTCATGAAGTATGGCAAGGTTTATGGCAATGCCGACCCTGAGTTGATCGAAGGTGATATTTTCCAAATCATTGTCAAAGTGCCAGATTACTCGGCTACCGGCAACGCAACTGTTACCGGCAATGCCCGCGTTCATGCTACCGGATACAAGGTAGCTACCGGGAGATCAGCCGTTATCGGCGATGCCCGAGTCGATGCCACTGGCCACAAAGTCACCGGACAAGTCACCGGACAAGTCACCGGACAAGTGGAAGGCTGGATTATTGAGGTACTGTCCGCCTGCCTGGAACCTCAAAAAAAAGCGCAGAAATTCAAGAGATCACAGGCATAAAGCATCGGGAAACATTCCAGCGAAACTATCTGGATCGATTGCTGAACGATGGGCTACTTGATCGAACTATTCCCGACAAGCCACGTAGTCGTTTGCAGGCCTACCTCACCACGGACAAGGGCAGAGCCTTACTGGAAAAAACCAAATGAAGCAGGAAAGCATGTTCAAGTCGAAATACGTTCCGGCCAAAGAGGGTTCGGAAAATTTATTTGATGAAGAAATGGTAGCTTCGGTTGCGGGCCCGGTGACTTGTCTCAGTATGACGTTCGAGAACGACGCGGCCCGTCGCACCCACTTCACCGAGGAACTGCGCAAGAGACTCCAGAACCCGGAGTTCCGCAAGATCGACGGTTTTCCCATCGGCAGCGACGAAGACATCCTAAATCTGAGCGATCCGCCGTACTACACCGCCTGCCCGAACCCGTGGATCGCCGACTTCATAGCTGAATGGGAGGCGCAGAAGCCGGAGCAGACTGAGGGCTATCATTACCACCGCGAGCCATTTGCGGCCGATGTGAGCGAGGGCAAAAACGACCCCATCTACAACGCGCACTCCTATCACACCAAGGTGCCCCATAAGGCCATCATGCGTTACATCCTCCATCAGATACAACCAGCCTTCCATGGTTGCAATATACGTAATATCAGATACCCATACGGTATTTGGCTTTTCTACCTCAAAGTTCTGACTCAGGAGATTGGGAGCAACAGGCAAATTGTGCTTCGAGTTCGTTGTCGCTTTGAACTTCTTTGCTGTCTTGGCAACAATGCCATGTATTTTCATTAATCGGGCTACGCGGTTTTCGCCACATCTTGTCCCTTTTGCCTGCAAATCCTCCGTGATTCTCGGACTTCCATATGCCCTGCGACTGTTTTTGTGTGATTCTCTTATCTCCATGAGTATCTTTTCGTTTTCCTTCTGCCTCTTGCTCTGAGGCTGTATCTTCCTGCTGTAATATCCGCTCCTTGATGCTCCAATGACTCGGCACATCCTCTGCACCCCATGTGTGGAGCGATACTGATCCATGAACCAGTATTTCATCTGGGGTGTTTTGAGAAGATGGCCAACGCTTTTTTTAGGATTTCCCTATCATCCTTCAGGTTGGCATTTTCTTTCAGCAGCCTTTTGAGTTCTTCTTCCTCTGGCTTTAGGTGGCCTTTGCCAGGGAAACTGCCCGATATGGGTCTTCTTTATGCTTTCGTTTCTATGTGTGCAGCAGATTCTCGTGAATCCCAAGGCTATGGGCTACTTCTGTTACTGATCGCCCGCCTTCTGTCACAAGCCGTATTGCTTCTTCTTTGAACTGCCGGTCGTACGTCCTATGCCTTCTGCTCTCTTGCATTTTACACCTCCAAGGTTATAAGGTTATTTATTGTAACCTAACTCTTCGGTGTGTCCGCTATACTGGTCGGAGTGTACGCGAAATGG
>SJBG01000006.1 GCA_004332195.1 Desulfobulbaceae bacterium
TGCTCAAAAAATTATCCTCGGAATATCAACCATATGCCTGCGGTAATTTTTTTTACGTGCCTTGATCTCGAACAAAATAGCTGATTTTTCAAGGTAGCCTTACGTTATTAAATTACGCGAACCTTATCGCAAATCAACATCAGGGAGTTTTACTCATGGCAATACCCAAAGCCTTGGCCACCCCCGCGCCGTAGACTGGATCGGCCCGATGACAATTACCGATGTGGCGAACCTTGATCTTTTCGGGGGCGTCACCCATCGCCCGGGCGGTATTGGCAAACAGAACCTGCTGCTGCTCGGGGCTCATCAGACGGAAAAGGTTGCCCGGCTGAGAGTAATAATCGTCATCCTCACGATGATTCCAGTGGTCGGCGGCCCCATCAAGGCTCAAAGGAGGCTCGGCAAAATCCGGCTGCTCTTGCCATTCGCCGTAACTGTTGGGCTCATACCCCAGAGTGCTGCCGTAGTTGCCGTCCACCCGCATGGCTCCGTCGCGATGAAAAGCGTGCATGGGGCAACGCGACCGGTTGACCGGAATCAGGTTGTGATTAACCCCCAGGCGATAACGCTGAGCATCACCGTAGGAGAACAGTCGTCCTTGCAGCATTTTGTCCGGTGAAAAGCTGATGCTGGGCACAACGTTGGTCGGATTAAAAGCCGACTGCTCGACCTCGGCAAAGTAATTTTTCGGGTTGCGATTAAGTTCGAGAACCCCCACTTCGATCAGGGGATAATCCAAATGGGGCCACACTTTGGTGAGATCAAAGGGGTTGTAAGGGCAAGAGGATGCCTCTTTTTCCGGCATGATCTGAACGTAAAAGGTCCAGCGGGGAAAGTCTTTGCGGGCAATGCTATCGTAAAGATCCCGCTGATGGCTTTCCCGGCATTTACCAACCGTCGCCTCGGCCTCGGCGTCGGTAAGATTTTTAATGCCCTGCTGGGACTTGAAGTGAAACTTGACCCAGTAGCGTTCGTTAGCCGCGTTGATCAGGCTGAAGGTGTGGCTGCCGAATCCGTGCATATGACGGTAGGTGGCGGGAATTCCCCGATCACTCATGACGATGGTCACCTGGTGCAGGGCCTCCGGTAAGAGGGTCCAGAAATCCCAATTGTTTTTGGCACTGCGCAGGTTGGTTTCAGGGTCACGCTTGACGGCATGGTTGAGGTCGGGAAACTTCAAGGGGTCACGAAGAAAAAATACCGGAGTATTGTTGCCCACCATGTCCCAGTTGCCCTCTTCCGTGTAAAATTTGACGGCAAAGCCCCGAATGTCGCGCTCGGCATCCGCCGCCCCCCGCTCTCCGGCCACGGTGGAAAAACGAAGAAACAAATCGGTCTGCTTGCCAATTTGGGAAAAAATTTTGGCCTTGGAATACTTGCTAATGTCATGAGTGACGGTGAAAGTTCCGTAGGCCCCGGAACCTTTGGCGTGCATCCGCCGCTCGGGAATAACCTCGCGGTCGAAGTGGGCGAGCTTTTCCAAAAACCAGACATCCTGGAGCAACATCGGCCCCCGGGGGCCGGCGGTCAGGACGTTCTGGTTGTCTGCAACGGGGGCTCCAGCGGCGGTTGTCAACTTTTTCTCGGACATTTTCGTTCTCCTTAAAAGTGGTTGATGTTTCAGTTATCGCTTAGTTGGCCTGACTGTTTTTAGTAATCACTATCAAATCTATCACTTGACATCTAGCCTGTCAAGATGTTTTTTCATCGTCGCTTGCAACGGAGGCTTTAACCTTAGCTTGAGATCGGTAAAAATGACCAAATTTAAAATAAACGAGGCGATGGCCCGGCTGGAAGTCGAGGTCCCGCTATACCGGGTCCCGGTGGTGGACTTAATTGCGGTCCAGACCCGTGATCCCTACAAGGTGCTGGTGGCCGCCATGCTCTCGGCCCGCACCAAAGATGAAGTTACCGCCCCGGCCGCAGCCCGGCTTTTCGCCAAAGCCCCCAACCTGCAAAGTCTGGCCGCACTCTCTAAGGTAAAACTGGCCGGGATCATTTATCCGGTAGGTTTTTTCCGGGCTAAGGCCGGTTACTTAAGTCGGCTGCCGGGGGTTTTGGCCGAAGAGTTTGCCGGACAGATTCCGGCCACGGTAGAAGAGTTGATACGTCTGCCCGGGGTGGGACGTAAGACCGCCAACCTGGTGGTGGCGGTGGCATTTGAGCAACCGGCAATTTGCGTTGATACCCATGTTCATCGAATAATCAACATCTGGGGTTACGTGCAAACCACCACCCCCTTGGCCACCGAAATGGCCTTACGCGCCAACCTGCCGGGGCAATACTGGCGACGGATCAATTCGCTGCTGGTCGCCTTCGGCCAGGAAATCTGCCGACCCATCGCCCCCCACTGCGACCGCTGTCCACTTGGCGATCTCTGCCCTCGCCTCGGGGTTAAGCCCCGCAAGCCGCCGAGCAACGATCTAACCGCGGTGGAACCCCCAAAAACAGGTCATCACCCCCCCCAAAGCCCGGAAATCCCGCGCTTGCCAAGTCCGACCAACAAAGATGGCCAGACAAAGCGGATAAAACTGGTTTCCTGGAACGTCAACGGCCTGCGGGCCATCGCCAAAAAGGGCTTTAACCGGATCGTCCACGAATTGGACGCGGATCTGCTGGCCCTGCAAGAGATCAAGGCCCACCCCGAGCAACTGCCGATAGAAATCCGGAAGCTGCCGGGCTATACGGCCTTCTGGCTGCCGGCCAAGCGTAAAGGGTACTCCGGCGTGGCAACCTACAGCCGCAAGGACCCGCTGCGGGTGATGTACGGAATGGCCAGAGATGAGCACGATCAAGAGGGACGGGTGCTGACCCTGGAATTCGCCGATTTCTACCTGGTCAACGCCTATCTACCCAACGCCCAACCGGAACTGATCCGCCTGCCCTATAAACTCGACTTCTGTCGTCATTTTCTGGAATTCACCCACCGGCTGGCCAAAAATAAAAACGTGGTAATCTGCGGCGACCTCAACGTGGCCCACCGGGCAATTGATCTGGCCCGCCCCAAGGAAAACGAAAAAAGCCCCGGGTTCTCCCAAGAAGAAAGGGCCTGGATGGATCAGTTTCTGGCCACGGGCTTCATCGACACTTTCCGGATGTTTAATCAGGCGGGAGACAACTACACCTGGTGGAGCTACCGGGGGGGTGCTAGGAAACGCAACATCGGCTGGAGAATCGACTATTTCTGCATCGACACGGCGGGCCGCTCCAGGGTGCAGGCGGCCAACATTCGCCCGGAAATAACGGGATCGGATCACTGCCCGGTGGAGTTGATTATGGTCTGATTCCGGAATGTCGGATCACTGTCCGGTGAAGCTGGTTATGGTCTGAGCGCGGAATGTCGGATCACTGTCCGGTGAAGCTGGTTATGGTCTGAGCGCGGGCGGGGTAACTGCGCGCCAGGGCTATTAAATTTGGCGATTCAGGGCGGTAAAAGTTTACCGGCGCCTCAGCCTCGTTCATTTGGGCCCCCCGCAGCATAATGTGCTATGTGCGACCAGCCAGGCTTGCAGTTCCTCGGCCAAGACTTGTAGGGCCAGGCGATGGGCGGCGACCCCGCCGGCGGCATCAAGGCTGGGGGCCTCCCGGCTGATCGCAAACTGCCGACGCGCGATGGTCCCGCCCCGTTTTTCGCTGCACCGCAATTCGGCCTGAACCTGCAAAAGACTGTAACTGTGCTGCTCGGTGACAAAAACCTGGATAAATTCATCCAGATGAAGCCTGAGATAGTAAGGCGCGGCCGTGACCTTCCTCCCAACGTGGTCTTGAACGCCGGGATCGACCACCGCGACGGCGATAAAGTGGCGCTCTAAGGCCACGGCAATCATCTCCGTCGGCGCCGCCACCCAACGACTTGCCCGGTACGCGCGGCGATGATCACCATCTCGATAGTCCAAGCGATAATGCATGGCCCGGCTTTGCAGCCAGGAGGGGGCAATTACTACCAGACGTAGCGGCCGCAGCGCCTGGTGGCCGGCCGCCCTTTGAGTATCCGCGGCATCGGCGACTACCTGGCGCTCCTCGCGTGTCGCCACGGTTGCGAGCAAACGCAACTCAAAAATTGCCGCCTGCGGGGGGGCGACGAGCAGGCCGCAGCCACTGACGGCGGCAGCGACAAACAACAATACTGGTAATCCGATTAACCGGATACGCAGGTATTTCATGCTTTGGGGCTCACTTTTTAGATTCATCTCTGGGGCTTACCTTTCTCCCGGTCCGGGTTCCGGTTGCGCCCGGCCTCGTAGAATGATCCGGGGATCGTTCTCAATATCTTCAAGCAAACGCTCAAGACGTCGGGTTCCGCTGCTTAATTCCTCAAGCAAACGATCCACTCGCGGCAGGGTATCATCAGCCAGGTAATCTCCGGTCTTGCGCCAGCCGTCGCCGACCTCGTCCACCCTGGTGGCGATCAGCTCGCTCATCTCCTCAAGGGTTGCCAGCAGTGTCCGCAATTCCTGAAACGCCGGTACGGCTTCAGCCCCCGCCTGCTCAAAACTGGTCAGCAGCCCCGTTAGCCGGGCCTGGTTTTTCGGCCCGACCAACTCTTGCAGGGCGCTCAGGGTAGTCGACATCTCTTCCAGCCCCTGATCCACTCCGTCGGCAACGGCGTCCAGTTTGACCAAAATATCCGCAAAACGCCCTCGGTTTTCCTCGGAGAGCAAGGCGTTCAGGTAACTGGTAGTGGTGTTAATCCCCAGCAGGGCCTGAAAGGTGGCCTCGGCAATCCGGGTGATGACGCTGGGTTCCAGGGGCAAACGGGGCGGCCGACCTGAGACCTCCACCAGCGGCCGAAGATCATCACCAAAGTCATCAAGTTGAATAAAGCCAATCCCGGTCACCCCCATACTGTCCAGCGTGGCGCTGGTCCCCCGAGTTATGGGGAGGTCTGCTCTGATGCTGATGGTGACCAAGATGTTGCGCGGGTCTTCAGGATCCAGGCGGATCGCGGTAACCCGGCCCGCTACCATGCCCCGAAACCGGACTCCGGCATGGACATTAAGGGTGCCGACATTTCCCTGGGTGACTAAGATATAGTCGCGGGTGATTTCACGATTATCACCAAACCACCAGATAACCGCAAACAAGGCCGATCCCATTACCAGAGCAAAAAGACCGGCAGCTAAGGCATAACTGCGATTTTCCATCCATCTTTCTCCCGCTGAAACCCCTCAGCCGCGCTTTGAGAAAAGCTGAAAAAAACTTTGAATAAAAGGGTGATCCAGCTTCATGGTTTCTTCCAGCGAGACTGCGCTGACAATCCGCCGATCGGCCAGCACCGCCACTCGACCAGCCAGGGCCAGCAGGGTGGAGACATCGTGAGTTACCAGCACCACGGTAATTCCCAGTTGACGGTGCAGGCGACGAACCAGGGCGACGAAGGAGGTACTGCGATCAGGATCAAGCCCGGCGGTGGGTTCATCAAGCAACAAAAGCTCCGGCTCCAGGGCCAAGGCCCGGGCCAGAGCCACCCGTCGGCTCATCCCTCCCGATAATTGAGCCGGCATCAGCAAAGCGTGTTCCGGCTCCAGCTCCACCATCGCCAGCTTGTAGGCCACCAGAGCCTGAATTTCCTCCTCTTCCAGCGCCTTAAGCTCCCGCAGGGGAAAGGCGATATTATCTCTGACGTTAAAGGCGGAAAACAAGGCCCCTTGCTGAAAAAGCACGCCGAAACGACGGCGGCGGACCTGCTGTTCCAGGTAGTTACCGGCAAACAGAGGCTCGCCAAACAAAAACACCTCGCCGGCAGCGGGCCGATGCAATCCGATGATATGGCGCAAAAGCGTGGTCTTGCCACTGCCTGAGCCGCCCACCAGGGCGACAATATCGTCGGCCATGATGTCCAAATCAACCCCGTTCAGCACCAGGTTATCCCCGAAACGGCTGATCAGTCCCCGCAGCGCCACCACCTTTTTGGGGTTCATAAGGGCATGCCGATATTCCGTATCGCCACGGCAATCACCGCATTCACCAAAATCACCAGGGTGATGGCGGTAACCACCGAAGCGGTGGTGTTTGCCGCCAGGCTTTCAGTGTTGGGCCGAATGCGCAAACCAAAATGACAGGCCACCAAGGCAATCAATAAACCAAAAATCGCCCCTTTACCCAGGCCGATATAAAGATTGGCCACCGGCACCACCTGGGGCAGGCTTTCAAAAAAAAAGGCGTAACTCATTCCCAACTGGATTTTGGCTGACACCATCCCGCCCAACAGGGCCACCGCCGAGGTCCAGAGGACCAGCAGGGGCATAGCCAAAGTCAAAGCCAAAACTTTGGGCAGGAGCAGGCGCAGCGAGAGCGAGATCCCCATCGCCGCCAGAGCGTCGAGTTCTTCGGTGACCCGCATTACCCCCAACTGCGCGGTCATTGCCGAGCCGGACCGACCAGCCACCAGCAGGGCCAGCAGCACCGGCCCCAACTCCCGAATGATCCCCAAACCCAGAATATCGACCAGCAAGGCCTCGGCCCCAAAAATTCTGAGCTGCATCGCCGAAAGATAGGAAAGCACCACTCCGACCAAAAAACCGACCAGGGCCGCCACCGGCATCGCCTGCACCCCAACCTTATAAAAGTTGGCGGATATTTCCTTAAGTGGCCACTGCCGGGGACGAGAAAGCAGAAAAAAAAGATCGAGCCAGAGTCGGCCAAACAGCGTGACAAAATCAACCAACTGGCGAAAAAAGGAGAGCAGGATCACCCCCAGGATGATCAAGATACCCTGGAGGCCGAAGGCGACGGGGCGGGGTAACAGGGCGCCGCTCTTTTCCGCCACGGCGGTGATGATGGCCCGCAACTCTTCACTTATTTCCAGGTTTTGCGGCCAGTTGCAACGCCATCCCCGCCATAAGAGCATCGCGCCAAAACTATCGAGACGCTCTATTTTCGTCAACCGCCAAAAGGACCGAATCGGCACGGTCGCCAGTTGCCGACGGATTTGCCCAAGATGCGGCGTTAATTCCCGCAAAGTCCAAGCGCCGGCTAAAATCAAACCACCATCGGGGTCAAACTGCAAACGTGGAGTTTTCATAGCTTCAGGCTACCTTGAAAAATTAGCTATTTTGTTCGAGTTTACGGCATGCGAAAAAAAAATGGTTGACCGATGCCGGTCAACAAGGGAACTTATTACCGCAGGCATCTGGTTGATATTCCGAGGATATTTTTTTGAGCATAGCGCAGAAATCGGGCGAAAGAGCAATTTTTCAAGGTGGCCTTCAGCTACCGGATCAGGGTCACCCCGGTTGAATCCCTTTTTTTTCGCCAACGGTCAATTGCAAATCTTCCAGGCCTAGATCTTTTTGGAAAAACAAATCGGCCAGGGCCGCCGGCAAATTCGCCGAGGACGGCAGGCGCAGGGTGGCATGCCCCACCTTACGTCCCGGGGCCGGAGATTTACCGTAAGCGTGATAGTGCAGATAAGGATATTTTAGTAGCGGGGCAAGCGGCGGCAACTCACCAATGAAATTAATCATCGCCGATTGCCCCCAAAGATCAGGGGCTCCCAAAGGCCAACCTAAAATAGCCCGCAGATGATTGGCAAACTGGCAGGTTTCGGCCCCCTCAATGCTCCAGTGGCCGGAATTGTGGACCCGGGGGGCGATTTCATTAGCCACCAGGCGATCCCCAACCTGAAAAAACTCGAAGGCCAGAACTCCGACATAGGCAAAGTGCTCCAGCACCCGCCGGGTGTACTCTTCGGCCTTAAGCTGCATGGGATCAGCGACGCAAGCCAGGGAAAGCCGCAAAATGCCATCCCTGTGGGTGTTTTCCGCCAGCGGATAAAAAGCCATGCCGCCGTCGCCACCACGCGCCGCCACCAGCGACACTTCCCGCTCAAAGGGGATTAAGGCCTCTAAAATCAACGGGGCCGTGCCCAGGGCGGTCCAGGCGGCATCCAGATCCCCAGGCCGACGCAAAATGACCTGCCCCTTGCCGTCGTAGCCAAGACATCGGGTCTTCAGCACCGCCGGCAAACCCAGAGAGGCCACCGCTGCGGTCAAATCTTCTCGCCGATCCACCACCAGGTAATCCGGAGTGGGGATATCAAGTTTGCGGAAACACTCCTTTTCCCGCAGCCGATCCTGGGCCGTCTTCAGCACCGGCGGCCGGGGAAAAACATCGACGAGGGCGGCCAGAAACTCCATGGTCGCCACCGGGACATTTTCAAATTCAAAGGTGACCAAGTCCACCCGGTCGGCCAGGGCCGCCAAGGCTTGCCAGTCGTCAAAGGCGGCCGTGGTCAGGGGCGCGACCTGAGCACCGCAGGCCCGGGGGTTAGGATCAAACATTTCAAACCGTAAACCCAAAGGATAACCGGCCATGACCAGCATCCGACCCAGTTGACCGGCCCCGATGATCCCTACCTTCATGTTTTGCGCCCCACCGGCAAACGAGGATCGGAATCGGCCAACACCGCCACCGTTTGCTCCCGCCGGAAATCCTCCAGGGTTTTGGCCACCGCCTCATACTTGTTGGCCAAAATGGCGGCGGCCAACAGCGCGGCATTCTTGGCCCCGGCCGGGCCAATGGCCAAAGTGCCCACCGGAATTCCGCCCGGCATCTGGACGATCGACAGCAGTGAATCCAGACCGTTGAGAGCTTGGGACTGCACCGGCACTCCCAGCACCGGCAAAGAGCAACGGGCCGCCACCATCCCGGGCAGATGGGCCGCCCCGCCGGCCCCGGCGATGATCACTTCCAGGCCGCGAGCTTTGGCGCCTGCGGCGTACGCAAACAACAGCTCCGGGGTTCGGTGGGCCGAAACCACCCGGACCTCATTGGTAATTCCCAGTTGCTCCAAGGTCGCAACAGCATGCCGCATGGTTTCCCAATCGCTGCGCGACCCCATTATTACTCCAACCAAAGCGTTCACCTCAGTCCAACTGCTTCATAATGGCCGCGCTGACCTCGCCGATCGAGGGACGGCCATCCACCGCGATCACCTTAGCGCTCCCGCCCAGCTCCTTGTTCATATCCGCGCTCAGGCCCTTAAAGAAATTAACGGCAGCCATGGTCCCGACCTTGTCATCGTAATAGATACCATGTCGCTTGTCGATGGCCACGTCATCTTGGTCATCGGGGCGGGTCTTCAAAACGCCACCGCAAACCCGGCAAACCGGTTTTCCATCCTTTTCCCCCGGCTTGATGGCGTCAAAGGCAATATGGTTGGGATGGTTGTTGTCCTTAACACAGAGCCGACGACCGGTGATCCGCAACTTGGCCTCATCACGGGGCAGGACGATTTCCACCACAAAGTCAAGTTTGATCCCGGCCTCGGCCAGGGCCTCGGCCAGGGCCTCAGCCTGCGCCTTGTTCCGGGGAAAACCGTCGAGAATCCAGCCCTGCTTGCAGTCGGCCTCTTGCAGTCGATTGAGAATCATCGGAATGGTAATGTCGTCTGGAACCAGATCGCCCCGGTCAATATAGATCTTGGCTTTTTGGCCCAACGCGGTGCAACCGTCAATATTTTTCCGAAAAATAGCTCCGGATTCGATATGGGGCATCCCATATTTTTTCTGGACGATCGCGCCTTGAGTGCCTTTGCCGCTGCCATTGGGCCCGAATACCAGAATGTTCATCTTTCTTACTCCTTTTTATGTAGGTGTTTGCAAAAAAACGGTAAAAATCCGTTTCGTTAACCGGCGCGAACTATAAACCCCCGCGGGAGTGAATGCCAACAAAAAGCTAAACATCGACAGAACCCAACATAGCTGTTTGCGAGTTATTTCTCTGGGCCCAAAAATGACAAAAAAATCCGCTTTTTTCTTGCATAATGGCTCCTTCTTGCATAGAGTGTGAAACCCCATGTATTTTGCCGCCGCCGACATCTACGTCAGTGTCTGGATACCACCGCTGGTAGCCTTGGTGATTTCCTTCTTCACCTCCTTAGGCGGCCTTTCCGGGGCCTTCCTGTTGCTCCCCTTCCAGATGTCGGTCCTGGGCTACACCAGCCCGTCGGTCAGCGCCACCAATCAGGTTTTCAGCATTGTGGCGATTCCCAGCGGGGCATACCGTTACCTCAAAGAGGGGCGGATGGTCTGGCCCCTGGTTTGGGTGGTGGTGGCTGGCTCCCTGCCGGGGGTTTTTCTCGGGGCTTATATCCGCTTGACCTACCTGCCCGACCCTCGTAACTTCAAATTATTCGCCGCTGCCGTACTCCTTTATCTCGGCTTGAGCATGGCCTTCGGTCTGCTGCGGCGAGGCCGCCAATCCGTCGCCAAGCAAACTCAGGATGCCAGCGAACAGCGTTTCCATCAACTGGTCCGTTCCCAGCACCACCAGGAGACGGCAGGATCGGCCGGACGGCGCGAACCCCTACTGGTGACCAAAACAACTCATTTCAATCTCCGGAGCCTGGGCTACACTTTTTGCGGCGAACAATTTGAGGTCCCCTGCTGGGGAATTTTCAGCCTGAGTCTGGCAGTGGGGGTGGTGGGAGGTATTTACGGGATCGGCGGCGGGGCAATCATCGCCCCTTTCTTCGTCTCGGTCTTCGGTTTGCCGGTTTACACCGTGGCCGGCGCGGCCCTGCTCGGCACTCTCGTCACCTCAGTAGCCGGAGTATCATTTTACCAGTTACTGGCCCCCTACTATCCGGGGTTGGCGGTGGCCCCGGATTGGCAGTTAGGTCTGCTTTTCGGACTGGGGGGGATGGTGGGCATATATCTTGGCGCTCGTTGCCAGAAGCATATCCCGGCTCGGCCCATCAAGTGGCTGATTTGCGCGGTTTTACTCTTCACCGCCGGCAAATACGGGGCTGATTTTTGGGGATTTAGCATTTTTTAATGCCCGGTATAAACACGTTTTTTTTCGAGTTGCCGTTTACGCGCTACTTAGCGGAAACACCCCCGGAGACAATCAGTTTCATAACCTCGCTAGGACTGGCGGCCAACGGGGTTACCCGCGAGCGCTCAACGATGACCAGGTTGCCGGCAAAATTATAGGACTGGGGCAGATAAACGGCAACACTGTCCGTCAGCCCCAGGGACTGAAGATCATCCCGGGTGATAAAGCCCAGCGCCCGAATTTTGTGGTCCGCGTCAAGGGCAACCTCCACCGGCTTGTTGAAGCTTTTTTTATCGCCCACAAAGGCATTGACCAGATCCTTGAGCGAGGCATAGAGCAGGGCAACCAACGGCAGCCGGGAGAAAAGACGATCCACCAACAGCAACAGCCGGTGAGCCAACAGATGGGAGGTCACAAACCCCACGAAGGTGATCAAGCCGACGGTAAACAGAAAACCAGCCCCCGGCAGTTCAAAGGAAAAAATCCCGTCGATCGTGGTAAAAAGCAGAAAAACCACGTACACCGTGATCACCACCGGCGCCAAAAAGAGCAGACCACCCACAAAATACTGCCCAATTTTCCTCATAATTTCACCCCCCCTTTTTTTCATCTTAGCGACCCGTTAACCAGCTCCACAATATTACCAATGGCCACTTTGAAAAATTGCTCTTTCGTCGGCAACCGCCTCGATTTCTGCGTTATGCTCAAAAAATTATCCTCGGAATGGCAACCATATGCCCGCGGTAATAAGTTCCCTTGTTGACCGGCATCGGTCAACCATTTTTTTTACGTGCCGTAAGCTCGAACAAAATAGCTAATTTTCAAGATAGCCTGAAAAAAATAAGAATGTTGTCTTTGCACAAACAGGCATGATGCGGTTATGCTTTTTAAGCTTTGAAACTCAACGAATTGATATTATGTGGAATTTCCTGCTTAAAATAAATAAAAATTGGTCTATCCGAGTTTCCCAAATGATTAAGCGGCAAAAACCACCAAATGCTCCGGGTTAATTTCAACGTTTATTTTACAGCCCACCTCGAATCTGCTGGTTGAGGACCTAATCGCATGAATCATCTTACCGTCTTGCAGCATTATTTTGTAAATAATTTCAGAGCCCGTAAACTCCGCTTCAAGCAGGGAAGCGGCGCCTTGCGGGTCTACCACAAATGCCACATCATCAGGCCTGATCATGATCTCCACCTCGGCCAATTTACGCTTTACCGCCGGATCAAGCGGTTCTTCCAGGGGAAAATTGCCGATGACGGAGACCACCAAATCTCCCTCAACTCTTCCGGCCACAAAGTCCGCCCGGCCGGCAAATCTCGCCACAAAGCGAGTCAGGGGGCGATGGTAAATTTCATCAGGCGTTCCCACCTGTTCAAGCCTGCCGTGATTCAGCAGCCCGATCCGATCAGAGAGCGAAAAGGCCTCAGCTTGATCGTGGGTAACCAAAATTGCCGTGGTCCCGCTGGTTTTAAGAATCCGTTTGGTTTCAGCGCGCAACTCCATTCTCAAATCAGCATCAAGATTGGAAAAGGGTTCATCTAAAAGCATTACCTGCGGCGCGGGCGCCATCGCTCTGGCCAGTGCAACCCGCTGCTGTTGACCACCGGAGAGTTCATGGGGATATCTTTGAGCAATGGCAAGTAATCCGATCATATCAAGCAGTTCCATCACCTTCTGTTTGCGTTTACTTCCGCCGCACTTTATTAACCCAAAACCGACATTGTCAGAAACCGTCATATGCGGGAACAGCGCATAATCCTGAAAAACCAACCCTATTCCCCGTTTTTCAGGCTGAACCCATACCGATCCGGCGACTTCCATCTTCCCGGTAATAGCATTCCCTATAACAATGCTGCCCTCATCCGGCGCTTCAAGCCCGGCTATCAGCCGCAAAACCGTGGTCTTGCCGCAGCCCGACGGCCCCATCAGAGAGAAAAATTCCCCCTTTTTGACTTCAAGGTTCAGCCTGGGAATAGCCGTGGTCTCGCCAAAGGTCTTAGATACCTCTTGCAGCAGGACACTAGATGTCTCTGTCTCACCAATCTCCGGGGTTTTTTCAGCAAACCTCAACACCATTTGTTTTTCCTCAAGCGAAAATCAAGAATTGCCTTAGGGCGGGCCTTATATTCCTTTACCATCTCGACCCCCTCCTCCTTGCTCCATTTTTCCGACAAAATAGATAATAGGGAACAATCCCACGATCACAATCAAAAGAGCCGGTGCCGCAGCCAACTCCCATAACTCCTCTGAAGCCATCATCCAGACCTGAATAGCCAGGGTATCAAAGGCCAGAGGTCTTAACATCATGGTGGCCGGCAACTCTTTTATAATATCAACAAAAACCAAGATCCAGGCGGTAAATACCGCTGGCTTAATGAGCGACAGGGTGATTTCCCGGACAGTCTGTATCGGGCTCTTCCCCAGAATGCGCGCGGCATCCTCAAGGTTGGTAGACACCTGTTGAATTGCCGCCTCTTGCGATTGCAGCGCAATCGGGGAAAACCTTACCAGGTAGGCAAAAATCAAAACCACAAAACCGCCAAACAGCGCCGGCACAAAGGTGGTGACCAGCAAGGTGAGCCCTACCGCGATAACCGGGCCGGGCAGGCTATACCCCATAGCCACCGCATAAGATGATATCTTGCTGAGGAAGGTTTTATTCCTGACATTGAGATACGCAATGGGCAGCACCACCACCACCGCCACCGTAGCCCCGATAAACGCCACTATTAACGAACTCAGCAGTGAGCTTAGCAGATCGGGAATCACCGACCCCATCAAACTTAGTCGAATAAGCATGGCTACGGGGGCAAAAAAGGCGAAAACCGCGATCAGTAAAAAAAAGCCGCTAACCAGAACCAGGGACTTGCCGCGGAGTTTTTGCGGCTGGTAAGCCCGGGCGCCCCCGACCACCTGGGTGTAGCTCTTTCTTCCACGAAAATATCTTTCAATCAGCATCAGACTGATGGTCAAAATCAGAACCACGGCGCCAATAGCGGCAGCTCCGTATGGGTCAAAGCGGGCCTGCATCTGTCGTACTATGGCCTCGGTAAAGGTGGGATAACGTAATAAGGCCACCGTCCCATAGTCGGCCAAAACTTCCATCAAGGCTAGAGCCAGTCCGGCGATAATGGCCGGTCTGGCCATCGGCAAGGTAATGCTCCAGGCCACTCTGGTCTTGGAAGCGCCGGCCAGCAGCGCGCTTTCTTCGTAGTGGGCGTTGGTCTTTAACAACGACATATAGGTCAGCAGATAAACGTAAGGGTAATTGACCAGGCTTAAAATCAGGGCCACCCCCCAAAAACTGTACAAGGACGGCATCGAGGCAAGATCGCCCCCGATCAAGACCCAGAAATTATGAAAAATGCCCCCGGGGGCCATGATCGTGGCGTAAGCGTACGCCAGCACGTAACCGGGCATCGCGAAAGGCAGAAGCACCAGCCATTTCCATATTCTTTTGCCAGTGAACTCATAACGAGCCATAATCCAGGCCAATGAAACCCCAAGAACCAGAGAGATCAAACCGACTGCCAGCAAAAGACTGAGGGTGTTGCTGAACAAAAAGGGCAAGCGGGTTTGCCACAGCCTGATCCATAAAGCGCCGTCGGTGGTCAAAGCGCTGTAGATAACAAACAGTAGCGGAGTAGCCAGCAAAGCGGCGATCCCGGTGGTTAATACCGCCGCAGAAGAGTACTGATATTTCAAGGTAGCCTCCGGCCAACAATTCTGAGAACATCCCACCCTGCGGGCAGCCGTGGGCTGGGTTGAGTGTGCGGAACTTTTACCAACAAAAAGAGTGATATCCACCTCCTGGCCAGGCGGGTCACTCTTTTGGGGTTTAGTCTAGCGAATTTACGGGTTAGCGATAACCGGCCTTATCGATCAGGTCGATAGCCGGCACCATATATCGCGCCATAACGGCCAGCGGCACCGGAGAAAGTCTGAGCTCAATAAGCGGTCGCATCTGCGGCAGAGCAGCGGCGGCCGGGTTGGCGGGATACTCGTGGTTGCCCTGCGCGATGTCTGCATTAGCTGCCGCTCCGGTCAAAAACTCGATAAACTTAACGGCATTTTCCTTGTTTTTACTGTGCGCGCTAATTGCGATCCCGGAAATGTTGAATGCCTGACCAAGTTGATCCGTGGCCTGCTCAGGAACGATGTAGGCAAGCCTGGTGGGCGGGATGTTCCATTTAGGATCCAAAAGTCCTCGATAAACGTAGTAGTTATTAACCAGCCCAAGGTGAACCTCGCCCGCCGCTACCGCCTCGACAACTCGCATATCGGAAGGAAAAATGTTGTCTCCGGCGTTACGCACCAAGCCTTTTAGCCATGCCAGGGTGTAGGCCTCGCCTCTCTGGGCGATCATCATGGCCGCATGCGACTGCGGATAAACGTTGGAGCCGGTTCTGATCCCGAGACGACCCTTAAATTGCGGCAAAGTCACCGCCGAGTAGCTGTTCAGCAGGTCAATTTCCTCTTGGGTAACCAGCTCGGGGTTATAGACGATTACCCGAGTGCGGGTGGTTAAACCAACCCAACTGTTGTCCGGCGCTCTCAACTTGGCGGGAATGGCCAGGTTGATGACATCAGAGGTAAACGGGTGAAGAGCTCCGGCAATTCTCGCCCGCTCCAAAGTACCAGCATCAACCGTGATTAAAAGGTCGGCTGGAGTTCGATCGCCCTCCGCCATCATGCGATTAAAAAGCTCAACCGTTCCCCCACGATGAAAGGTAAGCTTGATCCCGGTTTGCTTGGTAAACTCATCCATAATCGCGTCGACATAATGACGACCGGAGTAGATTACCAGTTCACCAGCCAAGGCTTTGGTGGCGGGAATGCCAAACGCCATTAAGATTACCGCGGCGGCAATGAGCGCGGTCTTGAGACTAAACTTTAGTTTTCTATCCATTTTCACGTTCTCCAGTTTCAGGTTTTTGGGGACATCAGTGATTGAAAGTCTAGCGGCAGTCCTCTGCGAGTTTTTGCCAGGTCGCATCGACTAACCAGCAGTTGGTGGACAATGGCGCGCACATCACCCGCCAGCTTGAGGTTCTGTTTATCACAGCTTTTTATAGTTGTCAAACACTATCATGAAAAACACAAAAACCTTGTATAGGCTAAACTGGATGCCTAAATTGGGCGCAAACTATGCCGCCAGGCGGCGGAAAACCAGCAAATTACGCGGCGCTCCGGAAAAAGGCAGGGAAAAAGTGCGAACTTCTTCAAGCAGGAAGGGGCTGAGGGATTGATCCAAGCGCCAGCGGGCCAGTTCCTCCTCGGCCCGGGGACCTTTCATGCAGACAACCAATCCGCCGGGAGGGGTGATGGGAGCACAAAGGTTCAGCAGGGGGGCAATGGCGGCGCAAGCCCGACTGGTTATCAGGGTAAATTCACCCGACTCCTGACTCCCGCCCTCCTGACCGCCCTCCTGATCCTTGGCAAGCCCGGGCCTGCGGTCCCCCGGCTCAAGTCGACAGGGCAAAACCTTGATTCCACCCTTAAGATCAAGGGTCCGAATCACGTGACGCAGAAAGCTAACCCTTTTCAGCCGTGGTTCAACCAGAGTGACGGTCAGCAGCTCCGGCCGCCAGCATTTAAGAACCAAACCAGGAAACCCCGCCCCACTGCCGACATCAATAACGCCGCATCTTGGGGCGATCAGGCCTGATTGCCTACCCGGGGTTGCGGGGGTGGGGGGTCTCGCCTGAACCCGCAACCCCGCTGAACCTTTATCTGAAGCAATAATACTGCTACCTGAATCAATAATGCCGCATTTTTGGACGATTAAGGGCCAGAGGGTCAGGGAGTCAAGGAAGTGGGTTTCTAACTGTTCGCGCTCGGGAGCGGCGGCCACCAGGTTAATGCTCCGACTCCATTTCCGTAGCTCAGCGTAGTAGCGGCAGACCCGCCGCAAGGCGGCTGCATTATCAGCTTCAGCGGGAGCGATGTCCAAACGACTAAGCCCCTCAGTCAGGATTGCGAGCCAGGAGTCGGACACCGCCGTTCAACGGGAAGGGGAAGAGCCGGCCGCCAGATATAGTCGCCGAAATCGGACAAAATAATCCACCCCCGACCAGACGGTTAGCACCATAGCGATCAGCAGGAGAATCTCGCCAAATTCCTGGAGATAGGGCCAGGACAAGAGGGCCGCGGGGAAAATCAGGACGCAGAGCGCGGTATACTGAAAAATGCTTTTGATTTTGCCCAGTCGATCGGCGGCTATGATGATCCCGGCATCCGCCGCCACCCCCCTGAAGCCGGTGATCACCAGTTCGCGGGCAATAATGACAAAGGCCACCCAGGCCGCCACCCTGTCCAGAGGGATCAGCATGATCAGAGCCGCAACGATCAACACCTTGTCGGCCAAAGGGTCGATCAGTTTGCCAAGCACCGTTTCGCTGCGCATCATGCGGGCCACATAGCCGTCAGCCAGATCGCTCAGGGCCCCGGTAAGAAACAAGATAAAGGCGATCAACCCCGCCCAGACTCCGGCCCCTGGCTGGAGACAGAGCAGGATAATGGGAACCACCGCAAATCGGTAAGCGGTGAGCAGGTTAGGCAGAGTTATGACCGTATGCTGTGGTGTCATCGGTTGTCGGTTATCAGTTTTCAGTGTACGGTTTTCAGTGTGCGGTTTTCAGTGTGCGGTTTTCAGTGTGCGGTTTTCAGTTACCGACCACTGATAACTGACAACTGACAACTATTTGGGGTTGCGGGTCTCCCGCCTTGGTTACATAAGGCCACCTTTTTTTCAAGGTAGCCATAACACTTGCTAAAACTGCTTACGCGACTATTTGCTGGGCCTTTTGGCCCAATCGGCAAGAAATTTTTCTATCCCGATATCAGTGAGGGGGTGGGCCGCCAACTGGGCGATGACCTTGAAGGGGATGGTCGCGATATGGGCGCCCATCAGAGCCGATTCCACCACATGAATGGGATTGCGAACACTGGCCACAATCACCTCGGTAGAGTAACCGTAATTGTCAAAAATATCGAGAATATCCTGGACCAGGTTGAGCCCGTTTTCGGCAATATCATCAAGCCGGCCGACAAAAGGAGAAACGTAATCGGCCCCGGCCTTGGCAGCCATCAGGGCTTGCGCGGCGGAAAAAACCAGGGTGACGTTGGTTTTGATCCCGTGTCCGTGCAACTGTTTCACCGCCTTAAGCCCGGCGGTGGTCATAGGAATTTTGACCACAATATTGGCATGAAGGGCGGCCAGCTTGCGGCCTTCCTCCACCATTCCGTCGGTTTCGACGCTGATCACCTCGGCACTGATCGGGCCATCGACCAGGGCGGCTATTTCCGTAAGCAATGCGGCAAAGGGCTTGTTTTCACGGGCCACCAGCGACGGGTTGGTGGTAACCCCGTCCACCACCCCCATATCCATGGCCTGCGTGATTTCCTCAAGGTTGGCGGTATCGATAAAAAATTTCATTTTTTTCTTTCCGGTTGCCTGGTTGCGTGGATATTAAACGGTTCAGACGATTCCAGTCGTGGTTCGCTACGCTCTCGCAAACTAACCGCAGATCGTTAAAATTGTAAAGCGTTGCCGGCCACCAAATCAGTCAAGTGGCTCAACTGGTTGAGGTTGAGCCACTTGAGCTATCAGGCCGGGGCTCACGCTGTTCAAACTCCCGGCAACACTGCTCGCTGCAGAAAAAAAATTCCCGGCCGTCGTGGTGCCGAATCAAGGCCTGGCCGCGAGGCACATAAGCCCCACAAACCGAATCCTGGACCAGAACATCGCTAATCTCCCCCTGAACTTGCCGCCCTTTCTTCCTGGCCGCCACCCGCTTTTTTCGCGCATGCATATAAAGGCGGTATAACAGATAAATAAGGATCAGGAGAATAATAATCTTAATTGGGTGCATAAAAAATTTTTCCTGGTAGTTCGTTGCGGTAAAATATTTCGATTTATGCGGTTAGCTTTTAGCCATTAAATGCAGACCGGAGTACGGTGGAAAAATCGCGGCGCTGCGGCATTTTTTACCACTTTGCCAAAGCAAGCTTCTGGGCGGGGACCAAAGTCGCCGCCTCCTCGGCCAGCTCGGCGATAGTGAGCCCTTTAACCGGATGCACCAAAGCCGGGGCCAGTTCTTTTAAAGGCGTCAGCACAAAAAGCCGCCGAGCCATGGCCGGATGCGGGACCTCAAGCCGGGGTCGGCTGATAATCGCCTCACCGTAGAGCAACAGGTCCAAATCAATGGGCCGATCACGACCCTGGCAATACCGATCTCGCCCCAATTCCTGTTCGATCTGCTGGAGGATGGTCAGCAGTTGTTCCGGGGCCAGATTTGTCTGAATTTCCCCCACCGCGTTGGTAAACCACGGCGGCGAGCCCCTCATCCCCAGCGGCTCGCTGTAATAAGGACGGGAAAGGCGGGTAGTTGCAATTCCGGTCGCTAAGGCCAGTCGCCGCCAGGCCGCCAGGAGATTGCCGCGACCGTCCCCCAGATTGGCGCCCAGACCAATGTAAGCGCAAACTTTCACGATTGAATCTTGAGGCCACCTTGAGTTACTTAAGCTTTCTCGGCCAACCCCCAACAAGACTTGCTCACCGCAAAAGAAATCCGCCGGCGGGGCCAAACTTAAAAATCTTCAAGACCCAAGACGTCAAACATGGTGTAAAGACCTTGGGGTTTATTCACCACCCAGGCCGCAGCCAAGGCCGCGCCACGGGCGAAGTTGTCACGATTGTGGGCCCGGTGAGTCAGCTCCAGACGTTCGCCGGTCCCGACGAAATAGACCGTGTGCTCACCCACGATATCCCCGGCTCGGATGGTCTGAATCCCGATCTCGCGCGCGCTTCGTTCCCCGATAATCCCGTGGCGGGCATAGACCCCAACCTCGGCAAAATCGCGACCGACCCCTTCAGCCACCATCTCTCCTAATTTTAGGGCGGTGCCGCTGGGCGCGTCTTTTTTCAACCGATGATGGGCTTCAACGATCTCGATATCGTAGCCGTCACCTAAAACTTTCGCCATCTTACGGGCCACCTTGAACAGTACGTTAACGCCCACCGCCATATTGGGCGCCTGAACGCAAGGGCATGATGCGGCCGCCAATTCGCGCAGTTCAGCCAGATCATCGGCACTCAGGCCGGTGGTGCCGATCACCATGGCCGTGCCGTGGGACGCGGCAAGCCGGGCCAGCTTCATCGTGGCCTCGTGCCAGGTGAAGTCGATGACCACCTCCCCTTGCGCCAGCGCCGATTCCGCCCCGGCCCCGATTTTGATCCCCAGCTGCCCGATGCCGGCGACTTCCCCCAGATCACGCCCCACCGCCGGGCTGTCCGGTCGCTCAAAACCGGCGACCAGCTCAAGACCTTGCTGTTGTTGAACCATCGCGCAAATCCTGCGCCCCATCCGCCCCGCCGCCCCGGCGACAATTACCCTAGTCATAGCTCGATCTTCAGCACTTTACGTTATCATTTTTTTTTTGCAATCGACGTCTTAAGTGAGCCATTAGAGCAAGCCGCCGGCTCGCACAATCGCCCGCAGTTTTTCCTCGGCGCTTGGGCTCAAAGCACACATGGGAAGCCGAAGAGCGGCGCTTTTCACCTTGCCCATCATGGCCAAGGCAGTCTTGACCGGCGCCGGGTTGGTGTCGATAAACATGGCCTGCATCAGCGGTAAAAGACGATAGTGCAACTCATTAGCCTTGGTCAGGTTGCCGTCCAGGGCGGCGGTGATCATCTCGGCCATTTCTTTGGGGACCACATTGGAGCTTACCGAAATCGCCCCGACGCCGCCCACCAACACACTAGCCATGGCCGTAAAATCATCGCCGCTGAGTACGGCAAAATCGGGCGGGCAAAGACCGATGACCTCACTTACCTGCCGCAGGTTGCCGGAGGCCTCCTTAATGCCGACTATATTGGGCAACTCCGCACAGCGGGCCACCGTTTCCGGCAGCAGGTTAACGGCGGTGCGGCTGGGCACGTTATAAGCGATAAGGGGCAGATCAACCGCCGTTGCCACCGCCTTGTAGTGTTGATACAAGCCCTCTTGAGAAGGTCGGTTATAGTAAGGGGTAATCAGCAGAGCCCCGTCGGCCCCAGCCTGTTTGGCATGACGGGTCAGCTCGATGGTTTCGCTGGTGCTGTTGGAGCCGGCGCCGGCCAAGACCAGCGCCCGGCCGGCCACGGCCCTGACGGTCAGTTCCACCACCCGGTGATGCTCATCGTGGCTCATGGTGGCCGCCTCGCCGGTGGTGCCACAGGGCACAATCCCGTTGGTCCCGTTTTTAAGCTGAAAATCGATCAACTCTGCCAGTCCCTGCTCGTCCAGGCCGCCATCGGGGTTGAACGGGGTGACGATCGCCACGAAAGTGCCACGAAATTTATGGTTCCTCATCTTCTTCTCGCCATCCTCCACCTATAGGTCATCGTGTAGTCGTTGTAACGCTTCTTTCCTTACCACCCCTAAGCTGAGATCATGCCACCTTGAAAAATTGCGGCCACCTTGAAAAATTGCGGCCACCTTAAAAAATTGCTCTTTCGCCCGATTTCTGCGTTATGCTCAAAAAATTATCCTCGGAATATCAAGCAGATGCCTGCGGTATTTTTTTCGCAGGCCATAAACTCGAACAAAATAGCAATTTTTCAAGATGGCGATCAATCAAAACACTGCGGTTCCCGGCCCAGAATGGCTTAAACTGTCATAATACGCAACATTTTCATGTTGTTTTCTGCCGGCCAAAAAATCTTCCCGCCGCAGGGCCGCTCGATTCAGTTGACCATGGTAAATAAAGTCCGCCGGACCGGCTAGACGAACCCGGCTGAAACCGTCGCTTTCCAGATGATAGTAAACCTCCAACTCTTCCCGGCCCGAGGTGATAATCCGGGTGGGGGAGCCAACCCGGCCGAGTCGGGCCGCCACTAGAGCGGCGGCCACCGCGCCGGTGCCGCAGGCCATGGTTTCATGCTCCACCCCCCGCTCATAGGTGCGAACCCGCAACAAGCTTTCCCCGCTCAGCTCAACAAAATTGACATTGGTGCCGGCGGGGGCCATGCTGGGGTGAAAACGGAAGTATCGTCCCCAGCGCATAACGGGGACGTTCTCGATATCGTCCACAAAAACAACGAGGTGCGGCACCCCGGTGTTGAGCGAATGAACCGTCTTGGGCCACCCCTTCATGGCTAGTGGGGTATCAGGATTCCCACCGCCACCAGGCTGTTCACCGCCGCCAGACTGCATATCAAGAGATTGATCAAGGTCAGACCAGGGGGCAAGCCGTCGTTGGCCCCCGGCCGCAAGGGCAAACTGTTGGACGCGGTCGGCCGGGCGGTCGGTTGAGCGATCAGCCGGGCGGTCGAGGTGTCAGTCGAGGTGTCAGTCGGCTGGCCAAACCTTAGACCGAGACGCAAATCACGGGGCGGGGTCATGGTCAGGCAAACCGTAGCGCCGGTCACCTCCGCCGCAACGATGCCAACCCGAGTGGCAAAACTCAGACGGGCCGGAGCAATGCCGTGGGCGTGCGCGAAACGGGCGGCGCAACGGGCGCCGTTGCCACACATATCGGCAATGGAGCCGTCGGCATTGAAAAACTGCCAGCTAAAATCAGCCTCCCACGAATTTTCAATGAGAATAAGGCCATCGGCCCCCACCGAAAATTTACGCTCGCAAACCGTTCGAGCAAAGCTCTGAGCGGCGGCGGTATCAGCAAAGAGCGACTCCCGGTGATCAATCAGGATGAAGTCATTACCAGCCCCGCTCATCTTGGTAAATTTGATCGGGTAATTCATCTCTCGCCAAATTTCCCAAAGTAAATATTCATGTATGGTAAAAACAAAGCTTCGCCTAACCGCTGTATTTTTTGCCAGCAGGGCGGCAGGTTTTTAATTGTTCACCGCTCACCGCTCACTGTTGATCGTTTTTGGCAACCCGATTTTCTTTGTCCATTAAGAAATCCGGGATCAACTCACCGCGCAGCAATTCATCATAAGTTTCACGCCGACGGATCACGTGAAAATCGCGACCGTTGACCAAAACCTCGGCTACCCGGGGGCGGGAGTTGTAATTGGATGACATGGAGAAGCAGTAAGCCCCGGCATCTTGGACCGCCAGCAGATCGCCGGAGAGAGCGACCGGGACCTCCTTGCCCCGGGAGATAAAGTCGCCGGTTTCGCAAACCGGGCCAACCACATCGGCCACTTCGCGGCCTCTACCTCCTTGAATCACCGGAATAATCCCGTGATGGGCCCCGTAAAGACTGGGTCTGAGCAGATCATTCATCCCGGCATCGACGATAATGAATTTTTGCCGGCCTGATTTGGTGAAAATCACTCTAGTCACCAGAATCCCGGCGTTTCCCACTATAACCCGGCCCGGCTCCAAGATCAAGACGCAGTCCAGATCGCCCAAGGCCTGAAGAACGGCGGCCCCATACTGCGCTGATGAGGGCGGTTCTTCCTGGTTGTAACGAATCCCTAAGCCCCCGCCGATATCAAGGTACTTGATCACTATTCCCGCCGCGGCCAGCCGGACCAGAAAATCCCGCAACTTGGCCACGCTATCGACAAAGGGCGACACCTTGGTTATTTGCGAGCCGATATGGCAGCTCAACCCAACTATCTCGATATTGGCCAAGGCTGAGGCCGCCAGATAACCCTCCATGGCCTCTTCAGTCGGAATTCCGAACTTGTTTTTGGCCAGTCCGGTTGAAATATAAGCATGAGTATGGGGATCAATATCGGGGTTGACCCGCAAGGAAATGCGGGCCACCACTCTCAGCTCAGCCGCACATTCCTGGACAACCCCCAGTTCCTGCGCGCTCTCCAGATTAAACATCAAAATGCCCGCCTTAAGAGCCTCGCGGATTTCAGGGCGGGTCTTGCCCACGCCGGAATAAACAATTTTGCCGGGTTCAACCCCGGCGACCAAAGCTCGACGCAGTTCCCCGCCGGAAACAATATCGGCCCCACCGCCAAGCCGGGCAAAAAGCCGAAGCACGGCAATATTGGAACAAGCCTTGACGGCAAAGCAAGTCAAGTGCTTAATCCCGGAGAAGGCCTGATCAAAGACGGTGAAATTCAGGCCCAAGGTCGCGGCGCTGTACAGGTAAAATGGGGTGCCCACCGCGGCGGCGATCTTAGGCACCGGCACCTCCTCGACATGCAGCACCGACTCAACGTATTGAAAATTATCCATATTTAGCCAAACTCACGGAAAAACCAAAGCTAAAACCGCCCTTCTTGAGGTGGGAGCAGCGAGGGCGGCGGCGGAGTTCGCCAGGTGAAGGAAATTTGATTGGAGAGCGCGTCGGTCAATAACCAGCCGACTCGACTCCGCACCCGGTAAATATGGCGCTGACCGGGATGAAGCAAAATCTCTCGAAAAATTACGCGGTCGCCCGGACCAACTTCATTGCGCACGATCAGCGGTGGGCCGAAAGGCGGCGACTTGGCAGCCCGATAGTCCGCTTCCGTCATTACCGCCCGGAAAAGTTCAAACTCTGCGATCCGATAAGGTAACCTGGCGCCCCGTATCGTCCGCCGAGGCGTGGTCCAAGACAGTTCCACCCCGGTATCAGTTAAGATAAAACTTAAATCGCTGATCGGCGCGGGGAGAACCTCGTCCGCCGGCAAAGGATCGGTTTTTTTGCCACAACCCCACAAAAACAGGCAAACGAGCACGATCAAGATCAGAGAACGCCAAAAGGGCATGATGTCCTTCTCTTCTTGATCCAATTTATTCATTTTCCATCCATTCATCTCTCGCTACTCCCGCCTGTTTAAGCAAGAGCATCAAAAGATTTACTCCTATCTTCTGTTTGTGAATATTCGGGATTGTCAGCCTGACGCCTCCTTTCAACATATACAGATGTTTTCCCCCTGCATGTGGCCCCTCAAAACCAAACTGTCTGAGCTTTCTAATAAAGTTCTGATGAGAGATCGGGTTCAGTCTCGACATTATGCCGCTATTTCCTCGACTTCATTCACCGCGAAATCACCGAGAACCGGAATATTAAGACCTCTTTTTACGCTCAGCAATATCCAGCCCTCTACGACATCCTTCAGGTTGTCTCGGCATTCCTCAAGGGTCTTGCCTGACGCCCAAATGCCTTTAAGCTCCCTTATCTCTCCATAGTAGGGTTCTTCATCTTCAATGAGTTCATATTTAGCCCTTCTTAAAGCCTCTTCAACATATTCCGTGAGCATAATTACAACCTCCTGCTTTTCTACGACACCCAAATGAGGACCTATCTTCTTTTTCACTCAGGGTGGCCTCAACAACCACCGGTTAAAACCGGTGGGTTGCAACCGGTTATTTCCTTTTTTGCCAATTTTCCATCACCTGTTGTCATTGGTGTTCCTTTTGCGCATAATCGGCCAATTGGCGTTCGGCCTCGGCAATCGCCTCGTCCACCCGGATCCCGGCGGTTCCGCCCGGGGAAACCCGGCTGGCCACCGAGCCCGACACCGAGAGCACCTGAAAAACGTCCTCTTCAATGCTCTCGGCGAAACGGCGCAGTTCAATCAGGCTTAACTCAGCGATATCACGGCCCTGCCCCAGGGCGTAGGCCACGGCCCGGCCGACAATAGCGTGGGCCTGGCGGAAGGGCACTTGTTTGCGAACCAGGTAATCGGCCAGGTCGGTGGCGGTCATACAGCCCCGGTTTAAGGTCGCCGCCAGCTTTTGCTCGTTGAAGCGCAGGCCTGCCATCAATTCGGCGCTTAAGGCCAGAGAGGCGGCCACGGTGTCGACGGTATCAAAAATCGGCTCCTTGTCTTCCTGGAGATCACGGTTGTAGGTCATGGGCAGCCCCTTGAGCATCGTCAAAAGAGCCATGAGATTGCCGATTACCCGACCGCTCTTGCCCCGAATCAGCTCAGGGACATCGGGGTTTTTTTTCTGGGGCATAATCGAGCTCCCCGTGCAAAAGGCATCGGGCAGGGTGACCAAGGCAAACTCTTCGCTGGTCCAGAGTACCAGTTCTTCGGCCAGACGGCTTAAATGGACTTGGATCAGGGCGGCGGCGGCGGCAAATTCAACGACAAAATCGCGGTCGGACACGCTGTCCATGCTGTTGGCCGACACCTTGGGGAAATTCAGTTGCCGGGCGACAAATTCACGATCAATGGGCAGGCCGGTGCCAGCCAGAGCCACCGCCCCCAGGGGCAGCACGTTGATCCTCCGGCCACAGTCGGCCAACCGGGCCTGATCCCGGCCAAACATTTCATAATAGGCCAACAGGTGATGGGCCACCAGCACCGGCTGAGCCCGCTGGAGGTGCGTATAGCCCGGCATCACCGTCTGGCGGTAACGCCGGGCCTGGCGGACCAGGGCCGCCTGGAGGTCGGCGAGCAGTGCCATAATCCGATCGCATTCCTCTCGCAAATAAAGGCGCAGATCCAGGGCCACCTGGTCATTGCGACTGCGCGCGGTGTGCAGTTTTTCTCCGGCCGGCCCGATTCTCTCGGTTAGAGATTTTTCGATATTCATGTGAATATCTTCCAACTCCGGCCGAAAAACAAACGCACCCCGGGCAATTTCCCCTTCAATTTCATTTAGACCACTTAAAATCCGCGCGCATTCATCGGCGCTGAGCAAACCCTGATGGGCCAGCATTCGGGCATGGGCCCGGCTGCCGGCGATATCGTGACGATAAAGACGGGCATCGAAATGAATTGAAGCGGTGAAAGCCTCCACCGAAGCCGCCGTTTTTTCGCCAAAACGACCGCCCCACATTTTCATCTTGGCCCCGGGCGCCTCGCGATTATCTTCGGGCTTGTCGGCCGCGGTCACAATTCGATTAGCCCCGACCTTGTTGGTCCCGGTCGCCTCGCGACCGGCCCCGATCCTGTTACCCCCGGTCACGCTTCGACTACCCCCGGTCTTGCTTTCAGCCACGAGAATCCTCCCGCAGGGCCTGCATCCGCAAACGCAGGCCGTTGAGACGAATAAAGCCTTCGGCATCGGCCTGACGATAAACCTGATCTTCCTCGAAGGTGGCAAAGCTCTCCTGATAAAGGGAGTTTTGCGACTTGCGACCTACCGGAACACAGTTGCCCTTATAAAGTTTAAGCCGCACTACCCCGTTAACTGTAGTTTGCGCGTAATCCATGGTGTTTTGCAGCATTTTCATTTCCGGCGAGAACCAAAAACCATTGTAAATCAGCTCGGAGTAGCGGGGAATCAAAGAATCGCGGATCTTCATAACCTCACGGTCCAGGGTGATGGTTTCGAGATCGCGGTGGGCGACCCGTAGCATGGTCCCCCCCGGGGTTTCATAAACCCCGCGGGATTTCATGCCGACAAAGCGGTTTTCCACCATATCCAGACGCCCCACCCCGTTTTGCCCCCCCAGTTGGTTGAGCCGGGCCAGCATCGCCCCCGGCGAGAGTTTTTCCTGATCAAGAGCCACCGGGATGCCCTGCTCAAAGGACAGCTCCATGTAGGTGGGTTTATCCGGCGCTTTCTCCGGGGACACCGACAGGGTGAACATCGCTTCCTCTGGCTCACTCCAGGGGTCTTCAAGTATCCCGCCCTCAAAGCTGATATGGAGCAGGTTTTCATCGGAACTGTACGGTTTGGCCTTGGTCACCGACACCGGAATCCGGTGCTGTTTGGCGTAGGCCATCAATTTGGTGCGGGAGTTAAGGTCCCAGACCCGCCAGGGGGAAATAATGGCCAGTCGGGGGTTCAAGGCCATGTAAGCCAACTCGAAACGAACCTGATCGTTACCCTTGCCGGTAGCCCCGTGGCTTACCGCGTCAGCCCCCGCGGCGGCGGCAATCCGCACCTGTTCTTTGGCGATCAACGGTCGGGCCAAAGCGGTGCCCAGGAGGTACGAACCCTCGTAGACGGCGTTGGCCCGAAAAGCGGGAAAAACGTAATCACGGACAAACTCCTCCCGCAGATCGCTGACCATCACCTGTTCAGCCCCGGTGGCCAGACCCTTGGCCCGGACCTGATCCCAGTTTTCTTGTTGGCCGATATCAGCCGCGTAGGCAATTACCGGGCAATCGCAGTTTTCCTTCAGCCAGCGCAAAATAACCGAGGTATCCAGCCCGCCGGAGTAGGCCAGCACAATTTTATTAACTTTGGGCAGCATGAGTTTCCTTGCTCATCAGTTAAGCAGGGTGGCCAGGATCGCCCGATGGATATGCATCTTGTTCTCCGCCTGATCCCAGACCACGGCCTGGGGGCCTTCCAGCACCGCCTCGCTGATCTCCTCTCCCCGGTGGGCCGGCAAACAGTGCAAAACGATGGCTTCCGGGGCGGCGGCCCGCAACAGGCTGGTGTTGACCTGATAGGGGCGGAAAACCGCGAGGCGCCGGAGTTGTTCATCCTCCTGGCCCATGCTGGCCCAGACATCGGTATTGATCACATCGGCATCAGCCACCGCTTCGGCCGGGTTGTGAACCAGGGTGATGGGGCAAGCGGCCTCGGCCCGGGCTTGTTGCAAAATATCCCGGTCGGGTTCATAACCCTCGGGACAGGCCAGAGCCAGGGCAAAACCCAGCCGGGCGGCCGCCTGAATCCAGGAGTTGGCCATATTGTTACCATCTCCCACCCAGGCGATTTTCAGTTGATCAAGGGGCCCCTTATGCTCAATCACCGTCATTACATCGCTTAAAACCTGGCAGGGATGATGAAGGTCGGTCAGGGCGTTGATCACCGGAACCTCGGAGTAACGGGCCAGTTCATCGACGATCTCCTGGCCGTAAGTCCGCACCACCAGACCATCGACATAGCGGGCCATAACCCGGGCCATATCCTTGAGCGGCTCCTTGCGGGCCAACTGGGTGTCCCAACCGGAGAGGTAGATAACCTGGCCGCCCAGGCCGTACATCGCGACTTCAAAGGATACCCGAGTCCGGGTGGAGGGTTTTTCAAAAACCAGGGCCACGGTTCGCCCCCCTAAGCTGCGGTGGTGGATCCCGTTTTTAGTTTCCTGTTTCAACTCCAGGGCCCGGGCGATCAGGGCGGCCAGTTCGGCGCCGCTGAAATCAGCCAAGGCCAGCAGATGTTTTCCCATTACCTTTTCCGGATCAAGTTGATTGGACTACGGGCGGCCTAAATAAGGCCGATTGCTGATTACTACAAAACATTCATAGCTCTTGTAAAGATTTTTTGTCACGTTGGCAAAATCAAGATGACAAAAGTTCTGAAAAAGCGGCGGCCACCAACAGCAGGGCTCGGTCGATTTCCGCCGCGCTAACCACCAGCGGCGGCAAAAAGCGCAGGGTGGTGCCGCCGGCAAAACTGAGCAACAAGCCTTGGGCGAAAAGATGCTTGATTATGCTTAGACCCGCGGGCCGGAACTCCTCGCGCAAAACCAAACCCTGAATCAGGCCCCGACCTCGAACTTCCTCCAGCTTGGCGGGATAACGCCGCACCAGTTGAGCCAAGCCATCGGCCAGATATCGCCCCCGGGCCCGCACGGTGGACAGAAAATTAGGGGCGAGGATGGTCCGCGCGGTCGCCAGGGCGGCGGCCGCGACCACCGGGTTGCCGCCAAAAGTGGTGGCGTGCGAGCCGGGGGTGAAGGCCGCCGCCACCTCTTCGCGCGCCAGCATGGCCCCCATAGGCAGGCCATTGGCCAGACCCTTGGCCAAGGTCAAAATATCGGGGACCACCCCCAACTGCTCGTGAGCCAGCAAGGTGCCGGTGCGGCCCATCCCCACCTGGATTTCATCAAAAATCAGCAACAGCCGGTGGTGATCGCAAAGTTGGCGAATCGCCTTAAGATACTCCGTTGTCAGCGGCCTGACCCCGCTCTCGCCTTGCAGTGGTTCGCAAAGCACCGCGCAGGTGGCCGGCCCGATCAGGTTTTCAAGGCCCTCAATATCACCAAAAGGGGCATGAACAAAGCCCTGGGGCAGAGGGGCAAAGCCTTGATGAAACCTGGTCTGACCGGTGGCCGCCAGGGTGGCTAAAGTCCGGCCGTGAAAAGAGCCGCTCAACGAAATTATTTCGTGCTTGCCGACCGGGCCGGCCTTGCGAGCCAGTTTGATCGCCGCCTCGTTGGCCTCGGCCCCGCTGTTGCAAAAAAATACCCGCTGGGCAAAGGTGTTAGCCACCAGCAGCTCGGCCAGTTCGATCTGAGGCTGACTGTGATAGAGGTTTGAGACATGAACCAGCTTGCCCGCCTGGGCGCAAATCGCCGCAGTCACCGCCGGATGACAATGCCCCAAATTGCAGACCGCAATCCCGGCTACAAAGTCCAGATACTCGCGATCATCGGCATCAACAAGGATGCAACCCGAGCCACGGACCATGGTCGCCGACATCCGCGCGTAAGTATTGGCTAAAACCCCGTCTCCCCGCCGGTTCCATTCACTGTTGCCACTCATTATGGGCCTCCCGCAGTAAATCAAGGTAACAAAGTGATCTCGGTACCCACCCCACTCCGGGTGAACATTTCCAGCAAGATAGCATGCTCTTTTCGACCATCGATGATATGGGCCTTGCCCACCCCGCCCGTCACTGCTTCCCGACAGCAGCTCACCTTGGGGATCATCCCGCCACTGACCACTCCACTGCTGATATAGTCCGCAACTTCACCGGCGAGTATGGATGAAATCAAGTTACCTTCCCGATCCAGCACGCCCTTGACATCGGTGAGCAGGATCAACTTGGCGGCCTTGAGCTTGGCGGCCACCGCCCCGGCCACCAGGTCGGCGTTAATGTTATAGGCCTGGCCGTCTTTCCCTACCCCCACCGGGGCAATCACCGGGATAAAACCGCGCGCTTCGAGACTTTCCAGCACCTCGGTATCCACCGCCACCACCCGACCGACCCGACCAAGATCAATTAATTCCGGGGGGGCGTCTTCCACCTGTTCTTTCATGATCTGCATTTTTTCCGCCTGAATCAGCTCCCCGTCCCGACCGGAAAGCCCCACCGCCCGGCCCCCGTGGTAGTTAATCAGGCTGACAATCTCCTTGTTGACCTTACCCACCAGCACCATCTCCACCACATCCATGGTCTCGCCGTCGGTGACCCGCATTCCCTGCACGTAGCTGGGGGTGATCCGCATCTTTTCAAGAAAACGGTTGATTTGCGGCCCCCCACCATGCACCACCACCGGGTTGATCCCAATGTACTGCATCAAGATAATGTCTAAGGCGAAATTTTTCTTCAACTCCTCATCGACCATGGCGTGCCCCCCGTACTTGATCACCACCGTCTGGTTGGCAAAAGCGCGGATATAGGGCAGGGCCTCAATCAGGGTTTTGGCTTTGGTCAAGCTGTCTTCCATCGCATTTTTTCCGCCGTTTATTTTGTTTGCTTCTTATGGTATGGTGCTTGTAGGATAGTGGCTGCCTTGAAAAATTAGCTATTTTGTTCGAGTTCAAGGTCTGCGAAAAAAAAATTACCGCAGGCATATGGTTGATATTCCGAGGATAATTTTTTGAGCGTAACGCAGAAATCGGGCCAAAGAGCAATTTTCAAGGTGGCCTAGGGCCTAGCCTAGTGTTTGTCCCGGTTATTTCACTGTACAAAGTGGAAGTGAAAGATACAAAGTTTTACCGCCAAGGCGCAATATGAAATTTACCTGTTTTGACCAAATTCACCTGGTCTCAGCTCCGACTCTGGCTCTGACTCTGGCTCTGGCCCTAACTCTGGTTTTAGCGCCAACCCTGTCCGCCGCTCCGGTCGGGGCCTCGCCGCCGGCCCAGCCAACGGCCCAGCCAACCCCGCCCACCAAGATCGAAGCCGATCGGATGGAGTCCGGGGAGCAGGAGTACACCGTGGTTTTCAGCGGTCAGGTCGTGGCCCGCCAGGGCGATCTGGTGCTCCACGCCGCCACCATGATCATTCACTATTTCAGCGAGGCCGAAAGGGCCGCCCTACCACCGGGTGATGAACGACGCTTGAAAAAGTTACATGCCCGAGGTGACATCAAAATCGAAAGTAAGGGCTGGGTCGGCACCGGCGATGTCATGGAGTACTTTGAACTTGAGCGCAAGGTTTACCTTATCGGCAACGCCCAGGTCCGGCAGGGCGGCAACCTGATCACCGGTGCTACGGTAACTCTTTATCTCGACGAAGGTCGGAGCATCGTCAAACGTGGCCAACAGCCTGATGAACGGGTGCGAGCCTTTTTCTTCGCCAACGATGAAAATCAGGCGGCTGACTCACCCCTTGTTCCGATTGTTCCGACCGACCGCCCGGCAAACATCGTGGTCGAGTAACCCGGCCATGCTGACCAACTCCAGCCTCAGCCCCGGCCCCGGCCCCGGCTCCAGCTCCAACCCGCAAGAGCGGCTGGTCGTTGAAAACATTGGCAAGCAGTACCGCCAGCGCCGCGTGGTGGACGGTATCAGTCTGACCGTGGATCCCGGTTCGGTCGTGGGCCTGCTCGGACCCAACGGCGCGGGCAAAACCACCACTTTTTATTGTATCACCGGTTTTATCCGGCCCGATTCCGGCCGGGTTTTGCTTAACAATCAAGATATCACCCGACTGGCCATCCACCGCCGGGCCCGGCTGGGACTGGCTTATTTGCCCCAGGAACCATCGGTTTTCAAAAAACTCAGCGTAGTCGAAAACATCAGGATTATCCTTGAACCTCTGGGGTTGAGCCGGGCTGAAATAAAAAAACGGATCGACACCCTGCTTGCGGAATTAAAACTCGGCCATCTGGCCGACAATCCGGCCCAATCCCTTTCCGGGGGCGAACGACGGCGGGTGGAAATCATGCGGGCTTTAGCGATGGAGCCCCGCTTTATCCTGTTGGACGAACCTTTTGCCGGGATTGATCCACTCTCGACGATCGATCTCCAGCAGATCATCGGCAATTTGAAAAAACAGGGCTTGGGAGTCTTAATTTCCGACCACAATGTCCGCGAGACTCTCAAAGTCTGCGACCGGGCCTATATCGTCAACCAGGGCCGGATCCTGACCAGCGGCTTAGCCGCGGAAATCATTCATTGCCCGGAAGCCCGCCGCATGTACCTGGGCGAAAACTTTACTCTCTAACCTGCCGACAAGCCATGGCCCTTAAACTGCAACAAAGCTTGAAGTTAAGCCAACAACTGGTGATGACCCCCCAGTTGCAACAGGCGATCAAGCTCCTGCAACTCTCCCGACTGGAGCTGGCGGCAACCATTCAGCAGGAACTGGAAATCAATCCGGTCCTGGAAGAGGGGTTGTCTTCAACCACCGAAGCTGGTTCCGATAACGAATTGGCCCCCGGGGCGGATGCGGCCCTGCCGGGCAACCACGGGCCGGAAGACCATAGCCTCGCCCCCGAAGTGGAAAAAACCGCCGAGCTGCGCTTAGACTCGCCCTTAGCCCTGGGTGAAATCGACTGGGACAACTACATCAATGAATACGCCAGCGATCAAGCGGATGCCGGGTTTTCTACGGCTGACCGCGATGATGACACCCCGCCCTCTCGCCAGGCGACTCGCCTGGCGACCCTGACGGCCCGTCGTTGCCTGCGCTCTCATCTTCAGTGGCAACTCAATCTCGCCCGAATCAGCGAGGAGGAACGGATAATCGGAGAATTCATCATCGGCAATATCGATGCCGACGGCTTTCTCCGGATCGGGATTGAGGAAATTTGCGCCCAGAGCGCCGCCGGCCCCACCAGCGCCAACCAAGTTCTGGCCCTGATCCAGGCGATGGATCCCGCCGGAGTAGGCGCCTTTGATTTGCGCCATTGCCTGTTGCTCCAGCTTGACCGTTTAAAATTAACCGCCTCACTGGCCGCCCAGGTTGTTCGGGACCACCTCAAGCTGCTAGCGACCCGCAATTACGGCGGGATAACCAGGGCCACCGACCGCCCCCCTGATGAGGTGGCGGCAGCCGTGGCGATCATCACCAAGCTCAATCCCCGGCCCGGTCGACTTTATCTCGATGAAGATCCGGTTTACATCGTCCCCGATATCTATATCCACAAGCTGAACGACGAGTATATAATCATGCTCAACGACGAGGGTCTGCCCCGATTGAAAATCAGCAATTACTACAAAGATATCCTCGGCCAGTGCTCCACCGCCCCCGAGACGACCAAGGAGTACGTCCGGGACAAACTACGTTCAGCCGCGTGGCTGATTAAATCGATCCAACAGCGCCAGCGCACGATTCATCGGGTAATGACCAGTATTCTCAACTTTCAGCGCGACTTTTTTGAACATGGGGTGCAACGGCTCAAACCCATGATTCTCCGAGACGTCGCCGAGGATATCGGCATGCACGAGTCGACCATCAGTCGGGTAACCACCAACAAATATGTCCACAGCCCTCAGGGTATTTTCGAGTTGAAGTATTTTTTTAACGCCACCATCTCCACCCACGGCGGCCAAGCCCTGGCGGCTGAAAGCATCAAACAGCGGCTGAAAAACATTATTGACCGCGAGGACCCCCGGAAACCCTTGAGCGACGAGGCCATCTCCCACGTTTTCAACCGGGAGAAGATCAAACTGGCCCGACGAACCGTAGTTAAATATCGTGAACAACTGGGTATTTTATCCTCAAAACTTCGGCGTCGGCCTTAATTGATGACGATAACTCAAATGACAACGCTCAGCCAAACCGACCAAGTTCTGATAATTCCCAAACTGGCGGCCGCCGACAAAAAAGAGGTGCTGGACGAATTGGTCGCCGCCGCCGGGCAAGTCTTCGACCCGACCTTAGCTCCGGGCCTGGACCCGGAGCTGGTGACGGCCCACCTGGAGGCTCGGGAAGAGCTGGGTTCCACCGGCATCGGCGACGGCATGGCCATTCCCCACGGCCGGATCGAGGGCCTGCGCGAAACCATCCTGGTTTGCGGCCGCAGTTCAAAGGGGATTCCTTTCGACGCCGATGATGGCCGCCCGGTTCACATTTTTTTGCTGCTCTTAACCCCGACCTCCGCCGATTGCCCCTATCTGAGCTATCTAGCCGAACTGGTCCTTTTTCTGCGAAACCCCCTGATCAGATCCCGCCTGCTCCAGGCGGAAAGTCGGGCCGAGTTGGCGGCGATCCTGCGCGAAAAGACGGCGGGCCGGGAAGCGCATGGCTGAAAAATTATCCGGATCGCCCGAACTGCCGCGGCGCCTGGCTGAACTGGTAGGGGAATCCCAAGTGGTCACCGCCCCCGAAGAGTTGCTGAGCTACACCTATGACGGCTCCGGTCGGCAGGGTCTGCCCACCGCCGTGGTCTTTCCTTTAAGCAGCGCCCAGATCGCCGCCGTCCTCCGTCTGGCCGTGCAAACCCGAACCCCGGTTATTCCCCGGGGGGCCGGCACCGGCATGTGCGGCGGGTCGCTGGCGGTCCGGGGGGGGATTATCCTGGCCTTAAGTCGGCTCAACCGGATTAAGAGCATTGACCAAGCCAATCAACTGGCGGTGGTCCAGCCGGGGGTAATCACCGCGCAACTACAGGCCAGGGTGGCGGAGTGCGGTCTTTACTATCCCCCGGATCCGACCAGTCGGGCCTTCTGCACCATCGGCGGCAACGTCGCCTGCGGGGCCGGCGGTCCGGCCGCCGTCAAATATGGGGTTACCCGCGACTATGTTCTGGGCTTAAAGGCGGTGCTGGCCGGCGGGGCGATCGTCCGAACCGGGGTCAAAACCGCCAAGGGGGTGGTGGGTTACGACCTTACCCGCCTGCTGGTAGGCTCCGAGGGCACTCTGGCGGTGATCAGCGAAATCACCCTGCGTTTAATTCCGCTGCCGGCCGGAAAGGCCACTTTTTTGCTTTTATGTCGGGATCTGCAGCAGGCCACCGCCCTGGTCGGGGTCATTCTCGCCGGTCTGACCCCTTGTGCCCTGGAATATCTCGATCATACCGCGTTGCAACTGGTCAAGGACCGACTGCCCCCCGATTTGCCGATTCAAGCGGATTCAGCCCTGCTGCTGCTGGAGTTTGACGGCGACGCCCAAAGCTTGCGCGCCCAGAGTCGGCGCCTGACCGAACTGGTGGCGACCACCGCGACCTGGCCGCACCTGCGGGCTGCGACCAATAAAGCCGAGGCCGCGTCCTTTTGGGCGGCCCGCAAGGGCCTGTCGCCGGCCGCCTTTAACTTGCGACCCCACAAGATCAGCGAGGACGTGGTGGTCCCCCGCAATCGGATTCCCGCCCTGGTGGCCGGCGTCGCCGAGCTGGCCGCCACCAGCGGCCTGCCGATTTTCACCTTCGGCCACGCCGGTGACGGCAATATTCATGTCAATATCATGCTTAACCGTGATGACCCAGCAGAGGTCAGGCGGAGTGAAGCGGCCCGAACCGCCCTTTATCGCCGGGTTCTGGAGCTGGGCGGCACCTTATCGGGCGAGCATGGGGTGGGGATCAGCAAGGCGGAAGCAATCGTGGCGGAGCTGGGTCGGGACAATCTGGAGCTGATGCGGCAAATCAAGCTGGTCTTTGATCCGACCGGAATTCTCAATCCCGGTAAGATTTTTGCGGACCCGCCTCCTGGCGCGGTCGCCGTTGCGGGCACCGACCGCGCCGGGGGGCGGGCGAGCGCCTGATCCGGCGGGCGGGGCTGATTCAGGCGCTGAGCTGATCTGCTCCGGCGGGGGCCTGGAACTACCGGGAAATAAAAATTGAACCGGGAGTAAAAAAAATTATACTTTTTGTCGTATTTTGCTTGACAAGGGGGGGCGAGATTTACTATTTAAGTTACTATAGCACGGGTTTGGCGGCTGGCGCGTAGGCTCGCGGGCTGATAAGGCTTGATCCGAACGCGTGCGAATACCGGCTGAATACCGGCTGAAATGAAGCGGACGAAGCAGCAAGGAGCAGTAGCGGCGAAGCGGCGGCAGTAGGGCGGCAAATCAGGGGCGGACGTTCAAAGGGGCGTTCGTCAAGTGTAAAACCAATGGAGCATAAGGAGAGCGTCATGAAAAAGATCAAAAAAAAGATCAAAGGTTCCACCAGTCGGCGGAGTTATGCCCGCCTACCCCTGACCCTGGCCCTGGGCGCCATGGTTTTGACCCCGACGATGATTAGCCTGGACAGCTCCGAGGCCGAGGCCGCGGTGACCGTTAGAGAGGGGACCAGTATCGGGATTAGGGGTGACGCGGAGGTTCGGGGTTTTACGAGGGATAACACGGATTTTGATGACAGAACGAACAGAGATGACTTGAATCGCCAGATTCAACATCGGATGCGGATTGCCATGGATGTGCAGGCGGCCGGCGGCACCTCGCTGCACACCCGGCTTCATTTGGCCGGCGACCTTCATAGGGATAGGAGAGACGTCTGGGGTGCTGACCGGATGGATAGACATGCAAATGTTGTTGCCGACTACCTGTTCGTCCGAGTACCGGTTGGCGACTTCAAGATTACCGCCGGTCGTCAGATGACCCATTGGGGCCACGGGCTGAAGATTGATGACGGCACCCGCGTCGACCTTCTGCAGGTTGACCACAAGGTCGACGACCAGACCAATGTTTTTGCTTCCTACCAGAAGGATATTGAGAGTCAAAGGCTCGCACCTGGAGTAAACAGAAGCGATGACCGGGATCTCAACCGCTACGCCATCGGCGTGGTTCACAAAACCCCCGAGCTGCAATTCGGAGTCAAACTGCGCCACACTGATGACCGGCGAGTTGCCCAACCCGCAGTTGTAGCTGCTGCCGGCGAAGACGGCCAGGAGTTGCTTGCTTTCGCCACCTATGAAAGGGGCGACCTGACCACCAAAATCGAAGCCGATTTTGGTTTCGGTGATTTTCACGAATCTGCTGCCGGCGACGAAAAGCATGCCGTCTTCCTCGGCTTTGACTACGCCCTGGGCGACACTACCCTCCACCTCAACGGCGTTTGGGGCGCCCACGGCTACCGCGGCAGCGGCGACGGCGACGCCTTCGAAAGGGTTTCCATGTTCTACTATGGCGGTGATGGCTTGGCGCACAGCGGTTTTGGTGGAGCCTTTGGTGGTGCCACCGACCGGGAGTTCGGGGTCTCTTTCGGGGCCTCCCACGAGCTCAGCCCCGCCCTCAGCCTGAGCGGCAGACTGGCCCATCTTGACGGTGAGAACGTAAGCCCCGTTGGTGCGGACAGGATTACGGGCTGGAACGCTACCGTTCTTGACGCCACCATGTCCTACAGGATCAACGCCAGCACCTCCTATCGAATCAACGCCATTTACGCCAAACCCGACTTCGACCAGGTGGCTGGGGCAACGGCTAGGCCAGATGACGCTTACTGGGGCTTGAGCCATGCTCTTAGAATTAGATTCTAAACCAAGCTGATTTCAGCGAACAACAAAAAAAGGGGAACAGAGATTTATCGGCTGAACCCCGGCGTCGCTAACCCCCATCCCGCCCCGGCGGGATGGGGGTTCTTTTTGCGGGGGTTCTTTTTGCGGTTGTTAAGCGCGCCAGAACCACAACTCCCCTCTGCAGCTTATTTCCAGGCTGTATGGAAAAACCGACCGCGCGGTTGGTCCAGCCGTTCGTAGGTGTGCGCGCCGAAGTAGTCGCGTTGCGCCTGCAGCAGGTTGGCGGGCAGCCGGCTGCGGCGATAACCGTCATAGTACGCTAGTCCGGCCGCGATAGCCGGAATTGGCAGGCCTAGTCCACCGCCATGGCGGTAATCCGGCGCCAGCCGGTTTGAGCCCGGCGCATCACCCCCAGGAAAAAGTCGTCAAGCAGGAGGCAGGAGATTGTCAAGGGTTGGCTTGCTAAGCCCGCCTGATATCGATATCATCGAGCAACCCGCTGCGGATAATACAGCCGCAGCACCTCATCAGCGCGACGCCGCCGTAACTTAAGATGCCAGCCATACTCCCTGGCCGCCGCGCGCATGAGCATGTAGCCCCCTGGGCCCCCTTGGGCGTAAGCGATGATTTTCGCGGCATAATCTGGTTGATATTCCGAGGATAATTTTTTGAGCATAACCCAGAAATCGGGCGAAAGAGCAATTTTTCAAGGTGGCCCTTAATGGTTGAAGTGTCTTTTTTGGGAGGTCGGTCGGCCGCCCTGTTGACTAAGCATCAGAAAGAAAAAGTTATCAAACCGACGCTGGAAAAAGGGACCGGCTGTCGGCTGATCGTGACAACGGCCTATGATACCGATCTCTTTGGCGCTTTTACCAGGGAAGTTGCCCGGCGCGGCTCCCAGTTGGCCGTGGCAAGGCGCAAAGCGCAAAAGGCCATGGAGCTTGCGGGGACCGAACTGGGCGTGGCCAGCGAAGGCAGCTTTGGCCCTCATCCCGCAATCCCTTTTTTACCCTTTAATCGGGAAATAGTTTTGCTGATTGACGCCAAAGCAAAGCTTGAGATCCGCGGAGAATGCGCAAACAGCGACACCAACTTTGCCAGCGCCGTGGTGAAAAACTTTACCCAGGCGGCGGAGTTTGCCAACCAGGCGCGGTTTCCCGACCATTTTCTCGTATTGCGCCCCGATAGCGAGACCCACCCCGAGCTGGTTAAAGGAATCAACGATTGGGCGTGGCTAAAAGAGGCCTTAAGCTGGGCCCTGGCCAAATCGGTTAATGGCCAGGTATTTCTGGAGACCGATATGCGGGCCTTAGCCAACCCCACCCGGATGCAAAACATAAAAAAAGCGACGATTGACCTGGTTGCCAAGCTGAACAGCGGCTGCCCGGGTTGCAAAACGCCGGGTTTTGCGATCGTGGCCCGGGAACCGGGACTACCCTGTGAATTATGTGGTTTCCCCACCAAAGAGGTGGCGAAGCTGATTTTTGCTTGCCAAAAATGCGGCTATCAGGTGGAAAAATTAGGAGCAAACAAAACGGCCGCAGCAGCTCGTTGTGATTACTGCAACCCTTGAAAGCCTTGAGAGCCTTGAGAGTCTTGAGAGTCTTGAGAGTGACGCGAGATAACCGCGGATGGCGGCGGCCATGATCGCGCAGGTCCGGCGGAAACGTTCTTCGTCGCGTTCCAGCAAGGTGGTGCGAAAACCCTGGTGTTCGGTGGCAAACGAACTTAAGGGCACCACGCAAATTCCGGTGGCCGCCAGCAAGTAGTAAACAAAACGCTTGTCTAGCGCAGTGCCGGGCCGGGCCACCAGCTCTTCGATATGGGCCCGGACCTCCCGATTTTCAATGGGCAGGCTCTGGGCGTGATTGAGCGCTGCCGGGGCAAAAACCACACTCATGTAAAAGGCGCCGTTGGTCCGGTTGACGACCAGGCCGTCAACCTCCTTAAAGATATCATAAGCGATACTGGCAGCCCGCTCATAACGCCGAATGCGCTCATTAAGATAAGCGTTATACTCGGGATGCGTGATAATGGCCGGCAGAACCAGTTGCGGCAGGGTGGTGGAACAAACCTCCAGCATCTTGGCATTAAGGATGGAGGCCACATATTGTTGAAACATGGGGTCGCGCCGCGCGTTATAGACCTCAATCCAGCCGCAACGCGAACCGGGCCAGGGCATCTCTTTGGAAATTCCGCGCATATTGATGGCGCAAACATCGCCGATGATTTCGGCTAAGGGGATGATCCGTTGTCCGTTATAGACAATGCGCTGGTATACCTCATCACCGATAATAAACAGGTCGTACTTGCGGGCCAAGGCCACGATGCTCCGCAGAATGTGCTCGGGAAAAACCGCGCCGGTGGGGTTATCCGGGTTGATGATCAGGATCCCGGCCACCGCCGGATTGTACTTGATCCGGTTTTCCAGGTCCTCAAGGTCAGGGAACCAGTGATTGTGGGGGTCAAGTCGGTAAGTAACCGGCCGATCGCCGGCATGGGCCGCCTCAGCGGAGGAATGGGTGGTATAACTGGGGGTGGGAACCACCACCCGGGCAGTCCGGCGCAGCAGGCCGTAAACCTTGCTGATCGCATCACCCAGGCCGTTAAAAAAAAGAATATCATCCGCACCGATTTGCACCCCGCCCAAGCGATTGACCTTAGCGGCCAGAAACTCGCGGGTGGAACGGACGCCGCGGGTGGGGCAGTAGCCATAGCCGGCATTCTCCATAGCGCACCGGGCCACCAGCTCTTTCATCCACAGGGGAATTTCCTCACCCTTGGCCACCGGATCGCCGATATTCTCCCAGTAGGTCTTGATCCCTAGTCCCTGGAGCTTTTCACCAACCGCCACGATATTACGGATTTCGTAAGTCAGCTCGCCGGCGCCGATGTGTACAATGTCGGTACGCACATTACTTCCTTAAAAGGTCTGAACAAAGAACGAAGATGATCAACGCTGGTCAATGGGGACGAAAGGGCGGCTTAAGGGGCCGATATAGATCTGGCGCGGACGGCTGATCCGCCCGTCGGATTCATCCCACATCTCTTTCCAGTGGGCAATCCAGCCGGGCAGCCGGCCCAGAGCAAACATCACCGTGAACATACTGGTGGGAATACCGATGGCCCGATAAATAATCCCACTGTAAAAATCGACATTGGGATAGAGGTTACGTTCGACAAAGTAATCATCTTTTAAGACCGCTTCTTCCAGTTCTTTGGCGATACTCAGCAGGGGGTCAGGGCTTTTGAGGTCCGCCAAGACTTCATCGCAGGTCTGTTTAATAATCCAGCTACGGGGATCGTGGGTTTTGTAAACCCGGTGGCCGAAACCAGACAGCCGGAAGGAATCCTTGGGATCTTTGGCCTTTTCGACGTAGCGGCGAAAATCTCCGCCGCCGGCGTGAATTTCCTCCAGCATATTCATTACCGCCTGGTTGGCCCCCCCGTGCAGGGGTCCCCACAGGGCGCTGATGCCGGCGGAAACCGAGGCGTAAAGATTGACCCGGGCGCTACCCACCATTCGCACCGTCGAGGTGGAGCAATTCTGCTCATGATCCCCGTGAAGAATGAGCAACTTGTTGAGGGCCGACACCACCTTATGATTGATCTCGTACGGCTTTACCGGCGAATCAAACATCATATTGAGAAAGTTGGCGCAATAAGAAAGATCGTGGCGCGGGTAAACTACCGGATGGCCTATGGAATTCTTGTAGGAAAAGGCCGCAATAGTCCGCACCTTGGAAATCAGCCGGGCCGACATCTCGTCGATGTCTTCCCGCGGATTGGCGGTCATCTCCGGATAAAAGCTGCAAAGAGAGTTGACCATGGAGGATAAAATGGCCATGGGAGGGCTGTTGGGCGGATAGCCGTCAAAGAAGCGAATCATATCCTCATGAATCATGGCAAAACGATTGAGCATGCCGCTAAACTCGGATAACTCCTCACGGGTGGGCAAAGAACCGTGGGTCAAAAGATAGGCGACTTCAACAAAGGTGCAGTTTTCGGCCAAGTCGGCGATACCATAACCACGATAACTCAAAATACCGCGCTCACCATCAATATAAGTGATCTTGCTGACACAGGAACCGACATTGGCGTAGCCGTTGTCGAAGGCAAGATACGCGGTCTGGTCCCGCAGGGTGCGGATATCGATGGCCTTTTCGCCCTCGCTGCCAACCACAATCGGCAATTCGTAAGTTTTACCGTCGATTTTGATTTCGGCTCGCTCACCGGTGTAGTAATTATTAGCCATGGCGTAAAATCCTTTATTATCTTGGGTAATTAGGCTATTTTATCGTCGCATGCCCAAAATTGCAAGCCCCGCGACGCTCAGGCGCTCGACGCGGGGTGGACGGGCTTGCAACGCAAGTTCTACCGGCGCCCAAGCGGAGTTACCGGGAGTTGCAACAAATCCACCAGGGCGATTAAACTAAGGGCGCACGCAGAATGAGGAAGTCATGAAGCTTTATCAGGAAAGGCTACGAAAATTTATTGACGAGGTAACGCTCTATCCGGTTTCCTGCGAGCAACTGGCCGCCGGACGCAGCGACGAAGAATGGCTGGACGCGGTGCTGGCGGGTGGAGTAAAAATCGTCCAACTGCGCGACAAGCAAGCCTCCGGCCGCACCCTCTTGGCCAAGGCCCAGGTCTTCCGCCAAAAAACCGCAGAAGCCGGAGCCCTGCTGATTATCAATGACCGCCTGGATATTGCCCTGCTCAGCCAGGCCGACGGGGTGCATTTGGGCAACAGCGACCTGCCCTGTCACGAGGTCAGGCGTTACGCCCCGGAATTGCTGATCGGGATTTCCTGTAACAGCGAAAATCAGGTAATCAGGGCCCAACAACAGGGAGCATCCTACTACAACATCGGACCCCTCCTGGCCACCGCCACCAAAGTCGGGGTCAAGGAGTTTCTGGGTTTTGAAGCCATCACCCGTTTCTCCCGCCACTCCCCCCTGCCCTTTACGGTGATGGGGGGCATCAAGCGGCGACACCTCCCCGCCCTGCTGGCCGCCGGAGTCCGGCGGCCGGCGGTGGTCACCGCCTTAAGCCAGGCCGCCGATATCACCGCTGAGACTAAAGAGTGGCTGAAACTCCTGGTCGCCCCCCGAGCTTAGAGCGCACTCAAGTTTCCGTTCAGGCCCTATTTAAGATACCGAAACAAGGGTGAATCGGTGGTTATAATCAAGCGAGTGTTATCGTTTAGGGTCTGATGATAAGTTTCCAGGGTCTTGGCGAAACGGAAAAACTCGGGATCCCGACCAAAGGACTCGGCGTAGATCCTGGCGGCCTCGGCATCAGCCTGACCGCGCAGGGTCTGAGCCTCCATGTGGGCGGTGGAGCGGATTTCCATCAAATCGCGTTCCATCTTACCTAGAATCTCGGCCTTGTCGCCCTCGCCACGCGAACGAAGCTCGGCGGCAATCCTTTTGCGCTCGGAGATCATCCGGTCAAAGACTCGAGCCTGAACGGCTTCGATATAGCTGACCCGACGCAGCATCACGTCCACCAGTTCAATCCCGTATTGCGCAGCCACCTCGGCCGCCCGCTGGTGAATCAGGTTGGATATCACATCCCGTCCCAAATCGATCCGTTCAACTTCGCCCGGCTCCAACATGCTGACCCGCCCGGCTCGAGGCTCCCAGTCTGAACTGCGAATAAGTTCCACCAGATTGTTTTTGTTGACAAAGTCGCGGACCGTACCATCAATAATCGAATCCAGAATACTTTGAGCCCGGGCTTCGGTATGCAACGACTGCATAAAGATCAGCGGCTCGACAATCCGCCAACGAGCGGTGGTGTCAATATAGACGAAAGTTTTATCAAGGGTGGGAATCTGGTTGGGGGCACCCTCCCAGATCAGGATTCGCCGGTCAAAAAGGGTGGTATCCTGAATAAAAGGAATTTTGAAGTGCAAACCGGCGGTGGTGACCGGTTCTCCCACCGGCCGACCAAACTGGGTGACTACCGCCTGGCGACCTTCGGGCAGGATATAAACCCCATTGGCCACCACCAGACCCAGAGCCACGATGATAATCAATAATATGATACTGGTAATATTTTTCACGAAATCCTCCAACTGGTTGACCGATGCCGGTCAATAAGGAAACTTAGTAGCTTCACAAAGGGATATTGCATTCTACCTGGCGCCCGCGACAGGGAGCATGGGCAGCACTGATTCCAGGTCACTGTCGATCACGATCACCTCGGTGACCTGGGGCAACACTGCCCGCATGGTTTCGATATAAAGCCGTTGCCGGGTTACTCCCGGGGCCCGTTTATACTGGACCAGCAGCTCGTTGAACCGGGTGGTCGCGCCCACGGCCCGATTGACTCGCTCGATCTTGTAACCATGGGCCTCTTCAATAACCTGACGGGCTTGACCTCGAGCCCGCGGCACCTCGCGGTTAAAAATCTCTTCCGCCTCGTTGATCACCCTTTTCATGTCTTGACTGGCCACATTGACATCGTTAAAGGCGGGCTTGACCGCTTCCGGCGGGTTAACATCCTGCAACTGAACGGTGATAATCCGCACCCCACTTTCGTAATAATTCAAAATTTTCTGCAGTTCATAAGCCATGTTATTGGCCAGGATGGCCCGGGCAGCGAGGACCTCATCAAAGTCCATATTGCCCACCAGTCGCCGCATGGTCATTTCACTGACATCACGGACCGCCTGGGGCACATCGCGAATCCGAAAGAGAAAGTTGAAGGGTTGGTCAACCCGATACTGAACCACCCACTCCATATCAATGACATTACGGTCACTGGTGAGCATCAGCGATTCATGGGTAAACCCCTGTTTCTGGTGCTGAGTCTTACCGTCGACCACTCGCGTGCGAAAACCAAACTGTTCCCGGCGCACCGTCTCCATGTCAACCCGGTGAACCACGTCCACCAAGGGAATTCTGAAGTTCAAACCGGGGTTCGTGGTGTGACTGTATTGCCCCAACCGCAACACCACTCCCTGTTCGCCGGGGCGAATTGCGTAAAAGGAAAAGAGCAGGAAGACGACAACCAACCCCGCGCCAATTACCGCGGCGATAGTCCCGGGACTGGTTCTGGGAATCTTGGATTCTTCCGACTTGCCGGAGTCTCCTCCCGAACCACCGCCTTGGCTACCACCGGCAAAAAACTTTTTAATCTTGTTGATCAGATCTCCCAATTGTTCTTCCGGAGTCTTACCACCCTTGCGCTGCCCCCACGGGGGTTGCTGATTATCCCATGCCATATACTCACCTTTTATCCGTTTGCCCGTTTGCGATGATTAGCTCGACCATCCGCTAAGACTTAAACCCGCCTAGCCACCACCCCATCGATAGCCAAGCAGTCTCGATGGGGTTACCAGCATGCCTTATTTTCGCTGACTAGTCAAGCTCTAAGTTGCCGCTTATGTTGGCGCTGTCGCCAACCAATTAATCAGTCCTGATTTGCCGCATGCCACTATTCTGCGATGCCCGACGTGAGTTCCGGCCGAGGTCATCAGATCAGGCTTGCCTTGACTTTTCTCCCTCGGCCCAGTAAAAAAACCAACGCTTGGCCGGGATGGATCGACCGCATGCCCGACGACTCATCAGCTAAGGGCTTACTCAAATGGCCACCTTGCAAAATTGCTCTTTCGTCGGCAACCGCCTCGATTTCTGCGTTATGCGCAAAAAATTATCCTCGGAATATCAACCATATGCCTGCGGTAATTTTTTTTACGTGCCGTAAACTCGAACAAAATAGCTAATTTTTCAAGGTGGCCAAATGGCATCCCGAAAACGAAAAAAGCGTAACCCCGAATGATCTTTTTTCTCGTTGCATTTGGGCATTTGGCATTTGCCGCTTGGTGCCGAAGGGGAGACTCGAACTCCCACAGGGAAACCCCCACTAGACCCTGAATCTAGCGCGTCTACCAGTTCCGCCACTTCGGCGACTCGTTTGACTTGAACCCGGCAAGAATACCGGCTTCCCCCCGCCCCTGTCAAGTCAAATCACGGCGGATGCAAGCGAAAAAAACCTGCGGATAAATCCTGGTTGGCGCCAACCGGGTATTTAAAACCCTTACCAGTCGAGCCCGCGCCATAACCATGAAAATCTATACCAGCCTGGACCAGATTATCGCGCCGCTGCCGCACGCCTGCGTGACCATCGGCAATTTTGACGGAGTTCATTTAGGCCACCAGCAACTTTTCAGCACGGTAAATCAACGGGCCCGACGGCGCCGGGGCGTCGGCGTCGCCGTCACCTTCGAGCCCCACCCCTTACAGGTGATGCGACCAGAGGTCGGGATCAAACTGATCTCTACCTATGAACAAAAAGTTGAACTGATCGCCATGGCCGGAGTTGAGATATTGCTGGCGCTCCCCTTCACCCGCGAGTTTGCCGCGATGGACGCGGGGAGTTTTGTTGACCTGGCGCTGGTTAAAACCCTCGGGGTCCGGGAGTTGGTGGTAGGCTACGACTACGCCTTTGGCAAGGGTCGGGGCGGCGACGTCGAGTTCCTGAAGGCCTGCGGACGCAAGCGGGACTTTATGGTCCGGGTGATTCCCGCCTTCCGGGTGGACGGGATGGTGGTCAGCAGCAGCAAAATCCGGGAACTGGTGACGGCGGGGCGCATGAAGGAGGTCAGCAAATTGCTGGGCCGCTACTATCAGTTGCAGGGGGTAGTCCAAAGGGGACGCCAACGGGGCTCAAGTGTCCTGGGATTTCCCACAGTCAACTTGAGTCTCGACGAAAAAGACTTATGTCCCAAATACGGGGTTTACGTCACCCAGATGGCGCATGCCGACCAATGCTACGGCGGGGTGCTCAACATCGGCTACAACCCCACCTTTAACGACGGTCGACTAGTGGCGGAAACCCATATTTTCGACTTTAATCAGGATATTTACGACCAGCCAATCAAGATCAATCTGCTCCAACACCTGCGGGAAGAACGCAGGTTTACCAGCCCCGCAGAGTTGGCCGCCCAGATTGCCCGGGATGTCGCCAAGGCCAAGGAAGTCCTGGCCTCCTAGAAATCCTTGAAATCGTCGTCGTCGAAAGGAATCACCTTGGCCGCTTTTGGTTTTTTCTTTGCGCCGACCGGAACAGTCGAAGCGGGGGCCGTCTCTTTGCTGGTCGCGGTACGGGGAGTCGAGATCGCGGGGGTCACGGCTGGAGTGGCTACGGCCGAAGGCGACTTGCGCGCCGGGACCTCGGTCGGCCCCCCGGTCGACCCGGCCGACCTGGCGCTTGCGACTTTGCTCCCGCGCCCGTCGCCGCCACCTTCCACCATGGCCTGCAATTCATCCACCGACTCTCCCATCTGGGCGACCATGGCGCTCAACTCTTCGGCCGCCGCCGCCGACTCCTCGGCATTGGCCGCGGTTCGCTGGAGTACGCTGTCCATCTCACTCATGGCTGTATTAAGCTGAGCGATGCCGGCGGCCTGTTCGTTTGAGGCGACGGCAATCTCGCCTACCAGGGCGGCGGCCTTGCTCGTACTAGCAGCCACCGCGCTAAAGGACCCGCCGGTTTTGGTCACCAACTGTGAGCCATCACTCACCTTTTTTACCGTGTCATCAATAAGGGTCGAGGTGTTTTTGGCCGCCTCAGCCGAGCGCATCGCCAGGTTGCGCACCTCGTCGGCCACCACCGCAAATCCGGCGCCGGCTTCACCGGCCCTGGCTGCTTCCACCGCCGCGTTTAAGGCCAGCAAGTTGGTCTGGAAGGCGATTTCGTCGATAGTTTTGACGATTTTCGAAGTCTCTTTACTGGAGTGAGTGATCATCGCCATCGCCGTAGTAAGTTCCGTCATCGAAGCGCCCGCCCGCTGGACAACAACCGTGGCCTCCCGCATCAGGATGTCGGCCTGACCGGCATTGGCGGCATTTTGCTGGGTCATGGCGGAAATTTCTTCGAGCGAGGCCGAGGTATCCTCTAGAGATGCCGCCTGTTGCGAGACTCCCCCGGCTAGATCCTGGCTATTAGCCGCGACCTGGGCCGCCGAAGCGCCCACCTGGGTTGTTCCGTCGTGCATCCGGCGGGCGACGACGCTCAATGTCCCGGTAACTGTTCGAGTGATCAGCCACGCCATAAACAAGGCCAGCGCCACCGCAAACGCGGTGATCGCACTGACACCGATCGTGATATTGCGGCTCATATTCAGCTTTTCTTCAGGACTCATGAGGTGCTTGCTCATCTCGGTTCGAACTTCATCAAACAGCTTCTGCTGAGCGGTCGTCGCCGGCTTGATTTGTTTCAGATAAATTTCTTTGGCGACCAGACGACCTTCAGTGGCGGATCTAGCGGTAGCCATAGTCATGGCTATATCCCGAGCCGCTGAATGTATCAGGTCATGCGGCCTTTCAAGTTGGGCCAAAATCGGAGCCAGACTCGGCACCAATTGTTCGGCGTAGCGGCGGTCTTCGCCGTAATACCACTTGCCAAACTTGGAAGCTTTGGCATCAAACTCCACCTCTAACTCGGCAATTCGTTCATCAAGTAAAAAGGTGCTGATTCTGTCAGTAAAGTCGAGATTAGCCTTCTCCAGATCGGATATCCGCTGATTAAAATAAAAACCGTAAATCATCTTTTGCGCGTTAGTCAGCATGAGGTTATTTCCAAGGTAGCTAACAAATCCGATCAAGATGATCAACACCATCACCATACTGAATCCGCCGAAAACTTTTGTACCGATTGTTGTGCGTCGTAATTTCATGTTGCTCTCCTCGATCACGTTAATTTTCCGGCCGGCCTTGGCACGACACCAGGGATCACTCATTATGGCATTTGGTCCGCTTTGACGAACTGATTACCAATAATCAGCTACGATAGGCGGCGTTAATCCGCACATAGTCAAAGGAAAAATCACAGGTCAGGCATTCGGCGGCGGCGCCACCAGCCCGTAAGTTAACGGTTACCGTGAACTCCTGACCACGCAGCACCTCGGTGGCCCGTTTTTCGGCGGCGGCCCCCAAGCCGACCCCGTTTTGCACCATAACCACATCGTTGAAGGCAATACCTACCGCCTCGGGATTAAAGACGGCCCCGGAACGGCCCAGGGCAGAGATAATCCGACCCCAATTAGCATCCTCGCCAAAAAAGGCGGTCTTGACCAGACTGGAATTGGCAATAGTCCGGGCCGCCCGATCAGCTTCGGCCTGATTGGTCGCGCCCTCCACCCGCACGGTCACCAGCTTGGTGGCCCCTTCGCCGTCGCGCACCACCTGACGGGCCAGATCCCGACAAAGATCATCAAGATGTTGTTGAAAAACAATCTGGGCCGGCGAACCCGCCGCCAGCAATGGCGCCCCGGAACGACCATTGGCCAGCAGCAGCACCGTGTCGTTGGGACTGGTGTCGCCATCCACGGTGATCCGATTAAAAGAGGCGGCGACGGCGGAGCGCAGCATGCGCCGGAGCAACTCCGGTTTGACCGCGGCATCGGTGAGAATGAAACAGAGCATGGTGGCCATATCGGGCATGATCATCCCCGAGCCCTTGGCCAGAGCCGCTATTTTTACCGCCACCCCGTCAAGCGATAAATTCCGGACGGCGGTCTTGGGTACGAGGTCGGTGGTCATGATCGCCCTGGCCACCGCCTTCAGCCCGAGAGCCGCCTTATCGTCGGCCCCGGCTCCACCGTTTAAGGCGGCGATAAGCCGGGGAATAGCCCGGCGAAAACCCTCGACATCCAACGCCATCCCGATAACCCCGGTGGAAGAGAGCTGAACCAGCTCGGGGCTGATTCCCAGGGCATCAGCCGCCATCGCCCCACAGATTCGCGCCTGACGCAAGCCCACCGCGCCGGTGCAGGCGTTGGCGATCCCGGAATTGACCAAAATCGCCTGGACCCGGCCACCCTGCAGCCGCTCTCGGCCCAACAGCACCGGGGCGGCCTTGACCCGGTTGGTGGTAAAGACCCCGGCGGCGGACGCCGGGATATCGCTGACGATCAAACCCAGATCCAGACGATCCTTGCCCCTTATTCCCGACTTTACCGCCGCCGCTCGAAAACCTTGGATCTCAAACATATTTCACCATTTTTACGGGCCAGGTTGAGGCTATCTTGAAAAATTAGCTATTTTGTTCGAGTTTGCGGCACGTAAAAAAATGGTTGACCGATGCCGGTCAACAAGGGAACTTATTACCGCAGGCATATGGTTGATATTCCGAGGATAATTTTTTTCGCATAACGCAGAAATCGGGCGAAAGAGCAATTTTTCAAGATGGCCTTAAGTCTTGCGCCAGCCCAAAGGCAGCCTACTGTCGACCACAACAACGCTTGTGTTTCTTGCCACTGCCGCAAGGGCAAGGGGCGTTGCGACCGACCTTGTCCTCTTGGCGAACCATCGGCATCGGTCGTCGCCCGGCCCCGGCCCCGGCTTCACCCTCCGTATGACTTAGTTGCAGGGGTGGTTGTCGGCTATGCCGCCGGGACTCCATGGCCTCGACATTATCATCACGTGTCAGACGGATGCGGAAAAGCGTGGTCACCGTCTGTTGCCGCATGGTTTCAATCATCGTCATGAACATATCGAAGGCTTCCCGCTTATATTCGATTAAGGGGTTCTTCTGGCCATAGCCCCGCAGGCCGATGCCCTCCTTGAGATGATCCATGTTGAGCAGATGTTCCTTCCAGTGATTATCCACCATCTGCAGGAGCAAAATCCGCTCCAAGTGGCGCATATTCTCCACCCCGATTTCCGCCTCCCGCTGAGTGTAGCGGGCGGTGACCAGGAGTTGCAGCTTTGCGGTCAGATCTTCGCCTTTGACATCGATCTTCTCCGCCTCATCCCACGCCAGGGGAAAAGAAAACAGGGCATTGAAACGCTCTTCCAGTCCCGCCCAGTCCCAATCCTGTGCCGGGATCCCGGCATCGGCAATTTCGGCGACCAGACCCGGAATCAACTCGGTAATCATTTCCATGACCACCTCCTTGATATCGGCGCCGGCTAAAACTTCGCGACGTTGACGATAGATGATCTCACGCTGCTTGTTCATAACATCGTCATATTCCAGCAGGTGCTTGCGGATTTCAAAGTTGTGGCCTTCCACCTTACGCTGGGCGTTTTCAATGGCCTTGCTGATCATATTATGCTCGATCGGCTCATCCTCTTCCATCCCCAGCCGATCCATGATCCCGGCAATCCGGTCGGAGCCGAAAACCCGCAGCAGGTCATCCTCCAGGGAAAGAAAAAAGCGCGACGAACCGGGATCCCCCTGACGACCGGACCGACCCCGCAACTGATTGTCGATGCGGCGCGAGTCGTGACGACTGGTCCCCAAAATATACAGCCCGCCCAGTTCGATCACCCCTGCCCCCAGCTTGATGTCGGTGCCCCGGCCGGCCATATTGGTGGCGATGGTCACCCGGCCTTTTTGCCCGGCATTGGCTACGATTTCCGCTTCTTTCTCATGCTGTTTGGCGTTGAGCACTGCATGGGGAATTTTTGCTTTTTTGAGCCAGGCGGCGATTTTCTCTGAGACATCAACACTGATGGTGCCAACCAGGACCGGCTGGCCCTTGGTATGCAACTCTTTGATTTCATTGATTATAGCCCGGTACTTGGCGTTCACGGTCTTATAGATGACATCGGGATGGTCGGTGCGGACCATGGTATGGTGGGTGGGGATCACCACCACATCGAGATTGTAGATGTTTTTGAACTCGACGGCCTCGGTGTCGGCGGTGCCGGTCATGCCTGAGAGTTTGGCGTACATGCGAAAGTAGTTCTGAAAGGTGACCGAGGCCATGGTCTGATTTTCTCGCTCCACCCGGACCCCTTCTTTGGCCTCGAGAGCCTGATGAAGGCCATCGCTGAACCGGCGTCCGGCCATGGCCCGTCCCGTAAATTCATCGACGATTATCACCTGATCGTCCCGCACCAGATAATCGACGTCGCGCTTAAAAAGCACATGGGCCTTAAGGGCCTGGTTCATATGGTGCAACTGTTCGATATTGCAGGGATCATAGAGGTTTTCCACCCCCAGCAGCTTCTCCCCTAAAGCCACCCCTTCCTCGGTCAATGATACCGAGCGGGCCTTTTCATCGACGGTGTAGTGGGTCTCTGCCTTAAACTGGGGCAGAAAAACATTAACCTTGACGTAAAGTTCAGTAGAGACATCGGCCGGACCGGAGATGATCAGCGGGGTTCGGGCTTCATCAACCAAAATATTGTCCACCTCGTCGACGATGGCAAAGTTGAATTCCCGCTGGCAGAAATCCTCCAGCCGGAATTTCATGTTGTCCCGCAGGTAATCAAAGCCAAACTCGTTGTTGGTGCCATAGGTGATATCGGCCGCGTAAGCCGCCTTGCGGGCAGCGTCATCAATCCCGTGCACGATCACCCCAACCTTAAGCCCGAGAAAGTTGTAAAGCTTGCCCATCCAGTCGGCATCACGGCGGGCCAGGTAATCGTTGACCGTGACCAGGTGCACCCCACCGCCGGCCAGGGCGTTAAGATACACCGCCAGAGGGGCTACCAGGGTTTTGCCCTCGCCGGTTTTCATTTCGGCAATTTTCCCCCGATGCAGAACGATGCCGCCGAGGAGCTGGACATCAAAATGGCGCATCTGCAAAGTCCGGACGGAGGCTTCGCGCACCACGGCAAAGGCCTCCGGCAACAGCTCATCAAGACTGGCCCCCTGCTTTAGACGTTGACGCAGTTCCCCGGTTTTGGCGGCCAGGGCGTCATCACCGAGGGCCTGCATCGCCGGCTCCAGTTCGTTGATCTGCACCACCAGCGGCGCCATACTCTTAAGGGTTCGCTCGTTTTGATTACCGAAAAATTTCTTTAAAATCTTAGCAAACATTCAGGCGCTCTCCCAAATCAAAGATTCCTCGTTGCAGTCAGGAAACATCGGACAATTAATACAGTCACTCCACACCTTGTGGGGTAACTCACTTTTATCGATGGGGCTGAAGCCCATTTTTTTAAAGAACTCCGGCTGGTAGGTCAGAGTGAACACCCGGGAGATCCCAAGGTCCCGGGCATTATCAAGACAGGAGCGCACTAAAGTGCGACCCACCCCCCGACCATGGACGTTTTCAACCACGGCCAGGGACCTGATTTCCGCCAGATTCTCCCAGCAAATATGAAGAGCGCAAACCCCCAGCACCTCTCCCGAATCGGCCCCGACACTCAGCGCCACCTTGAAATCGCGGAGATGGTCATAAAGCGAGCTGAGCGGGCGGGCCAGCAGCAGGTTCCGGCCGGCAAAAAATTGAAGCAGGGCGTAAATTTTCCGCACGTCTTCCATCCGGGCCGCCCGGACCACAACTTCTCCCGGTCCGGCAAGAATTCCGCCGGCTTCGCCGGTCTGGTCGCGGGCAAGCGCCAAAGAGTCGCCACCATCTCCATTCCGGGTGGCAGGGTGAGCGCCGGGGTTGGTCGCGCATCTGGTCATGTTATCACCGTTGCGAAATACGACTGAAAATGGGCCGCGACTTCACCCGCCAATGCCAGAATACTCTGACCGGCCCAGATTCCCAACAAAAACATCCAGAGAAAAACGCAGAAAACCACCACCGCCAGACTGAATAAACCGCCCCAGGCCAACTCCACTCTGACCACCACCTTTTTTTTACTCCTGCTAGTCGTCATTAGTAATCATTTCACCTACATCTTCTCGGGGGCCTTGACGCCAATCAGCTTCAAACCGTTGGCCAGCACCACCCGCAAGGCCTCGGCCAGGGCCAAGCGAGCCCGGCTTAGTCCGGGATCATCACCGATAAGTCGATGCCGATTGTAATAACCGTGAAACCTGGCGGCCAAATCCTGGAGATAAAAGACCAACCGATGGGGCTCCAAAGCCTGGGCCGCACTTGCCAACAACGCGGGCATGGCCGCCATGGTCCGCAACAGCATCAACTCCTCAGCCAGTTCCAGCCGTCCATAGTCGAGGGCAACTTCAGACGTCGACCCCAGACCTTGCCGGGCGGCCTGGCGGAAAACGCTGCACAGCCGGGCGTGGGCGTACTGGACATAATAAACCGGGTTTTCCTGGCTCTGCCGGGTCGCCAGATTGAGATCAAACTCCAACTGGCTGTCGGCCTTGCGCATCAGAAAGAAAAATCGGGTCGCATCGACGCCAACCTCGGCCAACAGTTGATCGACAGTGACGAAATTGGCCTTGCGGGTGGACATTTTAATCGGTTTACCGTCCCGGACCAGGGTGACAAACTGGTGAATGACCGTGGACACCCGCTCCGGATCATAACCCAAAGCCTTAACGCCGGCCAACACATCGGGAATGGTGGCAATATGGTCGGAACCGAAAATATTGACCAACCAATCGTAACCCCGACGGAATTTTTCCCGATGGTAGGCAATATCCGGCAGCCTGTAGGTAGGCTCGCCGCTAGACTTGATGATCACCCGATCCTGTTCAAGGCCAAGCTCACCGGTTTTGAACCAAAGCGCCCCATCAAGCTCGTAAACCAGATTTTTCTCGCGCAACGCGGCCACCACGTCGTCCACCAGGCCCTGCTGATAAAGGGAACGCTCGTTATAATAATTGTCGAAGCAAATCCCCATGCGGGCTAAAGTGTGGTTGATGTCGGCGAAAATAACCTCTTCGGCCTTGCGGGTGAAAGGAGCGTAATCGGTAACCGTGGTTAAGGCCTCCCCTTGCTCGGTCACCAGGGCCTGGGCGATTTCGCGAATATATTCACCCTGATAGCCATCCTCGGGAAAAGTAAAGGGCCAAAGCAGCAGTTCCAAATAACGAGCCCGGACCGATTCGCCCAGCACCCGCATCTGACGACCGGCATCATTGTAATAATATTCCCGAGTCACCACATAGCCGGTGGCGCTGAGCAGGCGGGCGATGGCATCGCCAAGCACCGCCTGGCGACCGTGCCCCACGCTCAGGGGGCCGGTGGGGTTGGCACTGACAAACTCCACCAACACCTTACGACCCCGGCCAAGCTGGCTGCGCCCATACTCGGCGCCCTGGCGACGAATTTCGGGGATCACCGAATGCCAAACCTCCGGCCTGATAAAGCAGTTAACGAAACCGGGGCCGGCCACCTCCACTTTGGCAAAAAGATTATCGGCCTCGGCGGCGGCGGATTCGGCGGAATTGACCCCGGAGGCATCGATTAGCAGTCCTAACAAAGATTCGGCAACTTCCCGGGGTCGGCGTTTTTCTAGGCCCGCCACCACCATGGCCAGGTTGGTGGCATAGTCCCCCTGCCCTTCCCGTCTGGATTCCTCCACCGTGTAGGCTGAAGCGGCGGCGTCCGTCCATAAACCCTGCTCGATCCCGAGGGCAAAACAACGATCAATCGATGCCTGAACCCGCTCCCTGATCATATTTTTACGCCTCCGAATTTTGCTAAAGGCCACCTTGAATAATTGCTTTTTCGTCCAATCTCTGCGTTATGCTCAAAAAATTATCCTCGGAATATCAACTACGTTTTCCGTTTTCTTTTGCTTTTCTTTTACTTTTCTTTTGCTTTTTCTTGATAAACCCGCTTATTCATCATCCCCAAACGACACAAAATTTCGTAGCTGATGGTTCCGTGCCGGCTGGCGATTTCATCAGCCCCGATAAATTCTTGCCCCTGGCGGCCCAGCAAAACCACTTCATCCCCCGGCGCCACCCCCGGCACATCATTAACCTCGACCATGCAGACACTCATGCAAATAGCGCCACGCACCGGCACCCGCCGACCACCAATCAGTGCCTCAGCCCCCGCGCCAACGCCCCGGGGATACCCATGGGCGTAGCCCAGTGGCAACACCGCGAGCAACGTGGGCCGGTTGGTAATAAAGCGATGGCCATAACTGACGCCACTACCGGCGGCAATCTCTTGCACCTGCAAAATCCGGCTGCGCAAACTCATGGCGGGGACCAGCGGCAGCGGCGAACAGTTGGCGGGGTCGGCCGGGGCCTCGGCCGGGGCGTAACCGTCATAATTATCATAACCGTAAAGACTGATGCCTGGGCGCACCAGGTCATGATGCGCCCAGGGGAACCGCAACAGGGCCGCCGAATTGGCGATGTGCAGCGCCGGGGGCTGAAGACCGGGGGAGCAACCGGCCCGCAGAGTCTCGGCGACCGCGCTGAATTGCCGCCAATGTTCACGACATTGTTCTTCCGTTCCGGCGACATCGGCCAAGGGAAAATGGGCCATAATGCCGGCCAGACGCAATCCGGGCAAGGCATGAATCGCCATCGTCAGTTGCCCGATCGCAGCCGGGGGCAAACCACGTCGCCTCATCCCCACATCCAGCTCGAGATGTACGGCCGCCACCTTGCCTCGCCGCAGCGCCTGCCGGGAAAGCTCCGCCAGATCCGCCCGGTCGTAAACTACCGGACTCAAATCCCGGACCACCACCTCGGCCGCGTCCCGGGGATTCATCCCCGATAACAGGACAATCTCTCCGAGAATCCCGGCCTCACGCAGGCGCACCCCCTCTCCGGCCTCCCCCACCCCGAAGCAACCGGCCCCAGCCTGGGCAAAGGCCCTGGCCGCCGAAACCAGTCCGTGCCCGTAGGCGTCAGCCTTGACCACCACCATAATCCTGGTCGCCGCCGTCAACCGTTGACTAACCGCGAGATAGTTGTCCCGCAAGGCATCCAGATCAACGATCAGCGTATTGTAAGATGCGGCGCTCATGGCTCATGTCCACTTATCAAGTGGTGTTGCAAGAATCGCCGTAACCACTTGTAATTAGGTTGAAGGCCACCTTGAAAAATTGTTCTTTCGCCCGATTTCCGCGTTATGCTCAAAAAATTATCCTCGGAATATCAACCATATGCCTGCGGTAATTTTTTTCGCATGCCTTGAACTCGAACAAAATAGCTAATTTTTCAAGGTGGCCTGAAGCTTGCAAAACAGTTTTTCAGGGCAAAACAACGGTATTTCAACAAGATACGTAACATTCTACAATACCATCTTATCATCTTGCAATCAAGTTCACCGAGGCTATTAAGTCAAGGGGTCCGAGGCTTACGGCGACATGACCGCCATTGCCGCCAAAACAACCCACTGGAAAGAGTCAGGGCAACTCCCACCGCCAGGTAGACCAGCGCCACCCATTGATCCGGGAAACCGGCACCGCGCAAGACCCGCCCGGCCAACATCATCACCACCACCAAACCCCACATCTTAAAGGAATAAACCGCGCCCAGGCATAAGTTGTCTTTCGTCGCCAAGATACGCTTAATGTTACCGGCGGCGGAACGAGCCAACAGGCGGGTTTTCAAGGCCCAAACCGCCAAGGCCAAAAGAGGCGGCCCTAAAAACCAGATGGCCCCCTTTCCCCGATTCCCCCATTACCATAAAGCAAGGCTCCTCGAACCAGCAGATAAATACCGATGAAGCTCCAAAGCAGGGCGGCAACCAGCAGATGAGTTTTGACCGCGGCTCCCGGATTTAAACGCTGGACAACAGAAACCGGCATAGCCGTTACTCCATGAGCGTTGATCACGTGATTAGGCCAATTTGATGGCCTAACCTAAATAGTTACGATCAAACAAAAACAGGTATATCCCGAAAACGGGATATACCTGTTAACCAGCAGCTTGCATCATCGCGCAAACTACATCAGGATTCGGTTACGGTGATAGCGTCTTCAGGACAGGCCTCAACGCAGGTTTCACAGCCAAGACACTCGTCAACGTTAACCGGATCCGCCTTACCATCCACCATCTCAAAAACTTGGACGGGGCAGGCGTTTACGCACTCCTCATCACCGTTGCACTTGTCTTTGTCCACCTCAACTTTCCACATGATCCATTCCTCCATTCAAGAAATAAGTTAATCAAAAGCCCGAAGGGAATTACCAGCAAGCAATAATCAACAATCAACTGTCAACTGTCAACTGTCCGCTCCTGCAACTATCCGCCCCTGACCAGGTTTCGCCTTAAGCGTTGCCAAAACGCCTCCCCCGTTTAGTGCACCGGGTCTTTTTTGTCAACAGAAAAGCTATTCCTGAATCCGTGAGTTTATAACAATAAAAAACTTCTTTTTTGATAGTTAATCACTTGAAATAATTAAGCAAATAGTGTAGATTTCACCTATAATAAAAACTCACTCAACAGGTGAAAAAACATGCAAAGCTTTATAATTGAAAAATCCGAGGAAGAATTTTATACTCCCCACTCCGGCCTTGTTCTGGTGGGCTTAGCCATAAACAAATATACCAGCATGGCAACCAAACTGTCCAGACTTGAACCCAATAAAAAAGGCATTTCAAATGCTGATGTAATCCGTAACTACCTAGGCCTGATGAGCCTTGGCAAAAGCGATTATGAGGCCATTGCCGACAAAAAGGGGGACAGCCTGTTTCAATCTTCTCTCGGCATAAAGTCCATACCCTCCCCGGAAACCTTGCGTCAACGTCTTGATAACAGGGCTGTTGCTTTTGAGCCTATTATCTCTTCATGCGCCATTGAGTTCATCAAAAAATCCAAGGCGACTATTTCCCCGGTAAAGTCCACCGGCCATGTTCCTCTTGACATTGATGTTTTCCCCATGGACAACTCAAACACCGCCAAGGAAGGAGTATCCAGAACCTACCACAACTATGACGGCTATACTCCCATAGCCGCTTATCTTGGCATGGAAGGCTGGTGCTGGGCCTTGAGCTAAGGCCGGGCAGCCAACACAGCCAAAATGATTTCCTACCATTTCTCGACCAGGTAATCGGACGGGCCAGGGAGCTGATTTCCAAACCTCTATTGGTTCGGCTTGATTCAGCCCATGATGCCATTGATACCCTGGTTGCCCTGCGCGAACAGAAAAAGGTTTCATACATTATCAAGTGGAATCCTCGCAAACAGGATATCTCTTCCTGGCATGCCCGGGCATTCAAGGATGAGGATAGGCGCGTCTTGTTGTTGCAAATTGTTGCAAAATTTTGCCAATTTCAAAGAACAGCAGTACTACATAAATGTAAACAGGATAATTAACGCATTTTGTGGTACGCGGTGATACAATAAGTGCTTAATAATCGAGCCCCATATTGAAAAATTAAAGCTCTTTTGGTTAACTCACGGATTCAGGCTATTGGTTATATTTCTTCTAGTAACCCTGAGACCTCTGTGTTAAAAGGTTCTGAATGAGAAGCGGCTCTTTCACCATCCGATTGCCAAACCCGGAATTCATGCCCCTTGGCGCCACCACCCACTAAGCGATGATACTTGAACCCCGGTCAGTCATTATCCCCATCGCCAGCGGCAAAGGCGGGGTGGGAAAAAGCGTTTTCGCCGCCAGTCTGGCCATCAGTCTGGCCGGACAAGGCGAGGAAGTGGTGGCGGTTGACCTCGACCTTGGGGGAGCAAACCTCCACACCTACCTGGGCCTGCCCAATACCAATCCCGGAATCGGTGATTTTTTAAAGCAAAGACACGATCGCCTGCAGGATTTACTCGTTCCCACCGCCATCGACAAGCTGCGCTTTCTGCCCGGAGACGGCAAAACTCCATTCATGGCCAACATTTCGACCCAACAGCGCCATAAGCTGCTCGAACAACTAAAGCAACTCCCGGCCCGCTACGTAATTGTTGATCTTGGCGCCGGTTCCGCCCTTAACACCATGAACCTCTTCGGCCTGACCGCCAGCGGGATTATGGTTACCACGATGGACACCCCAGCCCTAATGAATGCTCTGGTTTTTCTCCGCAACTTCATGTTCGCCAACATCTTGAGCCTGGCCGCCGACCACCCCCCGGTCAAGAAAATGCTGCTGGAACTCTATCGCCGCCCAGCCAACGGAACCAACCTGACGGTAGATGAAGTTTACCACCGCATCGCCGGGCATGACCCGCTGCTGGCGCGAGAAATCCGCGAGCATTGCGGCCGGTTCAGTCCGCGCTTTGTTTACAATATGGCCGACCAGGCTGAAGATCTGAGGGTGGCTAAGAAGGTCTCGGCAACTCTGAAGAAAAACATCTCGCTGACCAGCTCCACCCTGGGTCTGCTTTTCCACGACCCGGCGGTAAGAATAGCGGTGCGCAAGAACCGAGTATTCCTCAAAGATCGACCGGACACCCCTTACGCCCGGGGATTGGCCGCCATCGTCGCCCGCCTGCAAAACCCCGCGAACAATCCGGCTCCCCATCTGGAAAACCTGATCAGTGAAGCTCGCGGTCATCAGGCCTGAGGGGGTCAGGGGTCAAGTGAATGCATTCCGCCTCCTGTCTCCTTCAAAACGTGGGGCAGGCCAGCCACCGTCAACACCACCCGGTCGCAGATTTGTGCTAAACGCTGGTGCAGACGGCCCGACTCATCACAGAAACGGCGGGTCAGCTCGCCCATCGGCACAATGCCCAAGCTGCTTTCGTTGCTGACCATGATAATCCGGCCCGGCAGTTGAGGCAGTAAGTCAAGCAGAGCTTTGATTTCTCTGGCCGGCCGAGAATCCACGGAGCGAGCCGGTCTCACTTGGCGCTCCAGGTTTTGCTCGGTTGGCGGTGAAGCGGCCGATGTGGCGTTGGTCGCCGGACCAAGAAGCCCGGTCAACCAGAGAGTAAGGCAATCCACCAGTAGGCAGCGATCGACGGCGGCTCGAACGGCTAGGGCCGCCGCCAACTCCGGCCCAACTTCCACCAAGTCCCAGGAAGCTGGCCGCCGGGCTTGGTGATGCCTGATCCGCTCTCGCATTTCCCCGTCATCGGCCCGGGCGGTGGCAATATAGGTCACCGCCAAACCACTGTCCAAGGCTAAACGTTCAGCTAGGGAACTCTTGCCCGAGCGCACCCCGCCCAAAATCAATTCCCGCATTGCTGAGGCTCCTCCCGGCCCGCGCCTTGCCGATTTTGCAAAAGTGGTCGGTGATTACTGATTAACTAGTAGTTATCAGACCAGAACAAAGTTCAAGCGGCGGCGGCGCTGATCAACCTCGTTTAAGCGCACCTGAACAAGATCGCCTACCTGATAGATCTTGCCGGTGCGACGACCAACCAAGCGGTGACTTTTTTCCTCCACCTGATAATAATCATCCACCATCTCGGCAAGAGCCACCGCCCCACTGAGCATGATTTCGATCAGCTCGACAAAAATACCAAAACTTCCCACCCCGGAAACCACCGCGGCAAACTCCTCCCCCACCCGGTCGCTCATATGAAGGGCGGCCAAACGGTCGTTAACATTGCGCTCGGCATCCACCGCCACTCTTTCCCGCCGGGACAGCCAGATTGCCGATTCGTCCACGGAACGACCAGCCGCTAAAATTTCGGGCTTTGACCTCTTTTTGTTCTTGTCGCCCAGCAAGGTGGTCAGGACCCGATGGACCAAAAGGTCGGGATAACGGCGAATTGGTGAGGTAAAGTGAGTGTAATGGGTCGCGGCCAGGCCAAAATGGCCGACATTTTTCGGGGCGTAGCGGGCCTGTTGCATGGAGCGCAACAGCAGGTTGCTGACGATGTACTCCCTGGGGGTGCCTTCGACCGCTTGCAAAACCTGGCCAAACCAGGCCGAAGTACCGGAGCTGAGTGGAATTTTAAGCCCCAGGCAACCGGCGAATTCGGCAAATCCCGCCACCTTGACCGGGTCCGGTTCTTCGTGGATTCGATAGAGGACTTCGGCCCGGTTTTTTTCGAGAAATTCCGCTACCGCCTCGTTGGCCGCCAACATGCATTCCTCGATGAGCTTGTGGGCTATATTGCGCTCACTCCGGCAAATCCGGGCTACCCGGCCTTCTTCATCCAACTGAATATCGGCCTCGGGGATTTCAAAACCAATGCTGCCCCGGCTCATCCGGACCTGGTTGAGCCGGGTGGCCAGACGCTGTAGTTGACCAAGATCAGCCAGCACGTCGGCATACCTACGACAAAGTTCCGGTTCACGGTCTTCGAGGATGGCCCGAACTTGGCCGTAGGTCAGGCGGTGGCGACTTTTAATCAAGCTGCGTTGGAAAACGGCCTGGCGCCGCTGTCCTTTTTGGTCGAAATCAATGATTGCCGTCAAGGTATAACGAGCCACCCCCGGCATCAGGCTGCACAGATTATTGGACAACCGCTCCGGCAACATCGGCAGCACCCGGCCGGGGAAATAAACACTGGTCCCCCGGGCATAAGCCTCGGCATCCAGGCGGCTCCCCGGTTTGACGTAGTAACTGACATCGGCAACAGCCACGTAAAGACGAAAGCCAAACGGCCGACTTTCCACAGCCACGGCATCATCAAAGTCACGGGCGTCATCCCCGTCGATGGTGACAAAGGGAAGATCCCGCAAGTCCTGGCGTTGCTTGCTCAGCCGGATGACCTTATTCAGGTCTTCGGCCTCGACCAGGAGATCATCAGCGAAGCGAAAGGGTAATTCAAAGCCGCGGATGGCCATTTCGATCTGGACTCTGGCGTCGGTGGGATCACCCAGAACCTCAAGGATCCGGCCTTCGGGATTGCCTTCATCGCGAAACTTCTCGATCTCTACATAAACCGCGTCTCCGTCGCGGGCCCCCAAGGCCCGGGAGCGCTTGACCGCGATTTTGTAGGGCAGACGGTCATCCTCGGGGACCACCAACCCGCGGCCCTTGCCGGCGACGTAAAACCCCACCAGACGAGTAATGCCCCTTTGCAAAACCGCAAGCACCCGGCCTTCGGCCCGATCGCGGCTCTGTTTGGTCACCTGCACCAACACCCGGTCGCCATGGATCGCGCCACCAAGGGCGGAGCCTGGCGGCAGAAAAATATCCTTCTTAAATTGGGCGGCCTCAGCCGGGTCAACCAGCATGGCAAAACCGAAACCCCGCTGATGCATACTGACCATGGCCTGATACTCCTGGCCGCCGTCGGCCGCTCCAGCGGATTTCAGAGCCAGGTTGCCTCGGCGGATTTCAGCGTTTTTACGCTTGGCGCCGGCATCGACACCGATGCCAGCGCCAGAGCTGGCGCTGGCGGCAACCCCAGTGCCAAGGCCAAAAATTGAACCGACCCGCTCAGCGGCCCGCTTCTTGCCCTTGCCGATCTTTCGCTTGCGGGTCACGGCTTTAGCGGACTTAACGGCTTTAGCGGACTTAACACCCCGTGGTTTTTTTGAACCCAAAATCTACTCCTAAGCTATGTTGATCGTAAAAGTTGCTGAGTGGCGCCCTTGGCGCCGCCAATCTCTCAGGCCGACTAAAAAAAACTACAAACTATTCCAAAATCATTATATCATGAAGGTTTGGCTATTATACTTCGTTATCAACGGATTTGCTAATGACAAACCCTGCTAGATACCAACCCGTCGCCGACGGGATCACCGATAACAATAGAGCGGCCCCTCCCGATCACTCCCGAGTCTGGGCTGCCGGCGTCAAGGGGTCAGCGGTGCCGGCGGCTTTTGATATCGCCGGTTACTGTCGGCAAATGGAGCAACATCTCGGCGACCAGGAAGGGCCGGCCAGGATTTTCTGGCAAGCCCTCTCTTTTGCCGTCGGCGCCCACCAGGACCAGCGTCGCAAATCCGGCGAGGCCTACATCAGTCACCCGCTGCGGGTAGCCCAGATCCTGGTGGAAGAGCTTGATGTTCTTGACCCGAAAATTCTCGCCGCCGCCGTGTTGCACGACACTATCGAGGACGCACCGGAAATCACCACTGCCACCATCGGCGAAATTTTTGGCGCAGACGTCGAGGCCACGGTGGAAGCCTGCACCAAAATTGCCAGTTTTTCCGGAGACCGTCAGAATTTTTACAAATTAATCCACCGCAAACTCTTTTCCGGAGCCGCCGCCCGGCTGGAGGTCATGCTGATCAAAATCGCCGATCGGCTGCACAACCTCCGCACCCTGAACTCGATGCCCAGGCACAAGCGCCAGAAGATCGCCGATGAAACCCTGGCTATTTACGCCCCCCTGACCAATGTCATGGGGCTTTTCGCCATCAAGCGCGAGATTTACGAGCTGGCTCTAAGCTACAAATTTCCCCGTCAGAGCCAAAGAGTCAACGCCCAGATCGGCAAACTGGCAAAAAGCGAGGCCATCCTCGAGATCAAACACAATCTGGAGGAGCTCTGCCGACAAGCCTGGGTGAGCGCTGAGATCCGGATCCGCCCCAAGGGGCTTTGGGCCTACTTTGATCCCGTTCATAAGATTCTCCATAAAAAAATTAACAACCCCATGGAGATCGAAATCATCACCAGCGATATCCAAAACTGTTATCGAACTCTGGGCCTGATTGACCAAAAGTACCCCCCCATCCCCCGGACCATTCGCGATTTCATCGCTAATCCTAAATCGACCGGCTACCAGAGCATTCATGTCCGATGCAACATCAAGGGTCATCATGTGCTGTTTAAAATTAAAACCCCGGAGATGCAGACTTCATCGCGAGCCGGACTGCTGCGCGGTTGGACTTCCCGAGGCAAAGGCGACGCCGCCGCCCTGACCCGGGAAATCCGGGAAATGTTCGACCTGATGGGCAGTGATGACAGCAGTTCCTACCGAGAGATGATCGCAGTCAGCGACACTAAAGACTTTTACACCTACACCCCTGATGGGGCCTTGGTGATTCTGCCCAGGGGAAGCATTGTGCTTGATTTTGCCTTCAAGGTCCACACCGATATCGGCAAACGCTGCATCAGCGCCATAATTGGCCGGGAAAAAGTGGGGCCGGAACACCCGCTGCGGGATGGCGCCCAGGTTACGATCATCACCAGCCCGAAGCCGGTGCGGTTTAAACCCGAAATTCAGCAACTCTGCCAGACCCCCAAAGCCCGATCAGAGTTGGCCAAAATGTTTCGGCAACGCCGTCTGGCCCTGGCCCTGAAAATCGGCCAAGAGGTCATCCATCAGGAGTTGAAACGCTACGGCGTGCCGCTGGATATTCTGGACACCCCGGGCATGAAGGATATTCTAACTTATTTTCGGACCGACTCCCGTGAGGAGTTGTTTCAGCAGGTGGGCGCGGGCAATCTGCGCCTGCGGGAGTTGACTTTTGAAATAATTCAGGGCTTGTGCGCCGATCGCCTGACCCTGCAACCCCCCACTGGCGCCCTCAACCGCATTTTTTTAAACACTCTGGATCCAACTTGCGTAAAGTTTTCCCGTTGCTGCAATCCGGTGCCCAGCGAAAAAAGACTTTACGGCCTGCTCAGCGAACGCGGCCTTTCCGTCCATCGCAAGGATTGCCAAACCATGACCAAGCTCCAAGTCCAGCGGGAAGACGTGGTTGATGTCTACTGGAACCTTAAAACCACCAGACTTGACAAGCCCCAGTCGCTGGTAATTCTCGCCGCTCCATCACGCAACCGGGTATTGATGATGCTCAGCGTAGCCCCGAAGGAAATGCAGATTACCGATATCGAACTGCTCTCTCGTCACTCAGCGGCCCTGACCTCGGCCTGGCAGGTTCACTTCAAACTCGAAAACCTGCTGGGCTTAAAGCTCCTGCTCCAGCACTTGGACAAAACCGGCCTACGCTATGAGTTTATTCTTGAGCATTGATCGCGCAAATGGTCAATACCTCTCAACCCACGCAGAAGGCTACCTTGAAAAATTAGCTATTTTGTTCGAGTTTACGGCACGTAAAAAAAATGGTTGACCGATGCCGGTCAACAAGGGAACTTATTACCGCAGGCATATGGTTGATATTCCGAGGATAATTTTTTGAGCATAACGCAGAAATCGGGCGAAAGAGCAATTTTTCAAGGTGGCCGGAAATAAATTTACATTTTGAGGGACAGAGGCCGACCCTCGGTTGTGTCGCTCACCAATCACCTTATGTGGAGTAAACGATGACACCGGCACTGGAAACATGGTTACAAGAGCTCGGGCTTGCCACAAACCTGATCACCGCCACCACTTACACTGCTGCTCTGCTCTTTTTTCTGCTGCTGGCCGCCATTTCCTTTTGGGTGGCCCGGCGTTGGCTGGCGCCGCTGCTGGAAGCCCACGCCGCCCGAACTTCGCTGCGCTGGGACGACATCCTGGCGAGAAAAGGGTTTTTTCGCCACCTGGCCCATTTACTGCCGGTGGCGGTGCTCTACTTCACCATCGACGTGTTTTTCCTCCCGGACGACGCCCTGGGAGAAATCTTCCGCCGCCTGCTGCTGGTGGCCTTCGTGCTGGTGGTTTTGCGCAGCCTGGACACCCTGTTCCAGGCGGCTCATCTGATACTAATCGACCATCCGACGGCTAAGGACAAACCGATCAAAAGTTATACCCAGGCCTTGTCCATTTTGGTTTACATCCTGGCGGCGATCTTTATCGTCGCCATCATTACCGACAAATCACCCTGGGGTCTGCTGGCCCTGATGGGCGGGCTCACCGCCGTGCTTCTCTTTATCTTCAGGGACACCATTTTAGGCTTTGTCGCCGGAATCCAACTTTCCGCCCACGATATGGTCCGAATCGGGGACTGGATCGAAATGCCCCAGTACAACGCCGACGGCAATGTGATCGATATCACCATCCACACCGTCAAGGTTCAAAACTGGGACAAAACCATCGCCACCATTCCCACCTACGCCCTGGTTTCCGACGCTTTTAAGAACTGGCGGGGGATGAGCGAATCCGGCGGCCGTAGAATCAAGCGTTCATTACATATCGACATGAACTCCATTCGCTTCTGCACCCCGAAGATGCTGACCCGTTTTGGCCAAATCGAGCTGCTGGAAGATTACCTTAAAGATAAGGAACAGCAGATCAGCGCATACAACACCACTCATTGCCGCAATCCGCAAAACCTGGTCAACGGCCGCCATCAAACCAATATTGGGGTTTTCCGTGCTTATATCGTCAACTATCTCAGGCAACACCCCAAAATTAACCAGGATATGACCTTCCTGGTCCGCCACCTCCAGCCCACCGCCGAGGGTCTGCCGCTGCAAATTTACGTCTTCAGCCGGGATCAGGTCTGGAGCAATTACGAAGGGATTCAGGCCGACATTTTTGATCACCTGCTGGCAGTCATGCCCCATTTCGACTTGCGGGCTTTTCAGTATCCCTCCGGCTTTGACCTGCGCAGCCTGCGGGAAAGCGCCCGGGCAATAACCACCGGATCGGGCACCGGATCGGGCACCGGATCGGGCACCGGATCGGGCACCGGATCGGGCTTTGAAAAAGCGGCCAGCGATTAACGGTTAGCGGTTAGCCATTAGCTTAAGGTGCTTTCTTGTTTGATTCCTTAAGCTGACAACTGCCGGCTAAAAGCCAATCGCTATAAACTTCACTTTAAAATAGTAACGCAATTTATTGTAAATACGTTTTTTTTAAAGTTTCCATTCAGACCCTGATTATGGTTCCACCATGGATCTGCACCGTTTAGAAGTTTTCGGCAAAGTTGTCGAATTGAAAAGTTTCACTAAAGCGGCGGAAGCAATGCGACTCTCCCAGCCCACCGTGAGCGAGCATATCCGCAGCTTGGAGGAAAATCTCAATGTCCGTTTGATCGACCGCCTGGGTCGAGAGGCCCAACCTACCCAGGTCGGCAAAATCCTCTACGGTTATGCCCGGAAAATTCTGCACCTGCGGAGGGAGGCCCAGGCGGCCATTGCCGACTACAACGGCCGCTTCATCGGCCACCTCTGGGCCGGAGCCAGCACCATTCCCGGCGCCTACCTGCTGCCGGAGTTGCTGGGTATTTTCAAACAACGCTATCCGGAGATTCTAATCACCGTGCATATTGCCAGTTCACGCCAGGTGGCGGACAAGGTCATCCGGGGTGATTGCGAATTCGGGGTAACCGGGGCCAAGTGGAATGAGGCGACCCTGCAATGGCAACCCCTGTTCACCGATGAACTGGTGCTGACGGTCCGCCACGACCACCCCTGGACCCTTCGTGATAAGGTCGAGCTGGCCGAGTTAGCCGAGATGCCTTTTATCGACCGGGAACAAGAATCCGGCACTCGCAAAGTTATGCGCGAGGCCCTGAGTACCGCCGGCCTGGATCCCGCCCGGCTGCAAATCATCGCCGAGATGGGCAGCACCGAAGCCGTGCGCCAGGGAGTAAAGGCCGGCATCGGGTTCGCCATTATTTCCCGCCGGGCGATCCAGGATGATATCGCTTGCGGCCGCCTGGTCGAAGTTGCCGTCCACGACTTAAAACTCACCCGCCCATTCTACCTGGTTCAGCGCAAAAACCGCAGCATTTCACCCATCGCCGCCCTCTTTCTGAGTTTTATTCAACAGAGCGCTTAAGTTCGGAATATCAACCATATGCCTGCGGTAATAAGTTCCCTTGTTGACCGGCATCGGTCAACCATTTTTTTACGTGCCGTAAACTCGAACAAAATAGCTAATTTTTCAAGGTAGCCATCAACTCCGGCGGCTTTCGGCGATTAGCAGTTTTCTTCTTGCCCGACGCGACCAAATGCATTATACACCTCCTTTGCTGCCGTTAGCACCCGTAGCTCAGCTGGATAGAGTACCGGACTACGAATCCGTAGGTCGCACGTTCGAATCGTGCCGGGTGCACCAGTAAAATCAACGAATTATACACTTCTTGGTTAGGTGCTTTTTTTGTGCTTCCGTGTTCTATCCCCGCCATGTCCCTACTTTTTGCAGAATGGAAATCTCTACATCTCCTTCCTTACAAAGTACATCGATCCATCACAGGAACGCCGGTTACCCGCCGCCCCCTGCACCTTCTCGAGCAGATTAATTGGTCAAATCTACTGGTCAAACCCTTGATTGCCCTGGCGCGCCCGGCACGATTCGAACGTGCGACCTACGGATTAGAAGTCCGTTGCTCTATCCAACTGAGCTACGGGCGCAAAACATGCTTTTTTATTACCGGATCCCGATTGATCATTTCATCTCTATGCTCCTCTGACGGGTGAGCATACCGGTTTTTCCAGGACCTTGCAGCAAAAAATCAGCGCAGTGATTGTTGCCGACATATGGTCAACAGAGTAATGACTGGGGGCGATGGATAAAATAACGAGTCTTATTCACCTATTGCCGGTGGCAGCGCCCCCGCCCAGCCTGAAGGACAATACCGGCGATCTCGACCGTTTGCAAAGGGCGATTCGATCGCTGCCCGGTTTTGCCGCCTGCCCGCTGGTGATCCCTTATCGACGGCAGGCGGTTTTGGCGGCCAATTTCCGGCGGTGCGGCTTTCAGGGGGTGGCCCTGCTCAATGAGTTGGCATTAACGGTTAATGGAAAGTCAAGAGAGAAGGGCGCGGGAGCAACGTCGGCTTGCTGGCAACTGGTTGATTTTCTGTCGACTATTCCAGCCCGCCTGCCGGCTATGGCCCTGGATCTTGGCACCACCCATTTAGCGGCGGTTTTGCTTGATCTGCTCAACGGACAAGAGCTGGCTTGCGCAACCAGGGTAAACAGTCAGACAGCCTATGGAGCGGACATTCTCAGCCGGATCCATTTTGCCGCCGTTAAGGATGGGGAGGAGGATACAGGAGGAGGGCTGGCGAGGTTGCATGGGGCGGTGATTGCCGATATCAACACCCTGGCCGGGCAATTGGCTAAGACCGCCGGTCTGCCGCCAGGAGCAATCCGGGCCATGAGCGTGGCCGGCAACACCGCCATGAGTCATCTATTCCTGGGGCTTAATCCTTATCATCTTTGTCGCGAACCCTATATCCCGGTGGTCAATGCTCCAGCCCCGGTGGCCGCGGTGGAGTTGGGCCTGGATATTCATCCTGCCGCGCTGGTGCACGTATTGCCGGGAGTGGGCAGTTATTTCGGCGGTGACTTGCTGGCCGGGATTGTCGCCTGTGACCTTGATCTGGCCGGCGAACCGGCCATGCTGATCGATGTTGGCACCAACGCCGAGGTGGTGGTGGGGTGTCGTGACTGGCTGATGGCTTGCGCCGGGGCAGCCGGACCAGCCCTGGAAGGTGGGGTGGCGGAAATGGGGATGCGGGCCGGAATCGGGGTGATTGAGCGGGTGAGTATCGATCCGGTTTCCGCTGAGCTTGCTTTTACGGTGATCACCGAGGATTTGGCATCAGACCTTACGAGCAACTCCCGATCCTGCTCAGGGTCGGCTTCCGCGACCGACGTCCGGGATAATCGCAACCATCGGCCCAAAGCCCGGGGGATTTGCGGGTCGGGGATCATTGACCTGATGGCGGAGCTTTTCCTGGCCGGGATGATCGATGTTCGTGGCAAATTCCGGCCCAAGCGGATGGGCGCGCGCCTGGTGGCCCGACCCGATGGCCCGGCCTTTGTGGTGGCCCGACCCGAAGAGGCGGTCGGAGGCAAGGCGGTGGAGGTCAGTCAGCTCGATCTTGATGCCCTGATGCGCTCCAAGGCGGCGATGTATGCCGTTTTGTCCACCTTAATGGAGCAACTGGGGCTGCCGTTTTCCGCCTTGAAGCAGATTTATGTGGCCGGGGCCTTTGGTCGCCGGATTGACCCACGCCAGGCCGTGGTTTTGGGAATGATCCCCGACTTGCCCCTGGCCACTTATCGGTCGGTGGGCAACAGTTCGTTGGCGGGAGCCGGTCGTTACCTGCTTTCGGCGGCGGCGCGGGAGCGGGTGCGGGCGGCGGCAAAAAAAACCACTTATCTTGAACTTAACGTCAACCACGAGTTTATGCTTCGTTTTTCCGGCGCCCGTTTTATCCCCCACACCGATCGCCGCTTGTTTCCCTCGGTCCCCCGGCCCGACGAGTCGGAAAACCGGAAGGTTAATGATTAATCAGGTCCAGCACATCTTGAGTTACGTTAGCCAGTAGGGCCTGGTCTCCTCTGGTTTCCACATTGAGACGAAGCAAGGGCTCGGTGTTGGAGCTTCGGATATTGAGGCGGAAATTGTTGGCGCTGAAGCTGAAACCATCGGTGTCGTCGCACTCCCCAGGGAAATTTTGACACCAGGATTTAACTCTGGCAATCGCCGCTGCCGGGTCCGGCGTCCGGCTGTTGATTTCACCGCTTACCGGGTAGGCCCGGCGGCAATCAGCCACCAACTGAGCCAAAGTTTTACCGCTGACGCTTAACAGTTCAACAATCAGCAACCAGGGAATCATCCCTGAGTCGCAGTAGAAGAACTTGCGAAAATAGTGGTGGGCGCTCATCTCGCCGCCGTAAACCGCGTCTTCAGCCCGCATTTTTTCCTTGATGAGGGCATGCCCGGTTTTGCTCAACCGGGGAACGCCTCCGGCTTTTTTAACAATTTCAATGGTATTCCAGACCAGGCGGGGATCGTGGATAATTTTGCCCCCGGGATGGCGGGCCAGAACGACTTGAGCTAACAAACCCACCAGGTAGTAGCCTTCGACAAAGTTGCCCTCATGGTCGAAGAAAAAACAGCGATCAAAGTCGCCATCCCAAGCCAAACCCAGATCGGCCCCGTGTTGTCGCACCGCCTGGGCGGTAAGTTCTTGGTTTTCGGGCAGTTGGGGGTTGGGAACCCCGTGGGGAAAGCGGCCATCGGGCTCCCATTGCTGGCGGATAAACTTGCAGGGCAGGTGTGGAGCCAGTCGGTCCACCACCGCTCCGGCCCCGCCGTTGCCGGGATTGGCGATAATGATCAGGGGTTTGAGCTTGGCTGGGTTGATATAAGAAAGCAGGTGATCGATATAGGCGGTTGTGGTATGCTCCCGCCAGTCGGGCGGAGGGGCGCAGATCGGTGCTTGGGCGTTTGTCGATTGCCGGCGGGCCGATGAATCTTCGCCGGCGGGGAAAACCCCGCTGCCGCTACCGCTATCACCAATACCACTACCGCTACCATTGCCGCCGTCGTCGCTACCGCCAGCGCTGGTGACGATTGAAGTATTGACACTCGAAGGTAAAGTTGCTCGAACTTGCTCCGCTTGATGGACGTTCACCGGCCTTTCGCGCGCCGCCATGGCCAAGGCGGCGATTTCAGCCAGGCCGGTGTCAGCGGCAATGGGCCGGGACTGTTCCCGTACCAGTTTCATCCCATTGTAGTCAGCGGGATTGTGGCTGGCGGTGACCATGATCCCGCCGTCGGCCTGTAAGTGGGCGACGGCGAAATAAACCTCCTCAGTGCCGCAAAGGCCCAGCTCCAAAACCGCAGCTCCACCCCCCGTCAACCCCTGTTTAACTGCGGCGGCCAACTCCGGACTGGAAAGACGGATATCGTGCCCCAGCACCACCCGGCGGGGGCGCAGATGGCGAGCAAAGGCCCAACCGATACGATAAGCCAGGTTCGCGTCAAGTTGCTCCGGGACCCGGCCGCGGATATCGTAAGCCTTAAAGCAAGTGGGTATTGAGGCGACGGCAGAGTCCATAATGTTGCCACCTTAAATTATAATGGAAATTTGAAGAAACTAATGAACCAACAGACCAGCGCTGACCAACTGCCGTCGAGCTTAGCGGTTCGCTTGGTCAAGCTTTATCGGCGGATGGAGGCGGCTTACGATATCGTCGCCCGACAACTTGATTTTTCCTGCCGGGCTTGCCCCGACAACTGCTGCGACTCCTATTTTCTCCACCACACCCGCATCGAATGGGCCTACCTGCGGGAGGGCCTGGCTCAACTACCCCCGGAGCGGCAGGCACATGTCATGATTCAGGCCCGCGACTATCAACAGCGGGCGAAGACCGCCCTTGCCGCCGGCATTCGTCCGACCATCATGTGCCCCCTTAACGAAGCGGGATGGTGCGACCTCTATCAACATCGTCCGATGATCTGTCGTCTACACGGAGTGCCATCCAGTCTGCGTTTCCCCAGCGGTCAGGTCAAGAAGTTCCCCGGCTGTTTCCGCAGTCAGGAACTGACCGCCGGGCACCCGGCGATCCCCATGGTGGAACGAGCCTCGTTACTTCAAGAACTGGTCATGCTGGAAGGACTGATGCCTTCCGGTTCGACCTCGTCGGGGTTTACCCGGCTCAAGGTCCAAAAAAGCATTGCCGAGATGATCCTGGAAGAGTTGCCGTAAACCTTATAATCATCCCGATTTTTCAGCTATTTACCATAGATCAGTTAAGCAATGATTACAGGTTGGTTGAACAATTGTCGCGAATCAGCTGGGCAATCTGAAAGGCCAGTTCCAGGCTCTGCTCAGCATTGAGCCGGGGATCGCACATGGTCTGGTAGTTTTGGGCCAACTGCTGATCCACGATATCGCGACTCCCGCCCACGCACTCGGTGACATCGGCTCCGGTCATTTCAAAGTGAATCCCGCCGGGTACCGTATCTTCCTGCCAGTGAATTTCGAAAAATGCCCGAATTTCTTCAAGAATATTGATGAAATTACGGGTTTTGAGGCCGCTTGCGGTGGCATAGGTGTTGCCGTGCATGGGGTCGCAACTCCAGACCAGATTAAATCCTTCCGTCTTCAAAGCGCGGACCAGGGGGGTCAACCCCTCGGCGATTTTTTTGATGCCAAAGCGGGCAATCAAGGTCAACTTGCCCGGTTCGTTTTCCGGATTAAGGATATTGACCAGCCGCTTGACATCATCGATGTTGTGGTTGGGACCGATCTTGACCCCAATAGGATTATGGACTCCTCGGAAAAATTCAATATGGGCCCCGTCGATCTGGCGGGTACGCTCGCCAATCCACAGCATGTGGGCCGAGCAGTCGTACCAGTCGCCGGTGGTGGAATCCTGGCGGGTTAAAGCCTCCTCGTAACCCAACAGCAGAGCCTCATGCGAGGTGAAAAAACTGGCCTGGGTAAGCTGGGGCATATTGGTGTCCAGGCCCACCACCCGCATGAAGTTGATGGCCTGTTCGATCTGGCGGGCCAGCTTTTCATATAGCTGTCCCTGCGGCGAGTTTTTAACAAACTCTTGGTTCCAGGCATGCACCCGATCCAAGGCCGCGTAGCCGCCCCGAGTAAAGGCCCGCAGAATATTCATGGTGGCGCAGGCCATAAAATAACCCTTGACCATCCGCTGAGGATCGGGCCGCCGGGCCTCTATGGTCGGTTCGCTACCGTTGACCATATCCCCCCGATAGCTGGGCAGCTCCGTCCCGTCGACTATTTCCGTATCGGCCGAGCGCGGTTTGGCGTACTGACCGGCCATGCGCCCGACCTTGACCACCGGCTTACCGCCGGCATAACCCAAAATCACCGTCATCTGGAGAATAACTTTTAACAACTCGCGGATTGCCGAAGCGGTACACATGGAAAAACTCTCGGCGCAGTCGCCACCCTGCAACAAAAAAGCCTTGCCTCTGGAGGCCATGGCCAACTGATTTTTGAGATCACGGATCTCGCCGGCAAAAACCAGGGGTGGCAGGGCGGAGATGGTGGTCAGGGCCTCGTCAAGGGCCTGGTGGTCCGGCCAATCAGGTTGCTGCAAGGCGGAAAAATTACGCCAACTGTCTTTAGTCCAAGGTTGATGATGACGCATGGCCAAAAGCTCCCAAAATTTTTAGAAGTATCCGTTTACGATAACGAACTACAGCTCCAACCAGGATTCGGAAAAGACATTCTGGCCGGAGAGTACCTTGTATGTCTTGTAATGCTCCAGCGCCGTACCGACAAGAGTGGCGGGGTCGGGATCGTTGCCGTCCATCATACCGTGGACCAGGTCTACCAGGTTTTGGCGCTCACCCTTGCAGATTGCCATCAGTTCGCCATCGTAGGAATTGACAATGGCAGTAGTGATCCCGTATTTCATCAGCATAATCAAGTAGGTACGATCGAGATACTTGCGCAGATGCTCGGCCACGCCGTTTGAAACATTGGAAAGCCCCACGGTGGAACCGGCGCCCGGAGCGATCTCCTGGAGCATGCTCATGAACTCCAAGCCGGAGTTAATCTGATCGGCGCCCAGAGTCATGGGGGTGCCGATGGGATCAAAAAGCATCTTTTCATTGGGGATTCCCGCCTCGGCCAGGGCCATCATCAGATCAACGGCCATGGCGGCCCGCTCGTTGGAATCTCTAGGCATGCCGTCGGGGCCCCAAAGCAGGGCAATCACGTTACAGCCGGCCGCGGCGGCCACCGGAATCAGCTTTTCCATTCGTTCCGGCTGGGCTGAAATGGAGTTCATAATCGCCGCTTGTTTGTTCTGCAGGGCCTTAAAACCGGCGGCCATGGCCACGGTGTTGGCGGTGTCCAGGCACAGGGGAACAGGGGCGACCGCTTCCACGATTTCAACCATCCACGGCATCAACTCGGCGCCATCCTTGCGGGCCGGGCCGATGTTGAGATCGAGATAGGATGCCCCGGCGGCGACCTCTTCCTTGGCCATTTGTTGAATCGGATCGGGATTACGTGCCTTCATCGCGCCACCGCTGCGCTTACCCATGATGTTGATGCTCTCGGCGATCGCCTGCACTTCGTTCATTACGGCCCTCCTGCTTAGCTGAAAAAGGTTAAAAAATATAAGGCTACCTTGAAAAATTAGCTATTTTGGAGGTTCCATCCTCTTGATTCCGGAGACGCGCTCTACCGGCAGAATGAAGGCTATTCCCCGACCGGGCACATCCAGATCGGTGGCTGTCCGGATAGCTTGCAGCACTTCGGCGCTTTGGTCGCGACCGATCAGGGTGAGAATCACATCCTTTTCCGGTTCGATGGGAATGGAAAAAATGGTCGCTTGTTCGTGAATTCCCGTACCACGGCCACAGAGAATGGTGCCGCCCTCGGCCCCGGCCTCTTTGCTGGCGTCCATCACCGTTTGGGCATTACCACTGTTAACTATCGTGATGATCAGGACAAAATCGCTTAGTTTTTTCATATCCTGCCTCTTTTTGGCATCCAGCTCACAAAAGTGGGGGATACCGGCCACCCCCGCCACGTCGATGATCAAGGCAATTCCCTGACAAGCATCGCGCAGTTTGCCCGCCTCAACCACTTTGGCAAACAGCAGATCTTCGATCTTTTCGGGAAACAGGGTAAGCACTATCTCCTTATTATCGAAGATGGGAATCCCTAAGAATTTTTTTTCGCACAGCCCGGTGCCTTTACCCAGAAAGATGGTGCCGCCCTCGGCCCCGGCCTGGGCGCCAGCCTTGATAATTTCCTTGGCCCGGCCGTGTTGAACCACCGTGATCAATAATTTATGACAGGAAATCAAGCTCATGATCGTCCTCCTTGGCCGCGATTGTACAATAGTCCCAGGATCAGCACTGCCAGAATGGGGGTTAGGGCCACCAGGGTAATCATACCAAAGCCGTCCAACAGCGGATTGCGCCCCTCCAAGGCATCGGCCGCCCCCAAAGCGACCGCCATGACAAAAGTCACGGTCATCGGTCCAGAGGCGACCCCGCCGGAATCGAAGGCAATGGCGGTAAAGGTCTTGGTGGAAAAGCGGATCAACAACAGGGCCAGCAGATAGCCGGGGATAATAAAATACCACAGGGGAATGCCCAGCAGCATCCGGGCCATGGAGAGGGCGACGGAAAAACCCACTCCCAGGGAGAGCGCGTAGAGCATAACCTTTTGCGGGATTGAACCACTAGAGACTTTTTCCACCTCCAGGATAAGAATTCGCACCGCCGGCTCGGCATAGGCCGCGACAAAGCCGAGCATGAAACCAACAGGAATCAACAACCAACTATGGCGCATCGCCGCCATGGTTGCCCCAATTTCAGATCCCACCGGGAAAAAGCCGACCTTGACTCCCTGCAGAAAAAGCGCCAGTCCCAAAAAAGTCGGGATCACCCCCTTGAGGATATTGAAAAACCGAGCTCTTGGCAGGTGGAGGATAAAAAATTGAAAAAGAAGAAAAAAACCCAGCAGGGGGATCAGGGCTAGCCCGATCTCCAGCAAAATATCCCCAAACCCCGTAAAAATCTTGATCTCCATCCGCACCTTAAACCGTGTTTGGCTACCGTTTAACTTCGTTCCGACCAGGTCATTTCGCCTATTTTACTGCGAAAAACGATTTTCCAGTCGTTCGTTTCGGTAAAGTATGGTTGACCGATGCCGGTCAACAAGAGGACCTAGGCACAAGTTGTGCCCTATGTGAACCGCGCATAAACGAGTTATGTTAGCTGTTTATACAGGGGTAGCATGTTGCCGAAACGCACCAACTAACTATAGGCCACCTTGAAAAATTGCTCTTTCGCCCGATTTCTGCGTTATGCTCAAAAAATTATCCTCGGAATATCAACTATATGCCTGCGGTAATAAGTTCCCTTGTTGACCATATGCCTGCGGTAATTTTTTTACGTGCCTTGATCTCGAACAAAATAGCTGATTTTTCAAGGTGGCCCATAGTAAATGCCCAACAGCATTACCGCCAGAATCGGGCCAATCGAGGCCAGGGCCACCAGACCGAAGCCGTCGGCTGAGGTTCTTCTGCCGCCCAGTACCGAGGCCACCCCGACCCCCAGGGCGATGATGAAGGGGACCGCCATCGGTCCGGTGGTCACCCCGCCGGCGTCAAAGGACACCGGTACGAAATAAGCGGGGGCGAAAGCGGCCAGTAAAAAAATCAGGGCGTAACCCCCCACCAACAAAAAGGAGAGGGAAACACCGAGGATAATCCGCAGCATCGCTAAGCCGACAAATAAAGCGACTCCCGCGGCCACCATGTAGATTAACGTATTTTTCAAGATTACCCCGCCGAAAACCTGGTCAACCTGCATGGCCAATACCCGCACGCCTGGTTCGGCCACGGTGGCGGCAAAACCGAGGAGAACCCCAAATAAGACCATCAGCCAGGCCCGGCCCAACTTGGGGAGAGAGGCGCCGATTAACTCGCCGATGGGCAGTATTGCCACCTGCACTCCCCACAAAAACAACATCAGCCCGACGGTGACCATGACCAGTCCCACCAGAAACTGAAGAAAAATATTCAGCGGCAACCAGATCACCGTAAATTGCAGGACAAACACCAGGGCCGTAAGCGGCATCACCGAGAAAAAAACTTCGCGGGCGGTTTCTTTGATATCCTGCATGGGGCCAACTCCTCGGCAGTAAAATGGTGAGGCCGCCTGGTCGGCGGCGAAACTTTCACCGCACTTTACCGAAAAAATTAACGAGATACCAGGGCAAAAAGTAATTTATCGTCATTCACCGGCGACAGCCTGAAAAAAAACCGGCAAACCGTATCAGGTTAAGCAAGGCGGCCTTGACCATGCCGCTGCTTCCGGCTAGCCTGAGATCATGAGCATCAACAACAATCCTTATGAGCTTTATAAACTGCTGCCCAAAACCAACTGTGGTCGCTGCCTCCTGCCTTCCTGCCTCGCCTTTGCGGCGGCGGTGATTCGGGGACACCTTCGACCCGACGCTTGCCCTGATCTGGCCCGAGAAACTCTGCTGTTTGCCAAGCGTTGCGAAGAACCATGGCGTCAGTTGGCCGATGAACACGGCGAAGACTATTTTGCCCTGTTGACCATGTTTGGGGCCCAGCAGGTCGAACCGGCCTCCAAAGAGAGGGAAGTTGACGATGCTCGGCGAATTTACACCTTTTAACTTCCTGTCAACTAAGGCGGTAGTCCCCCGGTTGCTTGCCTATCAGCCAAGCAACCGGCCTCGGTTGCCCTCCTGATGATGAATGCCCTTGTGAATTACGATTTTGCGACCATCGGCCTGACCAGCCCGGTAGGTGGCCTGGTATAGGCGAGAGCCTTTACCACTGATTTTACGGATATGCGGAAAACGAGTGTTCAAAAAATCCTGCAAGCCCTGGTCGCCGGCGCAGACCAGACCGCTGCAGGTGGAATCGGCGGCAGCCGGGTTGGTGTCGGCGGCTAGCGCCGCGTCTCGAGCAACGGTTAAGTCGCGATTGCTGACCACCTTTTCCTGTTGCTGTAATTTTTCCCGAAAACCGTTTAACACCCCAATATAATATGAATTTTTTTCTTTGCCGGTCGCGTGATTAGCTTGCTGGTAGCGGCGCCAAAGTCGGGGTAACAGTCTTTCCAGGAAATGATAGACATATTCGGCCACCGCCAGGTTTTCTCTGGTTCCAAGCAATTCCAACACCTGCAATTTCCGGTCTTGAGTAGGCTCATAAAGGGAATAACTCAGGGTGTTGACGTAGAAAAAACTCTGGAGTAAAGCCGCCAGGTAACGGTGATGGGGTAAGCGCCGCAAACGACCGGTGTTGATTACCAGATAGTCGTAATCCATCCCAACGGCGGATCCGACCCGGTTGCCGCCGCATTCACCCGCGGGCCCGGCGGCCGGCTTGGCAGCCAGCCGCTCCAGGTTGTGACGGCGCATCAAGTCCCCGGCTTTGGTCATGGCCAGGGTGGACTCATATTCGTTGGCGCTGCCCGCCAGGGCCAATAGTTTTTCGATTTTCACGACGATGGGGGAGGACGATGACAGCTCTTTGGCCCCTCCGAACAATAAACGGGGAATCTCACTTTTGGCTCGGCGAAATTGAGGATGAACCCCCAAACGGCGGCAGGCCTTCTGAAAGACCGGACCATGGGGAGGCTCACCGCGGCGATCCATGATCTGATCGACCAACTGATGACTCATTTCGTGCTTGAGCACCTCTAAAACCACATCCCAGCTATGCTCCCGAACCAACCAGGCGGCGACCTGCAGCACTCCTGGTGATGGTTCGGCCTGCCAGGAGCCGGCCCGACTTTTGCCCTCGGCAATCACCAGCAGCGGGATCGGCATCTCCACCCGGTAATAAGCGCAAAGCCGTTTGTGTTCATAAACCAACTGACGTTGCCATCGTCGATATAAAGTTGTTTCGTTCACGTTAGGTTACTAGCCTCAACAACAAGAAAAACATTATGCCGTTGGGGCAAAAAAAACCTGCATTATTTATGCGCCGGCACCCGGCGCGCAGCCAACCGTCACGGGACCATAGTCCTCCCGAAATTTTACCAAGGCGTCTCTTTCCCCTTCAGCCTCCGACCACGACCTGAGCGAATGGGCCGAGCCATCGAACGGACCCAGTCCGGGGACGGTTTCGTCGGCGCTGCGATGACCTGTGGCAATTAAGAGGTAATCATTCGGATTTTCACCGTTGGGGCAGCGCAAACATCCAGGGCGTCGATTTTCGCTAACGCCGCTCGAACCGCGTCCTCACGCGCTTCATAGACCCGCATCATCACCGGCACCACTCCCTGCTTATCCCGGCCCTGCTGGAGAACCGACTGAATACTGATCCCATGCTTGCCTAAAATTCCGGTGATGACGGCAAGAACCCCCGGTTTATTCTGCACCGTCACCCGAAAATAGTAGGGACAACGCAGACGGTCCAAGGGGGTAATTTCAACCTCGCGTAAGTTTTCAGATCGATAACCCAGACTTGGCACCCGATTAACCGCGCCGTTGATAATGTTGCGGGCAATATCAACAATATCACTCACCACCGCACTACCGGTGGGCATCTTGCCCGCGCCCTGACCGTAAAGCAGGACATCGCCCACCGTATCCCCGGTAAATCGAATGGCGTTAAAGGCTCCACCAATATTGGCCAGCAACTCCTGATTGGAGATCATGGTGGGATGAACCCGGGCTTCATAACTGTCGCCGTGATTACGGCTGATGGCTAACAACTTGATGCGATAACCAAATTCCCGGGCAAACTCGATATCAATTGGTTCAATCTGGCTGATTCCCTCAGTGCTGACCTGGTCCAGGCGGACGTGCGCGCCATAGGCTATGCTCATTAAAATCACCAGTTTATGGGCGGCATCAATACCCTCAATGTCGTAGCGGGGATCGGCCTCAGCGTAGCCATGCGCCTGAGCATCCTTGAGTACCGTGGCAAAATCCAATCCCTCGTCGGTCATGCGGTTAAGGATGTAGTTGGATGTGCCGTTCATGATGCCGACAATGCTTTCAATCCGGTTGGCCACCAACCCTTCCTTAAGAGCCTTGATCACCGGGATTCCACCACCAACGCTGGCTTCAAAGCCAACCTCGACATTTTTAGTCGCCGCCGCGGTAAAAATCTCCCTGCCGTGTTGTGAAATAAGAGCCTTGTTGGCGGTTACAACGTGTTTGCCCTGAGCAATGGCTTGCAAAATAAAAGTTTTGGCCGGTTCGATTCCGCCGATTAGTTCCACCACAATATCAAGGTCGGGGGCAGTTAACACCTGTTCAGCGTCTCGGGTCAATTCCACCCCGGCGTGCTCCCGCGGCAATTTGGTCAGATTCAGGTCCGCCACTCTCACCAGGCGGATGTCGGCGCCGGTTTTGCGCCGTAATCTTGTCGCCTGCATCCTCAACACCTCGGCGGTGCCACTGCCCACCGTACCAAAACCAATCAACCCCACCCGGATTTCTCTCATCAACTTGCCTCTGCAATAAAATAACTAAACCGGATACGGCGGTTTCCGATTTTTTACGAAAATTACACAGAATTAACCCTCAACACCTTATGATATTTCGGGAACCGCTGAACCAAACTGGCTAGGTATCGCCGACCGCCCGACACCCGGTTATCCAGTCGCGCAAAGTCGCTCGGTCAAAGCTAAGAAACCCCAGGAATACCTTCTTTGGGTCATGATGTCAAAACCTAATGAACCGATATTGACTTCGGCTGCAATAAAGAGTATCTTTAGGGCGGTTCGTAAAATCAGGAGTCCAAATTAATGGCTCAAACCAAGGGAAAGTTTTGCGATGAATGTTTTAACCATGTTCATGGACGCCGGGATAACAATTAAAAGCATTGTTCTGCTGTTGATTTTTTTCTCGCTGTACTCTTGGTACATAGTCTTTCAAAAACAAGCGCTGTATCGCCGGATTCGCCTGGAGTCCGCTGGATTTGTCAAGAAGTTCTGGCAGTGCAAAGATCTGGCCGAAGCCTATAAAGCCGCCAAAGAAAATAACACGCCCCCTGAGGCCATGATTTTCCAGGCAGCCTACCGGGAACTGCAAAAACTAAACAAAACTAAAGGACCAGAATCCCATCTGGGCAACCGCCTGGCCGGCATGGAGCCGCTAAAAAGAGCAGTGAGCAAAAGCCTGAGCATCGAGATATCCCGCTTGGGGCACTCCCTGCCCTTTTTAGCCTCCATTGGCAGTGCCAGCCCATTTATCGGCTTGCTTGGAACGGTTTGGGGGATTATGCACGCTTTTCACGAAATTGGAGTGCGCGGTTCGGCCTCGCTGGCCGCTATCGCCCCAGGAATTTCAGAAGCCCTGGTGGTAACCGTGGTAGGCTTGGCGGTGGCAATTCCGGCGGTTCTTTTTTACAACCACTACACTAGTCAGCTAGCCGTCATCGAAGAAAATTCGCAGGCTTTTGCCGCCGATTTTCTTAACCTCATCGAACGTGAATTTCTTGCCCGCCAGGCCACCGCAGCCGAGCGAAATTAAAACGGACAGGAACTGAATTATGGCCTTTGATTTTCCTCCGCTCAAAAAAAATCCCCGGCGATTGGTGGCGGAAATTAACGTCGCCCCCTTGGTTGACGTCATGCTGATACTGTTGATCACTTTCATGATTGCCGCCCCGATGATGATTCAAGGCGTGGAGGTCGATCTACCGGAAACCACGGCCCAACCCCTACGCCAAGCTGAAAATTCAGTGGTAATCAGCATCAACAAGGACGGAGAAATTTATTTTGAGGATATCAGGAGTAGTCAACTTCTCCTGCAGCAACAACTGGCAGCCCTGGCTCAACGACTGGGCACTGATCAGATTATTCTGCTTCGGGCCGACCAGGGTGTCCTTTACGGCCTGGTAGTCGCGGTAATGACTGATATTAAAAACGCCGGTTTTGATCAACTGGGTATGATTACCCAAACTCCCAGCCCATAAATCAGGTTCAGGTGGTCACCCCAAACACCATAGCAAGCCCGGAACCGTTGCAGGTCAAGGCCTTGCTCCTGGCTGTAGGTCTTCACCTGTTGATCTTGTTGCCGGCCCTGATCGCCCCCTACCTGTTTTTTTTACCGCAAAAAGCTCCGCAAAAAATTCACACCGTCAATCTGTTCACCGTGGCGGAACTGGCATCTCCGCCTCTTGCCCCGCCGATCCCAGCCCAAACTCCAGCTCTCCGGCCCACCTCGTCGCCCCACGAGTCCGTAAGTCCACAAGAGCCGCCGACCCCCTCCGAGACAATCGTTGCGAAATTGCCGGCACCGCCACCAACCCTATTGCCACAGCCAACACCCACGCCCGTCGAGCCGGAGCCGCGGGCAACCCCGGCAGCGCCCACACCCGCTCCCGTTCAACCCGTCACCATCGCTCCCAGGACACCGGTCAAAGCGGCGCCGACCCCGCCCCCCCTCCCCGTTACCACTCGACCACTGCGCGGCGACGATGACGTCCGGCGGCTTGCCCAGTTAAGACAATCATTACTGCTTAAAGCCCAGGCCCAGGAGGCGGCTCATCGCGCCAAAGACGCCCAGCGACAAGCGGTGGCGGCAGTTCAGGATGCCATTTGGGCCCAAACGCCCGTTGTCCGACCTGATCTCACGTCAGTCGTAACAGGCGCGGCTTCGGCAACCGCCACGATGGCTGAGACGACCAGCGAGCCGCGAAGCGATGCCGGAGTGGAAAAAACCGGTGGGCCGCGGGGCGATGCCGGAGTGGAAAAAACCGGTGGGCCGCGGGGCGATGCCGGAGTGGAAAAAGCTACCAGGGAGTACCTGATCAGCCTTCATCGTCACGTGCAAAATCACTGGACGCTGCCGGATCTCGCAACCTGGGACCCGAATCTGGTGGCGACCGTTGTCATCACCATTCGTCGCGACGGCAGTATCCGTAAATCGACGCTTGAAAACCGGACGGAAAACGTGTTCTTTAATCAGTTCGTGCAAACAGCCATCCGGAAGGCCACCCCCATGCCGCCTTTTCCCGAGGCTCTGCCCCAAAGCGAAATGGAAATCGGACTGCGTTTTCGTCCAGGAGAGGTTTTTTAAGGAGATAAAAGTATCGCGAATCTCTTAAAAACTCTAAAAAACGACTTTTCTTCCGTCGTAAATCGTTGAATCAACGACGCCAATTTTGGCGATTTCGATTTTTTTTTTACGCAACTATCGTTGTTAATTCGGCAATATTAATTCGGGATCTTTTCAGGATTTAATCATGAAAATCAGAAATCTGATGCTGCTGTTGGCCCCGCTGCTGCTGTGTTTATTGATCAGCGGTCCGGTCTCCGCCAGGGTTTACCTGGATATCACCGCGCCACAGTTGCGTAAAATAAACCTGGCGGTTCCACCTTTTGTTGATCAGAGCAAACCCGCCGCACCCACCGTCGAGGGACGGATGATGGCCGATATTATGGGCCGAGCTCTTGATCTTCACGGTTTTGTCTCCCTCATCGACCCCAAATTTTATGGTGAACGCCAGGATGCCGACTGGGTTCAACATGGGGTCGAGTTTGTGGTTAAAGGCCTTTATCGCCAAGATGGCGAGGTATTCACCTTGGAGTTAAAGTTGCTGGACATCACGGGAGGACGGATGATTCACCGCCGCCACCTCCAGACCTCCGGGGAAATGACTCGGCAAGCGATCCTGCGTTATGCCGATGAGGTGGTGGCGGTGTTGACCGGGGAAAAAGGAATCAGCCAAAGCAAAATAGCCTTTGTTTCCAGTGCCGGCGGCCATAAGGAGGTATACTTGGCTGATATTTTAGGTGACCATGTCCGCCAGGTCACCCGGCACCAGTTTTTGGCGCTGTCGCCGCGTTTTACCCCGGACGGTAAATATCTTACCTATACCTCGCATCATCATGGCAATGCGGATCTCTATAAGACCTGTTTTCGGGAACTTAGGACTACCCGGGCCATTTCCCGCTGGGCTGGTCTTAATCTCGCCCCATCTTGGTTGCCAGGTGGCGATCAGATGATTTTAACCCTCAGTCGAGACGGCAACCCGGACCTTTATCTGGCGGCAAGTGAGGGGGCGATTATCCGGCGTCTTACCCATGGCGAAGGGGTTAATGTTTCACCCAGTTTGGCTCCCGATGGGCGTCGTTTGGCTTTCGTCTCCGATCGTGGCGGCACGCCTCAGATTTTCATCATGGATCTAGAGACCATGGCGATTCAACGCTTAACCTTTCAGGGCAACCATAATACCACCCCTGACTGGTCTCCCGATGGTCGGTTCATCGCCTATACCGGTCGGACCGGGGAGGCTTTACATATTTTTATTATTCGCCCCGAAGGCGGACCGCCAACCCAGATTACCCGCACTTGGGGCCAGCACGAAGGCCCGAGTTGGTCCCCAGACAGCCGCCAACTGGTGTTTTCCCGTCAACGGCACGACCGGGAGGAAATCTGCGCCATCTTTATCGATGGCAGCGGCCTGCGAGTGCTCTTTGCCGATCAGCCTGGTAATCATTCCATGCCCCGATGGTCTCCCCGCTTGAGCCAGTAGGGGTAAACCCGGGCGTTTGCTCCTGGAACTTTAAATAAACTTACCTGCGACGCGACCACAATACGAACTGGAAGGGATCAAGGTCGTATTGAGATAAGCGCAAAATTGCACTGCGGAGGTGTTACGATGAAAAGCAAGATACTCAATTGTACCCTGCTACTCGGGCTCAGCCCATTTTTGGTTCAATGTGTGGCCTTGGAAGAGGATGTCAGGGGCTTGGACTTAAGAACCCGCACCCTGGACAGTCGCCTCGCCGAAGTCGCACGATTCAATGAGGCCGACCGGGAAACTGCCCGGCACCAGGCCGCTATCCAGGCCCGAATGGGCGGTGAATTGCAGGGAATCAACAACCGCCTGCTCCAACACGAGGCCCGAATGGACGAGGCCCAACATCAGCAAGAGCGGTTCCAGGAACGAAACGTTGAAGCTGATCAGAACCTGCGGGTGCGCCTGGATCATGTAGATATCAAGCTCCAGGAAATCACCGGCAGCATCGAAGAGCTGAACCGGCAATTGACCACATCCTTTAATGAATTGCAGGCCGGACAGGAAGAAAACCAGCGACGGCTCCTGGAAGCTCAAGAGCAGAGAGCTCGAGAAGCGGCCGAACGGGCGGCGACCGCGGCCGCCGCGGCCCGAGCGGCGGAACAGGCCCGCCGGCAAGCGGAAGAGCGTGCCCTGGCGGCGGAACAGGCCCGCCTGGCAGCGGAACGCGCCCGCGAGATCGAACGACAGACTCAAGAAGCCGCGGCAGCTATCACCCACCAAGGGCCAAGAGAAATTGTTGCCAAACAGGTCAAACAGAGATTTGCAACAGTCCAGACCACCATGACGGATACCCCCCCAGAGCGCAAGCCCGCCCCGACCCCAACTGCGCCAGCGTTAAGCCCGCCACCGGCCCCGATCGCGCCCGCCGTCCCGGTAATCCCCACCCCGGCGCCCCCCGCTCCGGCGCCCCCAGCTCCGACTCCTCCCGCCCCGGCGCCCCCCGCTCCGGTGATCGCGGACTCTCAAGCTACCGGCCCGGGCGTTGAACACTACCTTCAGGGACTCGAGCACCTGCGCAACAACAACTACCGGGAAGCTTATGCCGCCTTTGTCCGCTACCTGGATCTGGCGCCGGAAGGCGAGATGGCCGGAGATGCTCATTACCTGTTGGCCGATAGTCTTTACCAGCAACAGGAATACGAGCTGGCCATCCTCGAGTTCCAAAAGGTGATTGCCAGTTTTGCCGACCACGCCAGAGTCCCGGCGGCCCTGCTTCGCCAAGCTATGGCCTTCGAAAAATTGCGCGAACCATCCACTGCGACCATCGTTTACGAACGGTTGATCAGCGAATTTCCCCACAGCGAAGAAGCTCGAAAAGCCAGGGAGAACCTCAATAAAATACGCTAAAAACACTAAGGGCCAGGTAAAGGTCGCGGTTCTCATTTACCAATAACCCATTAAAACACCAAGGGCCGAATCGGGCGTGATTCCCAGTCCGGCCCCTGGTCTGGCGCGGTTAACGCAAACAAAGCACGTTTACTTAATTCCCAACTCTTTTTCCCTGGCCGCCACGTTCAACCTGGTCTTGATTATCGTATCAGAGATCAGGCTCATTGAATCAATTCCACTTTCCACCAGAAAGGTGACAAATTCAGGAAAGTCACTGGGGGCCTGACCGCAAATGCCGATCTTACGACCTCGACGCTTGGCGGTATCGATCACCATTTTGATCATGGTCTTGACCGCCGAGTCACGCTCATCATAGATATGGGCCACCAAGTCGGAATCGCGATCCAGACCCAGTGTAAGCTGGGTAAGGTCGTTTGAGCCAATCGAGAATCCATCAAAAATATCGGCAAAAGCATCGGCGGCGATAACATTTGAGGGGATCTCACACATCACATAAATCTCAAGCCCGTTTTCCCCCTGGACTAAGCCAAATTCCCGCAGCACCTCGATTACTTTGCGGCCCTCCTCCGGGGTCCGACAAAAGGGAACCATCAGTTTGATGTTGTTTAACCCCATCTCATCGCGGGCCTTGAGCAGGGCTTTACATTCCAGCTCAAAGGCCGGCTTGTATTTGGGGTCATAGTAGCGGGAAGCCCCCCGCCAGCCGATCATCGGGTTGGATTCCACCGGCTCATAGAGCCGGCCGCCCACCAGATTGGCGTACTCGTTGCTCTTAAAATCAGAGAGTCGGACAATAACATCCTTGGGGTAAAAACCGGCCCCGATTCGACCCACGCCTTCGGCCAGCTTGTCGATGAAAAACTGTTTTTTGTCGTCGGGGTAGGCTGAAGTTCGCTTTTCAATTTCCCCGACGATGGCCGCCACCTCGGGATCGGATCTGCTCTGCTGTTTGAGCTCGTTAAAGTAACAAAGGGCCATAGGATGAATACCAATGTGGGAGTTAATGATAAACTCCTCACGGGCCAGACCCACCCCATCGTTGGGGAGCTGACCTTCGGAGAAGGCTTTTTCGGGAATGCTGACGTTCATCATGATTTTGGTCCGGGTCGAAGGAATCGTCTCAAGATTGATCCGCTCCACTTCGTATTTGAGCATTCCCTCATAGATATTGCCAACCTCACCCTCAGCACAGGAAACCGTGATATCCCGACCATTAGGAATCAACTCGCTGCCATGGCCGGTGCCGATTACACAAGGAATTCCCAGCTCGCGGGAGATAATAGCGGCGTGACAGGTCCGGCCCCCACGGTTAGTGACAATGGCGGCGGCGATCTTCATAATTGGTTCCCAGTCGGGATCGGTCATATCGGTAACCAGAACCTCGCCCTTCTTGAAATCGTGGATGTCGGCCACCTTCTGAATGACCGCGGCCTGGCCCTGACCAATCTTGGCCCCCACGGCCTGACCGACAGCCAGCGTCTTACCCCTTTCCTGTAAGACAAAGGTTGCGATTTCCTTCTTGTTGGTTTGGGAGTGAACAGTTTCCGGCCGGGCCTGGACAATAAGGAGTTCACCGGTGCCCACCTTCTCTCCATCGCCGTCTTTAGCCCATTCAATATCCATGGCCTTACCGTAATGATCTTCGATGATACAGGTCCAACGGGACAGAGTAAGAATCTCTTCATCGTTTAAAACATAGCGGCCCCGCTCCTCCGGAGTGGTATCAACGTTCTTGACCGGCTCTTTGGCCCCGGGATCAGTATTGTAGATCATCTTGATTTCTTTGCTGCCCAAACGCTTACCAACAATGGGGCGCTTGCCCTCCTTCAAGGTAGGCTTAAAAACGTAGTACTCGTCGGGATTAACCGCTCCCTGAGCTACGTTTTCCCCCAGACCCCAGGCGCCGGAGAGGAAAACCGCATCCTTAAAGCCACTATCGGTATCGATAGAAAAAATAACTCCGGCGGAGGCGGAGTCGCTGCGCACCATTTTCTGAACCGCGATAGAGAGATGAGCATCGAACTGGCCAAAACCTTTGTCGTGGCGATAGGAAATAGCCCGGTCGGTGAACAGCGAGGCGAAACATTTTTTACAGGCGGCGATCAGAGCCTCGGGGCCGCTGATATTGAGGTAAGTCTCCTGCTGACCGGCAAATGAGGCATTGGGCAGGTCTTCGGCGGTAGCCGAAGACCGGACGGCCACCGCCGCATTAGGCCCGTAATCCTGTTCCATTTTACGATAGGCCCCAACGATGGCCTCATACAGATCTGGGGGAAATTCGGCGTTTCTGATAATCTCGCGGGCCTTTTTGCCCCGCTCCTGGAGATTACGCAAGTTGTGGGTGTCAAGACCAGCCAAAGCCTCTTTGATGGACTCCTCAATCCCGGCGGTCTTGAGTAAGTGACGATAGGCGTAGGAGGTGATGGCAAAACCATTGGGCACACTGACCCCTTTGGGCATCAGCTTCTGGTACATCTCGCCCAATGAGGCGTTTTTGCCACCAACCAGCGGCACGTCTTCAATTGAGATGTCGTCGAACCACAAAATCAACGTCTGGTCATGCTTTCCCATTTATTGTTCCTCATTTTTTTGGTTAATTGGCATCTAAACGGAAACCCGGTAAATGGAGACTGTGACTTCTACCTTGGCGGCATTCTCGTAAATGAGGACCGCAATCTTTTACCTTGCAGGCATTCCAGATGGAGAATTCACCGGAGCGGCCAAAGCCCGGGAAGAGAACAACGCAAAAGGTCACTGTTCCCAATTGCCCCCGGATCGACGCATTATCTTTCAATTATAGCTAATCTTCAGGATGGGGTCAATCGGATAAGTCGCGCCAGCCAAATATCTTGCCAAAAAAAGCAAAGAAAACTGGAGTTTCCTGCCGATCACGGCTAGAATCGTCATAAGGCTACCTTAGAAAAATTAGCTATTTTGTTCGAAGTTCAAGGCCTGCGAAAAAAATTACCGCAGGAATATGGTTGATATTCCGAAGATAATTTTTTGAGCATAACGCGGAAATCGGGCGAAAGAGCAATTTTTCAAGGTGGCCTTTAGGCAACGATCAACAACAGCGAGAAGCCAACAAAAAATTGCGCCAAATTTAATAGCCGGTGAAGTCCATGAATCAAGCAAAAAATCCGGAAAATTCACACTATCAAAGCCCTGAGCAATTATTTGCTCAGTTCATTAAACCCGGTGATCATGCGGCCAGTGATTATTTCGGCCTGGTGCGCGGTCTTCTGGCCCAGCGTCGCCAAATGACCGATGACGGCAGCCGGACCCTCTGGCAGGAGGCCATCGACCAGGCTTACGCCTTACTCTACGATGAAATAAGCACCGGCCAGGCCCCACCGACAAACCCGGTACGTTTCGGCACCTCCGGTTGGCGTGGCATTTTGGGCAAGGATATCCATGTCCAGTCGGTTCGGCAGGTCACCCTGGCCATTATCAACATTTATCAACAGGCGGCCAAGGAGCCGGAGTTGGCAATGGCCCTTGGGGTCGCGGACATCGCTGAGGCCCGCCGACGGGGGGTAGTGCTGGGTCATGACAACCGTTTCGGGGCTGAGCTGTTGGCCCGCTCCGTTGCCGATCTGCTGGCCGGCCGGGGATTTGTCGTTCATTTTGCCGGAGAAACCACCACCGGAGTCATCTCGGCGGCAGTGCTGATTACCAAGGCGGCTTTCTCGATCAATCTCACGCCCAGCCATAATCCCCTTGAATATGGCGGATTTAAATACAATGCCGCCGACGCCGGTCCGGCGGCAGCCATTATCACCAACCGCATCACCACTGAAGCGGCCAAAATCGTCGCCAACCCCCAAATCTTCATGGTCCCCTATCACACCGACAAGCCCGCCTCTCACCTGATCAAACCTTTGGATTCCCTGGCCTGTTGGCAGCAACTGGTGCGAAACAACCGGCAGCGCCACGGTCTGGATTACGATGCCATCATCGCCGAGCTGAAAAGTCGCAACGACTACGTCCTGGCCCTGGACTGTATCCACGGTGCCAGCAGGATTCACCTTGATGCGCTTTTGCCGGGCATCCCGGCCCGGCGATTCCTGCGCTTCCGTGATTACCACGATCCAACCTTCGACGGCATCGCCCCGGAGCCTTCCTCGGTCAATATGCGGGTAATCCAGGCTGCCCTGCGAAAAAGACCGGAACCGCTAAAGCTTGGCGCTATCATTGATCCCGATGGCGACCGTATTCGTTTCAGCGATGGGATCAACGAATACGACATGAACATGTTCGGGGCCATGTGCTATCACTATCTCCACGAATATAAGGGCAAAAAAGGGCCGGTGGCCAAAACCGTGGCCACCAGTAACTTCGCCAACAGCATCGCCGCAGGGCTGGGGGAGGAGGTTTTTGAGCCGCGGGTGGGCTTCAAGGAATTCAAGCCGGTAATTGGCAAGGCCCTGGTAGTGTTTGAGGAATCCGACGGCATTTCGGTGATCGGCCATACCCCGGAAAAAGATGCCTATATCGGCCTGTTGCTGGCTTTAGACATTATGCTGCGCCTACCCGGCGGTTTAGCCGCTTATCTGGCCGAAATCCGCTCTCGTTTTGGTGCTTTTTTTCCGGGAAGTGGCGGGGTTGAAGTCAGCAAGCAGGGAGCTGAGCTCGAGTCCGCCCTGGGCGGACTCGAGCATTATCGAGTGGGAACAAGCCTGATCGCCGGTGGCCGATCTCGAGAGATCAAGGAGGTAATCACCATTGATGGTCGCAAAATGATTTTTACCGATGACAGTTGGCTACTGATCCGCCCATCGGGCACCGAACCTAAGATGCGGTTTTATGTGGAAACGCGAACGGAGGCAGACAAAGATGTTTTACTGACTGCCGCCACCGAGATGTTGCGGAAAATCGGCTTGGTCGGGTAAGCATCGGGACAATTTTCACAAGCGGGGAAAAATCCAGGGGGAAAATTCCAGGGGAAAATTTCCATCAGAAAAAAACCCGCAACCAATCAAAACCGAGGTCTTGTCTTAACGTCTGGAAGCTTAAGCAAATTGAAACAGAGTCAGGCTGACGGCCATAACCAGCATGCCCAGCAGCAAGCCAATGATTGGGGTGTGCGCAGCGCCGTACAGGCGGGCGGCGGGGATGAGCTCGTCAAAAGAAATATAGACCATGATCCCGGCAATTAGGGAAAAAATCATCCCCAAAGACTCTTCGCCAAGCAAAGGAAATAGCAGCATAAACCCCACTACCGCCCCCAAAGGCTCAGCGAGACCGGAAAGCAATGAGTACCAGAAGCCTTTTTTGCGACTACCGCTCCCGTGATAAATGGGCAAGGCTACCGCGACGCCTTCAGGGATATTATGGATGGCGATGGCGATGGCGATGGCTGTCGCCAAGGCCGGATCAAACAAGGCCCCACTGAAGGTCGCAAACCCCTCAGGGAAGTTGTGAGCGGCCACGGCCAGCGCGGTGAAAATGCCGGATCTGGTGAGCGCGATCGAGTGTTGGGTGGACGGGTTGGATGGAGTGGATGGAGTGGATGAAGTGGACTGGGTGGGCAAGGCGGACCGGGTGAACGAGGTGAGCAGGGGCGAACCATCGGAATTTATGAATTCCGATGGTTTTTTCAACTCGTGGGGATTGATGTCCTTGGGTATTAGCAGGTCAATCAGGGCGGTGACGGCAATACCCACGAAAAAACCGGTGGTGGCCAGGGCATAGCCCCACTGCTCACCATAACTCAAGGCAAATGCAGTTATGGCTTTGGGCAACAACTCAACAAAGGAGATGTAAATCATTACCCCGGCTGAAAAGCTCAGGCCGAGGGAAAGCCCCACCGTATTGCGAGGCCGAATGAACATAGCCAAGGCCCCGCCGATGGCGGTGGAAAGTCCGGCCAGCAGGGTCAGAGAAAAGGCAAACAATATAACGGAAAACTCAAAACCGCCCATTTGCCTCTCTTCGCCTACTGGCCCCTGGCCGGCAACCCCGAGATTACCGCTCAATTAATTTGAAGGATTTACCTCAAGCAACTCGATCATAAACACCAGCGCCGAGTTGGGACCGATCACCGGCGGCACTCCCCGCTCGCCGTAAGCCAGTGCGGCGGGGAGGAAGATATCCCATTTATCTCCGACCCTCATTAACTGCAAGGCCTCAGTCCAACCGGGGATCACGGCGTTGACCGGAAAAACCGCGGGCTGGCCTCGCTTGAACGAACTGTCGAAAACCGTGCCGTCAAGCAACCGCCCCTCGTAATGTACGGAAACTACATCATTTTCACCAGGACTTGCCCCATCGCCAACCACCTCGACCCGATACTGCAAACCGCTGGCCAGTTCCACAACATCATCCCTCTTGGCATTTTCAGCCAGAAATTCCAACCCCGCCGCTAAGTTCTCGGCGCCAAGTTCACTCATCAAGGCCTCATGCTTATTAAGCATTTCTTCCTGAAAAGCCGCGATGGCCTCATTCATCTGTTCGTCGGTCAACAACGGTTCAGCTTGATTGATCGCATCTTTGATTCCCCGGGCCAGGAGCTTGGCGTCGATATCCATACCCTGAGCCATCAAGTCGGCGCCGATGCTCAACCCGATAGTGTAACTGGCCTTGTCTCTGACACTTTGCAATTCCGGGCGGCTGTCGCTACCGGGGCTACCGCAACCGGTCAACAACAAGACCATACTCAACCCCATGACCCCAAAAACGCTGAAAACATTTTTTTTCATTATCTTATGTCATCTCATATCTAAATTATAAGAGCAGTTACAACAAAGAAATTTTGGCGAACCTGAACCGGCTACAACGGGCATGCACCACCCCGCCCGATAAAATGGACAAAAACGGACAAAAGTGGACAAAATACACAAAAAAACGGCTTGTTTCGTAAGCCGTAAACCAGTTGATATTACTGGTCGGGACGAGAGGATTTGAACCTCCGACCCCATGCTCCCGAAGCATGTGCTCTACCAGGCTGAGCCACGTCCCGTCATAAACGTAAATACCCCGGAAACGCAAATACCCCGAACCCGAGAAAAAGCGGTCCCACCCCACCCAACTGGGACGTCGAACGTGTTACTTTACCGCATCAGTAAGCTTGCTGCCGGGCTTGAAGCGAGCAATATTGCGGGCCTTGATGGTAATCGGCTTGCCGGTCTGGGGGTTGCGACCCTGACGAGCGGCTCTGTTGGCAACGGAGAAGGTCCCGAAACCAACCAGGGTAACCTTATCGCCTTTTTTCATCGCGGCGGTAATCGCGCTCAATGCCTCGGAAAGAGCTTTCTCAGCCGATACCTTGCTGATCTCGGCCGCATTTGCCATCTGTTCAACCAACTCGCTTTTATTCATTCCTTCCTCCTCATCCTGGTTGTTTGGTTACTTTCCCTGCAATTCACATCCCGCAGGAACCCTTCGCTCCCAAGGGTTTAATAGTCTCATCATTGCTTGTCAATAAAAAAATCTCGCTACAATTTAGTGATCCCTACCAGTTTTTTTGTCCAGCGCCGGCAAACCCCCGATTTTGTAGTCGTGGATCAACCGGGCCGATTTTTCGATGGTGGCGTTGACATTGATCGTGATGATATTGCGGACCATAACCTCGTGGACATAAATGTCTCGTTCAAGAGACGGGAAGGTGTAATGGGTGGCTGTCAACTAACACTGAGAATATAGAAAACTCTTTTCATCTCACCAGTTTTCTTTTAACATGGCGGGCCTGATCAGTCATTATGAGACTTGAATCATTAAACCCGTAACATTCCAGGTCCCGGTCTCCTGTTGATATCCCGCGGTCCGACTCGAACAGCAAGGCTTTTAGTGACCAATATGCCGCAGACTACAAGCGACCATCGCAATGACCAACTCATGACTCAATTCCGTCAACAAATCGACGCCGTTGACGATCAGTTGCTCTCTCTGCTGCACCAACGCATTCATCTGGCCCAGGCAATAGGTAAAGCAAAGTCAGACAAAAATAAAGATAAATGGGACCCCAGGCGAGAACGAGAAATTGTTCAGCGCTTGCTCAAGAAAAACAACGGTGATTTTCCGGAGCCGGCCCTCCGGGCTATCTTATACGAAATAATCGCCACTTGCCGACTTTCGCAAAAAGAAATTGAAATCGCCTATCTAGGGCCGGAGGCCACCTTTTCCCACTTAGCCGGAATCAGGTTTTTCGGCAGCGCCGCTGCTTTTCGACCCATGGAAACCATTGAAGACATTTTTATCGAGGTGGAACAAGGCCGGGTTAATTACGGCATAGTGCCGGTGGAAAACTCCATTGAAGGAGCGGTAACCTCCACTTTGGACGCCTTCACTAAATCTCGGGTCAAAATCTGTGGCGAATTCAACCTGGCCATCAGCCACAATCTGGTCAACCTGAGCGGTCGGTTATCAGACATCAGGCGGGTGGTTTCCCACCCACAGCCTCTGGCCCAATGCCGCCAGTGGTTACAAAGAAACCTGCCGGACATTCCCCGGCAAAGCGTGAATAGCACCGGGATCGGGGCCGCAATGGCGGCCAAGACTCCCGAGATCGCAGCCATTGCCAGTGCTCTAGCCACCAAAACCTATCAGCTTCAGGTGGTAGTCAAGGGCATTGAAGACCATCGCGGCAACACTACCAGGTTTCTTGTGATCGGCAAAGAATCACCCAAAGCCAGTGGCGACGACAAGACTTCCCTGCTGACGACCCTGCTGGATCGCCCGGGGGCCTTACATGAGGCCCTGAGCACTCTGGCCCGTCACTCCATCAATCTGACCCGGATCGAATCACGACCGATCAAAGACGAACCAGGTCGTTATCGGTTCTTTATCGATATGCTTGGCCATATAGATGAGTTGGAAATCCGGGAAGGTTGCGCCAAACTGCAAGATATCTGCTCCCACTACGAATGGCTGGGATCTTACCCCCGGACCAGTGATTAGCTGAATTTAGGCCACCTTGATACACTACTACAAATGGGTTTTCGCCGATCATGTTGATCCTGGGCATAGAAACATCATGCGATGATACGGCGGCGGCCATCCTGGCCATTGACGACCCGCCTGCTACCGCTGGATGCGACCATGCGGCCACCGTCCCGCAAGGAAGCTCCGGACTACCCACCAAGGTCGCCATTCTTGCCAACCTGGTTCAAAGCCAGACCGAGGTTCACACCCCCTACGGCGGGGTAGTGCCGGAACTGGCCGCACGCCGCCACCTGGAAAACATCCTGCCGGTAGTGCAATCGACCCTCAAAGATGCTGGGGTTAGGCTTGAGCAAATAAATCTGCTGGCCGTAACCCAGGGTCCAGGCTTGGTGGGCTCACTGCTGGTGGGGCTTAATTTTGCCAAGGCCATTTCCCTGAGCGCCGACATCCCCTATGTGGGAGTGGACCATATTGCCGGCCACCTGGCCTCGGTGTTTCTGGCCCCTTCCCCCCCCACTTTCCCCCATCTGACCCTGACCGTCTCCGGGGGACATTCCAATATTTTTTTGGTGGATAGCCCCACGTCCTTTACCACTATTGGCCAAAGTCGCGATGATGCCGCCGGCGAGACTTTCGATAAAGTGGCTAAATTGCTCAACCTGGGTTACCCCGGCGGCCCGAAGATCAGCTCCCGAGCCGCCGGGGGTGATCCGAAGGCCTTTGATTTTCCCCGAGCTTGGTTGGGCCCGCGATTGGGCTCGCAACCGGAAACTCGACTGACATCTACCAGCTTTGATTTCAGTTTCAGCGGCCTTAAAACCGCGATAGCCAACCAGGTTCGCCAATACGCAAGTTTGTCGGCTCAAGAGATTGCTGATATATGTGCCTCTTTTCAAGAGGCGGTGGTGGACGTCCTGGTGGAAAAAACCTTGGCGGCGGCCCGTCACTTCGCCTGCCCGCGGGTGGTCCTAAGCGGCGGAGTGGCAGCCAATCATCGCCTGCGTCAACACCTTCAGCAAGCAGCCCGGCAAGACGGCAAACTACAAATTTTCTTAACCGCTCCCGCGTTTTGCACCGATAATGCCGCGATGATTGCCATGGCCGGTTTTTTTAACCGCCATCGGGCCACCCGCAGCATGGAGATGGATGTCTATTCCCGATTTGGCACCGGGTCCGGATTTACCGCTAATCACTAGCCGCTTTTTCAATTGATCCCGATGAAACCACAACGCACCTTTCGCTACTATTACATAAAAATACTTCGCCTGCAGGGGGACCCCCACAGTCTGGCCCGGGGGCTAACCCTGGGGGTTGCCGCCGGCATTATGCCCATTATGCCCTTGCAGCTTGTGACCATCATGGTTTTAGCCTTCATCTTGCGGGCTAATAGCATCGCTGCAATTCTCGGTGGCTTTATGATCAGTAACCCCTTTACTATCGTGCCCCAGTATTACCTGGCGTGGAGGATCGGTAAATTCATCTATCCCGTCGATCTTAGCTGGAATCGGGTGCATGAAGTCGTGGAATTTGTGGTCTTCGGGGGCGGTTCCTTCGGGGAACGACTGGGTGCCATTGGCCAACTGGGTTTTGAGTCAATTGCCGTTCTGCTCCTGGGCGGTATGATTATGGCCATCCCCTTGGTCCTGATTGCCTACCCTCTTTCCCTGCGACTGTTTATTGCCGTCCGGGATAAACGGCGCAAAAAACATGTACTCTCCTGAAAAGATGGGGGCTCGCTTGAACAAGCTTAATGTTCGGCAAATTCTCAGCGAGTGGGGCTTAGCCCCCAACAGGCAACTGGGGCAAAACTTTCTCATCCAGCCCCAGGTCGCCGAACAGATTGTGGCGGTATCCGGGGTCGAGAGCGACGACACGGTGGTGGAACTCGGGGTCGGCCTGGGGGCCTTGACCTTGCCCCTGGCCGCCCGCGTGAACCAAGTCATCGGCCTGGAAATTGATGCCGGAATTATCAGATATCATCGCGAAAGCCACGATCTGCCACCAAACGTCGAACTTCGGCACCAGGATTTGCTGCTGGCCGATTTTTCCGCTCTGGCCCGTCAGCAAGGCAAAAGATTGAAAATAATCGCTAACTTACCATATGCCATCACCAACCCCCTGCTATTTAAGCTCGTCGAACAACGGCAAGCGATCAAGCAGGCGGTCTTAATGGTGCAAAAGGAAGTAGCCTGGCGTCTAAGCGCCAAACCGAACACCAAGGAGTACGGAGTACTGTCGGTACTCCTGGGGACCTGCGCTCAGGTCATCAAGCGGCTGGAGGTTGATCCGGATAACTTTTATCCCAAGCCGCAAGTGGATTCGTATGTCATCTCCATTACCTTCACCGCCGGGCCAAACCCGGAAGAATTCACCCGCTTGCGCCGGGTGGTCAATGCCGCCTTCAATCAGCGGCGAAAGACCCTGCTGAACAGCCTGAGGGCCGGAGCGGGACTTAATCTTGATCGGGCCGCAGTCGAAGCCGGCCTGGCCGCAGCCAACATCAACCCCCGCTTACGGGCGGAAAACCTGAGCCCGGAAGATTTCCTCCGCTTAACCCGAAGTATCGCCGAGTTACCGGCGGCTTAATTAAGGCCACCTTGAAAAATTGCTCTTTTCGCCCGATTTCTGCGTTATGCTCAAAAAATTATTCTCGGAATATCAACCATATGCCTGCGGTATTTTTTTTACATGCCGTAAACTCAAACAAAATAGCTGATTTTTCAAGGTGGCCTTAAGTCAATAACGCCCTGACCCCTAATTCCTGCTCCCTGTCCCCTATCCCCTGACCTCTGTCCCCTGACTCCTGCTCAAAGGGCAGGAGAGTTCTACCCACCGACAACCAGAGCCAGCCAGGTGGCGACAGCAAGGCCCAAACTGATCAAGCCGTTCATCGCGAAAAAAGAAAGCCTGATTCGGGCAAGGTCGTTAGAGCTTACCGCCAGGTGCTGATACAAAAGCGTGCCGGCGGCAATCAGCAGACCCAGCCCGAAAACAAAATGCAAATCCATCACCAGTCCGACCCCGACAAAACAGGCAAAAGCCAGGAGGTGAAAAAAACCGGCAAGGCGAAAGGCTTGACGGGGACCCAAACGGGCCGGCAGGGAAAAAAGGCCTACGGATCGGTCAAATTCGACGTCAAGACACGCGTAAACAACATCGAAGCCAGCCACCCATAACAGCACGCCTAAGGACAGCAGCCAGGGAAAACCGATCAGACTCCCCGCCACCGCCACCCAACCGCCCAAAGGTGACAAGGCCAAGGCCACGCCCAGGATCAAATGACAAAAACAGGTGAAGCGCTTGGTCAATGAATACACGAAGGCCAGGATCAGGGCCAGGGGGGAAAGCATCAGGGCCAAGGGATTGAGCATAGCACAGGCAAGAAAGAAGATACCCGAGGCCAATAGGACCAGCGTCCAAGCTTCCCAAACCTTGACGACTCCAGCGGGGATAGCTCGATCGACGGTACGAGGATTGGCGGCATCGAACTTGCGGTCAACTATCCGGTTAAAAGTCATGGCGGCGGTACGGGCCGCGACCATGGCGACAACCACCCAGAACAACACCCCACCCGTCGGCAGCCCCCGCTCGACCAGCAGAGCGCCCATCAGGGCAAAGGGCAAAACAAAGACGCTGTACTCAAACTTGATCATCTCCGAGAGAGTTTTTATTTTTTCCCAGATCGTAATCATCAGTCTATTAAGATTCCCGGTCGGTTCCCACAATTCCTTGCCAGCGAGGAAGGTTGGGAATTATCAATCCTAACTGTTCCGCGACCCGACCGGCAAAGGTCCGGGCCAAGTCCTCAAGGTTGCGCGGGCCGTGATAAAAGCCCGGCATCGCCGGACAGATTATCCCGCCAGCCTCATGGACCTTAAGCATGTTGCTCAAATGGGTTCGGTTGAGCGGAGTTTCCCGCACCGCCAGAACCAGAGGCCGACGCTCTTTGAGGGTGACGTCAGCGGCGCGATGAATCAGGTTGTTGCTTAATCCCCCGGCTATTGCCGCAAGAGAGCCCATACTGCAGGGCAAGACCGCCATTCCGGCAAACAACGCGCTGCCGCTGGAAAAAGGGGCGGCAAAATCCCTGATATTGTAGCGACAAGCCACCAGCGGGGCCAGTTGCTCCCCCCGCATCCCCAATTCCAACGCGAAAACCTGTTCCCCGGCCTCGGAGAGCACGAGATGGACCTCAAGTTCATCAATATTTTTCAGCAGCTTGAGAAACTCCAGGGCATAAAGAGAACCGCTGGCGCCGGTGATCCCCAGAATAATTTTTTTCATCATTTCACCCCGATATAAATGCTGACAATCCCGAAGGTCAAGGGGCGCTGGGAAACCTTGGTAAAACCGGCGACCCGCATCATCCCGGCCAACTCGTCGGGTTCGTAAAATGCGGCAATGGACGAAGCCAGATACTCGTAAGCGTTTTGGTCGCCGGAAACCGCTCCGGCAATCCGGGGCAGCATCCGATTGAGATAAAAGTTGTAAAAAGGCTTGATCAGTGGATTACGAGGCCGAGAAAACTCCAGGATCACCAGTTTGCCCCCTGGCTTGAGCACCCGTTGCATTTCTCGCAAACCCTGCTCGGTATCAGCCAGGTTACGTACCCCAAAAGCTACGGTCACGCCCCAGAATGCGGCATCAAGCGCCGGAATCTGCTCGCCGTCGCCGCAAACCGGCAGAATTCGATTTCGTTGCCGATTCCGGCCCATTTTAGCCAACCCGGCTCTGAGCATATCCTCACAGAAATCAACCGCCAAGATGTCGCGCCCCGGGGCTTGGCGCGATAACTCTAAAGAAAGCGGCATGGTGCCGGCACAGACATCCAGCACCGAACCGGCTGGATATTCACGCAACTGGCGGGCCACTACCCACCGCCAGTAGCGATCCACCTGAAAACTCAAAACCGAGTTTAACAGATCGTAACGATGGCTGATGGTCGCAAATTTACTTTTTACGAATTTCTTTTTTTCTTTGGCGTTATTCATGCTCTAGATGATCTTTAACGGCAGCGCGGTGGTCGGGGCCTCGCCGCGCCTGATAAGCATTTCAAAAAAACGAATCAAGCCGGCTTGGTGTTGCAAATTCAGATCGTACTCCATCCCGCTGAGGTAGCGGCGGCAGGCACCCCTGGTCATGGGCACTCGCGGGGCGGCAAGTCGGCAAATCTCGTCGAGATTCGCCAGGCCCTGCCGAAGGCAGTTTTTAAGTTGACCATGAATTGCCGTCACCGTTGCCGGGTGAGCCCGCCAAAAATCCTCCCGCACCGCCCAGATCGCAAAAACAAAGGGCAAACCGGTGTGATCATACCATATTTTGGCCAGATCGAAACTGTAAGCATAGTCGCCGGCGGCGGCCAAACACAGAGCAGCATCCCCAATAGACAGTGCCGCGTCGTAATCTCCAGCCGCATTCACCCCTTCCCCCATACTCCGGGCCATCTCATCCCCCACCAGGTAACGGGGTTGCAATCCGTAAAAATCCTCCAGAATAATTTTAACTAAACTCACCGAGGTCTGGGACCGGGAGCTGAGCAAGATCAAGCGGTTGTGCAAATCCCTTAAAGGGTAGCGGGAAAAAAGGAAGACGCTGTCCACCGAACCGGTGGCGGCAATGGCCAAACCGGAGAGAATCCGGTAACTCGCAGGATGGATGGCATATTCCTGGGAAGAGATCATGGCCAGGTCCAGCTCTCCGGCAAACAATAAACGATTGAGTACGGTGGGTGGCGCTTCTCGCGCTCGCCACTCCGGGTTTATCACCGTCTTGGTCCAGGTTTCATACAGGGGGGCGGTATTAAGGAAACTCACCATCCCCAGGCGAGCCACGCTGGCTGGCCAGCTAAGAGGGTCAATCATCGAGTTTACTTGGTCCGGAAATTTATGTTGTCTCGTATCCGCGCCACCAAACAACCATGGGCGCCCAGATGAATTATGCACAGATTTTCACTCCGTCCACTCCAAACGAATATCCGGCCCTGCCGTGGTCAGATATTCCAGGGCCGCCTCCACTCCCCTGACCGCGTCCCGACAAGCCACCGCCAACAGAGCCGAAGACGCCCCCGGCGCGATCACCCCGGCCTTCTCTCCGGCCCGATTCAGTAGACGGGCCCCGGCCAGAGAGGCCATGGCCAGCACCGTGGCCGGCGCAACCTGGGGATGATCCTGGCGCAGTAGTTGCATTTCATACCACAGCGAAAAAGCGTCATTACCAACCAGACTGTCGGTGCCCAAGGCCGGCATGATGCCATGTTGCAAATAGGCCATCAGTGGCGCTTTGCCCAATCCCAGATGGCGATTAGCTCCAGGGCACAGGCAGACTCCGCAACGGCGGACGGCTAACCGCGCGATATCATCGGCGCTAACCTGGATCGCATGAACGCACAGGGTTTTTTCATCAAGCAGACCCAAGGCATCCAGCCAAGCCACGGGAGTAAGCCCTGGCGGACTAAAATCTACGAGATCAAGGCCCCGCTCGCTTAGAAAATCACGAAAAGGTCCGGCGCCGGTGGCTAGAAATTCCACCTCGGCCGCCGATTCAGCTAAGTGGATGGGAAACAGGTGTTGAGCGGTCCAAGCCCTTTTTTTCAGGGCCTGCATCAATCGGGCCCCGGTGGAATACGGGGCGTGGGCGGTGCAACAAAGATCAGGATCTAGGTCGACCAGGCGGGTCAGGGCCTCTTGCTCGATTTTACCGTTAAAGCCGAGCAGTTCCAAGTGAAAAAAAACTTCGGTCTTAAAGTTGCGCCCCAAGTTGCGGCTGGCCGAAAAGTTACCGATATCAATCACCGTTCGGCACCCCCCGGCATGTAGTCGGGCCAAGGCCAGAATGGCGGCATAGGCGGCCTCGGTAGGATCGGCGCCGGTCTCGACATCAGGGGCATTGAAGACATCGGATGCGCCGGAAGCAACGAGAATATCGGGAGTACCGGGGGTACTAGGAATACCGGGGATGCCGGGGGCAACTTCACGGTATTTTTCCCGCGCCGCCAGCAAACGCCGGATCCAGCCGGGCAAATCACCAGGTTCGGATTGTAAATCCCGGCTCAACGTGGCCAAATGGGATAATTCCAGATGACAATGGGCATTAACCAGGGCCGGAACCAGGACATGACCGTCATAGTCCAATTCATCGGCGGGGTTTAGGCCGACCGCCTCCGACCGCAGTTCAGCATATGGGCCCACGGCTAGAACTCGCCCATTTTCGGTGAGCACCGCCCCATTCAAGAGAGGAGGACCAGCCACCGGCAAGACCACCGGCGCTCGATATAAACATTTCGCTTTATTCACAAGGCGATCTCGTCACCGGCCGTACGTGTGGCCCTGTCCAAGGTGTAATCCATACGCCGACGACTGGCCTGAAACCCAGCTCCCTCCACCAGGTTGCGGATTTCCGTTTCCGAAAGCCGAAAACTTACTCCGGCGGCAGCCACCACGTTTTCCTCAATCATCGTGCTACCAAAATCGTTGGCCCCGAAAAAAAGCGATAATTGCGCGATTTTCGCCCCTTGGGTCACCCATGAGGCCTGAATATTGACGATATTGTCCAGGAAAATCCGGCTTAAAGCCAGCATTTTAAGATAACTGAAGGCCGAGGTGGTGGGCAGCCCGGCCAGAGAGGTATTACTCGGCTGGAAGGGCCAGGGGATGAAGGCGGTAAATCCGCCGGTGCGATCTTGAAGAGTTCGAAGACGATCAAGGTGCTCCAGCCTTTCGGCCATGGTTTCAATATGGCCGAACATCATGGTGGCAGTGGTCCTCATTCCCAGGCCATGGGCCTCTTCCATGATGGCAATCCATTCATCAGCGCTACATTTACGGGGGGCTATCTCCCGCCGAACCCGATCGGCCAGAATTTCGGCCCCGCCACCGGGGATGGAGTTAAGCCCTGCGTCCTTGAGCCGACTTAGCACTGCTTGTGAGGAAAGCTTGGCCATAGAGGCAAAATGATGAATTTCCGGCGGCGAAAAACCGTGGACATGAACCCCGTAGCCTTTGATAAAGCGCAGCATTTCCTCATAAAACTCCAAAGGCTTGGCGGGATGCAGCCCGCCCTGGAGCAGAATCTGGTTACCGCCTAAGGCCTTGGTTTCTTCAATTTTGCGACCGAGCTGGGCCAGGCTCAACACCGAACCGGCAGGATCTTCCGGGGTTTTAAAAAAAGCACAGAACTTACAGGCCGCAATACAAATATCGGTATAATTGATATTACGGTCGACAATGTAGGTGACCACGTCTTCAGGATGCCGGCGTTTCCGCACGGCCTCGGCCAGCAGGCCCAAATGCAGCAGGTCAGCGGCATTCACCAACGCCAAGGCTTCGCTTACCCCGACGCGTTCCCCAGCCAACACTTTTTCACTGATTTTTTCCAGCTTCATGTTTTTGTTTAGGCCACCTTGAAAAATTAGCTATTTTGTTCGAGTTTACGGCACGTAAAAAAAAATACCGCAGGCATATGGTTGATATTCCGAGGATAATTTTTTGAGAATAACGCAGAAATCGGGCGAAAGAGCAATTTTTCAAGGTGGCCTTTACATTTGGACCACTCCGGAGGGGCTCAACGCAAAGTCAACTGCTCATATAAGGTGTCTCGTTCTACCGGCGCCCTGCCCGCTTCACGAATCAACCGGATCAACTCGGTGTCGGCCATGGCCTGGTCGGACTGGCCACCGGCCATCTTGGTGATCAGCTCTTCCGTAACCGTGCCATCCAGATCATCGGCCCCAAAAGCAAGGGCCACCTGGGCTAATTTAGGACCAATCATTACCCAGTAGGCTTTGATATGATCAAAGTTATCCAGCAGCAACCGGGAAACTGCAATATTCTTCAGGTCTTCCATCCCGGAAGTCCGCGGCAGTTGAGCCATTTCGGTGTTACGCGGATGGAAAGCCAGCGGGATAAAGCTAAGAAAACCGCCGGTCTGGTCCTGAGTTTCACGTAACTGCAACAGGTGTTCAACTCGTTCTTCCACCGTTTCGATATGACCGTAAAGCATCGTGGCGTTGCTTCGTAGCCCAAGGCTGTGAGCAGTGCGGGCCACTTTCAGCCAATCCGCGCCCGAGAGCTTTTTTTCGCAAGTCAACTTGCGAATCCGGGGGCTGAAAACTTCGGCCCCGCCACCGGGAATGGAGTCAAGCCCGGCGGCCATCAGTTCTTTGATGGTGTCCTCCAGTTTTTGGCCGGAAATCTCGGCCAAATGGGCAATTTCTACTCCGGTAAAGGCCTGAATATGAACCCCGGGTCGCTCTTCCTTAATGGCCCGCAACATTTCGAGATAATAGGAGTAGGGCAGATCGGGATGAATGCCCCCCACCACATGAATTTCGCGGATCGGTTCATCCAACCGGGCCCGGATTTTTTCCCGGATCTGGGTTATATCCATTTCAAAGGCCTGCTCGACCCCCTGGTCCTTGCCAAAGGCGCAGAACTTGCAGAGATTGGCGCAAACATTTGAGTAATTGAGGTGTTGATTATAAATAAAAAAAGTTCGGTCACCATTTTTCCGTTCGCGGACTATATTGGCAAGATAGCCCACCAGCAGCAGATCCGGACAGCGGTAAAGCCTGATTCCGTCTTCGGCGCTTAACCGCTCGTCGTTTCGCACCTTTAGAGCAATTTTACTTAACTTGGCCTGGGAGAGCAGGTCATCTATCATTTTCTGATTTTCCTGGTGATCATGGTCAATCGTTATTTAGATCCCAAATAAAGAGGGGCGGCCTGGCTGTCGCTCCAAGTCGCCCCTCTTTATTTGGGATTAAAGTTACCATCAGCACATGGGGAACCGATTAAGCCCCCCGGCCAAGCCCCTCCCGCCAACCATCATTTCAATTTTCTTGTAAAGCGCTTGATTATCTGATTATCCGGCCCGTTACTATGGTTTGACCTTAACCTGAATACTGACCACTGCCTCCACGCGGCGATTTTGCTGTCGGCCTTGCAAGGTGGCGTTGTCCGCCACCGGCTTAGTCAAGCCATAGCCTTTGGCCGTGATTTTTTCTTTGGCCAGGCCGAAATTAGTCACCAGGTAGTCTAACACACTTTCGGCCCGCCGCTGAGACAAACGCTGGTTGTAAGCCGCCGGCCCCATATTGCAAGTATGTCCGCCAATCTCGATGGAGCTGATTTCAGGATGCCGTTTAACAAACTCAGCGAAATAGGCCAACGCCTTGTGTTCACCGGGACGCACTTTAGCGCAATCAAAGGCAAAGTTTATTTTCAGATTCCTTGTTTCGGTGCGAAAAACCGGCTCCTGCTTAACTTCGGGCTTGACCGCGACCGGCTCAACCACCACCGGCGGGGCTTTTGCGGGTTGGGCTTTCTGCAAAAACACCTTGGTGGCGTAGGCGGTCAGAGCTTCGCTGCTCAAAATATCGGTGGCCCGGGTAACAAAGCCACAGGAAAATTTGCCGACCACTCCTTCAAGCAGAGTCAAGCCAGCCTTGGAATCCCCCACGAATACCGGATAAACACAGAGATTGCCCGGAAAACGACCATAAAGCTCCGCCGCGGCGTCAAGCACTTCGGTGGCCGATTCCACCTCGCCATCGCTAAAAATAATCAGGGCCGTCCTGCCCGGGAAATTAATCAGGTCATCACCAGCCCGGCGCATGGCTGTCGCCAGCGGGGAAGTGCCTTGCGGAGCAGGCATCGCCATCAGGGCCGCCGCCATCTCCGTCCGACTATGAGGAGATTTTGCATAAATCAATCTGGTACGCTCACGCGGGTCTTTAAAGTGAGGGCCAAAAATTCGCAATCCGCCTGACCACCCAAGTTCCGGCAAAGTTTCATTCAGACCGGTCGCCAATCCCTGAGCCACTTCATGTCGGCTTCCCACGGCATAAGGCCGAGCCATGGAGGAAGAAACATCCACGATCAACAAAAAGTTGTCCACCCGGGCCTCATACGCACCGCCGGCAACCTTGGAGCTGAGATCCTGCGGTATCACCGGGATGAAGGGTGCCGCCATCTTTGGCGCGCAAGCGCCAAGCAACAGAACGGCAAAGGCCGAAACGGCAAAACAACGTAAAACCTTCATGAATGACCTCCTGTTTTGTTTTTTTCTTTCTTTAGCATCACGTTGACCGCCCCTATCATAAACATGCCATAAACAGTGGTCAAGAACACTCTTCCGCCTCTCTGGTAATTCGTAATTCTAACAGAAAAAAAGCGGGCAAAGCAAGCTGTTTTTTTGAGGGGAATGCTCCGGGGAATGCCTTGGACAATGCCTTGGACAATGGCCTCAGAAACCAAAATCTTCGAGCATTTTGTTGACCGTGTCCTGATCCAGGGGGCCTTCCGGATCTTGGTCGCCGGTCATGGTTTTGAAATAATGATCCACATCTTCCTGAGCCATACGCTTGCTTTCCTGGGGGGTTACAGTGGTGTCGCGCTCCTTACTCTTGAGCTGGGAGCCAAAGGAAACCATAATAGCCAGCAACTGCACCTGGAAATCGGAAAGCAATTTGATGATTTTAAGAATTTGCTGACCGGAAAGATCCTGGAAACCCAGGACCTCGGTAATTCGGGTCACGTCACCATAAATACGACTGACCATATTGAAGGCGTTTTCAATTTGCCGAAAAATATCGAGCTGATCTTCTTTGATCATTCCGTTGCAACTTACGAAGGCGGCGGAATCGTCCACCTCTTGTCGGAGAACGCCAAACAGGAGCAGGGCCTCGGCAATCAGCTCCCGAGCCTCGTTAAGTTTTTCGTTGTTTTCAGGGGACATGAGGAAAGATGGCGGGGTGGACACCGGCATGGGGGGGAAGTCCGCCGACTCGGCTTTGACCTGCGCTTTCAGCTCCTCCACCACCGGAGGAGCCTCCAGAGGCAGAGCGGAGTCAAGAAAAATTTCATCCTGATTGGCTTTCATCTTGGCCAAAAGATTCTGGATCTTTTTTTCCGAACAGGAAGCCGCCAGCGAGGCCAGCACTACGGAAAGGGGTATGGTATAAAAATTATCGCCATCCGGCTCCAACTCGGCAATCCGGAGACTGATGGTATCGACGAAGACATCGTAGTCAAAAAAATCGGCGACATTTTTTCGAGTCGAACTGATATGCCCCTTAACCGCTTCGTTGGTGCAAAGCTCGTAAATGGTCTGAAAAATAATATCCAAATCAAAAAGGAATCGTTTTCGGGTAACATCCGGCCCGCTGACGGCCTCGGCCGGCGCGCCGGCCGAGGCCGTCAGCAGCTCGGCGGTCCGGATCAATTTTTGTTCCAGATCGTCGAGCTTGACCATAGATTTTCCCTGGTCGGCAGCGTTCTCCCCGATCTCCTCCTTTTCGGTCTTTTGCGGCAGGAAAGCTTTGTGGGCCTTCAGTTGGGCCAACAAGGCCCGGACCTCGTTTGTCTGGTTTTGCACCTTTTCCACATGATCCATGATCTCCATAGTCGCCCGTTCGGTCATGGAAACGATAGCGCGCAACTGATTCTTGGCGTCTTCAATCTTTATTCCGGCCTGGTCAAGGTCAGCCCGCTTTATTTTACGATCTTCGACCGGCAAGGCCATAATGGTTGAACTAAGATTTTTAGCTAATCGACCAATATCATTGAAAATGTCTGTGGAAACCTGCTTATAGAAGTCATCCCCCAAAGAAACGGAGGCCCCCGCGACAGCCGGAGTCTGGACTGCGGGAAGCAAGGCCTCGGGGGCAGGACCCGACTGAAGGGAACTGAGTACGGTAATATTGTAAACCAGATTATCGGTGGCAATCCTGAAAAAACCGGTGCTTACTTCGAGATTGATTTCCGTCTTGCTATGGGTCATTGGCTTCTCCCGGTCAAAATACCTTCATCACCTCATCGCCTGAACTCTCGTCAATCAATCGGCAAAGATAACGGGAAACTCAACACCTTTTTACGGAATTATTCCTTAACTCATTTTTAAGAAAGGTAGAAGTTGCTTGAAAACCGGGGTTCCGGCCTTTTGCAGCCAGTCGTAAATGATCATTTCGCTGTTGGCTACCACTGCTCCGATCTCTCGTAAACGGGCCAGGCCGGTTTCATGATTTTTGACCGTCCGCGAAGAAACCGCGTCCGCCGGCACCCAAAGCCGATAACCGGCCATCAGCCCACCGAGAACCGTCTGGTAAACACAGATATGAGTCTCCACCCCACAAACGATCAAGGTGTTGACGGGTTTGTCCAGAGAGTGAAAACACCGACGTACCGCCTGATTGTTGAAGCAACCGAATTCCAGCTTATCCATGGGAGTAATCCCCTCCAGGGCGGCTTGGACTTCGGGGACGAACTCACCAATCCGGGCCACATACTGGGTCGTGGCAATCACGGGAATATCCAGGACCCGGGCCGCCTTGAGCAGCAGGGTGCTGTTCCGGACCACCTCTTCCCGGTCGGCAACTATTTTCATTAGTTTTTCTTGAAGATCAACAATCAGCAAGGCACAGTGTCGGGGTTCCAGGTGATAAAGTTCAGCGACCATGTATTGTCTCCTTGTTTGTCCGTCAACTTGTCGCTTGTCGGCAATTTTCTTTTTTGCATTTTTTTCTTTCACCGATTAAGCTGCGCCCTCTCCGGAAACCAGTTCAATCTTGCTTGAGCGTAATAAGCGAGAGGTTCCGACTCAGCAACACCCAAGGAGACTCAAATGCAGATCGAAATAACTTACTGTTCAAAGTGAAACCATCTACCCCGCGCCTCCGGTCTGGAGGCCGACATCAAAAAACACTTCCCCGCCGCCACAGTTCAGTTGATTTCCGGTAGCGGTGGCATCTACGACATCAAGCTTGACGGACAGCTAATTTTCTCCAGGCACAAAAGTGGCCGTTTTCCAACCAACCAGGAAATCCTCCAGTTCCTGCAGGAATCAAAATAATATCGTTCAGCCGTAACTCAGAAAAACTAGCAGGCAGTGCCCGTCACCAAGTGAAGGCGTCACCGGTAGTTGAATACCGTAGGGTTTAGCGGTAACCGAAAATGGCCGTTCCCACCCGGACGAGATTAGCCCCCTCCTCCACCGCCACCTCAAAATCGGCGGACATACCCATGGACAGCAAAGGGGGGCCATCACGGCCCAGCAAACCCTGCCGGACAGCTTCCTCGGCCAGATCCCGCAGACGGACAAAGAAGGGGCGGCTTTTTTCGGGGTCTTCAACCATAGGCGGGATGGTCATCAGTCCCACCACCCGTAAAGCGGGAAGCTGGATCAGTGTTTGCAGCAACGCGCCCGCCGCCGCCGGCGCCACCCCGGATTTCTGCTTTTCCCCGCCAAGATTAACCTGCACCAGGATCGGTAGGACTAACCCCGCCGCCGCCGCGTAACGATCAAGAGCCAGGGCCAGCTTGAGTCGATCAACGGTTTCCACCATGGCAAAGTGTTGGGCCGCTGATTTAGCCTTGTTACTTTGCAGGTGTCCAATAAAATGCCAGAAAACCGCAGGTTCTCTCATCCACGATTCCACCGGTTTTCCGACGAGCAGTTCCTGAACCGCGGCTATTTTTTCTTGAGCGCCCTGAACATAGTTTTCGCCAAATAGTCGCTGGCCCGCCGCGACCGCCTCGACGATACGCTCCGGGGACACCTGCTTGGTCACCGCCACCAGGCTGATCTCCGCCGGGTCGCGACCGGATCGCTGGGCGGCGGCGGCAATCCGCGCGTTTACCAGCGCCAAATTGGTGGCTATCGTTGTCATGCCATCATCCCATCTACAGCCTGAAAAGACGACAGGCGTTGGCCGTGGTGTGATGAGCCACTTCCTCCAGATCAGAGCCCTTCAGCTCGGCCACCTTCTGCCCGATATATGGCAAAAAACCCGGCTCGTTGCGTTCCCCCCTCAGCGGCGCCGGGGCCAGAAAAGGGGCGTCGGTTTCCAGCAACAGCCGATCAAACGGCACTTGCCGCACCACCTCGGCCAGGGTTGTCTCGGACTTAAAGGTAATCACCCCAGGGATAGAAATATAAAAACCCAGATCCAGTGCCGCCTCAGCCAGGGCCGCATCCCCGGAAAAACAGTGCATGACCCCGCCGGCAGGCAGTGGCCCCGCGGCACGCAGAATAGCCAGGGTATCGGCATGGGCCTCCCGATCATGAATAATCAGGGGCAGATTCAAGTCTCCGGCTATCTCTATCTGCAAAGCAAAATGCTCTCGTTGTAAGGCCGCCGGCGAGTACTCCTTAACATAATCAAGACCAATCTCACCATAAGCCACCACTCCCGGCCGAGAACCAAGTTCCCGCAGGGTCTCATAATCCCCATCCGCCACCTCTTTGACGTGATGAGGATGAACCCCCACCGTGGCATAAACTCCCGGCTGGCTTTCCGCCAAAACCAGAGCCAGCCGAGAAGTAGCCAAATCAACCCCAACGGTGACAAACTGATGGACCCCAACCTGGCGGGAATCGGCCAAGACCGTAGCCAAATCCGCCTGGTAATCGGGAAAATCAAGATGACAATGAGTATCCACCCAAGAGTAGTTCCCAGTCAAACGGGGTATTACCGTTTTGCTCGATTGTTTTGTCAAAATTATTACCTTTCAGGGGTTCGTCAACAAAAACGGTCGTGGACCGGCGGATAACAGCCGGTGATAAGCATGCTATCGATATCGGAGGGCAATCCTTTCAGCTTTGACCGATTTAATGCGTCACGCCCTCCCGCCGCACAACCTTCTTAATAGTTTGCAGTATTATCCTGAGATCAAACCCAAAAGACTGATGCTCCAAGTAGTACAGATCGTAACCCACCTTCTCTGCGATGGGGAGATCATCACGGCCGTTAACCTGGGCCCAGCCGGTCAAACCAGGAGTAAGCAGGTGAACTCCCTTCTGGGTCCTAAGCGCGATAAGATCATCTTGATTGAATAATGCCGGCCGAGGGCCGACAATACTCATATCCCCCTTCAGGATGCTGAACAACTGCGGAAATTCGTCAAAACTCGATTTACGCAGAAGTTTACCGACCGGGGTCAGGGAACGCTCAGGGTCAGCCAGGAGATGCGTTGCCACTGCCGGGGTGTCAGTCCACATGGTGCGGAACTTGGGCATCTTGAAAATATGATTATATCGTCCGACCCGATCAGACCAGTAAAGGGCCGACCCTTTTGAAGTCAATTTTACCAGTGCGGCAATCATCAACATTGGCCCACTCAATAAAAAGAGACCGAACAACGATATTGAAAAATCAAAAAACCGTTTCATCTATCCAGGACTTGGCGGTGTTGTGGGTAATGCCGCAATCGGCGGCAAGCGAAGAAAGATTAAGCATCTGTCCCGTGCGACCTGCGCAGAGCCTTACAAAACGTTGAAACGTCCCCAGTTCTTGTACCTTCAAAACTTGACGAACATCCCGCTCGATATAAGCCGTCACATAGGCGCCAAACCATTTGCGAGGGGGGATCTTTCGATCATAAAGCGTCGGATACCCTCCCTTCATCAACATATCGTCCAACCTATGCGGAGACATGCCGGCTTGTAACAATTCATCAAGGGAAAAGGGGAGCAACTCCACAAAAGCTGTTCTTCCTGCCAGGGATTGACTTACGTCAGACAAAAGGCCGAATTGCTGCGATCCAGTCAGGATAAACAGCCCCATCCTGCCATCCGCATCAACAAGAGTCTGGAGATATGACAGAATTTCCGGGCATCGCTGTATCTCGTCAAGCACTGCGCCATCAGGAAAGCGGCCCAAAAAAGATCGAGGATCATCATTGGCAGCCAGAAGAATATCAGGATCTTCTAGCGACACATAAGGTTTGGCGGCAAAGATGGCTTTGGCAAGGGTGGTTTTGCCTGACTGTCGTGGCCCTGTAATGGTGACGATAGGAAAGCCCAGCAAAAGGGATTGAACAGTCTGTTCTGCCGTTCGTGTAATCATGCACGTTAGCTACCCCTTCTTATGCAGATTGTCAAAGCCTGGGATTGAACAGTCTGTTCTGCCGTTCGTGTAATCATGCACGTTAGCTACCCCTTCTTATGCAGATTGTCAAAGCCTTTGCCAGATAGCATACAAAAACCTTCTTTACCGGGTTCACTCCTTTAAATAAGGACGTCCCCTTTCAGGTGTCCCCCTTAGGTCCGGTCCCTCAGGTCCCTCAGGTCCCTCACGCTTTCAAATTCATATACCACTCAACTGTTCTCTTGAGTCCCGCATCCACGGTAAACGGCGGCCGCCAGCCAAGCAGTCTTGCGGCCTTGCTGATATCAATTTGCAGTGAACCGCACAAACGATCAATTTCAGCAGACTTGCCCAATATTTCGCCACCCAGCCGGAGCAACCAGACAGGAACCGGCAACAGGCGCGCCGACACGTTCATGTACGTGGCAAGACGGCGGATCAGTTCCGGGGTGGATAGATCTTCCCCGTCGGAAACCAGAAAAGTCTCGTTAGCCGCGGCCGGATGCTCAATACAGGTAATTATCAAATCCACGAGATTTTCCAGCGCCACCAGGCTGCGCTTATTGTGAATCGCTCCCAATGGAAGAGGAATTCCTTTGGCGACGGCACGGAGTAACCGTCTGAAATTCCCCGGGGCATTCGGTCCATAAACCAACGGTGGACGGATGATTACAACTTCCAATCCTGATTCATCAGCAAGTTGTCGCAACCCTTTTTCTGCTTCCATTTTGGAAACAGCATAAGGTTCCATGGGACAAGGTTGATCATCAGCCAAAAAAGATTGGCCGGGCACGGTCAATTCCCCGTTCACCTTGATGGAGCTAATAAAAATAAAACGTTTTATGCCTGCGGCCGCGGCTTGTCGGGCAAAGTTGAGCGTGCCCTCAATATTGATTTTGCGAAATTCGCTTAGTGGGTCGTTATCGGAGTCATTCATCACATGTACACGGGCCGCCAGATGAACAACAATTTCTACGCCTTTGAGAGCGGCTGACCAGTCGGTATTGGCGCCTAAATCACCAACTACCACCCCATCCGGCTTACCGGTACGCCGCACCGCCCGACGAACAGGCCAACCTTTTTGGGAAGTCAGCTCACACAGGTGGCCGCCGACAAAACCGGTGGCCCCGGTGATAAGTAACTGCGGCTTATCGCGATCTAACGGCATCAAATCAGCCATATCTTCATATCAAACACCCGACATCCCCGCCAACTCACGGTAAATAGCAATCGGCGTCCATTTTCTTTCAAGTTGCGTCGGAATATAGTTACATAAAGACTTCTTCTGTCATTTGTTGTATGATTTTATTGCGATCATATTCATCGGCCAAAAGTGACTTCATATTACTTCCAAATGCTTGTAATTCGTGTTTTGGGGTATTTAAAAATTTTTCAAATCCTGATCTGATATCATCAATATCATCTGGCTGCGCAACAAAACCAATTTCGTTGTTTGTTACTAAATCAGCGACTTCGCCTTTCATCACACAATAAATTGGTTTGCCGGAGGCGAGATATGCTTGAAATTTTGCAGGCACTGTTAAAGAAAAAATTGGCTCATCTATTAGAGATATTATTAAAACATCACTGCCCTCAAACCATTTTGGCATTTCCTTTAATGGCCTTCGGCCCCAAAAATGAACATTGGTAATGTTCTCTTTTTTTACAATATTTTTCAGAGGTTCCAGATTTGAGCCATCACCAATGATATTTAAGTTAATCTGGTTATTGGATTTTGGCAGGAGCGCGAAACCCCTGATAATATTTTCCAAATTCTGAACTGTTCCTACATTACCCGCAAATGTAAAATTAAACCCTTCTTTCAACGACTCATGTGGCGTTACTTGATCGAAATTCAATTCATTGGGAGCCCATTGAGGAGAAAAGATTATTCTGGCGTCTGGAACATAGTTTTGTATTTTCTGTTTGAACCCTTTGCATGAGACAAATACTGTTTCGCAATTTTTATAAACGGTTTTTACAAACCAATCCAATAACTTCCTGGAAATTGCTTTTTCCCTGAATCCATATGCATAAACAGTATCCGGCCATATATCTAATGTCCAGATGTAAAGTTTGCTTCCAAAGATTTTTTTAATAAGTACAGCAGGAATTGCCTGCGTCAGAGGGCCGACATGATACACAAAAACATTATCATATGTTCGGCCTATAAACAAAGATGCCAAAGACGCAAAAAAAGCAAAACATAAATAATTCAATACTTTTAAGAGCACACCTTTTTTATAACCCATCAAAGAAAATACTCTGTAAATTTTAATACCCTGCCACTTTTCAGTCTGAAAAAGCTTATTCTTATATCCTTCATACACCCTGTCAAAAGGATAACTGGGGGCTTGTGTCAATACGGCAACTTCATAGCCTTTGGCTTGCCATGCCTGTGCCAGATCATTAATCCCGAACTCTTCCGGATAAAAACGTTCTGTGATTATTAACACACTATTATTTTTCTTCATCTCTTACTGCGCTGCTCATTCCGGGGGGAAAGTCTGCCATACTCTCGATAATCTCCCAATTATCTTTAAACCATTCAATATTTTTTATGAAACCATCCTTAAACTCGACCATTGGATGATAGTTTATCAGCTTTTGGGCTTTTTCGATAGAAGCCAATAGTCTTGGCTTCGTATCCCATTTTCTCCTTGGCTTATATATTAAATCTGCCTTGTTGCCGGTAGTCTCGTTTACAAGTTTTGCCATATCCAGAATGCTTATTTCCCTACCTGCCGCCAAATTGAAATTTTCACCAACCGCCTCCTGATAAAAGCCGGATTTTATAAGCCCCTGCACTAAATCCAACACATAGGCAAAATCCCTGGTCTCTTCGCCTGTCCCCGTAATTGGGAGTGCCTGACCTTTCATTGCCCAATAGATAAAATTTGGAATCACATTACGATACTGCCCGGGAACCTCCCCTGGGCCATAGGAATTGAAAAACCGGCAGTTGACTGTTTGCATATCATAATGATGAGCATAAAAATTACAGTACATCTCCCCTGTCATTTTATTGATCTGATAAGGTGTTGTTAAGTGCATTGATACAAAATCTTCTTTCAAGGGCAACTCAGGGTAGGAACCATAGATAGCGCACCCGCTTGAGGCGTAAATAAACTTTTCTACCCTAACAGGCCGCGAATATTCCAATAATTTAATCAGACCGATTACATCAACTTCGGCTGAAGTTTCCGGATAATCAATTGAATTTTGATTGGCAAAAAAAGCCGCTAAATGAAACACTATAGAAATATCTTCCTTAAAAACCCTTTTTAAATCAATATCACTTCTGACAT
>SJBG01000007.1 GCA_004332195.1 Desulfobulbaceae bacterium
TTTGCCCCTTCGTTCTCGGCTACTCACATGCCCAGGATTTCCTTGATGCCGTCCATGGTGACGCCTAGGGCTAGGTAGACCGCTTTGTTGCTGACATGGCCGTTATCCCGCACCTTGACCCGGATAGCGTCCATATAGACGATGGGATAAAGGGCTTCAAGCGGGCGATTCTGCCAGATCTTGACTTCTTCGGCGACGGTTTCGGTCACGCTGGAAATCAGGCTGGAAGAGACATCGACGCCGTAAATCTCTTCCAAATGCCCCTGTATCTCCCGAGTAGTCATCCCTCGGGCATACAGGGAGATGATCTTGTCATCAAACTGAGGTGAAGCGGGTCTGCCCCTTCGGGATGATCATCGGCTCAAAAGTGGCGTTCCGGTTGCGGGGAACCTCAATCGGCAACTTGCCGAATTCGCCCTTGACGGTTTTTGCGGATTTGCCATTGCGGGCATTGCCACCTTGGGTCAACCGGGGGGCATGTTTAGTATGCCCCAGGTGTTCGGTCAGTTCAGTTTCCAGAGCTCGCTCCAAAAGAAGCCCTGGTGAGTTGTTTGAGTAACTAAGGTTTCCCCTATAAGGTCTTCGGGTTTCTTGTAGTCGGCAAGCAGGCGGTCCAACAGATCTTTTTCGATGGCCATTTGGTCTCCTTGAGGGTGGCGGGCTGGTGTACCCCGGAATGACCATTTACACAAACTTTTTACACCCTCACTCGTTCCACTGAGCGGGATTTTTTGTTTGACCGTTTAGCCCTTGGCCGTGGTGCTTTTTTGTTTGCTTTTTATTCTTCAAAGCTCCGGTTATGCTTTAAGAATTTCTATAATCTTTTGCCAGTCACAATACAGCTCGATATTTTCCAACGCCAGAGCAATCGCTTTTTCTTCACCGGGTCGGATACGGCGAGAAACTTCCGAAATCCGGTCAATGGTCGTGACGGTATCGTAGTGGACCAGGATTATCGGCACCCCTTTCTCTTTAGCCCTGGTAATTACATGGATGTGTGGATAAAGGCCTCCGGTCAAAATCAACACCGAAGTGCTCGTCTCCAACGCCGCCAGGGCGTAGTCGGAGCGATCCCCTCCAATAACTACCGCTTTATTTAAGGCCCGGCGCAGTGTATCAAAGGCGCTTTCGATGGTCATCGCCCCAATGAGTACGTCTTCGACCAGCAGATCCAGCCGGTCCTCTCCGGCCAAAATCTCACCCCCGAGTACCTCATAGTACTCGGCCACCGTGGGAGAGTGAATCTCCGGCCGACTCGGAATCGCCCCCAGCCACCGGTAACCGAAGCTGCTCAGTAAATTAGCATACACTCCCTGGGTCTTGGCAAGCATTGGTCGGGGAATGTTATTGAAAACATTACCCACCAGGGGCAAGCCTTTGCAAACTACGTAACGGTTGAAGAACAGAATCTCGTCAAAATCGAAATCATTTTTAACTTGCATGGTACCAAGCACCCCGGCCCCAACGTCACGGGCGATACTAATGGCATCCAGGCCGTAGCTGGCCATCACCCAGGGGAAACGGGTTCCGTCGATGATCACGGGATCGAACTTGTCGGCAATCTGCCGGTAAGATTCCAGTATCCGGTCACGGGACTTTTTAGGGTCGTGGTACCCGGACACGTAGAAACTTCCCACAGTAAGTGGTACGATCGTGTCTAAATCTTCGGTCATCCCCAAAACCGCTTTCATCAAGACGCCGTCTTCGTCAAGGTGCCCCAGCACCCCGGTCGTACTGCCCACCGGCTTGAAATAACCGGGGTTCAAGCCCTCCTGGCGCAACTTGAGCGCCAAGCCAAGCGCCACGGCCGTTTTTCCGCTCCCCGGGGTACCAACCAAATAAAGACTTTTCACCGTTTACTACCTCACGAAATGGTAATTTTCACGTCCAGGGCCTGCGCCCCCGACGGATATGCGAACACTGGGTTGATGTCCATCTCCATGATTTCCGGAAAATCAGTTGCCAATCGGGCCACCCGACCGATAATGTTGACCAAGGCGGCGATATCCGCCGGCTTTTGCCCCCGGTAGCCCCGCAACAGGGTGTAAGCTTTGGTTTCGGTGATCATTTTCTCGATTGCTCGCGTGGACAGCCCTTGGGCGAGGCGGAAAACCACCTCCTCCAACAGGTTCACGTAGATCCCGCCCAGTCCAAACGCAATCAAGGGACCAAAATGAATATCCCTAGTCATCCCGACAATGACTTCGATCCCCTTGGGTGCCATACGCTGAACATCGATTCCATGCGGAATAACGTCAGGCAAAGAACGCTGCACGTTACTCATCACCGCCCAGAAGTTGGCCATCACCTCACCCGGAGTGTCCAACCCCAACCGCACGCCCCCGACATCGATCTTGTGGATGATTCTGGGTGAAGCCACCTTCAGCACGATCGGATAACCGATTTCCTCAGCAATGGCCACCGCTTCCTTGGCCCTGGTGGCCAATTTGGTGGGGGCCGCCGGAATCCCGTAGGCCTCAACTACTGCCGTCCCTTCACTTCCCAACAGCACCAGCCGATTGTCTTCCTTGACGGACTTGAAAACTGCGCGGACTCGCTCCCGGTCCAGATCGTCATAATCCGGTAGGGACTGGGCAGGCTCGGCATTAACGGTCCGGGCATAATGAGCCAGCCCACCCATCGCGCTTACAGCCACCTCGGGAAAAGTATAGCATGGAATATTCCCTTCGGCCAGGATATCGGCACCCGCTTTCATGATCTTACCGCCCATATAAACCCCAAAAACCGGCTTTTCCGGCACCTTCCCGGCAACCTCCACGATCACCCCAGCGGTCTCCCCCGGCTCCGCAGTAGCCGTCGGACAAACCAACACCACCACTGCATCCACGTTATCGTCCTCCAGCACCTTGGACAGCACAAAGCGATACCGATCAGCCCGACCGTCCCCCAATACATCCACCGGATTGTAAATGTTGGACTCCGGCGGCAACTCGGCCCTCAGGGCGTCCAGAGTCGATTTACTAAACCGCGCAATAGTAAGACCCTGCTGTTCGGCGGCATCAGTGGCCACGATCCCGGGACCACCGGAATTGGTTACAATCGCCAGCCGGCCCCCTCTCGGAATCGGCTGCTTGGCAAAAGCAACCGCCAAATCAAAAAGTTCGGACATACTCCGGGCCCGAATAACCCCGGCCTGGCGAAAAGCCACCTCGTAGGCCAGATCACTTCCGGCCAGTGCTCCAGTATGGGACGAAGCCGCTTGGGCCCCGGCTTGGCTGGTACCCGACTTCAGAACCACAATCGGCTTTTTCCGACTGGCCCGGGTAGCCACATCCAGGAAACGCGATCCGTCCAAAACATCCTCGATGTAGCAAAGGATAACTTTAGTCGCGGGATCCTCGGCAGCAATGGCGATAAAGTCAGATTCGTTCAGATCGGATTTGTTTCCCAGGCTAACGAACTTACTGAAACCCAGGTCGCCATCCAAGCTCCAGTCCAGGATCGCCACCAACATGGCACCACTTTGAGAGATGAAAGCGATCTCTCCCTTGTGAGGAAAGCCAGCCGCGAAAGACGCATTCAGGGGAGTATGGGTATCCATTATCCCTACGCAGTTAGGACCAACTACACGCATTCCGTACCGCCGGGCAATGGCCACCAGTTCCTTTTCAAGGGCCATGCCCTCGGCGCCCGTTTCCTTGAATCCGGCACTGATCACAACCAAATATTTAACCCCGGCTTGCCCACACTCCTCAGCCGCCAGCAAAACTCCGCGCGCCGGAACAGCGATCACGGCTACGTCCACCGGTTCAGGCACCTGGGTAACTGATGAATAAACGAGACAGCCCTCAATTTCCTTATCTTTAGGGTTAATCGGAAAAATACGACCACCATATCCGCACGCGAGCATGTTTTTTAAGATGATATTTCCTATTTTACCCGGATTGCCGGAGGCCCCGATAACAGCTACCGAAGCCGGACGAAAAAGGAGCGCTATGTTTTCCAATCCGGTCACCTTCCCGTATAAGCTACAATTACTCGGTGCTGATTACTCAATAAGCACTTTCTCCGCCCATTGTCCCAGTCCTTTTTTTTGGCAAAAAAAACGGGGGCGACCGGCCGGTCGCCCCTACGCCTTAAATGTGGGTGGCAAAGACATGGTCCCCAATCTTGGTTACTACCGGAAGGATCCGAATCCACATGTAGAAGAACAGTGACCCCTGAGTAGAATTAATTCGGAGACATAATACCTGATTGCTGTTTTTTACGCCGAATTAATTCGAATTAATTCGGGGACATACAATACCGATTTCTAATTTGTGCTCAAAAAAATATCCTCGGAATATCAGCCATATGCCTGCGGTATTTTTTCGCAGGCCTCGAATAAAATAGCTGATTTTTCAAGGTGGCCTTACGTCACGTCAGGACTCAATCGGATGAGCCGCTCAACGCAATCGCGGCTCGCAGTTCAGCGATGATCCCGGGGTAATCATCCCGGCCAAAGATGGCCGAACCGGCCACAAAGACGTTGGCGCCGGCTGCCCGGACCGCCCCAATGGTTTCGAGGTTGACCCCCCCATCCACCTCAATCCCGGTTGTCAACCCGCGGTCATCGATCATTCGCTTGAGAGACCGTATTTTATCCAGGGTCGAGGGGATGAAGCTCTGGCCACCAAATCCCGGATTGACGCTCATTAACATGACCAAATCTACCTCCGCCAGCAGGTATTCCACACTGGACAAGGAAGTTGCCGGGGTGAGGACCACCCCGGCCTTTTTGCCCAGGTCTTTAATCTGGTGGACAGTGCGGTGAAGATGATAGCCGGTTTCGACATGAACGGTAATCCAGTCGGCCCCAGCCTGGGCAAAGGATGCCACCAGGCGCTCCGGATTTTCCACCATCAGGTGTACATCCAGTGGTAACGAGGTAACCCGGCGCACCGCAGCCACCACCAAAGGACCGATGGTGATGTTGGGTACAAAATGTCCATCCATAACATCGACGTGAATGATATCAGCCCCCGCCGCCGCCACCGCCGTCACTTCCTTGCCCAGTCGGGCAAAGTCGGCGGACAAAATCGAAGGGGCGATCATGATCCGTCGCATGTCATTTGTGTCGTTCGTGTTATTCAGGTCATTCACCACTATCTTCCGGCAATTCGTCTAAGGTTATTAAATTCAGCAAAGTTCGGAGCCGTAACAACTCACCAATGCCTCAACTTTGTTTATTCGGATCCCGCGCTTACCGGGATTTCGCGGCATAGTGTACTAGTGTCTGTCAAGGCTGAGATGTCGTAATATCGCGCCGTCATTTTTTACGCCTGCCAGGCACGGCTTGATGAGCATAGCCTGGGCTATGTGAGTCAAGTCGTAACGCAGCAGGCGTGAAAAAGGGCAAGCGAGCTGCGTCATCTTAAGCCTTGACACGACACTAGGCTGCGAAGGCCTTTGTCTGCGCAGGCTCCAAAATGGGCGCGGATGGGGCGCTGACAAACTTTTAGATCGCGCCGCCTACCGTTACCGTGATATGCCGTTTAAGATGGAGATAGCGCTTTGCCGCTTCCAGGACGGCTGCGGCTGAGATCGCCTCCAGGCGGGCCGGATAGCGCTCGGCAAAGTCAATTCCCAGGTCGTAAATTTCATTTAAGGCCATTTCCATGGCCTGGGCACCGTTAGTCTGCATCCCCAGACGATAATTGCCAATCAGGACGTTGCGGGCCCGCTCCAGTTCGGCCTCACTCACCGGGAAGTTGCGGACCCGATATATTTGCTGCCAGATTTCCTTGATCGCCTCGTCTCGCTGCTCCGGGCTGGTGCCGATATAAATGCCGAAAGCCCCGGTATCGGTCCCCAGCATGGAAAAGGAAGAGAGGCTATAAGCCAGGCTTTGCCGATCCCGCAGTTCGCTGAAAAGCCGACCGCTCTGCCCGGAGAGCACCTGGTCCAGAATCTCCAGGGCGTAGCGATCCGGGCCGGTCAAGGTGGTGCTGAGAAAACCGATGATGATATGGACCTGGGCCCGATCACGGATAATCTCGATAGTCTCCGGGCTGGCCGGAGGTTCCGGCGGCAACCGGCTTTCCTCTATCAGCGAGACGACCGCGGATGGCGGCTGCCAGTCGCCGAAGAGCTCTTCTGTCTGCAACTTGACCCCATCGGCATCGACGTCACCGACCACCGCTAGCACCAGACGATCGGGGCGGGCGTGTTGCCGGTAGAGCTCGCGCAATTCATCTTCGACCTTTAGCGTCCGCAGGGCATCGGCTGCGCCCAGGGTGTTGAGGGCGTAAGGATGTCCACGGAAGAGGATCCGATTGAACTCGCGAAAACCCACCGAGATTAGGGAATCCTCCTGACGGTTAAGGTTGGCCAGCAGTTCAGCCCGAACCCTTTCCGCCTCGTCCTTAGCAAAAGTCGGTTCCCGAATCATGTCGCGCAACAAAATCAAACCCGGATCGAAAAAACGAGCAAGAAAATCACCACTCAGGCCAAAGGTGTTCTTTCCGCTAAAGCCATCAATGTCCCCGGCCATATCGGCCACTGCCCTGGCAATCTGGCGGGAGTCCAACTTTCCGGCTCCCTTGGGCAGTAATTCGGCAATAAAAGCGAAAGCGCCGTTTATTGCCGGAGTTTCCCCACGCAAACCACCGGGAAAAACGGCCCGCACCGCCACCGTGGGCACATCGCGCCGCTCCCGGACCAATAAAATGATGCCATTGGTCAACTTAAAGCGATAAGTATGGGGCGGCAAAGCCTCTTCCTTGTGGGCTTGGGAGGGAGGCCGGGCGGCCTGGGCGGCGGCCGTTTGCAAAATAAAGGCAAGCTCTTCCTGGGCCAAAGCGATGGCGGCTCCATCAGGAGCCAGCAGCCCCAGGGTCAACCCGGATGGTTGGAGATAGGCGGCCGCCACTCGCTGAATATCGGCGGCCTCAACCCCCCGGATGCGCTCGAGATAAGCATGTTCCCGGGGATCACCGGTGCGCAGTTGAAAAGAGCCCAAAACCTGGGCCATCCCCTCGGCTCGTTCCAGATTGAAGACAAAATCCGCCTCCAGGTTGCGCTTGGCCCGGGCCAACTCCTCATCACTGACCGGAAAGTGTTGCAGGGCCAGAATTTCGTTCATGGTTTCACGAATCACCTCACGACTTCGCGTGGCATCAAGTGCCGCCCCGACCAGCAAAAGTCCCGGATCCCGCGAATTGAAAAGCGAGGTGTTGATTCGGTAAACCAAACCCTTTTCATGGCGCAGTCGCTCGTAAAGGCGAGAGGCGTCCCCCTGACCCAGAATATGACCCAGAACATTGAGGGCCGCCGTGTCCGGATGCTTGAAGGCGGGCACGGGAAAGGCCATGAGCAGATGAGTCTGATTAATGTCCTGTTCCTCTAAAAACCAACGGAAGTCCGCTTGGGCCGGTTCCGGGGGCCGCTGACACGCAAGCGCCCGGCGGCGTGGCAGTTGGCCAAACAACTTACGACTCTGGTCTCGGATTTCGGCGGCCTTAACATCCCCTACCACCACGATGGTGAAATTCTCCGGGTGATAATGACGCTCAAGATAGGCGACAATATCGTCCCGACTGATCGCCGCAATACTTTCCTTGCTGCCGATAATCGGCAACCGGTAAGGATGCACGGTATAGGCTCGGCTAAGCGTTTCCTGAAAGAGATGTAACTCCGGTCGATCCTTACGCATCCTGATTTCTTCAAAAATCACCGGCTTTTCTCGTTCCAGTTCATCGGGATCAAAAAGCGAATTAAGTATCGCATCGGCCAGCACCTCCATGGCCAAAGGCCAGTGCCGAGCATCAAGAGTAGCGTGATAAACCGTGTGTTCAAAGCTGGTATAGGCGTTGATTCGCCCGCCCACCGCCTCGATCGCCCCGGCCACCTCGCCTGGGCCGCGGGTGGAGGTACCCTTAAAAATCAGATGTTCGATAAAGTGGGTAATCCCGGCCTCGTGGGGCTTTTCGCAAATACTGCCCGCCTCGACCCAGATCTGGACGGTGGCCACTCCCGTCCCCGGGGTTTCCCTGGTCAAAACGGTCAGACCGTTTTCAAGCACATCTTGATAAAGGTGTGGAGCCAGTTGCGCGGCATGAATGGTGGTGGTCATAAATTAGTGCCAAAATACCCGGTAGAAGGAAAAGAATAAGGAGTTGGGCCAAAAAGCGGCGATCAAGCATACTTGACCTCATTGGTTCGATGGTAAAAGTTTGCCGGCACCCCATCTTCGCCCCTTTTGGCCTTCTTGCGTAGCAAACTATGCTTCGAAGTCCCAAATGAACGAAGTTGAGGCACCGGCAAACTTTTACCATTCTTACCGTTCCGAATTTCGCTAAACGTAATAGCCCCGGTGAATTACCTGCGGTGTGCGGTGAGCGGGATTTATTGCCGCTTGCGCTGCCGAACAGTTAAAACTTGCCAGAGCAGAATTCCGGTAACAATCATCAGAAGGCTTAATACCTGACCCAGGGTGAAAACACCGAAAAGCAGGGACAGATTTGCATCGGGCTGGCGGAAAAATTCCACCGCGAAGCGGAAGACCCCGTAACCCACCAAAAAAACGACAACCAGACGGCCGGCTGGCCACTGGCGTTGCCAATAAAGCTTGAGGGCGTACCACATAATGACGAAAAGAATCAAGCCTTCAAAAAAACTCTGATACAATTGCGAGGGGTGTCGGGGCAGAGGGCCACCACCAGGAAAAACCATGGCCCAGGGCACATCGCTGACCCGACCGTAAAGCTCGGCATTAATGAAATTACCCAGGCGCCCAAAGATCAGGCCAATGGGAGCGGGCACCACGTAAGCATCGGCGGTGCGAAGAAAGTTCAGGCCACGGTAATGGCAGAAAAGCCAGCCACCGCCCAGCGCCCCCAAGAGGCCGCCATGAAAAGACATCCCACCTTGCCAGATGGCCAGGATTTCCAGCGGATTTTGCCAGTAATAGGGCAGGTTGTAGAGAGCCACGTAACCTATGCGAGCACCAAGAATCAAGCTGACGATTAAAATCAGGTTGAGATTGTCAAAATGTTCCGCCAAGCCGGGATGAGGATAACGCCGGAACTGATAGCGGACCAGAAAAAAGGCGGCCAGAAAACCCAGGACGTACATCAGGCCGTACCAACGCACGGCCAAAGGGCCAAGTTGAAAAATTATCGGATCGATATCGGGGTAGGTAAGCATGGCACTTACAACACTAACCATTCTCGCCGGGAAAGACAATGCTAATCCGCCGGAAGTTCTCAGTACTCGTGTGGTTTGTACGGTCCCGGCTTTTTTCGCGTTTTGCAGAAAAACCTTGAAAAAACATGAAAAAACAGTTTAGCAGCGTAGCATGCGCTACTGAAGAACGCTGAAAACCATGATCTTTCAACGAAAACGTATGGCGTCAAATGGAAATTTTCATCTAAACGGCCTAATCTCAGTGGTGGAATCAAAAAAGATACGAGTGGCCCTGTTGGCCGGCGGCAACTCCAGTGAACGCGAGGTTTCCCTGGCGGGGGCTCGGGAAGTGGAGAAAGCGCTAAACAAAGCCCGCTACGAGGTCCAACGTTATGATCCGGCTATCGATCTGGCGCGACTGGTAACCGATGCCGGCGCCGGCGCCATTGATGTGGCCTTTATTATACTTCACGGGTCTTTGGGCGAAGACGGCGCCATTCAGGGATTACTCGACCTGCTAGCCATTCCCTATCAGGGCAGCGGGGTGCTGGGCAGCGCCCTGGCCATGGACAAAAATCTAACCAAGGAGCTTTACCGGCAGGCCGGGTTAAAAGTGCCGACCTGGGAAATGGCGGTATGGGCTGATCTTGCCGATTCCAACCGCCTGTTTAAACGTCTGTTTGAGCGCTTGAGCCTGCCCCTGGTGGTCAAGCCGGTTCACCAAGGTTCCAGCTTGGGGATAAGTATTGTTGATGGCCCGGGCGAGTTGCTTACGGCCCTCAAACGAGCCTTTGCCCTGGACGAACAGGTCATGGTGGAACAGTTCGTGGTCGGCCGGGAACTAGCCGGGGGGGTTCTGGGTAATGCCGAACTTACTGCCTTGCCAATCGTTGAAATAATTCCCGGTGCGGATTTTCGTTTTTTTAATTATCAGGCCAAATACCAGCCGGGGGCCAGTCGGGAAATATGCCCCGCCAACTTGACCCCGGAGATCAACGCCGAGGCCCAGCGCGTTGCCTGCCTGGCCCACCGGGTTCTGCGCCTGCGCGGCTACAGTCGGACCGATATGATTTTGGCCGAGGGCGGACTTTATGTTCTTGAAACCAACACCATCCCGGGCATGACCACCACCAGCCTGCTGCCCCGGGCCGCCGCGGCCTATGGCCTGAGTTTTGGCGCCCTGCTGGATCGCCTGCTCGCTCTGGCCCTGGAAGATGTCAGCGCTTCCTCCCGTGGCTTTGTCACCCCCACCCTACCCCCGCAAAAACGGGGACATACCATCAAGCCGGCTAGCCGCGAAACCGGATGGGAGCAGGATAAAGTGGTACGGTCGGCCAGCCAAGGTGTTGGAGGTATGGCCGGAAAATCAACCAGTTGAGGCGTTCAAGGTAGCCTAAAGTCGCAAGAAAACGGATAGCATGATGAAAGATCAGGAACATCTACTGATTGTCGAAAACGACCCGCTTTCCCGTCGATTTTTTGAGGACGTGGCAACGGCCGAGGGCGGCTATGTGGTCCACTCCTGCGAGAACGCGGAGGTTGCCTGGGAATTCTTTCAAGAAATCCGGCCGCAGATTATCATCCTGGAATGGATTTTAGGTGGCGCGGACGGCTTGAGCTTGGCCCTCAAGATTCGGGAAAGCGAAGACGGTCGTTATGTCACTATCCTGATGATTACCGCCAAGGATCAGCCCGAGGCCCTGGAGGAGGCGCTCAAGGCCGGAATCACCTATTATGCAACCAAGCCGATCAGTCGCAAGTTTTTCCGGGCCTGGCTGGCGGTGGCCCGGAAAAATTGCAAAGATATGCGGCAGTTGCGGCAGTATCGGAGAATCGAGAAGTGTTACCACCAGGAACTTGAGTCGCTCAATACCCAACTGGAAGACGCCATCGCCCGAGCTAATGAAATGACCGTCGAGGCCTCCCGAGCCTGTATTGAGATCAACCAGGTCTTCGAGACCGTGGCCGGGGGGATTATACTCATCGACACCCAGTTCAACATCACCCGCTTCAACGCGGCCTTTCTTCGGATGGTCGGGGCATCCGAAATGAAGGTTAAAACCGGGAAATGTTACGATATTGTTCCCTCTGCCCATTGCCACACCCCAAAATGTTTCCTCCGCCAGATTCAGCGAGGGGCCGCGCAAGTGCAATGCGATATTGGTCGCACTGCCCTCGACGGTGACGATAAGTTCTATTATTACATCCTGGCCACGCCCTTTCGCGAACCAACCGGAGACCTGCTTGGCATCGTGGTGCATTACACCGATATCACTGGCCGAGTAGTGGCGGAAAAGGCCTTGCTGGCCAGTAAGCGACGCTACAAAGAGTTGAGTATAGTTGATGAACTGACCGGCCTTTTTAATCGGCGCCACTTCAACAAACACCTGGAGCTTGAGGTGGAGCGGTCCCGGCGCCACGACCACCCCCTGACCCTGATGATCATGGATATCAACAATTTCAAGCATCACAACGACACTTACGGTCATCAAGCCGGAGATCTGGTGTTGAGCGCCGTGGGACAGATGCTTAGCAAATTGGTGCGGGCCAATGATCTGGCCTGTCGTTTTGGCGGCGATGAATTCGTGGTGATCCTGCCGGAAACTAAGATGGAAACCGGCCTGAAATTGGCCGAGCGCCTGCGTCGCAGTTTTGCGAAAATGGAGTTTACCCCCAAGGAAGGGGTAGTGGAACGAAAGACCCTGAGCTTGGGAGTAGCCCAGTTTGAAGTCGATGATAGCATCGAAACCCTGCTGGCTCGGGCTGACGAAAATCTCTACAAGGCGAAGGCTGCGGACCGTAACCGCAGTGTTTTGGGTTGAATTCCCCTCCTTTTTTTTGAATCAATCGTGTCGGTTAATCGGTCAGATCGGGAGGATCAGGCCGGGGCGTCAACCTTATTTGAGCCTCGCGAAGTAGGGCTTTAAGACCATCGGCAGTCGGATGCTGCCATCGGCCCGCTGGTGGTTTTCGTAAATGGCGGCCATGGTTCGACCCACCGCCAGGCCGCTGCCGTTTAGGGTATGCAGCAACCTGCTTTTATACTGACCGGTGGGCCGATAACGAATGGCCCCGCGACGGGCCTGAAAAGAGCCGAAATTGCTGCACGATGAAATCTCCCGGTAGCAGTTTTGGTCCGGCATCCATACCTCGATATCATAGGTTTTGCGGGCGGAAAAGCCCAAATCGCCGCTGCACAGGGTTACCACCCGGTAGGGCAGCTCCAGGCACTGGAGGATACTTTCGGCGTCGCCCAGCAGTTTTTCCAGTTCCGCGTCCGAGTTTTCCGGGGTGGTAAACTTGACTAGTTCCACCTTGGAAAACTGATGCTGACGGATCAACCCTTTGGTGTCCCGACCGTATGAACCGGCCTCGGAACGAAAACAGGGAGTGCAGGCGCAGTAATAAATGGGCAGATTCTTTTCGGCGATGGTTTCGTCGCGGTGGATGTTGGTCACCGGCACCTCGGCGGTGGGAATCAGCCAAAGGTCGGTATCGGCCACCCGAAAGAGATCCTCGGCGAATTTGGGCAACTGACCGGTGCTTCTCATGCTGGCGGTGTTGACCAAAAATGGTGGCAAAACTTCGGTGTAACCGTGCTTTTCCGTGTGCAGGTCGAGCATTAAGTTGATCAGGGCTCGCTCCAGACGAGCGGCAAAACCGGTGAGCAGGGCGAAACGGGTCCCGGAAAGTTTGGCGGCCCGGGCGAAGTCCAAAGTGCCGTCGGCCTCGCCCAGTTCCCAGTGGGCCTTGGGGCTAAAGGAGAATTCCGGGGGATTGCCCCAACGGTGGGACTCGACGTTATCAACCTCGCCGACCCCCAACGGCACCGAGTCGTGGTAGAGATTGGGGATCCCCAGGGTGATTTCCTCTAGTTTCAGGTCAATAGCCGTTAGTTGTTCTTCCAGTTTCTTAAGTCGTTCGGCCACCTTCCGGCCGGCGATCACTTTGACCGCCGCGGCCTCTTTTTGGCCCGCCTTTTTCAGATCCCCGATTTCCTGGGATTCAATCTTGCGGCGATTGCGGCCGCCTTCCAGTTCCCGCAGAATGTCGCGGCGTTGCTGGTCCAAGGCGCTGAAGTCCTCAAGCGCAGTGATATCCAGACCCCGGCGGGCGGTTTTTTCCTTGACCAGTTCCAGGTTTTCCCGGATGAAGCGCAATTCCAGCATTTTTTCTCCCCAGTAACAATTAAACTTTATGATGGCGCTAAATGACTCATAAACAGTAGGTTACGGCTTGTTTTGAAAAACAACATCTTTTCATGTAAGTGTACGGTTTAGCAAAAACCGGTGGAAATTGGTTGCACCGTGACCAGTTCATCTTTTTTTAACTCCCGGCGCTTGGCCGGTGCCAGGATGATGGCGTTGTGTACCTCACCAGGGCCAATCTGGCGAACCAACAGTCGCCCCCGCGCCGTTTCGAGGATTGCCCCTTTTAATTGCACAATCCCGCCCTGGCATCGTAATTTCAGAGGTTGACTAAGGTGGGCCTTAACCATGACCGGCCGGGGTTGCCGGTAACCCTGCGCCCGGCGCAGGGCCGGAGCGATCAGCAGATAAAAGAGGAGACACACGACCGGTGGCGGCCCCGGCAACCCGAAAAAAAGGGTTTGGCGACAATCACCCAAAAGTGCTGCCAAAGTGGCCTTACCGGGACGCAGCCGCAATTGATGGTAAAGCGTCTCACTCTTAAGGCTCGCCAGGGCTCGGGCCACCAGATCATACTTGCCCGGCCCCATGCCGCCGGTGGAAATAATAAGATCCAAACCACCATTAGAACAACAAGAGGACCGATGTGTTGCTCCACTCATTCGAGCGACCAGGGCCGCGGCAATGGCCGAGGCATCGTCCTTGACGATCCCTAAGTTTACCGGTTCCCCCCCGTAGCGGCGAATCAATCCGGCGAGCAAAAAACGATTACCACCGATTAAATTGCCAGGCTCGGGGTTTTCGGCGGGATCTTCCAACAGTTCATTTCCGGTGCAAAGCAGGCCCACCCGTGGCCGGGCGTAAACCGGCAACTCATCCACCCCGGCGGTGGCCAGCCGGGGAAGATGCTCGGGGCTAATCTCGGTTCCGGATCGAACAATAACCTGATTGCGGCGCAGATCAGCGCCTACCGCTCGAATGTGGGCGCCGCGCGGATAGGGGCCAGACAAGACCACCATTTCGGCCTCTTCCCGACCAGCCTCTTCAAAGGCAATAACGCTGTCGGCGCCGGGAGGGAGCATCCCGCCGGTCATGATCCGGTAAGCCTGCCCGGGTTGCAGTTTTTTGGTCGGCCTGGTCCAACCGGCAGGAATTTCGCCTAAAATTTGCAGGTTGACCGGCTCCGAGCCGGTATCCTTGGCTCGCAAGGCGAAACCATCGCGGCAAGACTGAGCAAAAGCCGGCACAGCCAGGCGGGCCCGGATTGCCACCGTCGGCACTCGCCCCAGGGCCTGATCCAGAGGTACGATTTCTGCGACAGTGCTGGTCGTATGGGCTAAAATCAGCCGCTGAGCTTGATACAGGGTGAGAATTTTGATCATCGCTGATGGCTGGTGATGCTGAATTTTTACGGTAGATTTGTTAAATCACGGGTGAAATTGATGTTGGCAAAAACATTTTTCCTGACATTTACGGTAATACTCCCGGCGGTGCCTCCTTTGGCGCCTCCTTCGATATTTCCTTCAGTATTTCCTGTGTTGTTTCCTGCGGGACTCCCGGTGATATTTCCCGCCCTGGCAGTTAGCCCTAACTCGGCCGCATTCAGGGCGCGAACCCGCAGGGATGCCAACAGACAACTGATTTTGCCCTCGCCCCGGGCCAGGGCCGCGTCTACAGCCGCCAGAATTCGTCGGTGATAAACGGCGTGTAGCGGCTCCCAGTTCGGCAAGACCACATCCCAGTCGCCGGGGTAGCGGCAAAGGCGCAGGATCACCGCGGGATCAATCACGGGCATATCGCAGGCTACCACGAAGGCCCGCTTGTGCTCGATCCGCCTGAGGGCCGCCTGGATTCCCGCCAGCGGCCCGGCTTCTCTGATCAGATCACCGGTCATTGGCCAGCCCAGGAAGGCGTATTGCTCGGGCTGGTTGGTGACCAGCAGTTTTTCCGAGAACAGTCCGGTCATGGTCCACGCAACATGAGCGATGAGCGGTCGTCCCCGGTAAAGGGCCAGGGCCTTGTTGCTGCCGAAACGACGGCTGCGCCCACCGGCCAGGATCACTCCCGCCATGGCTTGCGGCCCCGAAAAGACTCGCTCGTCGTCACTTTTTTGCCCGGCCGTGGCCGGCGGGTGTTTGGCGTTTATTGCCAAGGATTCTCGCGGGCAATGAGCCTTGGAGTGGCGCTGGTATTGGGATGATCCGGTCATGATCGCCGATCCGAAGGTCCTTGCGGGGACTGCTCATCGTCGCTGATGATGATCCGGATATGGCGGGGCCGGTCACAGCCCCTAAGACTGGTAATCATTCCTTTAAGACTGCGGCGCACGAAGGAGGCAACAAAGCGATTTAAGGGGATGGGTTTGCCGTTGACCTCCAATTGGATAAAGGAACGGCGGCAGGCCGCACCTGATGATGACGGGCGGCCCAGAAATCGGCCGGCCAAAAAGTCGGCGATTTCCCGAACCTGACCGGAGCCAAAACAAGGGAGGCCACTCTCGAGCGTGCCGGCGGCCTCAGGATCATCGGTCACCATGGCGATCCAGGACTGATTCCGACCAGCCAGTGGTTCGGGGTGGATCTGTCGGCGATAAACCTCGATTTTCGGCAGGTTGCTCCGCTTGTAACCCTCGGCAATCACCAAATCGACCTCGCTGAAATAACGGGTAACAAGTTCATCAATTCCCAGATCACGCTCGGTGTCGCAAACCACGCCAATCCCGATGGGCGAGGAAAGAACCACGGTATGGGCCCCGGCCTGTTTATGACGCCAGGTGTCCTTACCAGGAGTATCCACGGGGAAGGAAAACTCGTGGACATGGTGCTTAATCGTGCCGATCCGATAGCCGCACCCATTGAATTCCGGGATCAGTTTTTCCAGCAGGGTGGTTTTGCCGCAGTCGGGCTTGCCGACCAAGGCCACAACAGGAGCACTCATCGTTTACTCTCTTGTACTTTCTTGATCTTCAGGGCGCACGCAGAGACAACTTCACATTGCGAGGCGCCGATTAATCCCCCATGACGGCGTTACTCGTCGGCTAAATAGCCCCTGCAACATAACCTCCACGTGCCTGGTCATACGGGCGCCTCGCTCCCTCAAAATGTAAAATTGTTTCCGGGCAAGCCCTTAAGTCCATTTTTCAGCCCAGAGGCCAGGGTAGTGGGCGGCCACCAAGGACGTGCAGGTGCAGATGAAATACGGTTTGCCCCGCCGCCGCCCCGTTGTTCATCACCAGGCGGCAGTCGGGAATTCCATTTTCCGCAGCCAGTTGAGCGCCTTTGCCGACCAAGGCCCCGATGATTTCCTGGTCAGTCGCGGTTATGGAGCTCGGCCCGCTGATATGTTTTTTGGGAATAATCAGGAAATGTTTGGGGGCCTGGGGAGCGACATCCCAAAAGGCCAAAAGTTGATCATCCTCGTAAATTTTCCGGGCGGGCACTTCACCCTTGATGATTTTACAGAACAGACAGTTGTCCAACATGGCTAACCCTCCTTCATGTTTATCAGCGTTACGTGTCAACCCCATTTATCTGTTACTTGGCGAACCTGGCGGCCAAGTTACTTCTCGACAGCCGATTCCCGTTGCTCACCTTGGGCGGGACGTCCTCTTTTGCGCTCATTGTTATCTTCAGGCCACCTTGAAAAATTGCTCTTTCGCCCGATTTCTGCGTTATGCTCAAAAAATTATCCTCGGAATATAAACCATATGCCTGCGGTAATAAGTTCCATTGTTGACCGGCATCGGTCAACATTTTTTTTACGTGCCGTAAACTCGAACAAAATAGCAATTTTTCAAGATAGCCTTCATTAGGTTTGATTATTTTTTATAATTTTTGTATTGCCTCTAAGGTAATACGTATCGTATAAAAAACAATTCATTAAAACCGTCTTCGGCCATAATATTTTTAAGGAAATAAATATGCGTCAACTGGTGATCGATCAACTAGGTCGGGAAGAGTGGTTGAGCCTTGAAAGTTATTTGAAGCGCACCTTACGCACCGGGGCCATGGAGGGCTTGTTCCGGCTGGAGCTTCCCCCAGCTTTATGGGGCAAGACTCAGCGGGGGCATGAAGACTGCGCGCCTTTTTTTTCGCCGCTGAGCTGGAGAAAAATCGCCTTGTTTTTGAGCTGCTGATTCGCAGCGCGGTCAAGCTGCACTGTAGCTGCATCGCTTATCCCGCACCTGAACAGCGGGCATTTCTTCTCGACTTCTTTGACCAGATGTTGATTGCCGAAATGATCCGGGCGTGAAAATGGTCCTGATGAGTATTCTGATTCTACGATGAGAATTGACGAACTTGCCACTTTGATGCCCCAAACGGCGGGAGCTTAAGGAGCTAAGCAAAGCGAAGGCTCTTTGGTGACCCGAGGGGGAGGGATAAGGGAAACAGTGGTAGAGGTGGGGAAAACCGGGGTAGAGGTAGAAAAAACCGGCGCTGGCGCGGGGGCAGGGAAAACCGGGGTCGGCGTGAGGACCACCGGAAGCCCCGGAGAGAGCGGCGACCCCAGGGCAGCCAACCCACCCCTGGAACCTGGACGCTTGATCCAGGGAAAAGTGCTGAGCTTTAGCGCTGATGGTCGAGTGGTGCTGCAACTGGCCGGTCAGCAGATTGTCGCCCGCAGCGCTATACCCTTGACTCCAGGCCAGGAGTTTTGGTTCGAGGTGCGACAGGGGAGCGCCGGGCTTCAACTGGCCCTGGCCGACAAACAAGGGGCAATGTACCGTTTTTTGCAACAGGCCATGGGAGGATTGCGAGATCTCGGACACTTAAACGAGTTGCTCGGAAGTCTCAAACAATGGCCGACGGGAGCTTTGCCGACCGAAATGGCCGAGCAGTTGGCCAGGTTGACTCTGGGCTCAAGTCCGGCCCCGGAAAAAATCATCCAACTGCTTTCCTGGTTGAATGCCGACGGCTCAGGTCATCAGGGCAAGTCCGCCACCTCGTTAGCCGCTCAACTGCAAGCCTTGTTGGTCGCCATGCGCCAGACCCAGCGCCAGGCTCAGGCCCGGTCTTATCAGGGCATCCATGAAATCATGAACGTGATGAGCCGGATCAGCGGCGTGCTGGAGGCCATGGTCGGCATGAATGAGCAACCAGCTCCCCCCCAGCAGTCCTCATTCTGGCTGTTTCCCTGCTTTTTCTCCCTGGGCGCCGGCGGGGGTAGTTGGTTGTTCAGTCGACAAGCACAGTTGGTCGATGACCAGGAAAGCAGTTCCCTGGTGTTTTTTCTGGAAATGAGTCGTCTGGGGGAATTACAACTGCAGGTAAAACAGCGGGGAAATCGTCTCGATGGCGATTTTGTTTTAGCCGAGACCGCCGCTGCCGAGTTTCTGCAAGGGCGCCTGGAAGAATTGCGGCAGCGCTTGGAAAAACTGGGCTACCAGGCCACTTTCCGCTGTCGGGGCGGGGCCACTCCTCTGCTGTCGGCCATTAAAGACGCCCTGGAAAAGGCCATCTGTGTCGCCCCCCGCAAGCTCGTAGACATCAAAGCGTAGATCTAAGGCTACCTTGAAAAACTAGCTGTTCTGTTCGAGTTTACGGCACGTAAAAAAAATGGTTGACCGATGCCGGTCAACAAGGGAACTTATTACCGCAAGCATATGGTTGATATTCCGAGGATATTTTTTTGAGCCTAACGCAGAAATCGGGCGAAAGAGCAATTTTTCAAGGTGGCCCTTAGAAGGTCCTACTTTTTGAGGCCGAAGATGCCGCCATTGGCAAAGGCCGGGGCCCGCCCCACCCGACGAGAGCCGGAGCGGGATCGACTTTTTTTAGGCTTGACCACGGGTGGAGCCGCAACCCCAATGCCGGTGCCGACCGGCAATTCAGTGCCGGAGACGGCGGCCAGATAAAGCTCGTAAAAAACCTGGCAACGGGGAAAATAACCTTTGCTGGTCAGCCAGCGGGGCCACTGCCGGCCACCTTTTCCTTCCGCGACGGGCTGAGCGCCATGGGTCAACAGCAAAGGCAGGTTGGCCAGCAAGGTCGCCATCAACTCCTTGATGTGGCGCTTGATATTAAAGGGAACCAGGATCTCTTCCAGGTTTTCTCGCAACTGGCGGGAAAAGCGATAAGCCTCAGCCCGATCCGGCTTGCCGTGCAACAAGCCAAAACGAGCTTCAGCCCAAGGCAGCAGCAGCAGCGCAAGCAAGATATCCTCCGTCGGGGTTTTGCCCATGGCCACCAACCGATCAACCACCGTGAGCAGTTGAAACAACAGATCGGTCAGGGGGCTGACTTGTTCGACTGTTTGTCGATCCAGGGCCTTAGGATCGGGAGCCGGCAACACTGAGCGATAAAAAGGGAACAGCTGAAAAAAAATGCCGCTGGCCAGGGCCAGCTCAACCCAGGCCCGACTGGCGCCGGCCTGAAGATCCTTGGTCAACTCGTCGCGCAAACGGGAATCCGGACACAAACTCAGCTTGTCAACATGACGCAAAATGGCCCGCCAGGTTTGCTCCTCGATGATAAGGGCGGCCCGGGCGGCGTGGCGAATGGCCCGCAACATCCGCACCGGATCGCGGATCAGGCGGCGATCAGGATCCCCGATCAGCCGCACCAGCCCTCGGCGCAGATCTTCAACCCCGCCAGTATAGTCGATGATCGAAAAATCCGCGATCTCGTAAAAAAGGGCGTTGATCGTCAGGTCGCGGCGAAAGGCATCTTCGGCGGGGCTGCCGAAGGTATTATCTGAAGCCAGGGTTTCAATCTCGCTGCCATTGATCTCAAACTCGCTGCGGCAGCGAAAGGTGGAGACCTCAACGATTTTGCCGCCATGAAAAAAAACCTGAACCAGACGAAAACGGCGACCGATTATCCGGCTGTTGCGAAAAATTTTGCGCAGCTCGCCAGGTTTAGCGTCGGTGCTGATATCAAAATCCTTGGGGGTTTTGCCTAACAGCAGATCACGAACCCCACCCCCCACCAGATAGGCGCAAAAGCCCTCGTCCCGTAGACGGTGCATAACCTTGAGGGCCTCACGATCGATATTGGCGCGGGAAATGGGATGATCGGAACGGGGAATTACGCGGGGTTCAGGATAAGACATTGTCAACGGGTGCCGGTATAAACGGATTCGGCCTGAGCGACAAACTGATCAAAAACTTCCCGAACCGTCATGATTTTTTTCATTTTCCAGACATTTTCACCGGTGAAGTAAAGTCCATCCTCCAGGTCGCCCTCGCAGGCCTTATGCAGACGATCGCTAATGCAGTAGAAGTGATCACATTTTTTCAAACACTTCCAGCGGCACTCCTTGGCCTTCATCGCAACCTTGGCGGCCAAGCGCTGGGTAAACGGAGTCATCAGGGCCCGGCCGGGCAAACCCACCGGTGAGCGGACCAGACCGACATCTTTGGGCCGGGCCTTGAGCAACGCCTGTTTAAAACTGTCATTAACCGAACATTCTTTGGTAAGAAGAAAGCGGGTGGCGATTTGGATCCCGTCGGCTCCGTATTTATCCATCATTTCCGCCATTTCAAAACCGTCGGTAATTCCGCCGGCGGCAATCAACGGCACCTTTTTTACCACTTTGCGAATCTCGGGGAAAAGATCGCGCAGGGCCCGGTTGGTGCCAAGATGCCCGCCGGCCTCCTTGGCCTCGACCACGATGGCCGCCGCCCCCAGCTTTTCCGCCAGACAAGCAAAAGCCGACGAGGAAACAATGGAGACAATCGGAGTATCGGTATCCCGGCCGATCTTGAAGATATCTCGAGAAAAACCGGCTCCGGTGATAATCATGTCCACCCCGGCCTCAATGGAACCAATGACCAGATTATAAAAATTTTTCATGGCGAACATGATATTCACCGCAATAACTCCAGTGGTTTCGCTTTTGGCCTTGCGAATATCAGCCTGCAACTCATCGACCGGCAGCGCGGAACCACCGATGGTCCCGATGCCGCCGCATTGGGCTACGGGCACCGCCAGGGCCGAGGTGGAAACCCGAATGGACATGCCCCCCTGAATCAGAGGAATCGGGGCCGTATAAGGACCAATGGTAAGAGGGGGAAGCTTCATGGTAAGAAAAGTACTCCAATTTAATGTGTTGCGCTTGCCATCCAGTGCCTGTAATAGGAAACGCTAAACTCAAGGTTGATTAAGGATTTCAGCTTACTCTTCATGGCGAAGATTTTGAAAAGCCGGCGGCAAAAAACTTCGTTTTTCCGCCGCCAGACCTAATTATTGTTGTCATTTTCACCGCAATCATAGTACGGTCAAGGCGCGGACGACCGGACGGACACTAGGATAAAAAGCCTCAAAAGGCAATGATTTTTCACTAACATAATTTTTCGCCGTTGCGGGCAAATCAACTGACATTGGCAACCGAGAAACCATACCTCATGACTAATTTTTCAGATCATCCATCACCGTCGGCCGGGCTGGACCCCGAATCAGCGGTCAAAATCCTGGCGGTTGACGATAGCCCCGCGGTCCTCAAGCTGCTTGAGCGTACGCTAATCTCCATTGGCATGCAATGCCTTACCGCCCGGGACGGGATAGAGGCCCTGGAGCAACTCAAGCAGGGTGGAGTTTCCCTGGTTATCACCGAAAGGTATGACGCTCTGACCGGGCTTTACAACCGACGCGGCTTTGAGACCAAGCTGCGCGAGGAAACCTTCCGGGTCCACCGCCAGGGCTACCTGATTTTTCTAGTCATAATCGATCTAGACAAATTCAAACCCTATAACGACGAGTTCGGCCATCCGGCCGGGGACGAACTTTTGCGGGCCGTCAGTCAGCTACTGCTCGCCAGCACTCGAGAAAACGTCGATCACTGCTGCCGCCATGGCGGCGATGAATTCGCCATCATCACTGCCCGAGACCACCCACGAGCAAGCGCTGATCGTGATTCAACGAATCCTGGAACAACACCGCCTATCCCTTTTTGGCGACATCACTTTAAGTATCGGCTTTGCTCACTTCATCCGCCACCCGGATCGATCCTGGGCCAAAGACATCCAAGATTTGGTGGAGCGAGCCGATCAGGCCATGTACCGGAGCAAACGGGACGGCGGCAACCTGATACACTGCGACGACTGCTCCTTAAGAGCTTCCGACGGCGACCCCGCTACTCAAACGGCGACAAAACCGCCAGGGCCTTCATTAGTTCTTTTCCCTCCGACGTCAGGCGAACGCCAGGCGACAAAATAATTTGTATTTCTCCAACCCCTCTGGTATATAAGCGCATCATATTCCAACAAGTCTAAGGAGGATTGTCAACATGGGAAACAGCCCAGACACAACAACAACCGCAACAGAGGCAGAGGGTGGATCTTTTGCCGATCTGTTCGAACAGAGCATCCGGGTGGCGGATGTCGGCTCCGTGGTTGACGGCAAGGTCATTGCCGTAAGCAAGGATTTTGTCCTCGTTGATATTGGGGACAAAGCTGAAGGTGAAATCGACATCAGCGAATTCAAGAACGAAGAGGGCCATATCGAAATCAAGATTGGCGACCGCTTTGAAGTTTTTGTGGAAAAACGTGAACCGGACGGCGGAATCAAGCTTTCCCGGGAACAGGCCATCGGCATTAAGGTCTGGGAGAAGATCGCCAGAATCCATGAGGCCAATGACACCATCAATGGTCGAATCGACAGCCGGGTCAAAGGGGGGCTATCGGTGGATATCGGCGTGCCGGCCTTTCTCCCCTACTCCCAGATCGATCTGCGGCCAGTCCGCGACCTTGATGCCCTGATCGGTGCAAGCTTTGATTTTAAGATCCTTAAATATAACCGACGGCGCAACAACGTGGTTATCTCCCGGCGGGCGATCATGGAAGAGGCCCGCGAGAAGCTGCGCTCAGAGATGCGATCCACCCTGGAAGAGGGCCAGATTCTCACCGGCTCGGTCACCAACATCACCGACTACGGCGTCTTTATCGATCTCGGGGGCATGGACGGCCTTTGTCATATCACCGACCTTTCCTGGGGACGGATCTCCCATCCTTCAAAGATATTCAAGGTGGGCGATGAGATTCAGGTCAAGATCCTCAAGTACGACAAGGAACACGATAAGGTTTCATTAGGGGTCAAGCAGCTCAAAAGCGACCCCTGGGAAACCATTCAGCAACGCTACCCGGTGGGCGCCAAGATCCCCGGCAAGGTGGTCAGTCTCACCGATTACGGCGCTTTTGTCGAATTGGAGGAGGGCGTTGAGGGCCTGGTTCACATTTCAGAGATGTCATGGTCCAAGAAGTCCCGTCATCCCTCAAAAATTGTTGCCGTCGGCGACCAGGTCGAGGTGGCGGTCCTCAACGTCGATCCCACGGCCAAGCGGATTTCGCTGGGAATGAAGCAGCTTCAACCCAATCCTTGGGACATGGTGGCGGGTAATTATCCGGTAGGTTCGATCATTGAAGGCAAAATTAAAAATATCACCGACTTCGGTATTTTTATCGGGATTGAGGAAGGCATCGACGGCCTGATTCACGTTTCCGATTTTTCCTGGACCGAGCGGATCAAACATCCCGGCGAAAAACACGTCAAGGGAGAAATTATTCAGGCGGTGGTTCTAAAAATAGATAAGGAAAACGAGCGCTTCTCCCTGGGGATCAAGCAGTTACAGCCTGATCCCTGGGGGGCGGTGGCGGAAAAATACGCCGTCGGTACCAAGATCAGCGGCAGAATCACCAACGTCACCGACTTCGGGGTTTTTGTCGAGCTGGAAAAGGGCATTGAAGGCCTGATTCATATTTCCGAGCTGAACAAGGAAAAAACTGAAACCCTGGTAGGGTTATACAACATCGGCGACACCATTGAGGCCCGGGTTATCAACGTCTCGGCCCTAGATCGCAAGATCGGCCTTTCACTTAAAGCCCCAAACGATGCCAGCAGGGCGACCAAGATCGAAGAATACCAACAAAAACAGGCAACAAGCGGCCCCTCCACTCTGGGCGATCTGCTTAAGGGGCAAGTGGAAGGCCGGGACAAGCCGGAGTAATCATGAGCGAAAAACCCTCGCTGCCGCAAAGACATCCCCTGCTCAGTGGCTGCCTGCTGTTGCTGGTGGTCGGACTACTGTTCTGGGCGGGAGTGAGTTTTTTGCTCGGCTCACTGCTGCGCGACGATTCTTCAGGTTTTTTTATCTCCGACGGCGCCCGTCAGGTCGGAATCGGGGTTATTGAAATTCGGGGAGTGATCACTTCCGCCGACGAAATCATCGCTCAACTCACTAAATTTCGGCAACAGGAGCGGATAAAGGCCATCGTCCTGCGGATTGACAGCCCCGGGGGGGCGGTTGGCGCCACCCAGGAGCTGTACGCCGAAGTACGGCGAACCAACGCCGTTAAGCCGGTGGTGGCTTCCATGGCCTCGGTGGCCGCCTCCGGCGGTCTGTACGTCGCTTTGGGCGCTGAGAGGATCATCGCCAACCCCGGGACCATCACCGGTAGTATCGGGGTGGTTATCAGGCTTGCCAACATCGAAGAATTGCTGGCCAGAATTGGCTATCGCAGCGAAACGCTCAAAAGTGGCGAACTCAAAGATAGCGTCGCCATTGATCGGTCCATGCGGCCGGAAGAGCGGGCAATGCTCCAAGAGATGATAACCTTGGTTCACGACCAATTTATCACGGCGATTGTCAATGCCCGGAATCTGCCGCTGGAGACGGTGCAAGAATTCGCCGATGGCCGGATTTTTACCGGAAGCCAAGCTTTGGAGTTGCAACTAATCGATGGCCTCGGCAATCTTAACGACGCGGCTTTGGTCGCCGCCGAGTTGGCCGGATGGGACGAAGGAAGGGTCCCCACCCTAATTTATCCGCCCCGCCGAAGTTTTTCCCTGCTCCCCCTATTGCTTGGTGGTAGAGTGGAAAGAGGGCTTGCTGCTTTCCCGCTCAGCATCACGCCGGTACTGGCTTACGAGTGGACTATTGCCCCATAAACATGAGGCCACCTTGAAAAATTGCTCTTTCGCCCGATTTCTACGTTATGCTCAAAAAATTATCCTCGGAATATCAACCATATGCCTGCGGTAATAAGTTCCCTTGTTGACCGGCATCGGTCAACCTTTTTTTTCGCATGCCGTAAACTCGAACAAAATAGCTAATTTTTCAAGATAGCCATGAAGGAAAAAAACATGCTCAAGCGGGATCTCATCAACGCAGTCGCTGAGACAATGCCGGGTTTTCTAAAAAAAGATCTAGATCAGACCGTGGATATCATCCTGGAAAGCATTCTACAGGCCTTGAAGGAGAATCGCCGCGTGGAAATCCGGGGGTTTGGCAGCTTCTCGGTACGTGAACGTAAGGCCCGGACCACCAAAAATCCCCGAACCGGCCAGGCAATGCACATCCCAGCCCGCAAAAATATTCACTTTACCATGAGTAAAGCGCTCAAAGACGGCCTGATTAGTTGATCACTCCACCCGGCTCGCGGCAGGGCTGCTCACCGGATATTTTCTCGTAAGAAGGTGAAACCTGCCCCCCTGACACTTGACCCATAACACTCACAGGCCCAGGTTTTCGAGATTGCCCTTACCCAGGCGCAGCACCTTCAACTCGGCTTCTTCCAGAGCGACCACCGTGGAAGAGGCCGAATATGACAGGGGGCCACCATCGATGATCCAGTCAACTTGCTTGCCGTAACGTTCTTCAACCTCGCAGGCGTTAATCAACGGTGAATCGTCAAGATCATCGGGGGTGGCGCTGGTGGTCAGGATCGGATTGCCCAGACCCCGGACCAGATCCATGCAGATCTGCTGTTCGGGAACCCTGATTCCCACGGTTTTCTGCTTGGTCATCATAATTTTGGGCACCAGCTTGGTCGCCCCCAATACGAAGGTGTAAGGACCCGGCAGGCATTTCCGCATTACTCGATAGCCGGCATTGGAAACATGGGCATAGACGCTGACATCCTTGAGATCAGCACAGATAAAACTGAAGGGCTTTTTCATGGGCCGCTGCTTGATCTGATAGATCCGCTTCACCGCCTTCTGGTTAAAAATATCACAACCGATTCCGTAAACCGTGTCGGTAGGATAACAAATCACCGCCCCCAGGCGGAGCGCCTCCACCACCTGTTTGATCAAGCGCGGCTGGGGATTATGCGGATTAATCGCAAGCAGCAATCTTTTTTCTCCTGCGGCTGAATTGGCTGATGCTTAATGTTCGACGTTCAACGTTCGACTCTTCGTGCTACTTTACAAAGTGGGGTTTGACCCCTATCATCATTATTTCACTCGGTAAAAAAGCGATGCTAATCTATCGGGGACCAAGACGCAAAAAGTAAATTTACGCCTCGACGCAAAACAGTTAGCAAGGAGATCAACCATGCCTTTTAAAAACATGGAAATTGCCTATACTTTTGACGATTTACTGCTGATTCCCGCCGCTTCCCAAGTCCTGCCGTCAGAGGTGAATCTTAGCGCCAATCTTACCCCGGACATCACCCTGAAAATCCCCCTGATGAGCGCCGCCATGGATTCGGTAACCGAACATCGCACCGCCATCACCATGGCCCGGGAGGGAGGCATTGGGATTATTCATAGGAACATGAGCAGCATCGATCAGGCCAAAGAGGTGCGCAAGGTTAAAAAATCCGAATCGGGGATGATCGTTGATCCAATCACCGTGGAGGAAGAACGCACCGTCCGTGAGATTACTGCAATCATGCGCAGCCACCAGATTTCAGGGGTTCCAGTCCTGCGGGGAGAAAAACTGGTGGGAATCGTCACCAACCGCGATCTGCGCTTTGTCACCGACGAAAATCTCAAGGTGCGCGACGTAATGACCAGCAAGAACCTGGTCACCGCCCGACCCGGGATATCGTTAGAACAATCTAAAGCCTTACTGCACGAGCACCGAATTGAAAAACTGCTGGTGGTGAATGAGAGTGGCTCTTTGCAAGGCTTGATCACCATCAAGGATATTGAAAAAATCAAGCGCTACCCCAACGCCGCTAAAGATAAAATGGGGCGTTTGCTGGTCGGGGCCGCCATCGGGGTCAATACCAGTCTGGATGAGGTGGAGCAACTGAAAAATGTCGGGGTGGACGTGGTGGCGCTGGATTCGGCTCATGGTCACTCCAGGAACATCATCGACGCCTTGATCAGGATCAAAGACGCCTTCCCCCAACTGCCGGTAATCGCCGGCAACGTGGCCACCGGCGAGGGAACCGAGGCCTTGATCAAGGCCGGGGCCGACGGAATCAAGGTCGGGGTGGGACCAGGCTCAATCTGCACCACCAGGATTATCGCCGGGGTCGGAGTACCCCAAATGACAGCCATCCACAACTGTGCCCAAATCGGCGACCGCTACGGGATTCCGGTTATCGCTGATGGCGGCATCAAATATTCCGGCGAGATCACCAAAGCCATCGGCATCGGCGCCAACGTGATCATGATCGGCAGCCTCTTTGCCGGAACCGATGAGGCCCCGGGAGAAATCTTCCTCTACCAGGGTCGAACCTACAAGGGTTACCGGGGGATGGGCTCGCTGGGAGCCATGCAGCAAGGCAGCAGCGACCGCTATTTTCAGGATAACGCCGAAAGCCAGGCCAAATTGGTGCCGGAGGGAATTGAAGGTAGGGTGCCCTACCGCGGGTCGCTTTCAATCATGATCTACCAACTGCTGGGGGGCTTGCGCTCGGGGATGGGCTATGTCGGGGCGGCCAGTGTCGCCGACCTGCGGGGTAAGGCCAGGTTTGTCCGAATCACTCAGGCCGGGCTTAGGGAAAGCCACGTCCACGATGTGATTATTACCAAAGAGGCGTCCAATTATCGTTTAGGTTGAAATAGGTTGAAAAAAATGGGTATCCACCAAGAAAAAATTTTAATTCTCGATTTCGGCTCACAATACAGTCAGCTTATCGCCCGTCGGGTGCGCGAGGCCCACGTTTATTGCGAGATCCATCCTCATGATTTAAGTTTTGCGGCGATTAAACAGTTCGCAGCCAGCGGAATTATCCTCTCCGGCGGACCCAAATCGGTGTACGAGGACGGGGCCCCCGAACTTGACGAACGCCTGCTGGAGCTGGGGATACCGGTATTGGGGATTTGCTATGGGATGCAAGTCATGGCCCGCCATTTCGGGGGTGAGGTGGTGACGGCCGGGAAAAGAGAATACGGTCACGCCGAGCTGGAGCTTAGAGGCGAGCGCGGATTGCTCTTTGATGGTTTTTTCGTCGAAGGGAAATCTTCGGTCTGGATGAGCCATGGCGACCATGTTTCCCGGCTGCCCCCGGGTTTCACGGTGACGGCGGCCACCGCCAACGCCCCGGTGGCGGCCATTCAGCATCATCATCGCCGACTTTACGGGGTTCAGTTTCATCCCGAGGTCGATCATACCCCCCGGGGAGATATTTTGATTGACACTTTTGTTCGCAAAATTTGCGGCTGCCATGGGCGCTGGACTTCCGGTCGGATTATCGAAAACGCCATAGCCCAAATCAAACGGCAGGTCGGCGATGACCAGGTGATCCTCGGACTTTCCGGCGGGGTGGATTCCTCAGTGGCCGCCGCCCTGATTCACCGGGCCATCGGTGCACAGCTTAGCTGCGTCTTGGTTGACCACGGGCTTTTGCGGGAGGGCGAGGGCGATCAGGCCATGGCCACCTTCGCTGAAAACATGGGAATCAAAGTGATCCGGGTCGACGCGGCAGCGCGCTTGCTGGCGGCGCTGGCCGGCATCAAGGATCCGGAAAGTAAACGCCGGGTGATCGGTAATCTCTTTATCAAAATTTTTGAAGAGGCGGCCGGCCAGATCAAAGATGCTCGATGGCTGGCCCAGGGCACTATCTATTCCGATGTGATCGAGTCGGCCGGGGGTGGTACCGGCAAGGCTCAGAGCATCAAAAGTCATCACAATGTCGGCGGATTGCCCGAGCAGATGAAGCTCAAGTTGCTGGAACCCCTGCGCGAACTCTTCAAGGATGAAGTCCGGGCTCTGGGCGAGGAACTGGGCCTGCCCCGATCCATGGTTTGGCGCCACCCCTTCCCCGGCCCCGGCCTTGGCGTCCGCATCTTAGGCGAGATCAAAAAGGAATATGTCGATATACTCCGCCAGGCCGATGCCATCTACATCGAAGAGTTGTACCGGAGCCAGTGGTATGATAAAGTCAGCCAGGCGTTTACCGTGTTTCTGCCGGTCAAGAGCGTCGGGGTCATGGGGGACTCTCGAACCTACGAGTATGTGGTGGCCCTGCGAGCCGTGATAAGCAAAGACTTCATGACCGCCGACTGGTCACAACTGCCCTATGAACTGTTAAGTAAAATTTCCGGGCGGATCATCAACGAAGTCCGCGGGGTCAACCGGGTGGTTTACGATATCTCCTCCAAACCCCCCAGTACCATCGAGTGGGAATAACATGCTAACGACATGGCACTAAAAAACATGCAGAAAATCACGGACCAGGAGCAGGCTAGTCGCCTCCTGGAAAGTTTTTCTCGGATCACCGAAATAATCAACACCCCCGGTTTAGCCTTGCTCGGTGCAGCCGGGAGATTCTTGCAATCATCCTGGCGTACCTGAGGGTAGAACACGGCTCAACCATGATCCGGGAAGGACGCAATCATTTGGTAGTCCGGGCCGCCAGTCGCCCGGAACTTATCGGTTGCCGCCAACCCCTGTTCAAAGGCTCGGTGGCGGCCTGGGTGACTCAGCGCCGCCAACCGCTTTACATCCCGGATATCGTAACCGATCCCCGTTTTAACCAATCGGCAGTCGACGGCCAGTATCGCAAAAACTCGCTGCTTTCGGCCCCGATTATCCATAAGAGCAAGGTCGTGGGCGTCATCAACGCCACCGACAAAATCGGCGAGCGAGATCTGCTCAAGCAGGATATCAACCGCCTGCTGAACTTTAAAAAAATGAACCACCTCGACCCCAAGAAAATGAACTTCCTCATCGTGGATGACGCGCAAAATATGCGCCGTTCCATCCGGGCCATGCTTAAGTTACTCAATTACGGCAAAAATTTTTATGAGGCGTCCGACGGCCAGGAAGCTTGGCAACTGCTGCGGGACGAAAACATCACCATTGACTTTGTCATTTCCGATTATCGTATGCCCCATACTTCGGGAACCGAACTACTCAATATGATCCGTCACAACCGTCGGATTCGCGATACCCCTTTCCTGATGATCACCGCCGAGGCCAACATGGATGTCGTGGCCGAAGCCGCCGAACTCGATGTCGACGCCTATCTGACCAAGCCTTTCACCACCAACATTTTAGAGCGAAAAATAGCCGAACTGCTTGAGCGGATTCGCAATCCGACCCCACTGACCGTTCATCTGAACAGATCTCGGGAACTGGAGGAAAAAGGCGACCTGGACGGCGCCATTATTGAGGCCCAAAAATCCGCTGACCTTGACTCCCGCTCATCCCGACCTTGGCGCGAACTTGGTCGTCTTATCACCCAGAAAGGCGATCTAGCCAAAGCCCAGTCCTGTTTCGAGCAAGCAGTGCGGCATAGTCGCCTTGATGTCGGCTCCTATCATGCCTTAGGCCAAATCGCCTTTCGCTTAAACAACCATAAAAAGGCCTTCGGCTATTTTCCCGGGCCACGGAGATCAGCCCCCGTCATTCCGCCCGGGCCTTACAGTTTGCCAAGCTATTGTTAAAGAAAAAAATGCCACAGGAGGCAGAAAAAATATTGCGGCTGGTACTCCGTCACCAGACCAACGACCTTGACCTCAAGGAAAGTGTGGCCGAAATCTCCTTGCAAGCCGGGTTCCTCGACCTGGCCGTCAAGTCTTTTCAAGGGGTGATCAGAGCCGACCCCCAGCGCAAGCATCTCAACAAGAAAATTGGCATCGGCCTGATCCAACGCCGGGGCACACATGGACGGCATCCACATTCTGGAAGCAGTGGCGAACACCTCCCCCCCCCAAAAAAAAATGTCCGGATATCGAACTGCTCCTCACCATCTCCCGCGCCTACCTGGCAATAAAAATGCCTATACGGGCCGACAAGTGGGTGGTCCGAGCGCTTAGCCTCGACCCGCAGAACAGCGACGCCCGGGAAATCCTACGGCAATGCACTTAAAGACCAAGGGCTTCGTCAGCCAGGATCCGTTTGTCGCCCCCTTGCTGGCCTTAATTTATCCGATCTGGCGTATTTTGAAGCCTTAAAACTAACTCCGGTGGCGTCCCTGGAACCGGCATCACCACGGTAATGGCCGGCTCCACGGGACGAAAAATCTCAACTTTGCCCTCATCTTGAATCCAGCTCTTAAGCAAACGGGCCCCGGATTCCAAATAGGGATGGAAATAAGAATTCTGCCAAGCTGACATCGTAGCCACGGCGGGAGCGATGGCCGTAAGCGCCAGATAAACCAGCACCAGCAACAGGTAGGCCTTGGCAACGCCGAAGACCCCACCCAGCGCGCGATCAAACCAGGGGTTAAGGGCCAGGGTGACCACCCGGCGCAAAGCAATAGCCAGCAGCCTGATCACCAGGTAGACGATCACCACCAGCAGCAGGTAGCTTAGCAGAAATATAAAGCGGGGCGACAAGCTCAGGGGGGCAAGCAGTTGCTGAGTTTCGCCGACATAAGTTCCGGCCACAACAAAGGCGGCCACCAGGGCCAACATCCAGGACACTTGCCGAACAAGACCAAACCAGCAGCCCCAGACAACAAAAAAAACTAAAATTGCAACGATCCCGATATCGATTACGGTCATGGCAAAATCTTCAGGTTGAGATCCCGGACTAGTCAGGAATCAGGGGTTATCCATACTTCATAATCTCAAAAAGCAAAACTTTGTTCTTGCTATAGTTGCATACTTCCTTCGCAGACTGCCCTTTCAGCCCAGGCTGCGGGAAGATGACAATGCTGGCAGCTAAGCGCGTTTCAGGGAAAAATACAAGCATTTTCAGTTAACTAAGGGCCTGTATGAATATCACCAATTTTCTGGCCACCATTCCCCTGTTTAAGGGGCTCAGTCAGGCCCAGTGCGACGAGCTGGCGATGATCGCCACCGACCAGGAGTTTGCCAAAGGCCGGACCATCTTTGACGAGGGCGAACCCGGCGTCGGCTTTTTCCTGGTAATGACCGGACTGGTCAAAATCTACAAGCTTTCCCCCGATGGCAAGGAACAGATTATCCACATCTTTGGCCCCGGAGAACCCTTTGCCGAGGCGGCGGTTTTTATCGGCTCCTCTTATCCGGCCCACGCTATGGCTTTGGCCGACAGCCGGGTACTTTTCCTGCCTCGTCAGGGCTTCATCAACTTGATCAACCGTCATCCGGAACTGGCCCTGAACATGCTGGCCACTCTGTCCCTCCGGTTGAAAAAATTTGCCACAATGCCATAATGATTGAAGAGCTGTCACTCTAAGGAGGTTCCCGGTCGCCTGGCCGCCCATCTGCTGCACCTCAGCGAACAACAGCAGAGTCGGAATCTGCGACTGCCGGTGAGCAAAAAATCAGTTAGCCGCGCTGCTGGGCACCATCCCCGAAACCCTTTCCCGGATTCTGGGTAAAATGGCCAAAAACGGGCTGATCAGCGGGACCGGAGCCAGCATAATCATCAACGACCGTCAAGCTCTGGCGGCCCTGGCCGCCGGTGAGACCAAATTGTAGTGGGCGCCTGGCCGTGCCACAAGATCTGGGCCTCAGCGATTCCCGAGGTATTGATTGAAATATGATGGGTATTGTCAGCATTTTATTAATCGCGGTGGCGCTGGCCATGGACGCCTTCGCCGTGGCCCTGGCGACTGGAATGCGCCTTGGGGTGGTGTCCCGCCGCCAGGTTTTCCGGCTGGCCTGGCACTTCGGCTTTTTCCAGACGGCCATGACCATCCTGGGCTGGATAGTGGGGATGGGAGTGGAGGCGGGGGTGGGAGTCATCAGTTATATCGAGGATTTTGGCAAACCGTTGGCCGCGGGTTTGCTGCTGCTGGTGGGCGGTCGAATGATTTACGAAGCGCTCAACAAAAACCGAAATCAAGCAAAGCCCCTGGACCCCACCCGAGGCAAAACCCTAATCATCCTGGCCGTGGCCACCAGCATTGACGCCTGGGCTGTCGGCCTGAGTTTCGCTTTCCTGATTCAGACAATTTGGTGGCCAGCCCTGCTAATCGGAATAACCGCCGCCCTGCTGACCATCTTCGGCCTGCGCCTGGGCTGTCGGCTAAGCAACAGTGCCAGGATGGGCCGACGGGCCGAAGTCATCGGCGGTGTGATCTTGGTCATTATGGCGCTCCGTATCCTGGCCGACGAAGCTGTTTAGGCCACCTTGAAAAATTAGCTATTCTGTTCGAGTTCAAGAGATGCGAAAAAAATTACCGCAGGAATATGATTGATATTTCGAGGATAATTTTCAGGCATATGGTTGATATTCCGAGGATAACTTTTTGAGCATAACGCAGAAATCGGACGAAAGAGCAATTTTTCAAGGTGGCCTTTAGTGTTCAGCGGCTGGCACTTACGGGGGTGAGTTTACTGTTTTGCGTTGACAGCGGCGAAAACAGCCTGGTAGATTGATGGTTTTCCTAAAATGCGACAGGAGACTTTTTGATCATGAGTATTCGTGAAGATGCCATCAACGGCAGGCTAACCTCGGTATTTAAGCAGTGTGCCATTAACGAAGGGATCGCGGTCGAAACCCTGATGGCCGGGGTGGCGGCCGGGACCATTTGTATTCCCAAAAATCATCATCACGATTTTTCGCGCGTCACCGGCATCGGCAAAGGGCTCAAAACTAAGGTCAATGCCAATATCGGATCCTCCCTGGATCATCCGGAACAGGCAAACGAGTTGCAAAAGCTTTGCGTCTGTCTCAAGGCCGGGGCTGACGCGGTAATGGATCTGAGCATGGGTGGCGAGATCAGCGCCATCCGCCGGGAAATTCTCAAAAATTGCCCTATCCCTCTGGGGACCGTGCCGATTTATCAAAGTATTGCTCAGTTCGTCGAAAAAGAAAAAAAGAAGATCGGTGATGTCAGCATTGATCATATTTTTCAGGTCGTTGAAGAACAGGCCATCGACGGGGTGGATTTCATGACCATCCACTGCGGCATTACCCGCGACACCTTACAGAGAGTCGACAATCATCAACGACTGTTGGGGGTTGTCAGTCGGGGCGGATCATTCATCATTGAGTGGATGGCCCATAACAATCAGGAAAACCCGCTCTACGAGCGTTTCGACGACCTGTTGGCGATTCTGAAGGAACATGAGGTAACTCTAAGCCTGGGTGACGGCATTCGTCCCGGCTGCCTGGCCGATGCCACCGATCGCGGCCAGATTCAGGAGTTAATCCACTTAGGCGAGCTGACCCAACGGGCTTGGGCGGCCGGGGTCCAGGTGATGATCGAAGGCCCGGGTCATATGCCCTTAAACCAGATCGAGGCCAATGTCCTGCTGCAAAAAAGGCTCTGTCACCACGCCCCCCTCTACGTCCTGGGGCCGCTGGTCACCGATATTGCGCCGGGTTACGACCATATCACCGGGGCGATCGGCGGGGCCATTGCCGCGGCAGCCGGGGCCGATTTTCTTTGTTACGTAACTCCGGCGGAGCACCTCAGGCTGCCGCTCCCGCAAGATGTTCACGACGGAGTCATCGCTTCGCGGATTGCCGCCCACGCCGCCGATATCGTCAAGGAAGTGCCCGGGGCCATGGGACGCGACATTAAGATGGCTAAATGCCGCGGCGCCTTGGACTGGCAGGGCCAGATTGAATTATCCATTGACCCGGAAAAAGCCCGACGCTACCGTGAGGAAGGAAACACCTATATCGGCGACGCTTGCAGCATGTGCGGCTCGTTTTGCGCTATCAAGGTTTACGCTCAGGCCAGCCGGACCAGAAAGCGTCAAGCTAACAACAATCAATAGATTTACCAGGGTTATTAAATTTAGCAAAATATTGACCAACTACGGTTGGGGGCCCTTGCCATGGATTTTTTCGCCACGCTCATCGAGCTGTTCGGCAAAACCCGAATTCCGACCCAAGTCAGCGAAGTCGATATCCGCGGCCTGTTCACCAACCCCTGGTTCCTGATACCTTTCATCACTTGGGTCAGCTACAAGCTTTACCGGCAGGCCGTCACCGCCTTGGCGCTTACCGCTCTGGTTGTAACCTTGTGGATTTTTTCAGGCAGTCCGATGATGGACGGACTGATCATCAACGGCGAGTTGCAACCAGGCAAGATTCTGCTGGTGGCGGGAGTCGGCCTGGTGGCGGTGATAATCGCCGTCTATTTTCTCTTTGTCCGCCCCAAATGAGCTTTCACCCCCTGAGGGAAGTTTACGAAAAACTAATGATATTTTTCGGCTCCCAAAACTGGTGGCCCGGAGAAACCCCTCTAGAGATCACGGTCGGAGCCGTGCTAACCCAGAACACCGCCTGGGTCAACGTTGAAAGAGCGATCAACAATCTCAAGACCGCCGGTTTGCTGCCATCTCCCGCCACCGTCGCGAACCCGGATCAGAGGACCGGGGACCAAGGACCGCAGACCGAAATCAGGAGCCAGGAGTCAAAGGACCGAGCACATTCATCAAGTCTCGATCCTCGATCCTCGGTTTTCGGTCCCCGGTTCCCTGATGAGCAGTCGTGCCTGATCGCCCTGGCCGCGTTGCCCCGCGCAAGTCTGGCCGCCTATCTCCGCCCGGTCGGCTACTACAATGTTAAGGCTCAGCGCCTCCACAATCTCATCCATCATGTCCACTACGAATACGGCAACCTGGCGGATTTTCTCGCCTTGCCAGCCTCTAAGTTGCGGCGGGAGCTCCTGGGCATCAAAGGAATCGGTCCGGAAACCGCCGATTCCATCATGCTTTATGCCGCGGGCTTAGCCATCTTCGTGGTCGACGGGTACACCCACCGGATCTTCAGCCGTCATCAACTTTTGCCGGAAGATACGGATTATCACAGCATCCAGGCAATATTCACCGACGCCCTTCCAGCCGACCCGCAACTCTACAACGAATACCATGCCCTGATCGTCAAAACCGGCAAGGAGTTTTGTCGCAAGATCAAGCCCCGTTGCTCGGACTGCCCCTTGCGCGACCTGCTCCGATAAAGAGCAAAAGCAGGCTCGTCCCATTTTCTGAACAACAAATATATTCGGGGCCGCTATTCTTGTTTTTTCGGCTGATGCCGATAAGTTGTTTATAATGTTCTTTAGGCTACCTTGAAAAATTAGCTATTTTGTTCGAGTCCAAGGCACGTAAAAAAAATGGTTGACCGATGCCGGTCAACAAGGGAACTTATTACCGCAGACATATGGTTGATATTCCGAGGATATTTTTTTTGAGCATAACGCAGAAATCGTGGGAAAGCATCAGCGGAGTCCTGCCCGCCAAGGCTGCCGAAGCGGTCTACCATGCGGAGGAACAGAAAGAGTTTGCAGCCCTGCTAAGCAACAAGTCACTGGTTCACAGCCCCGATGGGTGTTTCAGCGAAGCCCAAATCGCGGCGACCGACATCTTTTTGCCATTCGCTATGCCCCATCTCCACATCCCCCGGCCGAGAGCTTCATCGACGGTCGCTGGGTTGGAAGGTAGCCCGTGAAAGAGCGCTTGATCACTCCGGCGATACCGCCGCAAGCAACCGACCGGCAACCGACGACGATTCGTCGCCAAGCTCTGCTGCGGATAATCGCGACCATAGCCCTGCTAACCATCGGCAGCGCCCTGGCCGGCACCTACAGCCTTATGGTGGACAGGGAGCGCGATATCGCCACAAGTAAAATATTCCTTGCCCGGCATTATACCCAAAAACTACTCCAGTTGGAGTCATCATGGCTTGATAAGACTGCGCAGATCCGCCAGAGCATCGAGTATCTGCGCAACCTGGAAGAATCAGAAGCCACCCGTTGGGCCACGGTAAGAAGCTACCTGACCACTCAGGCGGAGTTTCAACCTTTTTTCAATCTCATAGTTCTGGCATCCGACGGCGCTACGCTTTTTCGCCACGGTCCCATCGCTCATGACTTTGGTGACTTCGGCGCGGCCATCGACTCCGGCTGGCACTTTTCCGCCACCAATCATAATTTTTATCGGATCCTGACCACTGCGCTCCGGCTTGGTCCGGACGACCCAGGGCAAATGGTGCTGTTTTATCCCCTGACTACCGCCATGCTCGCAAGTCTGCAAATCCCCGATGTCCAGCTTTCCCTCGAACATAACGATAAGCTGATCGTCAACCTCCATTCCGGGCAGGGAGGGAGCCGAACGGACCGTTCCATTCTGAGCCTGATCGGCTCTAAGCAGATTACGCAAGTCCGCTTGCCCTGGCCGTACGACCACCCCTCGGCCCCGACCTTAATTATTCAGTACGAGTTCGAGTCTAGCGTTTCATTCGTTGATTTTGTGGTGCAACCGCTGGTGGTCGTCGTCATTCTCATGACGGCGCTGCTTTGGTTAAGCTTAGGTCGGTGGCTGACGCGCTTGACGCGACGTCTCGAGTCTCTGGGCGCGGCCGGCCGTACTTTTGCCATCGACGGCCAACCGGCAGCCGCCACCCGCCTGCTTGCTCCGGCCACGGCAATTGCCGACGAAATAGGTCAGGTTGCCGCCACCTGGTCGGATCTGGTTTACCAGGTAGATGAGCGCGAGCATGAACAGCGGGCCCATCTGAACACCCTGGCGATCCTCAATGAAGCGGTGCTGGAACTCGACAACACCGGTCTGATCGTGCGCGCTAGTCCAGGTTGGCGGCAAATCACCGGCAGTGATCAACCGCTTGACCTGCCGCTGGCCTGGTTCATCCACCGCCAGGACCGAAAGAGCCTAGATTCCGCTCTTGTCGCTTTACGCGCCGATGAAAGGCCACAGGCCAATCTGCGGTTACGTCTACACATTGATTCAGAGGAGGGGCAGAATGAAAAAAACGCAACATGGCTGGAATGCCGTCTGGTTCCCCGCCGCGACTTGAAGGGAAAGATTACGGGTTTTTGCGGAGTGCTGCGCGACGATACCCAAACCAATCTGCACAAGAAGCAAATCAATCACATGGCCCTGCACGATACCCTGACCGACCTGCCCAACCAAGTCTTGCTTGAGGATCGCCTCAAGCTTGCCCTTCTCATGGCCAAGCGCCGCCGGCAACACGTCGCGGTTTGTTTTATTGACCTTGATCACTTTAAGCGAGTAAATGACAGCCTGGGCCACAAGGCTGGCGATCGCCTGCTAATCGCCTTTGCCGCCAGACTGCGCGACCAGCTCCGCGCGGGTGATACCGTGGCCCGCTGGGGCGGCGACGAGTTTGTTCTATTGCTGTCGGAAATCCACCAGGCAGAAGATACTTATAAAATTACAGACAAGATCGCCGAGGCTTTGCAATTTCCGTTTAAAATCGGAGATGGCGAATATACGATAACTTACAGTATGGGGGTGGCGATCTACCCCGACGATGCCACCGAGGTCGATCTTTTGCTTTCCCGGGCTGATCGCACCATGTCCTACGCCAAATCCCAGGGACGTAACCAAACCTGCTTTTTTAGCGCGCTTAGCGATCATGATCGCGACCGGCAGAAGTTCCATCTCCAAAACAAGCTGGTCGAGGCGGTGACGGCCAAGCTGATTGAGGCGTGGTTTCAGCCGATCGTGACCGCCGCCGATAACCGCTGCCTGGTAGCGGAGGTGCTGGCTCGTTGGCACGACCCCGATTTGGGCTGGATTAGCCCGGCAACCTTTATTCCCTTAGCCGAGGACACCGGAGTGATCAACGCGCTCGGTCATCAGATCTGGCTGCAGGCCCTGGCCGCGTTGGCTAAATGGCGTGAGCGCGGGCACCCGCTCAAGCTGGCGGTGAACATTTCCAAGCGCCAACTATTGTCACCAAAATTCACCGAGCAACTGGTTAACGAGCTTGAGCTGGCGGGCCTTGCTCCCACGGATATTGCACTTGAGCTCACCGAAAGCATCGCCATCCTTGATGCTGCCAAAACCGCAATCCGACTCGATGAAATCCGCCAGGCCGGGTTTAAGATCGCCATCGATGATTTTGGCACTGGTTATTCAGCCTTGTCACGGTTGCACGAGATACCGATCAACGCGCTCAAGATCGATATTTCCTTCGTCCGTCGTCTCCACGAGGAAAGCGGTCACGCGATGATCCGAACCATCGTCCAACTGGCCAAACTCCTTAATTTGCAGACCACCGCCGAGGGGGTTGAGGACGCGGCTACTGCTGACAAGCTGCGCGTTATGCGTGTGGACTTTTTGCAGGGCTATCACTTCGCTAAGCCCATGAACCGCAACGATTTCACCAACTGGCTTTTCAGCCGGGAGGATCAGGACTCCAGGTCTGGACAAAGCTAAGCAGCCACCGATTAAAACCGGTGGCTGCTTAGCTTGACTGGGACGCCACCACGACCTTGTTGCCGCGGATCTTCTTGGCTTCATACAAGGCTTTATCGGCATGCTCGAGCAGTTCAAAGGGGGAGAGGTCGGCGCGGGGTCGCGTAGCCGCAACGCCAACACAAATGGTAAGGTGCTCCGCCACCGTCGAACGGCGATGGGGAAGAGCCAGGCTGCAAACCACCTCAATCGCCCGCAAGGCTACGTGCCGACCCCCGGTCGCGTCGGAGTCGGGGAGAACAAAGATGAATTCCTCGCCGCCAAAACGGGCCACCAGGGTCGCCGGGTCGATTGATTGCCGACTGAAAGGCGGTGGCCACCTGTTTAAGGGCCTCGTCGCCCTGCAAGTGGCCGTACGTGTCGTTATAAAGCTTAAAGAAATCAATATCGGCCAGACAAACCGCAAGTGACTGGCGGTCTCGCTGACAACGCCGCCATTCCCGCTCGAAAAACTCGTCGAAACGATAACGATTAGCAATTCCGGTCAAGCCGTCGACCATGGCTATCTGCTGTAAACGCTGATTGGCTTGCTCCAGTTGCTGAGTCAAAACCATCCGCCGGTCCATCTCTCGTTTGAGTCGCAAGGCCAACTTAACCCGAGCCCGGAGTTCTATCTTTTTGATCGGTTTACGAAGGTAATCGACCACGCCCAGCTCAAAACTTGCGCACAGCTTGTCGTAGGCGTGGCTCGCCGTGATCATGATGATCGGAATATCCTTGAGAAGGGGGTGAGCCTTGAGGCGGCGACAAACTTCGATGCCGTCAATTTCAGGCATGATAATATCAAGCAGCAACAGATCCAGGTCGAGATTGCGGTTGGGGGGTGCCTTCGCCTTGAACATCCAGGCCAAAAAAGGTAAAAGTATCGGCAGCTCCTTGGGCCTCGTAGATATCGCCATATTCCCTGCCTTCCAACATTCGGAGCATCAACTGTCGGCATTCCGCCGCATCATCGACAACCAACATTGTTACTCGTTTATTCATCGGTGATCCTGCATCCATACCGTGCGGCCCCTGATTGTTGCGCTAACCACTAACTGCGCGCATCATGATATTTACGGAGTTTGTCAAGATAAATATTCAATTTTTTAAAAATTGCCCAACTCGACTGTTTATCGGCTTTGCCGGCCGCCACCTCCAACTCAGCCCCCAGTTCACTTAAGTCGATCAAAACCGTAACCACCACCGGAGCCTTTAATGATATGGGCCAAGGAGTAGACAGTGGCAAAATCATCGCGATTGAGAGCTGTTTATTTTCTCCAAATAGCCGGGAATCAAGTCGATCAGACAGGGATCCACCCACCCCATCGCAATTTCGTTCGCCGCGCTCACCGACGCCCCTGATCTGGCATAACGGCGCACTGCCCGAAGAAAACCGTCCAGCTTGATGGGCTTCACCAAGTGGCCGTCGCAACCGGCCTCGCGACTTTTTTGGATATCCTCCTGAAAAGCGTGAGCGGTGAGGGCCACCATCGGGGTGGGCTCAACCCCTCGGCCAATCTCTAAAGGCGCGAATAACCCGGGCGGCGGTATAGCCGTCCATGCCCGGCATCTGGGTATCCATCATCACCAAGTTGTAACAACCCGCTTGGAACTTGGCCACCGCCTCCGCCCCGTCGTTGGCAATCTCCAACCGATAGGGCCAAGAGCGCCGATACTCAAAAGCCAAACCTTTATACCGGGCGCGCAAGGCCATAATTTCGCAGGTTTGACGCAACAAGAGATCAAGGTCAAACTTCACCACCTCAAGCTCCAGTTTACCGGCCTTAACCCTGGCAACATCGAGAAGCCCGTTAATCAAATCGAGCAAGTTTTCACCAGCGACCCGAAAAGCCTCCACATAATGACGCTGTTCCGGGTCCAAAGGGGTTTTCTTTAAGAGGTCGGCCATTCCGAGAATGGCGGTTAGCGGAGTCCTAACTTCATGACTCATGGTGGCCAAAAAGTCACTCTTGGCCCGGGAGGCCCGCTCGGCCTCCTCCTTAGCCGCCACCTGGTTTTGCTGGGCTTCCCGTTCCCGGCTGGTGTCACGAAAGACAAAAACGCTACCGATGATCCCGACAAAACTAACAGTAGGGGGCCATCTTACTTACCGCCGGAGGGGGTATGCCGGGCGAGCCGGTGTTAAGACCATCAGGCCCGGGTCAGGTGGCGATATTTTATCCGATGGGGCTGCTCAGCCTCGGCCCCAAGTCGCCGCCGCCGATCCTCCTCGTACTCGGAATAGTTGCCGTCGAACCAAACCACCTGGGAGTTGCCCTCAAAGGCCAGGATATGGGTGGCAATGCGATCGAGAAACCAGCGATCATGGCTGATCACCACCACGCAACCACCAAAATTCTCCAGGGCCTCTTCCAGGGCCCGCAGGGTGTTGACGTCAAGATCGTTGGTGGGCTCATCAAGCAGCAGGACATTGGCCCCGGACTTGAGCATTCGGGCCAGATGAACCCGGTTGCGTTGACCGCCGGAAATCACCCCCACTTTACGTTGCTGTTCGGAACCGGAAAAATTAAAGCGGGCCACGTAAGCTCGGGAGTTGATCTCCCGATTGCCCAGACGCATGACTTCTTCACCTTCGGTAATCGCCTGCCAAATGGTGTCATCGGGCTTAAGGAGGTCCCGCTCCTGGTCAACGCAGGCCAGTTTAACCGTTTCCCCCAGCTTGATCTGCCCGCCATCGGGTTGCTCCCGACCGGTGATCAACTTAAAGAGCGTGGTTTTACCAGCCCCGTTGGGGCCGATTACCCCGACAATGCCGCCGGGCGGCAAGGAAAAAGATAAGTTTTCAAAGAGTAACTGATCGCCAAAAGACTTGCCTAGTTTTTCGGCCTCAATTACCGTTTTGCCCAGACGTGGCCCAGGCGGGATATAAATTTCCAAGTCCCGGGTTCGCTTTTCTCCCTCCTGGCCCAACAGGTCATCATAGGCCCTGATCCGGGCCTTGGCCTTGCTGTGCCGCCCCTTGGGCGTCATGCGGATCCACTCCAACTCGCGGGCCAAGGTCTTCTGCCGCTCGCTCTCCTGCTTTTCCTCCCGGGCCAGGCGTTTTTGTTTCTGCTCCAGCCATGAAGAATAGTTGCCCTGCCAGGGAATGCCCACCCCTCGATCCAACTCCAAGATCCAGCCCGCAACATTGTCGAGGAAATAGCGATCATGGGTGACGGCGATGATGGTCCCGGCATAACGCCGGAGGTGATGCTCCAGCCAGGCCACAGTTTCGGCATCAAGATGGTTGGTGGGCTCGTCAAGCAGCAGAATGTCCGGTTGCTGCAGTAGTAGGCGGCAGAGACCCACCCGCCGCTTCTCACCACCGGAAAGAACCTTGATCGGGGTATCTTCGGGCGGACAACGCAGGGCATCCATCGCCATTTCCAGCCGAGCATCCAAGTCCCAGGCATCGAGGGCATCAAGTTTTTCCTGAACCGCGGACTGGCGCGCGATAAGCTTGTCCATCGCCGCATCATCCATCGGTTCGGCAAATTTGAAATTGATCTCATTAAACTCGCTGACCAGATCGACGGTTGCCTGGACCCCCTGTTCAACCACCTGACGAACGGTCAGATTGTCGTCCAGCCGGGGTTCCTGGGGTAAATGCCCCACGGTGTAACCCGGCGCAATGTGGGTCTTGCCGTTAAACTCCTGGTCCTCTCCGGCCAGAATTCGCAACAGCGAGGATTTACCGGAACCGTTCATCCCCAGCACCCCGATTTTGGCGCCATAAAAATAAGAGAGGCTGATATCTTTGAGGATCGGTTTTTTATCGTAAAACTTGCTGACCTCGATCATCGAATAAATTATTTTGTCCGGCTCACTGGCCATAGAGCGACCTCCACTAATGGCCATCTTGAAAAATTGCTCTTTCGCCCGATTTCTGCGTTATGCTCAAAAAATTATCCTCGGAATATCAACCATATGCCTGCGGTAATTTTTTTTACGTGCCGTAAACTCGAACAAAATAGCTAATTTTTCAGGATGGCCTAATGATTATTTTTCGGCGTAATAACCGAACCGGGGCTGGTGGCGCCGGCAGTTTCCGGTTGACAAGATGCGGCGAGCGCCCTGGGGGCGGCGGCCTGAATTTGGATCGCGCCTTCATCCTTGGACGGGGAAGACTCGGCAGTCAGCAGCAACTTCTTACTCCGTGATTCAATTTCCCCGCTCAGGGAAGCCCCGGACTCCACCACCAAATCAGTAGCCTCGACCTTACCGCTGATAACCCCGCCGGTAAAAATCTGAAATTTCTTGGCGCTGACATTGCCCTTAACCCGACCAGAGCAAAGCAAAGTGTTGACCAGAATATCCCCGATCACTACCCCTTTTTCGCCCACAATTAAATAGTCCCCTCGGATATTACCCTGAACCCGTCCATCCAGCCGCAACTTACCCTTGAAGGAAACATTTCCCCAAAGGGTCATCTCTTGATCGAAAATACTGGTAATTACGGCTGAATCGCCATCAGCCCCGTCTTTTTTTTTCCAGAATCCCATATCTTCCTCCTTTAATGCACCTGTTGACCACGTCTCGCCACCCCCCCGGCTGGAGCCGTACCATTTAGCACCGCCACCACCATGACAAAAGGATAAGGATCAATGGGCTTGCCCTTATGCAAAATAGTGTAACACAGGTGCGGCCCGGTACTGCGACCAGTATTGCCCAAAAGGGCGATATCCTGACCGCGCTCCACCAGCTCACCGGCCCTGACCAGACTTTTTTGCAAATGAAGATAGATGGTCTTAAAGTCATGACCGTGATCGATTTTTAAATAGTTCCCATTATATCGGGTGTAGGAAGAGGTGATAACCCTCCCGGCAGCCGGAGCCCTGATCCGGGTCCCCACCCGATTGTGAATATCAAGCGAACTGTGAAAAGCCGGACGGCCATAAAAGGGGTCCTGGCGCCAACCAAAGGGCGAGGTCACAGTTCCGGGAACCGGGGTTCCCAAGGGTAAGGAATTAACAAAATCAAGATGACGATCTACCCTGAAGGTGACATCCTTAAGAGATTCAGTAAATGATTCAGTGCCAAGTTCAACGAAGGGGCCACCGATATTGTCACGTTCAATGAAGGAGCCGCCAATATTGTCACGTTCGTCATCAATTTCAGGGGTTATACCCACCGCGCTAATAATCGACTCGATCACTTCACTCCGCTGCTGCAACTCCTGCATGACGGAGCCCAACTGAGTCCGATGTTGCTCTTCCTGCTTTGCGACCACAGCCAACACCTGCCGATGTTTTTCTTTAACCGCCGCCAGTCGGTAATCGATCACCACATTCTTGGCCCGCAGAGCAACATTTTCAACCGCAGCCCACCAACCCACGGCACTGAACACCACCAGGGCCACCGCAATAAAGCCCAAAGTCCAAACACGCCTCGTCCGCATGGGAAAAGACCTGGTTTTCCCCCTCGCGCTGGTGACCAAAAAGTGTATCCTGCTGTCCATGACTATCCTCCTGAGACAAATTAGAAAACAAAACTTGAGGCACCACTGTTCCGGCACAAAAAAAACTAAGATAGGTCTTTAGCAGAAAATTCCGGCCCTAACCATAAAAAAATAACATCCAACCAACCCGCCTCAACCAACCTGCCTCTTGCCAAATGTTTCAAAAAAAATGTATGATTTGAATTGGAACTTTCTTGCCCTTGCTTTTGTCGCCGCTGGTGTTGGTGTTATTGTTCAGCAGATTCGGGTGCGCATCGACGTTTCAGACGTTTCAATCGTTGCCGTCACCACAAGGAAACGCCAAAACTTCTAACGTTGGAGAACATTAGTATGACCACTTTATCCGTTTCCGTTAAACCACGGTCGGTTTCGGCCAAAATGTCGTTGCTCCTGACCCTGATTTTCGTCACCCTGCTGCTTACCGCCTGCGGCAAGGAAAAATTCGGAGCCAGGGTCGATCCTGCTGCCCCGCAAGTGGCCATTCAAGACATTTTCCTGCAACCGCAACTGCTCAACCAGAAGGTCACGGTCCAGGGCAAAGTATTTACCCAGTGCGCATCAAACGGTTGCTGGCTGGTCCTCAAAGACGAAACCGCCCAGATTTACGTCGACCTCTCCACCCACAACTTCAAGCTGCCACCAATGCCCGGCCGTCAGATCCAGGCCACCGGCATCGTAGCTACCCGTCAGAACAATATTTTGTTGATTGCTCAGGGGGTCGAAACGATATGAGCGGCATTTTCAATCTTTCGGTACAAAACCTGCTGCGCCACCGGACCCGCAGTTTTTTGACCATGTTGGGAATTGCGGCCGCCGTCGGCGTCCTTTTTTCGGTCTTTTCCTTCAATCGCGGTTTTGAAGAGGGGCTGGCCCGCGAACTACAGGCCACCGGCCTTCATTTTATGGTGACGCCTGCGGGCTGCCCCCACGAGGTGGCATCCCTGGTCCTGCACGGGTCGGTCACTCCCAATTATCTCGACACCGGGGTGATGGAAACCATCCGCAATATCGTCGGCGTTAACCTGGCAACCCCCATCCTGGTGGCCCAACTGCCCAACCCCGACCGTCAGAGAGTCGATCTGATCTACGGAGTGGATACGAATCTGCTGCCCAGGATCAAGCCTGAATGGGAGATTAGCGGTAACATGCCCAGCGGACCCTACGAAATTCTGCTGGGTTACAACTTGGCCAAGCGCGACAATATCGAGCCGGGGGCCGAATTTCGTTATCCCAACCTGGATACCACTTTGACCGTTAGTGGAATTATTGGCCAAACCTACAGCCAGGACGATGTCTTTGTTTTTATGCCCATTGCCACCGCCCAAAGACTGATGGATAAACCCAATGGAGCCACCGCCATTGGAGTCAAGGTGGACCGCCCGGAACAAATGGAAACCATCATCGGGGAATTGAGGGCTGCGCGCTCTGACCTCCAGGTTATCACTATGAATCAAGTGATGAACGCGGCGACATCAATAGCCGCCTCGGCCAAGTCTCTGAGTCTGGCCATCGCGCTGGTAGCGTTGATCATCGGGGCGGTGGGGGTGATGAACTCCATTATGATGGCGGTTTTTGAACGCTCTCAGGAAATCGGGATGATGCGAGCCATCGGGGCTTCACGCTGGAATGTTTTTCGCGTTATTTTGCAGGAAACCGTAATTTTGACCGTCATCGGCGGAGTCATCGGCATTATCATCGCCATGCTCGGGGGGCGGTTAATCGAAACCTTTATCCGCCAGGTCATGCCGTATGTCCCCAGCGGCGACATGCTGCGCTTTGATCCGGCCCTGGCCGCAGCCGCGGTGGTCTTTGCCGTGGTGATAGGGCTCAAAGCTGGACTCTACCCAGCCTGGAAGGCCTCGCGTATCAATCCCATCGAGGCGATCAAAGGCTGATAAACCCTGAGGTTAAAGGACAAGGAGAGAGATGATCCGATTAAGAGGGGTGGAAAAAAAATACCGCCGGGGGGTCGAGGAAGTACGAGCCTTGCGCAGCGTTGATCTTGACATTCAGATCGGAGATTTTGCCGCGGTGATCGGTCCCTCCGGGGCCGGAAAGACCACCTTGCTCCATATCCTCGGCTGCCTGGATCTGCCCAGCGGCGGCGAGTTTGATTTCGACGGGGTGCGGGTAAATAAAATGCGGGAATCGGAGCTGGTCACCTTGCGCCGCAAGAAAATCGGTTTTATATTTCAGCAGTTCTATCTGATTCCAGGCTTGAGCGTACTTGATAACATTGCCTTACCCCTGCTTTTCAGTAAGGACAAGGGGGCAAACGGGCGGGGGGCCAAAGACCGGGTTACAGAGTTGGCCCGGATGGTGGGTTTAGGTAAGCGGATGCATCACGTTCCGGCTCAACTCAGCGGCGGCGAGATGCAGCGCACCGCCATCGCCCGGGCCTTGGTCAACTCCCCGGAGCTAATTCTGGCCGATGAACCCACCGGCAATCTTGACTCGGCCAACAGCAAAAAAATATTTGACATTTTACACCAACTGCATCAAAATGGGCTTACGGTGATTATGATCACCCACAATCAGGAACTGGCTGCCCGGGCTGACCGCATGATCCGGATCAAGGACGGCATGATCGAGGTATAAGGAGCAAGAAGTGACAAGGGGTTAGGGGAGAAATTTAGATGTTTAAAAGAGTTGGCTTGTTTATCGCTACCAACCTGGCCATCGTACTGGTTCTCAGTGTTGTTCTGAGCCTGCTGGGGGTGGGCCGGATTCTGGATGAGTCCGGGATTGGGCTTAATCTGCGCAACCTGATTATCTTCGCGGCCGTCTTTGGTTTCGGCGGCTCCTTCATCTCGCTAGCCATCTCCAAATGGACCGCCAAACGGCTCACCGGGGCCAAGGTTATCACCTCGCCACGCAATGAAACCGAAGCCTGGCTGGTGGACACCGTGCGCAATCAGGCCCGGATTGCCGGGATTGGGATGCCGGAAGTGGCGATTTACGAGGCCTCGGATATCAACGCCTTTGCCACTGGAGCCCGGCGCAACAACGCCTTAGTAGCGGTGAGCACCGGGCTGATGCGCTCAATGAACCGCGATGAGGCGGAGGCGGTGTTGGCGCACGAGGTCAGTCATGTGGCCAACGGCGACATGATTACCCTGGCTCTGATCCAGGGGGTGATAAATACTTTTGTCATTGTGGCCTCAAGGGTGGTGGGCCATCTGGTGGACCGGATTGTTTTCAGGACCGAACATGGCCATGGCCCGGCCTTTTTTATTACCTCCATCGCCGCTCAGTTGATTTTCGGAGTCCTGGCCAGCACCATCGTTTTCTGGTTCAGCCGTCAACGAGAATTTCGGGCCGATGCCGGGGGCGCTCGTCTGGCAGGTCGGGAGAAGATGGTGGCGGCCTTGGAAAAGCTGCGCCGGGGTGTAAATCAGCCTCATCTTCCCGACCAGATGGCCTCCTTCGGTATTTCCGGCGGCGTCGGCCGGGGTTTTAAACGTATTTTCAGGAGCCACCCGCCGCTGGAAGAGCGCATCGCCGCCCTTCATCGCCGGTAAAAGTCCAAAGTATTCTTTAGGCCGCCTTGAAAAATTGCTCTTTCGCCCGGTTTCTGCGTTATGCTCAAAAAATTATCCTCGGAATATCAACCATATGCCTGCGGTAATAAGTTCCTTTTGTTGACCGGCATCTGTCAACCATTTTTTTCGCATGCCGTAAACTCGAACGAAATAGCTAATTTTCAAGGTAGCCTTTAGATCAGAGTTTTTGGGCCAGGAGTCCCTTTAGCTCCCGGATTTCGTGGCGCAGCAGGTCGATATCCCGGTGCAGTTCCGATTCTTTTTCCTCAGCGATGGCCTCGATTTCTCTGAGCTGGCCCGCTTGGGCGTCTTTGGACTGCTTCTGCATGGCCTCTACGATCACGGCAATAAAGAGATTCAACATGGTAAAAGTGGCTACCACAATGAACGGGACAAAAAAGACCCAGGCGAAAGGATATTCTTCAAGAATCGGCCGAACAATCCCCATCGCCCAACTCTCCAGGGTCATAATCTGAAAAAGGGTAAACATCGAAGCCCCGATCGAGCCGAACCACTCGGGGAAGGTCGCACCGAAAAGCTTGGTACTCATCACCGCCGCCACGTAAAAGATCAACAACAACAGGGCAAAAATCGCACTTAAACCCGGAATTGCCGTCAGCAGGGACGCAACCACCGCCCGCATTCGGGGAGAGGCCGAGGCCAGCCGCAAAATCCGCAGCACCCGTAAACTGCGCAACACCGCAAAGGGCCCACTGGCCGGAATCAAGGCTATCCCCACTACGATGAAGTCAAAAACTCGCCAGGGGTCGCCGAAGAAACGCCTCGGCCCCATGGCGATCATCGCCAGCGTCAGCTCAATCACAAAAATCGTTAGGCAAAGCCGGTCAATGAAGAGTAATATTTCGCCATACGGCTCTTTGACCCTGGGCTCCGTCTCCAACCCCAGAGTTATGGCGTTTATAACGATAACCGTAATAACAAAGCGCTGCACCGAACGTTGTTCAAGCCAAAGGTAAAGCATCTCCCGCCAACCCTGATTAACCCACGCAGTCATCGACCCACCGCCCTCCTTAACGTTAACGTTTTGTTTCGTATCGGATTTACCGCAAAGCGCAGATCTACGGTGCAGCGACTTGATCGCATTCACCACCGCTTGCTCCTTGCTGCACTTAATTTTTTTCACCAGGATTTTTTTAGGCGAAAACCATTATAAGATGGTATTGTAAAACATTACGTATCTTGTTGAAATACCGTTGTTTTGCCCTGAAAAGCTATTTTGCAAGCTTCAACCTAATTACAAAATAGTTACGGCGATCCTTGCAACACCCTTTATAATTCTTGAATTTCTATAAGCTAACTTGAAAAATTAGCTATTTTGTTCGAGTTTACGGCACGTAAAAAAATCACCGCAGGCATATGGTTGATATTCCGAGGATAATTTTTTTGAGCATAATGCAGAAATCGGGCGAAAGAGCAACTTTTCAAGGCGGCCTATAAAATTGTCGAAAAAAATTCCGCATAATCGTTCGGGCAATCAAGAATACCAAAACAATCGGTTGGCGGCAATCGATGAAATGTGCGATAATGGCCGCAACAGAATCGACACAATAAAACAACAAGTCGAGAGGGGAGGCTCAAGTGACTTCAACCCAGGAGGTGTATGACCTGATTATTATCGGCGGCGGGCCGGGGGGGCTAACCGCCGGGATTTATGCCAAGCGGGCGGCCCTAAATACCGTGCTGATCGACAAAGGCTTGCCCGGCGGGCAGATGAACAACACCGCTATCATTGAAAACTGGCCAGGAACCGCATCGATTACCGGGGCCGAGCTTTCCGTCGCCATGGCCCAGCACGCCACCTCCTACGGTCTGGAAATAAAACAACGAGAAGTGACGGCCATCGAACCGGGGCTCGACCATCATCTGGTCCGTTTGGATGATGGTGAAAAGATGCGGGCCCTGAGCTTAATCCTCTCGGCTGGTGGCAGTCCTCGTAAGCTGGGGGTGCCGGGAGAGCACGAAAATTATGGCAAAGGGGTATCTTTCTGTGCGGTCTGCGACGGCTTCTTCTTTCGCAACAAAACCGTGGTGGTGGTAGGGGGCGGAGACACGGCCCTGGAGGAATCCCTGTATCTAGCCAAAATCGCCACCAAAGTTTATCTGCTGCATCGGCGCGACCGTTTTCGGGGCGGAATGATCCTGCAAAAACGCGTGCAAGCCCAGGAGAAAATCGAAATCCTCCTCAACACGGTGGTTAGGGCGATTAAAAGCGATGACAGCGGAGTCAGGGGAGTTGCCACGGAAAACCTGGCAAGCGGCGAAAAGAGTGAGTTGGCCTGCGATGGGGTTTTTGTCTTTATCGGCTTTAAGCCGGATAGTTCGCTGGTTCCGGCTGGCACCAAGATGAACGCCGACGGCTACGTGACCACCGACGACAAGTGTGAAACCTGCATCTCCGGCATCTTCGCGGTGGGCGATCTGCGAGCAAAGCACGTCAAACAGATCATCACCGCCGCCGCCGATGGTTGCACCGCAGCCCAAGCCGCCGCCCGCTACGTGGAAAGTCGCCGGGGTGGGGTGGCTCAGTTTGAGTTTGAGTTTGAGAAAGGGGGTTTGGTGTTTTAGAGACGGATTGCTAGAGAAAGAAAGTTGACAACGCCTTTGGTGCTTCCTAAAATGACAAAACTTTTTGCTAATTGCGTAAGCAATCGTCCACTCAGCCAGCCAGCGAGGTAGCTTTATGATCAACAAAGTCATGCTCATCGGTAATTTAGGGGCCGACCCGGAAGTTCGTTATTCGCAAAGCGGGGACGCCGTCACCACCTTCCGCATTGCCACCACCGAGGTCTGGAAAAAGCAAGACGGCAGCAAGGAAGAGCAGACCGAATGGCATCGCATCGTGGCCTTCAAGCGACTGGGGGAGATTTGCGGAGAATACCTTGCCAAGGGCTCCCGGGTTTATATCGAAGGCCGGATCCAAAACCGCAAATGGCAAGACAAGGATGGTAACGACCGCTATATCAGCGAAATCGTCGCCCGCGAGATGAAAATGCTCTCGCCCCGCGGCGCCGGCGGTGATTTAAGCGCTCAAACCACGAACGAACCGCCCACCCCTGAACCACCCATCGGGGATGATGTCCCATTCTAAAAAAAGCGAGACCAGGCAGGATCACGCGAGGACGCGCGGCTATGACGGTTGTGGCCCGCTCAACCACGACAAACCGCGGGGCGTAGAGCCCCCGCCAAAGTAAACCCCTAATCGATAGCCCCCAGAGCGTTGCCACGACGATGGCTTGCTTTTTTAGGTCGCGCAACCTATGACCACCACTCGCCGTCACCCCGCCGAAATTCCCCGCCTGGTTTATGCCAATGCCCTGGGAGAAATCAAGGACCTGCCCGAGTTGCTTATGGCGGGGCGCAGCGGCCGTAGTTTCCAAATGCCGGAGTTGAAGGCCCTGCTCCCCCTGCCGCCGGGCAGTGAACTCTTCCTCCTGCCCGAGCGGCTGCCGGTAGGGTTTGACCCAGACGATGGACAACCTCGGCTGCTCGAGGATGACCCCGATAAGCCCGGCGCTCCAGTCCAGGCGGTGGCCGCCTTCATGGCCCCGGCCCACACTGCCACCTTATGGGCTGCTTTTCGGAAAAAAACCCCCGAGGTCGCTCCCTTGCCCCTGTTCGCCTATACCGCAGTGGGGTGGCACGATGACCGGTTCTGGGTCTGCGGCTTTCGCAGCGATACCGATCAGCGTCAGGATTTTGGCCGTTATCGGGCACAATCTCCGCGGCGGCGAACCAGGGAACGCCTGGCGGCCTTTCCGGCCAATCGCTTGATCCAGCACTTGGGCAAATGTTGCCTGACTTACGGTTGCCCAGCGGCGATCAACTATTTCATGGACCACTTCGAGGCTCCTCTGCCCACCTCTCCAAGTTGCAATGCCCGGTGCCTGGGCTGTATTTCCCTGCAAGCATCGGAGTGCTGCCCGGCCACCCAGGAGCGGATCAAGTTCGTCCCGAGCGCTGCGGAAATTGCCGAAATAGCCACCGCCCACCTGCAAAAAACCAACCATCTGGTCAGCTTCGGTCAGGGCTGCGAGGGTGAACCCTTGCTCCAGGCCGCAACTATCGCCGCCGCCATCAAGTTGATCCGTCGCCACACCACCAAGGGCCGAATCAACTGCAACACCAACGCCGGTCGACCGGAAGCGGTGGCCGCCCTGAGCGCTGCCGGTCTTGATGCCATGCGGGTCAGCCTCAATAGCGCCCAAGGAAAATACCACCAGCGCTATTATCGTCCGGTTGATTTCAGTCTTAACGAGGTCCGGGAATCAATCCGGATCATGAAAAGGGCGGGAAAATTTGTTTCACTGAATTACTTTATCATGCCTGGTTTCAGCGATGACCCGGCGGAATTTGCCGCCTTAAGCGACCTGATCGCCGACTATTCCCCGGATTTTCTCCAGTTACGCAATCTCAACATGGATCCGGACTGGTATCTCGATGAACTGAATTTCCAACCCACCGGTCCGGCTATCGGCATTGGCGGCTGGCAGACGGCCCTGGCTCAGCGATTTCCCGATCTCGGCTTTGGTTACTTCAACCCACCCCCCCGACCACGAGGCAGCTAATAATCCTGGAGCATAAAGGCCGCCTGATGAGGCTGGCCGCCCTGGCCTCGGTGACGGTGGCCACAACTCTGATTGTGGTTAAGTTTGTCGCTTGGCACCTCACCGGTTCGACCAGCCTGCTGGCCTCGGTAGTGGATTCCCTGGTGAATTTTACCGCCTCAATCATCAACCTGGTAGCCATCCACTACTCTCTGAAAAAGTCCGACAGTGAGCACCGCTTTGGCCACGGTAAGGCAGAGGCTTTGGCCGGGTTGGCCCAAGCCTCGTTCATCACCGGCAGCGCTATCTTTTTGCTGATCTATGCCGCTAATCGTCTGGTTGCGCCCCGGCACCTGGAGAATGTTGACCTCGGATTGTTGGTCATGCTTTTTTCCCTGGCCCTGACCTCAGCACTGGTCGCATTTCAACGCTATGTAATCCGAAAAACCGGATCTCTAGCCATCCGGGCCGACTCCCTGCATTGCCTCACCGATCTTCTCACCAACCTGGTCATCATCGCCGCGCTCTATCTCACCCGACTGGGGCTACTCTGGGCTGATCCCCTGCTGGCCATGGGTGTCGCCCTTTACATTCTCCACAGCACTGTCCGGATAGTCCGGGCAGCGCTCCGACACCTGATGGACCAAGAGCTGGCCCCGGAGGTCAAGGCCCAAATCAGGAAAATCGCCCAGGTTGACCATCGGGTGCTGGGAATTCACGACTTGCGAACCCGCCAGTCCCGGCCGGACCAAGTTAATCCAGTTCCATCTCGACCTGCAGGCCAATCTTCCCCTTCATGAAGCCCATGCCATTGGCAAACAGGTTGAAAAAAGCCTGGCAACAATCCATCCCGAGGCCGACATTATCATCCATCAAGATCCCGCCGCCGAACACTCCCCGTTAGATAAACGCCCCACCCAACGGGCAAAAAGGGGCTGACGGCTTCATTATGCGCTCTTTACTACAATCACGCCGCTTTCTGCCTTACTTTGTGACCCAGGCGTTGGGGGCATTCAACGACAATCTGTTTCGCTTTGCCTTGATGTTCTCCCTGGCTTTCGTATCGGCCCAAGATCTGAATATCAATGTCAACGTGCTGATGAATTTAGCGGCCGGTTTGTTCATTCTGCCGTTTCTTCTGTTTTCAGGTCTGGCGGGCCTGCTTGCCGATCGTTATGACAAGGCGAAGATGGCCCGGGTCTTGAAGCTGACCGAGTTGTTGCTGATGATTCTGGCGGCCGGGAGTTTTCTGCTGGGCTCCTGGTTTTTCCTGCTGGCCCTGCTTTTTTGATGGGAACCCAATCGGCGATGTTCGGACCACTCAAATACGCGATCCTGCCTCAACATTTGGCCCAGGACGATCTGGTCCGGGCCAATGGTTGGGTGGGCCTGGGCACCTTCCTGGCGATTTTATTCGGCTCGGTGGGGGGCGGCCTGCTTGTCGGCATGGACGAGAACCTCCGCTACTTGATGATCGGCGGGGCGGTAGTGGTGGTGGCGGCTTTAGGTCTATTGGCCTCGCTGTTTATCCCCCCGGCTCCCGCCACCCAGCCCGATCAGCCTTGGATAATTAATCCCCTACGGCAAACCTGGCGGGTTATGCGTGACGCGCCCCGCCCCGTGATTTCGGTCATTTTCGCCATCGGTTGGTTCTGGCTGATTGGATCGGGCTACCTGACTAAAGTTTCCCAATTTTATCCGCGAGGTGCTGGGTGGTGATGAAGGGGTTGGCACTCTGTTGCTGGCGATGTTTGCCATCGGGGTGGGTTTAGGCGCGCTGCTGGTCGGTTACGGCAGCCGCGGGCGAATCCTGCCGCAAATTGCCCCGCTGGCTGCCCTGGCGATTGTCCTGATCAGTATAATCTGGCATTTCCTGGCCGTCGGCTTTACCCCTGCCGCGACTCCTTCGCTGCAAGCTTTCCTGCGGCAGCCAGGCGCATTGGGGATCGTACTCTGCGTGGGGTTTACCGGGGTGGCCGGCGGACTCTATATCGTTCCGCTATACAGCTATTTGCAGCAGCGAGCGCCGGCCCCAACCCGCGCCCGGATCATTGGCGCGCTGAATGTGGTCAGTTCCCTGTTTATGATCGGTGGCGCGCTGCTGGCCATGGCCCTGTTCGGGGTGTTTGCCATTAAATTAACGACCTTCTTCCTGTTATTCGGATTAAGTGGCCTGCTCATTGGCCTGGCCGCCATGATCATTCCCAACGACTGGCCCTGACCTTACCCCCGGCCATCAGCTACAGGCTCGACCTTTGAGACCAAAAAAGAACTTAAGGCCTTTACGCACGGTACTGGAAAAGATCTTTGGCGAAAAAACTGAACCAATTACCTTTTTGTTGATCTCGCTCAGGGTTGGGTAGGGGTGAATGGCCGAGGCAATTTTTGCCAATCTCACACCACCGTTCACAATCGCCACCCACTCGCTTAAGATATCCCCGGCTTGAGGCCCCAGGATCTGCATGCCAAGGGGTTTCCCTTTAAGGTGAACAGGCGCATCCGGGTGAGGCCCATCGCCAGGTTGATGACGAAAAAAGGAAAAAGCGGCACCAGGCGAAGGGAAAAAAGATAAAAAGCGCCATCTTTTTCGATGCCGTTGTTGATCGGGACAAGCCGGTCACTAAACTTACTCTGCACCCATTCCCGCAGCAGGAAACGAGAAACCAGGCAAGCCAGGGTGGCGCCAATGATGCTGGCAAAGGAGACGGCCACCGTGCCGACCCCAAGCCCAAACAAAGCGCCGCCGGCCAAGGTGAGTACCGCGGCCCCAGGCAGCGACAAGGCGGTTACCGCTATATAAATCCCCATATAGGCGATGACAACAGGGAAACGGTTTTCTAAATAGAGTGCTTGAAATTTGTCCTGTGAGGCCTTGACGTATTCGAGGGTAAAATACTGCCCCAGATCAAAATACCAAAAGACTATAATCCCGAAGGTGATAAAGCAACCAATGAGTATCTTTTGGATAATTTTCCTGTGCTGGTCATCTGCCATAATTTTCTATCCATAGGAGCCCGTGAGGAAGCAAGGGTTACAAGGTTACGCTGATTTTTTGTTACGCTGATTTTTTGCGCAGCCCTTTAGGCTACCTTGAAAAGGTAGCTATTTTGTTCGAGTTTACGGCACGTAAAAAAATTACCACGGGCATATGGTTGATATTCCAAAGATAATTTTTTGAGCATAACGCAGAAATCGGGCGAAAGAACAATTTTTCAAAGTGGCTTTTAGTTTAAGCCCTGATCAAGAATTTGCTGGCCATAAAAAGCGGCGCCCCAGAGGCCGCTGTCCTGGTTGTCGATAAGAAAAACCGGAATATTTACCAAGAGGTGGTTCATGGTGGGTGAATTCAGCAGCTCAGCCCGAAAATTTTCATGGGTCAGGATCTCGGGGTTACTGGCCGCCACTCCGCCGGTGATGTACAGCCCGCCCAGGGCCAGCATCTTAAGGGCGTAGTCTCGACAAACCCGACCATAGAATCTGGCGAACCACGCCAACGTTTCGGATTCCGGGGTAAAACGGGCGGTGACTTCGCGTGGTTCCAACTCCTCGCCGGAGAGAAACCAATGCAGGTAACTCAGGCCACGGCCGGAGACTACCAGATTGCCGGTGATATGATTCCGGCCGCTTTTTTCTCGGTAGAACTCCTGAAAGGCAAACTCCCGAGGAGCAACAAAGGGGAAATAAGCATGCCCACCCTCAGAGGGCAGGGCCAGCAAGCCATGGCCGGCAACCGGCACCAGACTGGCCATGCCAAGCGCGGTGCCGGCGCCAAGAACGCCGATGACCCCGTCATCCACGACTTTTCCCGCGAGGATAAGGCGAGCCGACTTCCCCACCGGCGAACGGCAAGCATAGGCCTGAGCGACAAAATCGTTGATCAGACACCCCCGGCGCAAAGCTTTTTTGTTTTCTTTGCTACTAAGATCAAGAGCCCAAGAGATATAGGGCGGAGCGCAGAATATCCCCTGCTCCACCGGGCCGGCGATCGCGATGATCGCGATGTCGATCTGCTCAACCGGAAGGGTAAAATCACTGAGACGCAGTTGTTCAAGAAGTTGCGGAAATGAGGCGGCCCCTTTGGTTGGCAGCCGCTTCGCGCCAACCAAAGTCAGCGTGCCGTTTTGGTCAGTCTGAAAATGGGCAAAACGGCTGTTGGTGCCGCCGATATCGGCGGCAAGAATAGTTTTTATCAATATTTTTCCGTTTTTTTTGCCCTGGAGTCAAACTTCGTCCGTACTTGCGAGGATATATTGCCATTGCCCTTCGGGCAAAAGGGTTGAGAGTTGGGGGTGATTCATAATTCAAAAAAAGCAAAAAAATGTTTTTCCGCCACGCTAACCTACTACCGTCAAGTTGAGTTGCGCAAGGATTAATCACCCGAAAAACCGTTGTTAAACCTTATTTTCTTGAAAAACCACATCGCACATGGCATGTATGGATATTCGTCTGGTCGGAAACTGTGGTAAAATTCAAAAAAAACAATGCCGATTTTGGTGCCCCGGCAAAATGTGGAGCAGAATAACATGCGAATTACGGTTAATGGTGAGGTCCGAGATTTTCCCGGCGATGAAGTAACAGTGTCTCAGGTTCTGGCTCAACAGCAAGTGGAATCGCCGGACATGGTGGCGGTGCAGGTCAACGGCGCCTTTGTTGACAAGGGGGAATTTGCCGGTTCACATCTGCAAGATGGCGACAGCGTGGAATTTCTCTACTTCATGGGCGGCGGCGCGGAGGTTGACCACACTTCATGAGCGGATTTGCCACCAGGGCGGTGCATGGCCCAACAATCGCCGCCCCTGGGGGTGCCCCTGGGGGTGCCCCTGGGGCCAAACCTGGGGCCGACCCTAGCGGGGACCCGCACGGCTCCCTGCGTCCACCGGTCTATGACACCGTCGCCTTTGCCTTCGCCAGCGCCGAGGATATCGCCGCCGCCTTTGCCGGACGCAAGGCGGCTCACGCCTATTCGCGAATAACCAACCCCACCGTAACCGAGCTTGAGCGTCGGGTCCAGGCCCTAGCGGGCGGGCAAGGGGTGATGGCCCTGGCCTCGGGGATGGCGGCGATCTCAACGACCATCATGGCCCTGGCCGAGGCCGGCGCCAATATTGTCGCCGCCCGTTCCCTGTTTGGTAATACCACCTCGCTGCTGGCCCATACTTTGGCTCCCTGGGGGCTGGAAGCACGATTTGTCGATATGAACGATCAAGAGGCGGTAACGGCGGCTATTGACAACCATACCCGGGCCGTTTTCTGCGAAAGTATTACCAACCCCCAGCTCGAAGTCGCCGATATTCCAGCCCTGGCCGCCCTGACCCGGAAACGCGGCGTACCCTTGATCATTGACAACACCGCCCCCACCTTTTACCTCTGCCGGGCCGGGGAGCTGGGGGCCGATATTGAAATCATCTCCAGCACCAAGTACATTTCAGGGGGCGGCTCGACGGTGGGGGGGCTGATCATCGATCACGGCACCTTTCCCTGGGCCCGGGCCCCCCGTATGGCCAAGTTTGCCGAGAGCTTCGGCCCCTTTGCCTTCCTGGCGGCCCTGCGCCGGGAAATTTCCCGCAATATTGGGGCCTGCCTCGCCCCCCACAACGCCTACCTCCAAACCCTGGGTTTGGAAACTCTGGCCCTGCGAGTGGAAAAAAGCTGCCAAAATGCCCTTGATCTGGCTCATTACCTGCGGCATCAGCCAAAAGTGGCAGAGGTAAACTACCCAGGACTGACCGACAATCCTTTTCATCTGCTGGCTGACCGCCAATTTTCCGGGCGCTACGGGGGTATCCTAACCTTTGACCTGGGCGAGAGGGCGCGCTGTTTCGCCTGCCTGAATAAACTGCGTTTGATCAAACGGGCGACCAACATTAATGATAACAAAACTTTAGCCATCCACCCGGCCTCCACCATTTTCGCCGAATTTACCCGCCCGGAATTAGAGGTCATGGGGGTGGGAGAAGGAATGATCAGAATCTCAACGGGCATCGAAGACCCCGCGGACCTGCAACAGGACCTGGCGCAGGCTATCAGCTAAATGGGGGCTGCGGCGTTTAGCGGTTAGTCGTTAGTTGCCGACAGCTAACAGTTAATCGCTATTGCAAATCCGATCATCACTAAAAAGTCGGCCATAATTACCTGTATTGCCGACGGGGAACTCGAAGATGGAATACTCAGCCGCACAACTGGAACGTTACAGTCGCCATATCATTTTGGCGGAAGTGGGAGTGGAGGGCCAGGACAAAATCGCCGCGGCTAAAGTGCTGATCATCGGGGCCGGGGGCTTAGGTTCACCGGCGGCCCTTTATCTTGCCGCCGCCGGCATTGGCACCATCGGAATCGTTGACGGCGATGTGGTCGATCTTTCCAATCTCCAACGCCAGATTGCGCACCACACCAGGGATGTGGGCCGGGACAAGGTGTTATCTGCGGCCGAAAAAATGACCGCGATTAACCCCGATATCCGAGTGCGGCCGCACCAGATGCTGCTCGATGCCGCCAATATCCGCGAAGTGATTCGGGATTACGATTTCGTCATCGACGGTACCGATAATTTTCCCACCAAGTTCCTGGTCAATGATGCCTGCGTGCTGGAAGACATCCCTTTTTCCCACGGCGGCATTCTCCGTTTCGACGGCCAGACCATGACCGTGGTGCCAGGCAAATCTTCCTGTTATCGCTGCACTTTTCGCCAACCCCCGCCGCCGGATGCCGTACCCACCTGCTCCCAGGCCGGAGTGCTGGGGGCAATCGCCGGGATGCTGGGGACCATTCAAGCGACCGAGGCCTTAAAATACGTCACCGAGATCGGGCAACTGCTTACTGATACCCTGCTCAGCTTCGACGCCCTCAGCATGCGCTTCCGTCGCGTTCCCCTGCGACGTCAGAGCAGTTGCCCCTTATGTGGGACCAACCCGACCATTACGGAGTTGGTCGATTATCAACAAAACGCCTGCGCCCTCAAGTAAAACGGATTGACCCATGGCTTTGAAAATTACCCAAAAAATCTTAAACGCCATCTTGACCCACGGCCAACGGGAACTGCCCAACGAGGCCTGTGGCTACCTGGCGAGCCAAGACGGGGTGATCTGTCGCCATTTCGAACTGACCAATAAAGACGCGGCCCCCGACCACTTTACCATGGATCCGGCCGAACAGTTTGCCGCCATCCGCCAAATGCGGGCGGATGGCCTGCAAGTGGCGGCAGTTTATCATACCCACCCAGAGACCCCGGCCCGACCCTCGGAAGAGGATGTCCGACTGGCCCACGATCCGGGACTGGTGTATGTTATCGTCAGCCTGGTGCCGGGGGTGGACCCGATCCGGGCCTTCAAAATTGACCAAGGCACGGTGGTGAAGTTGCCCCTGGAAGTGCTGGCGTGATTTAAGGAGAGCGTGATGATCAACCCTGAACGTGAAATTACCGCCACCAAAAATCTGCGGGGAGTCAATTGCCCGATGAACCTGGTCTACACCAAAGTCGCCATGGCCGCGCTCAAGCCGGGGGAGGTGCTGGAAATTATCCTCGATAACGGCCCGCCCATCAACAACGTGCCTGGTTCGGTGAAGAAAGAAGGCCATGAGGTGTTATCGCAAACTCAATTGACAGACGGCGCCTGGTCGGTATTGGTCCGCAAATCCCCGCAGACTCCCAAAAGTCCCTGATCGACACGAAGAACATTGGCTCTGTCCGTAAAATTTACCGAAAGTTAACCACAATTTTTGCAAACAATCTGCTAGACTGCCGCGCAGCAGCGACGGTTGGACGGTTGGAGGTGTCGCTTGGCACCGTGTCAAACCCCATAAACACTTATTTTTTGTCAACCAAGGAGAGGATTTCAAGTTCATCGACTTCCGCAACAAGATAACCAGTGCTGATCAGATGAAGATCCAGCATCCGGAACTGGAAGTTTTCTGGGGCTCCAAAATGGAACAGGCCGGCGTCGAGTGTAAGGACTGCCATATGCCAAAGGCTGTTTCCGCGGCCGGGATTGAATACACTTCGCACTTCCAGACCACCCCGCGCGTCAACATCAAAGGGACCTGTCTGCGGTGTCACACCGATTGGAGTGAAGAGCGGGCCCTGTACACCATCGGCTCGGTCATGGCCTAGACCCGCGGCAAGATCAACAAGGCTGAGTTCTGGCTCTCCGAGTTGATCGGCACCTTCGTTCGTGCCATGGATCTTGGGGTCTCCGAAAAGGTGCTGGCGGAAGTCCGGCCCATTCACACCGAAGCCAACACCCACTGGACATGGTGGGCGGCCGAGAACTCCGACGGTTTCCATAACCCGAAGCAGGCTCGAGCATCGCTGACTCACTCGATAACTGATTTATTATGAAGAGACTCATCGTTGTTTTGTTTATTATGCTCCTGATCACAGCCTGCGGATCGGAACAGCAGAAACAGAAAGTCATCGGGCAAACACTTCCTCCCGCACCCGATAAGGGATACATTGTTCAAGTCGGAGATAGTTTCATTACCAAACGGGCTATGGAAAACGAGCTAGCCGGGATGCCGGAGAACCGAAGAATGAGATTCGATGTTCCCGGTGGCGAGGATCGACTGCTGGACGAAATGATCAAACGGGAAATGTTCCGCCAAGAAGCAGTGCAGGCCGGAATGGATCAGCGCGAAGACTATCGGCTCCGGGTGGAATACCTGGGTCGGCTGGGCCCTGGTGGAAATGTTTCTTGAGGAGAAAATCAAGCTCGACAGTCAGGTCAGCGATCAAGAAATCAGGGCGTACTACGAAGAACACAAAGAAGACGAGTTTACAAACCCCATTAGTGGCGAAACCGTGTCGCTCAGCAGTGTTCGGGAAAATATCCGCAATTTTTTGGTCATGGAAAAACAACGTGCGGCTTTCGATATATATATGGAGCAGCTCTTCAATAGATATGTAGTGCGCTTTGCCCAGGAATCCAGCGCCGAAGAGGAATTGACCCAAAAAAAAACACCAGAGATCCCCAGTAAACCTCAACCAACCGAATAAACCCAAAACCAGCGGCCGCTATAGGGCTTGACTGCAAATATCGCTCTGATCAAAGCCCTGGGCGGCGATTGGCAAAATCTTTAACTGCCTGAGCAAATAGACAAAGAACCGGACAAAGCGGTCCTGTTATTGACATGGTCCTGTTCGTATCTTAGAATAGGGCCATGATTGATTTGGGGCTACCTTGAATATTGACAAGGCAAAGATCCATCTCTTAGGTTATCTTGCCAATGCCTGCCGCTGGCCCCTCACCTGCTCCAGGGACTGGTAGCCGAGGTTTTCCCGTAATCATGGCCCGGTAAACCTCAATTTACCGGGAAAGTGATGTTTTTTCCGTAAACTTTATGTCACCAAAGCGGGAGTATCGTGGAAAGCCTGCAAGGATATTTCCTTATTGCCACCCCTATGATGTTGGACCCCCGTTTTGCCGAAACGGTGGTCTACATCTGCGCCCATAATCACGAGGGGGCCATGGGGTTGATTATCAATCAACCCCTTAAAGATCTCAGCTTGAAGGATATCTTGAGCAATACCGAGATTCCTCTGCCGGCGGAGCCCTTGCCGCCAGTATACTTGGGGGGACCGGTGGAAACCAACAATGTTTGCATGCTTTATTCCACCGACTATACGCTGGCCAATCATCTAGCCGTCAGCCCCCTGGTCGCGTTCTCTCGGGATCCCCGCTTGTTGCGTGATCTGGCCGTCGGTCGAGGACCGCGTGAGCTGTTAGTTACTCTGGGCTACTCCGGCTGGAGGGCCGGTCAATTGGAAGCTGAACTGAGCGTAGACGGCTGGCTGGCCTTGCCCGCCATCCAAGAAATTATCTTCACCACTCCTCCGGCTCGACGTTGGCGTCAAGCTGCCGCCGCCCACGGTATCGATATCGGACTTTTCGGTAATGTGGTCGGCTCCGCCTAACCTAAATGGTTACATTTATTTCTGAGTGAACCCTAAGTCAAAGGTGATCAGTTTAGCAACTATTTCGCTCACAATTCGGCCAAGCGCTTGCGGTTTTCGGCGATGGTGCTCAGGTCGGCCAACAGCTCCGTTTTCTTGACCTGTTCCTTGACCACTACTGCCGGCGGGGCCTGAGCCAGAAACTTATGGTTGTTAAGCTTGCCTTGAATACGGCTTAATTCCCGGTCGATCTTGGCCTGTTCCTTGTCCAGCTTGGCCCGTTCCGCGGCTACGTCAATCAGACCGGCTAAGGGGACGAAAATCTCAAGACCAGTTAAGATGTTGACGGCCGTCGCCTTAGGGCGCACTCCCTGGGCCTTGATCTCTAGATCTTTGCTGCGAGTCAAACCCTTGATGGCCGCGCTTAGTTCGCTTAAAGCCGCGGCCTTAATCTGGTCAGGGCAGATGATGCCGACCTTGATCATGATCGAAGGATGCAGCATGTAAGCGCTGCGGATGTTGCGAATGCCACCGACCACCTCCATAAGCAGTTCGGCTTTTTGTTCGGCTTCATCATCTTGATAAACGTCGGCGGGGCCGGGGAAGGGTTCAATCATGATTGATGAGCGCGCGCCAGGCAGGGCATGCCAGATTTCTTCGGTGGCGAAGGGAATCATCGGGTGCAGAACTTTCAAAATGTCCTCCAGCACCTGCAAGAGTACCGCCCGACTTTGTTGTTTAACCGCCGGATCATCGCCATAAAGGTCGGGTTTGATCCATTCCAAGTACCAATCACAAAATTCCCGCCAGACAAACTGATAGGCTGTTGACGCGGCGTCGTTGAAGCGATAAGCGTCAAGGGCCAAGCCAACTTCACGGGCCACCTTGCTTAAGCGACTCAGGATCCAGCGATGAGGCAGAGACAGTCCGGCCGATTCAGTCTTGATCGCGGCGCCATTCCCGATCGCGACATCATTTTTGATCACAACATCATTTTCACTCACATGCATCAGGGTGAAGCGAGCGGCGTTCCAGAGTTTGTTGATAAAGTGGCGATAACCCTCAATTCGCTCTTCAGCCAGCTTGATATCTCGCCCTTGGGCGGCCGAGGCCGCCAGGGTGAAACGAAGGGCGTCTGTGCCGTATTTGTCCATCAATTCCAGGGGATCAAGCACATTGCCCTTGGATTTGCTCATTTTCTTGCCCTCCTGATCACGAACCAGGGCGTGCAGATAAACGTCTTTGAAGGGCACCTCATCCATAAAATGCAAACCCATCATCATCATTCGGACTACCCAGAAGAAGAGGATATCAAAGCTGGTAATCAGCACACTGGTGGGATAAAACATTTTCAGCTCTTTAGTCGGCGCCGGCCATCCCAGGGTAGAAAACGGCCAGAGGGCCGAGGAAAACCAGGTATCTAAAACATCATCTTCCTGGCGCAGCAGGCTCTGGCGGCATTGGGGACAAGTGAGCGGATCCTCCTCGCTGACAATCAGCTCAGCACAGGACTCACAGGTCCAAGCCGGAATCCGGTGACCCCACCAGATTTGCCGGGAGATACACCAGTCGCGGATGTTATCCATCCACTCATAAAAGGTGTTGTGCCATATCTTGGGCAACAGGTTGATCTCGCCGCGGCGTACCGCCGCCGTCGCCCGAGCGGCCAGGGGCTTGACCGCCACAAACCACTGACGGGACAGAGTCGGTTCGACCACGGTGGCGCAGCGGTAGCAATGACCAACCCCATGGAGGTGTTCCTCGATTTTTTCCAGTAAGCCCTGGGCCTTAAGATCGGCAACGATTTTCTCGCGGCAGGCGAAACGGTCTAAATCGGCATAAACACCGGCCTCGGCGTTCATTACCCCGTGGTCATTCATCACTTTGAGGCTGGGAAGACTATGGCGGCTGGCAATCGCAAAATCGTTGAGATCATGAGCCGGGGTAACTTTCAAGGCCCCGGAACCAAAATCCTTTTCCACGTGGGAGTCAAAGACAATGGGAATTTTGCGGCCGACCAGGGGCAAAATCACCGCCGCGTCACTGAGCCGATGATAACGTGCATCACCGGGGTGCACGGCCACCGCCGTGTCGCCAAGCATGGTTTCCGGCCGGGTGGTGGCCACCACCAGATGGCCGCTGCCATCGGCTAAGGGATAGCGGATATGGTAAAGGGATCCGGCGGTCTGCTCGTGTTCCACCTCGATATCGGCCAGGGCGGTGTGGCAGCGGGGACACCAGTTAATGATGTAATCACCTCGATAAATCAACCCTTCCTTGTAAAGCCGGACAAAAACTGCGCGTACCGCTTGGGACAAACCCTGGTCCAAGGTGAAGCATTCCCGGTCCCAGTCGCAGGAACAACCCAGTCTTTTTAATTGATTGATGATTTGACCGCCGGACTGCTCTTTCCACTGCCAGACTTTTTCAATAAATTTTTCCCGGCCAATTTCGCTCCGGCTGATCCCTCCGGCAGCCAGTTGGCGCTCCACCACGTTCTGGGTGGCGATCCCGGCATGATCGGTCCCCGGCAGCCAGAGCACATTATAACCCTGCATGCGCCGATAACGAACCAGGATATCCTGCAAAGTGTTATTCAAGGCATGGCCCACATGGAGCACTCCGGTCACATTGGGCGGGGGAATAACAATGGCAAAGGATGGCCGGGATTGGTCCATGGTGGCCCGGAAATTTTTGTGATTCAGCCAGTTTTGGTACCAACGATCCTCGACTTCTCGGAACTGGTAAGCCTTGGCCAGTTGCCCGGGGGGGGAACTGGCAGCAGGTTGCTCTTGGTTGTGGCCGGAAGAGTTTGGGTGATTGTTCATAGTGGATGAATTTTAGGCTAAGCTAAAGAACGCTCCATGGAGCGGGAAGAAAGATTTTTTTGTAGAGATCCAGGGCGTAACGGTCAGTCATTCCGGCCACGTAGTCACAAACCATGCGATCGCGCGGGGTATCACCGGGATAATCGATGGTTTTTTCCCAATACTCGTCATGCTCCATAAAATAATGGTAAAGTTCGCGGACCACCTTCATCGCCCGGACAAAATCGGCATGAATTTTGTAGTTTTCATAAACGTTGGCAAAAAGAAAATTACGCAACGCAACAATCCCGTCGCTAATTTCTGGACTCATGGTCAGTCGCTGTCCGCCCACGGCCAGGGTTTGTTCTACCAGATCCCGAACCATGGTGTCCACCCGCTGGGCGGAGGTCGCTCCCAGACGGGCGATCAGATCGGCCGGAATTTGTTCTTCCCGCAGCAGTCCGGCCCGCACCGCGTCATCAAGATCGTGATTGACGTAGGCGATAATATCGGCCACTCGCACCGCCTGACCCTCCAGGGTGGCGGGCAGGATCGGGTGGACCGCCGCCGCTGCGGTGGTGGTGTTGCCACTGTTGGCGCTGGTGACGCTAATGGCACTATTGGTGGCGGCGCTCAGAAGTTCAGCCGCCCCCTCTGGCGGAATCATCCTGACATCAATGGGCACAACCTGAACCTGAGGCAACGCCTCGGCGGTCATCTTCCGGTGGGCCGCTGCGGTGGTCAAAGGAAAAATATCGCCCCGGCCCTTGGAATGACGAACTATTCCGTCACGCACTTCCCAGCTCAAGTTCAGACCCCGGCCCTTGTGCTCCAGCAGGTCAACCACCCGCAGGCTTTGCTGATAATGACGAAATCCTTCCGGGTGGAGTTGATTAAGCACCGTTTCCCCGGCATGACCGAAAGGGGTATGCCCCAGATCATGGCCCAGAGCGATAGCTTCGGTGAGATGACCGTTTAGGCGCAGGGCCACCGAGATTGTCCGGGCAATCTGGGAAACCTCCAACACATGGGTCAGCCGAGTTCGGTAATGATCACCGGCTGGAGCCAAAAAGACCTGGGTCTTGTACTTGAGGCGCCGGAAGGTCTTGCAATGAGTAATCCGGTCCCGGTCGCGTTGGAAGGCCACCCGAATGGAACACTCCTCTTCCGGCCGCATCCGTCCCCTGCTCTCGCAACTACGGGCGGCGGCCGGGGCCAGGTTCAAGGCTTCGCGCTCCTCAATTTGTTGACGAATCAAGCTCATGACGGCGGAAGATACTGAAAAAACGCTGAGGGGTCAAGCGCTAAGCACTCAAGCTTCCTGGTTGGCAAGTTGATCAATCTCACGGTTGATTTGCTCCCATTGCTCATAAAGACGCTCCAGGCGGTGGTCCAACTTGGAGTATTCCTTGTTTAGTTCGCTGAATTCCGCCTGACGCTTGTAAGTCTCCGGGTCGATCAAGCGTTGCTCCAACACACTTTTGCGTTTCTCAAGGTGGTCCACATCCGCTTCGGCCTTGGCGGCTTTTTGGCGCAGCGGACCGAGCAGCCGAGTGTGCCGTTGCCGCGCTCTGGCTTGTTCACGACGGGCCTCCTTGCCCCAAACTTTGTCCTGCTTGCTGGTTACCGTGGGAATTTCATCAGTTGGCGAGGGGGCGGTTTTAACTTCCTGCGGCCGCGGGCGGGAGGAGACAGCCGAATTTTCCTGAGCGATAGCGGTCTCCCGATCCCGACGGAGTTTGTCAAGATATTCGTCGATATTGCCCTCGTAGCCGGTACCCCCGCCTTGGCAGATATCCAGAACCTTGTCGATAAAGACGTTGACGAAATGACGATTGTGGGAGACCACGATAATTGCCCCGTCATACTGGCGCATCGCCTCCTGCAGAACCTCTTGTGAGGTCATGTCCAGATGGTTGGTAGGCTCGTCTAAGATCAGCAGATTGGCCGGAGCGGCGATCATCCTGGCTAGAGCCAGGCGACTCTTTTCACCCCCGGATAGCACCGCCACTTTTTTGTCGGCATCGTCCCCGCGCAAGAGAAAGGCCCCCAACAATGAACGGACCTGGGTAATGGTCATTTCCGGGGAAGATTGAAAGACGGTGGCAAAGGCCGTCAGGTTGGGATCCAGCTCCTGGGCCTGGTGCTGGCCAAAATAAGAGGTTTTAACATTATGACCGAAGCGAATTTGACCGCCATCGGGTTTGACCAGTCCGGCCAGAATTTTTACCAGCGTCGATTTGCCCGCCCCATTAACCCCCACCACTGCCATTTTTTCTCCACGTTGCAGGAGGAAATCCAAACCGCTAAAAACCTGGAGCGGACCGTAACTCTTGGTCAACTGCCGCACTTCCAAGGCCAGGCGGCCACTGGGCGGGGCCGAAGGGAAGCGGAAATCAACCCGGGCCTCGCTCTCCTCCACCTCAATCTTTTCCAGTTTATCCAGTTGTTTAAGCCTGCTCTGAACCTGGCTGGCCTTGGTCGATTTAGCCCGGAAGCGATCAACAAAGCGCATGGTCTGCTGGATGTTGGCCTGTTGATTTTCCCAGGCGGCCCGTTGAATTGCCAGACGCTCGGCCTTTTGGCGCAAGTACTGATCGTAGTTGCCCCGATAAATGTTGAGATTGCCTAAGCTCAGCTCCCAGATGGAGTTGCAGATATTGTTAAGAAAAACCCGGTCATGGGAGATTAACACCAATCCACCCTGGTAAGCGCTCAGCAGTTCCTCAAGCCAGGTCATGGATTTAAGATCAAGGTGGTTGGTGGGCTCATCAAGTAACAGTAAGGCGGGGCGGGCGAGCAGCAACTTAGCCAGTTGCAGTCGCATTTGCCAACCCCCGGAAAAGGCGTGGCAGTCTTTATTGAAATCATGCTCTTTAAAGCCCAGTCCGATTAAAACCTTTTCCACCTGGGAGCGAATCCGAAAGACATCGTGACTCTCTAAGGCATGTTGCAAATCGCCCTGATGCTCTAGCCAGACCTGGCATTCGGGATTGGTCTCGGTAAGGGCGCTAAGGCGCTGATTAACCTGATCAAGCTCCCGTTCCAGGGCCAGAACCTCCGCAAAGGCGCTTTCCGCCTCTTCATAAAGGCTGCGGCCGGGGGCAAAGGTCTCCAGTTCTTGGGACAGGTAGCCAACCGTAGCCTTTTTGGCCCGGATCAGCACCTTTTCTTCGGTCAGGGCGAGTCCGGCCATAATTTTCATCAGGGTAGTCTTGCCCGCCCCGTTAACCCCCACCAGACCGATCCGGTCTCGAAGATCAATCCGGCCGGCAATATCCTTGAACAGATGTTTGTCGCCGTATTGAATGGATAGATTTTGAATAGTCAGCATATCGTAGATGGATCTAAGGCACTGGTGATTTTTTTTACAGCCCTTAGTTTAGCTAAGCTTAATCGACCAGGGTGAACCATTACGGGGTGATCACCAAGTCGAAGTTCGTTGATCGGTCAAAGTTCATTGGCCGGATGATTGTGATGATCAGGCCTTGATTACCGCTAACGGTCGCAGTTTGACCAATACCTCAACTAAATCAAGTTGATTGTTGATGACCTGGTCAATGTCCTTGTAGGCCCCGGCCGCCTCATCAAGATCGCTGACCGAGCGGACGGCGTGCATAATGCCTTGTTCGTCTAGGCGGCTTTTTTCCTGTTCCAGGTTCAGTTGACGTTGCGCCTGTTTGCGCCCCATTTTCCGTCCCGCACCATGAGCGCAGGATTTGAAGCTTTCCGGATTACCCAAACCACGGACCAGGTAGCTGGGAGTGCCTTGAGATCCCGGGATAATCCCGATTTCCCCAATCAAGGCCCGGGTGGCACCCTTGCGGTGGACGATTACCTTTTTGCCGAAATGCTCCTCTAACGCCGCATAATTGTGGGCGATATTGATCATGGGAGCGAAAGTTACCCCTGGAATCTCCGCAGCCAAGGTCTCCTTGATTTTACTCATCATCAGTTGACGATTGGCGGCGGCAAACTCCACGCTGTAAAGCATTTCACGCCAATATTTGACGCCAGCCAAACTGTCGGCCGGGAAAAAGGCCAGTTGCCAGCTGGGCGCAATGGGCTCGCCAGCCCGCCTATTCATTTTTTGGGCCAGGTGGTTGTAATGGTTGGCGACCTTAAAACCCAGGTTACGACTGCCGGAATGAACCATCAACCAGATATGACCGTCGTCGCCCCCCTGGATCTCGATAAAATGATTGCCGCCCCCTAGGGTGCCAAGCTGGTGGAGGGCCTTATGGTATTCCGCGGCGATGACCGGCATCTCGCTGCGGTCAACCGCCATGGCCGGCATCAACCGGGCATCTTGCGGTCGTTGATGATGCTTAAAACCCAAAGGAATTTTTTTTCTGATTGCCGCCATAATCAGTTTCAGCCGCGCAGAACTTACTTCGCTCAGCGAGGTTTGCACCACCCCCATGCCACAACCGATATCTACCCCCACCGCATTAGGGATCACCATTCCTTCAGTGGCCAGCACCCCGCCGATAGGCATCCCGTAGCCCTGGTGGGCATCAGGCATCAGGGCTATATGGCGAAAAGCGAAGGGCAGGTTGGCCAGATTTTTGGCCTGGGTCAAAGTCTCGCCCGCGATATCATCCAACCAGAGCTTAATCGGCAATTTTTCGCTGGTAATGGTCTTGAGAACGGGCATGGACATAGACCCTCATTTACCTTAGGGCCAAGGCCTGTTCCACGATACGGCGACCCACCCCGAGGCGGGCCTTGAGCAGGGAGGGTTTGGCAGGCTTGACCAGATAATCATCAGCCCCGTGTTCCAGGGCCACCACCTGTTCCTCAGTGGAGGCCCGACTGCTGAAGATAATGATATAAACGTAAGGAGCAGGTCGCTTTCTACGAAGCTGAAGGCACACCTGCATGCCGGTGAGGCCGGGCAGATTCCAGTCGAGAATCGCCAGACGGATAGAGGGATCGTCCCGCAGTTTTTGCCAGGCCTCCTTGCCGCCGCTGGTCTCCACCGGCTCGTAGCCCCATTTAACAAGAAAATTTTGCAAGCCTTTACGCACCACCGGATTGTCCTCGGCAATCATCACCTTGGGAAGAGAGGCGGGTTCTCCCGCGACCTTTGCCGCATGCTCAACCGCGACCGGCGACGCTTTGGTGATTGTAGCTTCTTGTTCCGCGCCCATTTGGTACGGTTACCCCCTCAGAAAATTTGCTGCCCTAACGGAATTATACCCGGATGGACGGATTTTTCCCCGCAAAATGAAAATACGTGCAAAATAAAAATACGTGCAAAATAAAAATACGAGTGTGGGTGGCAGTGACTAGACCATATGCTTGCGTTAGGTCTTTAGTCCTGCCACCCAATTGCCGGATTTAGGTCTTAAGATATTTCATGAGATTTGGCTCCTCGGCAAAGTTAGGTTAGCAACTTTTGGCTCGGGTAAATCGTCAAGCCCTCAACCTGCTTTTTTGAGGGTAATATAATCTACACCGATGTCAACAACGAAGGGGGAATTTTACCTGCCGGTAAAATTGGCCGCGATATAGTTGCCAGACAAATCAAGAAACATATACAGGGTCTGTTTTTCCAGGTTTTTTACCTCCGGGTTAAAAAATGTCACAACCCACTGATGTCTCCTTTTGTCCTTTTGGGCTTCCTGTGGTTTCACTCCGATCCATGAATCCTCCAGTTTACCAGCCCCCGCGATCATGGCTACAAACGCCGAGGCCTTAGCCAGTATCTGACTTTGACTTAGTTCCGCGGAATGATCGTGACCTCGGCCGGCCGGCCCACCGTGGACCGGGGCTGCTACCAATACCACCAGCATTATCAGACCAAAAATAATTTTTCGCATGGCTTACTCCTTAAAGTTGATTTTTAACTACGGTTTCAATCGACAAAACGCAGCTTGTTTTTAATTGACCCAAAACGCAAGTACATGGCCGGGATCACGATCATATTGAGCGCGGTTGAAGTTATCAGCCCGAAAATAAGCACGAGAGCCATCGGGGTTTTGATCTCACTGCCTGGTTCTCCCCCGGCAAGGGCTAACGGGATCAAAGCGAGCATGACGGTTATTGCGGTCATCAGAATGGGGACTAAGCGCTCAAGCGCCCCGCGGCGCACAGCCTCCAGTGAATCACGAACCCCTTCATGATCCACCAGTTGATGAATATGTGAGATCATCAACACGCCGTTGCGGGTGGCAATGCCGAAAAGAGAGATAAAGCCGATAACTGAGGCCACCGACACAATGCCTCCGGCAACGTGGACCCCGATCACTCCGCCAATCAGCGCCAGGGGCATGTTCAACATAACCAGCAAGGCATCGCGAACCGATTTGAAGGCGACAAACAGCAGCAGGAAAATACCGACAATCACGATAGCGCCGAGAATCAACAGGGTGCGGGATGCCGCGATCGCATGTTCAAACTGACCACCGTATTCAACATGATACCCGGCCGGCAGGTCAACCTCGGCCGCCACGGCTTGGCGGATGTTATTTACTACCCCGACCAAATCGCCGCCCGCTCCCACATTGGCCATCACCACCATCACCCGCCGCGCCCCTTCGCGACTGATGGTGTTGGGCCCCCGGCCTTCACCAATGTCGGCCAGGGCATGCAGGGGCACCATGGCCCCGGTCGGGGTGGAAATCAGGGTGTTGCGGATGGCGTCAAGGCTTGCGAGCACGGCTGGATCGTAGCGCACCGTCAGGTTAAAACTGGCCTGTCCTTCCAGAATTCTTGAAACCTGATGCCCCCAAAAGGCGGTTTCAATCAGTTCCGCCACCTCGTTAACCCGCAAGCCGTGAGGAGCCAGGGCCTGACGATTAAAGGCTATCGAAATGAACGGGATTTCGTCCTGGCGCTCCGTCGCCAGATCAACCACCCCATCAATTTTACCCATCACCGATTCAACTTGGGTCGCCAGTCGACGTAATTCAAAAAGGTCGTGACCGAAGATCTTGACGGCAATCTGGGCCCGGGTGCCGGAAAGCATATGATCAAGCCGGTGAGAAATGGGCTGACCGATGACCACACTGGTACCCGGCAAGATCTGCATCCTCTGACGCAAGGCAGCCAGAAATTCCTCCTTGCTGCGCTCCCTCATCTTAAGACGCACATCGATTTCTGAGGCAAAGACCATCATGATATGTTCATCAAGCTCAGCCCGACCGGTGCGCCGAGCAGTAGCCACGACCTCGGGCTGTTCAAGGAGTATTTCTTCAGCCATCAACCCGAGACGACTTGACTCCTCAAGGGAGGTGCCCGCTACCGTGGTCACCTTGATCGAGAGGCTGCCCTCGTTGAAATCCGGGAGAAATGACTGACCCACCATGCCCATCCCGGCCAGGGCCGCGATCAGGGCCGCCAAGGAGGTGACGCTGACCGTTTTCCAGTGTTTAAGCGCCCAGTCTAAAACCGGGGCGTAGACGGCCTTGCAAGCTTTGGTCAGGCGGGTTTCTTGACTACTCAGGCTGATATTGGCCCGTGGCAGCAGCAGATAACAAAGCACCGGAACCACGGTGAGGGCCACCAAGGTAGAGGCGATCAAGGAAACGACGTAGGCCAGGCCCAGGGGCTGAAGCAGTTGCCCCTCCACGTCGGCGAGAAAAAACAACGGGACAAAGACCAAAATGACAATAAGAGTGGTAAAAACGACGGGGTTCTGCATCTCGCTGGTAGCCCGGTACACTACAACCAATGGTGTATGCCCTTGGTTGGCCGGCAGCATGTTGTTGTTCCTCAATCGCCGCGCCGCATTCTCCACCACGACGATGGAGTCATCAACCAGGACCCCAATAGCTATGGCCATGCCCCCCAACGTCATGGTGTTGATGGTGAAACCCATAAATTTCATGGCAAAAATGGCGACCACCAGCGACAAGGGGATGGCCAGCAGGGTGATGGCAGTCGCGCGCAAACTAGCCAGAAAGATCAGCATGACCAGAGCCACCAGCACGGAACCGTCACGCAGGGCTTGCAGTACATTGCTGATAGAGGTGGAGATAAAATCGGCCTGGCGGAAGACCTGGCGATCAATGTTCATGCCCGACGGCAATCCTGCTTGAATTTCATCCACCAGCCGGTCGAGATTCTCGGTCAGTTGCAAGGTGTTGGCCGCGGGTTGCTTCTGGATGCCCAAAATCACCGCCGGTTTGCCGTTGTGGGAACCCGTGCCTCTCTTGGGCGCCGGGCCGACCATCACCTCGGCAACATGACTCACTAAAACTGGGATTCCCTCATTAACCGCCAATACAGTGTTGCCAATATCCTCAAGACCGCGCACTCGGCCCAAGCCTTGAATCAGATACTCCTGCCCCCCTTCGACCAGGAACCCGGCTGAGGCATTGGCGTTGGTTCTTTTGAGGGCGTCGATTACCTGGTCCAGCCTGATATCGTGGGCGAGCAGTCGTTTCGGCCGGACAATCACCTGAAACTCCCGGGTGTCGCCGCCAATGGGAATGACCTGGGCTACTCCCGCCACGCCAAGCAGGCGATTACGCAGGGTCCAGTCAGCCACGGTCCTAAGCTCCATCGCGCTGTGCTGGTCAGAGCTTAGCGCGATAAACATCACTTCACCCATAAGCGAGGTAATGGGCTGCATGATCGGTTGATCGATTTCCGGCGGTAGGCTGCCACGTACTGCCTGCAGTTTCTCGGCCACTATCTGCCGCGCCTTGTAGATGTCCGTGCCCCAGTCAAAATCCACCCATACCGCGGAAAAACCAACCCCGGTAATTGAACGTACCCGCCTAACCGCCGAACCGCTCTTAACCGCGGTTTCAATGGGATGAGTTACCATGATCTCCACCTCTTCCGGGGTCATGCCATGGGCCTCAGTCATAATGGCTACGGTGGGAGCGGTAAGTTCCGGAAAAACATCAACCGGCATCCTGCTCGCCTCGTATCCTCCCCAGATCAAGAACAAGAGCGCACTCAGTACGACAAAAAAACGGTTTTTAAGGGACCACCCCATAATTTTATCAATCACTGTCTATCCTCCTTTCAGTGGGCGTGGCCATGGCCGATTTCCTGGGCGCCGACGGCCGCCAACTGGACAAAATACGATCCTCTGGTCACCACTTTTTCTCCGAGACTGACCCCGTCTTTGATCTCCACCAGGTCTCGGTCGCGGACCCCCAGTCTTACCATCCGTCGTTCAAATGTTTCACTGCCGGTCTGCACATAAACTACGGACAAGCCGCCGACTCTCTGCAGCGCGGCTACGGGAACGGCAATTGCCTCCCTCGTCTCTCCGACAATCACATTGACTTGAGCAAACATGCCGATACGCAATTTATTGTCAACATTCGGGAACTCAAAGACCAGGGGCACGGTGCGCGAGCCTGGGTCAACCACGCTGCCCAGGGTGACCAGACGGTCTCCATGCTGCTCAAGGTCTATTTTGAAGGGAGCAACAAAACCGTCTACGGTGAACCAGGCGCCCCGGGGGTTAAGGAGGCGGCTGATATCCGCTTCCGGAATACGGGCTGTAAGTTGCAGCCAGGAGGTGTCAACCACATGGAAAAGGGTGTCTCCTTCCTGCAGATAAGCGCCCGGGGTCACATAAACACCGTCCAGGATGCCGGTAATGGGGCTGCTGACCACGAGGGCCGCGGCTTCGGAGCTTTTTCCTTCTCTGGGACGGGTGAAGTACCGTTTAAAACGGCTTATGGCCGCGTCATGTTCGGCCTGGGCCACCTGCTCTGTCCGGCGGGCTTCCTGCACCATCTGCTCCGAAACCGCACCCTGGCCTAACAGGATTTCCAGCCGGTCGAGCTCCTTCCCGGCCAGTTGATAATTGGCCCGGGAACGGCGCACTTCAAGATCAAGGGAAGCCGGATCGGTTTCCTCGCCAAGGCTGGGCACGATTTTGACCAACCCACCTCCTTTGGAGATTTTGTCACCAAAACGGGGAAATCCATCTTTAGAGGAAGAAAGATAGCCTGAGACCGGAGCCCTGATATTTGCCTCTCTGCCGGCCGCGGCCTTTAGCGTGCCAAAAACGGGCAAAGAGAAGTATAATTCGCTTTTTTCAACCGTGACAACGGCGAAATCCACCATTTGTTGCTGCTCGACCGTGAAGTTTATCTGTCCTTCAGGATGCTCATGAACCGCAGCGGCGAGATCAAGGACGGCAAAGGCATCTTTTGGCCGCTGCTGTTGCTGATTCCACATGTCACAGCCGGTAAAGGCGAATAGAAATAATAATCCTGGTAAAATGTTTAACATTCTCATTTGATATCTCCTCTGATCAGCAGATCAAGTTCAATTCTCATCGTGCGGGCCTCGCACCTTGAGGACAAGGCCTGGATCCGCCTTCTAAAAGCGCTCCCGGCCGGCAGCCAAAGTTGCAGACGGCACGATCATCCGGAGCGGGAAATTACCGCTTCCGGTTGAACAATAGTGGCTACCTTGAAAAATTAGCTATAAGGAAACTTAAACCAGGGGCGAGGGCGGGGGCAGAGATGTAGTAACCAGGATAAACCCAAGGCGGGAAGAAGGGTGGAGCGGCAATAATTGATCGGCAACTTTAGCGGATACTTTTTGCCAGGCGCTGCTATCGCACCCAGCTTGGGGGGAAAATGATTCGTGCTTTTCTGATCTTTCGATTTCTCTACTTGGCCTTGGCAACAGGTTTTCGGTAAAATGGAAGTGCCGATGGTTGCTGTGGCAATGCTCTGAAATACCGTGGAAACCGGCGCCGGATGTCAATAAGTTTTCGTGGGCCCATTCCCCGGCCCAATGGTCTGCATGGTTGTGGGTGGCGGCAGTTTTCAGAGTAGCAGTGGCATGATGAATTTTGCTGTCGTCGTACCAGGACTCATGACTATGCGCGGAAGGAGCCAGCAGGGTTACTATAAGGTGACATAGTAACAGCGTACGCCAGAACCGTTTTTTCCCGCTGTCAACATATGAGCGCATGTGGTCATTACCTGAATAAGTTATGATCACAAAACCAAAAACGAGGAGTCACCTTTTCCTTGAGCAAAAAAAGAATATCACAAGCTCAGAAAAAATTCAATAAAATAAAAATACGGAAAACTCCTTTTTGCTTGCGATTTTACGACCTTTCGCTACACTTCAGGGGACAAAAGATCACAGTCGGAACTGAAGAAACTTCCAGTGTCCCGGAAAAACGTATCGGAAAAACAAAGTTTCTCTTAATCAAACACTACTTGGCTGACGGGGAGAAAGCGCGGCCAACAAGAATAGGCGCTTCGACAAGAAATAAAAACAGCAATGAAAATAGCCATCAGCGGTAAGGGTGGAGTTGGCAAGACTACGATCATGGCTCTGCTGGCCCGCCAGTTCAAGGATATGGGCCGGGAAGTCCTGGTTATCGACGCCGATTCTAGCCCTCACATGGCCCAAAGCTTGGGCGTAGTGGAGCCGGAAAAAATTCGACCGATCTCGGAAATGAAGGAGTTGCTCCGGGAACGCTCGGGCCGGGTGGAAGGCTCGGCCTTCTACAATATCAACCCCAAGGTGGATGATTTGCCGACACGTTTCATTGTCGAGGCTGACGGGATCAAACTGATGGTCATGGGGGCAATCGAGAGTGCCGGAGGCGGCTGCGCCTGCGCCGAAAGCACCGTTTTGAAACGATTGCTGACCACTTTACTGCTCAAGCCCGCTCAGGTGGTACTGCTGGATATGGAGGCCGGGGTCGAGCACCTGGGGCGAGGCACCATCGTCGGGGTGGACCGGTTACTGATCGTGGTTATTCCCTCACAATCGGGCATCCGCACCGCACTGAAAATAAAAAAATTAGCAGATGAATGCCGAATCAAAAATATCGATTTTGTTGGCAACCTGGTTCAAGGCCCTAAAGATGAACAATTTCTTACCGCAGGTCTGGGGGAAGCGCCCATTGCCTGCTTTCCCGACTCCCCCGCCATCCGCCGCACCGAAAGAAAAGGTTTGGCGGTGGGCTTTGCTTTGTCCGAGGTCGCCCAAATTACGCACAACCTGGTTGAAACCCTGCAAGCCCGATGAAGAACAGGCTGAAACCCTTATCAAGCATGGTTTAACCCTTGCCATTCAGATACAAATCATGAGCATGGGAGAACGTTTTTTATGCATATTGCTTTAGCTTTATTGGTCGGCCTGCTCATTGTTTATTTGCTGGCCTATACCGACTTTGTTTTGAGTCGAAAGATCAAGAAACAGGTGATCGAGATCAATGCGCATAGCCAGCACTTTTATGGCTACCGACCATTTACTCCCGCCAAGGTCGCGGCCTTGAGTCTATTATTCTGGCTTGTTCCGTCTTTCCTTATCAGCCCGCAACTTCACCTGGAATATCGCCTGGCGCTGACCATCATGGCTTGGTCCCTGTTGGCCCTTGTTGCGCATTACTACCTGAAGCGTCGGACATCAACCCAAACCGCTCGCCAGGCATCCCCTCTGTTGCTGGCTGCCGCCATCATCGCCGGAATCTTGTTGTGGCCGTTGCTTTCAGCCCTGCGGCGGTTGCTGATCAATATTACCCTTTGATTCCACTGAAAACTCGAACAATCTGATCAAGAGCGGTCATCACCTGACTAATCGACACTGACTCAAAAAAAAGATGTCCCAACCGTTGCCCGACAATCACCGGCGGCGGCCGAACAAGATCGGCTGGTCGCGGCAATCAGCGAACCCATCGGCGACCCGCCCCTGTCCCGCCTGACCCTGACCTTAGCTGCCATTAACAATGCCAACAAGGTGCTGATAATGATCAGCGGTCATGAGAGACGGTTGATTTTTGAGGAAATAATTGCTAGTGGGTGGCTTCCGACCCGGAAGTACCCCGCCGCTCTGGTAAAGCCGCGGCAAGAATTAACTTGGCTGGTCTGCCCTTGATTGTGCATTAAGCAAGCAAAGCGGCGGAAGGGGGAGCGGAAGCGAGGGTGACAAGGATGAGAGTTGGTGAAACTGATTAAATCCATCGCTCCAGTGGCGATCATGACGATGATGCTGGGTTTATCCCTCGCACAGCCGGTGGCGCCAATGGTGGCGGCGACTGGAGCGACGAAAGCGACAGCGGCGCTGGCAGCGGCGAAAGCGACAACGACAGCGGTCACTAAACCCGAACCACCTCGGCATATTCAGCTCAACCTGGAATTTTCGCCTAAGCTAAAGGCCCCGGAGCTTCCAGCGACACTCAATCCCCGCCGAATAAAACTTAAAATTAACTATGAAATTCCACGCTCCCCGGCCTTGGCCAACAGTAGTAATGAAATCCTGCACCCCTTGGCCCTGACCAGCGGTGGGAATGCAACTTTGACCGTTGAATTTGCAAATCAAAGCTCAGCGGTTCTTGCCGGCTCCTTTGAGCTCGGTCACCAGCCCATGAGCCTGACAACCCCGGCTCTTAGCCTGCGGGCCGACGCCTTAGCCCCTTTTCTACCCCAACCTCTAATCTGGCAGGGCCGGGCTGACTATGAAGACCAGATTTTGCAGCTTGCCGGGGTTCTCACCTTGCCCCCGGAGGTGAAAATTGAACACCGGGCCAAGGTTCCATCCGGCCTGCAAGGGGCTGAGGCGGAATTCAAGCTTCGGGAAATCAGACTACCCCAGCCTAAACTGCCCTTCATGAAGCAACTGGAACAACTTGCTTTACCGTTTGCCCTGCCGGAATTTGAAGACGGTCGCCTGGACGGGCAAATCAGCCTGGAGTATCCGGAAACCGGCCTACGGCTGCGCGGACAACTTAACCTGCTGAACGCCCGCGGCATCCATCAAACTTCATTCTTCCACGACCTCAACCTTGCGCTGACTCTGGCCTTGGAACAGAAAATTATCAGCTTGCCCCTTATTGAAATCAACATTCGAGAATTTAACCCCGGCATGGCCTTCGGACCGATCCGGGCCAAAGGTAGTTATCAAGCTCCGGTTGATGATTTCGGCCGGGGACGCCTGGAACTCTTGACCTTGGAAGCCGGTTTTCTGGGCGGTCGCTTACTGATCAAACCTTTTGTCCTGGATATGGGCCGGGGAAAAAATATCACCGAACAGGTCAATAATGTTGTTGCGAAAATTGCGGCTGGAGCTGCGGGTGGAGGGGTCGCCGGAGAAGAGGTTGGAGATTTCTATTTTGAAGTGCTGCTCGACGGCCTGGATTTGGCCAAACTATTGGCCGTGTATCCGGTGCAAGGACTTAGCGGGAGCGGTTTGATCGATGGGCGTCTGCCTCTGCGCTGGGCGGATGGCAAAATTTCTTTAGCCAACGGTCAGTTAGCCGCCCGACCGACCGGTGGCCTGATCAAAGTTGAAAGTGCCACCGCCACCGCCATGACCCGGCGCAATCCCGCCCTGAAACTGATACTCGACGCTTTAAGTAATTTCCATTACCACACGCTCTCAGCAAATGTGACCTACCACGATGACGGCACCATGATTCTGAATCTACGCATTGCTGGAAGCAATCCCGCCTTGGAGCAGGGACGGCCCATTTTACTGGAGATCAGCATCGAAGAAAACATTCCGGCCTTGCTGGCCGCGCTCCAGCTCGACAACCAAATCAGCGACACTATCCGCCGACGTATCGAGGAGCGGTTCAAATAAAAAAACATCCAGCCAAATTGTTCGGCTGAACCTGTTTTTACCGTCGCCTTAAGAACGCCGGTTATCCACCTCCCCCCTTCCCCACAGGTAGGGTAACGCCCTTGCCTTCGGCCGGTAATTGGTGTTAGGCTATCCACTCAACAGCCGAGTATTCGCCGGGGACTTAAACTCCATGCGTTCATGCCCAGGCCGGACGTACACCAGACGCCGACATCCAGCCGTTATTTTGCTGAGTTTCATGGCGGCAGATGGGCTTGATCGATGGAGTTAAGCCATCAGTTGTAATGGAGACTTAAGAGCAGGAAAATAATCATGAATATCAGGGAAAAGAGCTATGACAAACTGGCCCATCCTGCCATCAAGGCGGCTATTTTTTATCCTCGGCAGGATTGGCAAGAACCACTAATTCCGACCTTCGAGTACGAGGTGGAGGTGGAATCGGGAGTGCGTCTGCCCTTGCGTTTTCATCTTGGGGCCGCCGAGTCGGCGGCCCCCAATTTGCTTTTTTTCCACGGCAACGGGGAGGTGGCCACTGATTACGATGATCTGGCCCCCCGTTTCAATGCCGCCGGAATGAACCTGGTGGTGGCCGAATACCGGGGCTACGGCCGGGCCGGGGGCGCTCCTTCGGTGGCCGCGCTGATTCATGACCCCCGCCAACTGTTACCGGTGGTTCGGGAAACCCTGCGCGAGCAAGGTAAAAGCGGCCGCCTGGTCCTGATGGGCCGTTCTTTAGGCAGTGTACCGGCCATTGATTTGGCGATTACCGCCCCGACCGGGGAAATAGATGGTTTGATCATCGAAAGCGGGATTGCCCAAACTATTCCCCTGTTGCTGGCCATGGGAGTCGATGTTCAGGCCTGCGGGCTAAACAGTGAGGCCGATGGCTTCGGCAATGTTCAGAAAATTGCCCGGATTGACAAGCCTACCTACATTCTCCACGCCCAGCACGACGAAATTATCCCATTAGGTCTAGCCGAGACCTTACAGGCCCATTGTGGGGCCCAGAGCAAGGAGTTTCAAATGGTGCCGGGCGCAGGCCATAACGATATCATCGCCCGGGCTGGTGAGCTTTATTTTCAGGCCTTGGCCCGGTTTTGCCGCAAGCTTAGTCAGCCGCCCCGGCACAAACGATCAGGGGTCTTGTGAGCATAACCATGCGCTTGCGCATCATGTCCTATAATATTCACCGGGCCATCGGAATGGACCGTCTTTTTCGGCCCGAACGGATTGCCCGGGTAATCAATCACCACCAGCCCGATCTGCTTTTGCTACAAGAGGTAGATGTCGGGGTGCCCCGATCCCGCAACCTGGATCTGGCCGAAGAGTTGGCCGGACTCTGCGACTACCCTCATCGGGCCGTGGGACTCAATGTCGCCCTGAGCAAGGGCCACTACGGTAACGCCACCCTGAGTCGGTTTCCGATCAGCGGCGAGCGCAATATCGACCTGACCATTCCCGACCGCAAAGCTCGGGGTTGTCTTTATACGGTCATCGAGGTGGTCGACAAATTGGGCTCCCCCATGATTCTGCCTGTTTTTAATCTGCATTTAGGTCTTTCTTTCCATGAGCGGCCCCAGCAGGTTGGGATACTGGTCAAATCACCCGAGTTCACCGCCCTGACTCCCGAAGATCCCTGTCTGGTGGCTGGCGACTTCAATGACTGGTTCACCCGTTTAGCCCCGATGTTCACCGAAATCCTGAACTTTCGCTGCGCCTCCAGCCACCAGGAAAATTTCCAAAGCCCTTACCTTACCTATCCAGCGTTTTCACCAACCGGCGGCCTGGACAAGATCTTTGTCCGCGGCCCTCTTACGATCATCAAACGCCGACGCTGTCGGATGCAGGTTGCCAAAATAGCCAGCGACCACCTGCCGGTTTTGGCCGATTTTGCGTGGTGAGCGGCCCATAGCGGACCTGCGGGATGATGCCCCAAAGGTTGTCGGGAATAAAATTGAGATGATCCTTGATCAACATCAAGGCGCCGAGGGTACATGCGGAGTTGGTGAGCTCACTTATAAAGCGTGGCGAATCACAAAATCTTTAATCACCCCCGGCTCCGCCGCCAACACCTGACAGCGGCTTTCCTGGTCGGCCAGTTTAGCCAAAGCCGGGGGCAGGGCCGGGGGCCGACCAGTGGCGGCCGCCACCGCCGCGCCAAATTTGGCGGGATGAGCGGTGGCCAGACAAACCAGGGGGATATTGGGTCGTCGACAAGCCAGAGCCGCATAAACCCCCACAGCGCTGTGGGGGTCCAAAAGATAACCGTGATCACGGTAAAAATTCCGAATGGTGGCCAAGGTAGCGGCCTCATCGGCGCTTTGTGCGACGAAATCGGCTTGGATTTGCGCCAAACGCTCGGGATTGAACCGCAATGAGCCAGTGCGAATGAAATCCTCCATCTCCTGCCGGGTCCGCTGGGGATCCTCGCCGTTAAGGTAGTACAAGTAACGCTCGAAATTGCTGGCTACCTGGATGTCCATAGAAGGGCTGCTAGTGGGCCGAACGGCACTCACCGAATAGTCGCCAGCCTGAACGAAGCGGGTCAGCAGATTATTCTCGTTGGTGGCCAAGATTAACCGACCGATCAGCCCGGGAAGCAGACGGCGGGCCACAAAACCGGCAAAAATATCGCCAAAATTGCCGGTGGGAACAGCAAAATCGACTTGGTTGACCCCACTGACATGGCCGACTTGATTGGCACGACCGGCTTGATTGGCATGACTTGCCTGATTGGTTTGATTGACCTGACTAACTCGATTGGCATGATCAACCTGGCTGCCTGGGCTGAGTCGCCCCCCCTCCCCCGGTTGGGCTTCGGTCAAACGCAAGGCGGCGTAGACGTAATAAACCACCTGAGCAAGAATTCGCGCCCAGTTGATGGAGTTGATCGCCCCCAGTTGATATTGCTCCTTGAAGGGAATGTCGTTGAAGAGTTTTTTGACAATGGCTTGGCCATCGTCGAAGGTGCCGCGGATTGCGATATTGAAGACGTTGGCGTCCAGCACCGTGGTCATCTGTTTTTCCTGGATGGGGCTGATTCGCCCGTAAGGGTGGAGAATAAAAATATTGATCCGCTCCTTGCCCCGCACTCCGTAAATGGCGGCGCTGCCGGTATCCCCCGAGGTGGCTCCGAGGATGTTCATCCGGTCGCCGGAAGCGGCCAGAAGGTATTCGAAAAGATTGCCCAACAGTTGCAGGGCTATATCCTTAAAAGCCAGGGTCGGACCATGAAAGAGCTCCAGGATGTGGCAATCACCATGAGCCACTATCGGGGTAATTTCCGGATGATTAAAGCCGGTATAAGAACGTCGGACCAACCTGGTCAATTCGGCGGGGGGGATATCGTCGATAAAGTGGCGCAAAACGGTCACGGCCAACTCCGGGTAGGCCAGATCCCGCCAGCCGACGATTTCGGCCAACGAAACCGTCGGCAGTTTTTCCGGCAGCAAGAGGCCGCCGTCGGTGGCCAGCCCCATCATCACCGCCTCAGCGAAAGGGATGGGGGCGATCCCGCCCCGGGTCGAAATATAGCGCATAAGCAATCCTTTTCGCCGTTATCTACTTTGCGTTATTTACCAGCAACAGGCTGGGGCTGGTCATGGTTGTTGGCGTCGGCAGGCCCATCAGTTGCAAGATGGTCGGGGCGATATTGGCCAGTGCGCCATCCCCGCGCAAATGATGGCGAGTGGCGGCAATCTGCCGGTCAATTAAAATAAAGGGGACCGGGTTGCAACTGTGAGCGGTTACCGGGCCGCCATGGCCGTTTGTCATTTCTTCGGCATTGCCATGATCAGCAGTAATCAGGACAATGCCGCCGGCGGCGGTGAAGGCCTCCACTATCCGGCCAAGGCAATAATCCACCGCTTCGCAGGCTTTGATCGCCGCCGGGATTATGCCACTGTGACCCACCATGTCGCCGTTGGCAAAGTTAAGGATCACCAAGGCGTAAGGTAAGACGCCGGCCTTGGCCCCCGACGGCACATCTCCAGCCTGAGGGTGCGGCGGCGCGGCGGCGCGCTCGGCAACGGTTGCCGACTCGGTTGCCGACTCGGCGGGAACTTTTTTGCCTCCCTCTGCTAAATCGTGGTCGGCAGGGTTGAGGTGATCAGTAGAGTTAGGACGGTCGATAGGGTTAAGGCGGTTAGTCGCTGTTTTCCCGCTTAAACGATCTAATAGCTCCATCGTTATCTCAGGAGCGCTCATCTCCGGCTTCAGGTCATAAGTGGCCACATCCCGGGGCGAAGGAATTAACACCCGATCTTCATTGGAAAAGGGCTCTTCACGACCGCCGTTAAAAAAATAAGTAACATGGGCGTACTTTTCGGTTTCGGCAATCCGCAGTTGCCTAAGCCCATGTCGGCTCACCTCCTCGCCCAGAATGTGCGTCAACTGATCGGGAGGAAAGGCCACCGGCAAATCGAAATTCTTTTCGTAGCGAGTCATGGTGGCAAAGGCCGACAAACGGGGGCGACGCGACCGAGCAAAGCCGGAAAAATCATCCCGGATCAAGGCGGCGGTCAACTGCCGGGCCCGGTCAGCCCGAAAATTAAAGAAGATCACCCCATCGCCATCGTTGATCCGCCCTGCGCCCGCGCCGGCTTGGTCGCTGCCAAAGTTGCCCACAGTGGGCTCGGTGACTACGGTGGGTCTGGTGATCGCGGGGGAGTTAATGACCGTCGTGGTTTTGATAACCACGGTGGACGACTGCTTGGTAACTACGGTGGGGGTGATGACCACGGTGGGTTTGATGAACTCGTCGGTCTCTCCCCGGGCGTATGCCTCCCGTACCGCCGTCAACGGATCGGTGACGACGAATTGACCCTGACCATCCACCACCGCCGCCCAGGCCCGCGCCACCCGATCCCAGCGTTTATCCCGATCCATGGCGTAATAACGCCCGCAAACCGTGGCCACTCGCCCGATCCCAATCCTTTGCAGGGCCGCGAGCAGAGTTTCCATGTAACCCAGCCCCCCGTCGGGCGCGCTATCCCGGCCATCCATGAAAGCATGGACCTGCGCACGCTCCAAGCCCTGATACGCCGCCAGTTCCAGCAAGGCCACGAGATGATCAAGGTGACTATGGACCCCGGCATCGGAGAGCAGGCCCATAAGATGAAGAGTTCCACCCGAACACTTGATTGTGCTGATAGTGGCGTTCAGGGTTTTGTTGACAAAAAAATCACCATTACGCACCGCTAGGTTAATCCGATTAAAATCTTGATAAACAACGCGGCCCGCGCCAATATTGAGATGCCCCACCTCGGAGTTGCCCATCTGCCCAGCGGGCAAACCCACCGCCTCACCGTGGGCAACCAGGGTGGTAAATGGATATTCCCGCCGCCAGCGATCGATGTTGGGGGTGGCAGCCAATCGGACGGCATTGCCGGGCCCCGACGCCGCCTCCCCCCAGCCATCAAGAATGGCCAGCAATACCGGTCGGATCTCGGTTGTCATCAATTATCCTCTAGCAGTAACGAACATCGACCAAACTACCAGGTAAATATGGAACAGCGACCCAGGCTTTCACAAACAGCTCGACGATATTTTATACATGCCGCTGATACTAGCACAGAACTAATGTGTTGGCAAATGTGCCCCCCACAACAATGTGCCTCACCCAATTTGTCAAACTGCACTTTGACTTTCCGCCAATGTGGAGTATAATCAACCTGTTTGCAATTATAGACAACTCGGGCGTTTACGGACAAAATCTTGCCGGCTTTTTCCCGGATCGCCAACAATTAATCAACGTAAAAACAACTACAAAACCGGATGGTTATAATTTAGACATCCCATGGAGTCTCAATGCAAAGTTCGTTGAAGTGGAAAATCGTCCTGCTTTTGTTGATGATCCTTGTTTCTCTAACCACCGTTTTACCATCACTGTCGGTTTCGGTGCCGGATTGGTGGAAAAAACATCTTGCCCCGGAAGGGCTGCGGCTGGGGCTGGATCTGCAGGGGGGTATGCACCTGGTCCTCCAGGTGGATATCGACCGGGCCATCACCAACTCGCTCGATCTGGCGACCGAAGACTTGCGTGAAGTCATGCGAGAGCAGCAGGTCACTTTGGTCCGGGCCCGCGCCGTTGATCCTCATATTGCGATCTTCACCCTGCCTAACATTGGGGCCCTCAACGCCGTCCAAAGCAAGGTAGCCAGTGATTTCCCCAACCTCGATATTCGAGCGGAGAGCGAGCCAGGGACCTTTCCCCGCGTCTTTGTTAATCTTAACGCCGAACAGGTTGCATTCGTTAAAGAAAACGCGGTAGACCAATCGCTGGAAGTTATCCGCAATCGGGTCGATCAGTTCGGGGTAGCTGAACCGGTCATCATCCGCCAGGGGGTCAGTGAGATCGTGGTCCAGTTGCCGGGGGTCCGAGACCCTAAACGAGCCATCGATCTTATCGGCAAAACAGCTCAACTTAAGTTTAAGCTGGTGGATGATGCTCGGGCGATTGATCTTAACCAGTTAATTAACCAGGTGGTGGCCGCCGGCCAGTGGCAATGGGGCGAAGAAAGGGCAAGACTTAACCAGGCCCTGCAGGGAATGCTCCCCGATGGCCGGGAAATTTACTTTCATCGAACTGTTGATCACCAGACCGGCCAGATCCACGATGAGCCAATTTTGCTTATCCACCCATCCTTGATGACCGGCGCCATGGTGCGGGATGCTCAGGTGCGGGTGGGGGATTTCAACGAACCTCACGTGAGTTTAGACCTGACCAGCCGGGGCGGCCGGGTATTCGGCCAGATCACTGAACGTAACGTCGGCCGGAAGTTAGCCATTGTACTCGATGATGTGGTCCGCTCAGCCCCGGTAATCCGTGAACGGATTCTTGGGGGCAGCGCTCAGATTTCCGGCGGCTTTACCCACACCGAAGCCGCCGACCTGGCCATCGTCCTGCGGGTCGGCGCCCTGCCCGCGCCGGTGGATATCATTCAGAACATCACCGTCGGGGCCTCTCTGGGTGAAGACTCCATCCAACGGGGTCTGCTTTCAGGCCTTTTCGGGGTGCTGCTGGTTTCAATCTTCATGGTTATTTATTATCGGCTTTCCGGGGTGATCGCTAACGCGGCCTTGGTGCTCAACATTCTTTTTATCTTTACCGGGCTGGCCTTGCTGCAGGCCACCCTGACCCTGCCGGGGATCGCCGGGATTATCTTGGTCATCGGGATGGCGGTTGATTCCAACATTTTGATTTTTGAACGAATGCGTGAAGAATTCGCCCTGGGCAAAACTACCAAATCCGGAGTAGAGGGCGGCTACAGCAAGGCCCTGTCAACCATTGTTGATTCCCAGGTAACTACTCTTATTGCCGCCTTGGCTCTTTTTCTCTTCGGCACCGGTCCGATCAAGGGCTTTGCGATAACCCTGTCCTTAGGGATCACTTTCAATCTGATCACCACCCTGTTTGGCACCAAGCTGATTTACGATCTCCTCCATGTTCGAAAAAAATTGAAAGCCATCTCTTTCCTCAGCCTGTTGACGCGACCGAGCATAAATTTCATGAGTCTGCGTCGATTTACCTTCGCTGGGTCTGCCGTCCTGATCTTGCTGGGGGTAATTGCCATGGTTGAAATCGGGCGGGGAACCGCCAATCTCGGGGTGGATTTCGTCGGGGGAACCATGGCTCAGTACCGAGCTGAACAACCCTTCAATCCGGCTGAAGTTCGCAGTGCCTTAAACCAGGCCGGTCTGGAAGGGGCCACGATCCAACATGTGCAAGGGGAAAACCGCTTGATCATCCGGATCAAAGAGGATCGGGCGGTGGTGGGTGATATCACCCTCGGCATAACTGCCGCCCTGCACGAACATTTGCCCGCCAAGGGCTTTGAACTGGAAAGCCAGGCGGAAATTGGCTCGGCGATCAGTGAAACCTTACGCAACAAGGCGATGCAGGCAATTTTTATTGCCTTCCTGGGGATTGTAATTTACTTGGCCCTGCGTTTTGAACTGCGCTTTGGCCTGGCGGCGGTGGCGGCCACCTTCCACGATGTCTTGGTGGTACTGGCCATCTGCTGGCTACTCAACATGGAAATAACCCTGCTGATTGTCACCGCCCTGCTGACTCTGGCTGGTTACTCCCTCAACGACTCGGTGGTGGTTTTTGACCGGATTCGCGAAAACATCGGAAAAAAACCCTCAGAACCGCTAAAAGACGTGATAAATCGCAGCATCAACGATGTCATGAGCCGAAACGTAATAACCTCGATGACCACAGCCCTGGTTCTGGTTTCATTATTGATTTTCGGCGGCTCGATGATCCATGACTTTGCGCTGACTTTGTTACTGGGAATCATTGTCGGCACCTACTCATCGATCTTCATCGCCAGCCCGTTGTTGCTACTGCTGCCGGGCAACAAGGAAGTGATGACCGGCAAAACCGAAGTGATGACCGGCAAAACCGAAGTGATGACCGGCAAAACCTAAAGGCTATCTTGAAAAATTAGCTATTTTGTTCGAGCTTACGGCACGTAAAAAAATGGTTGACCGATGCCGGTCAACAAGGGAACTTATTACCGCAGGCATATGGTTGGTATTCTGAGGATAATTTTTTGAGCATAACGCAGAAATCGGGCAAAAGAGCAATTTTTCAAGGTGGCCTAAACAGTAGGCGCAGCACAGCCCTGAGGGGGCGAGGGAGAAAGAGAGAGAGAGGGGCATGAAGGTGGAAGTAAAAGCCATAGTTATCACCGGCTACGGCGCCAACTGTGAAGTGGAGATGGCCCAGGCCTGTCGCCTGGGCGGGGCCGAGCAGGTCGACATTGTTCATTTGAGCGAACTGCTTCACGGCCGCTATCGTCTGGACGATTATCACCTGCTCAACCTGGCGGGGGGGTTTCTCGATGGTGATGATTTGGGGGCCGGCCAGGCCGGGGCCCACCGTTGGCTTTACGCCAGGGTCCAGCCTGGTGGCGAGACCATCAGTGACCAGCTTTTCCGCTTTATCAAAGCCGGCAAGCTGGTCATCGGAGTTTGCAACGGTTTTCAGTTGATGGTCAAGATCGGCCTGCTGCCCGGTTTTGATCATCACTATAACCGGCGCTTGGTCAGCCTGATCCATAATGATTCCAGCCGTTTTGAAAATCGCTGGGTGCACCTGCAGGTTGATCCGAACAGCCCCTGCGTCTTTACCAGGGGGCTTGAGCAACTTTATTTACCGGTCCGTCACGGCGAAGGTAAATTTATCGCCGCTGATGCAGCGGTATTTCATCGGCTCAAGGATAATAACCAAATCGCCCTGCGCTACATTCATCCCCAAAGCGGAGAGGCGACCACAGGTTATCCCTGGAACCCTAACGGCTCCCCCGAGGGGGTTGCCGGAATTTGCGATCCCAGCGGGCGCCTTCTGGGCCTGATGCCCCACCCGGAAGCCTTTCTCCATCGCACCAATCATCCACGCTGGACCAGAGAAGAGCTACCGGAGGAAGGCCAGGGGGTGGCCCTGTTCCGCAACGGCATCAACTTCATTCGCGAAAATTTGCGGTAAGCGGTTAATGGCGCGCCACCCGGAGAATCGCTTAGCCCGCATCATCCTGACCCTACGCCGCCCCGCTCTTTATCTCGGGTTTACCTTGGTCGTGATAACCGTCGCCTTTACCACTGTTTCCCCCCAGGTATTGCGCGAGCTCCAGGCCCATTTCGATCAGGAGCTGGCCTATTTCACCGTTACCGACCCCTTTTTAGCCCATGTTCGCTTGAGCTTGGCCTTGGGCTTGTTATCCCTGGCCCCTTTTTGCATCTACTGGTTCTGGCGGGCAATGGCCGAACCCTTCGGGCTCAGCCGCAAAGTCCGCTTATGCTTTGTTTCCTTTTGCAGCCTACTTTTTTACAGCGGGGTCGCCTTCTGTTTTTTGGTCACCTTGCCTTTAGGGATCAATTTTCTTTTGGGCTACCAATCCGAACAGTTGCAAGCAGTGATCGCGGTGGGTAAGTTCGTTTCTTTTATCACCGTTTTCGTGCTCGCCTTCGGGTTTATCGCGATGCTGCCGATTTTTATGATTTTCGGCGCCAAGACCGGACTATGCCCGCGCCAGACATTTGAACGCAAGCGCAGTTATGCCGTATTGATTATCACGATCATCGCCGCCCTGATCACCCCAACCCCGGATGTGGTTAATCTTTCACTGATAGCGATCCCGATATACCTCCTCTATGAGTCAGGCATCATAATCATCAAGCTTTTAAAAATTGCGTAGGCAAGCTGGATTTAACCATCCAGGATCCCGGTGAAAACCGCCAGATCTTCAGCTTGCGGCCAAACCGGGGCAAAGGGATATAAAGGGATATAAAGGACCATGCGCCACCCCCATCAACCCAAATTCCAGCAGCATCAAGGGAAAAGAACCACCCGCCAACTGTTCTTGGTTTTCCTGGCAATATTTACCATCTGGATGGCGTTGAGCCCCTACGGACTCTGGCAGTATTATAAAGTATCCCGGGAATTCAAGAATCTTCGTCAGGAGAATCAAAGGCTGGAAACGGAAAACCGAGAACTGCTAATTCAAATTACCCGCCTGCAAAACGACCCGGTCTACATCGAAGAAATAGCCCGACGGGATTTCGGACTGCTTAAAAAAAATGAATTACTTTTTGACTTCAGACCCAGGTCTCGCTGATTATTCAAACGTAAAGGCTACCTTGAAAAATTAGCTATCTTGTTCGAGTTCAAGGCATGCAAAAAAAATTACCGTAGGCATATGGTTGATATTCCGAGGATAATTTTTTGAACATAACGCAGAAATCGGGCGGAAGAGCAATTTTTCAAGGTGGCCTAAAGTTCTGCAATGCCCCACCTGCATCCATTTTGAACTTCTTAAACAACTATAACTATGCCTCGGCCGGTCCCCGCCACGGTCGCGATCTTGGCGCTCCGCACATCCCGGACATGCGGGATTTTCCCTGCGGCCTGTGCATGGAGTGTCCCGACCATTGCCCCACCGGGACCCTCAAGTCGCTGGAAAAGCAGGAAGTGAAAATGGGGATGGCCTTGATTGATCTCGGATTGTGCTTCGGCTGGAACGGTGATATTTGTCTATCGTGCAGCAAGGTTTGTCCACTGGGAGCTTTGGTCTTCGACTTCAACTATGGCCATTGGGGCAACCAACCTTTCATCAATGACCAATGCACGGGCTGCGGCTTGTGTGTCCGGTACTGCCCGTTGGGGGGGCTCGGCGATCAAGGTGGTCACCCTTGGTGCCCACGAAGCCTTCAAGGATCAATTTAGGCCAATCGCTAATCGCTGACAACTTTTTCAAATAATCAACAGGAGAAACAACAGATGCTGGTAGCAAGTGGTTACGTGGAAACCAACGAAGAGGCGGAGGTGCCGGCAGTGATGGCAGCCTTTAAGCTGGACAATATCGAGGTCACCGATACCCAAGGTGAAAAAATCCTGTTCCTGATCGAACGAGATACTACCAAGCAACTAAAAACAGTTCTTGAATCCCTCAAAGATGTCAACGGGGTCCGAACGATCAGTCTTGCTTACTACAGTCTGGAGTGCAGCGACGAGGAAAAGAACGAGCCCCTGACCGTTTCGTAAACCGACCGGTGGTCTCGACTTAATGGTGGGCTGGTGGGTAGTGGACGCTATTGACGATTGCCACCCAAAATACTGCTTGTTTTTGTTGTAATAGTTCGCCAGGTTGTTATATTCAGCAAAACTCGTAGCTGTAGAAGTTTACCGGCGCCTCAGTTTCGTTCATTTAGAGTCTGCGCTTATCTGGAACTTCGAAGCATAGTATAGCTATTTAACGAAGTTCAAAATGGACTAAGATGGGGTGCTGGTGAACTGGTTTTACGGTCTTTTACACCAGCTAAAAGGTGGCGTCCATGTTTGAAGTGGCTGAGCTGGGACACAAGATCAGTAAAGAGGAGTATAGTAAGCAAGTTCCGAAGTTGCGCAGCGCTCTGCTGGATGCTCAGGAGGACCTGAAGGAGGCGAATTTTCCGGTCATTATCCTAATTTCCGGTTTGGATGGCTCAGGCAAAGGGATTACCGCCAACTTGCTCAATGAGTGGTTTGATCCTCGCCACTTGAAAACTTTCGCTTTCGGCGAGTCTTCAGACGAGGAGAGAGAGCGTCCAGAATTTTGGCGCTTTTGGCGGGTCTTGCCCGCCAAAGGTCGAATCGGCCTTTATGTCGGTTCCTGGTACAGTGACCCCCTGAGCCGGCGTGCCGGCGGTAAAATTTCCGAAGCCGAAATGGACCGGTGCCTGCAACGAATCAACGTATTTGAACAGCAACTCATTGATGACGGCGCCCTGATTATCAAATTCTGGCTCCACCTTTCCCACAAGGATCAGAAGGAACGATTTAAAACCCTGAGTAACAACCCCAAAACCGCCTGGATGATCACCAGGATGGACAAAAAGCATCTTAAAAACTACGACCAGTTTCGCCGCATCGCCGAGCACTCCTTACGAACTACCAGCACTGGCAAGGCACCATGGATGATCATCGAAGCCACCGATACCTACTACCGGGGCTTTACGGTGGGGCAACACATTCTGGCGCGCCTTCGGGCCCATCTCACCAAAGACCTGCTTTGTCAAGACCAGCCAAAATCTCAGGAAGCGATGCCGGCCCTGCCCCCTAAATTGACAATTCTGCGGGGCCTTGACTTGAAGCAACAACTCGATAAAGACACCTATTACAAAAAACTGGAAACCTATCAAAGCAAACTTCATGCCCTGGCCCGTCAGGCCAGGAAACAAAAAATCTCCAGCGTCATTGCTCTGGAGGGTTGGGACGCCAGTGGCAAGGGAGGAGTCATTCGTCGAATAATCCCGGCCCTGGATGCCCGCAACTACCAGGTTATCAGTATCGCCGCTCCCACCGATGAGGAACAGGTCCATCATTACCTCTGGCGCTTCTGGCGCCACATTCCCCGAGCCGGCCAAGTGAGCATCTACGATCGTAGCTGGTATGGCCGGGTTCTAGTGGAAAGGGTGGAGGGCCTTGCCAGTCCTCAGGAATGGCTGCGGGCTTACGCCGAAATCAACAACTTTGAAGAGCAGCTCACCAGCCACGGCATTCTGCTGCTCAAATTCTGGCTGCATATCGATAAGGACGAACAGATGCGTCGTTTTCAAGAACGGGAAACAGTCAGTTTCAAGAAATACAAGATAACCGACGAGGACTACCGCAACCGCGAACGTTGGGACGAGTACGAGCAAGCTGTCAACGACATGGTGGAGCGAACCAGCACCGAATTTGCCCCCTGGGTACTAATCGAGGGCAACCAAAAACGATTCGCCCGCATCAAGATAATAAGCCATTACTGTGCAAGCCTGGAAAAAGCCCTGAGTTGAGACTCATCCTCCCACCTCCGCACATCCGGCCGATATCAGCTTGCTGTCTTTGGTTGGTCTTTCCTGGCAAATTACAGGCATTAGGCCACCAAAATTAGCTATTTTGTTCGAGTTTACGGCACGTAAAAAAAATGGTTGACCGATGCCGGTCAACAAGGGAACTTATTACCGCAGGCATATGGTTGATATTCCGAGGATAGAGCATAACGCAGAAATCGACGCGGCTACCGGCGAAAGAGCAATTTTCAAGGTGGCCATTAACTCCAGCCTAACGAATAAGGTTAGATTTTGAGAGCGCAGCGAACCAAAATCTGAACCGTTTGAACAAAGAGGTACGGTAGGTTGGTAAACTACCCCGTTTGAAAAAACCCAAAAAGCCAAAAAGATAGAGCTCCGGTATTTACCGTAACTCCTGATGCTATGCTACTGGTCGGGATGAGAGGATTCGAACCTCCGGCCCCTTGAACCCCATTCAAGTGCGCTACCAGGCTGCGCTACATCCCGAAAACCGACAAAAGATCAGGGGCGCAAACCTACTGCACTCGGCAATCTCTGTCAAGGAGTAATCCGCTATTAACCGCTCAATATCTTGCTTAAAGCAAGCAATTGATCCCTGATGGCACGGGAAAAAGCGGCGTGATTCGTGTCATCAGCGGCGATAGAGTCGGGTTTGTGCACCGAGTTGGGAATCGATGGGCTCCCGGCAAGGCCAGTCACTGCTCCGGGGGTTAAGTTCAAGGGCTGTAGAGCCGATGACGCCGTTCCGGAGTCCCCGACATCCTCGGCGTCTTGGGTGCGCCCAGTCTCTCCCCCAATTCGCCCAAACTCGGTCTGGCGCTTAGTGCCAATCTGCTGTTGATCGCCAACCCTGGTCGGTGGAGGTTGGCGGATCATTTTTTTTTTGGCTCCATTGATCGTAAAACCATCTTCTTTCAGAAGACGTTTGATCCGCAAGATATTCTCCACATCGCCCCGCCGATAAAGGCGTTGACGGGAGTTGGCCCGCTGGGGACTGAGGATACGGAACTCTGATTCCCAGTAGCGCAAAACGTGCTGTTTCACCCCAGTGATTTTGCAGACTTCCCCAATTTTAAAGTAAAGCTTGTCGGGAATCGGTGTTTTTTCACCAACGGCATGGTTCACGGCATAGCCTCAGGGCCGCGGAGTCGGCAGGGGGCATGGGCGGCAATGTCGCAGACGGGCGGTCCGATTAACGATTAATCCGCCCCCGTAAGATCTTGCTGGGCCTAAAAGAAATCATGCTGCGCCTGGTGATCTCCATAGGATCGCCGGTGCGGGGATTGCGGCCCTGGCGTGACGACTTACGGAGCACGTTAAAGGTACCAAAGTGTACAAGCTTGACGGATTGCTCGGCCATCAGCGTCGCCTTCAGACGACTGAAGACGGCGTCCACCAGATCGGCGGCGCTGCGTTGCGAAAAACCCATTTTTTCATTAATAGCTTTGGCCAAATCTTTGCGGGTCAGGTTTGCTTGGTTCATCTCTATCGGGCCTCTCTTAGTTGACCGTGAAAGCGTTGCGAAAGCAAAGCGATGATCTTACAGTGAGCGGCCTCCGCCTTTTTTTCATTCAGGGTCTGGGTCGCGTCGCGATAATGAATAGCAAAAGCTACGCTTTTCCGCCCCGACGCCACATGTTTGCCGCGATAAACATCGAAGATTTCCACCTGGTCAAGCAGCTTGCCTCCGGCCTCACGAATGACCATCAGCATTTCCCCGACTTCGACATCATCAGGAACCAGCATGGCCAAATCCCGCTTAACCGCTGGGAATTTTGGCAAGGGAGCAAAAGCGCTTGACTCCGGCGAACAGGCTGTCAATTCGACTTGGTTGACTTGGTGGTCGATTTGGCCGACCAGATCCAGACCCAGATCAAGATAAAAGACTTCTTGTTTAATGCCAAATGCTTTCAATACCGATTGTCGAAACTTTCCCCATGTTCCCAGGATTTTGCCCTCATTATTCGTCAGAGCCAAGGAGTAGCCAATCTCGGCGTAAGGCTTAACCTTCCGGGTGGCGGTCATGGACCAGACGGACAAGCCCGAACCTAAACCCAAGCCCGCGAGCAATTGTTCCACCACTCCCTTGACGTCATAGACATCCACCAGCGTTTCACCCTCCCACAACAAGGGGGCCCCGGGATAGCGGCGACCACTGAAGATAGCGGCCAGGCGTTCTTCTTCCCGCGGCAAATCAACGCCGGCGGGAAAGAAAACCTTGCCCAGCTCAAAAAGCCGCAGGTCAAGACATTGGTGGTTGATATTATGACGAACGTTTTCCAGCAATCCCGGCAAGAGCGAAGTCCGCAGCACACTCTGCTCCTCGCTCAAAGGATTGAGCAAAGCCAGCGGATGGCTTTCGGCGTCATCGGCGCCTAAGCCCAAACTTCGGCGATGAATCGGGTTGACGAAACTGTAATTGATCACCTCATGACAACCCGCAGCAATCATCAAGGCCCGTACCTTTTCCCGCAGCGCACCGCCGGTGGCCAGGGTTGGCAGGGTCATGGTAAGCGACGGCATGTTGGTAGGAATAAAATCGTAGCCGACCAGTCGGGCAACCTCTTCAATCAGGTCGATTTCCCGCAACAAATCCACCCGAAAGGAGGGCGGCACAATCCGCAAGGTCTGATCATCAAGCCGCTTGGCGTTAATTTCAATCCCGGCCAGAAGTCGTTCCACCGTCGCCAGATCAAGATCGGTACCCAAAATGTTATTAACCCGGGACAGACGCAAAGTCAATATCGGTAAATCCGGCGCCCCACCACGGTAATCTACGCCCCCAACCACCTCCTCGCCACCGGCCAGCTTCAAGATCAGTTGCACCGCCCGTTCCAGGGCCAGTGGCGCGACCTGGGGATCAACGCCCCGCTCGAAGCGATAGGAGGAATCGGTGGCCAACTGCAGAGCGGCGGCACTGCGCCGCACGCTGTTAGCCGCAAAACAAGCGCTTTCCAGCAAAATGTTGGTTGATTGCGAGCTAATCTCGGAGTTTTCAGCCCCTATGATCCCGGCCAGGGCCACCACCTGCTTGTCATCGGCAATGACCATCATCTCCGGAGTCAATTGACGCTCAACCCCGTCCAGGGTGATCATTTTCTCCCCGACTCCAGCCTGACGCACCTGGATTCGGCCACCTTTAAGGCGGTCAAAATCGAAGGCATGCATGGGTTGGCCGTATTCCATCATCACCAAGTTGGTTACATCAACCACGTTGTTGATCGGCCGCAAACCCACCGCCGCCAAACGCCAGCGCAACCAGCGGGGAGATGGGGCAACCCGCACCCGGCGGAGCAAACGGGCTGTATAACGGTGGCACTGCGGCGTTGCCACCGTTACCGCAAAGGGCCGATCAGTAACGGCTGTTTGCAACAAAAGGGGGGCAATCTTCACCGGTTTGGACAAAGGCAAACCACTAAAACCGGCAACTTCCCGGGCCAGACCGATAACCCCGGCACAGTCAGGGCGATTGGGGGTCAGGTCAACTTCGATCATCGTGTCTTGCAAATTCAGGGCCTGGCGCAGAGGCATCCCCGGAGCCAGCCCTGGAAACTCAACGGGGTCAAGATCCATAATCTCGCCACTTGCCGTCTCACTATCGGCCAAACCCAGTTCCTGCTCCGAGCAGAGCATCCCGGCGGAGAGCTCTCCGCGAATCTTATTAGCGCTTATTTTAAAATCGCCGGGCAGAACCGTGCCCGGGACCGCTAAAGGGGTAAACATCCCGACCCGCACATTGGGCGCCCCGCAAACCACCCGTCGCAACGCGCCGCTACCATCCTCGACATCGCACAGAGTAAGGCGGTCGGCGTTAGGATGCTGACACAGGGCCGCCACCCGGGCCACCCTCACCTCATCAAGACTGGGATAAAGCGGCAGCACCGCGTCGACCTCCAATCCCAACATGGTGAGGCGGGCGGCAACTGCATCAGGATCCAACTCCACAGCCACATATTCCCGCAGCCAGTTGTAGGTAAACTTCATTGATCTGCCCTCAAAAAAATAATGCCCTGCGGGCAAAGCGGTTAGGGGTTAGTGAAATTTTGTTTTTCCTGTACCTGAACCAGGCGCCGAATCGTTGCAAGCAAAAATTGCTCGCCGCGCCTTAAAACTGCCGAAGGAAACGCAGATCGTTTTCATAGAACAGCCTGATATCGTTGATTCCGTAGCGCAGCATGGCAACGCGCTCAATACCGAGGCCGAAGGCAAAACCGCTGTACTGCTCCGGGTCATAGTCAACTTTGGCAAAAACTTCAGGGTCGATCATGCCGGCCCCCAGAATTTCCAGCCAACCAGTTTGCTTGCATACCCGACAGCCCTTGGTCTCGCAAATTACGCAACCGATATCGACCTCAGCGCTAGGTTCGGTGAAGGGGAAAAAACTGGGACGAAAACGAATCGGAGTTTTGCCATCAAACATCCGGCTGATAAAAGCCGACAACACTCCTTTGAGATCGGCAAAAGTCACCTTACGATCCACCAGAAAGCCCTCAACCTGATGAAACATCGGGGTGTGCGTAATATCGGAATCACATCGGTAGGCCTTGCCCGGGGCGATCATCCGCAAGGGCGGTCGGGCCTGCTCCATGGCCCTGATCTGCATCGGCGAGGTATGAGTGCGCAACAAACGACCTTCACCAACGTAGAAGGTGTCATGCATGGCCCGCGCCGGATGATGGGGTGGAATATTGAGAGCTTCAAAGTTATAAAAATCGGTTTCTACATCCGGCCCCTCAACCACGGCAAAGCCCATGCCGACAAAGATGGCACAAACCTCGGTCATGACCCGGGTCACCGGATGATCGGCTCCGGCGGGATGACGTCGACCAGGCAGAGAAAGGTCGGGAAACTTAACCACCTCCACCTCAGCGCCGCTGAGTTGCTCTTGCCGAAGATCAAAGGCTTGTTCCAGCCTCCCCTTGATCTCGTTGGCCAGCTTGCCCAGCTCGGGCCGCTGATCGGCAGGAGCCTGCCCCAGGCCGCGCATCAGGCTGGTAAAGCGACCCTTGCGTCCTAGATATTCGACCCGAAAAGGTTCAAGCTCGTCCGCTCGCGAAATTTGGGCCAAAGCCTGTTCGGCTTCGGCTCGCAAGCGTTGGAGTTCTTCTTTCATGCCTAAAAAACCTTAATGGCTTTTAGCGGTCTGAACTACGGCGGCAAAACCAGCAGGATCCATGATGGCCAGGTGCGCCAGGACCTTGCGATCAAGGTCAACATTGGCCTTTTTCAGCCCACCCATCAGTCGGCTATAAGTAGTGCCATGCTCATGGGCGGCGGCGCCAATCCGCACAATCCAGAGGCTGCGAAAATCACGTTTCTTCTGACGCCGATCACGATAGGCATAACTCAAGGCCCGATCCACTGCCTCAGTGGCGCTGCGAAACTGACGATGACGACCACCGATATAGCCGCTGGCCAATTTAAGAACTTTCTTGCGACGCCGACGCGCCTTAAAACCACGGGCTACCCTGGGCATAACTGCTCTCCTTTAAAGGTAGGGAATCAAGCGTTTGATACCGGCAACGTTGGTGGCATCAACCATGGTTCCCTGGCGTAAATTACGCTTTCTTTTCGTTGATTTCTTGGTGAGGATATGACTGGCAAAGGCCTTACGCCGGGCCACCTTGCCGGTGCCCGTGCATTTGAAGCGTTTGGCTGCTCCTCGGTTTGTTTTCATTTTCGGCATGATTTACTCCTTATTTGGGACCTACCGTCATGGTCATCTGCTGCCCTTCCATTTTGGGAGCCTGCAGCATCACCCCATCTTCGCCCAGCTCGGTGGCGATGCGGTTAAGCGCCGCAAGACCAAGGGTGTCAGCATAAACTATTTCGCGGCCCCGGAAACGCAAAGTTACTTTCACCTTGTTGTTCTGCTGGAGAAACTTCTTGATATTTTTGATTTTAAAATCAAGGTCGTGCTTTTCGGTCTTGGGGCGGAGCTTAATCTCCTTAACCTCAACCACTGTCTGTTTTTTCTTTGCCTCCTGCTGCTTCTTGCTCAACTCGTAGCGATATTTGCCGTAATCCATGATGCGGCAAACCGATGGTTTAGCGGTGGGTGAAACTTCCACCAGATCCAGACCGGCTTCTTCCGCCATGAACAAGGCCTCGCGCGGCGACATGATTCCGGCCTGAGAACCATCGGCAGCAATCAGTCGAATTTCATCAGCACGAATTTGCTGATTGATTCGCGCCAGTGTTTCTTTTCCTTCCGGATCTCTACGTTTGCTTTTTATGATACTGCCTCCCTGTTGTTATCGGTTATTCGTTACTTGTCATCAGCTATCAGTTACCAGTTACCAGTTATGCTTTGGTGGTCTATCCCTGTTCTTTTTCGTCTGAGCGTCTCACCCCGGCGTTCCGGCCAAACACCCGGCCATTACGACATAAATCGATGATATGTACCATACTTTCGGTAAATTACGCCAACAAATTCCGGGGCATTAACCTAAATAGGGCAAAGACGGCACTTTATCCCCCAAGCTCCATCAACATTTATATTGTTGTTTTACGGCCTTTTTCCACCATTACCAATGCGACAAATTCATCCACCGGCATGGGGGCCAGATTTTTGCCGTCCCGCCGACGGACGGTTACTGTATCGCTTGCCATTTCCTGATCGCCGACAATAAGCATGTAAGGAATTTTCTGCATCTGGGCGACACGGATCTTATAATTGAGCTTTTCATTGCGAATATCTTGCTCTACTCGCACTCCCGCGCGGCGCAAATCCTCGTAAAGCTTTGCCGCGTAGGATAGCTGAGCGTCGGTGATGTTACAAATCCGAGCTTGAACCGGTGCCAGCCAAACCGGGAAGGCCCCGGCATAATGCTCAATCAACACCCCTAAAAAGCGCTCCAGCGAACCCATCAGGGCCCGATGGATCATAATCGGTTGATACTCGGCCCCATCTTCCCCGGTGTAACCCAGGTTAAAACGCTCCGGCAGGTTGAAGTCCACCTGAATGGTGGAACACTGCCAGGCTCGTCCCAGGACATCTTTGATTTTGATGTCAATTTTGGGGCCGTAAAAAACTCCCTCGCCGGGATCGACGGTATAGGGCAGACCCTTTTGCGCAAGGGCAACTTTTAGAGCCTCGGTGGCTCGCTCCCAATGGGCATCACTGCCCACATATTTCTCCGGTCTGGTGGAGAGATAGATATCGTAATCGACAAAGCCGAAGGCCTGGAGTATTTGCAGGTTAAAATCGAGAATCCGGTAAATTTCCGCTTCCAACTGATCGGGTCGACAAAAAATGTGGGCATCATCCTGGGTAAACCCCCGGACTCGCATCAAGCCATGTAAGGCCCCGGTTTTCTCGAAACGATAAACCGTCCCCAACTCGCACCAGCGCAGGGGCAATTCCCGGTAGCTGCGTTTGCGGGTCTGGTAAATTGCCAGATGAAAGGGGCAGTTCATCGGCTTGAGCTGGTACCGGACATCCTCAACATCCATGGCCGAGAACATGTTCTCAGCGTAGAAGTCCAGATGGCCGCTCTTGCTCCACAGTTCGCGGCGGGCAATATGGGGAGTGGAAAGCAACTCGTAGCCGTGTCGATAATGTTCCCGGCGCCAGTAATCCTCAATAATCCAGCGCAGCAGAGATCCTTTAGGTTGCCAAAGAATCAACCCCGGTCCGATCTGATCCTGGATGGTAAACAGTTCCAGTTCCCTGCCCAGCTTGCGGTGATCGCGCTTTTTGGCTTCCTCCAGCTGGTTGAGATAATCCCGCAACTCTTTTTTGTCAAAGAAAGCGGTGCCGTAAATCCGCTGCAGCATCGGCTTTTTTTCATCACCACGCCAGTAAGCCCCGGCCAGGCGCGTCAGCTTGATAGCCTTGATCCAGCCGGTGGAAGGCAGATGGGGCCCACGACAAAGATCGACAAAACTGCCCTGGCGATAAAGGGACACCCGGTCAGTCGCGATTTCTTCGAGCAGCTCCACCTTGTAGCGCTGACCCTGCTGGCAAAAAAACTCCAGGGCGGTCGTCCTCGCCACCTCCTCGCGCCCGAAGGGACGATCGGCCGAGGCAATCCGCTCCATGCGGGTCTCTATTTTTTCCAGGTCTTCCGGGGTAAACGATTGGTTACGATCAAAATCGTAATAAAAGCCATCGGCGGTGGCCGGACCGATGGCGACCTGAATATCGTGGCCGAACAGATCCAGGACTGCCTCAGCCATGACGTGAGCGGCACTGTGCCGTAGCAGATCCAAGGCCTCAGGGCTTTCCGGGGTGATGGCGACCAGTTCACCCCCGGTAGTCAATGGCGCGCTCAAGTCGATCAGGACGCCACCCACCCGCAAGGCCAAGGTCCGTTTGCGTACCTTGTTGGAAAACATCTCCTTGAGGACTTCAGCGGCACTAATGCCAACGGGAAAACTTTTGCGCTGATCGGCAGTGCTGAGGGTGATTTCGGCCAACTTCTTCATTGAAAACCAAACTGATTAAAAACCAAGCTGATCAAAAAAAACGAAACTTCGCAGGGCAATAACCAGCTTGGCTGGAATCCCTGCGAAGCTCCACTGAATGCTGGTAGGCACGGGCGGGATTGAACCGCCGACTTCTACCATGTCAAGGTAGCGCTCTCCCCCTGAGCTACGCGCCTAAAAAACGCTGGGCAGCACCACATCTTTGGCCAGACAGCTTGGGCGGCATACTTGAGTATGGCCACCCAAGTTGTCTGGCCAAACCTGCAGCACTGCCCAGCGTTTTTTTTGGAACTTGCTGAGTGTTTTTATGATGGTACCTTTAAAATTAACTTGATTTGGTTGGCTAGGCTGCCTGGCCAGACCTGCTGGGCTGACCAGCGTTTTCTGGAGTTCCTTAGGTGTCAAAGATTTAGGCCTTAAACTGGCAAAAGATACCAACTCCCTGCGTTTCTGTCAAGAACAAATCATTCAGCAGCACCAAGGATTTGGGCCGGAAGATCCCGGGGCCATTTTGCAGGATGGCCCCGGGGGCGGGGTGCTCGAAAACGCGGTTTGTAATAGTTTACCAGGGCTATTAAATGCGCCTCCTCCGCAGAATCTGTGGATAGGCGACAGTGAAAATGGTTGATCGATACCGATCAACAAGGAGGCTTAAGTAGAGCATTGTCTTTTCTGGATGGATAAGATGGTTTTTGCGGAAACTATCAAACCCAAACCAGAGAAAGACAATGCTGATCAAGACTCTACTGAACAAAGTTGAACGATTCAAGTCATTCGTTTATGTTTTGCCTCAGTTGGAAATGGAGAATAGCCCCTGCTGAGTTAGTGAGTTAATGTTCTTCCCGTCCACATGAATGTGGTGCTGTACGGGTTGCTGTTTTTCTGGAGTTATTGTCAAATCTGGTGTATGGCACCATCAGGCGGCCATCCTGTCTAACTGATCCGACACCTTGATTCCGTTTCTAAACACGACGCCGGTTATGACCTCGGCCAACCGGCGGAATCCTTTGATTTTTTTCCATCTTTTTTCAGCAACCTGCAGCAGCTTGAAAACCATGGTCAAGGTTGTATCCCGGGAACCGCAGTTCCGTGATCTTTTGCTGCGCAGCCGCACAGTGGCAAAAGCCGACTCGATCGGATTGGTGGTTCGAATATGCACCCAATGTTCGGCCGGGAAATCGTAGAAGGCCAGCAGTTCTTCCCGATCCTTGGCCAAGCATTCCATAGCTTTGGAGTATTTGTGTTTAAAACGCTCCAGCATGCCGTCAAAGGCCCGTTGGGCGTCCTCCTTGGTTTCGGCCATCCAGATATCATGCAGGTCGGCCTTGGCTTTCGGCTGCACGTGCTTAGGCATCTTGTTCAACACGTTGGCCGTCTTATGCACCCAGCACCGCTGCTGGCGGGTTTGGGGATAGACCTTGGCCAACGCGCCCCAAAACCCCAAGGCGCCGTCGCCGACCGCCAATTCCGGGCCGACGTTAAGGCCACGGGAACGCAGGCCGCTGAGCAATTCGTACCAACTGTCATGTGATTCACGGTAGCCGTCTTCCACCGCCAGCAGTTCCTTGTGCCCCTGGTCGGTGACCCCGATGATCACCAGCAGACAAAGCTTGTCGTCCATCCTGGCCTTGCTGTAGATACCGTCCGCCCACCAGTAAACGTAGCGGCTCGCTGTCAGTTTCCGTTGCCGCCATTCGGTATGCTCGGCCACTTAGCCTTGAGCCGAGAAATGGTGTTGGCCGACAACCCCTTGGCCTGATCACCAAGTAAAGCAGCAAGGGCCTCCTGGTAATCGCCGGTTGAAATCCCCCGGAGATAGAGCCAGGGCAGCAACTCCTCTATGCTACGGGCACGCTTGAGATAAGGCGGCAGTAAAGCGCTGCTGAATCGGTTGCCCTGGCCGCTGCGGTCTCGTACCTTGGGCACCCGGATGGCAACGGCGCCAATACCGGTCTGGATAGCCCGTTCGGGCAGATAACCGTTACGCACCACGGCGGCTCGACCATTAGGCAAGCTTGCCGGGTGCTGGGCCAAAAAGACTTGCAACTCCGCCTCCACAGCCTGGGCGATCAACTGGCGAGCACCGTCACGCAGCAAGTCCGTGAGTGGATCCAGAGCATAGTTTCCTTGTTGTAAAAGAGCGGTTGTGGTAGACTTGACCATGGCGTATCCTTCTATGTTGGTTGTGATCGTGGTGGTGATCAATCAACCGGATGATACGCCATTTTGCTCAATTATCCCATGCACCAGATTTGACTATAACCCCGGATGTTGGCAAACAATACAAACTCACTTTGAAACCAGAAAGGGGGAAAAACAAGCACAAATTATGTCAATTTATTTAATGGTTCGCATATATTAAGAAAAGATATACATTATGACTGAATCAATAATCGTATTGTTCATAATTTTGCTTTATGTCTTACTTGCTAATTATGTAAGCTATCATTTAAGAAAAACGCTAATTCTGAATAGTCAGAAGTGGGATTTAAATATCTGTTGTGGGAAGACTGACGGAGGCGGACTGAATGTTGATATTGTCAGGCATAAAGAATTGCCTCGTTTTAAGCAGGTAGACAACATCTACGATCTGCCGTTTGAAGATGGTGAGTTTGCGACAGTCTTGTGCTCACATACGATAGAGCATGTAGATGACCCCAGACGCTTCTATGCTGAATTGCAACGTGTCGGCAAAAACGTCACGCTCGTTGTTCCGCCATTGTATGACCTTGCGGCTGTGTTTAATATCTTGGAACATAAATGGATTTTTCTTACCCTCAAAAAGAGGCATCATACACTACCGCGATTTATCAGACTACCATTTGCCGATGTTTTTCACAAGCTATTCGGTCAGCGGAATAATGTGAAGTAACGAAACCGGGTCAAACGAAACCGCAAAACCGGGTAAAAACCGGGTCAGAAAAACCGGGTCATTTGGGTATTCTTGCCGAAACCGAAACCGAGTAAACCGGGTCAGGTAACCGGGAAACCGCATTTGAAAACCGGGTCATGAAAACCGGGTCAGGCTTGACATTTGCATTAATTAGAAATTCGGGGACATGATACCTATTATGCTGTTTTTTACGCCGGGCTT
>SJBG01000008.1 GCA_004332195.1 Desulfobulbaceae bacterium
CTAACCGGGAACAACATAACTGAAGCTGGAAAACCACCTCCGACAACCGGGAAAATCAGCACTCTGATCGCAAACCACCTCCGACAACCGGGCAACTTAGCGAAATGACCGGACGACTTGGCGAAATGACGAAATCTTATTTATTTCGGCAGTCGATTAGGCGATCGGTCCGCCCCGTGCTAATACTTATCATCGCGACAATCCCGACAATTATCCCCCATTCCACAGCATCGGCGGCTCGATCTCAGGATCAGGCTCCGGTTTACTCTCAATCTCAATCTCAATCTCAGTATCAGTATCAATCCCAGTATCAGTATCAGGCTCAGTATCAGTATCAGGCTCAGTATCGAAATCAAGCCCAAGATCAGTCTCTGACTTTAACCGCCAGCCTCACCGCCGGCTCCACCGTAGGCCCCTCAATCCCGAACACTCACGGAATCAGCATCGACGGCAAACTCAAGTACCCCGAGGGCTTTGAGCGCTTCGCTTACACCTCGGCCCAAGCCGTACCCGGCGGGGATCTGACCTTACATGCTCTCGGCAGTTTTGACAAGATGAACCCATTTACCTTAAGAGGAGTTGCCCCCGCCGGACTCACCAGCCTGGTTTTTGAATCCCTGGCGGTGCTGAGCATGGATGAACCATATGCGGCTTACGGGCTGATCGCCCAAAAAATCGAGGTGGCCGCCGACCGACTGTCCGTGACCTTTACCCTCAATCCGGCGGCTCGCTTCTCCGATGGCAACCCGATACGGGCGGAAGACGTTAAGTTTTCCCTCGATATCCTCAAAAGTGCTAAGGCCCATCCCTTCTACCAGCATTATCTCCAAGACATTACCCACGCCGAAATCCTTGATCAACGACGCGTCCGCTTTCATTTCGCCAGAGTCAGCCGCGAATTGCCCCTGGTCGCAGCCCAAATCCCGATAATGTCGGAAAAATTTTACCAGCAACACCCCTTTGATGCTCCGGGTCTTACCCCGCCAATCGGCTCCGGACCCTACATCGTTGAACGAGTGGTGGCCGGGCGCAGCATTAGCTACCGCCGGAATCCCGATTACTGGGCAGCAGACCTCAACGTCCGCCGGGGAATGTTCAACTTTGACACCATCACCTTCAAGTATTTCAGGGATCAGATCGTGGCCCTGCAAGCCTTCAGGGCCGGGGACTTCGATTTCATGGCGATCAACATCGCCAAACAGTGGGACCGCGATCTAAGCGGCGCCCGCTTCGATCGCGGCGAACTGATCCGGGAAGCTCTGCCGCATAGCAACAATGCTGGAATGCAGGGTTTTGTGATCAATACCCGACGTCCGTTATTTCAGGATCGGCGAGTGCGGCAGGCCCTAAATCTGGCCTTCGACTTTGAATGGACCAACCGGGTGATGTTTTTCGATCAGTATGTCCGCAGCAATTCTTTTTTCAGTAACTCCTATCTTGCCGCCCGTGGCCTGCCAAAAGGGCTGGAGTTGGCTTATCTGGAAAAATTCCGTGACCAACTGCCGCCGGAGGTGTTCACCACCCCTTTGACCCCAAGCGCTACCTTACCCCCCGCCAGTCTGCGGGGCAACTTGCTGCAAGCGGCTGAACTGTTGGCGGCAGCGGGCTGGACCATCAAGAACGGGGAACTCCGCAATGAGCAGGGTGAGGCCTTTCATTTTGAAATCATGCTGGATTCCCCCTCGTTTGAAAGGGTTATGGCGCCCTACGTCAAAAACCTTGAACGTTTGGGAATGCGAGTCCGTTACCGCCGGGTCGACGCCGCTCTCTACCTGCACCGACTCAACAATTTCGATTTTGACATGGTGGTAACGGTCTTTGGTCAGTCCCAGTCCCCGGGCAACGAACAGCGTAACTTCTGGCATTCCGCGGTCGCCGATCGGCCGGGCTCCAGCAATCTGGCCGGAATTCGCCATCCGGTGGTGGATCAACTGGTGGAAAAGATCATCGACGCCCAAACCCGGGAAGAGTTGATCGCCGCGGCTAAAGCACTGGACCGGGTTCTCTGGTACGGCTACTACGTGGTGCCCAACTGGTATCTTGACCGACACTGGGTGGCTTATCGCAACATCTTTGCTCGGCCGCAAACTCTACCCCTTTACTACCAACCCTTCTCCCTGCTGATGACCTGGTGGATGACCGGAGAAAAACCATGACCGCCTACATTATACGTCGCATTCTCCTGATGGTTCCCACTTTGTTTGGGGTAATGCTGATTACTTTTATCGTTACCCAGTTTGTCCCCGGCGGGCCGGTGGAGCAGATGCTGGCCCAAATTGAGGGTCACGGGGCGGCGGGCGAGGTGCGAGTCGGCGGGGATGGCGCCCTCTACCGGGGGGCCCAAGGTCTGGATGAGGAGATACGGGCTCAACTTACAGCCCTCTACGGCTTCGACCGACCACCAACCGAGCGTTTTATTACGATGATGAAAAACTACCTGGTCTTCGATTTCGGTCAGAGCTATTTTCACCATACCTCGGTAACCGAGCTGGTCATCTCCAAATTGCCGGTTTCCATGTCTTTAGGCCTGTGGACTTTCATTATCGTTTATGGGGTCTGTATTCCCCTGGGGATCAAGAAAGCGGTAAGGGACGGTTCACGCTTCGATGTGATCAGCAGCACCGTAATTCTGGTGGGTTACGCCATTCCCGGGTTTGTTTTAGCCATTATTTTGATTGTACTTTTCGGTGGTGGCAGCTTTCTTAATATTTTTCCAATGCGCGGGTTGGTTTCCGACGACTGGCACGATCTTGGGCTGATTGCCAAAATTCTCGACTATCTCTGGCATATGGTCCTGCCGGTAACCTCCAGCGCGGTGGGCAGTCTGGCGATCATGACCCTGCTGACCAAAAACAGTTTTTTGGAAGAAATTCGCAAACACTACGTGCTGACCGCCCAGGCCAAGGGTTTAAGCGAATCGCGGGTCTTGTACCGCCACGTCTTTCGTAACGCTATTATCCCGATCATTACCGGATTTCCCGGCTCTTTTGTCGCCGCCTTTTTTACCGGCAGTCTGCTGATTGAAACTATTTTTTCCCTGGACGGCATGGGCCTGCTGGCCTTCGAGTCGATTATCAACCGCGACTATCCGGTGGTTTTGGGAACCCTATATTTTTTCACAATTATCGGCCTGATTTCCCGACTGCTCACCGATATCAGTTATGTGGTGGTAGACCCGCGCATTACTTTCGAAAAGGTCAAGTAAGATGGCTGGCACAACCGCGCGACTGTCGCTTAATCAGCGCCGCTGGTCGCGCTTTAAGGCCAACAAAAGAGGTTACTACAGCCTGATCATCTTCTCAGTGCTTTTCGGCCTCTGTCTCTTTGCCGAAGTTTTGAGCAACGATAAACCGCTGGTGGTTCATTATCAGGGAGGATGGTACTTCCCGTTGCTTCAGAGCTACCCGGAAACCACCTTTGGCGGGGAGTTCCTCACCGAAACCGATTATCGCGACCCCTTTTTCCGGAAGCGCATGCGGGAGGCGGGCAATTGGGCGCTGTTTCCGCCAAACCCCCACAGTTACGATTCCATCAACCTGGACCTTACCCAAACAGCGCCGGCCCCACCATCGCGGCAACACCTTCTTGGCACCGATGATCGTGGTCGCGATGTCTTAGCCCGACTGATCTACGGCTTTCGCCTATCCGTCCTTTTTGGTTTGGCTCTAACCGTCATCGGCACCACAATCGGGATTATTATCGGGGCCATTCAAGGCTATCTGGGGGGACGGACCGATCTTTTTATGCAGCGTTTCATTGAAGTCTGGAGCGCGATGCCGGAACTTTATTTGCTGATTATTTTCGCGGCAATTTTTAGTCCCAGCGCGGCCTTGCTACTAATTCTGCTTTCGCTCTTCGGTTGGATGGGACTATCCGACTATGTTCGCGCCGAGTTTCTCAAAGGCCGTAATATGGATTATGTTCGAGCAGCCAAAGCCTTAGGGGTGAGTAATACCAAAATTATGTTCCGCCATCTGCTACCCAACGGGATGACACCGGTAATCACTTTTCTCCCCTTTAGAATGTCCGGCGCAATTTTAGCCCTGACCAGTCTCGATTTTCTAGGCCTGGGGTTGCCACCTCCCAGCCCCAGCTTAGGTGAGCTGTTAGCCCAGGGAAAAGCCAATATCGTCGCTTGGTGGCTATCACTGGGCACCTTCGTGGTCCTGGTTGGCACCTTGACTCTAATGATTTTTATTGGTGAGGCCCTGCGGGCGGCCTTCGATCCGAGGAAGACATGAATTCAGCTAAAACCTTGCTGGCCGTCGACAACCTGGAACTGGATTTCAAGAGCGAAAAGGGCTGGACCAGGGTTCTTAATCGAGTCAGCATCACGGTATCACCGGGAGAAATCGTAGCTTTAGTTGGAGAATCGGGCTCAGGCAAAACCGTCACCGCCCTGGCAGTATTACGCTTGCTGGAGCAAGAGGCGGTGCGGATCCGCGGTCGCATCAATTTTGAGGGCCGCGATTTGCTGAGTCTGCCGGAGTCAGCCCTGCGTCAGGTACGGGGCAACCGCATCGCCATGATCTTTCAGGAGCCGATGACTTCCCTTAACCCGGTTTATACCGTCGGGAGTCAACTGGTCGAGCCGTTGATGATCCATCGGGGTCTAAAAAAGGGAGCGGCCCGGGAGTGCGCCATCGACTTGCTTGAACGTACGGGAATTCCCGACCCTGACAAACGGGTCGATGGCTACCCTCACCAGCTCTCCGGCGGCCAACGCCAGCGGGCGATGATCGCCATGGCCCTGGCCTGCAATCCCGCCTTGCTGATCGCCGATGAACCCACCACCGCCCTTGATGTCACCATCCAGGCCCAGATCCTTGAGCTGATTAAGGAGATGCAGGAGGAAATGGGAATGGCAGTGCTGCTGATTACCCACGATCTCAACATGGTCCGCAAATACGCTCAGCGGATTTATATCATGCATCAGGGCCGGGTGGTGGAAACAGGGCCGACCAACGAAATTTTCACCAATCCCGGTCATCCCTACACCATCAAGTTGCTCGACAGTGTTCCCAGGGGCCAGGCATTGTCCAAAGCCCGCGGCCGTATTTTGCTGGAGATAAAAGATTTATGCTGCCATTTTCCCGTCAAAACCGGGTTTTTTCGGCGCACGGTGGGGTTGGTGAGAGCAGTGGACAAGGTCAGTCTGACCATTCGCACCGGTTCCACCATGGGGTTGGTCGGGGAATCGGGCTCCGGCAAGACTACTTTGGGTTTGTGCATTTTGCGGCTGCTTACCGGTCGGGGTAGCATCAATTACGATGGCCGGGAGCTGCTCACCCTCAGCAATCGCCGCATGCGCCCGCTGCGTCGGGAATTGCAGGTGGTCTTTCAGGATCCATTTTCCTCGCTCTCCCCGCGACTCAACGTGGCGCAGATTGTTGGTGAGGGCCTGGCTGCGCACCGGATCGGCGGCTCGCAAGCCAGGCGCCGCGCGATGGTCGAAGAAATCCTGCACGAGGTTGGCCTGCAGCCGGAGATGGCCTCGCGTTATCCCCATGAATTTTCAGGCGGGCAACGCCAGCGGATTGCCATCGCCCGGGCGGTAGTCCTCGAGCCGCGCCTGGTGGTCCTGGACGAACCAACCAGTGCTCTTGATATGACCATCCAGGCCCAGATTATCGAACTGCTTAAAAAGTTACAGCAGCGACACAACATGACCTATCTGTTTATTTCCCACGATCTGCGCACCGTCCGCGCTTTGGCCGACGATGTGGCGGTGATGCAAAACGGTCAAGTGGTGGAAGCCGGCTCCTGTCAGGAGCTTTTCAGCAATCCCAGGCACCCCTACACCCAAGCCTTATTCACCGCCGCGTTTTTGTAGTCATCGTGATTGGCGCCAAAAAAGAAAGCCCCCGTAACCGACCGGGCGGTTGCAGGGGCTTAAGAACAAAAAAAAATCGGCAGCGACCTACTCTCCCACCAAGCTTCCCTGGCAGTACCATCGGCGCAGAGGGGCTTAACTTCCGTGTTCGGAATGGGAACGGGTGGTACACCCTCGCTATAGCCACCGAAAAGTAAAACAGTGATAACTGAACATGTTGTGGTTGCTTTAGTAGATGAATCGTTACGGATCAAAAAGTAATGATCAAGCCGCACGGCTGATTAGTACCGGTAAGCTCCATGTGTTGCCACACTTCCACACCCGGCCTATCTACGTCGTAGTCTACAACGAGCCTTCAGGTGGGGTTATCCCCACGGGATATCTTATCTTGGGGTGGGCTTCCCGCTTAGATGCTTTCAGCGGTTATCCCTGCCGAACGTGGCTACCCTGCCATTGCCGCTGGCGCGACAACAGGAACACCAGTGGTTCGTCCATTCCGGTCCTCTCGTACTAGGAGCAGGCTTCCTCAAATCTCCAACGCCCACGGAAGATAGGGACCAAACTGTCTCACGACGTTTTAAACCCAGCTCACGTACCTCTTTAATTGGCGAACAGCCAAACCCTTGGGACCTGCTCCAGCCCCAGGATGCGATGAGCCGACATCGAGGTGCCAAACCTCCCCGTCGATATGAACTCTTGGGGGAGATCAGCCTGTTATCCCCGGAGTACCTTTTATCCGTTGAGCGATGGCCCTTCCATACAGAACCACCGGATCACTAAGACCTACTTTCGTACCTGCTCGACTTGTCAGTCTCGCAGTCAAGCTCCCTTATGCCTTTACACTCCACGGCTGGTTTCCAACCGGCCTGAGCCAACCATCGCGCGCCTCCGTTACTCTTTAGGAGGCGACCGCCCCAGTCAAACTACCCGCCAGACAGTGTCCCTCACCCGGTTTACGGGCCGAGGTTAGAAATCTGAAATAATCAGGGTGGTATTTCAAGGATGACTCCACGAAAACTAGCGTCTCCGCTTCAATGTCTCCCACCTATCCTACACAAATTATCACAAACTCCAATGCCAAGCTATAGTAAAGGTTCACGGGGTCTTTCTGTCTTGCTGCGGGTAATCGGCATCTTCACCGATAATACAATTTCGCTGAGCCTCTGGTGGAGACAGTGTGGAAATCGTTACGCCATTCGTGCAGGTCGGAACTTACCCGACAAGGAATTTCGCTACCTTAGGACCGTTATAGTTACGGCCGCCGTTTACCGGGGCTTCGATTCAGAGCTTCGCACTTGCGCGCTAACCCCTTCTCTTAACCTTCCAGCACCGGGCAGGCGTCAGACCATATACCGCGTCTTGCGACTTCGCATAGTCCTGTGTTTTTAGTAAACAGTCGCTCCCCCCATTTCTCTGCAACCCCTCTAAGCTCCGCAAGCTATAAATAGTCGCTTCACCAAGAAGGGCACACCTTCTCCCGAAGTTACGGTGTTATTTTGCCGAGTTCCTTAACCAGAGTTCTCTCAAGCACCTTAGGATACTCTCCCTGCCTACCTGTGTCGGTTTGCGGTACGGTCATTGCTCTAACTCGCTACGAGGCTTTTCCTGGCAGCATGGGATCAACCACTTTGTGGGCTTGCGCCCTCGTCATCACGCCTCAGCGTTTACAGAAGAACGGATTTGCCTGCTCTTCCCGCCTGCACGCTTAAACCGGGACTTCCAACACCCGGATGGCCTACCCTTCTGCGTCCCCCCTTCACTCAATCGCTAAAACAACGGCACGGGAATATTAACCCGTTTCCCATCGACTACGCCTCTCGGCCTCGCCTTAGGGGCCGGCTAACCCTGGGCAGATTGACTTGACCACAGGAAACCTTAGGCTTTCGGTGTGCGGGGTTCTCACCCGCATTTGCGCTACTCGTGTCAGCATAAGCTCTTGTGGGACCTCCAGCACTCCTTGCGGTGTACCTTCAACGGCTACCACAATATTCTCCTACCACTCCATCATACAAAATGAAATCCGCAGCTTCGGTATATCGCTTAGCCCCGTTAAATCTTCCGCGCAGACCGACTCGACCAGTGAGCTATTACGCTTTCTTTAAAGGATGGCTGCTTCTAAGCCAACCTCCTGGTTGTCTAGGCCTTTCCACATCCTTTTCCACTTAGCATGCACTTAGGGACCTTAACCGGCGGTCTGGGCTCTTTCCCTCTCGACCACGAATCTTATCACCCGTAGTCTGACTCCCAAGCTTGAGCTTGACGGTATTCGGAGTTTGACAGGGTTTGGTAATCCGGTGAGGACCCCTAGCCCAATCAGTGCTCTACCTCCGCCAGTCATCACTTGAGGCTATACCTAAATATATTTCGGAGAAAACCAGCTATTCCCGAGTTTGATTAGCCTTTCACTCCTAGCCACAGCTCATCCAAGCAGTTTTCAACCTACAATAGTTCGGGCCTCCACGAAGTGTTACCTCCGCTTCACCCTGGCCATGGCTAGATCACTCGGCTTCGGGTTTACCCCATGCAACTATGCGCCCATTTAAGACTCGCTTTCGCTACGGCTCCACCTCACGGCTTAACCTCGCTGCATAAGGTAACTCGCTGACTCATTATGCAAAAGGCACGCGGTCACACTGTCCGAAGACATAGTGCTCCTACTTTTTGTAAGCATGCGGTTTCAGGATCTATTTCACTCCCCTCCCGGGGTTCTTTTCGCCTTTCCCTCACGGTACTGGTTCACTATCGGTCAACAAGAGTATTTAGCCTTGGAGGATGGTCCCCCCTGATTCCCACGGGGTTTCACGTGTCCCGTGGTACTTGGGGACACCCTAGGGTGACGCAAAATTTCGCATACCGGGCTATCACCGTCTCTGGCCGGCCTTTCCAGACCATTTTGCTATCTCTTGTCAATCCCAGATCGGGGCCCCACAACCCCATAACACCTGTGCTATGGTTTGGGCTGCTCCGCGTTCGCTCGCCACTACTGACGGAATCTCAATTGATTTCTACTCCTGGGGGTACTGAGATGTTTCACTTCCCCCCGTTCGCTTCATGTGCCTATCTATTCAGCACATGATGACCAGGTTCTACCTGGACGGGTTGCCCCATTCGGAAACCTCCGGATCAAAGCCTGTTAGCGACTCCCCGAAGCTTATCGCAGCTTACCGCGTCCTTCATCGCCTCCCGGTACCAAGGCATCCACCGTCTGCCCTTAATAGCTTGACCAAATATCTTCCTAATACGCTTGATCGACTCAGCTACTAAAAGACTTCAACACAACATATTCAATTATCAAAGATCTTAACAACTTTAACAACTACCAGCTGCTTGCCGTTAGTCGTAAACTGCAAAACTCTCTGTCACCAACTAAAACTACACACCTGGTGGAGGTGAACGGGATCGAACCGATGACTTCCTGCGTGCAAGGCAGGCGCTCTCCCAGCTGAGCTACACCCCCAATCTGATAGTGGTGGGCCTAACTGGACTTGAACCAGTGACCTCACGCTTATCAGGCGTGCGCTCTAACCGGAACTGAGCTATAGGCCCGTTTGCGCAATCTCTCAAAACTAAGCAGAAAATAAAAGCGCGGGATTGACCCCGTTCGACAACTAATGCCGAACTTCCTTAGAAAGGAGGTGATCCAGCCGCAGGTTCCCCTACGGCTACCTTGTTACGACTTCACCCCAATTACTAATCATTCCTTGGCGGCCTACCTCCCTTGCGGGTTAGCCCAACCGCTTCTGGAACAACCAACTTTCGTGGTGTGACGGGCGGTGTGGACCAAGGCCGGGGAACGTATTCACCGCGGCATGCTGATCCGCGATTACTAGCGATTCCAACTTCATGGAGTCGAGTTGCAGACTCCAATCCGGACTGAGACCGGCTTTATGAGATTAGCTTGGCATCGCTGACTCGCTGCTCTCTGTACCGGCCATTGTAGTACGTGTGTAGCCCTGGACATAAAGGCCATGAGGACTTGACGTCATCCCCACCTTCCTCCGGTTTGACACCGGCGGTCCCTCTAGAGTGCCCAACTTAATGATGGCAACTAAAGGCAAGGGTTGCGCTCGTTGCGGGACTTAACCCAACATCTCACGACACGAGCTGACGACAGCCATGCAGCACCTGTCTCCGGGTTCTTCCTAATAGAAAGCACTCCCTCCTTTCAAAGGGATTCCCGGGATGTCAAGCCCAGGTAAGGTTCTTCGCGTTGCGTCGAATTAAACCACATACTCCACCGCTTGTGCGGGCCCCCGTCAATTCCTTTGAGTTTTAACCTTGCGGCCGTACTCCCCAGCGTGCACTTAATGCGTTAGCGACGACACAGACAGGGTCAATTCCTGCCTACATCTAGTGCACATCGTTTACAGCTGTGGACTACCAGGGTATCTAATCCTGTTTGCTCCCCACGCTTTCGCGCCTCAGCGTCAGTATCCGTCCAGAAGATCGCCTTCGCCACCGGTATTCCTCCCGATATCTACGAATTTCACCTCTACACCGGGAATTCCATCTCCCCCGCCGGTACTCAAGCCCGATAGTTTCAAATGCACTTCACACGATTGAGTCGTGGGCTTTCACATCTGACTTGCCGGGCCGCCTACGCGCCCTTTACGCCCAGTAATTCCGATTAACGCTCGCACCCTCCGTATTACCGCGGCTGCTGGCACGGAGTTAGCCGGTGCTTCCTTTGAAGGTACCGTCAAACCTGACGGCTATTAACCGCCAAGCATTTCTTCCCTCCCGACAGAGCTTTACAACCCAAAGGCCTTCTTCACTCACGCGGCGTCGCTGCGTCAGGGTTGCCCCCATTGCGCAATATTCCTCACTGCTGCCTCCCGTAGGAGTCTGGTCCGTGTTTCAGTTCCAGTGTGGCGGATCATCCTCTCAGACCCGCTAACCATCGTCGCCTTGGGGAGCCGTTACCTCGCCAACTAGCCAATGGTACGCAAGCCCCTCCCTCTACGGTAACTTTATCAAGAGGTTACCTTTCCTCCAATAACTCGCATTATCGGAGATTATTCGGTATTAGCAGCCCTTTCGAACTGTTATCCCCAATAAAGGGGTAGGTTACTTACGCGTTACTCACCCGTGCGCCACTCTACTCAGGGCCGAAACCCCTTTCTCGTTCGACTTGCATGTGTAAGGCATGCCGCCAGCGTTCAATCTGAGCCAGGATCAAACTCTATAGTTCGATCTATATCACCAACCGCTTAAGCTAAACGGCTGACTTACTCTACTGCTTATCCCAATCACTACACCAAAATAACCCGAGCGCAACAACCAGCCTTAATCGCCGGATGATGCCGCAATCGGTCGTCAATGATGCCGTGACCGGACTTGCAACTTAGGGCCCATCACTTAAATTCTCTGCTTAGTTTTCAAAGATCGCGCAGCCCACCGGGTAATCCGCAATTACTGGTAGATTTAAAATCTGCCCTTCCTCTGCGGCTGGCCCTGACGGTCTCGGCTCCTCCCTCACTACGGGAAGACAGGCAAAGTAGTCGAAGAGGCTTGCGGAGTCAACAGTAATTTTCACAGTTTGTTAAATATTTTTACAACACCCGGGATAATGACGATAATATCATAAGTTACGCTTAACACTCACTCCCAGTCACCGGGCTTTTCACCCTGGAGATATGATTTTTTTTTACTTTTTACCCGATTGATTACAGTGTGACTAAAAACCTGAGGATTCAGTTTTTAAAGGAGGTCACCCATGGAAATTGCCCGCTTTCAACGGTCGCTTAACAACAAGGCGGCAAAGTGCTTTCTCTGTCCCCATGGTTGCAGGATCGCTTCGGGCAAAAGGGGGATCTGCCGGGTGCGAGAGAATTTGGACGGCACCGTCTACAGCCTTAATTATGGCCGATTGATCAGCGCCAACATCGACCCCATTGAAAAAAAGCCGATATTTCACCTGGCTCCCGGCTCTCTCGCTTACTCCATCGCCACCGTGGGCTGCAATTTCCGGTGCCACCATTGCCAGAACTACGAGATTTCCCAGTATCCGGCTCGGCATCATAATGAAATTCCCGGCTTACCTCACACCCCAGCCCAAGTGGTGATGACGGCCCAAGCCGGTGGTTGCGCAAGCATCAGTTATACTTATGTTGAACCTACCATTTTTTACGAATTTGCCTACGATACCGCCAAATTGGCCCACCAGGCCGGGCTTAAAAACGTTTGGGTCAGCAACGGTTACATCGGCCCGGAAGCAACCAGGGAGATTGCACCGTACATAGATGCCGCCAATATCGACCTAAAGGCTTTCACCGATCGTTTCTACCGCGAAGTGTGCGGAGCCCGCCTGCAACCGGTGCGGAACACCATCCTGCTTCTGCATGAACTTGGGGTTTGGCTGGAAGTCACCACCCTGATTATCCCCGGCTGGAACGACTCCTCGGCCGAACTTAAAGAAATCGCCGATTTTCTGGTCGCCATTTCCCCGAACATTCCCTGGCACGTTTCCCGCTTCTGGCCCACCTACCAAATGCTGAATCCTCCACCTACCCCACCGGAAACTCTGCACCGGGCCCGGGAAATCGGGCTTAACGCCGGTCTGCATCAAGTTTACGTCGGCAATCTTCGTGATCCCGGTGGGGAAGACACCATCTGCCCCCAATGTGGGATCATCCTGATCAAACGCCACGGCTTTCAGGCGATGAAAAACCGATTACAACGAGGCGCTTGTCCGCAGTGTTCAATGAAAATAGCAGGGATCTGGGACTGAGCAATACAGTGCGCTATCCGCACATGTACATATCCGTACATATTCGTTGACGAAAAAGAAAATTGCGGTTTTAATTGCCCAGTTTTGCGCTCATCCATCAAGGTGGTCAGAGTGAACAAAGTGAAAAACCAGCGGAAATTTTTCGTACAAGGCCGTTATTAATTGAAACACTTACTCTACCAGATCGTTATCTGGATTTGCTTTATTGTTGCTTTGCCATTCTTTATCATTTACACGCTGGGCGGACCCGCTTACGAAATGCGGCAACGCCTGGGTTTTTATCCCCGCACCGGCAAGGCACCGGGCAAAGAAGTCCGAATCTGGCTCCACGCGGCCTCGGTGGGAGAAGCGCAGGTGGCCCGCGCTTTAGTGGCGGAGATCAATCAACAAATACCCTGCGCTGAAATTTGGGTGTCAACCATGACCAGACATGGCCATTTGGTCTGTCGGCAAACGATGCCCCCGGCAGTAAACTGTATTTTCGCGCCACTGGATTTGGTCGGGATTTGCGCCTGGGCCATGCAAAATATTAACCCAGACATTTACGTTTGTCTGGAAACCGAGCTTTGGCCGGAGATCATTCGCCAAGCCAAGCGGCGGGGAGCCGGCCCTTTGCTGCTCAACGCCCGGCTTACGGAAAAATCGTCGCGACGATATCGGGCCCAACCCATATATCCCGTGATCAGGGAAACCATCTCCCGTTTCTCGGCCATTGCCGCCATCGGGGAAAAAGACGCCCGTCGGTTACAGGAACTGGGCGTCAACCCGGACCGCATCGTAGTGTGCGGCAACGCCAAACACGATCTGTATCCGGCCGCTACCCGACAAAAGCCGTCCGCAATCGGAGAGTCGGAGCACGGGACTTCTTTGCGGAAAAATCTGGGCATTGCCCCGGAACAACCGGTATTGGTGGCGGGCAGCACCCACAGGGGTGAAGAAAAAGTGCTGCTGGCCGCCTGGCACAAACTGCAACGCGACCTACCCGACTTGGTCTTGGTGATGGCTCCCCGTCACCTGCGGCGATTGAGGGAGCTTGAGGCTTTTTTACGCAACCGGCAAGTCGTTTTTCAACGGATAAGCGCAATTCTTGCCCCGGTAAGACAGCAAAAACTGCCCGGCATTAACCATCACCCCCCGGTGCTGTTGGTGGATAAAATGGGCGAACTGACCGAGCTTTACGCCCTGACCGATTTTGTGTTTTGTGGTGGCAGCCTGATTCAACGGGGTGGACACAACCTGCTGGAGGCCGCCGCCTGGGGCAAACCGGTGCTTTTCGGGCCTTTTATGGATGACTTTCACGAAGAAGCTGAGCTGCTGCAGCAAGCAGGCGGGGGGTTCAAGATTCATAACGCTGAGGAAATCCACCAGCAAATCATGGCTTTCCACCTGCACCCCGGCGCCTATCGCCAGGCGGCTCAGCGGGCTCGCCAGGTGGTCGAGGCCTTGCGGGGGGCCGCCGCAAAACAAACAACGATAATAAAGGAACAACTTGTGGTTATTCAACAATCTATCAGGACACGCAGCAGATGAAAGCATGTGTCGCCCTGGAAGACGGGACGGTTTTTGCAGGAAAATCCTTCACCGGTAGCGGCGAAACCAGTGGTGAGGTCGTCTTCAACACGGCAATGAGCGGTTATCAGGAACTATTAAGCGATCCTTCCTACAAGGGCCAGATCGTTACCATGACCTATCCGCTGATCGGCAACTACGGGGTCAACGATGAGGATATGGAGTCGGCGCGGGTTCAAGTAGAAGCGCTGATCGTCCGTGAATACTGCCCCTTTCCCAGCAACTTCCGGGCCCAGGGAACCTTGGCCGAGCTCTTACAGAAATACGGGGTGCTGGGCATCGAAGGGGTGGATACCCGGGCTTTAACCCGTCACCTGCGCCAAGCCGGGGCCATGCGGGGAGTAATTTCCACCCAAGATCTTGACCATGTCTCGCTGGTGGCCAAGGCCAAACAAAGCTTAAGCTTGGTGGGCCGTGATCTGGCCAGGGAAGTAACTTGCCGCAAGCCCTACGGTTGGACTGCCGCCGGAGCAGTAAGCGGCAGCAATTTCACCACCGCTGATGCCGGTCGATACCGGGTGGTGGCCATCGATTACGGCATGAAGTACAACCAACTGCGCCTGCTGCGTGAGCGTGACTGCCGAGTCCAGGTAGTCCCCAGCGACACCGACGCCGCCACTATTTTAGCGATGAATCCTGATGGTATTTTTCTGACCAACGGCCCGGGCGATCCCGCCGGAATCAAGGGAGCAACCGAAATCATCCGGGGGCTGTTGGGGTGTGAACCGATTTTCGGGATTTGCTTGGGTCATCAGTTGCTGGGACTGGCCTACGGTGGCCGCACCTACAAACTCAAATTTGGCCACCGGGGAAGCAACCAGCCGGTCAAGGATCTAACTACCGGCAAAGTGGAAATCACCTCACAGAATCACGGATTTTGCTTAGACAAGGACAGTCTTGACCCCAGGGAGGTCGAGCTGACCCACATCAACCTCAACGACAACTCGGTGGAGGGCATCCGGCACCGCCGTTTCCCGGCCTTTTCCGTGCAGTATCATCCGGAACATGCCCCCGGCCCCCACGATGCCGTCTATCTTTTCGACCGTTTCGTGCAAATGATGGCAGGCCAGGGATCATCGAGGTAACCGATTTTTTTTTAAGCCCTTCGTCATGAAAAGTAGGCTATAACCCCTATCAAGACCGGGTTCAGCACTTTCCGTGCAGACACCAGTTATCGTGAAGCCATCTGCCGACAAGCCCTAGTCAAGGATCTGCCGCCGCCATGCCCAAACGCACCGATATCAAAAAAATTCTGATCATTGGCTCCGGCCCCATCATCATCAGCCAAGGCTGTGAGTTTGATTATTCCGGGACCCAGGCGGTCAAGGCCCTGAAGGAAGAGGGCTATGAGGTGGTCTTGATCAACTCCAATCCGGCCACCATCATGACCGACCCGGAGATCGCTGACGCCACCTACATTGAGCCCATCACCCCCGAATTCGTAGCCAAAATCATTGAAAAAGAGCGGCCCGATGCCCTGCTTCCCACTTTGGGCGGCCAAACCGGCCTTAATACCGCCATCCGCCTGGCCGAGTTGGGCGTACTCGAACGCTGTGGGGTTGAATTGCTGGCGGCCAAGGTTGACGCAATTCGCAAGGCCGAGGGCCGTGATTCCTTTCGAAGCGCGATGCGCCGGATTGGCCTAAAAGTACCGGAAAGCGTGATTATCCACGCCTTGAGCGCGGCCAAAGCGGCGGCCGCCGAAATCGGCTTTCCGGTGATTGTCCGGCCCAGCTTCACCTTGGGCGGAACCGGCGGTGGAATCGCCTACAACCTTCAGGAACTGGAAGATCTCTGCAAGGCTGGCCTTGACCTCTCGATCAACCGCGAGGTCATGCTGGAAAAGAGCTTGCTGGGCTGGAAGGAATATGAGTTGGAGGTAATGCGAGATAACAAAGATAACGTGGTTATCATCTGCTCCATTGAAAATCTCGATCCCATGGGGGTCCATACCGGTGACTCGATTACCGTAGCCCCGGCCCAGACCCTGACCGATCGGGAATATCAGGCGATGCGCAATGCCTCGATGGCGATTATGCGCGAAATCGGGGTGGAAACCGGTGGCTCCAACGTTCAGTTTGCGGTCAACCCGGAAGATGGCGAGTTGATGGTAATTGAGATGAATCCCCGGGTCAGCCGCAGCTCCGCTTTGGCCTCCAAGGCCACCGGTTTTCCTATCGCCAAAATTGCCGCCAAGCTGGCGGTGGGCTACACCCTTGATGAAATCAAAAACGATATCACCCGGCAGACCTATGCCGCTTTTGAGCCGACCATCGACTACTGCGTGGTCAAAATTCCCCGCTGGACTTTTGAAAAATTCCCCGAGGCCGACGATCTCCTGACCACCGCGATGAAATCGGTGGGGGAAACCATGGCCATCGGCCGGACCTTTAAGGAGGCTTTACAGAAAGGCCTGCGTTCTCTCGAGATAGGCTGCGCCGGTTTTGGGGCTGATCGACAAAGTGAAAAATTCGCGGCTCTCGATAAGACCGACCTGGAAAGCGCCCTGCGCCAACCCAGTTCCCAGCGGATTTTTCAACTTTACGAGGCCTTGCGCCGGGGAATCACCATCCCGCGTATTCATCAACTCACCCGGATCGATCCCTGGTTTCTGCAGAATATGGCCCAGCTTGTCACCACTGAACGAACAATAAGAACCGCCGGTTTTGTCGGTCTTAGGAGCCCGCTACTCACCAAGGCCAAGCAGTACGGTTTTTCCGACCGCCAGTTGGCCACGCTCACCGGCGCCTCAGAGGATGATATTCGCCAGTTGCGGGCGCAAAGAGGCTGCAAACCGGTTTACAAACTGGTGGATACCTGCGCCGCCGAATTTGAAGCCTACACCCCTTACTATTACTCCACTTACGAGACCGAGGATGAAGGCCGGGCCGGCGATCGGCCCAAGGTGATGATTTTGGGCAGCGGCCCCAATCGAATCGGCCAGGGCATTGAATTCGATTATTGCTGTGTTCACGCCTCCTTTGCCTTGCGCGAGCTGGGAATCGAATCGATTATGGTCAACTCCAACCCGGAAACGGTTTCTACCGATTACGACACCTCCGATCGTCTCTATTTCGAACCTTTGACCCGGGAAGATGTCCTCAATATCATTGAGCAGGAAAAACCGCTCGGGGTGATCGTCCAGTTTGGCGGCCAGACCCCGCTTAATTTGGCCGTACCCCTGGCTCAGGCCGGGGTCAAGATCCTGGGGACATCCCCTGATTCCATTGATCGGGCCGAAGACCGGGAGCGTTTTCAACAGTTTCTGCATAAACTCAACCTCCGCCAGCCGGCCAACGGCATTGCCCACCACGCCGATGCGGCCCTGGTCATCGCCAAGAAAATCGGCTATCCGGTGGTGGTTCGTCCCTCTTACGTTTTGGGTGGCCGAGCCATGCGGATCGTCTATAATGAGCGGGATCTTATCCGTTACATGAACGCCGCCGTCGACATCTCCCCGGAGCATCCCATCCTGATCGACAAGTTTCTCAAGGACGCCATCGAAGTGGATGTCGATGCCATCTCCGACGGCAAAACCACGGTTATCGGCGGCATCATGCAGCATATCGAAGAGGCGGGAATCCACTCCGGCGATTCAGCCTGCGTATTGCCCCCCCACACCCTGTCTTCAGAGATGCTCGATAAGATCAAGGCCGCCAGTAAGGCCATGGCCGCCGAGCTCAAAGTCAAAGGTTTGATGAATGTTCAGTTTGCCGTCAAAGACGAATCCCTCTTTGTTTTAGAAGTCAACCCCCGGGCTTCCCGCACCGTACCCTTTGTCAGCAAGGCCACCGGAGTACCTTTAGCCAAGCTCGCCACCAAGGTCATGATGGGCCAGAGCTTAGCCGCACTGAATTTGACCAAAGAGGTTAAAATCAAACATGTCGCGGTTAAGGAGGCGGTATTCCCTTTCGACCGCTTTACCAATGTTGACACCATTCTCGGCCCGGAGATGAAATCTACCGGCGAGGTCATGGGCATCGACCGTTGCGTGGGCCTGGCTTTTGCCAAATCACAACTGGCCGCCGGCCAGCAAATCCCCGAGGATGGCGTCGTCTTTTTAAGTGTGCGCCACCCCGATAAACCGGCAATAGTCCCCATCGCTCGGCGGCTCAGCGAACTGGGCTTTACCCTGGTGGCCACCCCCGGCACTGCCGCCCATCTCGAGCAACAAGGGATAGAGTGCGCCAAGGTCCATAAAATTTCAGAAGGCCGACCTCACGTTCTGGACATGATCCGCAACCAACAGATCAAGTGGATTGTCAATATCTCCATGGGTGCCCGAACCACCGAGGATTCCTACGCCATCCGCCGTTCAGCCCTGGACTATCGCCTGCCCTACACCACCACCATCGCCGGGGCGGAATCCATGGCCCGAGCTATCAGCACCCTGCAGGAAAAAACCATGGAAGTTAAATCAATTCAAGAGTACCAGAAAACAATAGAATGAGTCGGTCCATTTTTGTTTATTTTTGGCTAATGGTAGACTTTCTCAGCTTATTGTCTTATCTTAACCGCTACTTTACCGCTGATTTTAAGATCACTTACCACCTAAAATTTCTATCAACGCAATATGATTATCAAAGCTATTAAATTTTTTGACCAGCCCGGAGGTTGTTTTGAACACTTTCTATAAAAATCTGTCGATGTGGTTGATCATCGGCCTGACCGTGATCCTGCTTTTTAATCTCTTCAGCCGACCCCAGCCCCAGGTCAGTGAGATAAGCTACAGCGAGTTTTTAACCAACGTGGAAGCCGGCGCGGTCCAAGATGTCGTTATTCAGGGCAACGAGATAAAAGTCAAAGGCCGCGACGGCCGCAGCTTTAGAGTGATCGCCCCAACCGATGCCGAACTGCTTCCACTTTTAAGGCGGGCTGAGATCGGGATCACGGTCAAGGAACCGGCGGCCAGCCCCTGGTACTTTACCCTGCTGATCTCCTGGTTCCCGATGCTGCTGCTCATCGGCGTGTGGATCTTCTTCATGCGCCAGATGCAGGGCGGCGGCGGCAAAGCCATGAGTTTTGGTAAAAGCCGGGCCCGGATACTGGATCAGGACCGCAGCAGGGTCACCTTCAAAGACGTTGCCGGAATTGACGAAGCCAAAGAGGAGTTGGTCGAAATCGTTGATTTCCTCAAGGATCCCGGCAAATTCACGCGCTTAGGCGGACGGATTCCCAAGGGAGTACTGTTGATGGGCGCCCCCGGCACCGGCAAGACCCTGCTGGCCCGGGCTATTGCCGGAGAGGCCGAGGTCCCCTTTTTTTCCATCAGCGGTTCTGATTTTGTCGAAATGTTCGTCGGGGTCGGAGCCTCGCGGGTTCGCGATCTTTTTATTCAGGGCAAAAAAAACGCCCCATGCATTATTTTCATCGATGAAATCGACGCGGTGGGCCGCCATCGCGGCGCGGGCTTGGGCGGCGGGCACGACGAACGGGAACAAACCCTGAATCAATTACTGGTGGAAATGGATGGATTTGAGTCCAACGAGGGGGTGATCATCGTCGCGGCCACCAACCGGCCCGATGTCTTGGATCCGGCCCTGCTTCGGCCTGGTCGTTTCGATCGCCAGGTGGTAGTACCGATTCCCGATGTCCGGGGTCGGGAGCAAATTCTGAAGGTCCACGGCAAAAAAGTCCCGCTTACCGATGATGTGGAATGGTCGAAGATCGCCCGCGGCACCCCCGGTTTTTCCGGGGCCGATCTGGAAAACATGGTCAACGAAGCGGCCCTGTTCGCCGCCCGTCAGGGGGCGCACCAGGTATCTATGGCTCACCTAGAACAAGCCAAGGATAAAATAATGATGGGTTCCGAACGTCGGAGCATGATCATTACCGAGGCGGAGAAGAAAATCACCGCTTATCACGAGGCGGGCCACGCCCTGGTGGCCAACCTTTTGCCCGGCACCGATCCCATCCACAAGGTGACCATCATTCCCCGCGGTCGGGCCCTAGGCCTGACCCAACAGTTGCCGCTTGAAGATAAATATACCTACGCCCGCAGCTACCTGCTCAACAATCTCTCCATCCTTTTAGCCGGCCGCCTGGCCGAGGAGTTGGTCTTTGGTGAGATTACCACCGGCTCGGGCAATGATATCGAGCGGGTTACCACCATGGCCCGCAAAATGGTTTGCGAATGGGGAATGAGCGAGGACATGGGACCCCTGACCTTTGGTAAGAAAGAGGAACAAATATTTCTCGGTCGGGAAATCTCCCAGCATCGCGATTATTCCGAATCCACCGCCATTCAGATCGACAACGAGGTTAAGCACCTGGTTGCCAAGGCCAACGACACGGCCCGAGCGTTGCTCAAGACCAACATCAAGGCCCTGCATCAGATGGCGGCCGAGCTGCTGGAAAAGGAAACCCTGCACCTGGAGGATATCAAGCGGATTATTAACGCAGCCCAGGAATCCCCCATGGAATCCCCCAGGGATTCCGCGGAAACGGCGGGGGAAACGGTGAAGGAATCGGCGACGGCAACGGCGCGAGCAACGGGAAGAGCAGTGAGGAAAACGGTGGGCAAAGCGACCGTCTCATCCGCGGCAACACCGCCCCAGCCCGCCGCCAACCCGGGTGGCCCCAGGGAAACTGGAGCGGCGGTAGCGGAAGGTGAAAAAAACTGAGATGGCAAGCCAAGGATGCTCAGTCGTCAACGGCTTCCTGACCAACAAAATCGCCAAAAACCGCGACCGCAACCGCGACAACAACGGCAACAGGAACAACGACCGCCAACGGCGACCGCAACGGCACGATTCGGATCATGGGGATTCTCAACGCTACTCCGGACTCCTTTTCCGACGGTGGTCAGTTTACGCAACCAGAGACCATTAGCCGTCAGGCCTCGGCCATGATCGCCGCCGGGGTTGACATCATCGATATCGGTGGCGAATCAACCCGGCCCTTTGCGGTCGACATCGACCCCGACGAGGAGTTGCGCCGAGTGTTGCCCGCCATCACCGTCGTCCGGGCGCTTGCCCCGGAAATACTCATCTCCATCGATACCACCAAGGCCGAGGTAGCCCGCCAAGCCCTGGCAGTCGGGGCCGATATCATCAACGATATCAGCGCCCTTAGTGCTGACCCTAAAATGCCGGAGCTGGCCGCCAGCGGCAACTGGCCGGTGGTGATCATGCACATGCAGGGCACGCCGCGGGATATGCAGCTCGCACCATGTTATAATGATGTTGTGGCCGAGATAATAAATTTTCTGGGGCAACGAATTGAACAACTTGCAACCCGCGGCATTGCTCCCCACCGCCTGATTATCGATCCCGGAATCGGCTTCGGCAAAACTCTGGCCCACAACCTGAAAATCTTACGCAACCTGAGCGCATTTAGCGAACTAGGCCGGCCCCTGCTTATCGGACATTCCCGTAAATCTTTTTTGAACAAGCTGTTGGGCGAGCTGCCGACCCACGAACGCGACCTGCCCTCGGCCATAGTCTCAGCCTTTGCGGTTTGGGGCGGCGTCGATATCATCCGCACCCATAATGTAGGCGCCACCCGTCAGGCCGTGCGCCTGGCAACAGCCTGGCGCGATGGCGTTAGCACATGAGGTTAAACCATGAAACCCCAAAGCTCTGAAACTCCCATGACCACTGATGCTGAGTCATGCCCGAGCAAAGAATCCCCGCAAAGCGCCAATTTTCGGGCCCGCCTGCCCGAGGTGGTGGACCGGATTGTCGCCACCTGCGACTCCCGCAAATGTTTCGAGCATGTCGAAGCCGAAGCTTTGCCCTCACGAAGCCAAACCATCGGGATTCTGGAAACCTGCCGCGACCTGCTCTTCCCCGGTTATTTCGGCAGCCAGGGTATAGATCGAATTAACTTAAAGTACCGCATCGGTTTAGAAGTCTCAAGCCTGTTCGATCGTTTATCGCAGGAGATTGCCAACGCCATCCGTCATGAATGCACCCGTCATGGTCAGACCTGCCGGCATTGCGAGGAGGCGGGTCAGGATAAGGCCTTCAGTTTCGTTCAGTGCTTGCCGGAGTTGCGAGCCCTGCTGGCCAGCGATGTCCACGCCGCTTACCAAGGCGACCCGGCCGCCGCCGGTTTTGACGAAATAATTTTCAGCTACCCCGGCCTGCGGGCGGTTACCATTTATCGGATAGCTTACGCGCTCCACCGGCTTGAGGTGCCCATTCTGCCCCGGATCATGACCGAGCACGCCCACAGCGTAACCGGGATTGATATTCATCCCGGGGCGCAGATCGGCGAGGCATTCTTTATTGATCATGGCACCGGGGTGGTCATCGGTCAGACCGCCGTCTTGGGTCGGGGGGTAAGGCTCTATCAGGGGGTCACCCTGGGGGCTCTGGCCTTCAAACGGGACCAGGACGGCCAACTTGAGCGCCAGACCAAACGCCACCCCACCCTGGAAGATGACGTCACCGTCTATGCCGGCTCCACCATTTTGGGCGGAAAAACGGTGATCGGGGCCCGTTCGGTTATTGGCGGCAATATCTGGCTGACTCACTCGGTGCCACCGGATACCAAGGTGGTGCTTAATCCGCCGGAACTGCTCTTCAAAAAACACTAAACGCCAGTCATGGAGGCAAGTTTTTCCATGACTCGTCGCAGGGCCGGCATTGTCTCACTAGATTTTGCGGAAATTCACGATGCGGTCAGGGCGGGTCAAGTTGATTTTATCCTCACCAACCCGGCGTTATACGCCGAGCTTGAGAAACTGCACGGTATTCGCCGGATCATCACCCTGATCAACCAGAACGTGCCGGGACAACCGGCAATGCTCATGGGCGGGGTGATCCTTACCCGAGCCAACCGGACGGACATCGACCGCCTTGCCGCCCTGCGCGGCCGCTCTTTTATGGCTGTCGATCCTCTTTCTTTCGGCGGCTGGCATATGGCCTGGCGGGAGTTGAGGAAATACGGGATTGAGCCCGAGCGGGACTTTTCTTCCCTGTCGATGCCGGCACCGTTCGCGTTGACACCCTGGAGCGGATGGCCGCCGGCGGCGCCATCAGGCTTGAGCAGATCAAGGTGCTCAATCACCGGGAGGCGCCTGGCTTCCCCTTCCTGTTAAGCACCGAACTGTACCCGGAATGGCCGATGGCCGCAGTCGCCCATACTCCGGAAAAACTTTCTCGTTTGGTGGCGCTCGGCGGCCGGTCACCAAATGCTCTCACAAAGCAAGATGTACCAGAACTTGGCGGGAATCATTCTTCATCATCATGAACGTTATGACGGTCGGGGATATCCCGATCGGCTTCAGGGGCCAAACATTCCGCTGCTGTCCTGCATCATCGCGGTAGCCGATGCCTTTGACGCCATGACCACCACCCGTATATACAGGGCGAAAAAAAAGCGTGGAGCAATCCCTTGCGGAGTTAAAGCTCTGCAAAGGCAGCCAGTTTAATCCCAAGGTAGTCGAGGCGGCGCTCAGGGCGTTGAGCAGGGCGGAGCCCCCCCGAACAACCAGCCAGATGCCTGAATCGCAACTGGAAAAAAGACGCTTTTCCCATTTTTATAACGATGGTCTCGCCGGATTTTATAACGAAGATTACCTGAAAGTAGTGCTGCAGCAGAACCAGGATAGCTATGAATACAAATCGATGAATGCCATCCATTTGAAAAACTTGTCCAAGTGCAACAAAAGAAAAAGCTGGGGCCAAGGAGACCTTCTCCTGAAAATGTTTGCCGAAGATATTCAGTCGCGATACCCCAAAGCCATGATTTTCCGGGTGTACGGTAATAATTTCGCGATACTTTCTCGGGAGCGCTCAAACGCTCCCTTGCAAAACTCACAGTAAATGGTTACCGTTTTCCCTCGCCAACGTACTAACTCAGCAAAGGAGCCAAAGAACATGGCGCATAACCCAAAAAGCAAAATTATTGGTAAGTGTCTCTGCAAGTTGGCTAAAAACACCTTAAGGGCAAATGCCCCGCCTTCTTACAAGGAGTTAGTGGCCGACGGCAAATATCTTTGCCGTAAATGCGGGCGAGTGGCCAAGTGCCGAAAAAACATCTGTAAAGCTGAGTCCATCTAGTTTTGTTTGAAAAATCCATGAAAAAAAAGAGTCCGGTGGACAAGCCCGAAGCGACCAGAGACCGCGTCACCCCCATAACCGCTCCCACCCCGGCTGCGCCGTCGGGGCCGACGGAAAACCGTGCGGCTCCGACAGCAATGGAGAAGTTTGAGACCCTGCTCGGGACCAAAATTAAAAAATCAGCCCTAAGCTCCACCAAGTCGATTAGACAAACGGTAAGTCGAATCGACCCTAACATCAAGGCCAAAAGCATTGAAGGGCAAGTCCAGAAGATTATAGAGTTGCTCAAACATCAGGACAAAGACCTGATAATTCGCGAAATTCTGCTGGAATATTTCGCCGACGAGGAACTCAAACCCTACCAGGCCGAACTGATCAAGCTGCAGCGCCACCTCGAACAACACGACATGAAGATGATCGTCCTCTTTGATGGTCGCGATGCCTCGGGCAAGGGTGGCACCATCCGCCGAGTCACTCGTTATATGAACGAAAAGCACTGTCGGGTGGTGGCCCTGGGCAAGCCCAGCAGCGAGCAGAAAAGCGAATTGCACATAAAACGCTACATTCAGCAGTTTCCCCACGCGGGGGAAATAGTGCTTTTTGACCGGAGCTGGTACAATCGGGCGATGGTCGAGCCGGTCATGGGTTTTTGTAGCGATGCCCAATACAAGCGTTTTATGAAAAAGGTGGTGATTTACGAGAAAAACTTTCTTGATGACGGCGGCAAAACTTTCTTGCTCAAGCTCTACTTCTCCGTCTCCAAGGAGGAACAACGGTTGCGCTTCGAGCGCCGCAAGAATGACCCCCTGCGTCAGTGGAAGTTAAGTGAGGTCGATCTCCAGGCTCAAGCGCTTTGGGACGAGTTCAGCGCCAAAAAATTTCTGCTGCTCAAAAAAACCCACACCCCCGAAACGCCCTGGCACATCATACGCTCCGACGACAAACATCTGGCCCGCCTGGAAACCATCAAGTTGATTTTAAGTAGCGTCCGCTATCGTGGTCGCAACCGTAAGCTGGACTATGCAGCCAACCCCGATGTGGTGATCCCCGGCGACCAGGAACTGAAAAAAATGCAGGAGGAATACCGGCAGTTTGGCAAGTTTATGCGTTAGCGTCGCCGACCATCAAACGCGTTATCTTTTGCCGCTAACAGGCTGGCCGGGAACAGCATTCTTTTCGCGCGTCATGGTGTCGCGATCTTCTTGGGATAATCGTAAAAAAGCACCTTCCCGTCGCCTTGCTGGATTTCCTGCCAGGAGTCAAGGGGGAGACCCAGCCCGACTAGCCCGCAAGTTGGAATATTGACGAACTTTCCTCCACTTAGCCATTCACCCAAGATGGTGATAAAGGGATTGTGTCCAACCAGCAGGACCCGGTCAACTCCGGCGTTGATCCCCCGGAGTACCGCGACCAGACCCGCGAGGTCCGCGGTGTAAATATCCTCGTTATAAATGATACGTTCCTCGGGATAACCAAGAACTTCGGCAAAAATCAGCGCGGTCTTACTGGTCCGTTTGGCGGGACTGGCCACGATCAACTCAGGCGCAAAAGCATACGCCGCCAAACGCCGGGCCATGCTCGGGGCATCACTCTTGCCCCGGTTGTTGAGGGGACGATCAAAATCGTTGAGCGCCGAGCTTTTCCAGCTTGATTTGGCATGCCGCAGCAAACACAAAGTCTTCATTTCGCTCTTTTACCTCCATTGGGGCTGATTTTACTCCACATCAATATCAATCTGGCTACGCAACTCCGACCAAAGCTCGCTGTAGGCCCGGGCCGCCTGCGAGTTTGGCTGGTTGACCGCCACCGGGACTCGACCCACCCCCATTCGTTCGATTTCGCTTAGATAAGGAATTTGACTACTAAGAAAAAAGGGCTTTTTACGGTTTGTGGTCGCGGCATCGATCGTTGCCCGATGCAATTTTTTACGACGTTCCACCATGGAGAAAAAAGGAATGATTTTTTTCTGATTCAGCTTTTTGCGGGCGAAGAAATCGAGCAATTTCTCCAAGGTCAAGGAAGAAAGGGTAGTGGGGATACAGGGGACCACCACAAAGTCAGCGGCCTGAAAAATATTTTCTGAAAACAAGGTGATATTGGGCGGACAATCAAGAAAAACGTAGTCATAATCGTCGCGATAACGGCGAAAAACCTCTTTAAGAACCCCCCGGGAGTCAGCGCCTTCCCCCAGAGCCAGATCCAGTTTACGGTAGGAGAAATCGGCCGGCAAGATGTCGAGAAATTCATAATCGGTGCCCTTGATATTTTTATCAATGCCTTGGCCACCCTTAAGCAACGTCTTTTGGCTGAACTTTCTCGCCGATCGCACCCGTAAGTAATAAGACGCCGAGCCCTGGGGATCAAGATCACAAAGCATCGTGGCCTTGCCTTCGCAGGCCGCAGCATAAGCCAGATTTACCGAAGTCGCAGTTTTACCGACTCCCCCCTTGATGCTGTACAGCGCAATTATTTTCATTGCCGGGCTCTCATTATTTCTCGGGGCAAAACCGCCGACGGTACTCACAGGCGTCAAAATTTTTGAAAATTTTGGTAAATTGCCGGCGCACCTGCCTCTGTTTTCGGTGCAACAAACTGATCAAGCCGCCAATGGCCGCGGTCATCGCCACCAACTTTTCCGGCTCCTTTTCCAGCTCATTTTCCCCGGTTGACTCGGCCAAAAATTTCCGCAAAGCTCCTTGCTGCACATAAAGATCATTGAAGGTCCCGAGGTTTTCCTGGAGCTTCCTGGTTTGGGCAATCAGGGGAGAAATGGCCGGTGAGGGGAAAAGATCGGAGAAAAACTCAAAGAGATAACGTATTTTTTTGCAATCCAAGCGTAACTCGTGCAGGGCTTGATCCGGGGAATCCGGCCCGATGGCCCGACCATTCTTTAACAGTCTGGCACAAGATCGGGCAATGGTCTTCTCCGCCAGGAGCATCACCGGCTCAAGGGCTTTTGTTTTTGGCAAAACGCCCTCTTTAACTCCCCGGTCGCTTCCTTCGATCGAAGGCGGATCCGAAGGCGCTCTCAAGGGCGCGTCATCGCTGATAAATTCGCGCCACTGGGCCATGATCTTGCGATAATCTGAACCTTTCATTTTGCCCACAAGTTTACGCAGTTCCCGGCGACGGTCAAGCTCCAGCATGGTAAAAAGCGGCTCCAGGCCGGATTGCAGGAGTATCGGCAGCATTTGCCGATATTCCTCTTTTTTCAACAGGTAAACATCAAGATCGCGCAAACGGTTACTCATCCTGGCCAAAGTCGCCAACCTGCCGCGGAACAATTTAACCTCGGTGGCGGACAGCACCCCTTTGAGCTGGGTCAGGGCCGCCCGGCTGCGCCGCAAGGCCACCCGATAATCGTGGAGAAATTCCGTATCCAGATCGGCGATGATCCCCGCCTCATTCAGGTGCATTACCTGGTACTGGTGCCGTAAAATCGTCAGCATCGCTTGTTGAGCCGACCAATGGGGCTTGAGCGAGATATTCAGCTTCTGCGAGTAGCTCCCGGGCTGGTACCCGGCCCACCCGTACAGGAGACCCGCCACATTTGCCGTCGGTGACAGTCCCTGGGCCCGCAGATAATCCCGGGCCTCGCGCCAGGGTTTCCGGTATCCGGTTACCTGATCAAGCGTCAGCAAACGTAACCGCGCGGTCTCGGCGGGCAGTTCGTCTTGTTGCGCTACAATCATGGAGTCAAGATCAGGATCAGGGTCGGGATTAGGGTTAGGCGGCGCCTGGTGGCCGGCCCTTCCACGCGCCGGGAACCCCGCGAACAAAGCGGCGGGAACCCCATCCATTGTCGGGGATCGGCGCAGATCAAGTTCCTGAACCTGCCAGCGCAAAACGATTTTATCGTCGCGGTTCCGCGCTTCCCAAGGGTGGCTTTTAGTTGATAGGGCCAACAAAGGCAACAAGACCCGCATCTCGATAATCGGAGTCAACAACTCTCTAAGGGGGCCGTCGGAGAAATCCCCAAGAAACTTCATCTTGCCGTCGGCTTTGCTTGCCTGAAAGGCCAACGGTCGGCCATTATCATAACGGTAAAGATAACAACCATCGCGCTGGTCCACCAAAAGCAGGTTTTTTTTAAAGAGTCGCCAATCGAAGGTATCGTAAAAATAACTAAGTTTAACGCTGGCTCGCCGTTCATCGGAGCTGTGGCCGGACTTTCCCAGTTCGACCGACAAGTTGACAGGGCTAAAAGAGGCAGGCAGAGAAAACTCCAGCCTAAGGTTTGATCTTTTCATAGTTGAGCAACCAAGTATGAGCGAGCCAAATAGTTATCCCAAAATCAATAAAACCAACGCGCGCGAAGCAAAAGCGAAGAGGTCGCAACCAGGTCAAATTTTCAGGCCACCTTGAAAAATTGCTCTTTCGCCCGATTTCTGCGTTATGCTCAAAAAATTATCCTCGGAATATCAACCATATGCCTGCGGTAATTTTTTGCGCATGCTGATTTTTCAAGATAGCCTTCAGCATCCCCTTAGCGGGGTCGCAAAACTCCCCACTCGGTCAAACGCTGCCGAACGTATCCGGTTTGCCCACCACGGTTGACCTGGCGGAGATAGTGCAGATAATATCGAGCCGCGGTCGCTCTCTGCCCCATGTTTTCCCTGGCCACCCCCTTAAGAAAGGTGGTGTTGGGATTGCCCGGCAACAGTTTTTCATACTCCATAAAGTGCTGATAAGCAACTTCATGGTCCCCCGTTCCCAAACGGGCGATGCCGGCAACATGCAGGGCCTGCGGTTCACCGGGAAAAACCAGGCGGGCCTGATCGGCAAATTCGGCGGCTTCTTGCTTCCTGCCCAAACCAAACTGACAACGAGACATCAGGATCAATGCAGTATAATCACCGGGAGTAAGAGTTAAAGCCCTTTTAAGGTGCGGTTCGGCCCGGGCAAAGCGCTCCCGGGCCATGGCCTTTTCCCCGAGCCGCTGCTCCTCTACGCTCGGCTTAAGAAGGCGCAAGGTTGCGGTTTGGTCTTGATAGCGCTCAACATTGTGGGGCAAGTGCTGGCGGCTACGATAAAGGTTGGCCATCTTCCCCTGGGCGGTGGCCAACCGTTCGCCGCTCATGGGATGAGTGGCAAACATCAACTCCAAGGCATTGGGGTTTCGTCGCGACTGATCCACCAGTATCTGGTGTAAATCGGTCATCCCCGCGGGGTTCTGTCCCGCTCGATCGGCATACTTCATCCCCAGGGCATCGGCCTCCCGCTCGTCATCCCGGCTGTGATGGGCCAGCAAAACCCCGGCGCTTATTCCCCCTAAGGTCTGAACCAAAGGCGCCAAGCCTTGGCGATCCTCGGTTGCGGTCACCCCCAGCGTCGCTCCGACCACCGCCAACTGAGCAATAAGCCCCCTGGTCATCCGTTGGGCGGCGTGACGAGCGGTGACATGGCCAATCTCATGCCCCAACAGCGCCGCCAGTTCGGCCTCGTCGTTCATCTCCAGCATAATCCCCCTGGTAACGGCGATCGTGCCGCCGGGAAAGGCGTAGGCATTGATGTGGTTGGCGTTGACCACCTGGAATGAATAGGGCATTTGGGGCCGATGGGAAAAGGCGGCTAGTTCCCGGCCGGTGGAACTGACGTAACCGTTTAGGGCAAGATCCCGGGAAACACCGAAGTCGGCGGAAAACTGGTGGGGGGCATGTTCACGGTCGATGGCCACCTCCTGGTCTTCCGAGAGCAGCATTAACTGACGCTGACCGGTGACCGGGTTTACAGCACAACCCCCCAGCGTAAACCCGAGGGCAGAAGCCGACATCAAGGCCAAAAAAGTACGACGACTGAGCTTGTTGCGATCACGACGATGACGGGAAGGAGTTTTCATGGCAGATCTCCCTGAGGCAAAAAAACATGGCAAAACTAGCGAAAAATCACCCGACAGAAACGGCGTTTACCCACCTTAAGCAAAATTTTGCCGGTAGCCGGGACTACGGTTGCAGTATCGGTGACTTTCTCTCCGTTGAGGCTTACCGCCTGCTGGTTAATCAAACGTCGGGCCTCGGAAGTACCCTTGACCAGGCCGCTCTCGCAAAGGAGGCGGGGCAACCAGACAGCATCGGTGGTGACGGGCAAAACAAGTTGAGGCATATCTTCCGGTAGTTCGTGTCTCTTAAACACTTTGTCAAAATTTTCCTCAGCCCGCCCGGCCGCGGCTTCATTATGGAAGCGAGTGGTCAGCTCTCGGGCCAGCCGCTGTTTCACCTCTTTGGGGTGGGCCTTGCCGGCAGCCACCGTTGCTCTTAGGGCGGTGATTTCCGCAAACGGCAAATCACTGAGCAACTCATAGTACTTATACATTAAATCGTCGGACATCGACATAGTTTTGCCGTAAATATCCTCAGCGCTTTCACAAATCCCGATGTAATTACCCAAAGACTTGCTCATCTTGTTGACCCCGTCCAGCCCTTCCAGCAGCGGCATGGTAATTACCACCTGCGGCGCCTGCCCCCAGGCTCGTTGCAGATCACGGCCCATCAGGAGATTAAAAAGCTGGTCGGTGCCGCCCAACTCGATATCCGCGCGCAAAGCCACCGAATCATAGCCCTGCATCAGAGGATAAAGAAATTCATGGATACCGATGGGCTGCTCCTCGGCAAAACGCTGCTTAAAGTCTTCCCGCTCCAGCATTCGAGCCACCGTGAGCTGGGCTGAGAGCTTAACAAACTCCTGGGAAGACAGCTCGTTGAGCCAAGCAGAATTAAACACCACCCGAGTTTTGGCGGGATCAAGTATTTTGTAAACCTGCTCCCTATAGGTTGCGGCGTTACATGCCACCTCTTCGGCCGACAGCGGTCGGCGAACTTCCGACTTGCCGGTGGGATCCCCGATCATTCCGGTGAAATCACCGATAAGGAAGCAAATTTCATGACCCAAGTCCTGAAAGTGCTTCATCTTCTGAATCAGCACGGTATGGCCCAAGTGCAAATCCGGAGCGGTGGGATCGAAACCGGCCTTAACCCTAAGCGGCACCCCGGTTTTTTGCGCTTTAAGCAGCTTCTTTTCCAGGTCGGTCGGGGCAATAACCTGAACGGCCCCCCGGGTCAAGTAAGCAACTTGTTCGGCGATGTTCACTTGGCGTACTCCACCGTCCGGCTTTCGCGAATCACGGTTACCCTGATCTGACCAGGATAGGTTAATTCTCTCTCAATTTTTTTAACTATGTCCTTGGCTATCACCGCAGCCTCGACATCGTTAAGCTTGAAGCTATCCACAATCACCCGGATCTCGCGTCCGGCCTGAATGGCGTAAGATTTTTCTACTCCCTGAAAACTGGTGGCGATTTCTTCCAGATCTTTCAGGCGTTTAACGTATGATTCAAGCATTTCCCGGCGGGCCCCGGGTCGGGCGCCGGAGAGGGCATCCGCTGACTGGACCAGAATATCGAGCACACTTGCGTGAGCAAGATCCTCATGATGGGCTCCGATGGCATGAACCACCTCCGGTGACTCCCCATATTTTTTAGCCAGATCGGCGCCAATAATGGCATGAGGCCCCTCCACTTCGTGATCCACCGCCTTGCCAATATCGTGCAGCAACCCGGCCCGTTTGGCCTGTTTAACATTCAAGCCCAACTCGGCGGCCATGATTCCGCAGAGGAAGGCCACCTCAAGGGAATGATGAAGACAGTTCTGCGAGTAGCTGGTCCGGTACTTGAGCCGCCCCAAAAGCTCAATCAACTCGGGGCTAACCCCATGCGCCCCAACATCAAAGGTCGCCTGCTCACCGGATTCCCGCATTCCCGTTGCCAGATCCTCGGCCGCCTTGTCGACTACTTCTTCGATCCGGGCCGGGTGAATGCGGCCATCGGCGATCAAGCGCTCCAAGGCCAGGCGAGCCACCTCACGTCGGACCGGATTAAAACCTGAGAGAATAACGGCCTCCGGGGTATCATCGATGATTACATCAATGCCGGTGGCGGCTTCGATTGCCCGAATATTTCGACCTTCCCGGCCGATGATTCGGCCCTTCATCTCATCGTTGGGCAAGGGCACCACCGACACCGTTTTTTCAGCCACATAATTTCCGGCATAGCGGGATATCGCCAGGGCAATAATGTTTTTGGCCTGGCGATCAGCCTGTAGCTTCATCTCGTTTTCAATCCGAATTACCGCCTTGGCTGCTTCCATCCGGGCCTCGCTCTCAATGCTGGCAATCAACGTCTGTTTGGCCTCGTCCCGAGAAATGCCTGAGATTTTTTCCAGTTGAACGCGTTGCTGATCCACCAGTTGATCGATTTCCCGATGGCGCCATTTAAGTTTTTCCTCCCCCTGAACCACGCCCTGCTCTTTTCTGAGTAGCGCCGTCTCCCGCTGATCCAGCAAATCAAGCTTGTGCTCGAGTTGCTGGAGCTTCCGAGTCAGTCGTTCTTCTGCGTCCGCCACCTCTTTTTTTCGTTCGCGAACCTCATTTTCAGCCTGCTGCTTCAACTGCAAGACCTCATCCCGACCCTGAAGAACCGCCTCCTTCTTGATCCGCTCGGCTTCGGTCAGGGAATTTTCAATCAACTTGCGGCCTTGGGCCTCGGTCTCCTCCCGGCGGCGAGCAACCGTGAGTTTGCGCAAATAAAAACCGGTAGCCAGACCCACCGCCAAAGCCACCAAGCCGGCCAGGCCAGCCAAAAGCAAAATATCGGACACGGGAAACCCCCTTTGGTGAAGATTAAAGCCGCGACAACCAGAGAGGAAAAAGAGGGGAAAGCCCAGAAAGCGAACAACCAGAGATAAGGTCAACCGAAAAACGATCGCCGCAAGCAGCCTTCGTAAGCAACAAGATGCTGACGTTACTTGCAGAATGGAGGTCAACCCCCGGTTGTTGCACTTTCAGGCAACAACGGGACGCCGCCGCCAGTGGCAGCAAGAGACAGAGGACTTAAAGCCGAAGACGGCCCGTAAATAATGCCACCGCAAATCGCGGCGCGCCCGATCGGAAAAAATCCAGGATTAGCCTTATCACCAATCAACCCCAGCCTGGGGAAGCTTCAAAAAGCGGAGCAACCACGCCCCAAAAGGCAAGTCGCAGTCTATTCGGCGAAACACCGCCACCGCCGGGCTTGCGCGACTCCGCCCCCAAATATAACCGGGCGCCGCAGCCGGCCAATCGACCAAAACCGCCGCGCAGAAAAACACCTCTTCCTCTCGGCAAAAAACAACAAAAAAACATCCAGGAACATGGTTCGACATTTATCTTTTTTTATGTTATTTTCAAGGCTCCAATTCAGAAATTGACCAAAACTTTATTTTTCCGAGTACGCTTCCTGTACGCTAAAGGTACGGAGCCCGCCACTTCGAGGCTTCCACAAAAAAAATCCCCCGCCATTGCCGTCCCCGAACGGTGACATCGAACCTAACTGAGTTAGGTGGGCGATACCTGCACTTCCTTATAAGGAATTCGGCGAACCGACTTCCCAGCCGGAAGCAGCTTGAGGTCACCCTCAATGTCAATGTTGGCTCGAAATTATCCGCCCAAGCACCAACAGGGCAGGGGAAAAAGTTTTTTCAAGTCAGCCATGAAGCCAAAATTCGGGAAGCCGGTCGGTCGGCAACTCAATCTCTAAAGGGAGACGTCGTTTTTTCGACCCTGGATGACAGACAGCCCAACGAACGCTCCACCGTTTGGCGATATTCCGCAAACTCTCGCTTAAGGCGCACATACTGACTCGCCATGTTCAAGCTGGTAAGAATGGCCGCCTTGTTGGCCGGCAAGCCTCGGGCCCCAACCCGGCTTACTTCCTCCAACTGGGTTTTGACTAGCTGAAGAATCTCGCGAACATCCTCTTCGGGGGCGTCGGTGTAAAGTTGGTACTCCTGACCCAGCACCTCGAATTTGACCAAACGTTCCAAGTCCGCTCCTCACCTTGGAGGCTACCAGAAACCACCGCACTTAGCAATAGTAAACCTTTGCCAGCCCCAACCGACTATCCTATCCGTAAACACAACATCAAGCCCCCGGGGAAGGCGCGGTCGAATCGGCATCGACATTGGCATTAGCATTGACCGCTTGCTTGGTGCCACGGACGGCAAAATTGCGTTCCCATTGCTCAATAAAATCGATCAGGCCGTCTACCCTTTGCCGGACCTGGCTCTTTTCTTCCCGCATTTCAATCAAATCTTGCCGCAGTTCGGCGTTTTCCATCCCGACAAGACGCAACTGCTCCGTCATTTTTTCTTTTTCGCTGGCAATGGCATCAAGCCGACCCAACAAATTGTTAACCATGTTTGCCAGATGACTAAGATTTTCCTCATGACTCATTGCATATCAACTCCTGTCCGGCAGGGCAAGTCCCGATTGCACGTTATAGCAACAACGAAAAACCAAGGAATTACCACAAACTGTTAAAAGGCTACTTTGAAAAAGTAGCTATTTTGTTCGAGCTCAAGGCACGTAAAAAAAATTACCGCAGGCATATGGTTGATATTCCGAGGATAATTTTTTGAGCATAACGCAGAAATCGGGCGAAAGAGCAATTTTTCAAGGTGGCCAAAAGTTAAAAAGTGGCCCACAGTCTACCGTGATCTCCCGCTGCGGTCAATGGGCTTCGGGCGGTGGTGTTATGGGGCTTTGCGGGGGAATTGTTTTTTAGTTGTTTTCGCGCAATTAGCTTGATATTCTTGTAGCGCATGGAAAAAGCCTCCGTTTTGGGTTTGGGGTTCTTTTGGTAGGGATACCGCCCACTATAGAGGCTTTTCTGCTTTAAAAAAACTGTTTTTGTTGAATATTTATATAATTTTAGCAACACCTTTATAGTGTAAATTTATTTCTGAGTAAGCCCTAAGTTCAGGCAAACAGATAATAAGTGGCGGGCATGGCCGGACAATATTTAGTAAAAATCGTTAAAAAAGAGCAACTTGGCAAAGAAATTTTCCGGCTCACTCTGCACGCCCCGGAAATTGCGACAACGGCCCGGCCCGGCCAGTTTGTAATGCTGCGCTCCGGAGGTCTTCTTGACCCCCTGTTGGGCCGACCATTTTCCCTGCACCAATGCCGGGCCGATGGCTCAATTCAGGTGTTGTTCAAAGTCTTTGGCGCGGGAACCAAGCGCCTAGCCGCCCTGGCAGCAGGGGACCAGGCCAGCCTGATAGGCCCCTTGGGTCGAGGTTTTGATCTGACACCGCCCGCTCCCGGCGTAAGCTTGTGTCTGGTCGGTGGCGGGATGGGCATCGCCCCACTCTTCTTGTTAGCTCAGGAGCTTAAACGCCAGCAGCCAGGACTGACCATTGAACTGATGTTGGGGGCCCGTAACAAAGCGGAGCTTCACCAACTGGCGGATGAATTCCGGCTGATGGGGTTTTCTCCGTTAGTGGCCACCGATGACGGTTCCCTGGGCTATGCCGGACTGGTCCCGGACTTGTTGGCCCTAAATGTGCCGAGTGCTGGCAAGGCCCGTCGGGTTTATTGTTGCGGGCCAAAACCGATGATGGCCGTTACGGCCAACTATTGCCAAAAGCAGGGTTGGGATTGCCAGGTATCGCTGGAAACCATGATGGCCTGTGGCATCTCCGCCTGTCTGGGTTGTGCCGTTAAAGGAGTCGGAAGGCGCGGGGGGCAAGTGCGCTACTTGCACGCCTGCAAAGATGGACCGGTATTCAATGCCCTGGATCTTGACTGGACATCTGAATAGAAATCAGAGGATAGAAATCAAGAGGATAGAGGTCAGAGGATAGAGGTCAGAGGAAGACAGAGATGAGAGTCGTCGAACAAATTGATCTCAAGGTGAAAATCGGCTCGATGGTGCTGAACAATCCGGTTATGACCGCTTCCGGCACTTTTGGTTATGGGCAGGAATATGCCAAGTTTGTCAACCTGGACAAACTCGGCGCGGTGGTGGTCAAGGGGATTTCGCTGAAGCCCCGGGCCGGCAATCCCCCGCCCCGTCTGGTGGAAACTCCTTGCGGGATGCTGAACGCTATCGGCCTGGAAAATATTGGGATCAAAGCTTTTTTACAGGATAAGTTGCCATGGCTGCGGGGGGTGGCGGCTCCGATCGTGGTCAACATTCTGGGCAACACGGTGGAGGAGTACGCTGAACTGGCCGACCGCCTCGACAATACTGAAGGCATTGGCGCCCTTGAAGTTAATATCTCCTGTCCCAACGTCAAACGGGGGGGGGTGGTCTTCGGCGCTGACCCGACCATGGCCGCGGCCGTGACCAAGGCCGTGCGAAAAGCTACCAGTTTACCGTTGATTGTTAAACTTTCACCCAATGTCAATGATATCCGGATCATGGCGCAAGCGGTGGCTGATCATGGCGCCGACGGTGTTTCCTTGATCAACACCTTATTAGGAATGGCCATTGATCTGCAAACCAGGCGGCCCAAACTGGCTAACGTAATGGGTGGCTTATCGGGTCCGGCGATCAAGCCGGTAGCCCTGCGCATGGTCTGGCAGGCGGCTGGGGCGGTGCGGATTCCGGTGATCGGGATCGGCGGAATCATGTGCGCCGCCGACGCTCTGGAGTTTATCGTGGCCGGGGCCCATGCGGTTGAGGTGGGTACCGCCAATTTCGTCAATCCTCGAGCCACCGAAGAAATCGTCGATGGGATTAGCCTATATCTGAAAACCAACAAAATCAGCTCGCTCGAACAACTGCGAGGCTCATTGATTCTTTCCTGAGAAGCGGTTAGCCGGAATGAATTTTAAAAGGTCATTCGAATATGGCCGCCCACGCGGAACATGTGCTTGGAACCTTGACTAAGCGAGGAAAACGGCGTTGCGTCGGAATCGGTGGTTTGTTGGCGCAGGTTATAAAACGGGGAGCTGTCATCAATGTTGACGTAGCCGAGATGGGCTTTATACATCAGGTTGTCCAGCAGTCGATAACTTGCGGTAAAATCGACCCCCCAGCGACTACTCTGTTCCTCCAGGAGGCCGAGGTGTTTGTTGTTTGTCACCGTAGTGAGTTTACCCAATCCCAAGGTGCCGCGCAGATTCAACCGCTGAGAGAGACTGTGGCCCATGTAGAGAAAAACGGCGTGGCCATCGGGGCTGCGGCCATCAAAAGCCTGCTCCTGGCTACCCCCTAAAGGGGTCAGGAGAAATGAGGGGAAGAGAGAGGATCCCTCGGAACCCCCGCCCTCTACCGCAGGAGGACCACTTTGACGGGCATATGCGACCCCGGCGCTCAGGGCGTCATGGCGCACTCCGGCCCCCAGGCTCAGAGTTATGCGGTCATCTTGGTGATGGTCGGCAAGTAGCGACTCTCCCAACCCGGCAAAGCCGGGCACGCTGGCTGACGATGGAGTCCGCCCAATGTCGGTCAGCCGGTAAGCACTGTGCGGAGAATCATACCCAGGGTTGGCTGGGCTGGCAATCGCTGCATGGGAAGATTGATCTCGATTAAACGTGAAGAACAAAAGAGGGAACCTGTCGTTTTCGACATTTGGGGGCGGCGCGACGGGATAAAAACCGAGATGAAATCGCGAGGGCAGCGCCTGTTGGCTTGAAGAACCGGATGGGCCGTCAGATTCCGACAAAAAACGGCTGAGCAAAGGATCTTCGGTTTTCCTCCCTCCGGTCAAATTGGTTTCACCAGCTAAAGCTTGAAGGGGGGCAGATAACAGCAAGATCGCGCCACCCCACAGCAGCATGCCGAAAATTCGAGTATTCCAAGTATTCATCGAAGTGGTCACAACAACCTCCAGAGCATCATAGCCTGCGGGCAACTTTCAAAAGCTGAACATCCGAACCAGTGAACGTTCAGGGTCGCTCACCAACCACCCACAGGAACAAGACCCGTCCACATGAGACTGTAATTTGTTCCTCAGCCAAAATCAAGATGATTTTTGCTGCTTAACCGAATTCCCGCACCCTGGCTAAAGTAAAAACCTGTACTTGAGCAGCGCCAGCAGCGTTCAGCGCCCTGGCGCATTCATTAACGGTGCTGCCGGTGGTAAAGACATCATCAATCAGGAGTATACGGCGGTTTTTTATCTTTTGCCGGCAAGCAACACCAAAAGCGTCGCGCAGGTTTTCTCGACGCTGACTACCGCTCATCCCGGTTTGTGGGTCGGTCCAGCGATGGCGTAGCAGTAGATCGGCGACAATTTTTCTCTTTGCTTCGGGGAAAAAGGCCCGGGCCAATACCAGGGCCTGGTTAAAGCCACGATGACGCAACCGTTTAAGATGTAGAGGAACCGGTAAAATATAGTCAAACTCAGCCCACCCCAAGGCGATGGCGGTCACTGCGATCGTCTTGGGAGCAAGTTCGGCGGTAGCCGGGCTTGGTTTGCTTGCAGCCAAGGTCTTAACTGGATTTGGCTTGCTTTCTGGGCCAGCTTCGCTCCCGGCCCTCGTCGATAAGTCGAATTTTAGTCCCTCGGCCTCCTCCCCGTTTCGATCGCTTCCGGGCAAAATCAAGGGGGCCAGAGCCGGGGAGCGGCGGGCCAGCGCGGCGAAAGAGGTAAGCCCGGCCAGGTCGCGATTATACTTACAGGCTAAAATGGCCGTAGTGATGGGTCCCTCATAGATCATGGCTGCCCGCGCCCGGGTAAAATGAGGCGGTTTTTGCAGACATAAACCGCAAAAATGGTCGCCCTCGGCCGAATCACGGGCCGCATTACTTAAAGGGCGGCCACAACAAGTGCAGAGCGGTGAGTCAAGCCAACTCAACTGCCGTAGGCATTCCTGGCAGAACAGTGGGACTTGCGAAGAGGCCAAGGAGGCCCGGCAACTCAGGCAGGAGGGAGGAAAAAGTAAATCCCAGCCAGCCCGACCGAGTATTGTCAAATTAGATGAGCGCTTCATCCTTTAAGCCTCTCGTAGATGGCCGCAAACTCCTGGCGGTTTTCCTTGAAGGCGGCCAGCACCTGGGGGTCGAAATGACCGGGCATGGTCCGGCCGTCGCCCTCGATGATTATTCCGCAGGTGGCCGGATGATCCAAAGCTGGTTTGTAAACTCTGACATTGCGCAGGGCATCGTATTGGTCGGCAAGGTTCATGATCCGGCCGGAGAGGGGAATCTGCTCGCCTTTCAGGCGGTTAGGGTAGCCGCCGCCGTCCCAACGTTCGTGGTGGGTCAAAGCGATCTCGGTTGCCATGGTCAGGCGTTGGTGAGCGCCGAGAATCTTGGCGCCGTAGTCTGGATGCTCCCTCATTTGGATGAACTCCTCCTTGGTGAGTTTACCGGGCTTTTTGAGAATATCATGGTGAATATGAATTTTGCCAACGTCGTGCATCAGGGCCTGCAGTCTGATGGTGGCGACGAATTTATCGGGGCAGCCGAGTTTGTCGGCGAGCAAGGCGCAATATTCACCCACCCGCAGGATGTGATTGCCGGTATCCTCGTCGTTGGCTTCAGATGTCCGGGCCAGGGCATGGACGGTGTAAGCGAAGGCGTCTTCGGTCTCGCTGATCTGGCTGGCGATGGATTTCATAAACAGGGTTTGGGTCACCAAGCTTTCGATTATTGAGGCGTCGTAGCCGGTCACCTCCCGGTCGTAGTTAGCCGCCACCACGCAGAGGGACAAGTTGCGATAAACGACCAGGTTGCTGAGCGAACTGAGGTGGACCCCATGTCAAGGACAAAAAATTTCAAATTTAAGGTGTACTCGATTCATGAAGTTAACCAATCCCGTCATTTATGGCGATGAACGAGCAGGGAAAATTTCAGCGCGAGAATGGGCCATTAATAGCTCGTCGGAGCGCTGAAATTTTTCCTGCGGGCAACCTGGTAAAAATTGCTCAATGCCGATTCAATCATCTGTTTCATGCTGCCGCTCGGGCCAGGCCTGGGCCCCAATAGATCTCGGCAGGAGTTTTGTCATCCAGTGATTGATGAGGCCGCTCGAAATTATAAAAATCAAAATATTGCTTCAATTCCTTGACCAGCTCTTTGACATTTTGAAAATCGTGGAGATATATTTTTTCGTACTTCACGGATCGCCACAATCGTTCAATAAAAACGTTATCCATCGCCCGGCCCTTGCCGTCCATACTGATCCGAATTCCATGTTCCTGTAACACGCCCGTGAAATGTTTGCCGGTATATTGGGTGCCCTGGTCCGTATTGAAAATATTCGGTCTGCCATATCGGCGGATGGCGCTATCAAGGGCATTCACGCAAAAATCGTCATCCATGGTCACCGAAATTTCCCAGGACAGCACATAGCGACTGTGCCAGTCCATAATGGCGGTCAAATAGACGAAGCCGCCTGAGAGCCGAATGTATGTGATATCCGAACACCAGACCATATTCGGGCGATTGATATTCGTTCCCTTCAAGAGATACGGATAAACTTTATGGTCTCTGCGCGGCACACTTGTGTTTGGCTTCGGCGCAATGGACTGTATCCCCATTCTACGCATCAGGCGCTGCACCCGTTTCCGGTTTACCGGGTATCCCTGCCGTCTCAGAAAAATCCGTATTTTGCGGCTGCCGTAAAACGGATGGCGCGTATACTCCTCATCGATCAGGCGCATCAGTTTCAGATCTTCTTGACTTACTCCTGATAAATTGCCCCCAGATCGATAATAACTGGATCGGGGCAGGCGTAACAGCTCACACTGCCGAACGATGCTTACGCCTGGAATTTCAGGCTCAATACAGGTTCGTTTTTCTGATACGCTCATCTCTTGTATACTACCGTTTTTTTTAACCACTCCAATTCAACTTGCAGCTTTCCAATTTGCTGGTAAAGACGCTCCTTTTCGGCTTCATGCGTTTCGATGTCACGATCCTTGCTCCGGGAGAAAAGTTCCGCCGAATCCTTCAATAACGTCTTTTTCCACTGCCCGATCTGATTGGGATGAACCCCATATTCTGTTGCCAGCTCAGCAACTGTCTTCTGTCCTTTTACCGCACCCAGGGCAACACGGGCCTTGAATTCCTTGCTGAAGGTTTTTCTCTGTTTCAATTCGCTCCTCCTTTCTGGTCAGGAGCACACCTTAGCATATTGTCCCGTTTTTGGGGTCCGCTATAGACTCGAGATGTAGGGCTGCCAGTCTTTACTGACGCCCTGAAACCAGCCTCGGTGAGAAAAATCCTGGCCCAAAACGGCCTGGTTTGCGGGGTAAGCGGCGAGCTTGATCCCGACCGGCGAGACGATGTAAGCCCGGCCAATGTGCGCCGCATTTTCGATCAGATTCCGCAGATGCTGCTCCATTGTCCGCCGGTCTCCGTGCCGCACTCCCTCGACCAGCAAAGGTCTGGCCGCGTAGGCTCTGGCTAAGCTGGTATCGTGGTTCAAATGGTTCGTGATTTTGCCGGCGAGTAACTTGGCGGACTGCAGATGCGCATCCATGAGCAGCCTGGGGATATGGCTCCGCAATTCGAAAAAAACAAAAGCGGCCAAGATGACGAGGGGCGTCACGCTAAGCAGTATGCCCACCAGCATAATGCGCCAGCGCTTTGCGGTAATCCATAGTCCCATTTCAGGCCTCCTTCGTGGGCACTCGCAAGTATGGGCGGGAGCGCTCCTCAAGAACTTCTGACCTCATCCTGGTGATTCTGCCGGTGTCAGGCGGTCGCGATGGTCGTAAGCTCATGATTTTCATCTTGGTATTGCGCTTGCCGTTTATCCGCCTTTGCCATCCTCGTCGGACTCGATAATGGCGTTTAAGGTGGGACTGGGGCGCATGGCCCGGCTGGCCTTGACGGGATCCGGCCGGTAATAACCACCGATATCCACCGTCTGCCCCTGAACGGCGTTAAGTTCCTGGACGATCTTGGCCTCGCTTAGGGCCAACTCTTGGGCCAGCTTGGCAAAGCGAGCTTTAAGCTCACGGTCCTTATCTTGTTCGGCCAGGGCTTGGGCCCAATACAGGGCCAGGTAGAAATGACTGCCCCGGGTATCCAGTTCGCCAACTTGGCGGGAAGGCGATTTCTCGTTTTCCAGCAACTTGCCGATGGCCTGATCCAGGGTTTGGGCCAGGATTGCCGCCTTGGGGTTGTTGAAAGTGCGATGAATATGTTCGAAGGATAGCGCCATGGCGCAAAATTCACCCAATGAATCCCAGCGCAGATGGCCTTCCCGCAGGAACTGCTGAACATGCTTGGGGGCTGAGCCGCCGGCCCCGGTTTCAAAAAGACCGCCACCATTCATCAGGGGCACGATGGAAAGCATTTTGGCGCTGGTGCCCAGCTCCAGGATGGGGAACAGGTCGGTGAGATAGTCACGCAGGACGTTGCCGGTAACCGCAATGCTGTCCTCACCCCTTCTGGTTCTTGCCAGAGTGAGGCGCATGGCCTCAAGTGGCGGCATAATCCGGATATCCAGACCTTTGAGGTCATGATCGGGTAAATAGATTTTAAGCTTGGCGATCAGCCGGGAATCATGGGCCCGCTTTTGGTCAAGCCAGAAAATGGCCGGGGTTCCGGTGGCCCGGGCGCGGGTCACCGCCAGTTTGATCCAATCCTGAATGGGGGCATCCTTGGTCTGGCAGGCTCGAAAAATATCGCCTGGATTTACGGCTTGCGCCAGCAGGATTGCTCCGCTTTCATCGACCACCCGGATGGTCCCCTTGCCTGGAGCCACGAAGGTTTTGTCGTGGGAGCCGTACTCTTCGGCCCGTTGCGCCATCAGGCCGACATTGGCCACGCTGCCCATGGTGGCCGGGTCCAGGGCCCCGTGGGTCTGGCAATCCACCACCACTTCCTGATAGATCGGGGCGTAACAGCGATCGGGAATCATGGCGATGGTGTCGTGTAACTGGCCGTCCGGCCCCCACATGCGGCCGCCATCGCGGATAAACACTGGCATTGAGGCATCGATGATCACATTGTTGGGCACGTGCAGGTTGGTGATGCCCCGGCCGGAATCAACCATCGCCAGCCGGCAGTTGTTGCGATAAACCGCCTGGATATCCGCCTCGATCGCCGCCCGCTGTTCTTTCGGCAAAATCTTAATCTTGGCATCGAGGTCGGCCAGGCCGTTGTTGACGTTGACCCCCAGCTCCTTGATGATATCGGCGTGTTTGACAAAAACATCCTGATAAAAGACGCTGACACAATGGCCGAACATGATCGGATCCGAAATTTTCATCATGGTGGCCTTAAGATGAAGCGATAACAAGATCCCGTCCTGGCCGGCGGCCGCCATCTGTTCCTGGTAAAATGCGCGCAGGGCGGTCACGTTCATCACCGCGGCATCAACAATTTCTCCGGCGAGTAAGGGCATTTTTTCTTTAAGCGCCGTGGTGGCGCCGTTTTCAGCGACAAACTCAATTTTACCGCTGCCGGCTTTGCTGATGGTGACGGATTTTTCACTGCCGTAAAAATCTCCGCTCTTCATCTGGGCCACCCGTGATTGGGACTTGGCCGACCAGGGTTTCATCAGCCGGTGGGGGCGCTGCTTGCCGAAACGTTTTACCGCCGCCGCCGCCCGGCGGTCCGAGTTGCCTTCCCGCAAAACCGGGTTGACGGCGCTGCCCAGAATCTTGGCATAACGGGCGCGCAGTTGTTCTTTGGCCGCAGTTTTGGGCTCGTCGGGGTAATCGGGCAGCTTGTACCCCTTGGCCTGCAGCTCCTTGATGGCCTCCCGCAACTGAGGAATCGAGGCGCTGATGTTGGGCAGCTTAATGATATTGGCGTCGGCTCGTTGGCATAGTTTGCCCAGCTCACCGAGATAATCGGGAATGCGTTGATTTGCCCGCAGGCATTCGGGAAAACCGGCAATGATGCGACCGGCCAGCGAGATATCCTGTTTTTTCAGGCAGATCCCCGTCCCCTTGGTGTAAGCCCGAAGAATGGGGAATAAGGAGTAAGCCGCTAAAGCCGGCGCTTCATCCACTTCGGTGAAGACAATTGTCTGATTGCTCATTTTTCCCCTTGGTTATCGTGTTGGTTAAAGGTGGCCTCAAAATGTGAAGTTATTTCTGGGTGAGCCCTAAGTGGCGCCGAGTTGAGCGCTAAGCGGAGTCAGCGTTTGTCCTGCTGCTGGAAAAAGCTGGCATAAACCGCGCGGGTTGCAAATAATGTCCACCCAACAGTCATGGTCTTGGCCGACTTTAGCAAGGAGATTTGAAAATTGGCTAAGATCAGCTACTTTTCAACACCCTTGTCATACTTACTATAAAGCGTAGATCAAAAACCCGACCCTTATCAAACCTGGGTTTAGCGCCTTCCGTTCAGGCACTATTTAGTAACCATCATCAGAACGGTTATCCTTTCCAGATCATCTGGCGAATAATAGTCGATCTCCACCCTGCCTCGTACGCCATTCTGGACAATCCGCACCCTGGTCTTAAGGTGTCGGTTAAGCTCAGTGATCAGGTTGTGACAATAAGATTCAGGAATCCCGTTGCGGGCCCTGCGGGAGCTTCCACCGCCAGCCCCCCCGCTCTTGCGGTTTTTGCGCTTACGCCCAAGCTCCTCGGTCTGGCGCACGCTCAAACCTTTCTCCACAATTTCGTCCCGCAACTCCCGCAGTTGTTGCTCATCCTCCAGGCTGAGCAGCACCCGACCATGACCCATACTGATCCGCCCGGCGCTCAGGTCGTCTTTGGCGAAGTCCGGCAACTGATTGATCCGCAGAGCATTGGCTACGGTGGAGCGATCCTTCCCCACCCTTTTAGCCACCTCTTCCTGAGTTAAACCGTACTCTTTGACCAGGCGTAGGTAGGCCTCGGCCTCTTCCATGGGATTGAGATCCTGGCGTTGAATATTTTCAACCAAAGCTAGTTCCAGTTGATCTTGGGGGGATACATCTTTAATCAGAACCGGTATTTCGTGCAGTCCGGCCAGGCCTGCGGCCCGCCAGCGTCGTTCTCCGGCAATAAGCTGATAGCGTTCAGGGGCAACCCGCCGCACCACCAGGGGCAACAGAACCCCCTTTTCTCGTATGGATTCAGCCAGTTGAGCCAGGGCCTGATTACCGATCTGTTTTCGCGGCTGACGGGGGTTGGGCTCGATGGCATCTAGCGGGCAGATGATATAGGCCCGCTTTCCGCTTTCATCGTAAGACGGTAACAGGGCGCCCAACCCTTTGCCCAAAGAATTTCGTTTGACCATGGTTTTTTCCCTCGCTCTTTACTGTCCTTACCACTTGCGCGCAAGACAAGACAACGGTCTTGGTATTTTCTTCCGGTATTGCCGGTTTTGGACAAACAACTCAGACATGACATCCTGAAAGCACGCAACAACCCCCTGTCAACCTATGGGCTCACTCAGCAATAACTTCAGGCTATCTTGAAAAATTAGCTATTTTGTTCGAGTTCAAGGCATGCGAAAAAAAATTACCGCAGGCATATGGTTGATATTCCGAGGATAATTTTTTGAGCATAACGCAGAAATCGGGCGAAAGAGCAATTTTTCAAGGTGGCCTTATGTTTATTTGACAATGTCTTTTTCCTGCGCCTTTTTCTGCTGACGGAGAAACTCCCTGGCCAACTGCAGATAGCTGATCGCACCGGTGGAGCGCCGGTCGTAGAGGATAGCCGGCTTGCCGTGGCTGGGAGCCTCACCGAGGCGGATATTACGCGGGATCACGGTTTGGTAAAGCCGGCCTTTAAAATATTTATTGACCTCGGCGCTTACCTGGTGAGTCAAGCGATTGCGACCGTCAAACATGGTCAGCAGCAGGCCCTCGATGGCCAGGCGATCATTGTAGGAGTTTTTCACCAGGCGGATGGTCTGGACCAAATGACTCAATCCCTCGAGAGCGAAATACTCGCACTGCATGGGGATGATCACCGAATCGGCGGCGGTGAGGGCGTTAATGGTCAACAGCCCCAGGGATGGCGGGCAATCGATAAAGACGAAATCATAATCGGTCAGCACCGGGCTCAGCAGTTGCTCCAGGTAGCGCTCCCGCCGGTCAGCGCCTATCAGCTCGACTTCCACCCCAATCAGGTCAATTTGACAGGGCAACAAACAGAGCTTGGCTCCCAGTTCGGCCACCATAACAATAGCTTCGGTCGCAGCTACGCCATCAACCAGGCAGTGATAAAGATGAACTCGCTCAGTGGTCATCCCGCCATCCCCAGCCTGACGCCGGGGATACTGAAAACCCAAGCCGCTGGAAGCGTTGCCCTGGGGGTCGGAATCAACCACCAGCACCCGCTTGCCCAAGGCCGCCACGGAAGCAGCTAGATTGATGGTGGTGGTGGTCTTACCCACTCCCCCTTTCTGGTTGGCCAGCGCTATCACCTTGGCTTGCTGTTGGTTCTCCATGGCCAGGCTCCATAATTAATCACTAACCAAACGACTCGTCAGCAAAATCTGTGGATCACAAGTGCATCTAACCTTATTGAAATCAGTAACAGTTAAGGCTATTTTGAAAAATTAGCTATTTTGTTCGAGTTTACGGCACGCGAAAAAAATTACCGCAGGCATATGGTTGATATTCCGAGGATAATTTTTTTCGCATAACGCAGAAATCGGGCGAAAGAGCAATTTTTCAAGGTGGCCTTAAGTTTCTGGGACCGGTAAAAAGCCGGACAAACATCAGGTCGCATCTTGTTTTGCCAGTCAACCTCAAACACCTCGGTTCACCCTTGCCCATCTTCGTCGAGCTTAATCAGCGTTCGATATATGGGTTCCCCCCGGATTAAACTCGACTTCGGCGGCCACAATCCGCCACGGTCACCGGACTATTCCACCGTTTAACCGATCATGCAACAAACATTTTTTCGTTTCTTGTTTTTGTATCCTGTCTAAGTCGCCATTTTGTCTGCCCTCAGGCCAGCCAAGCTTTCGAGCTGGGCCGCAGGTCTGCGCAATGTCCCGTTAACAGCCGGGGGTCTCGCAAAGCCGCTGATTCACTACTTGCAAGCCGACCTGAATGTTTCACGTGCAACATCCAGACATTTTTTTCGTGTTATCATGAGGTTAACCTGCAACAGCCAGGAGAAGCTCAGTGGTGCGGACCATGGAATCCAGAGTGATTGATTCATCGGTGGTGTGAACATCGGTCATCCCGATGCCCAGAATGGCGGTGGGCCGGCCTCGGGCCCCGAAGATGTTGGCGTCACTGCCGCCGCCAGCCATGATGAAGCGCAAGGGGCGATTCAATTTCGCGGCCGCGGCCTGCAAACGCCGCAAAACCGGGGCACCTTCTTTAAGGCGCATACCGGGAAATTGCTCCTCCACCCGAAAGTCAAAATCGGCTTGACGACGACCGGAACCAGGCGCGTCGGGAAGCAAAAAACCGTGCCGCTCAATGACCAGGCGCAGCTCATTCTCAATGGCGGCGGTATAACTGGCCAACTTTCTGGCGTTGTGGCTGCGCACCTCCCCCTCGAGCCGCACCAGTTCGGGAACGATATTGGTGGCCTGGCCGCCGGAGATCAGCCCGACATTGGCCGTGCTCTCATCATCCAAACGACCCAGGGGCAGGGCGGCCACGGCCAACGACGCCAACTTGATGGCATTGATACCGTTTTCGGGATGCAAACCGGCATGCGCGGCTAAACCTCGGATCTCGGCCCTGAAGTGATTGGCGGCCGGGGCCGCAATCACCGCCAGATCGATCCCGGTGCTGTCCAGGGCATAGCCAAATCCGGCTCGCAATAGAGAAAAATCGAAATTTTTGGCCCCCAAAAGACCGATTTCCTCGCAAGTGGTGAAAACAAACTCCAGAGGAACCAGCAAAGCGCCATCCTCCTTAAGGCTGCGGGCCATTTCAATCAGCATCGCGATTCCAGCCTTGTCGTCGGCTCCCAGAATCGTCGCTCCGGCGCTGACAAAAGTATTACCGTTGCGGCGGACCTTGACCCCGGTGGCGGGCTCGACGGTATCCATATGGCAGTTGCAGAAAAAAGGGGGAGCCGCATGGTTTTGATCGCCAATGCGAATCACCAGGTTGCCGGTGTCGGAACCAGTGACGGTGGCAGAATTATCTTCAATAATTTCGGCATTGAACTCGGAAGCACACAAAGACCGCAGAAAAAGGGCCAGACGCCCCTCGCCCCGGGAGGGGCTGTCAATTTCACAAAGGCGGACAAAAATATCCGCCAGACGTTCTGGTTGCAAGGACATAAAAATCTCGTAACAGTTGATCAGCGCCCCATTTTTGCCCACTTCGGTATCTGCGCTTACCTGAACTTCTCGAATACAACATCACCGGGAAAACGAGTCAAAACCGACACTTGGTAAAAGAGCGCGGTCCTCACCGCTAACAAAGCGGTGGCCAGCGGCTGGTAGTGTGCCTTGTTAATCCCTCAAAAAGCACCCAAACACGGTGGACGAATCCGGATTTTTAACAACCTAAAAAGGCTGGAAAAGCGCAGGCTCCGAAAGGGGCGACAATGCGGCGCCAGTGAGCTTTCATCCCGAATCGGACAATTACCATAAAACGCGGAAAAAAAGCAAAAAAATCAGTAAAAAACGGAGACCCCCAGCCGAAATGGGAATCTCCAAATGGAAATCTCCTACTTGCCGTCTATTCATTTTTAAGACTACAATGTCGGGACAAATCGGTTTGGGTTGGGCCGAGGCTAAAAATCCGGCCAAAAGTCTAAAAATCCAAACGTGAGCACCCGATTTAAACGGGTCTTAGATCTGTATTCGGACTTTCAGTCTTTTTTCACAATCCACCGATTTTAATCGGTGGTTGTTAAACTTGATGCGGGTGGCAGTGGATGGCAACCAGGAAAAAATTTTATGCGGTGGCCAAAGGCCGAATGCCGGGGATTTATGCCGCTTGGTCTCTGGCCAAAGCTCAGGTTGATGGTTTCCCCGGAGCTTGTTATCAGGGGTTTGTCGATCAAGAGGAGGCGGAGAATTGGTTGACCAGGCAAGGCCCTCAACCCAAGGAGGTCACCGAGGTGACCAGTTCTCGATCAGCCGGGCCAAAAGTGAAGCCGGCAGGTCTTGCCTCTGGTGGGGGCAGAGACAGGGCGCCATCCGGCCAAGGGTCAAAAAAGGTTGAATTAAGGGATTCATGCCTCCCGCCTCAGGGTGAACCCCAAGCCAAAACCCCATCGGCTCCGGCGGGGAAGATTCTTATTTATACCGACGGTGGAGCTCAGGGCAATCCCGGACCAGGCGGCTATGGTGTTGTCCAGATTGTCAACGGGCAACGCCGGGAACTGGCCGGCGGTTACCGGCTTACTACCAATAATCGTATGGAGCTGATGGCCTGCATTGTCGCCCTGGCCGAGCTGGGGCGCTGCGATCAACCCATCCAGCTTTTTTCCGACTCCGGCTATGTGGTCAATGGGATCAACAAGCGCTGGGCCCAGGGCTGGCGCCGACGGGGTTGGCGCAAAGCTGATGGCCGCCCCGCCCTTAATACCGACCTCTGGAGCCGCCTACTGGATCTGGAGGAGAGACTGACGGTAAAATTCAACTGGATCCGGGGTCATGCCGGCAATCCCCTCAATGAACGTTGCGACCAGTTGGCGGTGGCCATGGCCCGCCAACCCGGTCTGCCGGCGGATAGCGAGTATGAAAAACTTCTTCATCGCTAACAACATTATGCTACCTTGAAAAATTAGCTATTTTGTTCGAACTCAAGGCATGCGAAAAAAATTACCGCAGACATATGGTTGATATTCCGAGGATAATTTTTTGAGCATAACGCAGAAATCGGGCGAAAGAGCAATTTTTCAAGATGGCCATTATAGTTTCACGGGAATCTTATTGTGTGTTGCTAGAGGGTTATGCCTTAGGTTGTCCATCCAAAATTAACAATGCCCAATTTTGAATTGGGGATCCCCGGGATCCCGCCAGGTGATGCGACCGTCCATAATGGTCAGGACGGCCTTACCTTCCATTTCCCAGGCGGAAAATGGCGAGTTCTGGCTGCGGGACTGGTTGTTTTCGGGCCGGAAGATAAACCTGCGTTGGGGATCAATCAAGGTTAGGTCCGCGGGCTCACCCACCGCCAGTTGTCCACCGGGCACTCCGAGAATCCCGGCGGGATTGCGGGATAACAATTCCACTAGGCGCAAGGGCGTGATTAGCCCTTCCCGGACCAGGACCAGAGTGAGGGGTACGGCACTCTCCAAACCGATGATTCCGTTGGCGGCAAGATCAAACTCCAGCTCTTTTTCCAAGCCACTGTGAGGGGCGTGATCGGTGGCCACGGCATCAAGAGTACCGTCGGCCAGGGCCGCGCGGATGGCGGCGACATCGGTGGCGGTGCGCAGGGGTGGGTTCATTTTGGCCATGGTGTCATAAAGTCCCACCGCTTCTTCGGTCAGCGTGAAGTAATGGGGCGCGGTTTCGGCCGTAATCGATACCCCCTGACTTTTGGCCCGGCGGATCAAATCCACCGCTTCGGCCGTGCTGACATGGGCGATATGCAGGGGTCGTCCGGTATATTGAGCCAGAGCCAAATCTCGATAAACCATGATCTCTTCCGCCACTCGGGGTATGCCCCGCAAACCCAAGCGGGTGGAAACTATTCCCTCATTCATCACCCCGTTGCGACTCAGGCTTGCCTCCTCGGCATGGCTGATCACTAAGAGCCGGTGGTCACCGGCATACTCCAGGGCCCGGCGCATCAATTGGCTATCGCTAACTGGCCGACCATCATCGCTGAGGGCCCGCACACCGGCCCGGCGCATTTCACCAAAGGGAGCCAGGGTCTCGCCCCGGCCACCCAAACTGATTGACCCCACCGGATAAACTCTGGCTGCCGCCCCCACTGCCGCCGCCATAATCAGGCGAGTAACCTCAGGGCTATCGTTAATCGGGCGGGTATTGGGCATGCAGGCCACCGCGGTAAACCCCCCCGCCGCCGCCGCCATGGTCCCAGTGGCAATGGTCTCTTTGTGTTCATCGCCGGGTTCGCGGAGATGAACATGGATGTCGACCAAGCCAGGGGTCAGCCAGAATCCCCGCGCGTCAATCCGCCATAAATCATCTAGTCGAGCCAAAGCGCCCAAATCGGTGGCAAGGCGACCCTGGTTGAACTCTCCCGCCGCCACCGCTGCTATTTTTCCCTCCCGCACCCAAACATAGCCCGTAGCGTCCAGGCCGGAAGCCGGGTCAAGCAGGCGGGCGTTTTCCAACAAAATCGACGAATTGCTAGACATTTTCTCCCCATCTCCGGTTATTCATCGCAAGATGAATCATCATCCTGCGACCAGGTACAACAGCGCCATCCGCACCGCCACACCGTTGGTCACCTGATCAAGAATCACTGAACGGGAACCATCGGCCAGGGCTGGAGTCAGTTCCACTCCGCGGTTAACAGGGCCGGGGTGCATGATGATCGCATCAGGTCGAGCCAGGGCCATGAGCTCTGGCGTGATCCCGTAAAAAATGGCGTACTCCCGCAGAGACGGGAGCAAGGGGTCAAACTGGCGCTCCTGCTGCACCCGCAGAGCCATAACCACATCGGCATCAGCCACCGCCGCCCGCACCGAGGAACAAACCATCGCCCCCATAGCGGCAACGCCTGGCGGCATTAAGGTGGCTGGCCCGGCCACCCGCACCTCCGCCCCCATTTTGCTGAAGCCGATAATGTTGGAATGAGCCACCCGACTATGAGTGATATCACCAATAATTGCCACCTTCAGGCCCTGAATCCGACCCTTGTGCTCCCGCACCGTCATCAGGTCAAGCAAGGCCTGACTGGGATGCTCATGGGCGCCGTCCCCGGCGTTGATCACCGAAGCCTTGACATGGCGGGCCAGCAAACCGGGCACCCCGGAACGAGAGTGACGAATGATGATACAATCCGGGTTCATGGCGGCTAGGTTGCGGGCCGTATCCACCAGAGTCTCCCCCTTAACCGCACTACTATCGACGCTGGAGATACTAAAAGTATCGGCGCTCAGCCGCTTAGCGGCAATTTCAAAGGAAAGGCGGGTGCGGGTGGAAGGCTCAAAGAAGAGATTGATCACCGTCTTACCCCGCAGAGTCGGCACTTTCTTGATCGAGCGCTGCGAAATTTCCTTAAAGGATTCGGCGGTTTGCAAAATAAGCTCAATATCATCGACGCTCAGGTCGGCCAGACCCAGAATATGACGGCGGGAAAAGGTATGCGCGTCGCTCATGTTCAGTCACCCGGCCCTACGCCCAACTTTTCGTTCGATACTTCGCTCAACCCCCACTCACCCCGCCACCCGATCCGCCAATGATTCTCTGACCCAGGCGCGACCAGCGTACCCTGCTCTCTTCCCAATCCCAAGACCAATAAAGGACAAAGGCCCGGCCCTTCAGAGCCCGGGTCTCCACCGTGCCCCAAAAGCGACTGTCGAGACTGTTGTCCCGATTATCACCCAAGACGAACATCTCTCCCGGCCCCACCGTCAACGGTTCCAGGTTGTCCCGGGGCTGCTGGGCGGCAGGATAGATCTTCGGATCGAGAAACATCGCCCAAGGATCATCCAGGGGGACACCGTCAACATAAACCGTTTTATCGCGAATTGCCACGGTCTCGCCGGGTAGAGCGATCACCCGCTTAATATAGTTCTGGGAGGGATCAAGGGGAAATCTGAAGACCACCACGTCATGACGCCGAGGCTCGCCCAGATTGACCCAGACTTCGCCGCTGAAAGGGTTGCGAATACCGTAAGCAAATTTGCTGACCAGCAGATGATCGCCGATCAGAAGGGAGGGTTTCATCGAGCCGGAAGGAATTTTAAAGGCCTGAACGACAAAGGTGCGAATAAACAAGGCCAGGATCAGGGCGATCACGATGGCCTCGGCATATTCCCGAAAAACCGACTTCCGGCCGAGGTCATTTTTGCTGGTAATGTTAGTGGCCAAGTTTAGCTCCTATAATCCTCTTTTGCGCTTGTAAAACCACCGACTGGGCTACCGGCCTGCTGGGCGGACGGCGATATTAATTGTTTTGGTGACGCGGCCCCCGGCGCTGCGCGCAGGCCGGGCGACCCCAACCCTGTCGACGACGCCACTCATTGTTTTGGTGGCTCGGCTCTCTCTTCTGGTTGCTTGCGGTTATTTTCGTACAGGGCCAGAAAGTTGATCGGGTCTATCAAGAAAGGCATAAATCCGCCGTCCACCGTGGCCTGACTGATGATTTGCCGGGTGAATGGGAAGAGCAAGGCCGGACATTCCACCGCCAACACCGCCGGAAGGTGGGCGACCGGTATATTCTGGAGCAGAAAAACTCCACCGTGCTCCAACTCGACGATGAACATGGTTTGGCCATTCTTGTTATTGCTTACTTTGGCCGTAATCGCCATCATCACCTCATAATGATTATCGCCCTCCAGTTTGCGGTTTTGCAGCTTCACCTGAACATCGGCCTTGGGGTCCGCTCCCTGCTCGAGAAAAACATCCGGGGCACCGGGATTTTCAAAGGAAAGGTCTTTAACGTACATCTTTTGGATGCGAAACACCGGAACCCCTTCCCGGTTCCGTCCTTCCGGCTGTCCCGCCGCCGATCCCGTTGCCTGACCCGTTGCCTGACCCGTTGCTCCGCCCGTCTTTGCTTCACTCATTTTTTCGTCTCCTTTTTGCTGTATAACGAAATTGAAGGAACTGTTCAGGAGCACCCATTTTGTCCCATTGCGGCCTTCCCAAATAGCACAGGTATGCTTCGAAGTTCTATGCGACTGGAATAAACCCGGGAATATAGTCAATACCAGGCGAAAAGCCAAGCCGGTTAATTCAGCCCCGCCTGGGCTGAATTGGGCAACCGCCCCCCGGCGATCAGCATTCCGTTTATCGCTTTAGGCCACCTTGAAAAATTGCTCTTTCGCCCGATTTCTGCGTTGTGCTCAAAAAATTATCCTCGGAATATCAACCATATGCCTGCGGTATTTTTTTCGCGTGCCTTGAGATCGAACAAAACAGCTAATTTTTCAAGGTAAACCTTTAATCAGTTCAGTAAGGGCCGCAGATAGCGACCGGTATGGGATTCAGAACATGCGGCGACCTCCTCCGGGGTTCCGACAACCACCACCTGACCACCACCGTCTCCGCCTTCCGGCCCCAAATCAATAACATAATCGGCGGTCTTGATCGCATCCAGATTGTGCTCAATGACCACCACGGTATTGCCGCTCGCCACCAGGCGATTTAAAACATGGAGCAAATGTTTGATATCGGCAGGATGCAGGCCGGTGGTCGGCTCATCCAGAATGTACAGGGTGCGCCCGGTCTGGCGTTTACTCAACTCCCGGGCAAGCTTTATTCTTTGGGCCTCGCCGCCGGACAAGCTCACCGAGGACTGACCCAGGGGAAGATAGCCCAGACCCACATCAAATAAGGTCAAAAGCTTGTGGTAAACAGCCGGGATCGCCCGGAAAAATTCCACCCCCTCCTCCACCGTCATCGCCAGCACCGCGGCAATATTTTTGCCCTTGTAATGAATGTCCAGGGTGTCTTCGTTGTAGCGTCGCCCCCGGCAGGTTTCACAGGTAACATAAAGGTCGGGCAGAAAATGCATGGCGATTTTAATCACCCCGTCTCCCTCACAGGCCGCACAACGGCCACCCTTGAGATTGAAGCTGAACCGGCCCGGCTTGTAACCGCGAACCCGGGCTTCCGGCAGGCGGGCAAAAAGCTCGCGCACCGGCGTCAGCACCCCGGTATAGGTGGCGGGGTTGGAACGAGGAGTGCGACCAATGGGCCCCTGATCGATATCAATAACCTTATCAATGTGCTTAAGACCAGTAAAACTCCGATGCGCCCCCGGTGTTTCCCTGGCCTGATAAAGATGGCGAGCTGCCGCCTTAAACAGGGTTTCAGTGACCAAGGTACTCTTACCTGAACCGGAAACCCCGGTGACACAGGTAAAAAGCCCCAAAGGTATCCCCACTGTGATCGCTTGTAAGTTGTTGGCTTTGGCCCCATTGACGCGCAGCCACGCACTTTTTTTGCCGATCGGTCGCCGCCGGGCCGGGACCTCAATGGCCAGACGACCGCTAAGATAGCCCCCGGTCTGGGAGTTTTCCGTCACTAACAACCCGGCGACATCACCGCTATAAACCACCTGACCCCCGTGAACTCCCGCCCCGGGCCCCATATCCAGAACATGGTCAGCGGCCCTGATGGTATCCTCGTCATGCTCAACCACAATCACCGTGTTGCCCAGGTCGCGCAGACGCAACAGGGTATTGATCAGACGCCGGTTATCGCGCTGGTGCAGACCAATGCTGGGTTCGTCAAGAATATAGAGGACCCCGGCCAGGCTGGAGCCAATTTGTGAGGCCAGGCGAATCCGCTGGGCCTCGCCGCCGGAAAGGGTGGAAGCCCGCCGCTCCAGACTGATATAGTCCAGGCCGACCCCCTTAAGAAAAACCAGGCGATCGTTGATTTCCTTGATGATCCGCCCGGCAACGGGGGCCTCCCCCGGGGAAAACTCGAGGGCGGCCAGGGCGGCCAGCAGCTGGGCGATACTCAAGGCGCAAAGCTGGTCAATGGACCAGGAACCGACCCGCACCGCCAAGGCCTCCGGCCGCAATCGGGCCCCATGACAAGCCGGGCAGGGCTGTTCGTTCATGTATTGCTCCAACTCCTCCCGCACCGCCCCCGACTCGGTTTCAAGATAACGCCGGGCCAGTTGCGGCAAAATCCCGGCAAAGGGTTGACGATGACTACGCCGACGACGAAAACGACTGTAGCTGAAGTTGATCGGCACATCGCCGCTGCCATCCAGGATTATTCTCTTAATCTTCTCGGGTAGCTTAGCAAAAGGCTGGTCCGGATCGAAATCATAATGTTCGGCCAATGCGCTGATCAAGGCGGCCACATAAGTGGATGAGCCGCGAGCGCGCCAGGGAACCAGGGCCCCCTGACGCAGGCTGAGACTCGGGTCGGGCACCACGCGTTGAGGATCGAACACCTGCTTGATTCCCAAGCCGCCGCACGCCACGCAGGCACCCTTGGGGTTGTTGAAAGAGAAGAGCTGGGGGCTAAGTTCCGGCAGGCTGTGACCACAGCCGGCACAGGCGGCCAGTTCGCTGAATAACCGTTCGTTGCCCGCATCGCCGGCGACCGGCAGGTCGGGAAAATTAACCAGCAGGCGGCCTTCCGCCAACCTAACGGCCGTGCTTACCGAATCGGTTAAACGTCGGGCCATATCCGATTGCTGATCAACCGAATCGGCTAAACGTCGAGTCGTCTCCCTTTGCTGATCAACGGTTACATCTTCCTGTTTGCGCTTATGTTCAACCGGGATCATGCTCGCTTTCGCGACGGCGAGGTTCCTTGCCAAGCGCGTTCCGGTCACGTCCCGACGCTCAACCTGCTCGGTCGCTAGCTGCCGCTCACCCGCCCGCTGATTATTAGTCGCTACCGTCTTGATCACCAGGCGATCGACCACCGCGGCAATATGATGCTTTTTGGTCTTGCTCAGGCTGATTTCCTGATCCAAGCCCATGATTTTGCCGTCGATTCGGACTCGGACAAAGCCGTCCCGGCGTAAACGCTGCAAAACCGCCTGATGCTCTCCCTTTTGGCCATCCACCAGCGGGGCCAAAAGAACCATCCTGGTGCCCTCGGGATAACCCAGCAGGGTTTTTACCATATCCTGGACCGACTGGGGCCGGATGGACTCACCACAATGGGGACAATGAGGACGACCCACCCGGGCGAAAAGCAGGCGCAGGTGATCGTAAATCTCGGTGATAGTCCCCACCGTGGAGCGCGGATTGCGGCTGGTGGTCCGTTGCTCGATCGACACCGCCGGCGACAAGCCCTCCAGCAGATCGACCTCCGGCTTATCCATCTGGCCTAAAAATTGGCGGGCGTAGGTGGAAAGTGACTCAACGTAGCGCCGCTGACCCTCGGCGTAAAGGGTGTCAAAGGCCAGCGACGACTTACCGGAGCCGGATAAACCGCTGAAGACCACCAGCCGGTTACGGGGCAGATCGACATCGATATTTCGCAGATTATGCATCCGAGCGCCCCGGATGCGAAGATATTGTGGTTCCATGCAAAAAAGTCCGCTTAAAAGATAATTACCGCACCGTCATCAAGCGTAGCTGAAAATGATTGGCAGAATGCTCCAAAAAATAAAGCAGGCCCGATAATTCGAACCTGCTTTATTTTTGCGGCCATAGTGTCATATCGTTTAAGCGGTCACCTTTGTTAACAACCCACAACCGGTCTAAACAAATAGCCCTAAAGGCCACCTTGAAAAATTGCTCTTTCGCCCGATTTCTGCGTTATGCTCAAAAAACTATCCTCGGAATATCAACCATATACCTGCGGTAATTTTTTTCGCATGCCTTGAACTCGAACAAAATAGCTAATTTTTCAAGGTGGCCTAAAGTCCTTTTTCCAGTTTAACGCTGATCGCCACCTTATAGAGAATGGTCAGAATCAGGCCGCCGGTGGCCCAAACAGCCGCGGTGATCCCAAGCTCGATAATGGTGGGGTAATACTGAGTCACCTGGCCGAAGGGATTAGGGACAAACCCGCCCAAGACCATACCCAAGCCCTTGTCGATCCAGAGCGAAAGAAATATCATGGCGCAGGAAACTCCCAGCAGCAGATCGGACTTGCGCGAGCGGGCCATAAGAATCAGCGCGATACCGATAACCCCGATTACCACTGAAGCCTGCATGTACGGCACCAGATTATTAAAGATCAAGCCGTCTCGTTCCAGGCCGAAGAAGAGGTAATCCTTGGTGTACATCTTACTTGGATACTGACTGTAGTAGGCAACGAAAAATTCGCAGGCCAGGAAAAAGAAGTTGATAATCGCCGCGTAGGTAATAATGGTAACCAGCTTGTCCTTAGCCATTTGGCCTACCCGGAAAAGCGTGTTGCGCTCAAGAACCAGGGCAATAATCAGCAAAAGAGCCGGGCCGGCGGCAAAGGCCGAGGCCAGGAAGCGAGGAGCCATGATTGCGGTAAGCCAGTAATCACGGCCCGGCAGACCAGCATAAAGAAACGCGGTAACGGTGTGAATGCTGACCGCCCATGGGATGGACAGGTAAATAAAAGGTTTCACCCAGTTGGCATACTTGACCCCCTTGTACTCGGAGTGCAAAATCGCCCAACCGCACAACAGATTTAAGGCCAGGTAACCGTTAAGCACGATCATGTCCCAGAACATTATGGACTGGGGAGAGGGGTGGAGGATCACGTTAAAGGCCCGCATCGGTTGGCCAAGATCGGCGATGATAAACATCAAACACATCACCACGGCGGCGATAGCCATGAACTCGCCCAAAATGGTGATCCGACCGAACGCCTTGTAGTTATGAAGATAGTAGGGGAGCACCAGCATCAAACCGCCGGCGGCAACCCCGACCAGAAAAGTAAATTGGGAAATATAGAGGCCCCAGGACACATCACGGCTCATCCCGGTGACCCCCAAACCATGGGTAAATTGCTGGGCGTAGCACCAACCGCCCACGGCGATGACCGCCAACAGACACGCTATCCAGATCCAGTATCCTTTACTCCCCTGAAACGCTTTTTCAATCATGACCGATCACCTTAAACGATATAGAAGATGGATGGACGGGTGCCCAGGGACCCTCGCCGGGTTATCGTAAATTTTTCGCGCAGCACCTGACTGATTGCCGATTGCGGATCGTTGAGATTACCAAAGAAAATGGCCTCGTAAGCTGCGGCCTCTTCGACACAGGCCGGTAGTTCCCCAACCGCCAGGCGATGCGCGCAGAAATTGCATTTTTCCACGACTCCTATGGTGCGCGTCGGATACCTGCGGTTAAGCTTGCGAATCAACGGATTGCCACGCTCGTTCTTACCACGAGGATCTAACCAGTTGAAGTTGCGGGCCCCGTAAGGGCAGGCCGCCATACAGAAGCGACAGCCGATGCAGCGATGATAGTCCATGGCCACCACCCCGTCGGCCTTCTTAAAGGTCGCCCTAGTGGGACAAACCCGAACGCAGGGGGGGTTATCGCAGTGATTACAGAGGGCAAGAACGGGCGTACCCTGCAACTTCTCGGCTTGACGATAGTGAGTATCTTTAACAAAGACGTGCTCGAACTTATCGGTCCAGAGCCACTTGACCTGGTGATCGGGGTTAGCGAAATCGGGCACGTTATGGATGGAGTGACAAGCATCAATGCAGCGCTGGGCCAGGCCGCGATGTTCGATAAACTTGTTGATATCGATGACCATCCCCAATCGGGTCTCGGCCTTGGTCTTTACCACCCCGGCCCGGCGCAAACCAGAGGCCGCAGCCTCGCCGCTCAGCAGGGCATGAAAAGCAGAAGATGCCCCGATCCCCGCCACCGTAACCCCGGCCAGTTTGAGAAAATCTCGCCTGTCCTTATTCATTTTAAGATAACCTCCTCATTTAAGATAACCTCCTCATTGGTCCAGCTTAAGAGGGCCTCCTCACTGGTCGGTTCGAGATGACAATCCCAACAGTTGGGGTCGACAGCCGTATAAACGTGGCACTGGGCACAGAAATTTTGCTTATCACGGTGGCAGCTCATGCACCCTTTTTGCAAACTACGCTCATAACGCACGCCGCCAGTGGTAACGCCGAAGCGCGGCCCACTCTTGCGCAGAATATCGTCACGCCACTCGTTAAGGAGAACCATGTGGCTTGTCCGCATGTACAGGACATCACGCACGCATTCAGGGTGTTCGGCCGCAGGCATCTGAAGAACAGGTGGTTGCTGGGCTTTACCGGCGTTGTACCAGATGGGAAAGGTCACCAGGCCGACAAAGACGAGTAATGCTGAAATGATTCGTCCGCTTCCGTACATGTTTTAACCCTCCACTCCTGTCAGGGGCGCGAAACGGAGATCCATTTCCCGCTCTTTTTCTCCCTCCATAATGAGGGCGTTACCGACCAGTTCCGAAACCCCGCAGACTTCCACCTCGGGATTCCAGTATTGATTAAGGGCCAGCAAGGTGGCCCGATCAAGAGCACAGATACAAGAGAGCATATTGACCCCGTGCCGGTTAGCGACATAACCCACCGCATTAGCCCGGGGCAGGCCGGCCCGCATCCGCAGATCCATGATCTCATTGGTATTGAGACCGGTGCCGCTGCCGCAGCAGAAGGTTTTTTCCCGAATGGTGTTTTCCGGCATTTCGTAAAAGTTATTGCAGACGCTGTTGAGCAGATAACGAGGCTCGTCCAACAGACCCATGCCGCGCGCGGGGTTACAGGAATCGTGGTAAGTGACAACCCGGTGGTCGTTGCGGCTCTTATCGATTTTAAGTTTGTTGTGGTAGATCAAGTCGGCGGTGAATTCGTTGATATGCACCATCTTGGTGCTGGCCGCGTTGGTAAAAACCGTGCCGGTAATCGACGATTTGGGCTGTTCGAGAAAATCCGCCGGGCCGTTCATGGTGTCCATGTACTGGTGCACAACCCGCCACATATGACCGCATTCGCCGCCTAAAATCCATTTGACCCCCAGGCGCTTGGCCTCGGCATATATTTTGGCGTTGAGTTTTTTCATCAACTGGTTGTTGGTAAACAGACCAAAGTTACCGCCCTCCGAGGCGTAGGTGCTGATGGTGTAGTCCAGACCGATATGGTCGAATATCAGCAGATAGCCCATGAAGGTAAAGATCCCGGGATCGGCAAAAACATCAGCCGAGGGAATGACAAACAGGTGCTCCGCCCCCTTACGGTTGAAGCTGAGACTTTGCAGCCGCACGCCGGTGGCCTCTTCAATGTCGTCCAAAAGAAACTCGGCGTTTTCCTTAAAGGTGTGCGGCTGCAAGCCAAGATGGTTGCCGGTGCGGTTAGAGTTAGCCGCCGGCTCCAAAATCCAGTTGGTATTGACCCCGACCAGGTGGAGCAGCTCGCGGCCCATCATGGTTATTTCGGCGGCATCAATCCCGTAGGGGCAGAAAACCGAACAGCGTCGACACTCGGTGCACTGATAGTAGTACATGAACCATTCCTTCAAAACTTTGAAGGTCATGGGCCGGGCCCCGGCGATTTCACCCAGAATTTTGCCGGCTAAGGTGAAGTTATTGCGATAGACTGAACGCAGTAGTTCGGCCCGCAAAACCGGCATGTTTTTGGGATCACCGGTACCGAGAAAAAAATGGCACTTATCGGCGCAGGCCCCGCAGCGCACGCAGCAATCCATAAAAACTTTTAATGAGCGAAACTTATCCAACCGCTCCTTAATCCCGTCAATGATAATTTCCTGCCAATTTTCCGGCAGTTGCCAGTCGTCGCTCTCCACGTCCCAATCGCGAGGCTCACCAAAAATACCGGACAGGTTCTTGCGGTGATACTCGACGATACTCTTTTTGGCCGGATAGCAGTAATTGCCCGGCTTAAAGATCGCCTCCACCTCCCACCAGTTACCGGTGGGCACGGCGCCAGTTATCAGGGACGGCTCCGTGACCACCTTCGCCTTCATCTCTGCTACTTTGGTATCTGCCATGATCGTTGTTCCTTATCGTCAATAATTGTTTGCGTCTTGCACACGGGGCAAGGGGCAAGGGGCAAGGGGCAAGGGGGCCCAAAAGGGCAGAACCAGCGTCATCAAGTTTTGGCTTGTTCAGTCGAGGCTTGAGCGGCTTCTTCCGGCTCGGCTACCGCGAGTTCCTGGTCCACTGGTAAATCGGCGCCAATCATGACTTCGCGGAATTCATCTTCGTAAGCCGCGTAAGAACGAGGCTTGATCTTGGGGTCGTTCCACGGATTTTTGTGGCGCACCATCCGGCTGTTATTGGCCATATTGCGCGTCGGGCTCATAAAAACTCCACCGGCATGCATCAGCTTGCTGAAAGGAAAATAGACCAACAAGACGCAAACCAGAAAGATGTGGACAAAAAAGACCACGCCAATTTCATCACTAATTGCCGGGGTGAAGGTGGTCAGCCCGACGCTCAGCTCCTTGATCGCCACGACATCAACCCGAAAGACGTGCCGCATCAGAATACCGCTGAGCCCGATGGCAAAGAGCAACAGCAAGGGAAAATAATCGGCGGGTAGGGAGATGTAGCGAAGATAGGGTTTCACCAGGCGGCGCAGAAAGAGAAAAGATACCGCCGCCAGCAGGATGAAGCCAGACAGGTAAATGGTAGTAGCCCCGATTTCAAGAAAACCGTCGATAAACTTCAGGGGAAGCACAAAACCCACAATGGGGTCGGTAAAGAGGCGCATATGGCGCAGAATAATAACCAGCAAGCTGTAGTGGAAGAGCAGGGCGAAGAGCCAGAGCCACTTACTGGAGCCGTAAGCCAACTTGGGGCCATCGTGAACTGAGGCCTGGGTGTTGCGAAAGAGCGAGCGGAACAACAAAACTTCCAGCAGCACCCGCCCGACTGCTCCGGCCTTGGTAGATGGGCAGTCCAGCTTGTTCTGCCTGATAAAAGGCAGGGAGTTAGCCTGTCCGCAGGTAGTGGTGATCCGAAAGGGCACCGGCGACTTAGCCCAGCTCACCACCCTATAGATAAATCCACCAAGAAAAACAATAATTGCCAGATAAGGCAGCACTATGCCTAGCAAAACTTGCCCGCCAGGCACCTGGGCCAACACCAAGGCGACCAGGATTAGCGCCACAACCGCGATAAAGGCTTGCAGGACTCTCATTGACCATTACCTCGCTTCGTTACTTGTGAGTATTTAAGGAAGAACCTATTGCCCTTCGGGCAAAGGGGTCATGGGTTAACGGTTAACCCTGGGATTTTATCCGCCAACCGGGATGCTGAACAACCGTGCTGGGTGTGCATATAATTCATGCTTTTGATTTCGTTGATCTGAGTTTGAAAAAGTCGCTCCCGACTAGCCATGTAAAGATCAAAAACTACCAAGGCCACCCGATCGACAATGTCATAAAAACGCTCCCATTCCGCCGCAATTACCACCAGATTGCGTTCTTGGCCAACGAACTGACGCACTACGGTTTTCAGGTCAAAAATGAAAAGCACTGCTGAGGCCGGGGTAAAGGTCTGAACGGCCCGGATCTTGACGAAGGTTGCCAGCTCGTTCCGAATTTGCTCCATATTTGGTTCCGAATCCGGCTGATCAAAAAGTAAGGAATAAACGGCGCTGAGGGTGTGCCGGGTACTGTAGCCCACGGGATTGGCGAAGCGGTCTTGTTCCCGTTTGAAAATAGCGGAGGCATCCGCAGCATAACCATCCAGGACTCGATTGATCCAGCGCTGCTGAATTTCCCCTTTGTTTTCCTCTAAAAACCGCGCTAACCTCATCTCCTGGTTCTCCACCTTATTAAAAGCCATTCCCACCCTAAAAGAGGGGTTGGTGAATGATCACTCGGAAACTAGTGGGGTACCGGTAGCATATTTGTCCAGCCATTTCAAGATAAAACTAAAGAAACGGGAACAAAAAAATATGGAGACGAACCAAGACACGACAAGGAAAGGAGTTGGGTTACTGGTGGGGAAAAAAGCTACGGAGAAAAGGGTCAGGTTACGGTATCAACCAGCAGACCCATCTCTTTCTCCAGGTTTCGCAGGAGGGTTGGAAGCTCATCGATGGTGATGGTTAGATCGGTGGTAATTAAGCTTACTTCATCACTGGCGCAATCGTAAATATCGAGCAAATAGCCGTCTGCGGTTTTGGTCAGCAACAGCCTTAAAAAAATGTCGTTCCGCTCAAAACCGCGGTTGGCTTGCGCCACCAAGCTGCGCACTTCCCGCTCTTCTTCCGCATTAAGATACTGACGACGAGGCGAAGGACGTGCCTCATCGCGATCACGCTCCCACTCTCGCTTGAAAACCCCTAACCTGGCCGCCGAAGCAACCGCGTCAACTGGCACCACCTTACGTTCCTGGCGGTAGGCCTTGACCGGCAACACCAAGGGAAACCTAAACTCATCGGAGATAACCATAACACACCTCAACAACCCTCCAGGGATCATCCTCCAGCTGGCGGGTCGGCCAGGAACGTTAAAACTGTTAGCAACTCCTTCCTACTCCTAGTCTGCCTCCTGGTCTGCTGTTCGGCAACTTCCGCCCATTTCATTAAATCAAAAAATAATTCGAACCACACTATCATGTCGACGGTTCAGCATTAAAGCTCCAAGTACGTAGGAGATATTTTCCCTTTGACCCTGCGGATGAATTCGGTGTAGGCTGAAGATGCAATCAGGCTCTGCCCGGCCTTTGCAATTTCATCGAACCGTTGTCGCAGAGTTTCGAACGAGGGAAATCTTTTTTGCCGGTTGCATCTTCTTGTGTTAAAAATCTATCTAAACAGCTACGACTTAACGGTTTATATGGGAAAGAACTCAAAAAATAGCCTAACGGAGGGGATCATGGAATTTTGCAAGATGAAAATGGTGGTGATAATCACCGAGGCTTCTATCCTGGACAATATCATAAAGGCCATAACGGACCTTGGGGTGAACGGCTATACGGTCTCGGCGGTCACGGGCAAAGGGGAGAGGGGAATCAGAGGGGGTAGCGGGATGCTTGATTCTTTATTTAAAAATGTCAAGATAGCGATCATCACCGATGAGAGTACGGCTAAGAAGATCATGATAATGGTTAAAGATGACTTTTTTGAAAATCATGCCGGTATAACCTATGCGAAAGACGTGGAGGTGGATTGCCGCGAGAGATTTACATCGAACAAGTGAGCGCGCTTGTAGATTAAGCTCAAGGAGAAGATATCAGGCCTCAATAGAGTCCATGCCAAGCAAAAAACACTCCTAAATTCGTGAGTTATATCGCCATCCTCCGCTAATGCGGGAGCGCTTTTTAGAAAATCGCGGATGCCAATCCGGGCATAACGTGCGGTAATGCTGGCACATACCGCTTCCTGTCTGTTTTCTGAAAAAATAGCTCAAACAGGCAAATAGCCAACGCAACTCTCCAGCCGAGCCGTCGTTTTATCTCTCGCCCTCCGTCGGCTGGTTGGTCTTGTTCCTTGAAACTGTGGATGGATTCCTGGTCGCCTTGGGCTGAGGCAGTCGGTGTTTAACGGTCGCTTCGCGGTTGCACTCATAGATAAGACGCAGGCCTTCCAGGGTGAGCTGGGGAATTACTTCCTCGATGACATCGGTGTAAGGAGCAATCAATTCCGCGATGCCGCCGGTGGCAATGACTTTGGGAGTTTCCGGGGCCATTTGCCGACAAACCCGCTGGACCAGGCCTTCGATCATCCCGGCGTAGCCAAAAAGGACGCCGGCGCGAACGGCCTCAACAGTGCTGTTGCCGATAGCTGCTGTTGGCGGAATCGTAATATCCACTTGGGGCAGTCTGGCGGTGCGCTGGCCCAAAGCCTCCAGGGCGATGGCGACTCCGGGGGTGATGGTGCCGCCGAGATAATCGCCGCTGGCGGAGACGCAATCCAGGGTAATGGCCGTGCCGAAGTCCACGATGATTAGCGCGCTTTGATAGCGATGATAAGCTGCGATGGCGTTGACCAAACGATCAGCGCCGACCTCGGCCGGATTGGCCAGAGCCACTCGGATGGGAAAGTTAAGGTGGTTGTCGATCACCAAAGGGGTGACATTAAGGTCCGGGCCGATAAAACTGACGGCAAAACGACTCCAGGTGGAGGTGACCCGCGGCACCACGCTGGCGATAACCACGCCGTCGACCTGGCTGAAGGTGATGTTTTTCATGGCAAAAAGGCCATAGACCAGGGCGGCCAGTTCGTCGACAGTAGCCGCCGGAAAGCTGCCGACCCGCCACTGACAGCGCAGGCGGGAGCCGGCGAAAAGGCCGATAACCGTGTGGGAGTTGCCCACATCGATGGCGAGAAGCATGGTGATTGCCCTTTAGTTATTGGGATTCCAGCATCAAGCTGCAAAAATTGGCGATCAGGCACGAGGATGCCCCTCGCCACTATGACCTTCTTGATGATAATTTTAACGGTTGGAACAAAACCGGAACAAAACCCTGCTCCGCGCATGTTATCGCCTTATGTGATAATGCGCAAGCGGCAGAATGTCGCCAGTAATACTTTCGAGCTTGATGACCTTTGTCGACCTAACGGGGGAAAAAATGGAATACATTCAAGTTATCACCACCGTAGCCACCAAGGAAGATGCCGAACGGATTGCCAGGAGTTTACTTGATGCTCATCTGGCGGCCTGTGTTCAGATTATTGGCCCGGTTACCAGCATATACTGGTGGCAAGGGGCTGTTGAGCGCGCAGATGAATACCAGTGTCAGATTAAGGCCCGAGCGGACCATTTCAGCCAGGTCGAGGAGGCCATTACCCGAATTCACCCCTATGACATGCCGGAAGTGGTGGCCATGCCCATCCCGACTTGCAACGCCGCTTATGCCAGTTGGCTGCGACAAGAGCTGCACGATTAAAGCTTGGCATAGCTAAAGAGAGTTCTCCTTTGCTGGGCCGTCAGCGGCGGCGGGGCCGAAAATTTGGCTGTCACTGCTGTCGCAGGGGAACGCCTTTTTGCTGGAACTGCCCATGTGGTTTTGCGATTTGCGCTGGGTGTTTCCGGGAAAACCGCTGGGGTCTCAGCAACGGACCCACCTGGATTTGCCCCGATTGCGGCCGGGTACGCATGGTTTAGAAAAAGGACCACTGATACTCTTGTTAGCGTCGTTAACGGAAGCGGTGATGTTTACAGGCTATCTTGAAAAATTAGCTATTTTGTTCGAGTTCAAGGCATGCGAAAAAAATTACCGCAGGTATATGGTTGATATTCCGAGGATAGTTTTTTGAGCATAACGCAGAAATCGGGCGAAAGAGCAATTTTTCAAGGTGGCCTACAGCTTTGACACCGGAAGGTTGATGTTGAGCTTTGAATATTGGAGGGAGTGTGCTGAGACAAATTATTGATGTCTTGATCATCGGCAGTGGTCCTGCGGGCTTGCAGGCGGCGATTCACGCGGCGCGCAAAAAGGTGGAGGTGGTGGTGCTGGGCAAGGCTCAGCAAAGCAGCATCTACGCGGCGCATGTGGAGAATTACCTCTGTGTTGCCGGGGTTAGCCAAGGTCACGACCTGATGACCGTGGCTGTGGATCAGGTGCGGCGTACTGGGGCCGAGGTCATCCCCGAAGATGTGCTCACTATTGAACAGGACAGAGAGCTGTTCAAGGTAAAAATTGAAAGTGGCCGCAATCTTATTTCCCGGACTTTGATTTTTGCTACCGGCAATGCCCGCAAAAAACTTCGGGTCAAAGGTGAAAAGGAGTTGAGTGGCAAAGGGGTCAGCTACTGTGTGGATTGTGACGCCAACTTCTACCGCAAGGCCAAGGTGGCAGTGGTGGGAAATGAGTCGGCGGCGGTGGACGGGGCCATCACCTTGACCCGTTACGCAGCGGAAGTGCATTTGGTGGCTCGCAAACTGGCAGCTTCACCCGTGTTACGCCGGGAACTTACGCAAAGCTCCGTCAAGGTTCACGAGGGCGAGTGGGTCAAGGAAATTATCGGGGAAAAAGCCGTAACCGGGCTGCTGCTGGAAAGCGATCAAAGTCTGGATGTGGACGGGGTCTTCATCGAGTTGGGGGCTAAAGGGGCTATGGAACTGGCTGCCGCCTTGGGGGTGGCCATGGACAGCGAAACCTTTTCATTTATCGCCACCAACAAAAAACAGGAAACCAATATGTCCGGCATATACGCCGCCGGCGATATCGCCGGCCCCCCTTGGCAGATGGCCAAGGCGGTGGGGGAGGGCTGCGTGGCCGGCTGGGAAGCCACCAAGTTTGCCGCCAAACAGAAACGTTCTGAGGCCGCCGCGGCCTGAGACAGACCACCGGCGTGTCCCGCTTTTGCTAAATTTAACAATCCTGGCGCTCGGTTACACCCGGGTTTATGGATGACTTGATTACAGACAACTTGGTTTATATGCCGGATGACTTGGTTTATATGCGTCGGGCTCTGGTTGAGGCCCAGGCGGCGGCCGAACGTGACGAGGTCCCGGTGGGGGCAGTGCTGGTCGACCAGGCCGGAGAGCTTGTTGCTGCCGACGGCAATCGGACTATTGGGCGCTGCGACCCCAGCGCCCACGCGGAAATCCTGGTTCTCCGTCAGGCCGCGGCTCGGCTGAAAAACCACCGATTGATCGGCGCCACCCTTTATGTGAGCTTGGAGCCCTGCCTGATGTGTGTCGGGGCCATGATCCAGTCGCGGATTTCCCGCCTGGTTTTTGGGGCGCTTGATCCCAAGGCGGGATCTGTGGTTTCTCTTTATCAGTTGGCTGAAGATCCCCGTCTTAATCACCGTTTTGCCTCAAGCGGCGGGTTGTTGGCCGCAGAGTGCGGCGAGTTGCTGCGCGTTTTTTTTAAGGCTCGGCGCAGCGCAGCGCACCGCCACCTGGCCCACTTGGGTTGACCAATTTTATGCTTTCAAAAGTTGGCGATTCGTTGTAGTCTGACTTGGTTCAGGTGTTTATCGGCTTGGCAATGAGCAGCAATAGCCGGATGCTGGCCCGCGTCGACGCGGGCACTGTACAGGAGGGGTGACCGAGCGGTTGAAGGTGCACGCCTGGAACGCGTGTGTACGGTAAACGTACCGTGGGTTCGAATCCCACCCTCTCCGCCATATCGCAATTCAACAAAGTCCACACTGCCGAGTCCCCGAGCCCTGACAAGAGTTTCGGGGTTTGTTGGTTCGCCACGGTCTAGTAAAATAGCCATTGACATTCGTTACTTTTTGGTGGTGATAATCGACTTTCTCAATCAAAGATGTCGGAGAATATTGGAGCTTTTATGACAAAAAGATATATTGCCGAATATGTTGGAACATTCATTCTGGTGTTTGTCGGCACGTCAGCAATTGTTGTAAACGACATCAGTGGCGGCGCGATCACTCACGTTGGAGTTGCAATGGTTTTCGGATTAGTGGTCGTCGCCGTTATCTATGCGCTAGGTGATATATCGGGAGCCCACATAAATCCGGCTGTAACCATTGGCTTTTGGTATGCGAAACGTTTTCCCGGTAAAGATGTAATTCCTTATATCACCAGCCAAGTTCTTGGAGCCATTTCAGCAAGTACTGTGGTCCTTCTTCTTTTTTGGGGACATCCTACCCTCGGTGCGACAACGCCATCAGGGACAGTTGCCCAGTCGTTCACGCTCGAAATACTGATAACATTTGTTTTAATGTTAACAATTATTGGTATTGCCACAAGTTCAAAGGAAAAAGGTCATATGGCCGGAGTGGCTATCGGCAGTGTCGTTGCCCTGGGGGCATTATTTGCTGGCCCTATTTCTGGCGCATCGATGAATCCGGCACGCTCCGTTGGTCCGGCATTACTTAGTGGAAATTTTGCGGAGATATGGATTTACATGGTTGCCCCGGTTATAGGAGCCTTAATTGCAATCTTTTGTTGTCGTTGCGTTGGCAAAAAAGAATGTTGCAGGTGAAAGCTCATGAAAAGTGTTTTGTTCATTTGTGTCGAAAATTCATGTCGAAGCCAAATAGCGGAGGCGTTTGGAAAAATGTTGGGGCAAGATGTCATCGCATGTCATAGCAGTGGCTCCAGGCCATCCGGCATGATCAACCAGAAAGCGATCGCCTCGATGAGAAAGGTTGGTTACGACCTTGCAACCCATATATCGAAATCATTAAACGAAATCCCTGACATTGAGTATGATCTAGCAATTACCATGGGATGCGAAGACAAATGCCCATGGGTCAGAGCAAAAGAAAGGCAAGACTGGAAAATCCCAGATCCAAAACACATGGACGCGGGTCAGCTCGACCAAATGCGCGACCTTATCCGGGGGAAAGTGACTAACCTTATAAGTAAATATAAAGGCACTTGAAATGGATCCCTGGTCAAGGACAACGGCTCCTCAATGTTGTTAACCGACTCATGGGTTTGTCGGAACGCACCCCGCCAGGGCGTACCCTGCGGTTCTGCGCCTCGACGTCGCAAGGGGTAAGCACGCGGAGCGCCATGATGGTTTAGTCGATGGCAGCGTGGTGAACGTCCCGGGGTTTTGCTCCGGGTTTGCGCCAGCAAAAAAGCCGCATCGGCGGCACGTTGAGCAGTTCCAGCTCTATCTCGGGTTTACCCAACAATTCGCGACCAAGGACAGCTACCCGATCCCAAACCTGGTAGGCGACAAACATGCCTCCTGGAGCCAGGGACGCCCATACTTCCCCGATAACCCGTCGCCCCAGCGCCGGTGACATAGTGGAAAAGGGGATGCCGGAAACCACCACGTCAGGAGCCCCAAAATCGTAACGAACGAGAATGTCGCGGATATGCTCAGCACTGCCCAAATGCACATTCAACCTGGAATCGTGGCTCTTGGTCAGAAGTTCGACAAACTCCGGGGTAATTTCAATGCTTAATAGCCGCGCCGTGGGCTTCATAGCATTCAGTATGGCGAAAGTCGTACCACCGGAGCCGGGTCCCAGTTCCACCACTAAACCGGCCTGACTGATTCCGGCGCACTTGATGAGCCGTCGCTCGAGAAAGCGCGAGCTGGGAACAATCGAGGCAACCTTTTCGGGAGAGCGCAAAAAAGCATGCAAAAAAGCAAGGTTATTGCGCGATGATGACCGCTCTCGGTCGATCTGACCATCTTTACGCACATTAAACTCCTTGGCCCGGCCATTGCCGTCTGCCTTTCAATTAAACAACGCGTATCAATCTTGCCCGGTATTGGCAAAAAAGTTTTGTTGGCACCACTTTTAACCGCTCGAGTGCCTTTGCCTTATTACGTTCTTTTTACTTCTTCTATAAGCAACCGTCAACTTTCTGAGAGCTTCTTTCTGAGAGCTTGCGTGTTGAGAGCTTGCAGCGTGGGAGATCAACAAGCTCTCCTTAGAGGTCCCCCTTCAGCCAACTGAAGGCCTGGCCGACGCTATCCAGCCTGAAAACCACCATGATACTATTTTCATCGACATGGCGGCGAGCCTCAATGTCCAGAGCCCAGCAGTGGGGCTTGTAAGTCATGGTCGAGACGGCCTCGGTGATGTGTTTATCACTGAAAGAGTATCTGAGCAAGCCCCGCAAGGTCACTGCGCTGCTGAGCGGAACTGTGACCTGAGTGCTGAGATCATGAAGCTCTACTCCGGCGGTGGTGTAAAAATACGGTTCGACCATCGTGTCGTATTTCAAGAAACGGTAGTTGAGGCGCCATTGCAAACCGGTAGGTGCGATGTAGTCCCCCTGCAACTCGTGCCGGGTAAACCCTTCCCCGTACATGCTGAAATTGGTGCGATAACGAAAACTGAGCTGCGGGATTGGGCTGGCCTGCAAGTCGAAACGCAGATCGGAAAACTCCCGGCGCGAGTCCGTCGGCCCCAGATTGCGGCGCCGCGCCTCGGCAATATCGTAGGTTTGCGTGATCTTGAAAGAGGCCAGGGCGCGGGAATAAAAGTCTCCTCCTCCAAAACCTGCGCCGAAACCTGCGCCGGAACCCGTGCCGTAATCGGCCGTGGAACCTGCAATGTTTCGCGATCTAAGACCCGCCAGTTCGAAATAGTTGTTCAACTCGTAGGTTAGCCAGTTCTTGACCGCGAGACGATCAACGCTGTCAAGATTAGGTAAGCGATCCTCGGCGCTCCGAGCAGTGTAATGGTAGATCAGGTTGGGTCGAACCATATGCTCCAACCAGCGCGGCCCCACCAAAGAGTCGGCATGCCCGGGGAAACGAGGAAAACCGGTCAGATCAAACTCCCGGACCAGAGTGGTGGCCAAATTGGCCTCAAAATCAAAGGCGATGCGGTCCTGATAGCTGTTATGCTCCCACTGATAACCCGCCCCATGGCTGGTCACCTGGTACATGGTCTGACGTGCTCCGATGGTGAGCTGACCCTCGGTCCAGCCCCGGCTGCGGGGCATGGGGGCAATCAGACGGGGATGGAGATCGAGCCGGTGGGCCCCGATTCCCCGACTGCGCCAGTAATGGATATATTCACTGTGCCAAGCCAGGCTCAGAGGTAGAGGTAAACTTTCAATTGGTATACGACCGGAAAAAAGCAGCCGGGGCAAGGCCTGCAGGGGGGCGGGGCCAAGATAACGCCATGCGCTCTCACTTTTCTCAAGCACCCCGTCAGCATTATGATTGGCAAGCAGTTTCAGGCGGTGTCGACTGTCCTGTTGAAGCAAAAACTCCCCGGCCAGCAATGTTTGCGGGGTGCTTCTGGTCAGTTGTAAAGAAGATGGACGAGTGCTCAGGGAGGGGTTGGACAAATCGCGACCAAACATCTCCTTGAAATCCCGGTTGTTACGGTTGTATCCCTGAGAGCCGGAATTGAACTCCTGAATGAGGTCCTGGTCGGAGACCAGATCGAGATCAAGACGAAGAACCAGATTGTCACCAAGGTCGTGATTGGCCTTGCCCCGTAGCCAGTAGCGGTCGGTGCTGTCGCGCAGCAGGTTGTCGTCTCTGAAATCATCTTGATCACTGTCGAGATGGCGATCACGCAAAAAACTGGCGATCAACATCCCCCGCGAGTCAGGAGTAACGACATAACGAAACTCGGCCCCGGCCAGCAGACCACGCTTGTCCATATAACGGGGGTAAAGGGTGAGGTCGGCGCTGGGCGAAATATTAATAAAATAGGGGAGATTGATGCCGAAACCATCCCGGCGGGAAAGCGACCATTCAGGAAAGAGAAAACCGCTTTGGCGGGTGATCTTGGCCGGCAACAAGAGATACGGTGCGTAGAGTACCGGGACCTCCTTGATTTGGAAGCGGGGATGGTGAAGATGGGCCATGCCGTCCAGGGTGATATTGACCCAACTGCTTTTCAGCGACCAGGCCGGTCGACAATTTTCATCGCCCGGGCGGCAAGCGGAAACCCAGGCATCGGCCAGTGAGTAAGTTTCTTCTCCGGTTTTTTTGATCTTGTCGCCCTTGATAAACAGGCCCCGGTCCACCAAATGGATCGTGGCCTGTTTAAGGGAACCGGTCTGGCTTTCCAGATGAAGGAAAGCGGCGGCGGCGGCGGTGCTTTTTTCAGGGGTCTCGATCGTGACCCGCCCCCGAGCCTCCACCACCCCCAGTTGCGGATCATAACTCATCCAGTCGGCCCGAACTATCAAGGGTTCACCCTGAACTTCCGGCCGAGAAAGCACCACATCACCTTCGGCGATAATTTTCTGAGGCTCCTGCTGATGGCGGATCGTTTCAGCGCTGAGCTCCCAGCGCAACTCGCCCACTGCCTGAACATCCGGCACCGCCAACAACAGCCAACCAAGCAGCAGCGCCAAGGACAAGCTCAATTTAACGCTGCAAGCCTGTCGGGCTTTGATTGTAATCACATCGTCCTCTATATTTTAAGAGTAGCCCCTGGATTTTGTAAACGTGACAAAAATAAGTGTTGGCGACAAAAACATGGTAACAAAAACAAGATGCAAAAAAACCTGAAAAAGGTAAAATCGCTCAGACCATTACCCCCCAGGATTAACAGCCAAAATTAATAACCATCAGAATTAACACCCAGGTAAACAACCTCAGAAAGCGCCTGTTTTCGTGAACGGACAGCGTAACAAACGTAGTGCTTGAATGTCATCCAAAAAAGTTGTTGTCAGCGGCTGTTGACCACCCCCCGCTGCTAAACATTTCTCAACTCTCCGTAATCTGGCCGCGAAAGTCCGGATAGCGCTGGATCACCAGGCGACCATTGAATCAATGTGAGGATTTTTATGATGCCGACCAAGTATTTGCCTCTGGTGGCTTTAATCGGGCGGCCCAACGTCGGCAAGTCCAGCCTTTTCAACCGGCTCGTTGGTGCTCGTAAGGCCATTGTCGATCCCACCCCCGGGGTAACGCGCGACCGGCATTATGAAAAAGTCAGTTGGCAGGAGCGAGAGTTCATGCTGATCGACACCGGCGGCCTGGAAAGCGACGGTGGCTCGGAAATCAACCGGCTGATTGGGGAACAGACTCGCCAGGCAATGGCCGAAGCCGATGTGATCTTGTTGCTTTTTGACGGCCGAGAAGGGGTGCTGCCCGACGACCGGGAGGTGGTGGAAATTCTTCGTCGTTCAGCTAAAAAAGTCCACTATCTGGTCAACAAAATCGATACCTTCGAGCAGACCGCCAAGTTGCTGCCGCCCTTCTATGAACTGGGAGTGGCCGAACTCATGCCCGTCTCCGGGGCCCACGGCCTGGGTCTGAGCGATATTCTTGATCGGGTCATCGCTGATTTGCCCGTTCAACCGGAGGAGGAGCCGACGGCCGGTGATCTCGACGGCTCGGCCCTCATTCGCATGGCTTTTATTGGCCGACCCAACGTGGGAAAGTCGTCGCTAATTAACCGCCTGCTGGGTGAGGAACGGATGGTGGTCTCCGATCTGCCCGGCACCACTCGAGATTCGGTGGATACCCTGCTTGTTCGGGGGGACAAAAAATACCGACTCATCGATACCGCGGGAATCCGGCGCAAGGGCAAGGTGCGGGAGCGGGTGGAGAAGTTCAGCGTGGTTCGGGCCCTGCACACCCTGGAGCAATGTGATTTGGCCCTGATTATTATCGATGCGGAGGAGGGAGTCACCGAACAGGACACCAAAATTATTGGCTACGGCCTGGAGCGGGGCCGGGCTTGCCTGGTGCTGCTCAACAAATGGGATTTACTCAAAAACGACCGCAAAAAGCAACAACATCTGCTGAGCGAGGTTGAACGGGCGGTTCATTTCGCCGGGTTTGCGCCAATACACCAAGTGTCCGCCCGCACCGGGATTGGGGTTGGCAAACTCTTCCCGCTGATCGATAAGGTTTACCAGCAATACAGTCAAAAATTTCCCACCGCTCGACTTAATCGGATTCTGGGCGAAGCGGTGCAGGCTCATCCCCCGGCCCTGCACCAGGGGCGGCGAATAAAGCTCTACTATGTCACCCAGATCGCCGCCGGCCCACCTACCCTGATTATCTTTACCAACGATCCCAAGGGGATTCATTTTTCCTACTTGCGCTTCCTAATCAATCAATTTCGCGAGGCCTTGGATTTAAGTCAAGTGCCCGTGCGGATTTTTTTCCGCCAAAGACCGCGACGGGGAGAGACAGCAACCGGAACATCTGTCAAGCAGTAATGTTTACCCCCCAACTGATCAAGAATGTAAGCGCCGGCCCCGGGGTTTATCTGATGCGGGATGCCGCCGACCAGGTGCTCTACGTTGGCAAGGCCATCAGCCTGCGCAAGCGCTTGCAATCCTATGTCAGGGTTGATTCCGGCACAAGCCGGGCCAAAACCGCGGCGCTGCTGAGCAAAGTCGCCGCGGTGAACACCATGCTCACCCGCACCGCCAAGGAAGCCCTGATTCTTGAGGCGAGCCTGATCAAACAGCACCGTCCCCGATACAACGTCCTGCTCCGGGATGACAAAAGCTATCCTCATCTTAAAGTAACAACTCAGGAAGAGTGGCCCCGGTTGCTGATGACCAGGAGAGTGATCAAAGACGGTGCCCGTTATTTCGGGCCCTACACCTCAGTCACCGCCATGTGGGCGACCTTGCGGCTTCTTAACTCTCTTTTTCCCTTGCGTCGCTGCAAAACCTCAAAATTCAAGTCCGACCAGCGGGCCTGTCTGAATTTTGAGATGAAACGCTGCCCCGGCCCCTGTATCGCCAAAATCAGCCCGCAGGACTACCGGAAAAGGGTGGAAAGGGTGCTGACCACCCTGGAAGGCCGGAAACGGGAATTGACCCGTGATCTCGAACAACAGATGAACACGGCGGCAGCTGGTCTGCGCTTTGAAGAGGCGGCGGCCCTGCGCGACCAGGTTCGGGCCCTCAACCAGACCCTGGAAAAACAGGTGGTGTTGCTTCCCGATAAGCTGGGAGGCGATCAGGATGTTTTTGGTTTCATCCGGCAGCAAGATCAGGTGGCGGCGGCCCTGCTTTTGATGCGGGAAGGCGCCCTGGTCGATAAGCGAGAATTTTTCCTGGGTGAACCGGTGGGGGCAGACCGAGACATTTTAGCCGAACTGCTCAGGCGTTACTATGAGCCCGCGGAAAGACTGATTCCTCGTCGAATTTTCCTGCCTTTTATCCCCGAAGGCACAGGGGTTTTGGCCGAATGGCTCAGTGAAAAACGAGGCGGATCGGTACAACTTACAATTCCTCGGCGCGGGGATAAAAAAGCCCTGGTCGAATTGGCGACCGATAACGCCCTTCAAGGGTTAAAGGCTCGACAACAACGGCAAGCAAGCTGGGAATACCTGACCGAGGCCATCCGGCGCAGCCTGCGGTTGCCTGCGCCGCCGCAACGAATCGAATGCCTGGATATCTCCAATTTTGGCGGTCATGAGGCCGTAGGTTCGCTGGTTGCTTTTCGCGATGGCCAAAAAGATTCCTCTCGTTACCGCCATTTTAAAATTCGCAGCCTGGATACGCCGGATGATTACGCGATGATGCGGGAAGTTCTGCGGCGTCATCTCAGCCACGGGGCCAAAGAACAGACCTTGCCCGATCTGTTGGTTCTCGACGGGGGCAAGGGTCAACTGGGGGTGGCCCAAGCGGTGATGGCTGAATTGAATTTAGTTCAAGGTCCGGCTCTGGCTGCCATTGCCAAGGACCGGCAGGATGAGGAGGGGGCGACGGTGGGAGAAAGAGTCTTTTGTCCGGGGCGCAAGAACCCTCTGGCCTTGGCCGCCCACTCCCCGGTGTTGCTGTTCTTGATGCGGATTCGTGATGAGGCCCATCGTTACGGCGTCACCTTTCATCGCAAGCTCCGCGGACAAAAACAATTATCCTCGCAGTTGGATCAAATTCCCGGGGTCGGCCCGGCCCGCAGGCAAGCCCTGCTCAAAACCCTGGGCAGCCTCCGAGCCGTTGCCGCAGCCAGCCGGGAAGAGCTGGCCGCCGTCTCCGGCATTGGCCCGGAACTGGCGACCAGCATCTACGCCCACCTCCATCCTGCGCTTGAGCGCTCCTCGAGTTTACCCGAATCTCCCCCTGTCTTCTGAATACCTTGCCTCTTTTACTCTTGACCAGCTCTTTTTGACCCAAAACACTGGTCTTGATGACAAGTCCTTCTCTTATTTGCTTGAATCTGCTACACTGCGGGGACATTCGTTTTTCTTACTTTTATCTTCAGCCAAAGGATTCCCATGACGACCACCGACACCCCCCGATTCGACCAGTTACCGCTGGCGCCGGCCATCCAACAGGTAGTTAGCGAAATCGGTTTTGAAACCCCAACCCCGATCCAGATCGAGAGTATCCCGCCGCTGTTGGCCGGGCGCGATCTTCTGGGTCAGGCCCAGACCGGCACCGGAAAAACCGCCGCCTTTGCCCTGCCCCTGCTGAGCCGCCTCAATGTGAGCGATAGGTTTCCCCAACTGCTGGTGCTGACCCCCACCCGTGAGTTGGCCCTTCAGGTGGCCGAGGCAATGCAGACTTTTGCCCGTCATTTGCCGGGCTTTCAGGTTTTGCCCATTTACGGCGGCCAGAACATGGCCCTGCAGTTGCGCCAGTTACAGCGCGGGGTTCAGGTGGTGGTCGGCACCCCTGGACGGATTCAAGACCATCTGCGTCGGGGGACGCTCAAGCTGGACCGGCTGATGGCGGTGGTAGTCGACGAGGCCGACGAAATGCTGAAAATGGGCTTTATTGATGCCGTGGAGCAGATTCTTAAACATGCCCCACCGGCACGTCAAGTCGCCCTTTTTTCAGCCACCATGCCAGCGGAAGTTTTGCGGGTGGCTCGGCGTCAGTTGAAAAACCCGGTGGAAATCAGAATTAAAAGCCAAACAGCCACCGTGGGGACCATTGCCCAATACTTCTGGCAGGTTAAAGGGGTGCACAAACTCGATGCCCTGACCCAGATTTTTGAGGCCGAAGAGGTGGAGGCGATGCTGGTCTTTGTCCGCACCAAACTGGTGACCGTAGAGCTGTCCGAAAAACTGGAAGCCCGGGGCTTGGCCAGCGCCGCGCTCAATGGCGACATGACCCAGCAGATGCGGGAAAAAACCGTCGAGCAACTCAAAAACGGCACCCTTGATATCGTGGTCGCCACCGATGTCGCCGCCCGAGGCTTGGATATCCAGCGGATCAGCCATGTAGTCAATTACGATGTGCCTTACGACAGCGAGTCTTATGTGCACAGAATAGGCCGCACCGGTCGAGCCGGTCGCCCCGGCAAGGCCATTATTTTTGTCGCCCCGCGGGAGCGACGGTTGCTTACGGCAATCGAACATGCCACCCGCCAACCCATCGCCCCCATGCGTCTGCCCAGCCGCCAAGATGTTTCTCAGCGGCGGATCAGCCTTTTTAAGGAACAGGTCAGCGAGGCTATGGCCAGTCAGGAACTGGAATTTTTTGAGGAACTGATTGACAACTTCCAGGAAGAATACGATGTCGCCCCCCGGCGGATTGCCGCAGCTCTGACCTACCTGCTGCAAAAGGAACGGCCCCTGCAAGCAGACCTCGACAGCGAGACGGAGGAGCGAGAAAGTTTGGCTGAACAACAAGCCTCCTGGCCCGGTGAGCAAACCGGTGCGGCTCGCGGCGTTACTCGCAAACGATCTCCGGGGGCAAAGGACCGGGATGGCGGCCGCAAACGGGAAGATCGCACGGCATGGCAACGCTATCGTATCGAAGTGGGCCAGGGGCATGGGGTGGAGCCAGGCAATATTGTCGGGGCCATTACCAACGAGGCCAATCTTGGCAATCGGGATATCGGGGCGATCAAAATTTACGACTCTTTCAGCTTGGTAGACCTCCCTGTCAATCTACCACCAGCCATCGTGGATCACTTGGAGACGGTTTGGGTTTGCGGTCGGCAAATGCAGCTTCATTTGGACGGAGAGGAGCCACCGCCATTGCGCAACGGTCGAAGCGCGAAGCCAGACCAGCCAGCTCAGCCCGACCGGCCCGACCGGCCCGACCAGCCCGGCCACGCACCGGGGTCAAAAGATATCCTCGCAGCAAAGCAGGGGGAAGCTGATTGTTAATGTTTGAGGTTCACCGGCCATGAAAATTGTCAAAATTGGGTTACTGGCCTTCGTTGTGCTGGCGCTGCTGCTGGTCATCGGCCTGGTGGCGGCAGTCAACTTCTTTGAGATCAACCGCCACCATGAGCGGATATCGCAAATGGTTTACAACCACACGGGTCGGGAACTCCAGCTATACGGGGACCTGGAATGGGGCTTGTGGCCCAAGCTGTATCTCGCCGGCGGTCCCCTGAGCCTGGGGAATGCCCCCAACTTCGGCCCGGAACCTTTTCTCCATTTGGAGAGTTTTCATCTGGCGGTGGTCACTAGCCCCCTGCTGCGCTCCAAACTGCTCGTAAGCGCTGCTAAGTTTACCGGCCTGCGGCTGAATCTGGCTCGTAATCAGGCCGGAGTCACCAACTGGCAAGACCTGACCGCGCGAATGTTTCCCGCACCACCGCCCAAGGCGGCTCCGCCCTTTGCCGCCATGGCCCTGGGCGGGGTTCAGTTGCAGGACGTCTTGATTAGTTGGCAAGACGAGATCAGCGGGCAGACCGCGGAAATCCGTGACCTTGAGCTCCAGATCGAGCCCCTGGCCCTAGGTGATCCCATCCAGTTGAACCTGAACTTCATCGCCAACAGCGAGCACCCCAAACTCCAGGTAATAACCGAGCTAAGCGGCACCGCGCTTTATGATCTTAAGGCCGGTCAATACTCCCTTAAACCCCTGGAGATCGCAGCCGCTTTCAGCGGCCCCACCGTGCCCGGCGGTCGGGCTGACCTGACCCTGCGCGCCCGACTTGATCTCGACACTAAACAGGAGCAACTGCAAGTCAACACCGATTTGATCAAAGCTCAGTTGGGGGTCAGTGATTCCAAAGATCAGCCGGAGGTCAATGACTTCAACGCTCCGCCCCTGAGCTTGACCGCCAGCGCCAACCTGGATGTCAAAGAAATTTTCACCTCTCCCAATTTCACTCTGAACCTGGACTTGCCTTCCTTCAATCCCCGCCAACTTATGGCCCTGCTCAAGCGGCCGATCCCTGAAACCGCTGATGCCAAAGCCTTGAGTCGCTTGGCCCTAAACACCAAAATTAGCGGCACTCCAGGAAAATTCACGGTCAAGCCCATCGACTTGCGCCTGGATGACAGTCACATTAACGGCGAACTGACGATGCGGGATCTTAATCTGCGAGATATTTCCTACAAAATTGAGATCGATCAAATCGATCTGGACCGCTACCTGCCGCCAACCAAGGAAAAGCGGACCATCACCCCGGACGCGGCAGTTGTCGGGGCGGCCCTGCTGCCGCTGGAGTTGCTGCGCAGTCTGCGAATTGCTGGGGAAAAGCGGGCGGCGAAATTAAAAATTTCCGGCCTGACTCTGGAAAATCTGGTCCTGGGGGTCAAGGCCGCTGATGGCCAAATCAACGTGACTCCACTTGCGGCCACCCTTTACGGCGGTCGGATGGTTGGCCAGGTCAATCTTGACGCCCGCGGCCAACAGCCGATAATCAAAAGCGAAAATCGTTTAAGCGGAATCCAGGTCGGGCCCCTGTTGCGAGATTTCACCGGAAAACAGGAGTGGCTTCGCGGCCAGGCTAATATCGATTACCGTCTCCACACCACGGGGGCGACCTTTGCAACCATGAAGGCCAACATCAACGGCGAGGCCAATTTCAGCGTGACCAATGGGACAGTGGCCGGCGTCGATATCGATCGGCTGCTGCGTCAGGCCAACGCCCTGCTTCAAGGAGGCGCTTTGCCGGTCGCTCAAAGGGATGATCGTACTGATTTCACCTCCTTTAGCGGCAGTCTTCAGATTAAAAACGGTCTGATTAGCAATCATGATCTCAGCCTGATCTCCCCCCTGCTCCGGATCAGCGGCAAAGGCAGCGCCCACCTGGTCACCGAGCAGGTCGACTATCGGTTGAGAGCCGCAGTAATCGCCGACCCCCAAGATCGGAAAAGCCGCGATTTGGCCCGGTTGCAAGGCATTGCCATCCCTATCCAGATCAGCGGAAATTTTGCCTCGCTCAGCTATCGTCCTGACCTGAGTGGCATCGGCTTGGACTTGCTCAAGGATAAAATCCGCCAACGGGGAGGGCCGAGCCCGCAAGAAAGGCGGCGCATTATGGAGTTACTGCCATGAATCTGCCCCGCACCAAAAGCCAACAACGTGACTGCGGCTCGTTGACTTGCTCGATAGCAAACGGAAAAAATCTGTCATCCTGCAGTAATCGTTATTTTTGGCGCCTCCGGCGATCTCACCGCCCGCAAGCTGATTCCCGCTCTGTTCAACCTGTTTCGCCACCGTTGCCTGCCACCCAAATTCAACATCGTCGGCTGCGGTCGCAGGACCATGAATCACTCGGGTTTTCGCCGGAGCCTGGCCGCCTTTGTCCAGGAGCGCCAACTAACCCTTGGGAGCGCCAACTAACCCTTGATGGAACCCAGTGAGAGCAATTTTCCACCAATATCTTCTATCTGGGGCTGGCCTACGACGATCATCACTCCTACCAACAACTGGCCGAACTACTCGGGTGACTCGATAAGGAGCGCTAGATTAGCCCCAACCGAATCTTCTATCTCTTCGTCCCCCCTGTCCTTTATCCGGTAATCGCTAAGCGCTTGGGATCGACCAGGCTGACGGCCCAGAACGACGGCAACTGGTCCCCCCGGATTGTCGTGGAGAAACCATTCGGCCACGATTTGGCATCGGCCGTTGCGCTGGATAAAGCCCTCAACTCCGTCTTCAATGAAGAACAGATTTTTCGGATCGACCATTACCTGGCCAAGGAAACCATACAAAATATTTTGATGCTGCGCTTTGCCAACACCATCTTTGAACCCATCTGGAACCGTGGCTACATTGATTACGTGGGGATTATCAGCGCTGAGAAATTGGGAGTTGAACACCGGGCCGGTTTTTACGAATAGGCCGGGGTTTTACGGGATATGTTCCAAAATCACCTGATGCAACTGCTGGCGCTCATCTCCATGGAACCACCTTCCCGGTTTGAGGCCGCCCAGGTGCAGGACGAAAAGGTCAAAGTCTTTCGCGCCTTAAAGCCCCTGAGCAGCGGCAGTTTAGCCGACAATCTGATGCTTGGTCAGTACGGCCCCGGCAGCATCGACGGCCGGGCAGTGGCGGGCTATCGTCAGGAACCGGGGGTGGACCCCGACTCCAACACCCCGACCTTTGCCGCGATGAAGGTGGAAATCGACAACTGGCGTTGGCGGGACGTGCCTTTCTACCTGGTTTCGGGCAAGCGCATGGCGGCCAAGGAAACCCGAATCATCATCCAGTTCAAGGAGGTCCCGCACGTGATGTTTCGACCGGAAACAGCCGCCGGGCTCCGAGCTAACCGCTTGATTCTCGGGGTTTTCCCCGAGGAAAAAATCGGCCTCAAAATCCAGGTCAAGGCCCCTGGCGCCAAAGAATGTCTCCACCCGGCCACCATGAGCTTCAACTATGAGCGCCGCCGGGAAGACGGCGGCCACTTTGGCGCTTACGAAATGGTCCTGCTCGATTGCATCATCATTACCACCCTGCTGGCGATTGATGATGACCCCGACATTCTTATGGTTCTTAAGGCCAATCTGGAGCTGCACGAGTTTACCCTGCTCACCGCCGAATCCCTGGCTGCCGCCCGGGAAATTTTAGCCGCCAGAACACCCGCCCTGATCCTGCTGGACCTAATGCTACCGGACGGCAACGGCCTGGATTTCTGTGGTTTCATCAAGGAACATTATCCCCACCTGCCGATAATTATGATCAGCGCCAAGGACCAGGTGGCCGACAGAGTGGTCGGCCTGGAGCTGGGAGCCGACGATTACCTGATCAAGCCCTTTGCCACCGCCGAACTGCTGGCCCGGATCAGGGCCCGGCTGCGCCCGCCCGCCCTGCCGCCATCGGAGTCGCTGACTTTTGATGGTCTTTATATCGATCTGCAAAATCAAAGGATAAAAGTCGGTGACCAGGAAGTATCTCTAACCCCCAAACAGTTTCAACTGCTCGTCTTGCTGGCGACCAACCCGGACAGACTGGTAACCAGGGACGAAATCCAGCAAAGCATCTGGCGGAATCCCAAGCTCTATGCCTGGAGTCGGGTTATTGATGTTCACATTCAACATCTGCGCCGGAAAATCGAACCAAACCCGTCCGAACCGCGCTACATCATCACCGTTGTTGGGCCGTGGTTATCGTTTTAAAGGGAAAACTTTGGGCAAAACAAGCTTATAGTCAACCAAAGCAAAAAAAATCTGCCGCGCGCTGTATAACCATGATTGGTGGTTCTCCGTCGTTGCTGCCTGCGGTGCGGCAACTTCCAGTCATTAATCAAGAAAACAATGCGGCCTTAGCCGGTTATTTTCAGCGGTTTCCGCTCGATTGAAAGCCACCGCGTCGGTGTACTTTACTCCCTTGCCCCCGAAAATGTCCAGAGCGCTGCCGATGGTGACATCCAATCGGCCTTGACCAATCTCTCTGATCCGGTAAAGATCCTCAATTTTGGCCACCCCGCCGGCGTAGGTGGTAGGCAAGGGGGAGTGCGCGGCCAAGAGCTCCAGGAGGCCATCGTCCACCCCGCAACACTTGCCCTCAACATCAACAGCGTGAATCAGAAATTCGGCGCAATAATCGGCGAAATAGGCCAGAGAGGCGGCATCAACCGTCGTGGTGGTGAAGTTTTGCCAGCGATCGGTGACCACCAGGTAGCGGCCATCCCGCTTGCGGCAACTTAGATCAATGACCAGGCGTTCCCGCCCCACAGCCCGCGTCAGTTGCCGCAGACGATCGGTCAAAACCAGGCCGTCCCGGAAAACAAAGGAGGTCACAATCACCATCGCCGCCCCCCGATCCAACCAGGCGGCGGCGTTGTCGACATTGATCCCGCCGCCGATTTGCAAGCCGCCGGGGTAGGCAGTCAGGGCCGCGACGGCCGCCGCCTGGTTGCCGGGGCCCAGCATGATCAGATGCCCGCCGGATAGTTCGTCCCGGCGGTACATGGCGGCATAGTAAGCTGCGGGATGGGGGGAACTAAAGTTGGTGGTCAGGGTATCACTGCTGCCATCGGACAAGGTGGAACCGACAATCTGCTTAACCTTGCCGTCATGTAAGTCAACACAGGGCCGGAATTTCACGGTAAACATCCTTGGCTCTGGGGGCGCGAGCGAGACCCACCCCCCGGAAAGGCGATCCGCCCCCTAAAGGCCTTCTTTGACCATAAAGGTGATGGGATCAAGCTGCAGGCGGTCACTTGCTCCACCGGTATTGTCCTTGATAATTTTCAGGTCGACCCAGGCGCTCTCGACATCGGGCTGCAACAAAACCACCGTATCGAAAAAATCGGCGACTTCGTGGCAGGGAGCAGGCACCCCCTCCGGACTGGTCCGCTCATCACCCCGATGACTAATCGCCGAAAACCAGATCTGCACATCCATCACCTGGGCTAGCTCCCGCAGATCACTCAGGGTTTCGGGGGCAACAACGGTGAAATCATAGCCATCCACCACGATACATCCGGGCCGGATAACATTTTGATAAACCAAATCATTGAGGCGCTCTTCCAGGCGAGAACGGGTGAAGGCGGTCGCCTTGAAGGTCATAATCATTCGGTTGCGCATGATCTCATCGTAAATCGCGTAGGGGTTGCAGATTTTACAACCCGCGACGATATCCTTAAAAATATCGTCATACCAGATTCGGGTTTTCTCCAGACTTTGACCAATGCCGACATGGACCACTTGTCGACCGTTGAGCAAGGAATCCAGGGCAATCTGAACCAACATCGCGGTCTTACCAAGGCCAGCCCGCGCCATGACCAAACCCATTCGTGAACCGCTGGCGCTTTCGACTCCGAAGTTCAACTGACGAATCGGATTTTTGGCGATCAACTCCTGCTTAGACATAACGGCAGCCCCCTCGTATTTCGTATATCTCGTAAAACGGCTAAATTTTCAAATGGTTATTTCTTCTCTTTTTCTTTTTTGGCCTCGGCAATAAGCTGCTCGGAGACGCTCTTGGGTACCGACCTATAGGCAGCAAACTCCATGGTGAACTCCGCCTTGCCCTGGGTCATGGAGCGCAGATAAGTAGAGTAACCGAACATCTCGGAAAGGGGAACCTCGGCCTCAATCACCGTGTAATTCTCCTCCTCGGTGGTTCCAATGACTATCCCCCGCCGCTGGTTAATGCTGCCCATGACCGCCCCCTGAAACTCGGTGGGCCCTTCCACCGCAACCTTCATGATTGGCTCCATGATTACCGGCTTGGCCTTGAGGTATCCCTCACGAAAGGCCCCAATGGCCGCCTGCTGAAAGGCGATGTCGGAAGAGTCCACCGCATGGGCGGCGCCGTCATTGATCACACAGCGCACCCGGGTGATGGGAGCACCGATCAAGGAGCCCTTGACCTTGGCCTTTTGGAAACCCTTGTCGCAGGAACCGATGAACTCGCGGGGGATAGACCCGCCGACAATTTTATCGACAAATTCGTATTCACCCTCTTCCAGCGGCTCCACAAAGCCGGCCACTCGGCCAAACTGGCCGGCGCCGCCGGTCTGCTTTTTGTGCGTGTAGTTGAAATCGCCCCGTTGCGTGATGGTTTCACGATAGGCGACCTGAGGGGCGCCGACTTCCACGACGGCGCTGTATTCCCGTTTCATTCGCTCAACATAAACTTCCAGGTGCAACTCGCCCATGCCGGAAATAATGGTCTCGTTGGTTTCAACGTCAACGAAGGTTTTGAAGGTGGGATCTTCCTTGGTGAAGCGGCTCAAGGCCTTGGACATACTGATCTGGGCTTTGTTGTCAACCGGCTTGATCGCCAGCGAAATAACCGGATTGGGCACGTGCATGGAGCTCATCGAATAGTTGAGGGTCCCATCGGTGAAGGTATCGCCAGTGGCACAATCAACCCCAAACAGGGCCACGATATCGCCGGCTCCGGAAACGTCGATATCCTCCATCTGATCGGAGTGCATCCGAACCAGGCGCCCAACTTTGATTTTTTTACCGGTCCGGGCGTTGACAATAAAATCACCCTTTTTCATGGTTCCCTGATAGGTCCGCAGGTAGGTAAGCTGTCCGTAGCGGCCGTCTTCCAGCTTGAAGGCCAGGGCCAGCAGCGGACCCTGGGGATCGCCGATTACCGCCACCTCGGCCTCGCTCTGGTCCAGATCAAGAGCGTAGTTGGTGACATCCAGGGGAGCAGGCAGGTAATCAGTCACTCCGTCCAGCATGGTCTGGATGCCCTTGTTCTTGTAAGCCGAGCCCATCATGACCGGAGTCAGCTCCAGAGACAGCGTGCCCCGGCGAATGGCGGCACAAATCATTTCCTCACTGGGACTGCCCTCCAGCATCGCCTCCATCAATTCGTCGGAAAACATTGAGGCGGCATCCAGCATGATTTCCCGCTGCTCTTCAGCTGCTGCCCGCAGGTTGGCGGGAATTTCTGTCTCACGGATTTCATCGCCGTTTGCCCCCTCAAAATAAATAGCCTTCATTCGGACCAGGTCCACCACTCCGCGGAGATCGGCCTCCAGACCAATGGGCAGTTGAATGGCCACGGCATTAAGGCTGAGCTTGTCGCGCAACTGCCGGATAACCCGCTGCGGATTGGCGCCGGTCCGATCACACTTGTTAATGAAGGCAATGCGAGGGACCCGATAGCGCGTCATCTGGCGATTAACCGTAATACTCTGGGACTGCACCCCACCCACCGAACAGAGCACCAGCACAGCCCCATCCAGTACTCGCAGAGCCCGTTCCACCTCGATGGTGAAATCAACGTGACCGGGAGTATCGATGATGTTAATCGAGTGTCCGTTCCAGTTGCAGTAGGTAGCGGCAGACGCGATGGTAATACCACGTTCCCGTTCCAGCTCCATGGAGTCCATGGTGGCCCCGACCCCATCCTTGCCGCGAACTTCGTGAACCGTGTGAATCCTCTTGGTAAAATATAAAATACGTTCAGTCAGGGTGGTCTTGCCTGAATCAATATGGGCGCTGATCCCGATGTTCCGAACTTTAACCAAATCTTTCATGGTGCTTTCCTCGGTTGTTGGCTTCGTTGTTGCTGGTTGTCTTTGGGTTACTTTTTACTTTTCTTTGCACTTCTCACTTTTGGGGCCACTAAAGAAAACCCGCCGCTGCCGCAGTTCGCGACAACGGCGGGCTTGATGGGTCTAATGGTGCCGGGACCAGGAATCGAACCAGGGACACTCGGATTTTCAGTCCGATGCTCTACCAACTGAGCTATCCCGGCATTCTCATAGCAAAACGAAACAATCTTTTTTATTTAAATACCGACGAAATGTCAACAGTTTTCTGGTCACTCCGCCCCTTTAGCAAAAGAAGACGCCTGGTTGAGGATCGGTCGATGCCGACGCCGCTCATTACCGACGCACCTTCATGCTGCCGTTTCGCACCGTGAAAAACCTGCTAAACTGCCGCGGTCCGGCTCCAGACCTTTAATACCCGCGCCGCGGCCACTTGTGTTTGATCCAGTCCGCATAAAGCAGCGGCAACCTCCAAAGGTTTGACCGTGGGCCGACCAACCTCCTGCCAGAGTAGCAACTCCAGCTCGGCAGCATCAGAAGTGAGGCAATCATGAACCATGGGTCGGATATCCATGGTGCGATTTACCCCTTTGCGTCGCACTGTCACCGTAAATTCCTTGGAACTAAGCAAGTTTTCGGTCCAAGCGGGATCAATAGTAACCGGCAGACTGATGCGATACCGGGAGAGCAACCGTCTCGGTTGGCGGCGGTGGCCGGGCTTAAGCGAGATTACCGCCAACCCGGCCGGCAATTGGCGATTCAAGTCCGCTCGGGCCTGTTCAAGGTTGGTCAGGGTATGGGTCAACCCCAACCAGAGAAACTCATCCAGGCTTTCAGTGCCCAAGGGCAAAGCCGACCCGAAGGAAACCTTGGGACTGGGATTAAACCCTTGGCTAAAAGCCAGCGGCCAACCCGCCCGACAAAACGCCCGCAAAAAGACTTGCAGGATCTCCAGGTGGCCTAAAAGCCGGGCCTCGGCCCGGCGGGCATAAGTCAAGCGATAGCCGACCGCAGTCGCTCCCTTTGGGATGGTTGATGATTTTTGTTCATCCATCCCTCGGTTGGCTGATGATTTTTGCTCATTTGTCGCCGGTTTGCTGTTGTCGGCAGTTTGGTGTTTAAAAACCACGGGTTTGATCGTTTTGAAATCACACAACCCGCACTTGCTGCAGCTATGAACCCGACAATCCGGGGTGGAGGTTTCGGTCAGGGCTTTTTGGTATTCCTCGGCCAGAAAACGGCGATCAACCCCGGAATCGAGATGGTCCCAAGGCAGAGGTTCATCGAGCTCACGGCGACGTAGATAAGCGGCAAGGTCGATTCCGAGTCCGGCGGCAGCTTTCTGCCATCGTTCAAGACGAAAATGATCGGACCAGGCATCTAAACGAGCCCCGTCCCGCCAGGCTTGCTCCACCAAAGCGGTCAGGCGCCGATCGCCACGACTAAAAACTCCTTCAAGAAAGCTCTGGTGCGGATCATGCCACTTGAGCTTGATTTTTTTATTGGGCAGTCGCCTTTTAAGAAAATTAATCCGGGCAAAACCCTCCTCCATCGTCAACTGAGGCTCACGCTCAAAAGGGGTATGGGGCTTGGGCACAAAGATTGCGCTGCTAAGCGTTACCTGACAACGCCCGGCGGGTCCGGTGCGCAGCACTTTGGTGGCCAGATTGACAATGGCGGCCACATCCTCCTCGGTTTCAGTGGGCAGGCCAAACATGAAATAAAGCTTGATCAACTTCCAACCCAGAGCGTAAGCGCTGCCACTGGCATTCAGCAGGTCTTCCTCGCTGATCTCCTTGTTGATCACCCGGCGCAGTCGGTCACTGCCCGCCTCGGGGGCCAGGGTGAATCCGGTTTTGCGTACCCGCTGGATTTGTTCCATCATCGCCGGGGTCAGAGTCCCTACCCGCATTGAAGGCAGGGAGACGGAAACTCGCAAAGGGCTCAGGTTATCCATCAGCTTGACCAGCAGATCGTTGATACAGGCATAATCTCCGGTGCTCAGAGAAAGCAGCGCCACCTCCGCAAAACCGGTTTGCTGAACTCTCGCCAGAGTCTCTGTGAGTACCCGTTGCGGATCTCTTTCCCGTACCGGCCGACTGATAATGCCCGCCTGACAAAAGCGACAGCCTCGGGTACACCCCCGGGCGATTTCCACCGCCAAGCGGTCATGAACGATTCGAGTGGCCGGAACCAGCGGTGACCAAGATCTTTCCTGTTGATTAAGATCGGCCAAAACCCGTCGGCGCACCGGGGGGAGGTCGGGACGCAGGACCTTAATGCCGAGAAAGTTAGCCCCGACATCATAGCGGGGCGCAAAAAAGGCGGGGACGTAGACACCCTCAATCCCGGCCAGTGCGGTTAACAGACGATCCCGGGAAAGTCTTTTCTCTTTGCCCTGCTGAACTATCGCCAGCATTTCCAGCAAAGCCTCCTCGCCATCACCCAACAAAATGGCATCGAAAAATTCAGCCACCGGCTCGGGATGAAAGGCGCAGGGGCCGCCGCCGATCACCAAGGGATGGCCCTCATCGCGGGCCATCGCCCGCAACGGTAAACCGGCAAGATCAAGAATGGTCAGGACATTGGTGTAGCAAAGCTCGTAGGGCAGAGTAACCCCTAAAACATCAAACTCCGCCAGGGGATGGCGTGATTCCAGAGAAAAAAGCGGGAGTTTGGCGCTACGCAAAACCGCTTCCAGGTCAAGATCCGGGGCATAAACCCGTTCCGCCAGCCACTGGGGCCGCTGATTGACAAGATGGTAGAGAATCTGTAAGCCCTGATGGGACATCCCGATTTCATAGAGATCGGGAAAGGCAAATACTACCCGCAGGCGGGCATCTTGCCAGGGTTTCCTGATCATATTAAACTCGTTGCCGCAATAACGGCCAGGGCGATTCACCTGGGACAGCAAGGCGTCACAATCCACAGTGGGCATCAATAAATCTCCGGGGGTAAAATCGGCGTAATCTTGTAACCCTTATTTCTTTACAGACCCTTATTGCACTGGTTGGCGCTCGAAGTTGCGGGGGATGGGAAGATAAAAGTCGGTGGCGCTCAGGCCGCAGTCGGTAAGCAGATCGCTCAGGCGAATGGTCATGCTTAAACCGTGGTGGTTGCGGGATTGCACGTCAATGCGGTGAGGCAACAATACCTTCTCACCGTTTCCAGCCACAACCACCGAGCGAAAGTCCGCGTAGATTATCTCCGTTGATTGACGATCGTCAGGGCCATAAAGCCGGATCCGCCGCAGCAACCAGCCTGCGGCGGGATCGTCTTCAGTTGACTCTTCGCCCGTTCCGGGAGCAAAGAGCAGGCGGGCCCCGGGCGGGTCGGCCACCTCCAGCCAATATCCTTCCCAGGTAGTATCCTGGTAAACCCCAATAATCTCCGAGGCAAAGGGCATTCCACCGCTGAACCAGGCAAAAAGGGAATAGGGCAAGCCGGCCGCCGTCAAACCGGCAGGCAAGTGACGACTGAAAGCCTCGGCCGTGGTTGGACCTTCGTAAATCTTGGCTTCCGGGATTACGATCAAGCGAAAGGTTGCGCCATCGGTGATCAGGGCCAACACCGGTCGCCCCAAAGGATCAAGACCGATAAATTTCAGGCTGGCCGGCGGTATGAGCTGAAGATAACCGGGCAATACGCCGGAGCGCAGCAAGGTTCGCCAACTAAGCTCAGCGGCGGCATCGAGACACTGTAAACGTTCTTGCCGCTGGGCCACGGCGGCAAGGAAGGTGGCTTCAACGACTAAACGCTTGTCAGCCAACAATGGTTCACCAATGGGAGCGCGAACCGCGCAACCGGTCAAAAATAAAAGCAGTAGCCCCCAGATCCACAAATAATGGCAAATCAGCCCGCCGTCACCACCAGTACTACCATTATCGCCGCCATTGCCTCCGACGACGATCATTGCTTTCTGCCGGTTGTTGCCGGCGCCCCTGGCATTCTGCCCCCGCCTCACTTGCTCTTCACCCTACATCAGTTCCTCAATTTTGTTTTTGATGGCCCGATACTTCTCGCCATCGCTCTCCGGATCGAGCAACTCCAAGGCCCGACGATAAGCGTTAAGGGCATCCTCGCGCTGACTCAACTTGCGGTAAGCATCACCCAGGTGATCATAAAGTTCAGGGTCATCAGCCAGTAACTCCACCGCCAGCTCCAACTCCGCTACCGCCCGATGATAATCTCCCAGGCGGTAAAAAACCCAACCTAAACTGTTGCGAATGGCCCCATCTTCGGGCCTGAGTCGAACTGCCTCTTTGATGTAGATCAAGGCCTGTTCCAAATTCTCCCCTCGATCGGCCCAGGTATAACCGACATAATTCAGGGCGTAAGGATTTTGCGGATCCAGGGCGATTACCCTCTGCATCTTGTCCATGGCCCCGGCGATATTTCCGATTCGATCAAGATAACGAGCGTATTCAAGCAAGACCGGGGCGATGGGACCTAATTCCCGCAGGGCACGTTCAAAGACTCGCACCCCTTGGCCGGCGTCGTGAAGCTCGATATGGAGCAAAGCCAGAGTGACGTAGAAACTCAAATAACGATGATCAGGGTCGCCCAGGGCCCTGGTCAACACTTGAGCGGCAGCGACCGGTTGACTGCTGGCGTAGTAAAGCCGAGCCGCCATTAAAACCGCATCTTCGTAACCGTAATCCCCGGACCGGACTTCTTCTAACAAGAGGTGAGCCCGGTCGACCCGGTCCAAGCGATAATAAACTGTAACCATCAGAGAGCGGATCGCGTCCAGGCGAGGCTCATCACCAGTTATGGTATAGAGCAGGGCTAAAGACTCTTTGAGGCGACCTTCATCGAGCAAAATCCGGGCAATGGTTAGATCGACATGGTCACGATGATCAGGGTCGGTGATATAGTGGCGCAACTCGGCTAACTCAGTCAAAGCCGCATCGACTCGATTCAGGCGCAGATAAGTGTCGGCCAGCAAGCTCCGAGCCCTTTTATCTGTAGGGTCATCGGCGATTATCTGTTGATACAGGCGCCGACTTTCCTCGTAAAGTCCGGCGCTCGTGTAAGCCGCCGCGACCTCTTGGGCCAAGAGCGGCGACCAGTTCAAGACCAGAGCCCGCTCATAGGCCGCCATGGCTGATGTGACTTGCTCAAGCTCCAGATAAAGCCGAGCCAGGTAATAATGACCCGGAAAAAAATCGGGGTGTTGGGCAACCAGTTCTTCCAGTAGAGCCAGGGCCTTTAGCGGTTGATCGTCACCAACATACAACTTCCCCAGTAGCAGCATGATTTTGGCATTGCCCGGGTCAATCGCCAGAATCTCCCGGTAGATGGCGGCGGCCTTCAGGGACTCACCGACAACGGTGTGGAGATTGGCAAGCAGGGCGAGAGTATCGATATCGTCCGGTTGCAACTCAGCCATCCGCTGGGCCCAGACGATGGCTTCCTGGCGCTGGTTCTGGCGCAATAACAGCATGGTCAAACTGCGCATCACATGAACGGCCGTGCGATCGCGAAGCAGGACTTGCTGGTAAGCGTAGCGGGCTTCATCCAGACGACCGGCCAACTCGGCGCTTTTACCCCGGATAAAATAAAAATAAGCGCTGCCTGGACTCACGGCATCATCCCCGGGCGCCAGATCTGGGGGTTCTAGTTTTGCCACATAACCAGGAGTCTCCTTGTGAGGTGCGACTATCTCGGGGGCCATGTCGGGTCGCAATCCGCAGCCCCCGGCCGCCAGCAAAACCGCAACCAACAACAAAGTTGTAAAAAGCGGTGGTCTATTCCCTCTTGTGCTTATACTTATGCTCATGCTCATGCTCGCCTGTGCTTACGCTTGTGTTCTTTGCCTCTTGTTCATGCTTATGCTCGTACTCGTTCCCGACACTTTTTCCCCGGACCAACAACCCTTGCACCGCTTGCCAAATATCCCTTTGCACCTGATCAAGGCGGCCATCCGCGTCAATCCGCACCAGGCAAGGCTGAGTAAAACCGGCAAAAATCGCGGCCACCCGCCGCAAGTAATCTTCCCGTTCAAAGTCGTTGGGACGCTCACCACGCAACTCTCGGACCCGTCGCACCCCGAAGGTCGGCGGGAGAGTCAGAAGCAAAACCAGGTCTGGTCGAGGGGCAAAAGCCTCGTTGGTGGCCAGAATCGCCGCCGGATCATGACCGACGGCCCCCTGATAGGCGGCGGTGGAAAAATAATAGCGATCGGTCAAGACCACTTTACCCGCGGCCAGAGCCGGGCCGATCAAGGTGGCGACGTGCTCTCGGCGGTCCTCAATAAAAAGCCGCAACTCCTCATCCGGGTTCAGGGCGGCCCGGTCACTAAACAATTCCCGCAAGCGCCGACCGTGCGGACCAGCGGTGGGCTCGCGGGTCGTCACCACGTCTAACCCCTCACGCCGCAGAGCTTGAGCCAGACGTTGAATCTGGGTAGACTTGCCGGCGCCGTCAATGCCCTCCAGAGCAATCAACAAACCTCGGCGACGAGTACCCACCGGACGAGTACTCACCGGTTGATGGTCATGCTCGGTGTTCACTGGTTGGTCATCTCTCTATTGACCACAATTTGAGCAGCCAGATCAAAAGCGGCCCGCAAACTGGCGTGATCGGCCAGACCCGTGCCGGCGATATCATAGGCGGTGCCGTGGTTAACCGAGGTCCGCACGATGGGTAAACCAATGGTTAGGTTGACTCCATCCTGGAAATGCAGGAGTTTGAAGGGTATCAACCCCTGGTCATGATACATCGCCACCACCGCGTCATAGTCGCCACGGGCAGCCTGATGGAATACCGTATCCGGGGGCCGGGGCCCGGACACGGTGAACTCGCCACTCGCCTCGGCCACCGTCCGGGCGATAGCCGGAGCAATTATTTTTGCCTCCTCATCGCCAAACATCCCACCCTCACCCGCATGAGGATTGAGAGCGGCGACGGCGATTCGCGGATTTAAAATGGCAAAATCACGCCGCAGAGACGCAGCGGTGAGCAAAATCAACCGGACCACCGCCTCTTCATTGATCGCGGCCGGAACCGCCGCCAGGGGGCGATGGATACTGAGCAGGGTGACCCGCAAGCGTTTGCCCGCCATCATCATGGCATATTTCCGGCCATTACACAAGGCGGCAAGCATTTCGGTGTGACCGGGATAATGATAGCCCCCGGCATTGAGCATATCTTTGCCGATCGGGCAGGTAACCATGGCCGCCAGCTCGCTGGTCAGAAGCAACGACACGGCTCTTTCAATATAAGTTCCCATGGCCCGGCCACTGACTGGTGTCGGCTGAGCCGGGGCGGGAATCGGATTCAGGGTGGAAAGGGGTAAAACATTGAGGGCTGTGGTCACCGGAACCATCCCCGGTTGCCAGGGTTGTAGGTTGACTTTAATTTGCAAGCGGTGGGCGCGTTCAGCCAGAACCCCGATATCTCCCAACACCACCATGGTTGGGGGCGGGGACAGGCCGGGGGTGAGGGCCGAGGCCAAGGCTGGGGCTGGAGTTGGGATCGAGCCCGATGTCGGGGTCGGAACCAGGGCTAGGCTCGACCCCGGTCGTTGCGATACTGCCGGATATGCGGGTCGGCTCAAGCCCGTCTCTACCTGTTGCCGGTGCAGGCGCAGAATAATTTCCGGGCCAATACCGGCTGGGCACCCCATGGTGACGCCAATTATTGACGGCATATCAACCCAGTTCACCGGCGGCAAGAAAGCGTAGCGAAATTTCCGCCAACTGCCGTGCCCTGTTTATCCCTTCTGTATTTCACCACTGCTCTCGATGATTGTTTTGCTATCATGATGCGGAGCAAGCCGTTTACTTATTGCCCTTTTTGCTTTGCTTTTCTTTCCACTGTGATATTATCACATGCCTATGGAAAATAAAACAAAATCTCGTCCCCACCGGCTACCGCCCCATTTACTGGTCCCCATTTACCCCCATGTGTCACCAAATCTGACCCCTCGCGTCAAAATCCAAGCGCGATATTGATCAAACTGTTTCCTGTGCAGGCCCTTACGCCGTTTTTTTGCGAGTTTTTTCATGCCTTCATCTCTTGCCGTTACCGAAGATTTCGACCTTGCTCCCGGGCTGAACAGTCCGCCTGATTTGCCAATTACCCAGTTTCGAGAGGAAATTATCGCCGCTATTGCCGCCTCACCGGTGGTGATTATTGCCGGGGAGCCGGGCAGCGGGAAGACCACCCAGATTCCCAAGTTTTGCTTGCTAGCCGGGCGCGGTCGTCAAAAAAAGATTGGCTGCACCCAGCCCCGGCGGATCGCCGCCATCTCCATGGCCACTCGCCTGGGCGAGGAGCTGGGCCAAGGTGGGCAAGGTGAGCAAGGGCTGGTGGGCTACCGGATCCGATTCAGCGATCGCACCGGCAGAACCACCCGGATCAAATTCATGACCGACGGCATCCTTTTGGCCGAAGTCCAGCGCGACCGTAAGCTGTTGGACTACGACACCATTATTGTCGATGAGGCCCATGAACGCAGCCTTAACATCGATTTTCTGCTGGGAATACTCAAAGACTTACTGCCTCGTCGGCCGGATTTGAAGTTGGTCATCACCTCGGCCACCATTGATACCGAAAAATTTTCCCGCCATTTCGATCAGGCCCCGGTAATCCGCGTAACCGGTCGGGCTCATGCGGTGGAAGTCCGCTACCGGGAACCGCTTGAAAATCGTGATCTTATGCCGGAGGAGTTAGTCGAGTTAGAAGGGGGAGAGCCGGGCTACGTTGAGCAAGCGGTGGCTGCCGTGCTGGAGCTTGAACAGCAAGAAGCCCCCGGCGATATTCTGATCTTCATGCCCACCGAACGAGATATTCGTGAAACTGCGGAAAGCCTGGAGCAGTACTTGGTCGGAAGCCAAAAGAATCGAAAAAATAAACCTGTCCCCCTTTTGCCGGGCCGATTGGTGATCATGCCCCTTTACGGAAGACTGTCGCCCACCGAACAGCGACGGATTTTTCAGCCGGTTAAGGGGCGGAAAATCGTCATTGCCACCAATGTGGCGGAAACCTCGATCACCATACCAGGTATCCGTTATGTGATTGATACCGGTCTGGCCCGGATTGCCGTCTACAACCCCCGGGCTCGAACCCACAAACTGCCGGTGGCGCCGATTGCCCGCTCTGCCTGCGATCAACGGGCCGGACGTTGTGGCCGAGTTGGCCCCGGCATTTGCATTCGCCTCTATTCCGAAAAAAATTATCTAAACCGAACCCTCTACACTCCTCCGGAAATTGTCCGCTCTAACCTGGCCGAAGTCATCTTGCGCATGACGGCCCTGCAACTGGGCCACCCCGCCGTCTTTCCTTTCGTCGATCCCCCTTCCGGTCGGGCAATCAAGGACGGCTACCAACTGCTGGCCGAGTTGGGCGCCCTGGAAGGAGTCGAAGCAAAAGGGCAAGAGGACGTGGGTTGTCCTGATGTCGTCGCTTCACCAGCAGCAGGGCCTGGTGATGAGCAGAAAATTTTTCCGGCCCGCTTGCCGATGGCCCGGCAAGCAAAAAATTCGCCGACCAGCCGGATAAGCAATAAGTTGCGCCTTTCACCCCAGGGGCGATTGATGGCCCGCCTGCCCCTGGACCCCCGCATTGCCCGGATGATTCTGGCGGCCAGAGACCATAACGCCCTGCGCGAGGCCTGCATTATTGCCGCCGCCCTCAGCGTTCAGGATCCGCGTCAGCGCCCGGCCGGACGGGAAAAGGAGGCCGATAAGGCTCATCAATCTTTTGCCGTCCGGCAATCCGATTTTCTTTTTTATCTCAAACTCTGGGATACCCTCCATGCAGTCTTGGCCCAAACCGGCAGTCAGGGGAAAATCCGCAAGTTTTGCGCCGGTCACTTTCTTTCCTATCAGCGACTGCGGGAGTGGCAGGATGTTCATGAACAGATTCTGCGGATTCTCGCTGATGAACGGGGATTTACTTTCAACACCAAAGCGGCCGAAGACGCAGCCATCCATCAGGCTCTGCTCAGTGGCAATCTACGCAATATTGCCCTGAAAAAAGAAAAAAACATTTATCAGAGCGGAGGCGGCCGCGAGGTGACGATTTTCCCCGGTTCCACCCTTTATCATCGTAATTTCCCAACCCTTCAGCCACAACGGGGAACCGAGGCGGTAAAGGGCCGGGGCAAAACCGTTCCCAGCGGTTCGCCCCAATGGATTATGGCCGCAGAACTGGTGGAAACCGACCGGCTTTACGCGCGCACCGTGGCGGCCATCGCTCCGGAATGGCTCGAACCTCTGGCTCGACCCTTGATGCTGATGCGCTACAGTCACCACGATCCTCATTGGGAAAAAGGTCGAGGTCAGGTGGTGGCTTGGGAAAAGGGTACACTGTTTGGCCTGGTGGTGGTCGCCGGCCGTAAAGTCGCTTATGCCCGAATCGACCAAGAGGAGGCTCGCCGGATTTTTCTGCAAAGCGCTCTGGTGGCGGGCGAATTACGGGGCAGTTACCCCTTTCTTGAACATAACCGGGAGTGCGTTGCCCGCCTGCAAAACCTGGAGGAACGCAGCCGTCGTCGTGATCTTCTGGTGGACGAGCACACTATTTTCGATTTTTACGACCAACGCCTGGGGCCGGAGGTGTACGATCAGGCCAGCCTCAATCATCTGCTTAAAACCAGGCGGGGCGATGACTTTCTGCAAATGAGCGAACAAGACCTGAGTGTGCGAGAACCGGAGGCCGATCTTGGCGAAAAATTCCCGACTGCCTTGGAAATCGGGGAAATCAGCTTAAAGTTGACTTATTGTTTTAAGCCAGGCGCCGAAGATGACGGCCTAAGCGTGTTAATCCCGGCACACCTGGCCGCCGATTTGCGGCCGGAGTTATTTGAATGGCTGGTGCCGGGGATGCTGCCGGAAAAAATTTTGTTTCTGCTCAAAAACCTCCCGAAAAATCTGCGTCGTCACCTGGTTCCCATTCCCCAAACAGCCGCCGCCGTCACTGCAGCTCTGACCTGCCCCGGGCAACCCGGCAATACTGCGCTTTATCAAGCTCTGAGCCGGGCAATTTACGAGATGTTCGGCCTGCGGATTGATCGCGACGCCTGGCCGCTTGCGGACTTGCCGCCTCATTTGCGTTGTCGTTTCTGTTTGCTAGACGAAGAGGGAAAGGTGTTGACCGCAGGGCGCAACCTGAGCGCCCTAGTCCGCCGGAAGCCAACTGAAGCCGGGATTTTGCCGACCGCGGCGGTGGCCGCTTTGCGCAAGCAATGGGAACTAAAAGGGATCGCTCCCGCCGAGCTGCCGAAGATTCCCGCACGCCTGCCCTTACTGGGAACGGACGGGCTACTGTGCGGTTATCTTTTCCCTGGTCTTGAGGAAAGCGATGACCAGGTAAATCTGCGGCTTTTCACCAGCGAAGTGGCGGCCCGGGCCGCCACCCGTAACGGCTTGTTAAGGCTTTATCGACAAACATTTGCCTCCAGGCTGAAAGTGTTGCGTAAAGATTTGCTTTTTCCTCGTCAGCATTGGCGGCTGGCCCAGGGGTTTGGCACTCTGGAACAATTAAGTCAAGCGATCTCGACTTTCATCCTGCGGCAAATCTTTGATGTTGGGGAAGGGCGGTTGATTTCAGCCGCCCAGTTCATCGCGACCACCGAACAAGTTGACTGGCCAGGCCTTTACATCGAGGCCCGTCGCCTTTTCGCCTTGGTGTTGGCGGTTTTGAGCCAGCGCTTTGAAGTACTCAATGCCCTGACCCGACTGCAGCAACTCAACCAGGCCCCAACCTTGTCTCCCGCTTTATCGCCAACCCTATCGCCAGCCGTCCTCGACAAGGCCAATCCAAGAATGAACCCGGCCAAGGCTCAAGGCCGCCGCCCCGGCCCGGCGGATAAAAATTCAGCCTTGGTCGCAGAGTTGTGCGGTCAACTGAAAGCCCTGGTGCCCCCAGACTTTCTTGACCACTGCACCGCCTCATCCCTGGCCCGGCTGCCCGTTTACATCAAAGCGCTGGAAATCAGAAGTCAGCGCGCCCAAGTCGCCCCGGCCAAAGACGCCACCAAGGCCGCCCAGTTGAAGCCCTACCAGGATCGCCTGCAAAAAAACTACCCGACAGCTGCCGCGTTGTTCGGAGAATTGCCAGGCAGACTATCGGAACAAAAAAAAGCGCGTCTCACCGAATATCGCCTTATGCTGGAAGAGTATAAGATCAGCCTGTTCGCCCAGGAACTAAAAACTTTATTTCCCGTTTCCCCCCAACGTCTGGATGAAAAATGGCGGGAGGTGGAAGAGGAGGCGTTTCAGGGGTACTCCATATTGGTTCATAAGGAGGGTGATTTCCTTTAAGCTGTCGCCAGCTGGGAACCACCGGGGTTTTCCTAGGATTTGCGCAAACGAATGTGTTTCGGTGTGACCTCCACCAGCTCATCATCATTGATGTAAGAGATGCAATCCTCCAAGCTCATCTGTACCGGCGGGGTGAGGATCACGTTTTCGTCGGAGCCTGAGGCCCGCATATTGGTCAACTTTTTGCCCTTGGCCGGGTTGACCACCATGTCGCCCTCGCGGCTGCTTTCGCCGATGATCTGGCCTTGGTATGTTCGCTCGCCGGGGCCGACGAAAAGTTTACCGCGCTCTTGTAGATTGAACAGGGCATAAGCCACCGTGGTGCAGGGATCCTTGACCACCAAGGCGCCGCCTACCCGGTTTTTGATCTGACCGGCATAAGGGCCGTATTCGGCAAAAACGTAGTTCATCACCCCCATCCCTTTAGTGTCGGCCATGAATTGGGCACGGTAACCTAATAAACCCCGGGTGGGGATCTTGTAAAGTAGCCTGATCATCCCGCTGTTCTGATGCATCTCCATCATTTTGCCTTTAAGCTGGCCTAGTTTTTCAATCACCGCCCCGCTGTACTGTTCGTCAACGTCGATGGTCAACTCTTCATAAGGTTCCAGCTTGACTCCGTTTTCCTCGCGCATGATCACCTGTGGCCGAGTCACTTGCAACTCGTAACCCTCTCGCCGCATCCGCTCGATTAAAACGGACAGGTGCAGCTCGCCGCGTCCGGCCACCACGAAACCGGTGGCGGTGGTCAGCGGTTTGACCTGTAGGGCCACGTCGGAAATAGTCTCCTTGCGCAGACGTTCTTCGATGTGGCGCGAGGTGATGAATTTGCCCTCCTGGCCAGCAAAAGGCGAATCATTAGGGAGAAAGTTCATGGCAATGGTGGGTGGGTCAATATCGATCAGCGGCAATGGTCGGGGATCGCCGGGGTCGGTGAAGGTTTCCCCCACGGTAATGTCGTCCATCCCCGCCACCGCCACGATTTCCCCGCAGCCGGCATTGGTTGTCGCCACTTTGTCGCTGCCCTCAAAGGTGTAAATTTTGGTGATTCGGGCAGGCTTGATTGAGCCATCCCGCTTGATCACCACCACCGAGTGATTAGTGTTGAGCGTACCATTCAAAATCCTGCCGATGGCCAGTCGTCCGAGATAGGGCGAGGCGTCTAAAGAACTGATCTGCATTTGCAGAGGGGCACTGTGGTCCCCGGTTGGCGGTGGAATTCGCTGGATGATAAGTTCGGCGATGGCGTTGAAATCATGTCCGGTGGCGGGCAAGGTGAGTGAAGCATAACCATGCTTGGCCGAGGCGTAAACCACCGAAAAATCCAGCAACTCATCGGGGGCCCCGAGCTTGATAAAAAGGTCGAAAACCTGATCCACTACCCAGTCGGGTCGAGCTGCGGGCTTGTCAATTTTGTTGATCACCACGATCACCGGCAGTTTAGCCGCCAGAGCTTTCTTTAAGACGAAATAAGTCTGGGGCATAGGCCCTTCCTTAGCGTCAACTAAGAGCAGACAGCCGTCGGCCATCCGTAACACCCTCTCCACCTGGCCGCCAAAATCGGCATGGCCTGGGGTGTCGATGATATTGATCCTATATCTACCGTGGATAAAAGTCCCGTTCTTGGCCGTAATGGTGATCCCCCGCTCCTTTTCCAGGTCCATGGAATCCATCAGGCGCTCGACGACTTGCTGATTGTCACGGAACATGCCACTCTGGCGGAAAAGTTGGTCCACCAAGGTGGTCTTGCCGTGGTCGACGTGAGCGATGATGGCGACGTTTCTGATCTCTTGCTGATTCATAAGTTGCTAAATCCAAAGCTTAAGGTTCTGGAACAAGTCACATGAGAATGGTTCAGATTCGGGATAGGGCCACAACTGGTTTATGGGGCTCCAAAAATTCTGAACCACGAATAGTAACAATGATTTCGTTAAAAGTCAAAAAAATACTGCAAAAAATACTGCTGGACGCTGGATATTCGATATAGATTCCGGTAATCTTAAAAGCACGGCGGATTTGGGTGCCAGATGAGCCCCGCAACTTTCGTGTGGGGTTTTCACTACATCAAGGAGCCTGGGAGTCCCCGGTGAAGCGCATCTGATTTCCTTTCGCAATAGTTGTTTGTGGGAGAGATAAAACTTTGTGCTTTGTGGGGAGATAAAATGTCGTGGAACCTGAGAAACGTCACTTAAGTTGAGAGAATGCCTGTCAACCCAGCTCAAAGGCATTTTTGATATGCTCTATGGTCGGTTTGCCCTTGGTGAAAATTACTGCCACCACATCAAAGCGGGCCGCCACCCCCTGGGCCTTTTCTCGAAGCAGATATTCGCGAGCCGCCAAGGCAATTTTGCCCTGTTTATGACGAGTAATCGCCTCTAAAGGAGAGCCGAAAGCCAAAGTATTGCGACTTTTCACTTCGACAAAAACCAACTCGTCTCGATCAAGGGCTACAATATCCAGCTCAGCGCCCCGTGTGCGATAGTTGCGGGCCAGGATTTGATATCCGGCCTGTTCAAGAAAAGAGCTGGCCTGCTCTTCGCCTCGACGACCTAAGCCTTGTCGTTGCCAGGTCATACCAAGGGATCCAGACCGCGAGCGACCGGTTTGAAACTGCGACGATGGATGGGGCAGGGGCCATGCTCACCGAGCAGACACAGGTGTTCGGCAGTGCCATAGCCCTTGTGACGACCAAAATTGTATTGAGGATATTGAAGATGATAATCGGCCATGATCGCGTCGCGCCGCACCTTGGCCACAATGGAGGCGGCAGCGATGGAGGCGCTGCGGGAATCCCCTTTGACCAGAGCTTGTTGGGGCAGATCCAGTGGTATTTTGAACTTGCCGTCCACCAAAATAAAATCGGGTAAAAGAAGATTAGACCAAGCAAAATCCGTGATCAAGGACATCACCGCCAGCTTCATGGCCAACAGTGAAGCCTGGAGAATGTTGATCCGATCAATTTCCGCAGCGTTCACCACTCCGATCCCTTGACGGCAACCGGGCATGGCTAAAATTTCTGCCGCCAGTTCCCGGCGCATCTTGATACCCAGTTGCTTGGAATCGCGAAAACGGCTGACCAAGCAGGCATTCACGGCATTGCAATCTTTCGAGACCCGGCAATTTTGCGAGTGGCCAGGGGCGTGGCCAGGGGCGTGGCCAGGGGCGTGGCCAGGGGCGTAGACAACGGCACAGGCGGCGGCCACGGGCCCAGATAAAGATCCCCGCC
>SJBG01000009.1 GCA_004332195.1 Desulfobulbaceae bacterium
GGTAAGCGCAGACTCCGAATGAACGAAGCTTAGGCGCTGGTGAACTGATCTTTTACGGTTCCGGGTTTTGCTAAACTTGATAGCTTTGGTGAACTGATTACCTGGCTGACAGTAACCGTGGTGGCTCCCAGCCCTCGGGGTCAACGGAGAGGATCGCGGAATTGATTGACTTTTGGCCACCTTCGTTATTTTGAAAAATTAGCTATTTTGTTCGAGTTTACGGCACGTAAAAAAAAATTACCGCAGGCACATGGTTGATATTCCGAGGATAATTTTTTGAGCATAACGCGGAAATCGGGCGAAAGAGCAATTTTTCAAGGTGGCCTTTTATCAATGCCAACGTGGTGTAAGTATGGTGAAAAACAATGTTGTCTGTATGAAATGGGGTAAGATTTATGGGCCTGAATATGTGAACATTCTCTATCGGATGGTGAAAAGGAATCTTACCGCGCCTTTTCGCTTTGTTTGCTTAACAGATGACCCGGCAGGCATTGAGGATGGGGTTGAGACAATCCCCATTCCCTTTTTCCCGGAACCGAGTCCGGAGCACTACCGAAAATGCCAGGCTTGGCGAAAATTGCTGCTCTTTGAGCGAACGCTCTTTGATCTTGAAGGCACGGTTTTTTTTCTTGATCTTGATGTGGTTATTGTTGGCAACCTGGATGTTTTTTTTGATTACTCAGACAAGCTGGCGATTATCGAGAATTGGTCTCAGCCCAATCAACTAATCGGCCAATCCTCCGCTTTTTGTTTCAAGGTCGGTAAGTATAGCCAATTGCTGGAGAGTTATTGCGCTAATCCCGACAGGACGGCGGAGAGATACCTTACGGAGCAGAGGTATATTACCAAATTCCTGGGGCCCAATAATTTTGCTTATTTCCCGGCGGAGTGGTGTCGAAGTTTCAAGATGCACTGTCTGCCGGGTGGAATCTTGAACAGCTTGATCACCCCGACTAAAATTCCAGCAAAAGCCAGGGTGATCGTGTTTCACGGTAATCCCAATCCACCTGATGCTCTGGCCGGGGTTTGGGGGAGACCGGTGCCCTGGTACAAGCGGTTTTACAAGACGGTTAAGCCAACAAAATGGATCGCCGAGTACTGGCGATGAACTGTTACCGGAATTCATCTTAGAGTCTGTAATGTTGGCCCTTGACCATAGCTTTTTCAAGCAGGCTTTTTATCCCGATCAGCGGTTTTTTTATTCTTAAGATCTGACGGTTCATGATTATTTCTTCGCCATCTTCCTTGGTCCCTGTTTTGTCTACGTTTTGCTTGTTGTTGGTCTCAATGTGTCTGGCCAGAACGGCAAACAAGTTGTGCTCTTCCAGCACTCGGCGCCGGGCTTCAATGATGTGGGGCAGGCGATCCGGGTATTCGTTGTTGTTGATGGTGCTGCGAATGATATCGCGGGTGGCGGCGAAATTGCCGATATCGATGGAGATAAAGCTTTCGGGGGGGAAGTAGTCTCCGGCGTTGGGACAGCCGTGATAAAATGGCAGGGTGTGGCCGAGAAAAGCGTCTGGCAGTTTTTCCGTCAGGTGATGTTGATAAACATGATTTTCGATGGCGATATGATACTGATACGGATCTAAGGCCTCGGCCTTGTCGGACATGGGCCGAATGCCGTGGCCAAAAACATCCAACTCCGGCAGGGCTTCCTGTAGTTGCTTGGTGAAACCTACCCGGCGAGTGTGCAAGGTCAAGCCGCCGGACCGGCTTGAGCAAACGGTGGAGATCAGTTTGCTTTTCAGTGGTGGGGTTGTTATCTGTAGATCTTGATAGTTACGTGGTTTGTCCCTCTCGGAGGTGCATAGCTTGTCGCCGACGAAAGGCAGCCCATAGAACCAGATCAGGCCGGGTTGAGTAAAGATGGCATGAGAGTGCTTGATGACCCAGGGCTCCTGGCTGGTGATCATGGCCCCGTACTGGCGCAGGTAATCAGTGCCGTAAACCGTAACGGTGGAGGGCTCAGTGGTCACCAAAATGGTGTTGGCTCTGGGGCAACGTAATTTTTCCAGCCCCCCTTGGCCCGCTGTCCGGGAAATATCGTGGTACACTACCAGCCAATCGTAGTGTTGCTCGGCGGCATCAAAAGTAAAGCGACATTGCCCCCACAGGTGATTTTCCGGCAGTTGTCGGGAAAAGACGATTTTAGTTTCGGGTGACGGCATTCGCGCCAGCAGCTTGACAATAATGGGTGGCGATTGGCTGGTCGAGCGGTCTTGGGTGTACATGTTAATGTCCTGAATCCGTGAGCTATATCGTTCTCCCCAGAGTTTCGGGCGGGGGAATCTTTTTTTTATCCCGAGCGATCCCTGAAAAAAAGCGATCATTTTTCATCTCGGTAATGGCTTCGTAGTCGCGCTTACCGAGGACAAGAATACCGATATAGCTGCGGATGATATCGATGGCGGCAATATCCTTGGTTTCCGGCAGGACCTTCTTCAACTTGCTGCCCAGTTTAGTAAAGCGATTAACCCCAAGGCCAGCAAGCGCCAAACCGGGATGGGATGGATAGAATTCGTCCTCGGACTGTTCGACGATGAATTTGCGCATTTTGCAACAAGGTGGGCAGCCTCTATAATTGTTCACCTGTCGCCCCTCTGTTGTACAAGTTCTTTGTACACACGTTCGGTGTTTTCATAAAAAGCGCGCAGGGTAAAATGTTTGAGCACCCTCTCTCTGCCGGCCCGGCCAAAGCGTTGTCTTTTTTTTGCGTCCTTCAGAGCATCCGTGAGTGCCGCAGCCATTGCTTTTGGGTCGGAGGGGGCAACGAGCCAGCCGGTAACATTCTCTTGAACAGTTTCAAGCGAACCACCATGCGCCGTGGCGATGACCGGTTTTTCCATGGCCATTGCCTCAACAGTTGTCCGACCAAAGGCTTCAGGTTGGCTTGATGAAGCGGAAACGACAATATCAGCCAGAGCCAAAGCGGCCGGCATATCCGAGCATCTGCCGGTCATAAGAATACGATTCTCAAGGCCGTATTTCTTCACGAGTTGTCCAAGTTCTGCCGTCAATCCGGGGTTTTCTTCGATATCACCCACGAGCAGAGCATCAAAAGGAAGACCTTCAAGCAAAGAAAGACTGTGGATAAAAACGTCGGGCCCCTTAAGTCTTGCCAAACGCCCCGGCAGCATAACAACGGGTCGATTCGTTTTTTGAAAGCCCCATTGCGAGGTGAGGCGTAAGATACGTTCTTTCCCTACGCGATCTGAATGAAAAACATTCTCATCTATTCCTCCGTAGATAAGAGTGGTTTTTTCTCTTGCTCCGTAATGTCTTGCTATATGATCTTCTATGGCCTTGGATATAGCGATGACCCGTTGTCCTTTGGCCATGATCGCACTGAATTTATTAACCGAATAGAAACCGTGAAAGGTTGTTACCAGCGCCGGACGCTGAGCGTTCGGCAGACTTTTCCAAACAAGATAGCCGAGCCATGCGGGCACACGGGAACGTAGATGCAGGACATCCGCCCGCTCACGTAACAACAGGCGACGCAAGGGGAAAAAAAAACGCAGACAGGCAGGACTTTTCACGCCGACCTGCATGGTGATATGCGTGCTGTGATCTTTTTCCAACTGTTGCACCATGCGGCCGCCGGCTGATATGACTATCGATCGGTGTCCATGTGCCGCCAGAAAACGCCCTATATCGAGAGTGTCCCATTCCACCCCGCCCTCTTCGAGATCGGGAAGCATCTGGACGACGGTGAGAGGCTTCTCTGGTCGAATATCTTGTTTATCCACCTCCCACCACCCCTTGGTCGATTACGGTCCGATTAAGAATCGGAAACTGTTTTTCCCGGGGAAAGGCAATAATTTCATTACTGTCCAGGGAGTGCATGGTCGTAAGTTGCGTAAGTTTGTACCGGCCGGTCTTTTTATTCTTTGTTGAGAAAATATAAAACAAGTATTGGTCGGGGAACAAAGATGTCATGCCCTCGAAAGTTCCCAGTGCATCTCTGGTGGCGGATGAGGATTCGAATATTACCACCGGCCGGTGGCTATCAATGGTCTGACGGAGGCCCCCAATTACCTGGCGCTCATGACCTTCAACGTCGATTTTTATCAGGCTAATATTGTGAATATTATGCGCGGATATCTCGTCATCGCCGATGACAACTTCCAGGGGGATGGCTGTTTGTTTGTTGTCAGCGTAATACTTTTCTTTAAACGATCCAGTCCCGAGGTTTGATACGCTCGGGGGATAAAAATCGACAATCTCTCTCTTGTTACTTAACCCCACTGGATGAACAATGACATTGTTTATCTGATTCAGGTTTATCTTCTTTTTTAATATATCTCTGACCGGCTCATATGGCTCAAAAGCATGAATGATTGACGCATATTTGGACATAAAAAGTGAATGATTGCCGATGTTTGCTCCAACATCGAGAAATACGACGTCTGTTTTTAACATGGAAGTGACAACATCTCTCATGAAAAACAACATGAATTTTTCATAAGCACCCCGTAACAGCACCTGATAGTCAATATAATTGCTTGTGGTACCAGGCCAGACGAGACCAAAAAAATCTGTCTCAAAGATGTGACCATCATTAAAATCGGGCGAAATTATTTTGATCAGGAGTTCCCGAATGCTTCGGTGAATATATCTTTGTTTGCATATCCACTCCGCAATCAAATTTTGTCTTGTTTGCATATTTCTGCCGGTAAAGCGATAAATAAACTAACTTTTTTGCTTTTTTATCAAAAAATACGGTGCTCCTGAAAGCGCTACGATGTAGGCGAACAACGAATGATACCAGCTATGATATATATTATACCCGGCTAACCCTATGACCATGAAAACAAGGAGCAAGCTAATCAATTCAGGATATGCTTGATTGTTTTTGATATGAACCCGCACAAGCTGGACAAAAAGCCAGCAAAAGGCCGCCAGCCCGAAGATACCTGTGGCTGTGAGCAATTCCAGCACGTGATTGTGGGCATGCGTAATACCGGTGAGCTGCTTGGAAGAAATGGTGCCGCCACCAGGAACATCAAGAGTTTTAGGAGGCAGTGTTGCAACTTTTTCTTCGTAGACGTCCTGGAGTGCTGAAACACTTGTGCCGATAAGCGGATGCTCTTGCCATATCTTAAAAGAGATATCCCAGATGATAAAACGGGCATAAAGGCTTGAGAGGTTTGTTAGTTTTTCCGGTTGTACGTTTGTAAGTGGAAGCAGCGCTCCCAAGACCAGAACGATTCCTGCCAAGAAAAGCAAGAGCGTTTTCTTTGAGTATCGCCGCAGAACGTAGTAAGCAAGACAGCCGAGAAGACCGATAAAAGCCGCGATTATACAGGTTCTGACCGAGCTGTGAATGACGAGAAAAAACGAGAGCCCACCAAGAGCAAAGGCAGACATCCTGTTGACGACGCTCTCTTTCGTTCGTAACAAGGCAAAACAGCAAAAGAAGGGAGCAGCGTAGGCCGCGATTCCCGCTATTCTTCCGGTGAGAAAGATTTTACTCTGGTAGTCGATCAGGGGCGTGCCGAGAAGATCATATCCGACAAGATAAGCCATGAGCATATTGCCGCCCGACCAGATAATTCCTCCGGCAAGACCGCAAATGAGATATCGCGTGACCGGTAAGCGCTGGGCAATATCAAGCAGGGCGGCGACAAAGAGAAATTGTCGGATAAAAACAAGATCATGCATGAAGCCCTTATCCCCCGGGCCGTTGACCAGTAAGCTGATCACCATAATGCAGTACCAGGCAAGCCAGGGAAGAATGAGGGGGTGTTTAAGGAGATTGGGCACGGGATTGTAACGACCGATACCGCAACGCACAAGCCAGCACACCCCGGTCAAGGCAATAACCGCTTCAAAGGGGACGTTGCCTATGATCAAGGCAACGGGAAATAACGCTGCGAGATACAGGCAGCAGATATCAAGGCGATGAGGCCACACTGACGTTGCTTGTATCATTACTGACGTTGCTTGTATCATTTTGCCGTCATTTCCCGGTATTTTTGTTCAAAAAGAGGAATGATTTTTTCCGGAGCATATTGATCCTGATACACCAGCCATGCTTTTTTTGCCTTGGCGGCCGCCTCATCCTGATTGTGCCAAGCCTTACGCATGGCTGCGGCGAGGCTTTCGGGATCGCCCGGTTCCGCGAGAAAGGCGGTTGAGTCATCGAGGATCTCTCTTGGCCCCTGAACACGGGTAGAGATGATAACGTTACCTCTGGCCATGGCCTCGAGTATCACGATACCAAAAGGCTCATGCCAAGAGGGCAGTACAAAAAATGGGCTTTGATCCAGAAAGCGTGCAGTGTCATCTATCCAGCCCGGCAGAGTGACAAAATCTTTTAATCCCAGGGTGTTGATAAGCTCAAGAAGATTGCCGCGCTGCGGGCCGTCACCACCGAGAATCAGGCGCGCCTTAAGGCCATCGTTATGGAGCATCTTTATGCTTTGCAGCAAAACGGGGAAACCCTTTTCGGGAGCGAATCTGCCAAAAGCGGTAAAGACGGGGGTATTGTGCGAGAAATCTCGAGGGTCTTTTGGGGTGCTGGCTACGGTAAGTCTTGAAAAATGCGGAATGACGGTGATGTCCTTTTGTTCAACACCGTGTCGCATAAGATAGCTTTTTTGATGTTGTGTGCCTGGGAAAAAATGATCGATTTTTCTGTAATATTTCAACTTGACATAATCGTGCAGATTAGCAGCGACCGGTATGGACAGAGACGCGGCCGCGCTTCCTGCAATCATTGATCCTCTGGCAAGGTGCGTGTGAATGACATTCGGCTGAAAATTCCGCAGCGCCCGGCGCATTTTGTTGCGTGCGAGTGGGCTGAAGTCCCAGCGCGCTTTGAGTGTCGTTACCGTGATTCTATCATGTTCAAGTTGCTTAAGTTCGACAAATTCCGGATGACAGACCGCCTGCACACGGTGCCCGGCTTCGGCAAGATGTTGGCAAATATCAACGAACAATCTCTCGGCCCCGCCAAATCCCGATGAAAGCATAACCTGGGCAATACGCAACGATGAAAGAGAGAGAGTCATGGTCGGTTTGCTCCGGTTTTATAAAAAGATACAAAGGACACTCGTGGTTTTCTCCCCTTCTCTATCGGTAAAGACTATTCCTTCCCGTAATCGCAAGCCGTTTGGACGAAAAAACTGAGCGCGCCGGAAGCTATGCGCTGATTGTCAGCGCGTTCATCAGGTTTGTTATCTGGATATCGGCTGGAGGTTCGCAGACTCAATAACACAAACCGTTTTGCCTGTCATCCGAATCTTGCCGCCGGGGTATACTGGATAGTTGATTTTATGTCTTTTTTTGCGAGCTTCTCTCCTCTCATCCACCGCGTCAAACCATGGCGGGCGCTTGTCTGGTCGCAGCCCGATCGTAACTTATGATCTCAAGCCATACATCAAGAAGCAACAAGGGATGATTCAAGCAAGGAGGATTTCATGAAAGTGTTAGTTGTTTACTGCTCGATGTACGGACATATTTATAAAATGGCGGAAACAGCCGCCCAAGGAGCGCGATCGGCGGCTGGCGTGGAAGCTGTGCTCCGCCGAGTCCCGGAGACCCTTCCTCACGGCAAAGAATCGCATGTCGCAACAGCCTACTTTGGTGGCACTGACGTCCAGCCTGCTCGGGTCCGCGGCTTACAATCTTTCCGGCCACCATCTTCGCAAAATCTCTCTGGCGCAACGTTCGGCCTCATTAAGGACAGTTGCGACCGTCGGCAGGGGAGTGCCGGCCAACCAATGATCAAAGCGCCCAATCCGGTTTTGTCGCTCCAGTTGGTCCAGGCTGCGTTGATGGAGGCTCCTTCCCGGCCGTCGCCATTGCACCGGCAGCACTCCCACCCGGCAGCCGGCGCTCAGAGCCTCGTAAACCATGGAGATGCTGTCGGCGGTTACCCATACTTCCCCGTTTTGCTGGTACTGCTTTTCGATCCAGCTTCCGGCGGTATCCTCTGCCCGGTAAAAAGTGGCTCGATTCGGAACGGTGGCGGTCAGATGGGCCAGTCTGATCACCGTCTCCGGCGGGGTTCGCGGGGATGAGGAGATAGTCCAGATCCGCTCCCGACCTTGTTTGATCAGGGTTGCTACTTGTTGGCAAATCAAATCCGTGTCCCACCGGTGACTTTTGGGGTCCAGGCCACCGATCAGGATCAGGCCCCGGTGGTGGTCATGTTTCTCTTCGTCAACCGACAAGCAGGGAGGGCCGGTGGTGCGAAAAATATTGTCGGCATCGGCAACACGGTCACTAGCGAGCAACAAACAGAGGTCGAAAGCGTGGCGCAGCGAGATATCGGGGCGCATACAGCAGACTGCCGCAGCCCTGTTGCCCAACCGGTGCTTGTCCCGGACGATGGCTGGATGAGTCCGTCGGCCGCTGCCAATCAGCAATTTTTCGGCCAATCCCGCCGTTGCTCGCCGTCGGTTAAGTTTGAGCAACAAGGCGGCGGGCATCATTGTAAGCATACTGTTGATTGTTGAAGCCGAGGTTTGGATGCTGACGGTAATCGGGGTCAATTGCTGCAGGGCTTGGATGACTGCCATGGTTTGCTTTTCGTGGCCGGGTCGGCCATCAAGGTATGCGTTGATTGTCAGTTCGTTCATCATTTTAAAAATAACGCTTATCAATATGCTAACAGCCTGTCGAAAAACCTCCGTGGGCTGTTAACTTATCCTGGAAGCAAATCAGAGCATGTAAATAAGGCAGATAACTGGGCAAGTCAAGTACACTTAGATGAATGATTTAGAGCAGTCCGAGCACGCAGCTAGATTCATTTGCAATGCGTCGGTGTGATGCTTTCTCAGCGATAGATACTGCGAATTCTTCCATATTTCTGCGATTGATGATTTGCCCAGGTCGCCGAGGATAACGCTCCCTTCGAAATCCAGGCAACAAAGCGATGACTTTCCATCGGCTAACACCGTAAATGTTCTCCAGATTCGTGCGCAAGGTTTTCTTGTTTTGCTGGTTCCCGGGCTAGTAATCACGGCATTGCTCCAATTGTGTAATTTTCCAAACGAAAACTTGTCAACACAGTTTTTCAGTGATTCCATGGTCGCGCTTTTATCTGAGGTGCTGTTGCAGGATATTTCAATTTTAAGGGGGGATGCCATCTGGTTTCTTACGGCGACTAAGGTCTTGATGTTGTCGATGATTTGATCAAATTTTAATGGTGTTCTTAATCTTTCAAATTCCTTTTTGTTTGCTCCGTCAAAACTGATTTTGATTTCATCCAGACCTGCTGCAATTAGTTTTTTTGATATTTCTGCGGTAAGCAAAGAACCATTAGAGAAAATTTTTATTCTTCGGAGACCTTTTTCCTTGGCGTACTTTATTCTTTGAACAATTTTATTATCCAGTAGTGGTTCGCCAAAGTTATGCAAATGAACATTGGGGCAATTATGTTCAGCGCATTCATCTATCACTTTTTTGAAAACACCGTCATCCATGATCTTGGTGGCTCTTTTCATGGTACGGTGTGGGCAAATGATGCATTTTGCGTTACAGGCGTTCGTCGTTTCAATTTGAACGGTGTTCGGAAAATTGTTCGTTGTGATATTTAAAATGTTTCCGGCTGTAAGACATAGTATCTTTGATAAAACCTGTTGAATTGAGCTGGTCAGGTTGCGGTCGGCGGCCATTTTGCCGTTGCCCCATACGTTGTGGTTGAGTTGTTTAGACCCGATATCGGTTGTTGTCAGCTTGGCGGACCGATTCGGCTGTCAGATCGACCGGATGTTCGATTGCCGACCCGGCTGGATGTTCGCAAACTCAATAACACAAACCACTTTACCTGTCACCTGAATCCGGCAATTGAGTGGCGGAACCAGACCCATATACTTGCGGCCACCCTGAAAAATTGCTCTGGCGTATGGTTGATATTATGTTGCTAACAGAAACCGGAAAAAGGTTGCCGTTTGGAACAGAACCAACTATACTGCGGACTCTTTATGGAAGTGGAAAGGGTACTGGTGGCCCTCCCGGACTTCAAATCCGGCGCACCGGGTTAACAGCTTGGTGGGTGGGTTCGATTCCCATGCACTTCCGCCATCTCTTCTTTGATCGCCCCCCAAAGAACAAGCTTTACCGACGTCTTCCGGTCGCTTCATCTTCTCGTGAAAACAAGCGAAAAATCACATTTCCGGACGTAACAGGGGGAAACCCAAGGTCTTTCTTTTGGCTACGTACTGCTCGGCCACGTGACGGGTGATATTGCGAATTCGACCGATATAGCGGGTCCGTTCGGCCACGCTGATCGCCCTGCGGGCATCGAGCATGTTGAAGGTGTGCGAACATTTCAGGCAGTAATCGTATGCGGGCAAGGTTAGTTCCAGATTCAGCAGACGCAGGGCTTCAGCCTCGCAGATGGCGAAAAATTCCAGCAGTTTGGTGACGTTGGCGTGCTCGAAGTTGAAGGCTGAGAATTCCTTTTCGGCCTGGAGAAAAATATCGCCGTAACTAATTTGATTGTTCCAGGAGATATCGTAGACACTTTCTACTCCTTGCAGATACATGGCAATCCGTTCCAAACCGTAAGTTAGCTCCACTGTTACCGGACAGAGATCCAGGCTGCCGGCCTGCTGGAAATAAGTGAACTGGGTAATCTCCATGCCATCAAGCCAAACCTCCCAGCCCAGGCCGGAAGCTCCCAGGGTCGGCGACTCCCAATCATCTTCGACAAAACGAATATCATGCTCCAGGGGATCCAAGCCCAAACTGGTCAGGCTTGCGATGTAAATCTCTTGAATATCCGCGGGTGAAGGCTTGATGATCACCTGGTACTGGTAATAATGTTGCAGCCGGTTGGGATTTTCCCCGTAACGACCGTCGGTTGGCCGCCGGGAGGGCTGGACGTAAGCCGTGCTCCAGGGTTCCGGTCCCAGGGCCCGCAGGAAGGTGGTTGGGTGAAAGGTTCCGGCTCCGACTTCCATGTCGTAGGGTTGCTGAATGGTGCAACCCCTTGCCGCCCAGTAGTGTCCCAGGGCAAAGATAATGTCTTGAAAATGCATAAGCCGCCAACGAAAAAAAATCACGAAAAAGATCGCGGTCTTTGTCGGGCCGCGCTCAGAACATATTGCCCTTCGGGCAAAAGGGGGGCAGGGGTCGGTGATCAGGAGACAGGGGACAAAGATTTTATGAATGTGCTCTGTTTTCCGGCTCTTGACCCTTGACCCCCTGTCTCTGGTCCTCTGTTTACGGGACATCCCCCCGGCATGTCAAGCAAAACGTCCACCAAAAACCTGTTTACTACTTTATGCGAGCCAAGGCCGCGGCGACCAGTTCATCCACGGTGGCGGTGAGCAAACGTGGGTGTTGATAAAAGACCAGGGATTGAGACTGACCCAGTAACAAACGCAGGGCGGGAGTGGCGGAACCGGCGCGGAGCAAACCCAGGGCGCGGGCAGCCAGGCCTCGAACGGTAGCATCCGGGGAATCCAGGTAAGGCAGCAGGTAGTGGCTCGCCCTTTTTTTTTCGAGCAATTGGGGCCGAACCTGGGCTAGTCGACCCACACCCCACATTAGCCCTTGCTGCAATGGGGGATATTCGAGAAAAGCCCCATCCTCCCGCATAAAAGAAACCAGGATGTGGGTGTATTCATCAGCCAGTTGGGCATGATACACCAGGCATGCAGCTATGGCCTCAGGGGCCCCCCAACCGATGCCGCCGGACTCGTCGTTAAGGCTCCACATCAGGCGGCGCATCACTACCCGCGCCGCCTCCTTATTATTGTTTGCCAGGTCCGCCACCAGGGGGCCCATGACGCTCACCGTCCGCCAGCGCAAAAGGGGGTCATTATGACAGAGCAGAGAGAACAGGGCCTGCAAGACCCGGGGCCTTGGCCAAGCCAGCAGCTTGGCCACCAAGTCGTTCAACTCGGCGGTCGGCTCTTCACCGGGGGTTGCCGACATCTCCTTGGCGGCAAGGCCATTTTCCGCGACAAACCTTGCCTCCACCAGGGGGCCGACTTCGACTAGTAGTTGCGAAACCTGCTTTTTGACGGTTAACAAGCCCATGAAAAATCCGCCATTGCCGATTAGGCAATTTGATGAAGTGGAGGCAAACTTTTACGATTTATTCATGGCTTGAGCCACCGATCTTCCCAACTCTACGCAATCCTTGAGGGTTTTGTGGGTCGGCACATTTTTAATGCGCACCCCGTCTTGCGCTGCGGGTATTTCCATATCTTCCAAATACTTGTTGAGCTGTTTCAGGGCCTCACCGCTCCAGCCGTAAGAACCAAAGGCCGCGCCGATTTTGTTCTTCGGCCGCAGTCCTTTCATGTAGGTGAGAACATCGGCCATGGCCGGCATCAGGTTGTTGTTGAGGGTGGGCGAACCCAGAATAACCGCCTTGGCATCCAGAACCTCGGTCATGATGTCGCTGCGGTGATTTTTGCGGACGTGCAGCAGGCTGACGGAATTGATTCCCTCCTGTTGCAGGCCGCTGGCCACCGCCTTGGCCATCTTTTCGGTGCTGTGCCACATGGTATCGTAAACAATAACCGCCTTGTCGCGGGCTTCCTGATTGGCCCAGCGTTGGTAGGCCTCGATGATCGCCGTCGGGTTTTTTCGCCAGATCAGGCCGTGGTCCGGGGCGATCATCTCGATCTCCGGGCCGTTGGCCTTGATTTCGGCCAGCAACTTTTGCACGATGGGGGAAAAAAGCAGCAAGATGTTGGCATAATACTTGGCGGCATGGGCCATCAATTCGTGGGGGTCTACCTCATCGTCAAAACGTTCGGAGGTGGCCCAGTGTTGACCGAAGGCATCGCTGGAGATCAACAGCTTGTCTTCGGGGATGTAGGAAAACATGCTGTCCGGCCAGTGCAGCATTCGGGTTTCGACGAATTTGATCGTTCGCTTGCCTAAAGCAATGCTGTCCCCGGTTTTGGCCACCATGTAGGGCCAATCAGGCCGGTGAAAATGCTCCAGCAGGGCCTTGTGTCCCATGGGCGAACAAATAATTTTTTCCGGTTTGATCAGGTCAATCATCTCCGGCAGGCTGCCGGAATGATCCAACTCCACGTGGTTGAGCACGATGTAGTCGATCTTGGCTGGATCAACAACTTGATGAATGTGATGAAGCAGGTCGTTTTTAAACCCCGAGCGGACGGTGTCGAAAAGAACGGTCTTCTCGTCCCGGATCAAATAGGCGTTGTAGGTGGTGCCTTTCTTGATCGAATAGCCGTGAAAATCACGACTGTTCCAGTCCACGGCCCCCACCCAGAAAATATTTGGTTTGATCTCAACGGCTTTCATTATTGTCTTTCCTCTATCATCTTTGGGTTTTTCCTTTTATGCCCGCCAGAGTCCGTGCAGGTTACAGTATTCCCGAGCACTGACTTCTTGAGCGCTGATCGCAAAGACGGCCTCGGGGGCTTGATCCGGTTCCAGAAACTGGCGATATACTTTGCCATCGGCCACCAACTCGATCCATTCAATATAATGTTTTTCATTCATGGGATGCGCCACCGAGCCGACCTTCACCTGGTAGCCACCGTCAATTTTTTCAATCACCGGCACGTGTTTTTCTTGGGCCGCGTCTACGGTGTTTTCGCTGACCAGCCTCATGGGCTGGCCGCAGCAGACCAACTCGCCGACTCCGGTATGGAGAACTTCGACAATATTACCACAAACATCGCACTTATACACTTCCAGTTTATTCGTCATGATAAAATCTCCGTTTACCAGTTTTCCTTAAGGAGCTCGAAATGAGCCTGGACGTGATCGCAGGCGGGACAACGATCGGGAGCTGTGGTCCCTTCGTGAGTGTAAGCGCAGTTACGGCACTGCCAAGTGGTCGTCTGTTGACGACTAAAAACCCGGCCCGCTTCGATGTTGGCTCGCAGGGCCCGATAACGTTTTTCATGAAAGACTTCGGCCACCGCGATTTTTAAAAAAATTTCCGCGATTTCAGCAAAGCCCTCTGCGTTGGCAACTTTGGCAAAGTTGGGATACATCTCGGTATGCTCATAGTTTTCTCCCGCTGCGGCCTCGGCCAGGTTTTCCATGGTATTGCCGATCATCCCGGCAGGAAAAGTCGCGCAAATTTCCACCTCACCCCCCTCAAGAAGCTTAAAAAGGCGTTTAGCATGTTCCTTTTCATGGTTGGCGGTCTCTTCGAAAACCGCTGAAATTTGCACATATCCTTCTTTTTTGGCCTGAGAGGAAAAATAGGTGTAGCGATTGCGGGCCTGGGATTCGCCGGCAAAGGCGGTTAGAATATTTTCTTCTGTTGCAGTGCCTTTCAATGTTTTCATCGAAACAGTCTCCTTAAACTTGATGGGTTAGTGAGGGGTATACCGGTAAGCAATCATAAACACCATCGGGTTGCCGCCACGTTGCAAAGTGTCAGTGGACCCTTTTGGCAACCACATTTGATAAGCGCTTTGGGCGCGGGCCAATCAGGGTCGAATTCAGTCCTGACGCGAGATATGCCGACGTGCGATGCCGGCCATCAGGCAAATTTGTTTTAACGGCAAGCCGGGCAAAGACCGGTGAACTCCAGGTTATGGCGCAAAATGGTAAAATCAGTATGTTGCTTAGCCTGACATTCGAGTTCAGTATCAATGGGCAGGTTTGGCAAATCGTCGAGCCGATCACAATTGAGACAGCGAACATGATAGTGGTGAACGACTTTACCGTCGAAACGCTTTTGGGTTCCGCCAGCCTCCAGCTTCCGGATCAGTCCCTGTTCGGCCATTAGCTCCAGGTTACGGTAAACCGTGCCCAAACTAATCCGGGGCAATTTTTTCCGCGCCAGCTGATAAAGCTCATCAGCGGTGGGATGAGTGTGCAGTTTGCAAAGCTCATCCAGTAAAACCTGTCGTTGCCTGGTTACCCGCATGGAAGTGCCTAGCCTAGAGACACGAGATCCTCCTTAAAATTTAAGCAACTGCCGCCGCTCCGCCCGGAAGGGAAAGCTTCCGGCAGCTACAACCGCCCGCAGCCAAACAAAACAGGAAAGGTTACTACCACGACAAGGTATAGCAAGAGTCCTCTGAACGCAAGGGGGCAAAAACAATTTATTTTCAGCCGACAGAAGAACCTAAGTAGTTTCCATCCGGAAACTAATTTTTCAAGGTAGCCTCAAGTTCGTTGAGCAGTCGTTCAAGCGGTTGGGCGGTGTTGATGACCAGGAGTTGGTCGCCGCTGAGTTCGACAGGGTACTGGAATTTGTCCCGCTGACGGTGGTAGATTTCCCAGCGTCCATCGGAGACGGCCTGAGGATCGCCGGCCCGGATGGCCAGTCGCTCCCGCCTGACCTGATCTGAACACTCGCAGAGTACAAAGTGGGCGATAAGGCCCAGCGAACCGGCCAGGGCGTTGACCTCGTCGCGTTCCAACCGACCCAGGTAAGCGGCATCAAGGACCACCTTTTTATTCTGGTGTAGATCGGTGGCGGCCCGGCAGAGCAGTTCGTCGTAGGTAAGGCGGCTGAACTCCGGCGAGTAAATGCCCTGGGCGGCATCCTCTGGGCGCCTGGTAGCGGCCGCCAGCCCGGCCAGTTCTTTGCGAACCACGTCGGAATTGTGGTAGCTTAAAGAGTGACGGGCGGCCCAAGCCTTGGCCAGGGTGCTCTTACCGGCGGCAATCATCCCGAAAAAAACGTAAAAGCGGGCAGGCGAAGATGTCGCTGAAGTTTGGCCCACTGTCCGAACGAGGGCTGCGGGCGGAGTTTTAGAAGCTGTGGCTGCGGGCATAGTGCTCGGCCAGGGTGAAATAACGTCCGGCCTGCTCCAGCGATTTTTCCTTGGTGGTTGCATCCACCTCCGGAGCGTGGGCGGTGAACAGGCCAATCTTGCCGCGCACGTAGGCGCGGTAGCAGCAATAGAAGGGCAACATCGCGCTTAGTTCAGGGTCGGCGGTCTGGATAATGAACTGTTCGACGAAGTAACGAGAAAGCCGGCTTAAGCCGTGAAAGTTGAGATCCATGACTAAAAAGGCAATATCACTGGCCACATCGCAGCAACGAAAACGTTGGTTGAACTCAATGCAGTCAAAAATGTAAACCTTTTCTCTATTCTCGGCAAAACAGATATTGGCCGAGTAGAGGTCACCGTGGCCTTCGCAGATCCGCCCCGCTTCCTGACGCTGCCGGAATAATGGCTCTTGTCTGAGAAAATCATGAGTATACGAACTGATTAAGTTGAACTGTGCGTGGCTTAAAGCCGGGCCGCCGACAAATTCGGTAGTTTGCTCAAGATTTTCATTCACGTTGAGCGCTACCGTCTCGACGCTACCCATGAGGGCCATGACCTTCGGATCTCCGGCTGCCGCGCGGTAAAAGGGGACGAGCTTGGCCGTGATCTGATCAAGGTGTCTGGCACTCAATTCACCCCGCGCGATGACCCCGGCCATCATGCCGACTTCCGGCATCCGCACCATCCTGACCAGGTATTCCACCGGCTCCCCGTTGCCAGCCTGGTTGCGATGGCCGCTCGGGCGGTCAAAGTTAAGCTGGTGGTCAGGAGATATCATCTGATCGTCGTTTTCGTGGTGTTCGGCCAGCTTAAGGGAACCATCAGCTGCCCGATTAAGCTCCCATACATCCAAATAAATCTCTGGACAAAGCCGACGGTTGAGCCGCAGCTCCTCTTGGCAAAAATGACGACGCTTAGCCGGCTCAATAAAATTGAGAAAACCGAAATTCACCGGTTTTTTCATCTTGTAAACAAAATTTCCGGCCAGAAACACGTAAGAGATATGGGTCTGAACCAGCTCCACTCGCTCCACCGGATGAGGATAGGCCGTCGGGTTCAGCAAAAACCGCACGGTTTCGGGCAATTCGCGATCTTTTGTCATAGTTACCCCTGAAGCTCAATCTACTTTATAGCTCCCACTAAGGGCCATTAAATTTAGCGAAATTCAGAGCGGTAAAAGTTCACTAGCGCCTCAGCTTCGCCCGCTTTGACCTTCGAAGCATAGTTTGGTTACGTTAAGAAGGCCAAAATGGGCGAAGCTGAGGCGCTGGTGAGTTTTTAGCTGGTTTCTTGCCAGTCCGGGCGTAGTTTTAGTTCCGTCAATTGACGGCGGGCCACCGGGGCCGGGGCCTCGGTCAGCGGACAGGTTGCCTTTTGGGTTTTGGGGAAAGCGATAACGTCACGGATGCTATCGCGCTGGGCGATGATCATCATCAGCCGGTCCAGGCCCAAGGCCAGACCGCCGTGGGGCGGGGCGCCCAGTTCCAGGGCCCGAACCAGAAAGCCGAACTTGTCGTTGATCTCTTCAGGGCTGATCTCTAAAGCGGCAAAAATTTTTTCCTGCAAGTCCTTGTGATGAATGCGGATCGAGCCGCCGCCGATTTCGGTGCCGTTGAGCACCAAGTCGTAGGCCCGGCTACGGATCTTGCCCGGGGCGCGGTCCAACTGGGGCAGGTCTTCCTCGTTGGGAGCGGTGAAGGGGTGATGGACCGCAACGTAGCGTTTGGCCTCCTGGTCGTATTCCAGCAGCGGAAAATCAGTGATCCAGACAAAGGAAAAGTCATCCTTTGAGGTCAACTGGCGACGACGGGCCAGCTCCAGGCGTAGTTCGGCCAAGGCGTTGTGGACCACCGTCGGCTGATCGGCGACAAAGAAGAGCAGGTCAGCGGGCTCGGCTTTGAGGGTCGCCATTATGGCCTGTCGTTCTTCCTCGGTGAAAAACTTGGCGATAGGTGATTGCCACTGGCCGTCTTGTTTGATCTTGACCCAGGCCAGTCCTTTGGCCCCGAATTCGCCGACATAAGCGGTAAGATCGTCGAGGTCCTTGCGGGAAAAATCCGCACAACCCTTGGCGTTGATGCTCTTGATCATCCCGCCTTTTTCCACCACCTCGCGGAAAACTTGGAGTTCGCAATTTCGTACCACTTCGGTCAACTCCACCAGTTCCAGGCCGAAACGGGTGTCGGGATGATCGTTGCCGAAACGGCTTATGGTCTCGGCATAGGTTATGCGGGGGAAGGGCGGCGACAAATCCCGCCCGAGGGTGGCGGTAAAAAGGGCCTTCATCATGCCCTCGGTGACCTCCATGACTGCTTCTTCGTCAATAAAAGAAAGCTCAAGATCGACCTGGGTGAACTCCGGCTGGCGATCGGCCCGCAGGTCTTCATCGCGAAAACAGCGAACGATCTGGTAATAACGATCCATTCCCGCCACCATCAGCAACTGCTTAAAAAGCTGGGGTGACTGAGGCAGGGCGAAGAACCGGCCGGGATTGACCCGGCTGGGAACCAGGTAGTCGCGAGCCCCTTCCGGGGTGGAACGGGTAAGAATCGGAGTTTCAATTTCGAGAAAATCCGCGGCGTTGAGATAGCCGCGAATAGTCTGACAGGCGGTGTGGCGCAGCAGCAGATGGTTGGCCATGGTCGGGCGACGCAGGTCGAGATAGCGGTATTTTAGTCGGAGGTTGTCGGAAATTTCCACCTCTTCGTCCAGGGGGAAGGGCGGGGTCCGGCTCTGGTTGAGAATCTGCAGCTGACCGACCATGACTTCGATTGCTCCGGTGGCCAGCTTGGGGTTGATCATTCCCGCTGGTCGAGCCTGAACTCGCCCCCGCAAAGCCAGCACCCATTCACTCCGCAGACGGTGGGCCTTGTCGTGAATTTCGGGGTTTATTTCCGGATTGAAAACCACCTGGGTAATTCCCCACCGGTCGCGGAGATCAATAAAGATAACCCCGCCATGGTCGCGGCGACGCAGCACCCAGCCCATCAGGGTGACTTCTTCGCCAATGTGGTTTTTGTTCAGAATATTACAATAATGGCTGCGTCGCAGGCTGCCCATGGATTCCATGGAACTCACTCCTTAATTTAGTGGCGTTGGGGTCAGATGTCAAAGGCCGGAGATCAGGGGGTCAGGGGTCGGAAGTTTATTGGCAAGTAGGGCGGCCAATTCATCATTCAGGGGAACCTGGCACTCTTCCTTGCTGGTCAGATCGCGCAATACCGCTTGGCCGGCATTTAGCTCGTTTGCCCCGATGAGCAGGACCAAGCGGGCCTTGAGCCGGTCGGCCTGTCTCATCTGGCTCTTTAGCCCCGGGGTCTGGAAGTTCATCAGGGCGCTCAGGCCGGCCAAGCGGCACTGGTGGAGCAGGGTGAAACCGTATTCGGCGGCGGCCTCGCCCAGGCAGGCCAGAAAAAGGTCCGGGCCGGAAGCTGGCGCCATCGGTTGTTCTTGGAGCAGTAGAACCAGCCGTTCAATGCCCAAGGCAAAACCGATGCCCGGCAGATTTTGGCCGCCCAACCGGTGAACCAGGCTGTCGTAACGGCCCCCGGCCCCCACCGCGCCTTGGGACCCTAAGGCATCGGTGATCAGCTCGAAGGTCGTGCGGGTGTAGTAGTCCAGGCCGCGAACCATAAAGGGGTTGAGGCGGTGGGGCGCCTGAAGGGTGTCCAGGTTGCGGCGCACCGTTGTCAGATGCTGCGCGCAGGGCGGACAAAGGGCGTCGAGAATGGCCGGGGCCTTGGCGTTCAAGGCTCGGCAGTTAGCGCTTTTGCAGTCCAGCACCCGCAGAGGATTGGCTGTGGCGCGGCGCCGGCAATCCTCGCAAAGCTGCTCTTGGTGGCCGGCGAAAAAATTCACCAGCTTTTGCCGGTAAGCGGGGCGACAAGCGGGGCAGCCCAACGAGTTGAGCTGCAACTCAGCGGCCAGCCCCAACTCCACCAAAATTTGCCGGGCCATGGCGATCACTTCGGCATCCAGCCGGGGATGATCGGAACCCAGGGCCTCGACGCTTAGCTGATGAAACTGACGCAAACGTCCCTTTTGGGGGCGCTCATGGCGAAACATCGGTCCGATGGTAAACAGACGACTTAATGGCCGACGCAGATGAAGAGCATGTTCGATAAAAGCTCGCAGCACCGGGGCGGTGCCCTCGGGCCGCATGGTCAGGGACTCACCATTGCGGTCATTGAAAGTGTACATCTCCTTTTCGACGATGTCGGTGGCCTCGCCGATGGAGCGGGCAAACAACCCGGTTCTTTCCAGAATAGGCACCTTGATTTCCTCGAAACCAAAACGCTGGAAAACATCGCGGGCCGTAGCCTCCACCCGTTGCCAAAGTGCGGCCTCGTCGGGGAGAATATCCTTGAAGCCTTTCAGGGCTTGCATCAAAGTAACTTCCTGATAATCAGCAACGCTGGTTCTAGGTTGGACTACTGTTCCGGGGCTAACTTAGCATTTCGATTTAGGCCGCCTTGAAAAATCAGCTATTTTGTTCGAGATCAAGGCCTGCGAAAAAAAATTACCGCAGGCATAAGGTTGATATTCCGAGGATAATTTTTTGAGCATAACGCAGAAATCGAGCGAAAGAGCAATTTTTCAAGGTGGCCTCTAACCAAAAACATGATCTTCTAGCGCAATAGGTCGCAAAAGTCAATAAATGTCCACCTGGCTGACGCGATTGCGCGACTGAAGGTTACGCCGTTGTCGGCACAGGCACTGGGCATCCGGATTTGGGCCACCTTTTCAAGGTGGCCCAAAAAGGGAGGCGTGCGCCAAGAGTTTGGCGTGGACTATTTTGATACATTGATCCATGATCACCGTCAACCCGGCGGCTTCGGCTTTGCGGGCCGCTTCATGATTGATCACCCCCTCCTGCATCCAGACGGCTCGAGCGCCCACCGCAATGGCCTCCTCCACCACCGGCAAAACCTGGTCGGAGCGGCGGAAGACATCGACAATATCGATACGGCCGATTTGTAGAGGACGACCTGGTTCCGAGGACTGTTCCGAAGCCTTCAAGGTTGCTAAGGACTGAGTGAGCGCCCGGGCGGCGCTGGTCAGGTTGGGGTAGCAAGGTAAGTCAAGAATTTCTTCTTGCCTGGGGTTGACCGGGATTACTTGATAGCCGTGGTCCAGCAGGTAGCGGGCCACCCGGTTGCTTGGTCGATCTTGCTTGGGTGAAAGACCAACCACGGCAATGGTTCGGGCGGCGCTTAAAAGCGTACGATAGTTGGTTAAATTTTCCACCTAACCTCACGATAAGTGATTAGAATTGAAAATAAGTAGCTGGAGTTGCGAAATGCAGTTTTTTTATTTAAGGGCGAAAAAAGCGGCAGACTCCATCAGGTTGATTTACGATAAACTCCGTGGATCGCGGTTGTGCCGGTAGCGATTTGTGAATGTTTGTGGTTTAATCGTGAGAAAGGGGTCAAGCCCGCGGCATACGATTAACGCAGAATCGCAGGTTGGGTTGGGCATACGTTGATTCGTTAATTGTGTACCGTGGGTTTGACCCCGATGGCACTTGTCGTCGATCCCCTTTTTATTGAGGCTATCTTGAAAAATTAGCTATTTTGTTCGAGTTCAAGACATGCGAAAAAAAATTACCGCAGGCATATAGTTGATATTCCGAGGATAATTTTTTGACCATAACGCAGAAATCTGGCGAAAGAGCAATTTTTCAAGGTGGCCTTGAGCAAGATGCACGCCATGGGTCAATCTACCCCAGGTCCGATCTTGCCGCAAGATGGAATAAAACAGGACACCAAGGGCGCGCTCGGAAATAGCTTCACATTTTGCGGTGAGGTGAAGCGCTTTTTCATTTGTTTCAAAATTGCGACAAGAGGTGAGAAATGTGTCAGATGAGTGTACTGCTCAGTCGGCCGGAAGAAGAGGAGCTGGTGGCGGAAAACGCCTCCCTGCTGGAAGTCGAAGATGATGGCGTTAAAATCAGCGCCCTGTTCGAGGATCCCAGGATTGTTCACGGGGTGAAGGTGACTCGAATCGATTTTTTGGCCGGCAAAGTGTGGCTTGCGACTAACTGATTCTAAGGATAATTATGACGGAAAAACAAGTAGTGGAAAAACTGCGGATTCTTTTGCCACACTGGATTGAACATAATCGAGGACATGCCATCGAGTTTCGCCGCCAGATCGCCATTGCCCGTAGCGAGAGCATGGATGAGGTGGCGACCCTCATCGACCGGGCCGCCGATATCATTGAAGATGCCGACCGCCGACTGGCGGAAGCCCTGGTTAAGGCGGGAAGTTCGGCCCACGATCATAGCCGCGGTGGTCATCACCATCACCACGATTAGGTTTCGCGCTCGAAAAAAGGGAGCAGATCCTCTATATCAGAAGACAGGCAGCAAGAGACAGAAGACCGGGCACTATTCCCCTGCCCTCAGCCAAGTATCAGGCTGGAATGGGGGTAGCTTGATGATTTCCATAAAGCTGTTGACGTGGTATTCGGCCGCAAGGGCGGGGTTTTTGAAGGCGATCAAGGGGATGCCGGCGCCGGTGGTATGCTCCCGATCAATCTGGGAGTCGCCGATATAAATGGTGTGCTCCGGCCCCACCGCTAGAGTGCGCAGGATGCGCTCCAGGGCCTCGGGGTGGGGCTTGGGGTTGACCACGTCTTGAGCGGTCACCACCTGATCGAAGCAGGCGGTCAACTTAAACACCTCAAGGACGAGGGGCATGGTGGTGGTTCGGTTGGTGGAGATTGCGGTTTTGCGCTGGGGCCGGAGATAGGCAAGAAACTCCAACAGGTCTGGCTCCATGTGCATATACTGCAAAAACGCGGTGTAATCCAGTTGGCGGCAATAATCTTTGACGGCGGCCAAGTCTGCGGGGTAATTACGGAAGATATGACGGATGGAATCACCCGCATGGTGCGTATGGACGTAATCAAGCTCATCATGATCCATGGTCGGTCGTCCGAAACGAGCCAGGATATGATTGTAGTATTCCTGGTTGGCTCGCCTGGAATCGAACATGACTCCGTCACAGTCGAAGACTACCAGCTTGATTTCGCTCATTTTGTTCCTTGTTGATCGGCAATCGTAGACCCCTCGGAACAGGGGTTGGAGTTTAGGTCCTGACCTCGTTGAATTTTACCAGAAAACCTGAGGAATGCAAGGCATTGGAGCAGCAAACGGATTTTCTTGTCATCGGCAGCGGGATCTCCGGGCTATTTTTTGCCCTGCAGGTGGCCCGCCTTGGTCGGGTCACCCTGATAACCAAGAAGCGCCGGACGGATAACGCCACCAATCTGGCCCAGGGGGGCATCGCTGCCGTGCTCGCCCCCGGGGACTCTTTTGCCGCCCACATCGCTGACACTCTGCGGGCTGGAGCCGGGCTTTGCCACGAGGATGCGGTTAAGATGGTGGTGGAAACCGGCCCGGCAAGGGTTCGGGAGCTGATGGCCATGGGGGTTGGCTTTCAGCGGATGGAGTCTGTCGGTCAAGAGTTGGATCTCGGTATGGAAGGGGGGCATTCCGCCCGCCGGATTGCCCACACCATGGATCGCACCGGCAGCAGCATCGAGGAGAGTCTGTTGCAAAAAGTGGCGGCCGAACCAGCGATCAACGTTCTCGAAAATCACCTGGCGGTGGACTTATTGATTGCCGCCAAAGCCGCAAAGGGCGGACGATTCGTGACATCCCATCAGGTCGCCGTCGATGGGGCAAGCGGTTTTAAAAATTGCCATCGATCGGCGGGCCCACCGTTTAGTGATCGTTGTCTTGGGGCTTATGTCCTCAACCAGGAAAGTGGTGAGGTGGAAAGCTGGAGCGCTCGGGTTACAGTTCTTTGCACCGGAGGCGTCGGTAAGGTTTATCTCTACACCACCAACCCTGATATTGCCACCGGCGACGGCATTGCCATGGCATACCGAGCTGGGGCTCGAGTCGCCAATCTGGAGTTTGTCCAGTTTCACCCGACCTGCCTTTATCACCCTCGGGCTAAGAACTTCCTTATTTCTGAGGCGGTGCGGGGGGAAGGTGGGCGATTGCTGGACCGTCATGGGCACTCTTTCATGGGCAAGTACGATCCCCGGGGTGATTTGGCTACTCGCGATACGGTGGCCCGGGCCATTGATCTGGAGCTAAAGACCAGCGGTGACGATTGCGTTTTTCTCGACATTAGTCATAAACCGGCGGGTTTTCTGACAAAACGATTTCCTACCATTTATCAGACTTGCTTGAAGCTGGGAATCGATATCACCCGCGAGCCGATTCCGGTGGTGCCGGCGGCCCATTACATGTGCGGCGGGGTACTTACCGATCTCTGGGGGCGTACCGATCTGGAAAACCTCTATGCTTTGGGTGAAACCGCCTGCACCGGTCTGCACGGGGCCAATCGTCTGGCCAGTAATTCCTTGCTGGAGGCGGTGGTTTATGCCCACCGGGCCGGGGAGCGGTGTCGCCAAGACTGGCCGCTGCTGGTCACCCTCAAGCACCCGCCGATTCGTCCCTGGTTGGCTGACCGGGCCGAGCCCATTGTTGAAGCGGTGTTGATCAGTCACAACTGGGACCAGATTCGCCGATTGATGTGGAACTATGTTGGGATTGTTCGCAGCGAACAAAGACTGAAGCTGATCCGAGAACAACTGGGGCTGATTTCAGCCGAAGTGCAGCGCCATTATCGCGACTACATCCTAACTTCGGACCTGGTGGAGTTGCGTAATATTGCTCTGGTGGCCAGACTCATCGTTCAATGCGCTTTAACCCGCAAGGAGTCGCGCGGGCTGCATTACATTATCGACCAGCCGCACCTCGACGATCACAGCTGGAAAAAAAACACCATCATTGCCAAAAAAATAAAGGGGCGGACATGATTTACGGCTCAAGGCCGATGAATCCGATTGAAGTGGAACAAAAAAAACTCGTCCACGGCTTGACAAAGAAAAAATCATAGAGTAAAAGCAAAAAACCTGCATCGTAAGCAAACGGATGTTTATTATAAACCTTGAATCAAGCATTTTAGTCTAAGGAGGAACAAACGATGGCCACAATCGAGCACAATGGAAAGGTTTTCAACGTGGATGAAGACGGCTTTCTGATCAAGGGGATGGAAGATTGGAACGAGGATTGGGTTGACTACGTCAGGGGTATCGAAGGCATTGATGAGATGACTGATGAACACCGGAAGATCATTGGGATTCTCCAGGATTACTTCAAGAAAAACGGAATTGCCCCGATGGTTCGGATTCTCTCCAAGACCACTGGTTATCCACTCAAGCGAATCTACGAGCTGTTCCCCTCCGGTCCAGGCAAGGGAGCTTGTAAGATGGCTGGCTTGCCGAAACCCACCGGCTGCGTGTAAGTTCCGGCTCGACCTGGTTTTCAGCTAGTTTCGTAGTAAGAGGCGTCTCTTGTTGCTTGGAAGTTTTAATTACTTGGAAGTTTTAAGAGGGAAGAGGGATAAAAAAAATCCTTCTTCCCTTTTTTTGTAGCGTCTCCTCCCCTGGTCTCGGCGGTTTTTCGCCGAAATCGGTTGACAATCGAGACATAATCTACCATACAGTAGCGTCTTTCCTGCGGCGATGTAGCTCAGTTGGTTAGAGCATGCGGCTCATATCCGCAGAGTCCGGGGTTCAAGTCCCTGCATCGCCACCATAAAACAAATCCGGAGTGTTCCGGTAAGATATAAAACCCCGAGTCCGTCACTCTGACACTGATCTTTTCTTGCTCGGTGTCCATCTGCGTAAAGGGGAAAAGGGGTCGGAGTGGGCTCAAAACTCGCCCTTTTTGATGTGGAACACGTCCGGATTATCAAGCGTCTTGATATGTATGATATGACCGCAAATGATATAACTGTTGCCAAAGGGAACAGACTTCAGTAAAATAACGGATGAGGAACTGACTCGTATAGAGTTTCTTATTAACCGGAGACCCGGAAAATGTCCGGGCTGTAAAACACCGCTTGAAGTTGCTTCATCTCATAGTGCTGCACCTCGAGGTTGAATGTGGGACACGAAGTTCAACCTCTGTAAATTTTTCAGGCATTTTTCATCCCTCCTTATCTTTTGGATTGCTAACCAGTTGGCCCGTTTCCGAATTATCGACGCTGAAATGTGGAAATGTCAAGAGCAAATGATGTGGTCCGGTTTTTTTTAGTGGCGGCTAACAGGTTTTTATTTGTTGCGTTGTCGGCGCGGTGAGTGGTGCTGATTCCGGTGGGGGATCAGGGAGTGGGGTTTTTCTTGACCGTGGGCTTGCATTAGGGGCTCGTCTGCCATGATGACGGCCGGTTGGCCATCGGCGACGATCCGGCCTTGACCAAGCAACAGGACTCGGTCGCAGACCTCAAGAATTAGTTCCAGGTCGTGAGAGGCGATAAGGCTGGTTTTTTGCTTTCGATTTTGTTGGAGCAGGGAGATCAGCCGGCGACGGGAGCGGATATCGAGGCCGGTGCTGGGCTCGTCGTAGATCACCAGGGCCGGATGCATAGCCAAAGCCCCGGCAATGGCGACGATCCGTTTTTCTCCTTCGGAAAGATGATGTATCGGCCGTTGGGCTAAGGCCGCAGCCCCCACTGACTGCAGGGCCTCATTAACCCGGCTTGCGACATCTTGGGCGCTCAACCCCAGGTTTTGCGGGCCGAAGGCGACGTCTTCCCAGACCGAAGGGCAGAAAAGTTGATCATCTGGTTTTTGCAAGACCAAGGCGATTTCCGGGATAAAACTATTTTTGGTCAACTCTCGACCCCGAAAGCGGATTTGCCCGCGACTGGGCGGCAAAATGCCGCAAGTCACCAAGAAAAGGGTGGTTTTACCCGCTCCGTTGGGCCCAATTAGTCCCACCCGTTCCCCGGCCTGGATTTGCAGGGTTAGCCCGGTAAGGATCCCCCGATCAGGCCCCCCCGGGGTGTCCGGGTAGGCGAAGCAAAGATCGTTGATTTCAAGCAGGGCGGTCATAGCGAGACAATCAGCAGCGACCAGAACAGGCTGACCCCTAACAGCATAAAATCCAGTCTTACCGCCTTAAAGTCGGAGACCGGGCCGTCGTTGTGGCCGTAGCCGCGCAGGCGCATGGCCCGATAGATCCAGTCGGAACGTTCGTAACTGCGAACCAGCAGGCTGCCGGTGAGCCAGGCGACGATTTGTAAATAACGGAGGCGTAACCTGTTCCCCTTGAAACCCCGAATCCGCATGGCGATGCGCATTTGTCGGTAATCGTGACCGATCACCCGGAGATAGCGCAGAACCAACAGGGCCATGTCCGTCAAAATCCAGGGCAGACCCAAGGCCCGCATGGCCTTGATGTTGGCGGTAAGCGGGCTGGTGTTGAGCAATATCAGGGCGCTGAGGAATATCCCCAGAAACCGGCCACCGATCAAGACGGCGGCCTCCAACCCTTCCCGACGGATGAGCAAAGGGCCGACCGTCAGCAAAATTTCTTCCCCCACCGCCAGGGGCAGGCCGATCAGCAAGAACAGCAGCAGCAGGGAGGGATAACGCAGGCGGCGCAAGATAAAAGCCGGAGTCAGCCCGGAAACGACCATTAAGAGCAAAGGGACGACCAGTATCAGGGGTACCAGGCGTAGGTCGTTGACCATGGCGAAGGCCAGAATCAGGGCGCCGAGTGCAACCAACTTGCAGCGTGGGTCCCAGCGTTGCAGGAGGCTGGTTTTTTTTATTTCCATTGCAAAATGGTCGGCTTGACCCTTTGGAGGAAGCCGACCAGCAGGGCGGTGATGACTCCTTCCAGCACGATCAAAGGTAGATACGCGACGGCTAATATGGTAATAATTGCGGTGGCGGTGATTTCCTGCTGGTGTTCTATTTGGAAGCCGACCAGTAGGGCGCCGATAAAGAGCATCGTGGCGCCGAACACCGCCCCCGACCCCGCCAGCAAACCCCGGCCGATGGTGCGGGGGAAACTTTCATCGGGTCGGCGATTCAGGTGAAAAAGCCAGCCGACAAGCAGGGCTGGAATCCCTAAAATCAGGCTGTTGACCCCCAAGGTACTTAGTCCGCCATGGCCAAACATCACCGCTTGAAAAAAAAGTCCCACCAAAATGGCAGGAAAGGCAAAGGCCCCCAGTAAAATCCCGATCAAGCCGTTGAGCACCAGATGCACGCTGGCTGGCGGCAGAGGGACGTGGATTAGTGAGGCCACGAAAAAGGCGGCGGTGAGCAGGGCCGCCCGGGGGATCCGCTCCCGGGGGTCGCCGGCATCCTTGATCCGTTTCAGGCAATACCAAGTGATGGTAAAGCTGGCGGCAAAACCACCGGCGACCACCGGCAGACTCAAAATTCCATCGGCTATATGCATCTGAGGTTAATCCTTAAAGCAAGTGGGGGCCTGCTATTGATCTTGTTAGTCAAACCCAGCGAAGACCCGCGCCCCTTGCTCTTGCCCGAAAGGCCGGTGCGAAGCGCCGCTAAAATTTCTCAAGAATTGTCCGATCCATTATTTTATTTGTCGCTTTTTGTCAATCTCTTTCGGAATTGTGCACGAACTGGAGCATGAGATGCGACTTCTTTACCCCTTTTCCCAGTTAGGGCGGCCAAGGTGGCAATCAGTTTGCTCCTGACCATGGGCTTAACCAGAAAAGCGTCCATCCCGGCGGCAAAACAGATCTCCTCATCTTCCTTGTGGGCGTGGGCGGTGAGCCCGACGATGGGTATGGGGGAAGTGCACCGAGCCAGAGCGACAAACTTTCGGCGTTGCTCGGCTTCTTTTTCAATCGCCCGAATTTCGCGAGTGGCGGTCAAGCCGTCCATCCGGGGCATTTGCACATCCATCAAAATCAGGACAAATTCCTCTTGCCGCAGGCACTCTAAGGCTTCCAGGCCATCTGCGGCCACCACCGCCTCATAACCCTGCTTGCCGAGCAGCAAGGAGGCCAGTCGTTGGTTGACGACATTATCCTCCACCACCAAAATTCGGGATCCGTCGGCGTCGGCGCCGGGACCAGCATCATCCACGGCGCTGGTCCCGGCGCTGGCATCAGACGATTGCGCGACAGTTGCCGTCTCGTCGGCTGACGTCACCGGCGCCGACCGGACCGCCGGCGAGACCGCCGGCGAAGTCGCAGTCGTGAGCGAAGAAGTCTCGGCCAAAGCAATGACAAACCGAAAAGTACTACCCTCTCCCTCTTGGCTTGTCACCTCGATTTGTCCCCCCATCGATTCGACCAGTTGTTTACAAATACTCAAACCCAGGCCGGTGCCACCGAAAAGGCGGGTGGTGGAGCTATCAACCTGGGTGAACTTTTCAAAAATGGCATCCAGGCGCTGGGCGGGAATTCCAATGCCGCTGTCCTTGACCGCGAAGCTCACGGCGACCGGGGCAGGAGCGGAGGTGCTGCCAACCTGATTTTTATCGTTTACCCAACGTCCACCGCTGGCTGCTGCGACCCGGAGTTCAATCGTTCCTTTTTCGGTGAACTTCAAGGCATTGCTCATCAGGTTGGTCAGCACCTGGCCAAGACGGTGGCTGTCACCAAGCAATAAAGTAGGCAAGTTGTGATCACAATTAACCAGCAACTCCAGTCCCTTGTGGCGGGCGCTCAGAGTAAACATCGCCGCCACCCTCGCAAGCAGTTCGGTTAAACTAAAGGGAATGATTTCAAGATCCAAATGACCGGCTTCAATCTTGGCCAGATCGAGAATATCATTAAATCAGGGTCAACAGCGCGGTGGCAGAGTGGCGAATGATCTGGCAATACTCCTTTTGGTCACCGGTAAGGGCCGTTTCGGCCAGCAACTCGGAAAAGCCGATGATGGCATTCATCGGGGTGCGCAACTCGTGACTCATATTGGCCAGAAACTCGCTTTTCAGACGATTGCTCTTCTCAAGACGGGCGTTGGCTTCACGCAACTGCGCGGTCTGGCGGGTGATTTCGCTTTCAAGCTTGCGCGCGTACTCCCGCTCTTTTTCCTGGTGGAGTTGATACTGTTGGTAACTCTCCTCGATCAACTTGCTGTGCTGCTGCTTAAGCACTGTGATTTGGCGGCGATACTGGGCATCCTGTGTGGAAAACTCCTGACGCTTCCGGTCTTGTAAGGCGTAATCAATAAATACCTTGAGCAGTTGCGGGCCCACCGGCTCGCGGCTCAAATCCACCGTCCCGGGAATGCTCCAGAGCAGAATCCCGGCGAAATGCTCGATGACTAACGAGTAAACCCAAGTGCTAGCCACCGGCCGTCGCAGCCACCACTAACCCGGCGGTTCTGCGGAGGAGGCGTTATTAGGCGTTGTTCTGAACCGGCCGGCAAGATAAAGGACTCGTTCAGGAAATCGGCATGTTTGCTGAATGCCTGGGCAAGGGCCTCGATATACAGGGTTTGCTTGTCAGGGAAATGATGATAAAGAGACGTCGCCTTAATCCCCACGGCCCGGGCGATTTGCCGCATGCTGATCCCGGCATATCCTTTTGTTGGCAAAAAGCGGAATTGTTGCGGTTAATATTTCCGCCCTGGTGCTTTGTCTGTCCACACCCATTTTTACAAACTCCCTGTTGCATAGCGCAGTCGAATGACGGCAAGAGCCGCGTCGTTGCTGGCTTTATCATAGTTGACATAACTTGCTGTCCGCATGGTTGCCGCGTCGGGAGCTTCCGTTAATACCAATACCTTCTTTTTCATAAATCTGCGCCTCCGGTTCTCATTTTCATAAATTTCGTCCGCTACGTCGGCTGGAGAGTAGCAGCCATATCCCGCCTATTGCCGCACCTATAAATCCAAGCAGACCGAACATGGGTAAACCCAGCAGTACGGGGCCACGCCCTATTGTCATAGCAATGGATGAACCTATGATCAGGGCGGCAATGACAATGCCCATGGTCAGGCGACTGGCGGCGCGATCCAGTTGATCCCCGAAACGTTGCAAACGAGTTATATCCACGTGTACCTGGAGTTTGCCGCTCCGAGCTGAGCGCAAGAGGTGGCGCAGGTCTTGGGGCAAATCGGTCAAAATTTCAAGACCACTCGCAATCGCCCGCCATCCCCGCCTGGCAAGAACATCGGGGGTATAGCGGGCCAGTATTGCCCGGCGCAGGAAAGGGGAGGCCTCTGCCACCATGTCAAACTCTGGATCGAGTTGACACCCCATACCTTCCAGGGAGATTAAAGATTTAATCAGCAGCGTTAAATCCGGTGGCAAAATGAGTTGATAGTCGCGTAGCAGGGTTGTCAGATCAGCCAGCACGGCGCTGATCTTGAGTTCTTTCAGGGGAACACCGTGGTATTGATCAATAAGTCCATCAATTTCTAATTTCAAACAATCCGTATCGATTTCAGCATTCTCGGCCCAATCGAGCAACACTTCAACAACGCTGCCGACTTCCCTCTCCGCCAGCCCATGAAGCAAATCCACGACCTGGCTGCGTCGATCGTGGGACAAGCGGCCAACCATGCCGAAGTCGATGAAGGCGATACGGTTTTCCGGCAGGTAAAAGACGTTGCCTTGATGCGGGTCCGCATGAAAAAAACCATCCTCCAGGATCATCTTTAACACTGCCTGGTCGCCACGCTGGGCCAAGATTTTTCGATCCAGACCAGCCCGGTCGAGGGCTTCAAGGTCACGGCCGGGGATGCCTCTGATATATTCCTGCACGTTCACACGTTCGCCGGTCCATTCCCAATATACCCTGGGGATGACGATTTCCGGATGCGCTGCAAAATTACGGGCAATCCGCTCCGCGTTGCGGCATTCTGCGGCCAGATCCAGTTCGCGGCGCAGTGACAGTGAGAACTGGCGTATCACTTCTTGTGGTCTGAACCGGCGCATCTCCTGGGACTCCGTCTCGATAACTTTTGCCAGGCGCTGCAAGAGCCGCAGATCGGTTTCCACAATCGACCGGATACCGGGACGCCGCACCTTGACAATGACCTCGTCTCCATCCTGCAAACGTGCGCGGTGAACTTGGGCGATGGAGGCTGCGGCCAACGGCTGGGGATTCAGCATGGCGAACACCTCTTCCGGCGCAGCGCCCAGATCTTCCTGTAACTGCTGCCTGATTTGTTCAAACGGCACTGACGGCACCCGATCCTGCAATTTCTCGAATTCAACAATCCACTCGGGGGAAAACAGATCCATGCGGGTGGCGAGGATCTGGCCCAGTTTGATGAAAGTTGGTCCCATCTCCTCCAGGGCACAGCGCACTCTCTCTGGCGGCTCCAACCGCGCCAGTTCGCCGACCTCTTTCCAGCGCAGCACTCTGCCTGTGTGTTCCAGGGCATTGGCCATCCCTAGTCGGCGCACCATATCGCTGAAACCGTAACGGATCAGAATTGAGGCGATATCGTGGAGTCGCCCCAGATCGCGAGCGGCACTCAGAGTTTCCCAAAGCATGGAGGCCATTATTGTTTCTTTTTATTACTGCCGGCTTTCTGGAGAGTCTCGGCAATACCCTCGAGAAAACCCGCAGCGGCCTGTGACAGTTGCGCGCCCACCTTCAAAGCTGTATCAGTGCCGGTAGTCACCCTGTCACGCACGCTCTTTTCCAGTTGCCGGGACAGCGTTTCAGCAGCCTTTGTCGCTGCCCTACCAACCATGGTGCCGCTGTTGCGGGCGTGCTGTGCCAGATCGTTTAGTGAAGCCCTTGCCGTATCATCTGACGCTTTAGCAACGCTTTTTACGGTATCCAGAAACATATCTTCCAATATGAGCAGGTCATCCAACGCCTGCTTGAGATCCTGTGATCCAAAATCCTTGATGCGACCAGCTGCTTCTTCAATGGCCAGCTTGGAAGCCTCCGCTGACTTCTCCAGCGCTTCATCCACACCGGCCATTGCCTCCCGCAGTGACTGTCTGGCCTGAGTGCCCTTCTCCTTTGTGCCGGCGCTTGCACCCTGCAGCACTGCCTGGACGACCTCCCGCATCTTTTGTGCCTCAAGGTGTCCATCGCTCAGCAGCGCCTTCAAGGTAATGTCCCGGACAGTCTCGAGAATGTGCTCACCCTCTTCTACTGCGGCACGGGTTGCTGTTTCTGCTTTGCGGTTCAGATCTTCCTGTTTTGTTTGATCATTCATTACGTTCTCCTCTTTTATTTGGTTACCATAAAAAGACTGCCTTGTATTCAATGGTGAATCCCCGCCTGTTTTAGGGGAAATGGTGATAGAGAGACGCCGCCCTGGTGTTTTGTCTGTCCACACCCATTTTTACAAACTCCCTGTTGCATAGCGCAATCGAATGACGGCAAGAACCGCGTCATTGCCGGTCGCATCAGGTAGCCCTTGATTGACGCCAGGTTCAACTTGAGCAGTTCGCCCAGAGTCCAGGCTGTTTGTTTCTCTGAAGAGGTTCTCGGGCCGCTTGAGCAGCAGTCAGCGTTTGCGTTTAAGAACATTCTCCTGGCCATTGGCCTTGAACTGTTTGACCTCATCAAGCTAAATCTCGTCAATTGCCTCGTTGAACTTCCGCATGATGTGGAAACGATCGAGAATGTTCAGGGCCTGTGGAGCTCTTCTCGCAATGACCTTGAGGTACGGCGCCCACATGTCGCTGCAGATGAGATGAACTGTAGTTTGGCACTGTTCTCTCTGGGCTAAACTCATGAAAGAACCGCAGCAGCGTTTTAACTAAGGCGTTTAAGACCGCTCCAAAGGAGTCGTCTGGCACCGGCATTGACCTGATAAACCAGCGTCAGGTACTTATGCCCTTTGAAAACGGCGATTTCATCCACGCCGATCTCGGTAACACCCTTAAGGCTTCTGCGCCCAGACCGTAATTAACGACAAACTTGACGGCTTGGAACACGGTGTCCCATCTGGTCTTAAAAATATCGGCCGTTTCCTTTAAGGACAACCGCTTCGCCCAGTAAGACAGGAAAACCTGGTAGGAAAAAGTCATTCGTTTCTTGCCGTAGGCCCAAGGTAGGGACTCGACCTTGACACCGTGCTCCGGACATTTGACTAGGGCGTGGCGCATAACGAAAGTAAGCCGCAAATGACCAAATCGGCAGATACTTAAACAGTCGCTCACCCTCGCGGTCATAGACCGTTCGTCGCTTACCGCACTTAGTGCAAATCGGCCGGCTGTTGCGGCGCGGCTCAATGTCAATGACCAGAGGCTCTCCACGCCATCGACAAGCTTGACGCAGGTGGAGCCGTAAACGAATGACTTGAATCGTTCAACTTTGTTCAGTAGAGTCTTGATCAGCATTGTCTTTCTCTGGTTTGGGTTTGATAGTTTCGGGAAAAACCATCTTATCCATCCAGAAAAGACAATGCTCTACTTAAGCCTCCTTGTTGATCGGTATCGATCAACCATTTTCACTGTCGCCTATTCACAGATTCTGCGGAGGAGGCTTAAACCTATTGCAAAAGTTTGAAAAGTTGAAAATGATTTTAATCTCAGCAATTGACCAAAACTTTATTTCCTCGATAGACTGAACCAAATCCGCCGGAAGTAACCACAACGAGAATCAGCGATCAGCAAGTTGCGCTGCGGTCCAGAGCTTTCCTTCCGATATCTCGACGATAATAGCAACCAGGCCAGGAAATAACCGCCGTCGCCTGATAAGCTCGATCAATGGCCGCCGGCAAGGTCTCAGCCAGGGCCGTAATCCCCAGAACCCGACCACCGGCGGTAACCACTTGCCCTTTTTCCCGTCGAGTCCCGCCATGGAAAATCTTCACCCCGGCCAACTTGGCGGTGGCATCCAGGCCGGTGATCTCATGGGCGATGGTATAAGAACCAGGATAACCCTCCGAGGCCATGACCACGCAGACCGCGGGGCGAGGATCGATATCTAGACTGATCTTTTCCAGACGCTGGTCAATCACCGCCTCGATAACCTCGCTTAAGTCGCTACGCAACCGCATCAACAAAGGCTGAGTTTCGGGATCACCGAAACGACAGTTGAACTCCAGAACTTTGGCCTCGCCATCTTTGATCATCAATCCAGCATAAAGCACCCCCTGATAAGGCCGACCTTCCGCGGCCATCGCCGCCATCGTGGGGTACATGATCTTGGTCATGACCTGGCGCTCGATCTCCGGGGTCAGCGCCGGAGCTGGGGAATAGGCCCCCATCCCCCCGGTGTTGGGACCACGATCCCCGTCGTAAATCGCCTTGTGATCTTGAGAGCTGGGCAGCGGTAAGACCGTTTTGCCGTCGGCAAAGGCCACAAAAGAAACCTCCTCGCCGGGCAGAAATTCCTCGATTACCACCCGGCAACCGGCATCGCCGAAAGCTCGTTCAGTCATGATCAGATCAAGAGCGGCCAGGGCCTCGGTCCGGTTGGCGACGATGATCACCCCTTTGCCGGCAGCCAGCCCGTCGGCCTTGATAACCACCGGGAAATTTAGGCTATCGAGATAATTGACCGCTTGTTCCCGTTCGGCAAATACCGCGTAAGCGGCCGAGGGAATTTGGTATTTAGCCAACAGATCCTTCATGAAAACCTTGCTGCTTTCAAGAGCCGCCGCCCGACGAGTCGGCCCGAAAATCCGCAACCTCTGATCCCGGAAATAATCGACTATTCCCTGACTTAAAGGGGCCTCAGGCCCAATCACGGTAAGATCGATGCCCTCGGCCCGGACCAAGGCGGCCAAGGCTTCATGATCAAAAACCTCAAGCTCAACGAGGGTGGCCAGTTCGGCAATTCCGGCATTACCCGGGGCACAGTAAACCTTGCTCACCCGCGGCGAACGGCTGAAGCTCCACGCCAGAGCATGCTCCCGACCACCCGAACCGATAATCAATATTTTCATCTCTCTCTTCGCGCCAGATAAACTTTGAATTAAATGTTGAACCTGTTGCCGTTTCTAGAGAATACCGTTTCCACCGCCTTTTTTCAAGGCGAGCGGCAAAGCGCCCTTAGCCCACATTACCCTTGACAGGCCACTGCCACTTTGCATAAGATCGACTAACGCCAAGGAGTAAAAATATCCAGCCCCTTTGTCGGCAGCAATCAAACAGTGCTCTGCTGTTTGATTAAACCAAACTGGTGAGTCACAAATTATTGGCTAAAAAAGCCTCATTTTATCCCAGCTTAAGGCTATCTTGAAAAATTAGCTATTTTGTTCGAGTTTACGGCATGCGAAAAAAAAATTACCCAGGCATATGGTTGGTATTCCGAGGATAATTTTTTGAGCATAACGCAGAAATCGGGCGAAAGAGCAATTTTTCAAGGTGGCCTTTAGTCATCATCGTCCGACGACGGCGGCGCAATATCGATCACCTCAAACTGCCGAACCCCGCCCGGGGTTTTAACCACGATCTCGTCGCCCACCGATTTCCCGATCATTGCTCGCCCCAGGGGTGATAACACCGAGATGCTGCCAGCCTCAACACTGGCTTCCTCCGGCCCCAGTAGCTGGTAGCTAACCTCGTCATCGGTATCAAGATTGACCAGTTTGACCACCACTCCGAAGACCACTCGCTCACAATCCAAGGTCAGGGCGCGGCAATCAATGACCTCGGCACGGTTCAATTTGTCCTTTAGTTCCATGATCCGACCTTCAATATGGCTCTGGCGCTCCTTGGCCGCGTGATATTCAGCATTTTCCTTAAGATCGCCATGTCCCCGCGCCGTCTCAATAGCCTTGATCAATTCCGGTCGCTCCTGCCGCTGGAGGCCATGCAACTCCGCTCGAAGTTTCTCGTAGCCTTTCTGGGTTATGGGAATACGTTCAACCATTCTACTTCCATCCTCCAACCAACTCATCATCATAAGATCTGGGTTTTGCAAACGTGACAAAAACAAGGTACAAGGAATGTAAACAAGGTGAAATCGCAAAAGAGTCGGCAACTAGTAAAAACAACTTTAGAGAACCCGCCTTTCTCATGAACGGACAGAGTAACAAACGTAGCACCCGGCTGTCATCTTAAAAAGGTAATACCGGCAACGAGGAGAGCTTAACATGAAACCATTGCTGTTTTTTCGTTCGATGGCTGGACCCCTGATGATCCTGTTTGCCGGCTTGACGACTCTCGCTTGTACCCCCAGGGTGGAGGTGGTCATGCCCAGCGAGCCCATTCATATCAAGCTTGACATTAAAATCGAACATGAAATCAGAGTCAAGGTTGACCGCGAACTGGATAACCTGTTCAGCCCGGAAAGCGGCCTTTTTTAATCGGATGTTTACCAGGAGCAAAAATCGCGTCCTGATCTTTTTGGAGCCAGACTGAAATCAATTTTCATTAGGAGATGACGATGACTACTCTGCGTAAATGCTGCTATCCTCGCGGTTTCAAGAAGTTGCCAGTCATGCTGCTGTCGGTTTTGTCGCTGCTGTTGTGGTTAGCTCCGGGAGCAGCGGCCATGACCCTGCAGGATGCCATCAATGCTCTGGGCGAGGCCAAGAATCAGGGGCTGGTAGGGGAACAATCAAACGGCTACCTTGGGGTGGTCGCCGGCAACGCCCGGGGTGAGGCCATCGCCTATCTGATCAATAACGCCCGCCGGGCTGAGTATCAGCGGATGGCTCGGGAAAACAATATTTCCCTGCAGGACGTGGAGCTGATGGCTGGCCAGAAGGCCATCAACCTGACCCCCCCAGGTCAATTCATCAGAATGCCGGACGGCCAATGGCGCCGCAGGTGAACCAGTCGCAGCCCGTAAAAACCCCAAAAGAGGTCAGAACTTTTGAGATTTAAGAGTTGATATGGATAAAAAAAACAGCAACACTGGAAAAAGTGACCAGAATTGCGCTTTAATCATGGCCGCCGGGGGCCTTATTGAGCGGGGGCAAGGAGTGAGTTTGCGAATTGCGGTGATTCACCGTCGGCGCTACCACAACGACTGGAGTTTACCCAAGGGCAAACAGGATCCAGGCGAGAATCTGATGGAAACGGCTCGGCGCGAAATTTACGAAGAAACCGGCTGTCGGGTCCAGCTCAACGGCTTTGCCGGTTGCATCCAGTATTTTGTTGAGGAAACACCCAAGGTGGTGCTTTACTGGAAAATGCTCGAAATCAATAGTATCAATATTTTCAAGCCATCCAGCGAAGTGGCCAAGCTGGATTGGCTGACCCCGGCCGAGGCATTGCAACGCCTCACCTATGAAGACGAAAAGGAATTGCTAAGCCGAGTTTACCATACTAGCTTGGCTGATCCGTCAACCAAGCATTCATCAAACCAGTTTCCGGCGGCATTGCCCTCTTTACCCCTTACAAAATAAAGCGGCTCAAGTCTTCATCGCCCACCACCTCAGCCAACTGCTGACGGACATAATCGGCGCTTATCTCGAATTTTTTTTCACTCAAATCGGATGCCTCAAAGGCCAGGGTTTCCAGCAAACGTTCCATAACGGTGTGCAGACGCCGGGCCCCGATATTTTCGGTGCGGGAGTTTACCTCGGTGGCCAGGCGGGCCACCTCGCGAATGGCCTCGTCGGTAAATAAGAGGTCTATTCCCTCGGTTTTCATCAAGGCGACATACTGTTTAAGCAACGCGTTTTGCGGTTCGGTGAGAATTCGGTAAAATTCCTCTTCCCCCAGCGAGTTAAGCTCCACTCGAATGGGAAAGCGGCCTTGGAGCTCGGGAATCAGGTCGGAGGGCTTGCACACATGAAAAGCCCCACTGGCAATAAACAAAATATGATCGGTGTGGACCATCCCGTGTTTAGTGGTCACCGTTGAACCCTCGACGATGGGCAACAGATCGCGCTGGACCCCTTCCCGGGAGACCTCGGGGCCATGCCCCGAACTTCCGGCCCTGGAAGCAATTTTATCGATTTCATCCAGAAAAACAATCCCGGCCTGCTCGGTGCGACCGATGGCCAAGCGGATCACCCGGTCATGGTCGATGAGTTTTTCCGCTTCGCTCTGCTGTAGAATTTCCCGAGCTTCCCGAATCTTACATTTGCGTTTTTGGGTCTTGCGAGGGAACATCTTGCTAAACATGTCCCGCAAATTGGATTCCATGCCATCCATGCCGCCAGCCGACAACATCTCAAACATCGGGGTGGACTGCTGCTGTTCCAGCTCAACCTCCACTTCGCGCTCATCAAGCTTACCCTCCCGCAGCATCTTGCGGAATTTCTCTCTGGTGCTCTCAGAGAACCCACCGGGGCCGGGGCTGCCGGTTGCGCTGACTGGCGTCGAAGTTTCGGCGGCAGTCCGGGCCATCGTCGCCATGTCGGTTGGCCGGAGCGGGCCGGCCTTGCTGCCGGCAGCAGCATCGGGCAGACCAGTGACGTCCGCAACCGCCGGAGAGATGTCCTTGCCACCACCTGTGGGCCCGCCTGCACCCCAAGCGAAAAAGGGCGAAACCCCAGCTCCGGCGCTTCCAGGACGGGACGATGAAGGTGGGACCAGCAAATCAAGAATCCGCTCCTCGGCCAGGATTTTGGCTTTTTCCCGGACCATCTCCCGCTCTTCTCCCCGGACCATATTGATGGCCAACTCCAAAAGGTCTCGGATTATCGATTCAACATCTCGACCGACGTAGCCCACTTCGGTAAACTTGGAGGCCTCCACTTTGAGAAAAGGCGACTGGGCCAGACCCGCCAAGCGGCGGGCGATTTCGGTCTTGCCGACTCCGGTGGGGCCGATCATGATAATGTTCTTGGGAGCGATTTCATCCCGCAAAGGGGGCGGTACCCGGCGGCGGCGCCAGCGGTTGCGCAGGGCGATGGCCACCGAACGCTTAGCCTGGCTCTGACCGATGATATAGTCATCCAGTTGACGGACAATCTCCCGAGGAGTATGAGAATTGACCGCCCCGGCATCTGGTTCTTCTTTCTCATAATTGGTCGTAATTGGCATAATCATCAAGGCAACCTGCTCCCGTTAAAGAGTTTCAAGGTGGATATTGTCGTTGGTATAAACACAGATACCGCCAGCAATTTTCAACGACACCTGGCAAATCTCGGCAGCATCCAAAGCGCTGTGAGCCACCAGGGCCTTGGCGGCCGCCTGGGCGTAGGGACCGCCGGAACCGATGGCGAGAATGCCGTCATCGGGTTCAATCACATCACCATTGCCGGAAATCAGCAAGGATCGTTCGCCGTCCACCGCCACCAGCAGAGCCTCCAGACGGCGAAGCATGCGATCGGTGCGCCACTCCTTGGCCAGCTCCACCGCCGCTCGCAACAAATTACCGTTGTACTTTTCCATCTGCTGTTCCAGCTTGTCGAAAAGGGTGAAGGCATCGGCAGTAGCCCCGGCAAAGCCGGTGATTACCCGACCATGATACAGGCGACGAATCTTGCGCGCCTGGTGTTTAACCACCACATTGCCCATGGTGACCTGACCATCCCCGGCCACCGCCACCTTGCCCTGGTGTCGCACCGCCAGCACTGTGGTCGAACGTATTCTCATCTTATATGGTCCTCCGAAGTTTGATGATCCCGTAAAAAGTCCAAATTTCCACAATTGGTGACACTAACTCAACGATCTGCGCCGCAAAACCTTCGTTTTTTGGAGTTTTTACGGAACCGTCAGGTTTAATCGCCGCCCCCCGATTCGGGGAAGGTTGTGATTCTTATTTTTGCCCGCCCCCTCGGCTAAAGGGGTGGGTCTTGTCGTATACTGCCGTCAAGTGTTCCAGATTGAGGTGGGTGTACCTTTGGGTAGTGGAGAGACTGGCATGGCCCAGCAACTCCTGAACGGTCCGCAAGTCAGCCCCCATTTCAAGCAAGTGCGTGGCAAAAGAATGACGCAGGGCATGCGGGCTGACTCGGGCGGCGATCCCGGCCCGTTCGGCATAGGTTTTTACCAGCCGCTCAATGCTGCGAGTGGTTAACCGTCCACCCCGGGCGTTGACAAACAGGGGTCGCGCACTAATCTCGGGTTTTTTACTCGGCCTCGGCAAAATCCGCCCCTGATCCCGTTTCTGTCCTGGCTCCTGCCCCTGTTGCTGTCTCGGTCCCTGATCTTGCCCCTGCCCCTGTTGCCGCAGTCGCTGCTCCTGTTCCTTTATTTGTCCTTGTCGCTGCTTCTGGTTCCGGCTTTTACTCGGTTTCTGCCCCTGGCCGGAACGAAGTAATATCTCCCGCTGGGGCAGATAAGCTAAAATCGCCTCCCGAGCTGGGGTGCCCATCGGCACCAGGCGTTCTTTGTTACCCTTGCCCTTGATCCTGACCATTTCTTCGGTCAGGTCAACCTGGTCAAGATTCAGAGCCGTCAACTCCGCCACCCGTATTCCCGCGGCATAGAGCAGTTCCAGGGCTGCCCGATCACGGGCGGCAAAAGTATCGGAGGGACCAGGCATTTCCAGCAAAGAAAAAATTTCGTCCACACTGAGCACCGTCGGCAAGTATCCTTCCACCTTGGGGGTGGCAACAGTGGCCGCGGGATCGTGGGCAATCACTTCATTTTTTCGCAAATAGCGAAAAAATGTTCGCAGAGCTGAGAGCTTACGAGCCACCGAGGAGTTTTTGTTGCGTCCATGCAAGCTGTAAATAAAAGCCCGTACCCGCCTAAGATCGAGGTCTTGCACCGTGTTCGCCGGGCCAAAACCCCGGTCGGTTGCGGCAAATTCCTGTAAATCTCGTCGGTAATTGCTGACCGTATGCGGGGAGTAGCCTTTTTCCACCCGCAGCCACTCGGAAAATCTCTCGATATGTTCGCCTATAGCGTCACTCATCGCAACTGCTCAACCTCATCCCCGCATACTTATTATGGTCTTGGCAATAATCTTTCGTAACTGTTTAGCGAAACAACAACCGGGGGCTGGCCGCTACTCTAAAAGCAACAGAGATTTTTCCGCCAATGAAAAAGGTTGCAACTTGTTGTTTATGTGCTGGTCTTATGGTATGCGCCACGTTATTTGTTACTCATACAAGGTGGGGCTGCCAAATTGGCTTAACCATGTCCCGTAACCGTGCAGGAGTGTTCCATGTTGGTTCATTTGGGACTTTATAAGCATACTTGTGTTATGCAAGAAGGCCGAAATGGGAAGGTCAAAATGGGACAAGACGGGGTGCTCCCGAACAGTTGCAATCTTTCTTGATCAGCTTAACCGGAGGCAGCCTACCACAGCCCGCTTTTTTTTAAAAGAGGTTGCCCCATTTATGTCCCTCATTTATACTGGGGCCTGCGTAATACCTCCCGGTCGGTTCCTCTGGTAAGCCCCTGGTAAGCCCGCCTTTGCGCAAGGTTGCCGGAATTGCCGGGCGCTAAGCCATCAGGAGCGATGATAATGGCAAAACATAACTTTGAAGAATCTATGGCCCGGATGGAAAAAATCACCCGGGAACTGGAAGGTGGCGATCTCAGCCTAGAGCAGTCTCTAAAGAAGTTTGAGGAGGGCATTCGTCTTACCGAGCTCTGTCGTAAAACTTTGGATGAAGCGGAAAAGAAAGTAGAAATCCTGCTGCGCAAAAACGGAGAAATCGTCGCTGAACCTTTCAGCGACCCCGATGGATCATGAGCTCCGCCGTCCAAGCAACCACCAGGATTCAATCACTCCGGCCAGTCACCCCGGTCATCAACCTGGCGCCAATTGTCAACCCCTGGTTCTCCGGATATCAGAGAGCTATTGCCTTACTGATAGGCCCGGTAAACTGCAAAATTTGCATATGGATATAAAAGAATATCTCGCCGATCGGCAAACGAAAGTCGAACAGGCTTTGGAATCTTTGCTGCCTCCGGATTCGGGGCCGCTGACCAATCATATTGAGGCCATGCGCTACAGTCTTTTGGCCGGGGGCAAGCGGATCCGGCCTATTCTCTGCCTGGCCGCCGCCGAGGCCCTGTCGACCAGCGCTGAACCATTGCTGCCTTTGGCTTGTGCTCTTGAGTGTATCCACACCTACTCGCTGATTCATGACGATCTGCCGGCCATGGATGACGATGACCTGCGCCGGGGGGTCCCCACCAGTCATAAAAAATTCGGCGAAGCGGCGGCGATTTTAGCCGGCGACGGCCTGCTCAGCTTGGCCTTTGAACTGCTGACCTCCCCCCTGCCCGACAACCCCATCCGGGCGGAAGACCGCCTGCGGATTGTCCATAATATCGCAGTGGCCGTAGGTCCCAGAGGTATGGTGGGCGGTCAGGCGCTGGATATCGAAGCCGAGGGGCCGAACCGCCCAACCGCCAAACCGCTTAAATTGGAAGAGCTGCACCGCATTCACTGCTACAAGACCGGGGCCTTGATCACCGCAGCGGTCCAGACCGGGGCCATCGCAGGCGGGGCCGATCAGCGTCAGTATGCAGCGCTGAGTGTTTACGGCCAACAGATCGGCTTGGCTTTTCAGATTGTCGACGACCTGCTTGACGTCACCGCCGATTCCGCCACTTTAGGGAGAGCTACCGGTAGCGATGCCGCCCGGGGTAAAGCCACCTATCCCGCGCTGCTCGGCCTGGAGAAAACCAGAAGTAAGGCCACGGAAGCGGGAGTTGCAGCCATCTCCGCCCTGGAAATTTTTGATCATCACGCCAACCCCCTGCGGGAGCTGGCCCGTTATATTGTTTCGAGAAAACGTTGATTTTAACCCCCTAATCCCTTTGCTCGCAGGGTATTATGTTTTTACGGTGACCTAGTTTATGAACAGCCAAACAAGTCTCGCCCAAAGTCGCGAACGATTGCTGTCCACCATCGACTCCCCCCATGACCTGCGCCGTTTAGACCCAGCTTTGTTGCCCCAACTGGCCACCGAGCTACGGGAAACCATCATTAGTACGGTGGCCAAAACCGGTGGCCACCTGGCCCCCTGTTTGGGGGTGGTGGAGCTGACCTTAGCGCTGCACTATATTTTTAATACCCCAACTGACAAAATCATCTGGGATGTGGGCCATCAATGCTACGCCCACAAACTGCTCACCGGCCGTCGCGATCGTTTTGACAGCCTGCGTCGTTTTGGTGGAATCAGTGGTTTTCCCAAGCGTGCGGAAAGTGAGTACGACCCCTTCGACACCGGGCACAGCAGCACCTCCATTTCCGCCGCCCTGGGCATGGCCACCGGCGCCGCTCTGAATGGAGAGAACAACAAGACCATCGCGGTGATCGGTGATGGCTCGATGACCGGCGGCTTGGCCTTTGAAGGTCTCAATCAGGCCGGTCATTTAGGCAAGAACTTGATCGTCATTCTCAACGACAATGAAATGTCGATCTCGCCCAGTGTCGGAGCTTTGTCGAGCTTTATCAGCCGCAAGCTCACCGGTCGAACCGTGGCGCGCATCAAAAAAAATATGGAGCATTTTCTGAAAAACTTTCAACTTGGCGAAAACTTTTTTCATCTCCTCAAGCGCAGCGAGGAAAGTCTCAAAGGCTTTTTCACGCCCGGGATGCTTTTTGAGGCTTTCAAATTCGACTATGTCGGCCCGATTCCCGGCCATGACCTGGAATCCTTACTGGCAACCCTTCGCAATGTCCGTGATTTTAGTGAGGGGCCGATGCTGGTTCATGTCATTACCACCAAGGGCAAGGGCTATGCGCCGGCCGAACAATGCCCCGACAATTTTCACGGAGTCGGACCTTTTGTCGTTGCTGACGGCTGCGAGGTCAAAACCCCGACCGGCGGTCCGGCCAGTTACACCAAAATCTTTGGTGATACCTTGGTGGAACTGGCCCAGGAAGATCCTCGAATTTGTGCGATCACCGCGGCTATGCCCATTGGCACAGGCTTAGGCCCGTTTGCCGAAAAATTTCCGGATCGTTTTTTCGATGTCGGCATCGCCGAGCAACACGCCACAACCTTTGCCGCCGGACTGGCCTGCGAGGGACTGCGACCGGTGATCGGGATCTATTCCACCTTTCTCCAACGGGCCTTCGATCAGGTGATCCACGATGTCTGCCTGCCCGACCTGCCGGTGGTTTTCGCCATCGATCGCGGCGGGGTGGTGGGTGATGACGGCCCCACTCATCATGGGGTCTTCGATCTCGCCTTTCTCCGCATCATCCCTAACCTGGTGCTGATGGCCCCCAAGGATGAAAACGAGTTGCGTCACCTGCTTTATACTGCTTTCAAATATTCAGGACCGGTGGCCATCCGTTACCCGCGGGGGCTCGGCCTGGGAGTGGAGATTGACCGCCAGTGGCAAAAAATCCCCATTGGTCAGGCCGAGCTGCTAAGAGAAGGCGAAGATATCCTGCTGTTGCCGGTGGGCAACCGGGTTTATCCAGCCCTGGAGGCGGCGGATAGCCTGGCCGGTATGGGGATTAGAGCCGCGGTGATCAATCCCCGTTTCATCAAACCGCTGGATGAGGAGTTGATCACGCACTGGGCCGGTCGTACCGGTCGGGTGGTGACGGTAGAGGATAACGTGCGGACCGGAGGATTCGGCTCCGCGGTGTTGGAATTGCTCCAGCGCTGGGGTTTGGCCGCAATCAGAGTGAAAAACCTGGGCTTGCCCGATCGTTTTCTTGAGCAGGGGAGTCAGCCGCAGCTCTGGCAAATCGGCAAAATCGATGCGGCGGCAATCAGCGCCGCCGCACTTGAACTCCGGTAACCGCGGTTACTGCTTGAGACGCTGGTTTAGCTCTCTAAGGACCTTGTTGCTGATATCCAGGGCTTCGTTGGCGTAGAGCAGACCGGTACGGCTCCGCAGGCCTTTGGTGGTGACTTCCAAGATTAAATCATAGTTGTTGTTTTTGCCTAACTCGGCGATGATCAAGTCCAGTTCGCGGAGAATTGGATCCATCAGCTTTTGCTCCACCTGCCGAACGGCTATCTGGGCGTCCTCATTGCGGATCTCAAACTCCCGGTAGCGACGTTGAAGCTCACGCTCTCTTTGTCTTTTAACCTGCTCACTCCATACCGATTTTTTCTTTTCAATCTCGTTGAACAGGGCATCCAGCTCGGTCTGCTTCTGCTGAAGAGCGGCTCGATGCTTTTCGACTTCGGCCTCAATCTGACCGCGAACCGCCTGCACCACGTTTGATTTATCCAAAACATCCTGGACGCTGATGGTGGCAATTTTGACATTGGCTGCGGCCGCCGGCAAAGCCAAAGGGCCGGATAGCAGTCCGGCAAAGACTAACAAAACCAAATACTTACAATGTGTCACTGAAGTTACTCCTTACTTTTACGACTTTAACGGAAAATAAAAAAGCCAACCCGGCTCACAATCCGACCGCCGATGACTGTTCAGGCCGGGGTGAGCCCCCCCAACGCCATCAGCCTCGTTTATCCGGTACCCACTAAAATTACCGGAGAATAACAAAATCAGCCCGTCGATTTAGCGACCAACAAGACTCATCACTTTCAAAACAGATCGGTCGCTCCTCACCAAAACTAATAGTTTCCAGACGGCCAGCGGTGACCCCCAGGTCCATCAAATATTTTTTGGCGCTCATGGCCCGACGCTCACCCAGGGCCAAGTTGTATTCACGGGTCCCGCGCTCATCGGCATTGCCTTCAATTCTCACCCGAACCAGCAGATTATCCAGCATAAAGTTACCGTTTTTGGTGATTCGCTCGGTCTGATCGGGGCGAATGTTAGAGCGGTCGAAGTCAAAATAAACCGGAAACAACGAAGCGGAAGTTCGGCCTTCAAGAACGGCCAGGTCGACATTACGATCACCGGTATCAGCCAGCAATTCTTCAGCGGCTGGTCCGGGCCAAATTTGAGCAGGCTCCCAAGCCGCGTGAGGCGGCGCGGTTTCAATGATATTGGGCGGGTCAGCCGCGATCGGCGCGGCAGGGCCAACCTGGACCGGTCTGGCACAACCGAAGGTGAGCAGGGAAAACGCACAAACAATTGCCACCGCGCCAATAAACCCTTTAAATTCCTTTTTCATGAGTTCTTCTCCCTTATCTTAATTTTAGAACAACAGTTCAGTAAGAAAACGTTGTGTTTGCCCGCAAACTTGGTTACAGTCCCCATCGTCGGTCACTATAAAAAAGAGAATCAAAAAGTCAAGATGTTTCGACATAATTATTGCAGTCGATGTGTTTCCCCGTTCAAGCTTTACTCTCACCCCCTAAATTCCCCCTTTTTTTCTTTTTGACAATTTCATAAAGTCAGGCTACCAAGGAGAGTTACTCGCGGGATTAGCTTGTGCCACCTGCCGCCGGACAACTACGCCACCATCACCGCAAAGAGCAAAACATGAAACATCAAGATATCAGCCCCGGTAGTCTGCTGGCCACCGGCCCCCACGGAACCTTCTTCGGCGTTTCCCAGGAATGCTTCAACCGGGTATGGCGGACCCTGACTGCTCCTGAGGGTAATTCCGTCATCTACGTTTCCATGGAGATCGGAGCCGACCGCGATGTTTATCACCCGGTGAAGGATCGGCTGGACAAACTGGCAAAAGGCAAGGATATTCCAGCCGAACTGCAGTATTATGTCGATAAGTTTACCAACGGCCCCAGCAAAATTCCCGTTTACAGCGGGGGTTTGGGCGTTCTCGCCGGGGACACCCTAAAAAGCTTTGCCGATTGCCACATCCCGGTGGCGGCGGTCTCCCTGCTCTATCGGCGAGGATATTTTTCCCAACTGATTGACTTAAAGCTCGGTCAGGTAGTCTGGTCCCGAAAATGGTCGCCGGAGGAGGTTCCCGGCCTCTACCTGCTCCACCAACCCGGCGACCCAGCCACGCCACTCACCGTCGCGGTGGATTTTCATGATCGTGAAGACCAACTCATACGGGCGGAAGCCAAACTCTGGATGAAACTAGAGATCGGCAACGAGCTTGATTTTTTTGTGCCGGAAATCATGCTCGATTACGATCTGCCCGAGACCCCGGATTGGATCAGAAAAGTATCGGAACAGCTCTATGACAGCAGTTCGGAGACGGCCAAGGTCATCCAACGTCGACTACTGGGGGCCGGGGTCCTACCGGCGATGCGGGCCCTGGGGTTTAGCGCCAAAACTATTCATCTCAATGAACAGCATGGGGTGGTTCTGGTGCTGGCCTTGATCACCGAGATCCTCCATCGCCGACTGGGCGACGATTTTCGTAACCAAGCCAGCGATCAAGCTATTTTGCAGGCCGCCGATGAAGCGGCCCGCCAGGTGGTTTACACCATCCACACCTCGGTCAAGGCCGGCCACGACCGCTTCCCCCGCGCTATTTATCACGGCCTGGAACATTCTTTTTACCGCCGGATCCTGCGTCTGCTGGCCTTGGATGAGCAAAATCCGGAGCAATACAACTTCACCACCCTGGCCATGCGAATCAACCGGGCCACCAACAGCGTCAGCCGCCTCCACCGGGAAGTCACCCGATCCCAGTTCCACCAGTACCGCGACCGAATCAGCGCCGTTACCAACGGGGTCCATCACCTTACCTGGATCAGCGACGCCAAGGCGGCGGTTTACGATTGTTTCCCTGAATTGGCCGGCTGGCGCCGCGACCCCAGCGTTTTCGGCCAAGCCTCAGCCCTTTGCCAAAATCCCCAGTTTCGACAAGATTTCGCGGCAGCCTGGCAAAAAGACGGAGACATCCTGATCTCGCACCTCAACGGCATGCTCGCCCAGCATCGTCGGCAGCGGTTCTCTACCTGGATTGATCCCCCCAACCACCTTTCTTACCTGGAAGACGCGAAAGGTCGACTGGAGACCGGGGTCTTCACCTTCGGCTTTGCCCGGCGTTTTTCCACCTACAAGCGAGCCGATCTGATTTTTGATGATCTTGACCGGCTGGCCGCCATCCTTGTCACCAACCAGTGGCCGATCAATTTCGTTTACGCCGGCAAGGCCCATCCCGCCGACAAGCCGGGTCAGGAGTTAATCAAAAGCATTATCAATATCCAGGAAGAGCTTTACCACAAGACAAACGGACTGGCCCGGCTGGTCTTTGTCCCCGATTACGACATGGCAATGGCCAAGATGATGGTGGCCGGTTGCCACGCCTGGCTCAACAGCCCCAAACGGCCTTTGGAGGCCAGCGGCACCAGCGGGATGAAAGCCGCGATGAACGGAGTGCCCAATGTCAGCATTATGGACGGTTGGTGGGTGGAGGGTTATCACGCGGGCCAAACCGGCTGGAAGTTTGGTTACGAAGGCCCGATTCAGGCCGAGCTGCTCAGCGAGCACTTATCAGACCTTCTCTATCAGCAGGATGCCGCCTCATTTTATGAAATGCTACCGAACCTGCTTGGGGCCTTTTATCACCAACCGAATCGAGCCGACTACCTGGACCGTTGCATTATGAACCTGGCCCTTAACTGTCCGATTTTTAACACCCACCGGATGGCGGCGGAGTACGTAGATCGTTATCAGCTTGTGTTGCCACCAACCGTCGACGCGCGGATAAGAAAATTCCGCGCCCTTTATCAGAGCGATCTTCCGTGATAAGCGGTTTTTCGTAGCAAGTGGTGGATAAACAAAATGTGGAATTCCAAGGATATCTACTTTATCTCAGATAGTACCGGCATCTTGGCTAGCAACCTGGGTCATGCCATGATACGTCAGTTCCCCGCGATAAGCTTTCACGAAGAGCGTTTTCCTTTTATCGTGACCCCGGAAGAGGCGGGGAAAACCCTGGCCTATATTCTCAAACATTCGGGGGGGCGGCGACCCATTATTTTCAGCACCATCGTGAGCGAAGAACTTCGCCGGATTTTCGATCACCCCGAGGTGGAGTTGTTCGACGTTTTTGCGGCCTTTCTTGAGCGGCTAGAGGGTTTCTTGGAAGCCAGGGCCCTGCGAGTACCGGGGTTTTCCCGGCACGAGGACAATATCTCGATGGCCAAGCGGGTGGAGGCCATTCATTTCACTCTCGAACACGACGACGGGATCAAGCTCGACGAGGTTGACGAGGCCGAGGTAATTCTGCTGGGGGTTTCCCGGACCGGCAAGACCCCGGTTTGTGTCTATATGGCTACCCAGATGGGCCTAAAAGCCGCCAACTTCCCCTTAACCGCCGAACACCTTTGGGAATACCGACTGCCGGAATTGCTGCGGCGCAATGCCTCCCGGGCGGTGGGCCTGACCACCAACCCGGAGTTGCTGCACAACGTGCGGGAAAAACGTTACAAGAATAGTGACTATGCCAAGCTGAGCACCTGTAGCCAGGAGATCAGCTTGGCCGAGCAGATTTTCCGTAACTACAACGTACCTATCATCTCCACCGCCGGCAAATCCATCGAGGAAATTGCCACCCAGATCGCTCAGGAACTAGGAATCAGCAAAAAATTGGCAAACATTAACCTGATTTCCTGATCTTCGCCTTTTTTTTAAGCTGACGGCTAACAGCTTTTTCAAATCAGATCCTTATTTAACAATGGCGCCGGTACTTCCGGAGCTGACTCTGGTCGCGTAGCGAGCCACATAACCGCTGGTAATTTTGGGGGGCGGTGGCGACCAACCGCTTCGGCGTTTTTTTAGTTCGATGGCGCTCACTTGCAGCTCCAGGCGACGATTGGGGATATCAATGACGATTTCATCTCCTTCGGCCACCAAGGCGATGGGGCCACCATCGGCGGCTTCCGGCGAGACATGACCGATACAGGCCCCCTGAGTGCCCCCGCTGAAACGGCCATCGGTGACCAGCGCCACCTGCTTGCTCAGGCCCATACCGACAATGGCGGCGGTGGGTGCGAGCATTTCCGGCATTCCCGGTCCACCCCTGGGCCCACTGTAGCGGATGACCACCACATCGCCGGGCTTGATTTCGCCCGCCAAAATAGCGTTGTGCGCCGCACTCTCGCCATCAAAGACCCGAGCCGGTCCACGATGAACCAACATCTCCTCGGCTACCGCCGATTGCTTGACCACCGCGCCATCCGGGGCTAGGTTGCCGTACAGTATACTAATCCCACCCACCTGGCGATAAGGGTTGCTCAGTGGTCGAATTACTTCGGAATTATGAACTTTGACCCCCTGAAGGTTTTCCCGCAGGGTCTTGCCGGTGACCGTCATTACCTCCAGGCTGAGCCCGGCGTCGCCCCGGCTAAGCTCATACATCACCGCCGTCACCCCCCCAGCCTCGTCTAACTGCTGCACACTGTGCGGGCCGCCGGGCAGCAGGCTGGCGATATGGGGAGCTCGGAGACCAACCTCGTTGAAGCGGGCCATGGTCAACTCAACCTTGGCCTCGTGGGCGATAGCCAGGATATGCAGCACGGTGTTGGTGGAGCAGCCCAGGGCCATATCCACCGCGATCGCATTATCAAAGGCCGCAGCCGTGGCGATATCACGGGGCCGGATGTTTTCCTTAAGCAGATGGAGCACCGTCATCCCGGCCTCCTTGGCCAGGCGAATCCGGGCGGAAGCCACGGCCGGAATGGTGCCGTTGCCCGGCAATCCCAGGCCGATGGCCTCGGTCAGGCAGTTCATCGAATTGGCGGTGAACATTCCGGCGCAGGAACCGCATCCGGGACAGGCTTTCTCCTCCAGCTCGGTCAAGTCCTCCACACTCATGGTGTTGGCCCGAACTTTTCCCACCCCTTCAAAAACACTGACCAGGTTCACATCATTGCCCCGAAAACGGCCGGTGAGCATGGGTCCGCCACTGACCACCAAAGCGGGAATGTTGAGCCGAAGCATGGCCATCAACATCCCTGGGGTGATCTTGTCGCAGTTGGGCACCAAGACCATCGCATCGAAGGGATGGGCCATGGCCATGATTTCCACGGAGTCGGCAATGATCTCTCGGCTGGGCAGGGAATACTTCATGCCCAGATGATTCATCGCCAGACCATCGCAAACCCCGATGGTGGAAAAGGCTATGGGGGTTCCGCCAGCCATCCTTACCCCGGTTTTAACCGCCTCCACAATCCGATCAAGATGAATATGACCAGGAATAATCTCATTGTGGGCGTGGGCAATTCCCACCAATGGTCGACGAATTTCCTCATCGGTGTAGCCCATGGCCTTCAACAGCGACCGGTGGGGCGCCCGCTCCAGTCCTTTTCGCATCGCGTCACTTCTCATGCCTTGATCCTCCTTGTTCTTTTTGTTTCATCGTTCGGGGGGAGCGAACATCAAAAAAAGCTGGCAATAGTTCACTAGGGCTATTAAATTCAGCGGAATTCAAAACTGTAAAAGATCAATTCACCAGTGCCCCAGTTTCGTTTATTGGGACCTTAAAGCATAGTTTGCTATGTTATAAGAAGGCCAAAATGGGCGAAGCTCTGGGGTGTTGATAAACTTTTATCAACCGGAATCTACGCAAGCAGCCACCAACTGTCAAGCAAAAGTCCACGACTAAAACACGCAAAAAGTGAGGAATAAATAAAAGGAACAAATAAAAGGAACAGGCTTGTCTATTTTGTCGGAGAACGGTAGAATCAAGCATGCAAATCGCAAGCAAAAATAATAATTTAACCTCATCATCCTCTCGCTTTGGGCGCAACCGTTGGCCCATCGCCTGTTCGCCGTCTGGCGCATTTTTTCAGGACACCTGCTGCATGAAATTCATTTTCGGCCCGGTCAATTCCCGTCGACTCGGCATATCTCTCGGCATCGACCTGCTGCCGCCTAAAACCTGTAATTTCAACTGTATCTATTGCGAGGTCGGCCCCACCACAGACTTCGCCACTGAACGCGGGGAATACACCGATACCGCCGCCATCATTGATGAGATCGACGTCTTTGGGGCCAACCAAGCTGCGGTGAGCCGTTTGGACATTCTGACCATTACCGCCTCCGGCGAACCTACCTTGCACGCTGGGCTGGGTCGCATCATCGAACACCTTAAAAAGAACATCGCCAAACCGGTGGCGGTGTTGACCAACGGCTCTCTTTTGCACCTGGCCGAGGTGCGCCGAGAACTTGCCGCGGCTGATATCGTCATTCCTTCCCTTGATGCGGCCCGAGAGGCAAGTTTTCGCAAAATCAACCGACCGACCGCCGCTTGCCGTCTAGAACAAGTCATCACCGGGTTAGCCGATTTTTGCCGGGACTTTAACGGTCGCTGCTGGCTGGAAGTTCTGTTGGCCCGGGGAATCAACGACCGACCCGAGGATCTGGCCGCCCTGGTGGCCGCGGCGCAGCGGATCAAACCGGAACGAATCCAACTGAACACCGTGGTTCGCCCACCGATAGAGGCTTACGCCCTCCCCCTGACTCTCGATGAAATGCGAGCCGCCGCCGCCATTTTTCCGGGACCGGTGGATATTCTGACCGATTATACCCCGGGGACATCGACCGCCGTCGTCGCAGAGCCCTTGACCGCAACAAAGGGCCAGCTTAAAGATATTGAGCGCCGGAGAGAGGCGGTGCTGCATCTTCTGCAGCGCCGCCCTTGCACCGCCACCGACGTAAGCGTTGCGCTGGGACTTCCGTCGCAGGAAGTCGCCGCCGCCCTTGAACACCTGCGGGAGCTTGGCCGGATCGAGCCAAGCAGTCATCGCGACAAAGAATACTTTATCGTCTTGCCGCAACGGCAAGAACCACTACCGGATAAAAACTTATGAGCGGCGCGGAATCCCGCTCCGTTTCAGGCCGAGTCAGTCAAGGGCTGGGCCGTAAAAAAAAACAACAAGATGGAGGAAAACGGCAAGATGCCGCAAGATCAGCAAAACCAAGCAGACCACGATGAACCTGGATCCAGGGTTGGTGTAAAACCCGCGACCAGCGCCCAACTGGAATCCGCTCGAGAAAAACCCGAGCAGCAAGACCGCAAAGATGCCGCCGTCGTCGACCCGGGGGCCATCCCCGCCGCTGCCGCCCAAAAACCGGGGCGCAGTCCTTCGGCCCGACGTCGGGAACAAAGAGCCCGAGCCAAGGAAAGAGCGGCGACTAAAGACTCGGCTGATACTAGTCCCCAGGTTGCCGGGGTAACGGCCGCAACCGTCAGGCAACAAAAAAGCCACACCGACGACAAAATCCCAAGTAAGGCCGGCAGCTTGTCTAAAGCCGCAAACCAGGGATCTACAAGTCTCAACAAGACGATAAAAACCCCGGTCGGTGACGACGCTGGCGCCATTTTGGCCGACACCGTCTCAGCCGGGAACGTACTAGCGGAGACGGCGCCGACAGGGACTTTATCGGCTGACCAGAAAACGGCGACCAAACCAGCCGCCCCAAAAAGAAAACGTCCGGTGAGTAAACGGGGCAAGCAACGCCAGGCCGAGGAGAAAAAATCGACTTTTGAATCCGCAAGCGCCGACAGTCCGGGCGATGAAACCCCCCCGGTCAGCGGGACTCACTGTAAGCTGTTGATCAATACCGACGAGCCGGAGGAGTGTCGTTTGGCGCTGGTGGAAAACGGCAAGGTGGAGGGTTTTTACATCGAATCGAAGAGTCGGGCCCAGTACAAAGGCAACATTTATAAGGGCCGGATCACTTCGGTCGAGGCCAACCTCCAGGCGGCCTTCGTTGATATCGGCCTGCCCAAAAACGGTTTTCTCTCTTTCAGTGAGATTCACCCGGAATACTACACAAAAAAAGTCGACCCCGACACCCACTGGAAAGACCTGAAAATTCAGGAGGTGATCAAGAAAAGCCAAGAGGTCCTGGTGGAAGTGGTCAAGGAGGCCGCCGGCAACAAGGGGCCCAGCCTCACCACCTACATTTCTCTGCCGGGCCGTTGTCTGGTGTTGATGCCGGGCAGTGACAGCGCTGGAATTTCGCGCAAAATCGACGATGAGGTCAAGCGTCGCAAACTCCGGGAGATGGCGGAGGCACTCAATATTCCCGAGGGGATCGGTTATATCGTCCGCACCGCCAGCCAGGAAATAACCAAAACCGCGCTCAATCAGGATTTACGCTATCTCCTTAATCTCTGGGAAGAGATCAGGAAAACCGGCCAGGAGGTTGCTGCTCCGGCCCTGGTCTATCAGGAACAGAATATCATCTCTCGCTTTCTCCGCGACCACTACACCACCGATATCAAGGAGATCCTGGTGGACGCCGAAGATGCCGCCGAACAGGTTCGCGACTTTCTGCAACTGCTGCCGGCGATTCAGCGACGCAAAACCACGGTCAAGCTCCATCAGGGCAGTCAGCCAATTTTTCACCAGTACCATGTGGAAAAACAAATCGAACAAATGTTTCAACCCACCATTCCCCTGGCCTCCGGGGGATCCATCGTAATCAATCCCACCGAGGCCCTGGTGGCCATCGATGTCAATTCGGGCCGTACCGCCGCTAAAGACCGCGATTTTGAGGCGAGCATCTTTATCGCCAACATGGAGGCGGCGGAAGAATTGGCCCGCCAGCTACGGATGCGCGATTTAGGTGGCCTGATTGTGGTCGACTTCATCGATATGCGCAGTGCCGCCCATACCCGTGAAGTGGAGAAAAGGGTGCGGGAGTGCATGAAAAAGGACAAGGCCAAGGTGGATTTTTCCCGGATCTCCAAGTTTGGCCTGATGCAGATCTCCCGCCAAAAAATGGCGGCGCCAATCCAGACCACCAGCTACAAGACTTGTCCCAATTGCGAGGGCCGAGGCATGATCCCCTCGGTGGAGAATCTGGCCTTAAGCCACCTGCGCCAGTTGCAGACCGGCCTGAGCCGCCGCAGGTCCAAAAAGGTAAATCTTTCCCTGCCGATGGATGTAGGCCAGTATATTCTCAACAAAAAACGGGAGGATTTGCTGGAATTGGAAAAGGAGTATCAAGCGGACATCATTATCGAAGTTGACCCAACCATGCCGCCGGCCGGCATTAAAATTGACTTCAGGCTATCTTGAAAAATTAGCTATTTTGTTCGAGTTTGCGGCACGTAAAAAAAATGGTTGACCGATGCCGGTCAACAAGGGAACTTATTACCGCAGTCATATCGTTGATATTCCGAGGATAATTTTTTGAACATAACGCAGAGATCGGGCGAAAGAGCAATTTTTCAAGGTGGCCTTCATCCGGAGTTAACTGAACATTATGTAGACTGCCGACCTTACCGGATCCACCAACCGACCGTTTACCTCTGATAACGCTGAACCGCTCGGTGGTGATCACGGTAATTGGTGGAGAACTGATGGGAGCCGTTATTGCGGGAAACGAAAAAGAGATAGGCGGTTTTTTCCGGCCGCAAAACGGCGGCGATGGCCGGTCGGCCGGGGTTGGCGATGGGCCCGGGGGGCAGGCCGTGAATGACATAGGTGTTGTAGGGGGTTTTCGTGCGGAGGTCCGTCCGGGTCAAGCGGCGGCCAAAACTCTTGAGGCCGTAGATAACGGTGGGGTCGGCCTGCAGACGCATCCCCCGCTCCAGTCTATTGAAAAAAACCCCGGCAATCAGGCTCCGTTCAGCGTCGAGCACGGCTTCCTTTTCGACAATGGAAGCCATGGTCATTATTTCCAGCTCGTTAAGGCCGGTGTCGTTGCCCAACTCCAGCAGCAATTCGCTTAAGACGCGACGAGTGCGGGCCACCATCACCTCAACAATCTGCTCTTTGCTTTGCCCTCGCGTGAAAAAATAGGTTTCCGGGAAAAGCCAACCCTCAAGCGTCGGGCCGGGCACGGCAAAACGGGCCGGAGTCGTCGGATCGCCAGCAAAGGCGATAAAGGCGGCGGCGTCCAGCAGTTGCTGGTCGGCCAACAGTTCGGCCACCTGATAGAGGTTGTGTCCTTCAGGAATTGTAACCTGACGGCGAAAGCCGGACCCAGCGATCAGCAGTTGCAGGATTTCCCAAGGACTGACCCCGGCTGCAACCATGTACTCCCCGGCCCGAAGCTGAGCTTGGCGGCCGGAGATTATCGCCAACCAGCCAAAGCGGTGATCCCGGCGTAAAACCCCAGCCTCGATCAGATGGCCTTCAATGGCGACAAAAGATGAACCCGGCGGAACAAAAACCAGAGTTTCACGCTCGTTGGGGCCAGGGCTCACCGCGTAAGACCATAACCACAAGCTTCCAGCCCCGACCAGCAAAATCATCAAGCCCAGCAGCAGAACGACCAGACGAACCAGACAACCTCCAGGCTTGCGTTCGTCCCTCAACTGTTGTTCCGGTTCCAAATCGTACGGCTTCATGGGATAAATGAGAGAAGTGAGAGCTTTTGAAAAAACTGTTACTGGCGAAAAATAATTTTTAGAATATGGTCCATGTTCTTGACCGGCACGAATTTGATCTTGTCTCTCAAATCTTTGGGGATCTCCGTCAGATCTTTCTGGTTATGTTCGGGCATGATCACCGTGGTAATCCCGGCCCGCAACGCTGCTAAAGCTTTCTCCTTGAGACCACCGATGGGCAGAACCCGACCCCGCAGGGTGATCTCGCCGGTCATGGCCGCATCAGCTCGCACCGTTTTGTGGCTCAAGGCCGAATAAAGGGCCGTGGCTATGGTCACCCCGGCCGAAGGGCCGTCTTTGGGAATGGCCCCGGCCGGGACGTGGACGTGAATATCGAGATTGTCGAAATAATCTTCCTTAAGTTTGAGTTCCTTCATTCTTGAGCGGCAAAAGCTCAAAGCCGCCTGGGCCGACTCCTTCATGACCTCACCCAATTGACCGGTCATAGTTAAACTACCCCGACCCTTCATCAGCGAAATCTCAACATAGAGAATTTCTCCACCCGTCTCAGTCCAGGCTAGACCGGTGGAAATGCCGGGCTGATCGATTGACTCACATTCGGCCTCGGGCAAAAATTTGGGCGACCCCAGATAGCGATGAACCGTTCGATTGCTGACGGAATAAGGTCCCTTGCCCCCCTCGGCGACCTTGCGGGCGATCTTGCGACAGATCGCCCCGATCTCCCGCTCGAGGTTACGCAAACCCGCCTCTCGGGTGTAATGGGTAATCAGTCGGGCAATGGACTCCTCGGCAAAATTGATCTGTCCGGTCTTAAGTCCGTTTTCCTTGATCTGGCGGGGCAGCAGGTAACGCTTGGCAATCTCGATCTTCTCCTCATGAGTGTATCCGGCCAAACGGATTACCTCCATTCGGTCGAGCAGGGCGGCCGGAATGGTATCGGTCATGTTGGCGGTAGTGATAAACATGACCCTGGAGAGATCCACCGGCAGATTGAGATAATGGTCGGAAAATTCGGTGTTCTGGGCCGGATCGAGGACCTCAAGTAGGGCTGACGAGGGATCCCCCCGGTAATCGGCGCCCACTTTATCGATTTCGTCCATCATAAAAACCGGATTGTTGGTCGCAACGGTTTTAAGTCCCTGAATGATCCGGCCGGGCATCGCCCCGATATAGGTGCGGCGATGGCCGCGAATTTCGGCCTCATCCCGCATTCCGCCCAGCGAGAGGCGATGAAACTTGCGTCCCAGGGCCCGGGCGATGGACTGGCCCAGCGAGGTCTTGCCCACCCCGGGAGGTCCGACAAAGCATAAAATCGGCCCCTTGCTGGTTTTGTTGAGTTTCCGCACCGCCAGATATTCGAGAATCCGCTCTTTGACCTTTTCCAGCCCATAATGGTCGGCATCAAGCACCTGTTTGGCCTCTTTGAGATCAAGCCGGTCTTTGCTGGACTTGCGCCAAGGCACATCCAGCAGCCAATCAAGATAGGTGCGAATGACGGCGGCCTCAGAGGCGTCGGAATGCATCATCTCCAAGCGTTTAAGCTGCTTTAAGCCCTCTTTTTTGACCTCCGGCGGCATCCGCCCCTTGGTGAATTTTTCTCGAAGCTCATCGAGTTCCAGGGAACGATCATCGATATCGCCCAGTTCTTTTTTTAGAGCTTGCAACTGCTCGCGCAAAAAGTATTCCCGCTGACCGCGCCCCATCTCCTCCTTGGCCTCGGACTGAATCCGGGCCTGGACGGTGGAGACCTCCACCTCTTTACGCAGAAACTCGGCTACTTTGCCCAAGCGGACCACCGGATCAAGCAACTCCAGCACCGATTGCGCTTCCGCCACCTTGAGCTGGAGATTGGAAATCACCAGGTCAGCCAGGCGCCCCGGCTCCTCAACGCTGTTGAGGACTATCATCAGGTCTGAGGACATGATCCCTTTGAGCGCCAGAATTTTTTCCGTTTGCTCGCGGACATCACGCATCAGGGCCTCGATTTCCACGCCGATTTCCGAGCATTCCTCGTTGCTGAGCACCTCAATGTCGGCCAGCATAAAAGGCTCTTGCTGGGTAAAGCCGGTGATTTTAGCCTTGTTAACCGCCTGGACCAGCACCTTGAGTCGGCCATCTGGCAACTTCAAGGTGCGCATCACCATACAGACCATGCCGGTATGGTAAATATCCTCAATCCCCGGCGCATCGACCGCGGAATCTTTCTGGGCCACCAGCATAATCAGCTTGTCCCGACTCATCGCCTCATTAACCGCCCCCACCGAAGAGAGACGACCAACAAAGAGCGGCAGAATCATGTAGCTAAACACCACCACGTCTCGAACCGCCATCACCGGCAGATTGGTGGGAATATCACGCTCATTGATCTCACGGCCGGCATCAAGTTTACTACTGATATTATCTTCGATCTGCACCAAATATCCTCCCCGTAAAGCAAGAGATAATAAAACTATGGATGAGTAAAGGCATGGTTGAGTAAGGCAAAAAGTGAAAACTAAGCATTTACGCTGGTGGTGTCAAGATGCTCGGCCCGAGGGTCGCCCTTCGCTGAGTTTCCGGTTGACAACCAGAGTGGCTATTACTACGTTGGAGTGGTAGTTTCTACGCTCATACATATGGATTCATGGCTCGGGAAAACCCAGAAAAACAAAGTTTCGCATTCGCATTCTTGTATTAACCGTTACTTAAGGAGAATCAGTAATGCCCAAGTCATCTTGCAAACATGGCAAACCCAACGAACATCACGATTGCTGTCGCCGTCAGGCACAATCCTCCCCGATCGTCGCCTCTGAACTTTTTGGGATCAACGTCTTTAACGATATTGCGATGAGGGCGTGCCTGCCCAGGGGGACCTACAGCGCCCTGCAAAACACGATCAACTCAGGAGCGGCTTTACCGCCGGAGGTGGCGGCGGTGGTGGCCAATGCCATGAAAAACTGGGCTGTTGAGCGCGGGGCCACTCACTACACGCACTGGTTTCAGCCATTAACCGGGGGCACCGCCGAAAAGCACGACTCCTTCATGACCCCGACCATGGACGGTTCGATGATTATGGAGTTTTCCGGCAAACAGTTGATCCAGGGCGAACCGGACGCATCCTCTCTTCCCAGCGGCGGACTGCGGGTAACCTTCGAGGCCCGGGGCTACACCGCCTGGGATTGCACCTCCCCCGCCTTTCTCAAGGAGGACGGGGTCGGCAACGTCACCCTCTGCATCCCCACCGCCTTCTGCTCATATAATGGCGAGGCTCTGGACAAAAAGACCCCCCTGCTGCGCTCGATGAACGCGGTCTCGCAACAGGCCCTGCGGCTACTTCGGATTATGGGCAACACCACCTCGACCAGGGTTATCCCGACGGTGGGCGCCGAACAGGAGTATTTCCTGCTCGACAAGGAGCACTTTCATCGGCGGCTGGACCTGATGACCTGTGGCCGCACCCTGTTCGGAGCCCCGGCCCCCAAGGGGCAAGAGTTGGAAGACCAGTACTTTGGGGCGATCAAGGACCGAGTGTCGGCCTACATGAAGGATCTCGACCTATCTTTGTGGAAGATGGGCGTCACCGCTAAAACCAAACACAATGAGGTGGCCCCCTCTCAACACGAGATGGCTCCGGTCTTCACTTCCGCCAACATCGCCGCCGACCACAATCAACTGGTGATGGAGACCATGAAGAAGGTGGCCCTGCGCCACAACATGGTTTGTCTGCTGCACGAAAAGCCCTACGCCGGAGTCAACGGCTCGGGCAAGCATAACAACTGGTCGCTGGCTACCGATGACGGCATCAATCTGCTGGAACCGGGCCAGACCCCTGGAGATAACGCTCAGTTTCTGGTTTTTCTGGTCGCGCTGATCAAGGCGGTGGATACCCATGCCGATATCATGCGGACCACTTGCGGCAGCTCCGGCAACGATCACCGCCTGGGGGCCAACGAGGCCCCACCGGCGATTATTTCGATTTTCCTCGGCCAGGAGTTGACCGGTATTCTGGAAAAATTGGCCAAAGGCGAAAAAATCTATTCGTCAAGCGGCTGTCAGTTCATCAAGATCGGGGTCGATTCCCTGCCCGATTTGCCCAAGGACAACACCGACCGCAACCGAACCTCACCCTTTGCCTTCACCGGCAACAAGTTCGAGTTCCGGATGGTGGGTTCCTCCCAGTCGATCTCTGGCCATAACGTGGCCTTAAACTCCATTGCCGCCGAAGCCCTGGACGAGATCGCCTCCCGACTGGAGAAGACCAAAGACGTCCACAAGGAGATCCAACTGATCATCAAGGAAGTAATGACCAAACACGGTCGGATTATCTTTAACGGCAACAACTACGCCGACGAGTGGGCCAGTGAGGCGAAAAAACGCGGCCTGCCCAATATCCGCAACACCGTCGAGGCGCTTAAGGCCTTTATCTCGCCCAAGGCGATCAAGCTCTTCAGCAAATATCAGATCCTGAGCAAAGAAGAGCTGCACTCCCGTTATGAGATTTATACCGAACAGTACGCCAAGCATATCAACATCGAGGCCCGGGCCGCGCTACAGATGACCCGGCGGCAATACATCCCGGCCGTTATTCGCTATGTCGGCACCCTGGGCGCTTCGGCGACGATAGCCGACAAGCACGGCAGCGTCCAGAAAAAACTGATGGAACAGGTTTCCATCTTGCTGGAGTCGGTTTACACCAAAGCCGACGAACTGGAAAAAGAAACGGCCAAAGCCCTGGCCATCAAGCTGGTCGCCGGGCAGGCCGCGGCCTTCCGCGACCAAGTGATGCCCGTCATGGTCGCCTTGCGCGAGGATGTCGATCAACTCGAAGAACTGCTTCCGGCCGACTTGTGGCCGACGCCGACCTATAGCGAACTCCTGTTCGGGCTATAGCCCGGCTAAAGAGTCCTAAAGACAAGTTGTTTTTTGCTTGACAACTAAACGATTACCGTTTAAAAGACAGGTTGTTTTTTTGCTTGACAACTAAACGATTACCGTTTAGAAGACAAGTTGTTTTTTGCTTGACAACTAAACGATTACCGTTTAACGGCTTGCCACCCCGGGCCCTTGCTCCCTGTTTCCCCTCCGGGGGCGGGCCGCAGGGGTTCTTTGCGTAACGGAGTGCCATAATGTGTCGATTAAGTGCTATTAGCTCGACGGAATACTCTTCGGTGATGGAGGCCATCATCGCCCTTGATACCATGAAGGAGGGCCACGACGGCTCCGGTCTCGGGGTTACCCTGAAGGATCTGGGCGGCGAGTTCGCCAACCTGAAAAAATACCCGATTTTCTCGGGAATCTGCACTGATGCCGGGCGCCGCAAGCTCGACGATTATATGGAACACCGCGGTTTTGCGGTCAAGTTTAAATGGGAGCCCAAGATCACCGAGGGACCGGGAATTAACGTCAGCCGTCGTGGTCATTACCTGGCCACCGTCTATCAGTACCCGGACGCTTATCGCGATCGACCCCAGGCCGACAAGGAGGAACTGCTGCTTGGCGCCCACCAGGATCTGCGACGCTGTGGGGCCGATGACGAATCGATCTACGCTTTCTCCTTATGGCCCGATGTGATCACCCTAAAGGAGGTGGGCGATCCGCTGGAGGTCGGCCGTTTCTTCGGTTTCGAGGAAAAACCCCTTACCGCCAGGGTGGTGTTGGCCCAGGGGCGGCAGAGCACCAACTACGCGATCCAGCTCTACGCCTGTCACCCCTTTTTTTTACAGGGCTACTGCACGATGACTAACGGCGAAAACACCGCCTTTGTCCCCAACCGTCATTTTCTTACCAGCCGCGGTTTTATCGGCTACACCGGTTACGACTCGGACTCGGAAATATTTTGTCATACCCTTCACTATGTCCATCATCAACTGGGCTACCCTCTGCCTTATTATAAGGACGTCGCCACCCCGCTCAAGGATTGCGAGTTTGCCGCCCGCCCCGATGGCGCCGTTTTAGGGCTGCTCAAACGCTCCCTGCGTCAGCTCTGTATCGACGGCCCCAATTGCAGTATCGGTTTTCTGCCCGACGGCGCCGTCTTTCTCTTCCAAGATTCAAAGAAGCTGCGGCCGGGGATCGTCGGGGGAGGCCCCGGCAAGTACGGCCTGATGAGTGAAGAGTGCGGCCTGGAACAACTGCTGCCTAGGCGTCAACGTCAATCAGATATTATTCCCATGCGCTACGATCTGGTGATCATCAGCCCCGGCGCGCAGGAGGTCAAGGTTTGGAATCAGCGCAACGGCTCGATCACAACGGTGAACTGACTTTACTCGAGTTTCCCTTCATCATCCGCTGGCGCGAGGATCGCTGTAGCCGTTGCGGTCGCTGTACCGCGGTCTGTCCGACCAGGGCCATCGAGCCTTCGGTAATGGCCCAGCGGCTGGTGTACTCCGACGGCAACAACTCCCTGCCCGCCACGATTCGCCGGGTCAGCCAGGTGGTTCGTCAGGTCAATGATATCGCCCGTCATTGCGTAGGTTGCGCCACCTGTAGCCTGGTCTGTCCCAACATGGCGATCATGCCGGAGTACAACCCCAACCACAAATTTTTGTTCCACAAGAACCAGGGCGGTATTCCTTACGCCCGCGGAGGGCGGCGTAATGATGCGACCACCTCGACTCTGGATAAGTTGAAATTCACCCGAATTTCCATGATTACCACCCCCTCGCTCGATGCCGGTCGCCACGAATTTCACCTCCGCACCTTGATGGGCCGCAACCTGCCCCCCGAGGCTCTGCCCCTGGAGCTGGCAGACGGCTTGTTGCGGCCCCGGGCCGGGGGCGTGATCCCGCCGGTACGGGAAATTTTTCCGATCCGGATCGGTGGGATGTCCATCGGCGCCCTTTCCCCGCCGATGTGGGAGGGGCTGGCCATGGGGGTGGCTTATCTCAATGAGGTGGAAAATATCCCGGTGGTGATGTGCTCCGGCGAGGGCGGCCTGCCGCCGCGCCTGCTCAGGTCGCGCTATCTCAAATATTTCATTCCCCAGATTGCCTCGGGCTACTTCGGCTGGGACGAGATTATCCACGCCCTGCCGGAGATGATCGAAGACCCGGCCGCCATTGAAATCAAGTACGGCCAGGGGGCCAAACCGGGCGACGGCGGCCTGCTCATGGCCTACAAAGTGCTCAAGCTGATTGCCAAGATTCGCGGGGTGCCGATGTACGTCGATCTGGCCTCGCCGCCGACCCATCAGACCAAGTACTCGATCGAAGAGGCGGTGACCAAGATGATTCAGTCGGTGAGTATGGCCTGGGGTTTTCGGGTCCCGGTTTACCCCAAGATTGCCGGGACCAAAACGGCCCTGGCGGTCCTCAACAACCTGACCCGCAATCCCTACGCCGCGGCTCTGACCATCGACGGCGAAGACGGCGCCACCGGGGCGGCCTACCATGTTTCCCTGGACAAAATGGGCCACCCCATTGCCAGTAACCTGCGGGATTGCTACCTTGCGCTGGTCAAGCAGGGCAAGCAGAACGAACTGCCCCTTTTTGCCGCCGGCGGGGTCGGCAAGGAGGCGAATCTCGCCGCCAACGCCGCGGCCCTGATTCTGCTGGGGGCATCAGGGGTGGATATCGGCCGATACATCATGCAGGCGGCCGCCGAATGTTATGGGGATGAGCGCAACCGCTGCAACCTCTGCAATCTGGGCCGCTGCCCGCGGGGGATCACCACCCAAGACCCCCGCCTTTATCGCCGACTGGATGCCGACCGGGTGGCCGAGCGAGTGGTTGATGTTTTCAAGACCGCCGAGATCGAGCTGAAAAAAGTTTTCGCCCCGATGGGCCGCAGCACTCAACTACCTATCGGCATGTCCGACGGCCTGGGGGTTGCCGACCCGGCCATCGCGGAAAGGTTGCAAATCAGTTACGTTTGTTAGTGTCGGGATAAGATAAATGATAAAACTTTTTGGCAATATTGACGGCAAGCGGATTTCTTCACGAGAGCTAGAGGAAAAAATCCAGGCCTCTTTGGCTGACGGGGCGCGGCATCTCGAGATCGAAGCCCAGGGCCAGCACGGGATCGGCGGGCGGATCTGGCCCCGGTACGCGCCGGTCAAGGTGATGGTTCGGGGGGCGATCGGCCAGCGGCTGGGGGCGATGGGGATGTTCGGCACTGAAATCGTGGCCGAGAACGGGGCCTCCGATGACGTCGGCTGGCTCAATTGCGGGGCCCAAATCACCGTGTTGGGCGATGTCACCAATGGAGCCCATAATGCCGGGGCCCAGGGAGTTCTCTACGTCCAGGGGGGCGGCGGGGCCCGTTGCGACACGATGACCAAACACAATCCCCGTTTCGCGCCGTTACAATCCTGGTATTTTCGCGATGTTGGCGATTCTTTTGCCGAGTTCAAGGCCGGGGGGATTTCCGTGGTCTGCGGGGTCAACCCCCGCCATTCCGAAAACATTCTGGGCTATCGTCCCTGTGTGGGGATGGTGGGCGGCACCGTTTATTTTCGCGGAAAAATCGCAGACTACAGCGAACAAGAGGTGCAGTTGCTGGAGCTCAGCACCCAGGATTGGGAGTGGCTGCGCGTCAATCTTCGGCCCTACCTCAGTGCCATCGACCGCCTGGATTATTGGGCCGAGCTAACCAGGTCTTGCGATGACTGGCGCAAGTTGATCGCTTACACCCCGGCGGAGAAGAAGAAACGCAGCAGCCGACGAATGGCCGCCAAAGAGTTTCGCCGCCGCCATTGGGAGCCGGCGGTGGGCAAAGGCGGGATTTTCGGCGAAATGATCGAGCAACCTTTCACCCTGCTGCCCTTTGTCACCACCGGCAAAGATCGGCGCTTTAGGCCGGTCTGGAACAACGAGCGCCAACTGGCGCCCTGTGTCGCGGCCTGCCCCTCCGATATCCCGTCCCATCGACGATTCCAACTGCTGCGTCAGGGCAAACACCGTGAGGCCCTGGCCCTGGTGCTGGAATACAGCCCCCTGGCGGCTACGGTCTGCGGCGAGCTTTGCCCCAACATCTGCATGAAGGCTTGCAGTCGCAAGGTGGTGGACCGACCTCTGGACATCAAGGGGTTGGGCCGGGCCAGCCGGGGAATGATAATCCCGACCTCGACCACGGCGACAGCCGACGGTAAGAAAGTGGCGGTCATCGGCGGTGGCCCCGCCGGCCTTGCCGCCGCCTGGCAGTTGATGCTTCAAGGCCACACCGTAACTCTTTATGAGGCGAGCGCCCGTCTGGGCGGCAAGCTCTGGCAGAGCGTCGAGCAGGGCAAGGTACAATCGGCAATCCTGGAAGAAGACCTGGCCCGAATCGTGGCCGCCAAACTTGTAATCAAACGCAATAACCCGGTTGATCGGAAAAAATTTGATGAAATTCACCGAGAAAACGACGGGATTATCATTGCCTGCGGCGCCCCGGGCTTTATCGGGCCGGAAATTCATCAGGAGAAAGGCAAAATCCTGGTCAACAGTCAAGGACAGACTCACGATCTGAAGGTATTTGCCGTCGGCGCGGCGGTCGGTCGCGGGCTAACCACGCATCTTATCGGCAGCGGTCGTCGTGGGGCCCTGGCCCTGCACGCCTTGCTCAGCGGCAGTCAGTACCACTCGGAGGCCCGGAACACAATTCCTTACGTCAAGCTCAAGTTGGAATATTTTGCCTTCCAGCGTGGTGAATGCGCCGGCCCGATGGGAACCGCGGCTCCGCTTGAAAAGGGCCCGACCATCCCGCTTGCCGGGGCGGTCACCCCGGCAAGCGAGGCCCAGCGCTGCATCTCTTGCGGGCTGTGCCGTGACTGTCATATCTGCGAAAATACCTGCCACTATCAGGCCATCACCCGCCGGGATCTCGGCGCCGGCAACTTTGAGTACGTGCTTGACCCGACAAGATGCATTGGCTGCGGCTTCTGCGTCGGCACCTGTCCTTGCGGCATCTGGGAAATGGAGGAAAATATTTAGCAGTTTGCCCAGCGCCTGAGCCAAAGCCGATTTTTTCGCCGGCCCCCCTTACACCCCAGGCAAAAGTTCCTACAGTGCGGGACAGTGGCCGTAATGATTTTCCCACCCCAAAAAACACCGGAGGAAAGAACAGCCATGCCTACCCGAAAAGACATGCCGACCAAAGAAGAGTTGTGTGAGAAGATTAGGGCGATTTTCCCAGAGATCGGCGCCTGCGGCATCGATCTTATGGTTGATGGTTGATTATGACAAGGTCAACCAGGCCTGGGTGGTTGACCTTAAAAAAGACCAGCATGAACTCAAAACCTTCCTGGAAGAGGCCGAGGCGCAGCAGTGCATGGACGGTAAGCAATGCGTGTCGCTGGGCATACAGATTGGCGAGCTACGCAAAAACGTAGAGCAACTGTAAGCGAAAATCATCCCGCGCGGGACTACAGAGCCACCGGTTTATGGGAAAAAACCGATACGACTGTATCATCATCGGGGCCGGGCCTGGCGGCCTGCAGGCTGCCATCCACCTTGCCCGCTACAACCGCAGAGTGCTCCTGCTTGACCAGGGCGGCGGCCGGACCCGCCATGCCCGACGCCTTGAAAACTATCTCGGCTTTGAACCGGCTTCCGGTAAAAAGCTCGTTGATATCGGCATCAGGCAGGTCAAATCTTTCGGCGTTGAATTCAAGTCCGAACAAGCGCGATCACTGCAAGCCGAGAATATTTTCGCGGTTAACACCGACCAAGCTGATTATCAGGCGCCTTATATCGTAGTTTCGTCCGGAGCTCGAGAGAATCACCCCCTGATCAAGGGGATGAACCGGTTTTTTGCGCGGACGATCTTTACCTGTGTGGATTGCGACGGCTATCGCACCACCAATAAAAAACTGGTCATTCTCGGCGACTCCCTCGAAGCCTTCAGGCTGGCCTTTGCCATGAAGCAGATGTTCACCCGGGATATCACTCTTATCCTGTCGCCGCATTCCTTGCCCGTTGACCACGTCGATTTGCTGTTGGAGGAGGACATCGCGTTTGTTGCCGGGAAACCCGAAGAGTTTCTCGGCGAGACAGACCTGACCGGGATCAGACTGGCCGATGGTCAGGAAATCACCAGCGAGGTGGTCATGCTCAGCTACGGCTACACCATTAACGACTCTTTCCTGACCGGACTTCCCCTTAAGCGGGAAAGTGGCAGCAACAAGTTGATAACCGATCATGCCGGTGAAAGCTCGGTTAAAAATCTCTTTGCCCTGGGCGCGCTCAGGGTCGGCCGAGCCCAGGCCATTATCGCGGCCGGCCAGGGCGCCATGGTCGGCATCGAGATCAACCATCGTCTGTTGGAGTTGTAAGCCCGTCATAATTCATTAATGCTTGAACGGAAGCGCTCACCGACTTGCGCCAGATCCTAAGATCGTTAAGGCTGTTATAGGCTACCTTGAAAAATTAGCTATTTTGTTCGAGTTTACGGCACGTAAAAAAATGGTTGACGGTGTCTGGTTGATATTCCGAGGATAATTTTTTGAGCATAACGCAGAAATCGGGCGAAAGAGCAATTTTTCAAGGTGGCCTATGTAGTAATAACCCCGGGAGACCAACCTAATGTCTCAAGACATCCAACTGCTCATCGGCGGCGAGGCCGGTCAAGGCTTGGTGACCATCGGCCAGTTGCTCGGCAAGGCCCTGGTCCGGGCCGGGCACCAGATTTTTACCAGTCAGGGTTATCATTCCCGGATTCGCGGCGGCCACAACGTCTTTGCTATCCGGGCGGGCTCCGGGCCTTTTTTTGCGTCTCGCGACAGTATTGATATCTTGGTTGCCCTCAATTCCGAAACCGTGGCCCTGCATCGCGATCAGCTGACCAGCCGGGCCGTGATCGTTGCCGATACCGCCATCAGCTCTGATCTGCCGGGGACGATCTCAGTCCCCTTTGCCGAGTTTGGTCCGGAGCGATTCTGGAACACCGCCGCCTTGGCTCTGCTGGGGCAAATTCTGGGCTTGTCCTCGACCCAACTGCAGCAGGCGGTGGAGACCATGTTCGGTAAAAAACACCCGGAAATGATGGCTGAAAACCTGAAAATCATGGAAAAAAGCCGCAAGTGGGCAATCGATCAAGTCCCAAAACATGGCTGCACCCTGAGCGCCGGCGCTGTCACCGGCGATCGACTGCTACTGAACGGCAACGAGGCCATCGCCCTGGGAGCCCTGGCCGCCGGTCTTAAATTCTGCGCCTTTTATCCCATGACCCCATCCACCTCCATCGCGATGGAACTGATCACCCACGCTGAGACCATGGGCTGCGTGACCGAACAGGCAGAAGACGAAATTGCCGCCATAAACATGGCGATCGGCGCCGCTTTTGCCGGAGCGCCCAGCATGGTGACCACCTCAGGCGGCGGTTTTGCCCTGATGGCCGAAGGAGTCAGCCTGGCCGGGATGACCGAAACCCCGGTGTTGATCGTCGTGGCTCAACGACCTGGTCCGGCCACCGGGATGCCCACTCGCACCGAACAGGCCGACCTGGAATTCATTCTCCATGCCGGGCATGGCGAGTTTCCCCGGGCAATATTTGCCCCGGGCAATATCGAAACCTGCTTTAATTTGACCGCTAAAGCCCTGGCCTTGGCCGAGCGTTCCCAGTCACCGATTTTTCTCCTGACCGATCAGTTCCTGGCCGACTCAACTCGACCGCTGGCTCCCTCCGAACTGAAGGCCGGCACCCCGGTCAAAGCCGGAGCGGAGCCGGGCGACACCGAGACAACCCCTTATCAACGCTACCGCTTAACGGAAAACGGCATTTCGCCCCGCCTGCTGCCCGGCCTGTCGCAACACTTGGTGGTAGCCGGCAGCGATGAGCATGACCAAGATGGACACCTAAGTGAAGACCACCAGACTCGGATAGCCATGGTAGAAAAACGGCTGCGCAAATTTGCGTTGCTCAAAGAGGAAACGGTTAGACCCGTTCTTGACGGGGAGCATGATTGCTCTCTGCTCCTGGTCTGTTGGGGGTCAAGCCAGGGTCCGGTGCAGGAAGCGGCAGCCATGCTGCGTGCACAAGGATCAAGCGTGGCCACGCTGCACTTTTCCCAGGTATGGCCGTTGCTTCCGGTCCAATTCCTGAACATTCTTCAAGCTGCCGACCAGGTTGTCAGCGTGGAGGGCAACGCCACCGGTCAGTTTGCCCGACTCATTCAAAGAGCGAGCGGTTTTGTGATCGCGGAGCAAATCAACCGCTATGACGGCTTGCCTTTTACCGCCCGCTACATTTTGGCCAAACTAGAAAAGATTGCCGGTTGGGAAAAACTGCCGGTGATTAACCCCAATACCGACACCAGCACAGGGGTGAAGTCATGACATCCTCGCAGGTAACTATCGAAGAATACGGCAAATACGAGACGGCCTGGTGCCCCGGCTGCGGTAATTTCGGGATTCTCAACTCCTTAAAGCAGGCGCTGGTTGCCTGTGGGCTTGCGCCCCATCAGGTGCTGCTGGTTTCCGGCATTGGCCAGGCGGCCAAGACTCCGCATTATCTGAAGGCCAATGTCTTCAACGGCCTGCATGGCCGCAGTCTGCCGGTAGCCATCGGGGCCAAACTTGCCAATCCGGAGCTTACGGTGATCGCCGAAAGCGGTGATGGCTGCATGTACGGCGAGGGTGGCAATCATTTTCTTGCCGCCCTGCGCCGTAATCTCGATATCACGATCCTGACCCACGACAACCAGGTTTACGGGCTGACTAAGGGTCAGGCCAGTCCCACCTCGGACCAGGGTTTTGCGACCAAAGCTCAGCCCCACGGGGTCGTCGCCACCCCCTTTAATCCGGTGGCGGTGGCGGTGACCATGGGCGCTTCCCTGGTGGCTCGCGGCTATTCCGGAATGCCTGGACATCTCACCAAACTTATCGCTCAAGCCATTCAACATCGGGGTACGGCCTTGGTGGATATCCTGCAACCCTGTGTAGTTTTCAACAAGGTCAACACCTATCGCTGGTACAAGGAGCGCTGTTATGAGCTGAACGCCGATTATGATCCGCGCGACCGGGACCAGGCTCTCCGTACCGCCCTGGAATTCGGCGGGCGCATCCCCCTGGGGGTCATCTATAAAACCCACAAACCACTCTTTGAAGAGCAGTTTGCGGTCCTCAAAAAGGGGCCGTTGGCCCGGCAGGAGGTCCCTCAGGACGGGTTGCAACAATTGTTGCGGCACTACACTTGAGAGCAAACTTTTCTTAGACAGCGCTTGAGCTGAAACCATAAAAAAAACCTATTTACAATAGGTTGCATCACTATTTAAAAATGAAGGCTATCTTGAAAAATTAGCTATTTTGTTCGAGTTTACGGCACGTAAAAAAATGGTTGACCGATGCCGGTCAACAAGGGAACTTATTACCGCAGGCATATGGTTGATATTCCGAGGATAATTTTTTTTTTCGCATAACGCAGAAATCGGGCGAAAGAGCAATTTTTCAAGGTAGCCTGAAGTTTGTAGCGATTAACCGTTAGCTACTAAAGTGGTGTTCGCCAACAATCCGGACAAGGCTTCAATTCTGTCCTTTGGCGGTAGTTCAAAGTACACACCGGTGTTTGGCCCCAGTTCTTGGTGCATTCCCCGCATGAAAAGATAGAGTACTCCGCCAAAGTGTGAATCGTAATCATAATTTGGCAGGCAAAGAGTGAGATGGCGGTGCAGGGCCACGGCGTAGATGTGGTACTGAAGATTATAGTGATGAGCGCTCATCGGGGCGGCCAGCTTGGGCGCTTGATAATCGGCATAACTGGCGCCCAGCAGATTGCTCTTGTAATCGATGATATACCATTTATTCCGCCAGCGGCAGATCAGATCGACAAAACCCTTTAGATAACCCTGAATCGCCGGGAAAGGCAGGCGTGCCAGTTGTTCGGGATAAGTGGCGGGCAGAGCGGTCGGAAATTCGGCAAAAACGGCGGCCAGGCGAGAGGCTTGCAGTGGTTTACCTTGTTGGCGGAGGGGAAAAACGAAGGCCATTTCCTTGAGCCGTTGTTTATCGGTGATGTCCGCCAGACACCAGGGGTTGGATTTAAGCAGTGGGGTGATCAGTAGTTCACTCAAGGCCTGCCGCAGTTGCGGCCGCCATTCTTCTCGATTAAAGCCAAAGGCGCGCAGTTGTTCATCGATAATTGCCTGGTGACGGGAGGCATCGGCAAAGGAAATCGTTTCCATAATCTTATGCAGCAAATTTCCGGCTCTTGCCCCGGCGGGAAAATTGGCCAGAGTAACCGGAGCCGTCAGCCGTTGAATCGCAAGATTATCGAGTTTAGCAGCCTGCGCGGCAGCATCGGCAAGATCGGTTGCAGGCAGGACCAGGCCTGAACCAAGAGATATGGCATCGTAGTCCCGGTCCCGATCCTCGGTCCCCTTTGCCCAAGCGGCAACGTGTTCGGCTGCCTGGGCGGTGAGGTGCGAAAAACTGCCCACCCGCCATGATCTATCGATGACGTTTTGCATCCGACGAACAGTCGCAGCCTGGCGGCTCAAGTCAGGGTTAGGTGAGATTGCCCGATGGATCCGGGCCTCTTCGGCCAGGGTTTGCAGACCCCAGGTCGGCTCGGCCTCCACCCGTTGCTGAAGTAATGTCAAAGCCTCATCATAGGTAAGATTAAACGTCGGGGCGACTCGGGGCTGCGCGTTAGCGTCCGCAGAGTCGCCATTACCTGATACGGGGCGCAAATTTTCACGATCATTGCCGTGCAGTAAATAGGCCAGGGCCGACTCTCCGTAGCCGCCGGCCCCGGCCCAGACAATTCGACAGCAATGGCGGGCACGGGTCAACGCGACATAGAGCAGGCGCAACTCTTCGGCAAATTGTTCCCAGCGCCGCAGTTGCCGCTGTTGCTCATCGGGAAACAAAACGATTTTGCCCAACCATTGCTCATCTTGCTCGTGATAACTGAAAAAATCTTCCCCGTCTTTTTTTTGCCGACTACCAGTCAGCCAGAGATAAGGGCAATAAACCACCGGATACTCCAAACCCTTGCTGCGGTGAATGGTCAAAACCTGCACCGCGTCTTCGTCGCTTTCCAGCCGCAACTCTTCGGCCTCGGAGCTGGGCCGTCGACCGGCGATCCCCTCATCAAGCCACTTAACCAGGGCCGCGGCTTGCAGGTGTCCTTCCCTTTCATGACCGTGAAGCAATTCCACCAGGTGGCGAAAGTTGGTGAGTCGTCGCTGGCCATCGGGACGGGCCAGAAGTCGAGGAGCCACTGCTCGTTCCTCAAAAATCGCCCGTATCATGATCATGAAGCCACGCTCCCGCCAGAGCAAACGCCAACGGTTGAAGGCTTCGGCCCAGAGACGCCAGGTTTTCTCGTCCTCTTTTAGGGCCTTCAGGGCGGTGTGGTCAAAGGCCAGCAAATCGGTGATCATTGCCGCTCGGCGACGGGCCTCCCCGGCCTGATCCAATAATCCGTGGAGTACCACGGCAAGCTGTTCGGCCTCGGCGCTTTGTAAAACACTGGCTCGACTATGGAGCGTCGCCTTGACCCCTAGTCGTTCCAGGGCGTCTTGAATTTCAGCCGCCTGCTGATTACTGCGCACCAATACCGCGATATCCGCCGGGCGCAGGCGCTCTTGAGCCAAGCTGCCATCTCCGGCAAGCAGGCGGCCGATATCGTCCGCTACCAGGTCTGGAACAACCTTGAGTACCTTGGTTCGAGCAGGTTGCTTTTTGCCGTCAGCGCTGATCTTGGCGACCAGATCAGATGACATAATCAGAAATTGCAGCGGACTGTTGCTCCCTGTTTCTCGCCAAAGATCGTCGGCTTCGGGCCGGGCCGTGACTTTGGGAAAATCAATGCCCGGCACGACAAAGGGGGTCGACACCCCGGCAAAGAGGGCGTTGATCGCCGACACCATGCCCTTATCCGCCCGCCAATTGACGGTCATGGTATAATGTTGATCGGCGCAATCCTGTTTAGCCCGCAGGTAGGCAAAAATATCGGCCCCCCGAAAACCATAGATGGCTTGTTTGGGGTCCCCGATCAGAATCAAACGGCGCTGGTCCTCAGCCGAAACCTTATGCTCATGACCGCCGCGCACGGAGGCTTTCTCGGGCTGGTTCTCTCCGTAAACCGCTTGAAAAATTGCGTATTGCACCGGATCGGTATCTTGAAATTCATCAACCAGGGCCACCGGATAGCGATTGGCAATAAACTTGACCAGAGCCGTGCCGCCCGGCCCCCTCAGGGCCTGTTCCAGCCCATAAAGCAGATCATCAAATGATTGCACTCCAGCCTTGACCAGTCTTCGGGGCAGCTCTCGGCGGGAAAAATCGATAAGTTCGGTTAGCACGCTCAAGCGGTAGGCGGTTGCCAGACTCTGTACGTTTACAAGGTACTCCCGCCAAAGCGTGAAAAAATAGTGGTGGGGAATATTTCCCTTTTTGCCGGCGGTTTTGGTGCAAATTTTGCTGTCGGGGTCGGCAAAATGAAGGGGCGTAAGGATCTCGGTGCCGGGTGGAACCAGAAAAGAATTTGGTCGGCTCCCGACCAGGTAGGCGGTCAGCCGTTCAATCATCCCGTCGGCGATCAGCTCCCGGTATTTTTTGACAAAACCGGCACCCCGCAAGGACGCCACGATCTCTTCTTGGTTCTCTTGCCAACTCTGCCTGGCCCGGCTAAAGGCGTAATTGGCCGCGGCCAACAACAATGGGATTGCGTTATCTTTTTTGGATTCTTGGAAATCTTGGAAATCTCGGAAATCTCGGGAGTCAGGGGAGCCAGGGGAGCCAGGGGAGCCAGGGGAGTCAGGGGAGTCTTGGCAATCAAGGGGGACAAGTGAAAAAACAAAACTATCCTCTTTCCCCTTTTTTTCCCCTTTTTCCACTGGAAAATAGCGATGACGCACCGCTTCGCGCACCAGCAAGCGCAACTCCCGCAGGCCATAGCCACGGCGAAACAGGGCCAGCAGGCGGGGGTCATCGCGATGAGAAGCTTCTGCCAGGAAATCGTAAATCAACTCGTCGTTAAAATCGTCAACGGCACTGACCAGTTCCAGATCAAACGGCATACCGCTCTCAAAGGCTCCCTGCTGCAATATACGTCGACAAAAACTGTGAATGGTGGTCACCGCCGCCTGGTCGATTTCGGCTAATGCCTTCCGCAGGAGCAGTAATTCCCGGTTACGGTTGGCGCTGCCTCGCACCAGCTCATCAAGAAAGGAGTCATTATGGTCACCGCCGCGCTGATAAGCCGTGATTGCCGCCTGCAGCCGGGTCCGGATCCGTTCGTGCAGCTCGGCGGTGGCGGCCTCGGTGAAACTGAGGACTAGAATTTTGTCCACCCCAAGTTCCTGCTCCAGAACAAATCGCAGGTACAGCGAGGTAATGGAGTAAGTCTTACCGGTGCCGGCGCTGGCCTCGATAAGTTGTCGGGGAGCTGGCGGCAATTGGGCCGGGACAAAGGGACGAATATTCATAACTCGTAGGATAAGTATATTCCCAAAATTGAACAACTGTGCTAACCCAACTTTGGCCACCCTGAGCATTGGATAAAAAGATAAGGCCAAACCATAAAATAACGTGGGGAATGTGAGCTGGATCGAATCGCGTAACCGAAGTTGTCGTAAGGTAAGGGTTGTGCGCCGGGCCGAGCCTTGAAGCAGGGGCTATCGGTGGCGCTTGACGATTCGGGATCTAGTTGTTTTTTGCTGAAAGATTTTGTCTTTAATGAGCAGCCAGAAAAGACTTTTGAGGCCGTTGACGGCGGCCTTCAAATCGTTAACGCCGCGAAGGGCCAAGAGCCGTCGCCAGAGAAATTTAGGCCGGGAGTAAAAGCGTTTGAAGGCGATCTGGCGCAGTCGACCAATCTCTTCCCTGGTCATGGTGTAGGGAACAAAGGCCGCTCCCTGATAGGTGTAATCGGACAGATCCTGAGAAACGGCGCCGTATTGCGCTAGATTGTCCCAGAGTTCGGTGCCGGGGAAGGGGGTTAAGGCGTGGAAATTGGCGATATCGGGGTCCAGCTCCAAGGCAAACTCAATGGTTTTGAGCCCATCGGCAAAACTCTGACCGGGGATACCGAAGATGAAGGGGGTATAAACGGTAATTCCTACCTTCTTGCCAGCCGCTACCGCCTGGCGGATTTGGGCCAGGGTAATCCCCTTGCGGATCGTGTTGAGGTCTTTTTGGACCCCGCTTTCCGCCCCGAAAAGGATGGCCCAGCATCCTGCATCCTTGAAGGCCTGCAGTAAAGGCTGGTCTACCTGGTTGACGCAGGCCGAGGCAAACCAGGTGAAATCAAGCTTCTCTTCCCTGATTCGCCGGGCCAGCTCCATGGCTCGATGATAATCGGCGGTCAGGGTGTCGTCGATGAATTTTATTTCCCGATAGCCCTGGGCCAGGCAGTGACGAATTTCCGCCATTACATGGTCCATCGAACGATAGCGAATTCCACTCTTGCGGGCCTTGTCGATTTGAAAGCAGTACAGGCAGTGACGATTGCAGCCTCTTGAGGTGATGATCACCGCCACCGGTCGACGTTTGTACGTGGCTGGCGGCGGGACATAATCATCGATTGCTCCGAGCAGGTCCCGGGCTGGAAAGGGCAGAGCGTCAAGATCACTGATCAGTGGTCGGGGCGGATTTTTGACAATTTTAGCGCCGTCTCGATAAATCACCCCCAGGACCCCGCTGAGATCTACGACGGCTTGGTAATTCATGGAGAACGACCGGGTGGTCGGAGTCGCGGATTTGGCGGTGAGCTGGTTCAGGGACGGATGGAATGTCGAACTTGCTGCGGAGCCGGGCCGGGGACTTGGCAGTGGATGATCGGTGGCCCTAACTGCTTGGTCGGTTCCTGCGCCAGAGGGTGTTGCCCGACGCCGGGGAATTGGGCGATGTTGTCTGGCCGGGTCCGAGTGACCGAGCTCGACGGAGGAGGGTGTCGCCAGACGGCTTAGCAGTTCCACCGACGTAAATTCGCCTTCCCCGGTGATCACCGCGTCTAACTCGGGACATCTCTCCAGGCACTGTTCTTGGGTGGCGATAGGGAAAGGCCCCCCCACTGCCAGAAAAAAATTGCCTCCGGCGCGGCGCAGAGCCGTAGCCATCTCGCAGGCCTTGCGCCAGCCAAAGGTGGTGGAATAAAGGCCGATAAAGTCTGGAGCAAACTCCGTAACCTGGACTATAATTTCAACCTGCTGAAGGAAGGCGCCGTTATAAAAACGGACCTCATGCCCGGCCTGGCGCAAGGCCGCAGCCACGTACAGGGTTCCCAGGGGTTGCCAGTAGTTGATCTGACTGCCGGCGGTTTTATTTGAAAAGATTTCCTGCGGTAGCCAGGGGGGGATAATTAATGCACATTTCATATCATAAGTGGGGACAGCTAACTAACCCCCCCGGACTGGAGATGCTACATGTCCAGCACCCCTTTTTGGGTTTTTTCATTCCAGGCAACGGCTAGCCACCAGGCTGCCATGGCGGCAAAAATCAGGGCGATGCTGCCACCGTAACCCAGGAAGGTGAAGGGCAGGTAAATGAAGCTGCCCAGTATCCCCTCGTGGAAGGGTAGAGGTTGACCGGCCTGAAACCAGGCAGTCATCCCTTCGAGATCGAGGGGGCCGTGGACGAATTTACTGGTTAGGGCGGCGCCGAGGCCGAAGAAGGGAACAACAATCCAGAGTTTGATCTGGCCTTCGCCGACCCGCCAGAGGGTGCCGGTGCCGCAACCGCCGGCCAGCACCGCGCCGAAGCCGAAGATCACTCCGCCCAGCACGCCGCCCCAGCCGAACACCCCGCGCAGGTAATGGGCGGGATCGACCAGACCGCCGGCTTTAAGCGCCGCAATGCCCATCACCAGCAAAACGATGGACAACGCCACCGACTTGGCCATTTTACAGTCCCCGGTCATGTGGGGTTCGCGAAAGGCCTGAATCATACACCAGCGGCCCCGTTGAAAAACATAACCCAAGGCCGCGGCCAACAACAGCACGCCGCCGAGGGTTTCGACCGGCGTCCACCCGGTATGACCCCAAAATTCTTCCTCGCTGCCAGCGTAAGCGTAAGCGCCGACGATCAGACCGGCCAGGGCCATAAGCCCCAAGACTATCTGGAGGCTGGGCGCGACACTGATGGTCTTGGCTCCACCTTGGCCCCAGGAAATATTTTCCATTTCCCAATAAGTGTATTTCAGGGCCAGGATGGCGCCGATGATCAATCCGGCCCACATCGCGAAACCGTGGGCGGAAAGATTCCCCAGAGCGTTATAGAAACCACCGACATTACAGCCGCCCCCCAAGATAGCCCCGATTCCCATCAGGGATCCGGCGATCACCGCCTTGATCATTTCCAGGCGGGGAGGGATGCGGAAGGCAAAATTGCCGCCAAGACAAGCAGAGACAAAGGCCCCGGCGATAAAGGCAATGCCGACCACCGAAGCAGTGTGAAACAGGGGGTGGCCTGGGGCGTGTTCTTCAAGACCGACGCCGTACAGCGCCCAGGTGGCCCAGTTTTGTACGGGCCCGGTGGCCCCCCATGATGTGTACCAGGCGGCGATAATCACGCTTAAAAAGGCGATCAGAACCCCTGTGATGTAAGGGTCCCATTTATCCCGGCAAAGAACCTTGTACAGCTCTTTTGCTTGCTGTTCAACCACACATTCACGTTTTTCGCCCATGCCCGTCTCTTATCTCCCGTTTTTCTCTTTAGGCCACCTTGAAAAATTGCTCTTTCGTCTGATTTCTGCGTTATGCTCAAAAAATTATCCTCGGAATATCAACCATATGCCTGCGGTAATTTTTTTTACGTGCCGTAAACTCGAACAAAATAGCTGATTTTTCAAGGTGGCCTTTAGTTTGCCCTGTAAAACCGAAAATGAGACGGTCACCTTGTCCAGGCAGCACATCTCCCCTATTCGATTACTGACTAAACGCTTGATCGCTCCCTATCGGCCATAACCGCCAGCGCGCGGGGCCCTTCTCTCCCCCTTCTCTCCGAGGAGCTTCCTTATCTCTTCCCTGGTAAGCTTCTCTATCTCTTCCCTGGTAAGCTTCTTCTCTTCGATGAGCCTCTTTATCTCTTGCTCGGTGAGCTCTACCGGCGCCGGTTGAGGCACCGGATCTGCGGGTCTTCCATAGCCCCCGGCCCGAGCCTCCGCTTCTTTCAAGCCGCCAATCTGGCCATGGAAGGCCACGAAGCCGAGCATGCCGCCCACTACCAACATTCCCAATACTTTTGAAGTTTTCATCTGAGATCTCCTGGTTTATGGATTATTTAGCCCTGAGAGTTTTATCCTCATCAGCGTACTTGATTACCACTTGTATCAACCATTATTTGGTCAGAGATGTCGGTGGCGTCGTTTGACTGAGACTAAATGAGGCTTCTGCCATTCTAGTCGATTAGTCATTAGTTTTGCAAGAAAAAACAAATAAAAAAACTGGGTATTCGATATAGGGATGAGCAGGCAGGAACCAAAACAACCAATAGACCAGGTCCTTTCACGGGCCCAGTGGGCAATCGGATGGTACACTAATGCGCTCGCCGTCACGGGCAATAAAAACCCGGGGAGGCAAGGTATGGCCGGCATCTTTCAGCCAGGCGTCGAGTTCGTGGCCGATATGGGTCAGCCAGGCGCGTTGCGGTCGAACAGCGGCGATGACCGCCAGAGCCAGAGTTAGATCATTATGACTTTGCGGACTGTCGGTTTGGGGCGGATAGGAACAATCGATCACCAATATCGTGGGCTGCCAGGCACTTAGCAAGGCCTCGGTCTCAGGCGGCAGCCCGGCGGTGTCGGTGAGGTAGGCAATTCTGCCGGTGCCGCATTCGATGCAGTAACCAAAAGTGATCTTCGAGTGACGCAACGGCACCGGCGTGATAACCATTGACCCCAGGTGAAAGGGCGCAAACTCGCGCACCGTTCTGAACTCCAACAGTCCCGGAATTTTGTACAGATCGGCGCAACCTTCCAGATCCGGCGGGCCGTAAACCGGGATGCGGTTGCCGAGACCCCAGCGCAGATGAAACAATCCCTGCACATGATCGGGATGAAAATGGGTCAGTATAATCGCCGACAGACAGCCGGGTGGGAAGCGCTCAGTGAGATCGCTCAGGCCGGCATCGAGCAGGACGCGGGTTTTGCCCGCCTCCACCAGGGCCGTGCAGGGTCGGCGACGAAAATCAACCACCGTGCGCGCCTGTGTGCAGGCCGAACAATCGCAACCATAAAGCGGTACCCCGCCGGCATTGCCGGTACCAAGAAAGGTGAGGCGCAGGTCAGGTGAATACTCGCGGGGATGGGTCGGCGATCGTCGGCTATCACTCAACTTTCAGAGTCCTCTGTAAGTAACAAGGTGTTGATAAGCGTTGCTTTTAACATCTAAGGTCGGCTCCCGGTTGTGGCGTGCGCGAACCAACAGACCCACTTACACCTCTCATTATTTTTGCTGATATTCAGACTGATAGACCACTTTACCTCCTAGCAATGTTTTACGCACAAAAGAATAACCCTGATGCAGCTCGATTAACACCAGATCGGCCTGCTTACCGATTTCAATAGAACCTTGCTGGCTTAACCCTAAGGCCTGGGCGGGATTGAGTGAGACCATGCGCACCGCCCGGGGCAGCTCAATTCCATCTTCCATCAACTTAAAAACGGCGGCCGACATCGATGGCGGGTAGTAATCAGAGCAGAGAATGTCCGCTACTCCATCCTGAATGGCATCAATAGCTCGCAAATTATTCTCGTGAGAACTGCCTCGCACCGCATTAGGCGCTCCGACTGCTACATGCAGATTTTTCGACATATGGGGTTCATCCCAATCAGATCGGGCAGTGGAAAAAGACGTTATTGAAGGATTCGGCGGAACTTTTCTCCCGGAGCAAGGATCGTGACATCGAAACGCATGAAGCCGAAAAGGAGCGTCTTTACCAGCAAATTGGAAAGCTGCAAGTTGAATTGGAGTGGTTAAAAAAAACGGTAGTATACAAGAGATGAGCGTATCAGAAAAACGAACCTGTATTGAGCCTGAAATTCCAGGCGTAAGCATCGTTCGGCAGTGTGAGCTGTTACGCCTGCCCCGATCCAGTTATTATCGATCTGGGGGCAATTTATCAGGAGTAAGTCAAGAAGATCTGAAACTGATGCGCCTGATCGATGAGGAGTATACGCGCCATCCGTTTTACGGCAGCCGCAAAATACGGATTTTTCTGAGACGGCAGGGATACCCGGTAAACCGGAAACGGGTGCAGCGCCTGATGCGTAGAATGGGGATACAGTCCATTGCGCCGAAGCCAAACACAAGTGTGCCGCGCAGAGACCATAAAGTTTATCCGTATCTCTTGAAGGGAACGAATATCAATCGCCCGAATATGGTCTGGTGTTCGGATATCACATACATTCGGCTCTCAGGCGGCTTCGTCTATTTGACCGCCATTATGGACTGGCACAGTCGCTATGTGCTGTCCTGGGAAATTTCGGTGACCATGGATGACGATTTTTGCGTGAATGCCCTTGATAGCGCCATCCGCCGATATGGCAGACCGAATATTTTCAATACGGACCAGGGCACCCAATATACCGGCAAACATTTCACGGGCGTGTTACAGGAACATGGAATTCGGATCAGTATGGACGGCAAGGGCCGGGCGATGGATAACGTTTTTATTGAACGATTGTGGCGATCCGTGAAGTACGAAAAAATATATCTCCACGATTTTCAAAATGTCAAAGAGCTGGTCAAGGAATTGAAGCAATATTTTGATTTTTATAATTTCGAGCGGCCTCATCAATCACTGGATGACAAAACTCCTGCCGAGATCTATTGGGGCCCAGGCCTGGCCCGAGCGGCAGCATGAAACAGATGATTGAATCGGCATTGAGCAATTTTTACCAGGTTGCCCGCAGGAAAAATTTCAGCGCTCCGACGAGCTATTAATGGCCCATTCTCGCGCTGAAATTTTCCCTGCTCGTTCATCGCCATAAATGACGGGATTGGTTAACTTCATGAATCGAGTACACCTTAAATTTGAAATTTTTTGTCCTTGACATGGGGT